>NZ_QULW01000003.1:766-230433 GCF_003481825.1 Clostridium sp. OM02-18AC | reverse complement strand
ATTCATTATGAACCCTTGGTCCTTCTTTTTTATAGGCTATGTTTTTTCACAGCCCCTTTACAAAGCGTTTTCATTCAGTTTCAAAGAACCTATTCGGTTTGGGGTTTTCGCATAACCCAAGGGCAGGCTCTACAATCAGCTGCATGCCGACACAGTTAATTGTTTCAACACCACGATAGCTGGTCATTGCCGCTATCCTCTGTTCTTACTTTATCATAAAAGTGCTTGCAGTCAAGAGAAAATAAGTTGTAAGGAGAACTCTTGGAAACTATATTAAATTTATATGAAATCGATCAGTCTCGGATCTACTAATTTTTATAAGGAGAACTGCAAAAGCAGCAAACAATTATGAACAACAAAACCCTAGACTACTACAATTACCATGCCCAATCCTTCGTCTCCAGCACCATATCCGTAAATTTCAAACCAATTCAGGACAAGTTTATAAATGCATTGCGTGGCAAACAGGTGCTTGATTTTGGCTGTGGTTCAGGTCGGGATGCGAAGTATTTTCTGGAAGAGGGGCTTTGTGTAACAGCTGTGGACGGATCAGAAGAAATGTGCAGATATGCCAGAGAATATACGGGCATACCGGTTCGGCATATGCTGTTTCAGGAACTGGATGCGCAGAATCAATATGACGGAATCTGGGCCTGTTCATCCATTTTGCATCTTCCGAAGAATGAATTGCGAGAGGTGTTATCAAAGATGGTGGATGCCTTATGCGGTGACGGTATTATTTATACGTCTTTCAAATATGGGAACTTTGAAGGGGAACGCAACGGAAGATATTTTACGGATTTTTCAATAGAAACATTTACGGAATTTATAAAAGATATAGAGAAAATCAGTATGGAAACATACTGGATCACAACCGATGTAAGACCTGGAAGAGGCGAGGAAAAATGGCTGAATGTAATGCTGCGAAAACATTAGAAACTGCGATTCTGGAAGAATATGTTACCGATGTCATGACGGGTGACCGGGATAAAAGAAGATATTTGTATTATCAGCTGACTCATAGCATGCGCAAGGCGGACCGCATCGATATCATTGTGTCATTTTTGATGGAATCCGGAGTGAAAATGCTTTTGGAGGAACTAAAGCAGGCTATGAAACGCGGCGCAACGGTTCGTATCCTGACGGGCAATTATCTTGGTATTACACAGCCGTCAGCATTGTATCTGATCAAGCACGAACTTGGAGAACTTGTGGACCTCCGGTTTTACCGGGAAAAAGACCGGTCCTTTCATCCAAAATCGTATATTTTCCATTATCCGGATCATAGTGAGATTTACATAGGATCTTCCAATATTTCACGCAGTGCGCTGACATCCGGGATTGAGTGGAATTACCGGTTCAGCAGTTATAAGGACCCTGAAAATTACGAAAAGTTTTATCAGACGTTCGAAGATCTTTTTCAGAATCATTCCATTGTGATTGATGAGGCAGAATTAAAACGGTACTCGAAAACCTGGCACAGGCCTGCGGCTTTCAAAGATCTGGATCGTTATGACAATACAGAAGAAGCGGAAAATACGAAAGTAAGGCTTTTGTTTGAGCCGCGTGGAGCGCAGATTGAAGCACTTTGTGCACTGGAAAACAGCCGGGCAGAAGGTGCGACCCGTGGAATTGTCCAGGCTGCGACAGGCGTTGGAAAAACGTATCTGGCGGCGTTTGATTCCAGAAATTATCAGCGGGTTTTGTTTGTGGCACACCGTGAAGAAATTCTGAATCAGGCGGCTGTTTCCTTTCGAAATGTCCGGAATTCAGATGATTATGGATTTTTTCACGGTAAAGAGAAAACAACGGATAAGTCAGTGATATTTGCTTCGGTATCGACACTTGGAAGAAAGGAATATTTGCGGGAAGAATATTTTCCGGCAGATTATTTTGACTATATCGTCATTGATGAATTCCATCATGCAGTCAATGATCAGTATCTTCGGATTGTAAATTATTTTAAGCCAAAGTTTCTGCTGGGTCTTACAGCTACGCCGGAACGAATGGACGGTCGGAATATCTACGAGCTGTGCGATTATAATGTTCCTTATGAAATTCCATTGAACGAGGCAATTAACAAAGGAATGCTGGTGCCGTTTCATTATTATGGCATTTATGATAAGACTGATTATTCTGTCTTGCATCTGGTAAAGGGACATTATTCTGAGAAAGACCTGAATGAAATTTATCTGGAAAATAAAGACCGATACGAGCTGATCTACAAATATTACAGGAAATACGGTTCGAGGCGTGCATTGGGGTTCTGCTCCACTAGAGAGCATGCTGAAAAAATGGCAATGGAATTCAGCAAAAGAGGAATTCCATCGGCTGCGGTCTACAGTGGTGCAGCAGGAGACTATGCCAAAGAACGGAATGCAGCAATAGAAATGTTAAAGGCGGGCGAGATTAGGGTAATCTTTTCTGTCGATATGTTCAATGAGGGCGTGGATATTCCGTCGGTGGATATGGTACTGTTCCTACGGCCAACGGAATCTCCGGTCGTATTCTTGCAGCAGCTTGGCAGAGGACTGCGACGCAATGCAGGAAAAGAATACCTGAATGTGCTGGATTTCATCGGAAATTATGAGAAGGCAGGAAATGTGAGGCGGCTTCTCACTGGAAATTTTGGTTCGTCGGCAATGTCATACCGGTCATCCGATCAGGCAATGAATCAACTGTCAGACCAGGCTTCAAATCAGGAAGGAATCCCGGATGATTGTCTGATCGATTTTGATATGCGGCTGATTGACCTTTTTGAAGAACTGGATAAAAAACATCTGAAAATCCGGGATCAGATCCAGATGGAATATTTCCGTGTAAAGGAAAAACTCGGCAGGCGTCCATCTCGTTTGGATTTGTTCACTTACATGGATGATGATATCTACCAGCTTGCCATATCGCATGCGAAAGATAATATTTTTAAAGATTACCTTGGATTCTTGAAATCACTGGGCGAGACAACAGATATGGAAGAAATGCTGCTGTGCGGGATTGGCAAAGAATTTTTGAACGTCCTGGAGACAACCAATATGACCAGGGTTTATAAAATGCCTGTACTTCTGGCGTTTTATCACGACGGTGATGTTCGGACAGATCTGACAGCATCGCAATTGATTCAGACTTGGAAGCACTTTTTTGATCAGAATCGAAACTGGAAAGATCTGGACAAACAGATTACCTATGAAAAATATAAAGCCATATCCGACAAAGACCATTTAAAGAAGATCATTACAATGCCGGTCCATTTCCTTTTGGAATCTGGAAAAGGATTTTTTGTAGAGAAGGACGGCTTTGTGATCTCACTTAGAAGTGAACTGCAGAGGCTAGTGCATCATGAAGTGTTTACAGAACAAATGAAAGACATTATCGAATACCGGACGATGGATTATTATCGGAGGAGATACCGGGAAACGAGATAATGTGTATAGGATTCTGTTCTAAAAGTCCGTACTTAGAAGGAGAAGAATAGTATGGAAGAGAAAGCAATTGCGCTTTATCATAGAATCATGAAGCGGGAAAATTTCGAGACAGCAGCGACCGATTTGTTTCATTTGCTGGTAAATGCCCAGAAAAAGGACCCAAATGTCCCAAGAATTTTGTATGTCGATATTGATGGACATCGGAACAAGGCCGGCGGATTTGACCGGGATATGTTGGAATTGCAAAAAGAATTTGGAATCGATTTTTTACTGCAATTTTTTCAAGAAGTTCATTTTCCATTGATTAGTGTAAAAAATACCAGAGAGCAAAACAATGACATACCACCAGAATTGGTGATTGGAAATGCAGAAAATGAAAAAGATCAAAGTCTGGATGAACTGTATATAGAAAATTATGCAAACACAGAGTTTATGTCAGAAGACAACGTTTATGATTATCTGAAACGGTTTTCAAGCTTTTTGAAGGATTATAATCAATGGAATGAATGCAATGAAAATGAGGGAAGCAGTGAAACAGATAAGCTTCATCTTCTAAATATGTGGCATGAGCATTTGAAAGATATGATCATGGAATTATTCAATAATTTTCTGTATGGGAATTTACTCTCAGCGGCTGCAATGACAAGGACATTAATCGAATGCTATGTTTATATCAGTATCTTAATTAAGGAACAAGATCCTAAGCTGATTGAGGATTGGTATCTTTGTGGCCTGATGATGAAAGTGAAAGAAGCGAAGAATCGGAAATCTCCGGTTTTAGGAATGGTAAAGCAGCTTTGCAAAGTTCTAAATCGTGATTTTTCAGAGATACAGAAAAAATTTGACGCAAATGACAGGAATAAAAATGAGAACAGTTGGCTGTGTGATGTCATTGGAGAAAAAAGGGTCACATTTAGAAAAGCCTGCGAATACTTGGGAGAACCTCAAGTGTATGGGGATTTTCAACAATTATGTTCTTTTGTGCATGGCCAGGATGTTCAGACGAAGATGATGCCATTTGTATTTTATTCTTCCATATACACAAAACTATATTTGATGTCCACGTATATTTTTAAATCGATCCGATTGTTTCCTATAGATGATACGATGGAACAAGAAATACAAAGTTTGGAATTGGGAGATCAGATATTGAATGATAGATGGGAGTGACAGCCCCTATATTGAAACTTTTTGAATCATAAACTTATGGTAAAAATAAAGAAAGAAGGTACACACCATGTTATTTATCGAATATCCAAAATGCTCTACATGCCAGAAGGCAAAGAAATGGCTGGATGCAAATCACATTTCTTATACAGACCGTCATATCGTGGAGAACAATCCAACGTATGAGGAACTGAAGCAGTGGTATGAGCGCAGCGGACTTCCGCTGAAGAAATTTTTCAATACAAGCGGCATGCTTTATAAGGAATTACAGCTGAAAGACAAACTTCCGGGCATGAGCGAAGAAGAACAGCTGAAGCTTCTGGCGTCGAATGGAATGCTGGTAAAGCGTCCGCTGATCGTGAAGGATGAGTTGGTGTTGACGGGATTTAAAGAAGAGGAGTGGAGCGAAAAATTGGGTTGCTGATGAAAAAATCCTCCATGATATCTATGAAGAGATGGATGTCATGGGGGATTTTTCATGTTGATCCCCACTCAGTAAGATAGCCTTATTAAAAATGGGAACCGATGCTTGAGATGTTAACAAATGCTTACATTTCAATCCACAGGGAAAACCTGATAAAAAGAATGTAACATGACAGGAATAAAGTTTCAAGTAAAAATTATGCAGAATAAAATATGTTTGTAAGAATTTGATAACAAATATATTGATATCTAATATGACTTGCAGTATATTAAAAGTAGTAGATCAAATGGAATGATTTATTTGTAACATTAAAAATATTCATTTTAATGCGAATTGAAAGAATAGTGATGAGCACATACTGACTGAAACACAATCATATTCGATAAAGTCACTTTGACCGTCTCTTGATGATAGACAACAGCGAGTACAGGCGGTTAGTAGTATACTCGCATCAGGGATAGGTTTTGATTAAGAAGAACAAGTAGGGAGGCGATAGATTTCAATGGGTACTACATTTTCAAAAGATATATTGGATTGCATGAAAGGGTGCATTTTATCTATTTTTTGGCCGAAAAAAGATATAGTTGATTTTATGAAAAAAGTTGGTTGCACCTCACGGGAACTGATGCCAGAAAGTGAGTATAAAGAACTGCATAGAGTTGAAATTGTAGATCAAATTTTTACTAATTTGGAAAAAAGAAGTGATTCAGGAATAGGACAATTTCGGTGCATGTTAAAGGAACTAACGGAATGGAATTATTTCAATCCTTATTATTTTCAGAAATTGAACAAATTGAGTGAGAGCGAAGCAAAAAGAAATATCAGTCATTTAAAACAGCTTCAGGAGATTCGGGATTATAAAATAAAGCAGGAAAGGCAAAGACAAGAAGAACAGGAAAGAAAAAGGAAAGATATCAGCATTAGTAGAAATGAATTAAAAAAGATTTTCTTAAATCTATTTAGTGGAAAAGATCAGAATGGAAGAGAAATAAATGCACAGCGAAGAGGATATTTGTTTGAGGAATTTCTAAAGAAATTGTTTCTAAATGAGAGTATAGAGGTTACCGAACCGTTTAAACTTGTGGGAGAACAGATTGATGGCTCCATAAAGTATGATGGAGAGCATTACATAATAGAAGCTAAGTGGCATGATAAATGGATTGCATCTGATAGCTTGTATCAGTTTGCAGCAAAAGTAGAAGGAAAGATGTATGGAAGAGGATTGTTTATTTCTGTAAATGGTTTTTCACCCGATTCGCTACAATCTTTGACAAAAGGCAAGGCACTTAGGACTATTTTGGTAGACGGAGGGGATTTAGTTCTAATTACAGAAGGAATGTACACATTGAAAGAAATGCTTGATAACAAAATTAAGGCAGCTCAAACGATGGGGAGAATATATGTTAATTCTACAAATTTGGCTGATAAAGTTGCCCAGCAGTAATAAGTTGGGCTTTTTATAGGACAGCTAAAAAGTTATACTAAATATCCAACAGCTAAAAAGTTATTCTTTTGGTAATGTGTGTTCAAGAAAAATGTCAAATAGATTTTGTTAAATGTTATCTTAAAAATTTTTATCCTATATAAAAGGAAAGGAGTGATCATAACGTGATTCAAAAAACCTACCCCATATCCATGGAAATTGCAGGAAACACAGCTCTCTGGACCCGGCCAGACACTGGCGATTCACCATGCAGCTATCCCGCACCCACATATTCCGCAGTTCGCGGATTGTTTGAAAGCGTTTTGTGGGGGCCGGCCGTTCTCGTGATTCCGAAAAAAGTGGAGTTGTGTGCAATTCCGCAATTCCATTCTTATGCGACCAATTACGGAGGACCGCTGCGGAAAAATGATTCTGTTAAAAAGGGTAACAATTATCAGATGTATGCAACGGTTCTGCTTGATGTTTGCTACCGGTTGTATGCAGATGTTATTCCGAATCCTGACAAATCGAAAATGCCGGGGCGGGCGTTGGAATGGGACCGAAAAACAACATCTCCCGGGCATGCTTATCAGGAAATATTTAATCGCCGTTTAAATCGTGGACAATCCTACGCAACATTAGCTTTGGGCTGGAGCGAGTTTACACCTTCTTACTTTGGTCCGTTTCGGGATACAACGCATGTGTGCGAAAATCTGCCGGATATCCAGATTCCTTCGATGCTGCGCGGTGTATTCCAACAGGGTTATTCTTCTCATTATCAGGCATTATATGATACCGATTTGTGCATCCACAAGGGCGTTCTGGAGTATCCGGAGAGGAGTGATTGTCGTTGATCAATGAATTGTATAACTTATCCGAAACGCTTGAAAAGGCAAAAATCCAAACGCAAAACTGGCATAGAAAATACAGACCAATCCCAAATATAAGAGAAAAGACACCTTGTGTTTGTATTATGTTTTCTGATGAAAAGGTGATGAAAATTTCTTCGCTTGATCCCAAATACAGTACGATTTTGCGAAAATATGGTTCGAATCAGGGAAGCTATCCATGCATGAACCTGGCATCATTGTATCGTGTTACGGAGGATCCTATCAAAAAAGAATTAAATGAAATAGCAGATCATCCAGAGAAACTAAATGGTGAGACACTTGAAAAGATAAAAGGATGGTGTACGGAATATAACTGGGGAAAAAAGTTTCAGGGTAAGTACAAAATATCAATGGAAAATACCGTTGTGGAACTGCAGACGGCAGCTGCCCGGTTTGAACCGCTTCAAATATTAATCGACGAGACAAAATGCTTTTCGGATGCATCCCGCTTACATAAAGAACTGGAATCTGTTGTTTGGAAGATGCTGGGTCAGCGGGAACATGTGAAACTGGCATTGGCGGTTCTTTTTTATCAGGGAAAATCTGGGGCGGATGCAGCCGATGATTATGGTTCTCTTTCCGTGGCACTTGAATCTGCAAAATTAATAGAGGCTGGAATACCGTCAGTAAGCGATAAATTTGTCACAGGTTTGAATGCGTGTTTACTTGAAATGGACTTCTCTCAACAAGGGGAACAAGAAGCAAATGATGTTGATGCGTTCGGAAATCCATTTCAGGCAATAGAAGAACCAATGCCGGGCGTGAAGCTGGCTGGTGGCTTCGATGTTACGATCCGTACCATGTTCAAAGAACAATACTGCCAGAACAGATATGGAAAAATCGAGAATGCCAGTTATCCGATTTCTCCGTCTATGCGTGTGAAGCTTCAGGCATCACTGGAATGGATCGGAAAAGAGGAACAGAGAGATAAAACATGGATGAACCTGGAAAAAAATGAAATTTTGTTTGTATATCCATTCAGAATGCCACAAGTACCGATTTCTTTCACGAATTTCTTTGGCTCTTCAAAGAATCTGGAAGAATCGTTCACAACACGGTCAGAAAAGTTTGTCCAGGAGTTAATAAAATCGAAAGATCCCGAAGTGGATTCGCAGGCGAAATGGATTCAGATTTTTATTCTCCGAAAAATTGATAAAGCACGAACCAAAGTTGTTTATACACGTCAGACAAATCCGTATGAATTGGAAGCATGTTCGGAGGCTTGGAATTGCGGCTGCAAAAACCTTCCACGCTTTCCATTTGGTGAGCCTGTGGTATTGGAACCATTGGATACGTCGGATGTACTAAACCGATTCTGGAAAGCAAATGGTGAAATGGCAACCGACCGGTTTCACCCGGTTCCGAGATATCGTGGATTAGAATTGTTGCTGGAACCTACGTTACCCGTAACTGCTGATCTTCACAGAGTATTGGAAAAGACTGAGTTACTGAGTCCATTCCTTGGAAATTTATGTGCGAAAGATAATTGGAATCATTCCATATGGAAACATGTGAAAAACATGGTATCGTTGTTGGGAATTTTACTGGATCGAGAAGATATCAGAAAGGAGGACTATATGGAGAATGTGCCATATCTCTATGGTCAGTTATTAAAAACGGCAGATGAACTTCATGCGCTTTATTGCAATGTGGTGAGAAAAGGTGATTTTCCGCCGCAGTTTTTGGGAAGTGGCTTGTATCGAAATGCCAGTGAGACGCCAGCCCGCACGTTGAATATTTTAAGTCAGCGTATCATGCCGTACTATGCCTGGGCGAAAAGTTATCGATACAAAGAAAGAACAGAACCGGGGAAGGAAAGCTGGCGGGCAGCGTGGCTGTATTATCAGTTTGAACGAATTATGAATCTGCTGCGTGAAAAATGGACAGTCCCGGCCCGATTTAATGAGGAGGAAAAAGCACAGTTGTTTATTGGATATCTTGCGGCATTTCCTAAAAAAGAAGAAAGTACGATAAACGAGGAGGTAGGAATCGATGAGTAATGAAATTAAGCGTGCAACAGGATTACTGGTAATTGAAGCAGTGAATTCAAATCCGAATGGTGATCCGGACCGAGAAGGCGATCCACGTCAGCGGCCGAACGGATGCGGAGAAATTTCTCCGGTTTCTTTCAAGAGAAAATTACGTGATTTGCTGGATGATCATGATACTCCATTTTTTCAGGCACTTCCGGAAATGTTTAGCAATCATGCGGACCGTTATTTTATTTTAGAGCATCGTGGACGTGACAGAAAGCAGATCACAAAAGAACTGGGAAAATCACCGGCTGATTTTAGAAATAGTGAATTTGTAAAGAAGTATTGGGATGCGCGCGTGTTTGGTAATACATTTCTTGAAGATGGCGGCGATAAAGGTTTTATTAAAACGGGAGTTGTGCAGTTTGGAATGGGTATTTCAATTGCGCCTGTCGATATTTTGCGCCAGACAAATACCAATAAAGCAGGTGTTCAGGAGGGGAAAAATGCCGGAATGGCACCACTGGGCTATCGCGTCGTAGATCATGGTGTTTATTGCATGCCGTTCTTCGTTAACCCCAATTATGCGGATAAGAGCGGATGTACTGCAGAGGATATCGAACTCTTAAAACTGCTGATTCCACATGCGTATGAGCAGAACCGCTCAGCAATCCGCCCGGATGTTCGCATCCGCCATGCGTGGTATATAGAACACAAAAATATACTGGGCAGTTGTCCAGAATATAAGCTGATCGAAGCGTTGACACCTGAAAAAATCGGAGACAAAATGGAACCCTCTTTATCGTGGAACGATTATCAGGACAAGCTTTCTCTTCCGGAAGAGTTGTTGGCGAAAGTAGATAGCTGTATCGATCTGGTGAATTTATAATGGAAGATTATCTTGCGCACAGTGCTAAAATGGAGTATCCGGCACAAACATATCTTGCACATATTCAAGGCGTAGATATGAGAGCTGTGCAGTACGCAAAGGACGTTGAACAGCACGCAAAATATTTGAAAAATGAACTTCATGATATTGTTCATGATGCGGTCTGTCTGCATGACCTCGGAAAATTAGAAACAGAGAATCAGATGGTATTACGAGGTCATGGACATGACCAGAGACATTTGCCGATCAATCATGTGGATGCTGGAAGCGCTGCGTTGGTAAAGAATGGTTATGGCTATGCAGCGCTTGCAGTCTATTCTCATCATAAAGGTCTTCCGAATATGCAGGCTGAGAGTATGAGAGAAACAGCCATTTTTCGTGATGAGCATATAAAAGTCCGGCAACACACGGATTCTGTGCTGTCAGATTTACTGCAATGTCACCAATCTGTGTTTCTCACCGAAACTTGTAAAGAGGAACAGCCCTATCCTGGAGAAATCAGTGTGTTTATTCGCATGGTTTTATCGTGTCTTGCGGATGCAGATCACACAGATACGGCGGTTACATATGGAAAGGCAGTTGAGTCGGAATTACCGGCATTGCGTGCAGAAGAACGACTTGCTGCATTGGATCAGTATGTATCAAAGCTAGAAGGTGATGATGAGCGTAATCGTCTTCGGCGGGAAATGTATTTAGTCTGCCGTAATGCCCGGATTAACAGTGATTTTTCATCTTGCGATAGTCCGGTGGGATCGGGAAAAACAACAGCAGTTATGGCACATTTATTGCAGCAGGCCATCAAACGCAATGCCAGACATATTTTTGTGATTCTTCCGTATACAAGTATCATCCAACAATCAGTGGATATTTACCGGAAAGCCTTGTTGCTGCCTGGTGAAGATCCAGAAGCAGTGGTTGCAGAATTACATTCACGGGTTGATTTTCAAAATTACAATACCCGTTATCTGACTTCATTATGGCGGGCGCCGATTGTAGTTACAACTGCAGTCGCATTTTTCGAAACACTTGCTTCCAATCGTCCATCAGCGCTGCGGCGGTTCCATGAACTGCCGGGGAGTGTTATTTTCATTGACGAAGCACATAACGCATTGCCTTTAAAATTATTGCCAATTGCCTGGAACTGGATGAATGTATTGGCAGAAGAGTGGAACTGTTATTGGACGCTTGCCTCGGGATCTCTGGTACGTTACTGGGAATTGAAACCTTTATCGCAAGTTGGTATGAAGCATCCCTGCGTTGAGGAATTGGTTTATGCGGATCTGCAAAAGCGCTTAATGATGTATGAAAAAGGCAGGATTCGTTTTTGCTTTCAGGAAAAACCAGTTACAAGAAAGAAACTGATAGAATGGATTCACAGCGCTCCGGGTCCGAGACTGCTGATTGTAAATACAGTTCAAAGTGCGGCAGTACTGGCAGATGACTTTTTAAAAAGATTTGGCCGATCTCATGTGGAACACCTATCAACTGCATTGAAGGCAGAAGACCGGGAACGTAAAATTGAGAAAATCAAAAGACGATTAGAGAATCGTGACGATACGGACTGGGTGTTGGTAGCAACTTCTTGTGTGGAAGCAGGCGTTAATTTTTCTTTCCGAACTGGATTTCGAGAGTTATCATCATTGCTTTCGCTTTTACAGGCCGCGGGGAGAGTTAATCGGCATGGAGATTGCCCTAGGGCAGAAATGTGGAGTTTTACGTTACAAGAAGATTCCATGTTAAAAGAGAATACGCAGCTGAATACTTCCAGAGACGTTTTGCGTGATTTCTTTTTACAAAATAAAGAAATTGTGCCAGAACTCAGCACCTACGCCATGGATGAGGAAATTGTCCGCGATGATAGTTGCCTGCGAACGATACAATCGCTCATGACGCAGGAAGCAGCCATGCAGTTTCAAAATGTCGCAAAGGAGTTTAAAGTGATTGATTCTGATACGGTTACAGCAGTTGTTGATGAATCCTTTGCAAAAGAAATTGCACACGGCAAAGGCGATTGGAAGGTATTGCAGAAAAAGTCCATTTCAATTCCCCGGAATAAAATCAAGCAATGGAATGTAAAAGAAATTGCAGATGATATTTTTCAATGGACTTTGGCGTATGATGAATTTTGGGGATATATGCGTGGCGTTTTGGAACAGTACAAGTAGAAGTTTCTGAAATATTTGACACGAATAGGTATTGGGTGCGAGTCAGAAGTGCACATAAAATGTTGGCAGATTCGCACCAGTAAAATTGTATATTTTTATAGGGTTGACAGCAATAGAAGAGGATAATGGTATTATTTTGTGAGTATTGCTGTGATTTATGCAGGCGTGCAAGGAATGGTTGTGCATGTTTGCTGTCGCTTTCTACGAGGAAGCTGTGGATTGAAATTTTGTGATCTGCATCGGCGTCATATCAACAATGGTCGCTTTCTACGAGGAAGCTGTGGATTGAAATGTGTTGCATAGTATTTAAAAATATACCATTTTTGAGTCGCTTTCTACGAGGAAGCTGTGGATTGAAATCGTATATGCCGATGGTAACTGGCAGCTTTATCAAGTCGCTTTCTACGAGGAAGCTGTGGATTGAAATTTCTGTATCGGGAATTACAGCATAGCTCAAATGGTCGCTTTCTACGAGGAAGCTGTGGATTGAAATTATGTCATTGGTGTACTGCACCGTAACAGGCAGGTCGCTTTCTACGAGGAAGCTGTGGATTGAAATCCTGTCCTATATGACATATTATTATGTCCAGGGCAAGTCGCTTTCTACGAGGAAGCTGTGGATTGAAATTTCAGTGTATTCGGTCGGTGGAACGAAAAATATGTCGCTTTCTACGAGGAAGCTGTGGATTGAAATAGAACGGTTTTGACCCCGGTGATTTTGCAACATCGTCGCTTTCTACGAGGAAGCTGTGGATTGAAATATGCTGTCGGAACGATTGAAGTCACCGTACACAATGGTCGCTTTCTACGAGGAAGCTGTGGATTGAAATTTTGCATGGATGGTAACAACGGTGGTTTTATTGGGTCGCTTTCTACGAGGAAGCTGTGGATTGAAATGCTTGATGTTGGCATCAATCTGGGGCTGTGCCATCGTCGCTTTCTACGAGGAAGCTGTGGATTGAAATAGGTATTTGACCACTTTGAGCCGATCATAAATCGTCGCTTTCTACGAGGAAGCTGTGGATTGAAATATAGTGCCTAGTGAAAGGGGGCGGTTGTTATGAGTCGCTTTCTACGAGGAAGCTGTGGATTGAAATGAACTCCAGACCGATGTTACCGGACGGTTTTACACCGTCGCTTTCTACGAGGAAGCTGTGGATTGAAATCTGAATGTCCCTTGTCATATCAATACCGCTTGGGGTCGCTTTCTACGAGGAAGCTGTGGATTGAAATACAGTGCTTAGAAAGGGGGAAATAGTATGTCTGGGTCGCTTTCTACGAGGAAGCTGTGGATTGAAATCTGCCATTTATAATATACCTCCACTGTTTCTTCTGTCGCTTTCTACGAGGAAGCTGTGGATTGAAATTACAAGGTCACGGGCGGCACGACATATCACATTTAGTCGCTTTCTACGAGGAAGCTGTGGATTGAAATCTTTGACTGTCTTTATTATATACTTACGGAAGTATGTCGCTTTCTACGAGGAAGCTGTGGATTGAAATTTTGCACCGCCGCCGTTGTTGCCTGCTCCTGCTGTGTCGCTTTCTACGAGGAAGCTGTGGATTGAAATTTACGTCAGCAGCAGTGTGTCCTTGCGTTCCGCGTCGCTTTCTACGAGGAAGCTGTGGATTGAAATCCTTGAACAACGTACAAGAGGGCGTGTTATACCGTCGCTTTCTACGAGGAAGCTGTGGATTGAAATCACCCTCTGCCAGCTAATATCTGCATAGGCATAGTCGCTTTCTACGAGGAAGCTGTGGATTGAAATATCACGTATGGTTTTTATTGTTCCGTCTTCGTCAGTCGCTTTCTACGAGGAAGCTGTGGATTGAAATATTCCAGCAAACTCGTCAAGCTCCTCAAACCAAGTCGCTTTCTACGAGGAAGCTGTGGATTGAAATAAGTACAGCAAACGCAAGGTAGAGCAGCTGGCGAGTCGCTTTCTACGAGGAAGCTGTGGATTGAAATAATTATAAAGGTCTGGCAGGTTTGCAACTACTGGTCGCTTTCTACGAGGAAGCTGTGGATTGAAATACCTGAAAGGTCAATCTGTAACTTAGCAACTTCAGTCGCTTTCTACGAGGAAGCTGTGGATTGAAATCTTCATAAACTTGCAGATTTTGCGTGATTCAACCGTCGCTTTCTACGAGGAAGCTGTGGATTGAAATTATGACCGTATCGGATCCATACTCTTTGATTCTTGTCGCTTTCTACGAGGAAGCTGTGGATTGAAATCACCCTCTCCATACCCTCTGTCGATAAGATCCGTGTCGCTTTCTACGAGGAAGCTGTGGATTGAAATCCGGGACGTCGCCCAGTTCCGCAAGTTCTGCGTTGTCGCTTTCTACGAGGAAGCTGTGGATTGAAATATAACTCTTGCATTGTTCTCTGCTGTGCTTATCGTCGCTTTCTACGAGGAAGCTGTGGATTGAAATAATGGTAGTAATCAACCTTGACCTTGGAGATATAGTCGCTTTCTACGAGGAAGCTGTGGATTGAAATTGTGAGGAGCAGTACGATGACACATACAAAGCATGTCGCTTTCTACGAGGAAGCTGTGGATTGAAATGGGTTAGGAACCTGATATGCCGGAATCGGTGCCGTCGCTTTCTACGAGGAAGCTGTGGATTGAAATTGCAAGCAATCGTAGACGGTCGAGGCGGGGCAGCAGGTCGCTTTCTACGAGGAAGCTGTGGATTGAAATCCATTGTGTTCCGCTTCAGAAATGGGGCGTTTAAAGTCGCTTTCTACGAGGAAGCTGTGGATTGAAATAATGTCACGTCTGCTGTTGCAGCCCAGCAGTTGCCGTCGCTTTCTACGAGGAAGCTGTGGATTGAAATACTCTGGATGCCTCGACCGCAAGCATTGGTAAGGGTCACTTCCTGCGAGGAAGCTGTGGATTGAAATTAAGCGCCATACTACCTCCGCTCCTGTAAACAAGTCGTTTTCTGCGAGGAACCTGTGGATTGAAGTGAGAAAGTTCTGACCAAGAAGATGTTCATCAATATGCAAAGGAATTGATTGCCCTAGAAGGAATAGATGCGTATAATTTAAGTAAAATTAGTGGATATCCACACAAGATATGTACATGGAAAAGCTGTTCAAAGTTGAAGCTGAATACAATGCATGGTTCCAAATCGAAAAGGAAAAAGCATTATGGTAATTATCGAATGTCTAGAAAAAATAGAAAAACTGATGAGTATTTACGAGCCTTACATGGTGGGGTGTCATCTGGAAGATGCGCCGCCGGAGGCGGTAGAAGCTCTTGAAAAAGTAAAGGAATGGTCATGGAAATAGGCTCAGTAAATGCCACCGGTCAGCGAACTGGTGGTATTTTTATACCCATTTACAACATGTTTAAAAGAACAGTTTTTAAATTGTAGAAATCTTGCATCAGGATGTTAAGGACTATCTAAGAAGTATCATCATGCAATAAGAGACCGGAAAACGGACTAACCATATATCTTTTTCATCCCGCCTATGCCACAATATCATTATCTGAGAATACAAGGGATAACAGGGGGAATGATCATTGGAAAAAGGAGAATTACCGGAAGAAAAGCAGCGTGAACAGGAAATACCTGCGGATGCGGGAAATACAGAACACGCAGAAACACAAGAGAAAAAATTGCAGCTTATCTGTGAGATAGATGATGTGCTGACATATGCCATTATACACAATAGTGCCAGAATCGTAAGGGATATTTGTCTGCAAAACGAAACAGAAAATGACAAAACGAATCTGAAAGTTTGCATTACAT
The DNA here is from genome assembly GCF_003481825.1 of Clostridium sp. OM02-18AC. Classification (GTDB taxonomy): domain Bacteria; phylum Bacillota; class Clostridia; order Lachnospirales; family Lachnospiraceae; genus Brotaphodocola. Next base: position 214,318 of record NZ_QULW01000003.1, on the reverse strand, counting down.
CGGACAACGGACTAACAGAACCGCTGGAATTTGCGGTGGATCAGATAAAAGCGGGAGAAGAGCGGCATTTTAAAAATTTGAATGTGTCAGTGAATACAGGATATTTTGCATCTCTTACGGAGCGCAGTATCTGCTGCCTAAAGGTTTGTGTCTATGAAAATGAGATGGTTTTGGCAGAGCAGACGGTGCAGATTACAGCACTTGCATTTGACCAGTGGCCGGGACTGAGGTATACATCGGAACTTTTGGCTGCATTTGCCATGCCGAATCATCCGGTAGTCATCAGTCTGATTCAAATAGCTGCACAGTATCTGGAAAAATGGACAAAAGATCCATCACTGGCAGGATACCAGTATCACGATCCGAACCGGGTCAATTATATGGCGGCAGCTGCGTATGCGGCAATTCAGCAGAAAAATATCACTTATGCGGAACCACCGTCCAGTTTTGAAACGTGCGGACAGAGAGTGCGTCTGGCTGATGCGGTAATGGAACAGCATCTTGGAACCTGCCTGGATATGACATTGCTGTATACAGCCTGTCTGGAGGCAATGGGATTAAATCCTATCCTGATCATGATGCAGGACCATATTTTTGCCGGAGTCTGGTTATCAGATGAGTCGTTCACGGACATGCTGGTGGATGATCCATCACAGCTGGAGAAGCGTATGTCCAAGGGAATCCGGGAAATGATCGTGGTGGAGTGTACGGCAATGTGTGCCGGAAAGAGCAGAAGCTTTGATGAGGCATCTGTAATTGCGCAGCGGAACGTATCGGATTATAGCCATTTCGTATTTGCATTGGATGTGAAACGGGCACGAAGTATGGGGATTCGTCCGCTTCCGGTTCGCGTCATGACAGCATCTGGTTTTGAGGTGCAGCATGAGGAACGAAAAGAACAGGATGTCACGCATGCACCAGAGAAGGTTGGAATATCATTCGAATTGCCGGATTCTTTCAAAAAGGAACGGGGTACCAAATTAACGCAATGGGAGAGAAAACTTCTGGATCTCAGTCTGCGGAATATGCTGATCAATATGCGTTTTACGAAAGCAGTAGTGTCTCTTTTGTCAGCGGATATCAGCCTTTTGGAAGATGCATTGTCGGATGGCGAGGAGTTTCAGGTACTTCCAAGACCTGCCGATATGTCGGTCAATGCAGAGGGAGACATTCCGGTTGAAGCGCTTGGGGAATTGGGAATATTTACGGATTTTATGGCGCTTGAGAGCCGGCATAAACGGCTTCATTCCCTGTATTCTGCAAAAGAACTGGATCTTAGTCTTACCAAAATGTATCGTTTTGCAAAAACATCGATGGAAGAAAACGGAGCAAGTACGCTCTATCTGGCATTGGGACTGCTGCGCTGGTTTGAAGAAAAGAAAGACCCCACTGCAAGGTATGCTCCGATTGTTCTTGTTCCGGTCGATATTGTGCGTAAATCTGCCCGCAAGGGTTATGCAATGCGTATGAGGGATGAAGATGCCCAGATTAATATAACGCTGCTGGAATTCTTAAAGCAGAATTGCCAGCTGCAGATCGGTGGATTGAATCCTCCTTTGACTGATGAGCACGGGCTGGATCTTCCAAAGATTTTTGCGATCATTCGTCATGCAGTAATGAATCTTCCCATGTGGGATGTAGTAGAAGCTGGAATTTTGGGGAATTTTTCGTTCTCTCAGTTTGTGATGTGGAATGATATACACAGCAACAAGGAGTTCCTTGAGAACAGCAAAATTGTCCGGAGTCTGATGATGGGAACAGTAGACTGGGATTGTTCTATTCCGAAGGAGATTGATGAGAACGAAGCATATCTTCCAGTGACGGTTGATGCATCTCAGCTGCGCGCGATTAATATGGCGGCGGCCGGAATCAGCTTTGTCTTGCATGGACCTCCGGGAACCGGAAAGTCCCAGACTATTACAGCCATGATTGCAAATGCGTTGACAAAGGGCAGGACGGTCCTTTTTGTAGCAGAGAAAATGGCAGCTTTGGAAGTAGTCCAGAAACGATTGACGGCATTGGGAATTCAGGATTTTTGCATGGAATTACATTCCAATAAATCAACCAAAAAGGCAGTGCTGGATCAGCTTCGCCGTGGACTGGAAATTGATGTTTGTGGAACAGAAACCGATTATGATAAAAAAATCCAGGACATTCGTGCCATGCGGACAGAATTGGATGCTTATGTAAAAGCACTCCATAAAAAACGCAGTTTTGGTAAGAGTCTTCGTCAACTGATGGATCTGTATGAAATGATTCCGGAACAGAGTCAGCTGGTTCGTTTTGATCATTCTTATGCCGAAAATCTGACAGAGAGCGATCTTGATCATCAGACGCAGTGTCTGGAACGTCTGGTTGCTTCTGCAAAGGGCATTGGGCATCCGCAGCACCATCCCTTGGCTGCGATCCGGCAGACACAGTACAGTCAGCGGCTGAAATTCGACCTGGAAAGTACGATTCGTACCTATGCCTCTTCTCTGGAAAATCTGCGCAGGCATGTGCTTGATTTTATTCAGATCATGGAACTTACAGTTCCGGTACAGGAAGCAGAATGGAAACAGATTTGCATATGCGGCAGCATGGTAAGTGCATTAAAAGAAATTCCTGCATTTTTGAGAAACAGTGAAGATACAGACCGGCAGTTTGAACTTCCGTTGGCCTATCTGGAGTCCAGAAATCTGTTTTTACAGAAAAAAGCAGATTTTCTAAAACGCTGGAATGAAAACTTCCTTCGTATGGATATGAACGATTTCCGGGGAAAATATAACCAGGCAAATCGGAGGTTTTTCGGAAAGAAAAAGGCACTGGATGCATTAACGGCAGAATTACAGGCGTATGCTGAGTTTCCGGTAGAAACAGACCGGATTCCGGTTTATCTTACGGATGTGTCTTTTTTCCAGAAAGAGCAGCAGGAAATAGCAGAAGCAGAGAGTACGCTTCCTTATGAATGGAAACAGGTTTTGCAAAAATATGACAATTCCGAATTGTTGCAGCAGTATCGTACAAAAATACGGGAACAGAAACAGGTGCTGAAGCAGTATGAGACTGTGACCAGCAAGCTGGAACGGTCAGGAAAACTGGAAAACTGCATTCAGTGTGCGGAAAAATTACAAGGTGACTGGCAGTGTGCAAAAAAAGCGGAACAAGCGGCGGATGAACTTTTGAAGCTTGATTTTTCGGTCAGCCAGTCAGAGCGTGGATGGCTTGAGAGCCGCCTGGAACTTTGCAAATGTATTCTGGATCATACGGATGCCTTGAAAGACTGGATTATTTACCGGCAATACGATGAAGAATGCAGAACACTTGGATTGTCACCTGTCTGTGATGCTTATGCAAACGGACTTTCTCATGATTCTGTCATGAATGTTTATCTGCGAAGTGTTTACCGCGAACTGATTCTGTCTGTCATTGAAACAGAGCCGGTATTGAATGAATTTACCGGAATAGGCTTTCATGAGAAAATTGCCCAGTTTAAAAAGATGGATCAGGAATTTATGGAATTGATCAAGGCAGAGATGTTCCATAAACTGACACATCAGCTTCCACGATCCGGAGATTCGGTGGAAGCCAGCAAAGAACTCAATATTTTACGCCGGGCTATCAGCAGCAATGGACGTGGAATCTCAGTCCGGAGTCTTTTTGAGCAGATTCCGCATATCCTGCCACGGCTTTGTCCTTGTATGCTTATGAGTCCAATATCCGCGGCACAGTATCTGAGGGCAGAAAACAATCTTGTGGATATTGTGATTTTTGATGAAGCTTCACAGCTTCCGACCTGTAAGGCCATTGGGGTTCTGGCACGTGGAACAAATGCCGTGATCGTAGGTGATTCAAATCAGATGCCGCCTACCAGTTTCTTTGCGGGTAATACCGTTGATGAAGATAATCTGGATCTGGAAGATCTGGATAGTATTCTGGATGACTGTCTTGCGCTTGGAATGCCGTCAGCCTATTTGCACTGGCATTACCGGAGCCGTCATGAGAGTCTGATTGCTTTCAGCAACCGGGAATTTTACGAAAACTCCATGCTCACGTTCCCATCTGTAAATGATCGGGAAAAAAGGGTACGGATGGTTCGAACAGATGACTTCTTTGATCGCGGAAAAGGCCGGGTAAATGAAGGGGAAGCGCAGGCAATTATCCGGGAGATCCGCAGCCGTTATGAGGATCCGATGCGCACAAAACAGACGATCGGCGTTGTAACGTTCAATATCAGCCAACAGACTTTGATCGAAGATCTTTTGCAGGCAGAATTTCAAAAGGATGCGGCATTTGACCAGTGGGCGAATACAGGAGAAGAACCGCTGTTTGTGAAAAATCTGGAAAATGTGCAGGGCGACGAGCGGGATATCATTTTATTTTCCATCGCCTTTGGTCCAGATGCAGAAGGAAAACTTTCCCTGAATTTCGGACCGTTAAACAAAGAGGGAGGCTGGAAACGCCTGAATGTGGCGGTATCCCGTGCGCGTTATGAGATGGTGGTATTTACAACCATGACCTCTGATATGATTGATTTGAGACGGACAAAATCCAAAGGAGTAGAGGCACTGAAGGATTTTCTGGAGTTTGCGCAGAAAGGCCGGCTTCAGGGAGAATATGTGGAGACACATCTTCAGAAAAATCAGGGAATTTTAGAACACGTATGTCAGGCTATCAAAGAAGCCGGATATCAGTATCAGAAATCCGTTGGACATTCCAAATTCAAAATTGATATTGCAGTCATCAACCCGTATGAGCCGGAAGAATATCTGCTTGGTATTATGCTGGATGGAGAATCTTACAGGCAGTCATCGAATACCAAAGACAGGGAGGTTGCTCAGGCTAACGTTCTGACTGGGTTGGGGTGGGAACTGTACCGCATTTGGACAATGGACTGGTAGGACAATCGGGAAAGAGAATTGTCAAAATTGCGGGAAGTTCTGGAAGAAAAGAAGAAAGCTGCGGAGAAACGCTATCAGGAACATCAAAATTTGGAAGAGGAAGAAACTCTGAAAAAAGCAGAATCTACACTGATACCTGAAACAGAGAATGTTTTGGAAAATGTTTCCGGGATAGAGATGGCTTCGGAGCCTGTTTCAAACCAGTCTCAGGAATCTGCTTTGGAGACTGTACCAAAGTCAGAACAGTCACAATCCGTAACGGATGATGCTGAACAGGAAGAACAGCGGATTTTGGATACAGAAGCGCCGATTTCTTATGACCGTCTAGTGAAGAAAACTCTTCGGACATTTCATATCGTCAGATCCAGTCCTCAGACTTTGGAAGTTACAGACAAAGCCATGAAGAAGGTATCTGCACGTTTGAATAAACAGGCTGGAGTGAAATTTTACTGGAGAAAAGATCAAGATCCTGAGCGGTATGCCATATACCGGATAGATGAAAAAGGATCAGATAAACGATCCGTAGAAGAAATCTGTCAGCAGGAAATGAAAAATGCAGTATGTGTTGCACTGCAGGAGAAAGGAGTACAGTCAAAAGAAGAATTATTGCGGAATACAATCCGGGTTATGGGATATAGCAGAAGCAGTACAGCATTGTTGGCAGCTGCTGAACGCGGATTGAAATACGGGCGAAAAACCGGAGAAATTATAATGAATGAAGAAAAAAACTTTATTTTGAATCAGGATAATGAAATGGATTCTGGCAGAATGTAAGGTGAATTAGCCAGATTTTAGAAAATGATACCTGAATTCATCACAAAAAGGCATCGGCTGGGAGAAATCTCTGCCGATGTTTTTTTGCGATTAATTTTACAATATTACGATTGAAATTATCAGCCACTACTTTGATTTAGGATAATGAAGATAGAAATACTGAGAGAAAATTATGATTTGGTGTCCTTTTTAAGGGACATGCTAGGCGGTAAAATAACAATATCAAAAGAAGTATCAAATAGAGATGAATCGAAAGAATAATGGCTATATTCAAAAGCCGGAAGGGATGACGCTATGAAGAATGAGAGAATCGTAAGTATGGGAACTAATTCGATGATTTATCATAAGCCAGGATGCAGATATATTGCAAAAATAAAACAACAGAATAAAATGTCTCTTCCTAAATCTGAGGCAAAGCGAGAGGAATATCATGTATGCAGATACTGCAATAGTATGAATCATCATATTCGGACTGAGCAGCAGCGGATTGAGTATTATTCAAAATATAAAAAGATGCAGTTCAATTACATAAATGGTATTTTATATGTCAAAACAGAAATCGGATGTTGGAAACTTGTATATGTGCGCAGAGAAGAAAAAATAGCTTTGTATCATAGAAATGCGACAACAAAACCTCTTGATTTTGAGCATCCACAGTATGAAGCGTATCATCGCCAGGAAGATAAGCCTTGGGGCAATTCTATTGAAAGTTATTTGGATTACATTTAAGTACAGTTTACAAGGGACTACACAGGGTAGGTATCTGACGGGGGTTCCGCCCGTCAGATTTTCCATGTGATGTTCAAGCTGTCGCTTGTAGCGGCTGTGGTGGTAATCATCAAGTCCACCACCCGCCGCTTGTCGTCAAAGGATACATTCTCCCAAGTGTCGAGGTAGCCGGAAATTTGGCTGACCTGTTCCGGGCTGATGGCTTCCACCGTCAGCTCCGCTATCCTCGCCAGAAGTTCCTGCTTGCGCCCGTCCAGTTCCGCTATCTTCACATTCACATAGGAGAGCAGGACATTGTTTGCACCCGTCAGACTGTCCACCAGCTTTTCAATCTCGCTGTCCACATGGGCAAGCTCCACTTGCAGTACTGCAATTTTCGGGTTTGCCTTTGCCGCTTTCTTTCTGCCTGTCAGAGTCTTGTAGCTTGCCAGTTTCTTTACCATCTGCTGATAAACAACCGCTTCCAGCTCCGAAGTGATGATTTTCCCGCACCCGGCACAGCTTTTATTGTCCAGCCGTTTCGTACAGCGAAGGTATTGCTTGCCGGAGGAATTGAAGATACTCATAAGGGCATACCCGCAGTTCCCGCACTTGATTTTTCCCGCCAGCCATGTATGGGTGGCTTTCCGGGCAGACTGGATTTTCATGTTGTTCATCAGCTTCTTGCGGCAGGTCAGCCAGATGTCAGAGGGGACAATGCCCTCATGGGGAGCCAGTACCAGCATTTGGTCTTTCAAGTCGTTCTTTTTGCTGGGCTTCACATCCCGCCCTTGATACAGATAGCAGCCGTTCATGCCAGTAAAATCGGCAGCGTCATTGACAATGACCATCCCTTGACTTTTGAAAAACTCATACACATCAAGGTCTGCCTGCACATAGACAGGATTGCGTAACATCTGCGCCAGCGTGGGGCGTATCAGCTCTTTGCCATGGAACAAAATCCCCTGTTCGGCAAAGTACCGGGTAATGTCCCCGTAGGAGGTTGTGGGCTGAGCATACATCTCAAACATCAGCCGGATATTTGCCGCTTCGTCTGGATTTACCACCAGCTTTTTTGTATTGATACCGTCCATCTTAATCGGCTCTGTATGGAAGCCGTAAGGGGCTTTCCCACCCATCTTGAAACCTCGCTGGCTGCGGGAATAGTAAGCGTCCGTTACTCGCTTCTGTATGGTTTCCCTCTCAAGCTGGGCGAACACGATACAGATATTTAACATCGCCCGCCCCATCGGGGTGGAGCCCCGCAAATCAACGATGGCTTCGGAAAACCTTATGCCCCGGCTTCCTCACTCTGCCGTTTGTCGGCATACTTGCGGAACACCTCATAAAGCTGCTGTTCCAGCTCCCGGCGTTTTGCCGCTTCCTGCTCCGGCGTGAACACCGGGGAGAGATTTTCCAGCGTGATTTCCTTTCCCTGAAAAGTCACGACTTCGGTTTCTTTCTTGTATCTGATATGCTCCATAGTACCTCCGTATTTAATTTTCAAAGTGCAGTGCCGTCATACCGCGGCGTGAAATGTTTTCTGTCATCGATCACCGTTCCCTTGTGTGCCGCTGCTGCCGTTTCAGTTCTGCCAGCACCTCCGGCGGGATACGGTCTACCAGCCGCTGAATGTCTTTCAGCTCGCTTTCCAGCTTTGCCCGTTCCATCGTATCTTTCATCTTGCCTTTTTCGCTGGCTTTGGCTCTGGCTTCCAACTGTTCATTTTCTGCCAAAAGGTCGTTTATCGTGACCTTGTATTTTTTGAGCTGTCCGGAGAAGTTCTCCATCTGCGGAAACCACTTTTTCAGCAGGGAGAGGGCTTCCTCTTTCTTCTTTCCGGCATTGAACGGGGTAATACCGTCCAGCGTGGCTTCAATGGCTCTTGCCTGTTTGGAGAGATTGACCGCCTGCTTAAACAAACGGGTGGGGATATGCTTCCTGCCTGTCTTGCTGGCACTTTCCCCACGCTCCAAGTCGGGATATTTCTCCACCATATAGGCGTGAAAATCGTCCTGCCATTTTGTGAGGTTGGCTCTATTCCCAATAATCTCCTTTGCACACAGGCGGTTGTCCTCTGTCAGCGGGACAAAGACCAAATGCAGGTGGGGCGTTTTCTCGTCCATGTGTACCACCGCCGACACGATATTTTCTTTCCCTACCCGCCCGATTAAGAAATCAGCCACCCTCTGGAAAAACGCCTGTATCTCCTTTGGGGATTTTTTCTTGAAAAACTCCGGGCTGGCGGTTATCAGCGTATCGACAAAGCGTGTGCTATCCTTGCGGGTGCGGCATCCGGCTTGTTCAATGCGGCTCTGAATGAAATGGTAATAGCGGCTCTCCGGCTTGACGATATGGAAGTTGTATTTACTCCGGCTTGTGTCAATGTCGGGATTGCTGGCGTACTGTTCCTTTTGCCGTTCGTGATGGGCTTCCAGCGGTCTTGCCGGATTGCCTTTGTGTTTTTCAAATCGCAAGATTGCGTGTTGTGCCATGAAACTCCTTTCCACATTCCGTTCTTTTCCGGGACTTTTCCACAGGAAAATCCCGCAGAAAATATCTCAGATAGGATAGGAATGGATAAGATATAAATAAAATCGTTTTAATCTCTGTATTTCTATATACCGTCCGGTTTTCGTACTTCAAGAGGATTGATTATCGTACTTGTGGAGTGCGGTTTTCAGTCCTCCGGCGTACCATAACCGGATTTCTTGAAGTCGGTGTTTGGAACCGCTTCATAGGATTTGGGGTAAATGCGGTTGGGTTTTCCACAGCCCTGCTTCTGGATCTCCACCAGTCCGGCATATTGCAGCTCCCGCAGGGTGTTGACCGCCTTCTGCCGCCCGCAGTGGAGCAGTTCCACTACCTCATTGATGGGATAGTAGAGGTAAATGCGCCCATATTCGTCCGCCCAGCCGTTTTTCCGGGACAGGTCTGTCCGGCGCAGGATAAAGGCGTACAGTACCTTTGCTTCGTTGGACAGGGGTGTGAATGTGGGGGCTTCAAAGAGGAAATTGGGAAGCCGGATAAAGCTGACCACCTTTTCCGGTTGATGGATATAAATGGTGTTTGTCATATCGTGTTTTGTGGACGGTTAGAAGCCTGTTTCCGGGGGCAGACGGTAGTTTCTATTGCCTACCCCTGTTCTGTGCTTGTAAAGCCTTGTAAATCAAGGACTTTTCAGCCCCTAACTGTCCACACAAGACCTCCTTTTCCGTTCACTTTCTGTTTTCTGCCGCCTGTGAACTCTGGCGGCGCAGTCGGGACAGTATTTCGCCCGGTTGGACTTTGGGACGAACACTCTGCCGCAGACCGCACAGCGTTTTAGCTCCTTATCCTGGAAAACCTCCGCTTCCAGCGTTCCGATTTGCGGCAAGACCGACCAGCGGAACCACTTGCAGCAGACCGAGAAAGAAATGGTCTGGGGGCAGGCGTGGATGTCTCCATCGTCAAGGAACATACAGTTCCCGTCCTCATAACAACAGCACTCCCGGCGGATCAGGGCGTTTGCCTGTTTCCTCTGTGTCGGTGTCATGCGGTAAAGGGAGCCGTCCGGCTTGCGCTCTATGGGCGGCAGTTGTTTATATGGGTTCTCTCTCATGTGTTCCCTCCATTTTTCCTTTGCCGTTCTCCCCGAAAAGGCTTCCTGCCCCATTCCTGCGGCGTGTTCCAGCGTTGGCACGCTCCCCGGACTTCGGGACATTTTGTCCCGAAGTGGCTCGTTGCGGTGCTTCCCCTGCTGGGGTATTCCTTTTCGGATGGTCATTCATTTTTCAAGGTGCAGTTCATCGATGAACTACCCTAAGTCTACACGAAAAAAATGCAATTCCCGGAATCTTGCGAGAATTGCATTTTAGGGCAATATTCAATTTCAAAATTGCAGTTCTGCAATTTTCTTGTATAATGGGAAATAGGAAAAGGAGGTGCTGTGTATGGCTTTACCCGGAACACCCGGACAAAGGATTTCTGATTTGTGCAACGGCAATCATATTTCTCAAAAGCAACTTGCGGAGAAGATAGGCGTATCTGCTTCCCAGTTGAGCCGCATTGTCAGTGGGGAAACAAAGACGGTCAGCAGCGATATTCTCATAGGCGTGGCAAAGGAATTTAAGGTATCAACGGACTACATATTAGGCTTGTCCACCTTGAGTGTCCGTAAAAGTTATGATATTTCTGAATTAGGATTGTCCGAGGGAGCTGTGAGAGGGCTTGTGGCAGGTACAGTCGATGTGCAAATCCTTAACCGTCTGTTGGAACACAGGAACTTCCCGAAACTGATGGATTTGATACGGATTTATTTTCAAGACACAGCGGCAAAGGGTATCATGGCACGAAATCAGCTGATTGAACTGGCAACGGCTTCCTTGTCCGATCTGATGAAAGAACACCCGGAACATCGGGCAGAAGCAAAACAGGATTTGCAACTTCTGAACGCACAGAAGATGGGAGAACATGAAGCGGAAATTGAAAAAATCAAGAATGTATTTCTTGCTATCCTGCGAGATATTAAGAAAGATATGGACAACAGAGAACAGCCAGGAGAAGCTGTGACCGCCGCTATGTTCCAAACCATGCAGGAAACCATGAAAGACCACCAGCAGGAGCTGCTTTCTATGGACGATGTAACTGCTATGATTGCCGGACAGATTGGGAAGTTTCTTCCGATGGACGAGGAAACGGCGGAACAGTTCCGGCAGTTGGCAAAGAGGATGATGGAGCAGGTAGGAAAATAATTGCAGAAAAATATATGTAGTTTTATAAAACAATCAGGAGGATTACATGAGACGGGTAAAAAAAGAAAAAAGGAATAAAGTGCTTATTTTTAGTGTGATTATCTTGCTTCTTGTATGTGCAGGCATTGCGATAGCCAGTTTGCATAAAGTAAATAATATTTTGTTGGAAAACTCGTCTGAGGCAACAATAGAAATTATTGGAAATTCAAGTACAACTGAACCTGCACAAGAGCTTCGAGGAACTGTAAAAGATGCAACAATGAATACTCTAACTGTTCAAGGTGAGGATAATCGTGAATATTATTTTGGAACAGAAGGTGTAAATATTTCAACTGGTGAGACAGGAATAGTGATTGGGAATCCAGTGACAGTTTCATATCATGGCAAATTGGATTTGAATGCATCTGTACAAGAGGTTGAATTACTTTCCATTACGGTTACGGATTCCAGTTTGAATACCGAAAATCCTGAACCAACAACTGGTGAAACAGAGCCAAGTCCCCCTTCTGCTTCCGTGACACAGAAAGCACAAGAAATTCTAAATGCAATGACGCTGGAAGAAAAAGTTGGACAGATGTTTATTGCACGCTGTCCCGAAATAAATAGCGTACAGAAGGTAAAGGAGTATAATCTTGGAGGTTATATTCTTTTTAGCCGAGACTTTTCTGGAAAAACAAGAGATGAAATTATCCAGAATATTCAAAGTTACCAAGGTGCAGCAAAAATCCCCATGTTTATCGGAGTAGATGAAGAAGGAGGCACTGTCAACCGTGTTAGCACAAACCCTAATTTGCGAGCTGTGCCTTTCTGGTCCCCTCAAGAACTCTATGCTGAAGGTGGCTTTGATTTGATTCAAAGTGACACACAAGAAAAATGTGAATTATTGAATAGTTTGGGGATTAATTTGAACTTTGCCCCAATCTGCGATGTTTCGCAAAATCCAGAGGATTTTATTTATGACCGGAGTTTTGGACAGAACGCAGAGCAAACTGCCGCTTATGTCCACTTAGTTGTGCAAACCATGTTTCAAGAAGGTATGGGGAGCGTCCTAAAGCATTTCCCCGGGTACGGAAATAATGTGGATACACATACAGGTATTGCTTATGATAATCGCACCTATGAAACATTTTTGAACTCAGATTTCTTGCCGTTTCAAGCAGGAATTGATTCTGGAGCCAATATGGTATTAGTTTCTCATAATGTGGTATCCTGCATGGATAGTCAAACCCCTGCTTCGCTGTCTTCACAGGTACACAAAATCCTGCGGGAAGAATTAAAATTTACTGGAGTTATTATTACAGATGACTTAGCTATGGATGGTGTGCGCAATTTTGCAGAAGACACAAAAATTGCAGTTCAAGCTGTGAAGGCAGGAAATGATATGTTATGCTGCACAGATTTTGAGGTGCAAATTCCAGCCATACTTGAAGCAGTCAAACAGGGAGAAATTACAGAGGAACGAATCGATGAATCTGTTTTACGCATATTAGAATTAAAAATTTCACTTGGGATAATATAAAAGTTTATTTACAAATAGTCTAAAATTTCAGTTTTTACGGAGTGTGTCCACAAGTTCGGTGTAGAACGAGGAACGGGGACTTTCATATACGCCCCGTCTGCTGATGAAACCAGTCCTGCGCTTGCGGCTCCACGTCACGCAATCACAACCCTGTTTTCCTGCTGCTTCAAACGCCTTTGCCCTCCCCGGCGGCAACCTTATTTTCGCAGCAACGCCGACAGAGCGTATAACACACTACACTTTGCAAGCAAAGTCGTGTGCCAAGGGGCAAGCCCCTTTGGAAACCCCGGACAACAAAACAGGCTGAATATCTCGCACTTTCCCGGTGCTTGATACTCAGCCTTTATTTGTTGTCAGCAGCCCCCGTTTCGTGGTCTGCGTGTAGTTCCTTGTAAACTGACCTAATGAACACGATAAATACAAAGCGGCTCTTGAACGCGGCGAAAAGATAACAAAGTTTTCCAGTAAAAAGTACGAAAGACATGAAGCAAAAGCTCAAAGAAAACGTGAAAACAGAAGAGTTGATTATCTATTCAGAATGCTTGAGAGAGAAAATTCAGGTTATAAAGAATTATCATATTGTTAAGAAAATCAATGAAAGTGTCTAGTGCGAATTGGAAGCACACATAAGATCAGAGTTGGATTCGCACTGAAAAATTGCAGTGTTTTTATAAGGTTGACAGCACTGTGGAAAAATAATAAGATTATTTTGTGAGGTTCGTTATAAATGTTATGATGGGCGAATAATTGTGCATATGTGGAGTCACTTCCTTCGCGGAAGTGTGGATTGAAATTATCATATTGGGTGATAACCGAAATTTATATATTGACGGCTTGAAACAATACAGAAAAGAACAGAAAACAGATATATTAGTGTCTTTCATGAAAAAAAAGAAGCAGAGGTTTATTATCAGCAATGTGAATATTTCATGTAATACAGAAGCTAGAAAAGTGGTTGTAGGTTACGGCTGTATAGAGAATCGGTGTAAGGTATAAAAGAAAAAATCAGTAATTTAGCAAACCTCAAATTAGAGAGATGTTACGAATAAGAAAGAACAGGTGAATTGATATGATTGATATTTATACAGAAAAGAAATCGTCTCCCAATTGGATTCTAAAAAATGATCTTTATTTTAATTTAAATACCAGTAATGAAGAAATGACGGAACAGGATAAGAAGCTTATTTATCAGGTTGATGATGCAGTTTTAACAACAGATAAGCATATAGAAACAAAATATGGACTGGGAACCATCAGAAATTTATCTTCCGGCTGCAAGACTTTATTAAATATTGTAAAACATCCAGATAAAATAGTATGTGTTGAGGAATGTGGACCTAATGTTCTTAAATTGATATTTCAGATGGACAATATAAAAATTTGTATGTCACGACCAAGTTATGTTGAAATTCCAGACAAGGCTAAACTGTGTTTTAACAATAAAGATATAGTGACAGGCAATGCAGGGTATCAAGCCTGGTGGAGCAGAGAGTACGAAAGGAGAGAGGAAGATGATTTATAAAAACATTGCTTTTCAGGCAGCCCCTTTTTTCTATAATTTGTCTTTCGATGACCGAATTACTCTTGTCGGAGGAGACAGTGGAACAGGAAAAACAGTTCTCTATGAGATCCTTGAAGATTTGAAACTGACAGATGAGTATCATGCTATTAAGCTATTTAATTATAAATCGGAAAATATTCTGGAAGATCTTAAAAAGTGCAGAAATAGTTTTGTTGTGATTGATAATGCCGACATTTTGATCACTGATGATATACGAAAATTTATTAATTTCGAATTTTCAAATCAATATATGCTCTTTTTGAGAAATTGTGATGGTTTAAATGTTTCAGATAAAAGTTTCAAAGTGCTAAAATTGAAGGATAATAAGATAACACTGGAAGAGGAAGTGTGATATGAAGTATTTGTGGACAGAAGATACCGGTGCAGGTTTTCATTTCTGGCAATTGGTGAATCAACATTTCTTTGATGGTGAATTTGTCGTTGAAAGCAAAGAGAGTAATCAAGGTATATTGGATGCAATCTATCAGTTACAACCTGTTTCGGATGACATCTATTATATTGCATTTGATTATGTATTAGATAACCAGGATATAAGGAATAAGTATCGTATTTTAAAGCAATTGGCTAATCAGTCGAACGGTCATATTGTTATCTTGGATATGATTTGTTTTGAATATTTAATTTTGGCATTTGATAAACTAATTTCATGGACAGGTACAGGAAAGAAAGATAAAATTAATGCGCGGGACGAGATTCTTTCAGCAATGGAAAATCATAGAATTAATTTATCGAAAATTAAAGGTGAAAAAACAATACAATATTTGTCTGGTTTTAAACGGTTTTCCACAGAGCGTGTCATGAAATCATTGGCAGGTGAGTTGACTGAAAATGAAAAGTGGTCTATAAAAGGAACTCTGATGGGAGAGTGTTGGTATAAGAACTGCTGCGTATCAGATCATAAAGACCACTTTAGATGCGGGAAACCGGAACTTGAATCTGGAAACAAAAAAGTGACAGCATTAATTCTGTCAGAAGTTGTACAGCAGATTTTGAAAACGATATGATTTCGGAGTGGAGTATTGATTAATGATTACTTCATAATAAAATAAGTTTTCATTATCAAATCTTAGGCAATTGTGGAAAGCATGTATGCATGTCATTGAATATGAGGTGCGAGTCGCAAGTACACATAAAAATACGTGTGGATTCGCACGTCTTCCAATAAGAATATTTTATTTGCTTGACGATATGAAAAAGAAATATTATTATTAGTTTGTAAGTCGTGCTATGATTTTTGCAGATATGCACGAGAAAATTGTACACATTTGCTGTCGCTTCCCTCGCGGAAGCGTGGATTGAAATAAGCAGATGCACAGATCTATCCCGAACGGAATTGTGTCGCTTCCCTCGCGGAAGCGTGGATTGAAATTTGCATCTGCGAATCCGGTTGTAAGAGCAATCGGGTCGCTTCCCTCGCGGAAGCGTGGATTGAAATCTTATACGGTTTCAGCATCGTTATCGTCCTCCTTGTCGCTTCCCTCGCGGAAGCGTGGATTGAAATGGATTTTTGTTTACAGGAGCGGAGGTAGTATGGCGTCGCTTCCCTCGCGGAAGCGTGGATTGAAATGCCCTCATGGTGTTTTAGTTCTCGGCATTTTGCGTCGCTTCCCTCGCGGAAGCGTGGATTGAAATCGGTTACTGTATCGTTTACCCTTATCTTTGTAACGTCGCTTCCCTCGCGGAAGCGTGGATTGAAATTGTGGTATTTACAATCTTGTACTCGCCCCTGCGGTCGCTTCCCTCGCGGAAGCGTGGATTGAAATATTGATATAACACCCCGCTTTTTGCCCGTATTTGTCGCTTCCCTCGCGGAAGCGTGGATTGAAATCATATCAGTGCCGCAAGTATGCCGAGAATGTATTTGTCGCTTCCCTCGCGGAAGCGTGGATTGAAATCGGCGTGACCGTGGCCGGGGAAAAAACCAATGAACGTCGCTTCCCTCGCGGAAGCGTGGATTGAAATCAGTCTATGCCGTCCACGAATAAAAGCAAGGTGTGTCGCTTCCCTCGCGGAAGCGTGGATTGAAATCACGCCTGTAGCCGTCTGGATGCCGGAGGACTCATTGTCGCTTCCCTCGCGGAAGCGTGGATTGAAATTGCTGATGTGTCAAATAGGTATGGTGCATATCAGTCGCTTCCCTCGCGGAAGCGTGGATTGAAATTTCCAACACTGAATATGATGCTGACAGTGATATTGTCGCTTCCCTCGCGGAAGCGTGGATTGAAATTGATATTTTCAGCAACACCTCCCGCATCTCTGCCGTCGCTTCCCTCGCGGAAGCGTGGATTGAAATATGACAGCGCCGTCCAGATAGTATTGTGCCTGCGTCGCTTCCCTCGCGGAAGCGTGGATTGAAATATTACTGCATCGGTTTTCCATCCGCCACGCTCCTGCGTCGCTTCCCTCGCGGAAGCGTGGATTGAAATAATGATGCAATAGCAAATTCAGGCGTGGGTGACGTCGCTTCCCTCGCGGAAGCGTGGATTGAAATAATGGTTGTCATTAACCTTGACCTTGGTGATATGGTCGCTTCCCTCGCGGAAGCGTGGATTGAAATAATTTGATGCCCTTGCCATATATCGGTGCATCAGGTCGCTTCCCTCGCGGAAGCGTGGATTGAAATCATACTTTGCACACATTCCTGTATCTTCATAAGGTCGCTTCCCTCGCGGAAGCGTGGATTGAAATAGTTTGGAAATACTTGCTATATCAATAAAGATGAAGTCGCTTCCCTCGCGGAAGCGTGGATTGAAATTAGCAAGCGGGCGAACCGCTCTAATTCCATATTTGTCGCTTCCCTCGCGGAAGCGTGGATTGAAATTCCCATAGATCTGTTTGTTATCCGGATCCAGTGAAGTCGCTTCCCTCGCGGAAGCGTGGATTGAAATTCCTCCAGGAAATGGCGGATCGAACGGGTCTGAGTCGCTTCCCTCGCGGAAGCGTGGATTGAAATATGCACTGCCCGTATGATTCCCGCATGAGCCGAAGTCGCTTCCCTCGCGGAAGCGTGGATTGAAATTATCTGGTCGTACAGATAGCCCACCAGTATATTTTGTCGCTTCCCTCGCGGAAGCGTGGATTGAAATTTCCAGGTATCCTCCGCTCCAACATCATCTTCTGTCGCTTCCCTCGCGGAAGCGTGGATTGAAATCTGAAAGCCGGTCACGAAAAAGGATTGTGGCATTGTCGCTTCCCTCGCGGAAGCGTGGATTGAAATCAGCGTGATCTCCACGCTGATTTTTGCAAGCTCGGTCGCTTCCCTCGCGGAAGCGTGGATTGAAATCGCAAGGAAATACTACCCGTACCTTGACTGGCTCAGTCGCTTCCCTCGCGGAAGCGTGGATTGAAATTTCTCAGCCTCCGGCATGATTGCCAAGCTCGCCGTCGCTTCCCTCGCGGAAGCGTGGATTGAAATCAGGGTGATCGAAGCCATGCGTCGTATGGAAAGGTCGCTTCCCTCGCGGAAGCGTGGATTGAAATCTCCATAATGTGGTTATAAACCTCGATTACCATCGTCGCTTCCCTCGCGGAAGCGTGGATTGAAATCCGCACTTGCTTCGGCACACGTTCGCGACACATGTCGCTTCCCTCGCGGAAGCGTGGATTGAAATCGGAAGCGGACGAATGACACCATAGAATACACGTCGCTTCCCTCGCGGAAGCGTGGATTGAAATAAAAGCATACCAAAAAGAGTTCAGATGTGGCCGCTGTCGCTTCCCTCGCGGAAGCGTGGATTGAAATGGTTTCCTGCTGCTGCCAATAGCAAGCACGGCAAGTCGCTTCCCTCGCGGAAGCGTGGATTGAAATTAATCCCCGTTATCCATAAGAACTCCGCAGATACCGTCGCTTCCCTCGCGGAAGCGTGGATTGAAATTTAACGGTATCTCTGGAAAGGTTCACGCCCTTGTCGTCGCTTCCCTCGCGGAAGCGTGGATTGAAATATGATTCAAGATTTTAGATTTCGAAGCAGAGCGGGTCGCTTCCCTCGCGGAAGCGTGGATTGAAATGACTGCAAGATCGTGATTGAAAAAGCGTGTGTTGGTCGCTTCCCTCGCGGAAGCGTGGATTGAAATTTTTCAGAGGAAGTCAGCTGGCGAAGCCCTCTTGGTCGCTTCCCTCGCGGAAGCGTGGATTGAAATTGGGAAGTCCTTTGCGTAGAACGTCGCCCAGTTGTCGCTTCCCTCGCGGAAGCGTGGATTGAAATTACTTTAAAACTTCCTGATGGGTTAATAGCAACGTCGCTTCCCTCGCGGAAGCGTGGATTGAAATCGTCTGAGTGACAAGTCCATTCCGGTTCCGTTTTGTCGCTTCCCTCGCGGAAGCGTGGATTGAAATCAGTATCGTATCAGCTGCGCTTCTGGGAGAGTCATTGTCGCTTCCCTCGCGGAAGCGTGGATTGAAATTATAATTACACACTCACTGTAGACCCGGATAAAGTCGCTTCCCTCGCGGAAGCGTGGATTGAAATATTCTGTACACCCGGTTCATCACCTTTACCTGCGTCGCTTCCCTCGCGGAAGCGTGGATTGAAATCTCTGCTGCCCTCTGTGGGTCCGGCGCGGTCTTTAGTCGCTTCCCTCGCGGAAGCGTGGATTGAAATCTCCGTACAACTCAACAGGTGCGGGGTACACAAAGTCGCTTCCCTCGCGGAAGCGTGGATTGAAATGCAATATTCCGAACGATGTTTTCCAGGGCATTCTGTCGCTTCCCTCGCGGAAGCGTGGATTGAAATAAGCTAGAATACCGGAGCTGTCATAAGTATGAGGCTCGCTTTCCTCACGTAAGCACAAATTCCAGAAATATCCAGTATCTTAAATACCTGGCATTTTTATAGTACACCTATACAATTATAATGTAACACAACAAGAACATTATATGAGGAGGGTGTATATGGCAGAATTATATTTTACAATTTCTGGCTGTAAACATTATTACGGTACGGATTTTATGGAGAAGGGCATGAAAGTCCAACTCGTAAAAGAACCGGACAATGAATTTGACAAAGAAGCCATTCAGGTGATGGTAAAAGGTCTCGGAAAATGTGGTTATGTGGCGAATAGTCCTTATACCGTAAAGGGGGAATCCATGAGTGCCGGAAGATTGTATGATAAGATTGGAGATACGGCAAAGGGAAAGATTTTATTTGTTTTGGATCAGGGTGTGTTATGTAAGATCACAGATACAGGAATAAAAAGTGAAGAATAGAGAAGGTGTTTGTTTCGTTGCGCATTGCGCGGAAAGGAATGTACTGTGAAATATATTGCACACAAAGATGGAGAACGGCAACAGTCGGTTTTGGATCATTTGGAGGGGACTGCGAATCTGGCAGGAATTTTTGCAGATGCTTTTTGCAAACAGGACTGGGGATACTGTTGTGGAATGCTTCATGACATAGGAAAGTATTCTGATGAATTCCAAAAAAAGATTCAAACGGAAAGCGATGACCGGGTTGATCATGCGACAGCCGGTGCGCAGGAGTGCGAGAAAAAGGGCGGACTTTATCCGATATTAGAATATTGTATCGCAGGTCACCATGCGGGGCTACCGGATTACGGAAATAAGTCCGAACGTTCCTCACTGGTTGGTCGATTGAAAAAGAAAATACCGGATTATCATCATTATGTGGATGAGATAACATTTCCGCAATTGCAAACAATGCCGTTTGATCCGAACATGACGCCAGATCCGGATTTCTCATTGAGCGTATTTATCCGTATGCTGTATTCCTGTCTGGTAGATGCGGATTTTCTGGATACGGAATGTTTTATGCAAAACGGTAAGACGGAGCGGGAACAGGGCGAAGCTATGAATGTTCTCTTGAAAAAACTTGAAGATCATATTGTGGATTGGCTGAACGTGAAAGATATTGATACAATCAATGGAAGACGAACCGAAATTTTACAGCATTGCATGGAAACAGGGCAGAGCGCAGAACGTGGTTTGTTCCGGCTGACTGTTCCAACAGGCGGCGGAAAAACAGTGGCATCGCTTGCATTTGCCCTCTGTCATGCGGCAGCACACCATATGGATCATATTATTTATGTCATTCCTTACACCAGTATCATCGAGCAGAATGCGGCTGTATTTCGGGAGATTTTAGGAGAGCAGAATGTTCTGGAACATCATAGCAATGTGGATTATACCAGTTCAGAAGAGCTCCGGCCCATGCAGCTGGCATCGGAAAATTGGGACAAGCCGGTTGTGGTGACGACGAATGTACAGTTTTTTGAATCTTTGTTTGCCAGCAAATCGTCAAAATGCAGAAAACTTCATAACATTGCTAATAGTGTAATCATATTTGATGAAGCACAGATGTTTCCAATTGAATATCTAAAACCTTGTCTGTTGATGTTAGAGGAATTGGCAGCAAATTATCGCTCCAGCATTGTTTTGTGCACCGCTACGCAGCCTGCATTCACAGAGTTGTTTCAAAAATCATGGAAGATTACGGAGCTATGCCCAAGAATGGAAGAACAGTTTTCTTTCTTTAAACGGGCACAGTTTGAAAATATTGGAGTCGTGTCCGAGGAAGTCATGGCAGAACGTCTGCTGGGAGAACATCAGGCACTTTGTGTTGTGAATACCAAAAAACGGGCACAACATCTGTATCAGCGTTTGAAGGGCGATGGTGTATTTCATTTATCAACGACGATGTATCCCAATCATAGAAGAAGAGTTTTGAAATTGATACGCAGCCGGCTGAAGCAGGGAGAAACATGTATCCTGATTTCTACCAGCCTGGTAGAGGCAGGGGTTGATCTTGATTTTGAAACCGTGTACCGCCAGATCGCAGGTGTAGATTCTATGATCCAGGCAGCAGGAAGATGCAACAGGGAAGGAAAACGGCCGCTCCAGGATAGCCGGGTTTATATTTTTGATTTTGAAGGTGCAGAGAATGTCCCAAGCCAGAGACAACAGATGGATGCGGCCAAATCTCTTTTAAAAGATGGTGCTGATCTTTCAGATCCAGAAAGTATTACCTGTTATTTTAAGATGTTATACCATTATAAAGAAGATCAGATGGATAAAAAAGAGGTACTGTCTGAATTTAAAAACAAGGATTATCATTTTGCGAAAGTCGGAAATGAATTCCGTCTGATTGAAGAAGGCAATAAAACTGTTTTTATCAATCGGGAGGAAGAAGCTGGCCAGATTTTACAGCAACTGCGTTTTCAGGGATATACGAAAGGTACATTGCGGAAAGCCCAGCAATATTGTGTCAGTATTTATGACAAAGAGTTTGAAAAAATGAATGGTGCCGGGATGTTACGGCCGATTTCAGAGGATCTGGAAGATTTCTATGAACTGATTTTAGATACCCAGTATACGGATGAGATGGGACTTGATTTGGGTGTTGAGCAGGGTATGGCATTATTTATCGGATGAATGGTTGGCCGATTTGAAATGAGAAGAATCGGAAAATCCTGTTACTGGACATGTATGTGTGAATGCTAATCACAGAGGTATCGGTGAATGGAAGAAATTTGTAATTATGGAAATATAGGAAAGGGGTGAATACTATGGCTGTGGGAGTTAAGGTCCGTGTCTGGGGACCGTATGCATTATTCACCAGACCGGAAATGAAAGTAGAACGATGTTCGTACGATGTCATAACACCGTCTGCAGCAAGGGGAATTTTGGAGGCAGTATACTGGCATCCGGGGTTGAAATGGGTCGTAGATAAAATCTATGTCAAAAAGCCGATCCGTTTCACGAGTGTGCGGAGAAATGAGGTAAAGAGCAAGATCTCTGCAAGTAATGTGCTGCAAGTGTATAATGGAGTAGACAAACCACTTTATCTCAATACAAAAGAAGATATCGTGCAGCGGGCATCCATTATTTTGACCGACGTGGAATATGTGATTGAAGCACATTTTGAAATGACGGATTATGCAAGCAAAACGGATAATCCTGGAAAGTTTAAGGATATTACCATGAGGCGCTTAAGGAGGGGGGAATGTTATCATATGCCTTATTTTGGCTGCAGAGAGTTCCCGGCGCATTTTGCTCTGTGTGAAGAGGACGAAGTACAAACCTGGTATGATGCAATACCGGAAAAAGATCTGGGTTACATGTTGTATGATCTGGATTATTCGGACCAAAACGACATCCAGCCTATGTTTTTCCGGGCCGTTATGAAACGTGGATGCATTGATCTGAGAAACTGTGAGGTGATACGGTGATTCTGGAAACATTGGTCAGGCATTATGAAAATTTAGCAAAACAGGGAAGCGTTTCTAAACTGGGCTGGTGTCAGGCAAAAGTTTCATATGGGATTAATCTTACAAAAGATGGAACGGTAAAGGAAATTCTGTCTTTAAAGCATGAAGAAGAACGTGGAAAAAAGAAAGTCTTGCAGCCGGCACAGAAGTCGGTGCCACAAATGGTAACCAGGTCTTCTGGTGTTGCGGCCAATTATCTTTGCGATAATTCCAAGTATTTGCTGGGAATTGATAAAGACGGAAGCTCTGGCCGTGTGCAAGATTGCTTTTTAGCAGCGAAAGAAAAACATTTGAAATTACTTCAAAACGTGGATAGTACTATGGCAAACGCAGTCCGTACCTATTTTGAAACATGGAATCCTTCACAGGCAAGCGAAAATGCGTTAATACGGGAACACTGGGATGAAATTACAGATGGCGGCAACCTGATTTTTTGCATGAATGAAGAGGAAGCGCAGGCTGATGCTGCCATTCGCGCAGGCTGGGATGAAACTCAGACTGGAGATGATCAGAAAACAGATGGCATCTGCATGGTGACTGGAAAACCGGCTGAAATATCACGAATTCACAGGACGATAAAAGGGGTACCGGGAGCGCAGTCCAGCGGTGCTGCCCTGGTTTCCTTTAATGCACCGGCCTTTGAATCGTATGGAAAAGAGCAGAGTTATAATGCTCCGGTCGGAAGGTATGCGGAGTTTGCGTATACGACAGCGCTGAATTATCTGCTGGATCAGAATAAATACCGGCTTCAGCTTGGCGATACCATGATTGTATACTGGGCTGAAAGCGGGCAGGAAGCGTGCCAGAAAGCATTCTCGTTTGTGATAACGCCCAATCATGATAATCAGAGAGAAATCCAGAAAGTGTTTGATGGTTTACAAAAGCAGAAATATATCGATCTGGATGATATTGAGATTGACCCGGAACAAAAATTTTATATTCTGGGGATTGCAGCGAATGCAGCACGATTATCTGTGCGTTTCTTTTATGAAGATTCTTTTGGAAATATATTGGAAAACATTGCTGCGCATTACCGGAACATGGATATCGTAAAACCCAAATGGGAGGAACGGGAATATCTTGGTGTTCGGGAGATGTTAGATGAAACGGCCAATCAGAAATCGAAAGATAAAAAGCCGGTGCCCAATATGGCAGCTATGGTTATGCAGGCCGTCATATCCGGAGACCGGTATCCAGCAAGTCTGTTTACAGATCTGCTGATCCGGATTCGCGCGGAACAGGGAACTGTTACCTGGGGGCGCGCAGCCATGATAAAAGCATATTTGATCCGCAATTGCAATTGGGAGAAAGGGGAGAATTATATGGGATTGAATAAAGAAAGCCGGGATAAGGCTTATGTGCTGGGACGCTTATTTGCCGTGTTGGAATCGATTCAGAAGGATGCAAATCCGGAAATCAAAGCCACGATCCGGGACCGCTATTTCAATTCCGCATGTGCGACTCCGGCAGTTGTATTTCCGGTCCTGATTAAGCTTAAGAATAGTCATATCAAAAAGCTGGAGCGGGAGAAGACGAAGTTAAAGGATGATTATGAAGAACTCTTGGCTGAAATCATGGACAAATTGGAAGAAGAAACAAGTTTTCCATTGCGCCTGACTTTGGAGGAGCAGGGGAAGTTTGACCTTGGGTATTACCATCAGATGCAGGAAAAATATAAGAAACGGGAGGATAAGTAAATGGCTGAAGCAATCAAAAACCGATATGAATTTGTCGCATTATTTGATGTGGAGAATGGAAATCCAAACGGAGATCCGGATGCAGGAAATATGCCGCGTATCGATCCGGAAAGTGGTCTGGGGCTGGTTACCGATGTCTGCCTGAAACGGAAAATCCGCAATTATATTGACCTGGTAAAGGAAGGGGAACCTGGGTATCAGATTTACATTCGCGAGGATGTTCCGTTAAACCGGAGTGACCGCACAGCATGTGAGTCCATGGGAATCACAGAAACGGATGAGAAGAAAGTGACGGAAGAATTGAAAAAGTTAAAGAAAAATGATCCGGATGCAGATGTGAAGATCCGTGATTACATGTGCAGCAACTTTTTTGATATCCGTACCTTCGGAGCTGTTATGACAACCTTTGTAAAGGCAGCATTGAACTGTGGACAGGTGCGTGGTCCGGTACAGCTTGGATTTGCGCGGAGCATTGATCCGATTATCAGTCAGGAAGTTGCTATCACCCGAGTTGCCATCACGACCGAAAAAGATGCAGAAAGCAAGAATACAGAAATGGGACGGAAGAATATTGTTCCGTATGCGCTTTACCGGGTAGAAGGTTATGTTTCTGCAAATCTGGCAAGAAAGGTAACCGGATTTTCGGAAGAAGACCTGGAACTTTTATGGGAGGCGATCATCAATATGTTTGAGCATGATCACTCAGCAGCACGTGGAAAAATGGCTGTGAGGGAACTGATTGTATTCAAACACAGCAAGGAGTTGGGAGATTGCCCGGCCTATAAACTGTTTGATGCAGTTGAAGTGAAACGCAAGGAGGATGTTGTATATCCGAGAAAATATCAGGATTACACCGTATGTGTGCACACAGAAAATATCCCGGAGACTATATCTGTGAAAAGGATGATATAATGGAATATTCCGAAGATGATTATTTGATGATATCTGGTATTCAGCATTTTAAATTCTGCAGGAGACAGTGGGCGCTGATTCATATTGAGCAGCAGTGGGAGGAAAATGAACATACCGTGATTGGAGAACTGATGCACAAAAAGGCACACGACCCTTACATTACTGAGAAACGGAAAGATACAATCATCGCCCGTGCGCTTCCGGTATCATCCAGAATTATGGGAATCAGCGGAGAATGTGACATCGTGGAGTTTCATAAATGCGAAGACGGAATTCAGTTGTATGGACACCGAGGCACGTATTCTGTGTACCCGGTAGAATACAAGAAAGGAAAACCAAAACATTCGGAGGAAGATATCCTTCAGCTTGTTGCACAGGCTATGTGTCTGGAAGAAATGTTTTCGACAGAGATACCAGAAGGTGCACTTTTTTACGGCGAAACCAGAAGGCGCGAAGTGGTACCGGTTACAGATGATCTGCGGACTGAAGTAAAAGCAATGTTTCAGGAAATGCACCAGTATTTTGCACGCAGATATACACCGAAAGTGAAACCGAGTAAGGCATGTAATTCCTGTTCTCTGAAGGATCTGTGTCTGCCAAAACTGGCAAGGAGCGGGACTGTAAAACATTATCTTGAGCAAAGGCTGGAGGAAACCGAATGAAGAAATTATTGAATACGCTTTATGTCACTTCGGAAAACAGTTATTTGTCACTTGACGGTGAAAATATTGTGATTTACGATGCAGATACAGAATGCGGAAGATTACCGTTACATAATCTGGAAGGAATCGTTTCGTTCGGCTACAGAGGAACAAGCCCCGCACTGATGGGAGCATGCGTTGATCGTAATATTTCGTTATGTTATCTGACACCACAGGGAAAATTCCTGGCAAGAATCAGTGGGAAAGTACGCGGCAATGTCATTTTGCGAGAACAGCAGTATGAGAGCAGTAAAAGTGAAACCATGAGCATGGAAATTGCCAGAAACTGTATCATGGGCAAAGTATATAATGCAAGATGGGTCCTGGAGCGTGCACTTCGGGATCATCCCATGCAGATTGATGTGGAACGGGTCAAGACAGCATCGTCACAGTTAAAGGACAGCCTGGAATGGATACGGAACAGTCAGAGTAAAGATCAGCTTCGTGGATATGAGGGAGAGGCAGCCAGTATTTATTTTGGTGTGTTTGATCAGTTGATTTTGCAGCAGAAGAAAGACTTTCCGTTTACAGGACGAAATAAACGTCCGCCGTTAGATAACATCAATGCGATGTTATCCTTTGTATACACGCTGCTGACCACTTCAATTACTTCCGCATTGGAATGCGTTGGTCTGGATCCGTGCGTAGGATATCTTCATACGGAGCGCCCGGGGCGAGCCTCTTTGTCTTTAGATTTGATCGAAGAATTACGAGCCGTCATGGCAGACAGGTTTGTATTGTCTCTGGTAAACAAAAAGATTGTAAGTGGAAAAAACTTTACGAAAAAAGAAAACGGTGCCGTTCTTATGGATGATGATCTGAGAAAGAAACTGTTGACGGAATGGCAGAATCGAAAAAAAGACATCATCACACACCCATATCTGGGCGAAAAAGTAGAATGGGGAATGGTTCCATATGTTCAGGCTATGCTCCTTGCAAGATATCTGCGTGGTGACCTGGATTCCTATCCGGTTTTCCTTTGGAAGTGAGGTGGCAGAAGATGCTTGTATTGATTACTTATGATGTAAATACAGAAACAGCAGCAGGAAGAGCCCGCTTGCGAAAAGTTGCCAAGCAATGTGTGAACTACGGGCGAAGAGTGCAAAATTCTGTGTTCGAATGCATTCTCGATAACGCCCAATGCATTATGCTAAAATCCATTCTGACAGATATCATAGATGCTGAGGTGGACAGCCTGAGATTTTATTATTTGGGAAATAAATACCAGACGAAAATCGAGCATGTAGGCGTAGACCGCGGCACAGCTGCTGATCAGGTATTGATTATGTAGTACGTGTTCGGTGCGAGTCGAAAGTGTACATAAAAATGACAGGAGACTCGCACCCGAAAAAAGTAACAAAACGTGTTAAATGAGCATTTATCGAAATCAATTTGAAACATCCTAAAAATATGATTTGTGCGAAATGTGAGAGAAGATTGTATGTTGGAGAAAGAAAATTAGTGATAAATGCAGTCGCTCCTTCGCGGGAGCGTGGATTGAAATTCGCCCCTATTTATCCCCATTAAATAGTAAATGCAGTCGCTCCTTCGCGGGAGCGTGGATTGAAATATAATTATCTCCCGTCCGCCAGACGGATACAGGAAGTCGCTCCTTCGCGGGAGCGTGGATTGAAATCAAAAATCATGGATACTGGTTTACGGCCGCATAGTCGCTCCTTCGCGGGAGCGTGGATTGAAATCGCTTATGGATAAAGCAACTGGGTCGATTGCATCAAGTCGCTCCTTCGCGGGAGCGTGGATTGAAATATAAGCCAATACTGTTTTGATGTTATCATTTTTGTCGCTCCTTCGCGGGAGCGTGGATTGAAATCGCGAATCAATATGCGAATGGTGGAGAACACATGTGTCGCTCCTTCGCGGGAGCGTGGATTGAAATAAGAAAATCTTAATTTAATATATCATCCAGATTTTTGTCGCTCCTTCGCGGGAGCGTGGATTGAAATCGCACCACATTAAACACTCCCTACTACGGTAACATGTCGCTCCTTCGCGGGAGCGTGGATTGAAATACACCTCAAAAATAAGTTTGAAAAATTAGCTAAAGTCGCTCCTTCGCGGGAGCGTGGATTGAAATCCGTCTATGCAGTCAGATTCAAGTGCGCATATCTCGTCGCTCCTTCGCGGGAGCGTGGATTGAAATGGTTCCAGACCGTATGAGTTATCGCGGGTAATACGGTCGCTCCTTCGCGGGAGCGTGGATTGAAATCATCTATCTTGGTATCTTTATCATTGGTGCCGCGTCGCTCCTTCGCGGGAGCGTGGATTGAAATTATGTGTATGGCTCGCCGTGATTATTCGCGAAAGTGTCGCTCCTTCGCGGGAGCGTGGATTGAAATGCGAAAGTGGAGATTTTAACGAATAGTTAGAAAGGTCGCTCCTTCGCGGGAGCGTGGATTGAAATCTTTTGCTGCATTCATCATGTCACCTGCAGCTACGAGTCGCTCCTTCGCGGGAGCGTGGATTGAAATACTAATGCCTGATACATTTCAGCACCGCTTTATGTCGCTCCTTCGCGGGAGCGTGGATTGAAATCCTGTCCGGCTGTAAAACTGCCCCTGCCACCACGTCGCTCCTTCGCGGGAGCGTGGATTGAAATTTCCAGTACCCAGTACACTGAAAGTCAGTTACGTCGCTCCTTCGCGGGAGCGTGGATTGAAATTGTGCTCTGGAGAACCAAGTATTAATGTGCCTGGTCGCTCCTTCGCGGGAGCGTGGATTGAAATATACAGATGAGGATGATGTAAATGGAGTCTTATAGTCGCTCCTTCGCGGGAGCGTGGATTGAAATAGACGATTAGTAAACAGTTGGAAGCCCTCTGGAAGTCGCTCCTTCGCGGGAGCGTGGATTGAAATCTCTTTGATCCGAACCTCTCTTGCTACTTTAATGTCGCTCCTTCGCGGGAGCGTGGATTGAAATAAAAACACGGTTCCGTATGCGCATCCGTACTCCGTCGCTCCTTCGCGGGAGCGTGGATTGAAATGGTAAAAAGGGGTCTGGCAAGACCACCCTTTTAAGTCGCTCCTTCGCGGGAGCGTGGATTGAAATAGACGATTAGTAAACAGTTGGAAGCCCTCTGGAAGTCGCTCCTTCGCGGGAGCGTGGATTGAAATCCGGGCAAATAACTCCACTATCCGTAATTCGCGTGTCGCTCCTTCGCGGGAGCGTGGATTGAAATTGTGTTGATCTGGTCAATCCTGATCTCTGCGATGTCGCTCCTTCGCGGGAGCGTGGATTGAAATCTGATGAATCAACAGTGAATTGACCATTACCAACGTCGCTCCTTCGCGGGAGCGTGGATTGAAATAATGATTGGTTGGTACTCTTCTTCTCGGATGTATACGTCGCTCCTTCGCGGGAGCGTGGATTGAAATTCATAAACCTCGGCAACTGTTCATCTGGTATAACGTCGCTCCTTCGCGGGAGCGTGGATTGAAATACACCACCAGTAATCACACCGAACCCTGAATTTGCGTCGCTCCTTCGCGGGAGCGTGGATTGAAATTCCTTGATACGATAACATTAAATAAACGCCGTAGTCGCTCCTTCGCGGGAGCGTGGATTGAAATAGTGCCTCAGAAATTCGTGGTCTCACCAAATCCAGTCGCTCCTTCGCGGGAGCGTGGATTGAAATAGAAGCAGAACAAGGCGTACAATGAGTATTGCAAGTCGCTCCTTCGCGGGAGCGTGGATTGAAATATTAGTGATATCAGTATATGATTATTTATTTTAGTCGCTCCTTCGCGGGAGCGTGGATTGAAATTGGATGCAGAGGGAAGATGGCGGAAGGAGAGATTTAGTCGCTCCTTCGCGGGAGCGTGGATTGAAATATGATAGCTTCGATTATTCGGTTTAGGATATAGCGTCGCTCCTTCGCGGGAGCGTGGATTGAAATATTCAGGGTGCTATTGAAGCAATGGCAACCCTTGTCGCTCCTTCGCGGGAGCGTGGATTGAAATTTATGAGAAGAAGTCACAGGCTACATTATCCCCTGTCGCTCCTTCGCGGGAGCGTGGATTGAAATCGGTGTAGCGTTCTGTTTGGATGCTTCCGGGTTCGTCGCTCCTTCGCGGGAGCGTGGATTGAAATTTGAATACCCCCGCAACAATCAATCCTGAAATGTGTCGCTCCTTCGCGGGAGCGTGGATTGAAATCTTACTGCCCAGAATGTAAAATGCAGTTTGATCCGGTCGCTCCTTCGCGGGAGCGTGGATTGAAATCGTCAAAGTAGTTACCCTCACGCACCATGCCTTTGTCGCTCCTTCGCGGGAGCGTGGATTGAAATACACAGATGGACGATGTTGACAAGTCCTATATTGTCGCTCCTTCGCGGGAGCGTGGATTGAAATTGTCAGCTCCTGCTGTTCTGGGATATCTGTGTCGTCGCTCCTTCGCGGGAGCGTGGATTGAAATTGGCATGTACAGGTGCGGTTTGTCTACGATGCTTGTCGCTCCTTCGCGGGAGCGTGGATTGAAATCATTGCGCATATAAGGTAACTGTACCGTTATTATGTCGCTCCTTCGCTGGAGTATAGTTCAACAGACTTAAAAAACATAAGTTTTAAACAAAAGAAAAACTTCGGACGCGCGCAAAAAGAAATACAACTCAATGTAAAATTAAAAAAATAAAGATTTTAGTTGCATTTTCAGAAAATGTGGCGTATACTGTCTGCAATGGGAAGGCAACGGCGCTTTTAAAGCAAGATTTGTCTGCCCTTTTTTTGTATCATAAGAACTTTTGAAGTTATCTTATGAAACAATTTATCGCATACAGAAAAAATTTGGGAATGTGTTTTCTGTATGGATTGTAACTGCTCGGCTTCCGATCGGTTGGTTGCATAAATTTTTATTAGACAGGAGGACTTCATATGAGTGAAAAGAAAAAAGGCGGCGGCGCGCTCTTGGGAGCAGCATTTTTGATGGCAACATCTGCAATTGGACCAGGTTTCCTTACTCAGACATCCACATTTACGGGTCAGTATCAGGGCAGTTTTGGCTTTGTCATTCTGGTATCGATCATCCTCGCGGCAATCGCACAGATTAATATCTGGCGTGTCCTTTGTATTACAGGCCTACGTGGACAGGATGTCGCAAATAAAGTTCTTCCGGGACTTGGATATTTTGTATCATTTATGATCGTTCTTGGTGGACTTGTTTTCAACATTGGTAACGTTGGCGGTGGCGCATTAGGCTTGAATACGTTGCTTGGGATTCCGACCACAGTGGGTTACGTCATTGCAGCAGCGATTGCAATCATGGTTTTCTTATTTAAAAATGCAAAAGCAGCCATGGATACGCTGACGAAGGTACTTGGAGCGATCATGATCGCGGTTATCTTTATTGTAATTATTGTAGTAAAACCTCCGGTAGGAGATGCTCTGAAAAATACATTTGCTCCGTCAACCGGTATTCAGCCGTTATTCCCGGCAATCCTTACCCTGATGGGCGGAACCGTTGGTGGTTACATAACCTTTGCGGGTGCACACAGACTGATTGATGCAGGTATTACCGGCGAGGAAAACTTAAAAGAAGTAAACAGAAGTTCCGTTATGGGCATTACGATTGCAACAATTGTTCGTATTTTCCTGTTCCTTGCTGTACTTGGTGTTGTTTCCAAGGCCGGTGTGGAGCTTGACGCATCCAACCCGGCTGCAAGCGCGTTCAAACAGGGCGCAGGTGAGATTGGATATCGTTTTGCAGGACTTGTGCTTTTATGTGCAGCAGTTACCTCGATCATTGGCGCAGCTTACACATCCGTATCTTTCTTAAAGACATTCAATAAGTCGATTGAGAAGAACGAAAATGCCTTGATCATCGCGTTTATTGTAGTTTCTACTGCAGTTATGATCATTCTTGGAAATCCGGCAACCCTGTTGGTTGTTGCAGGTGCATTTAATGGACTGATCCTTCCGATTACCCTTGGTATCTGCCTGATTGCTTCTCAGATGAAGTCGATCATGGGACAGGATTATCATCATCCGACAGTCCTTCTGATTCTTGGAATTATTGTTGTGATCTTATCCGCATATATGGGTATTCCGACGTTTGTAACAAAGATGGGCGGACTGTTCTAGTGCAGTGTATCGGTCATTTGGCGAAATGTGAGCGACCATCACACGGGCTGGGATTATGAATTACTGGTCGCGTTATGACGTTTGCTTCAAATGAAATATAAAAACAGAAGGGACTGCAGCAAAATGAAGCGCATAACGATAGGTTGAAAATATCGAGCTGCATTTTGCGACAGGCCCTTTCTGATTACGTGATACTACCTTTTAAAAGGAGATTTAAGATATGGCTGAAATTAATATTTTGACAGCGGGAGACAGTTCGCTGCTGATTCAGTTCGGCAATGAAATCAATCCCGAAATCAATCAAAAGATCAAAGCAACAGTTCAGCTGATGCGGGAACAGCATATTGAAGGTGTTCAGGATGTGATCCCTGCATTTTGCTCGCTGCTGATCAATTATGATCCGCGTGTTATTTCTTACAGTGAGATTACAAAGCGGATGAAAACGCTTTTGAAGGTTGAGACAAAGGCGGGGACTGGGAAAAAGAAGATTTATGAAATTCCGGTCTGTTATGGTGGAAAATATGGTCCGGATCTTTCTTATATTGCAGAACATGCAGGTATGACGGAGGATGAAGTCATTGCTTTACATAGTTCCAAGGATTATCTGATCTATATGCTTGGTTTTCTTCCGGGATTCTGTTACCTTGGTGGTCTGGATGAAAGGCTGCATACGCCGAGACTGGCTACTCCAAGAATTAAGATTGAAGCCGGAAGTGTGGGAATCGGCGGTTCCCAGACCGGTATTTATCCGATGGAGTCCCCTGGCGGATGGCAGCTTATGGGAATGACACCGGTAAAGACTTATGATCCGGAGCGGGCGGTCCCGATTTTGGTTGAAGCGGGAGATTATATCCGCTTTGTTCCGGTAGACGAAGAAGAATATCTGCGAATCAAAGAACTGGTCGATTTGGGAGAATATAAGTGCACGGTTCGCGAAGGTGAGGTGTAATATGGGAATCCGTATATTAAAAGCGGGACTGCTTACAACCGTTCAGGACCTTGGACGAAGCGGCTATCAGAGCCAGGGATTCGGTGTTTCGGGGGTAATGGATGTCCGCTCGTTTAAAATAGCAAATCTTCTGATCGATAATCCAGAGAATGAAGCGGTTCTGGAATTTACGCTGATCGGTCCAACTCTGGAGTTCACATCGGCTTCGATCATTGCGATCACCGGTGGAGATTTCCAGCCAGAGGTGAATGGAGAGCCGGTGCCAATGTATACCGCTCTTTACATGAATAAAGGAGATATCTTAAAATTCGGAAGCGCAAGATCTGGAAGCCGCGGCTATATTTCTTTCTCTGGCTACCTGAGAATTCCGGTAGTGATGGGAAGCCGCTGCACAAGCTTAAAGAGTAAGATTGGCGGATTTAAGGGAAGAAAACTGCTGGAGGGTGATTATATCAGTTTCCGTATTAAGAGAAATTATCTTCCGTTCTTCCTTTCCAGAAAACTGAACATTCACGAATTTGATCAGGAAAGTGTTATGCTGCGTGTTGTGATGGGACCGCAGAATCACATGTTCAGCAAGCAGGGAATTCACAATTTCCTGCATGAAGAGTATACCGTAACGAGTGATTTTGACCGCATGGGATGCAGGCTGGAAGGACCGTTCATTGCGCCGAAGACAACGTCAGATATTATTTCAGAAGGAATTGCACTTGGATCGATTCAGGTTCCGTCCCATGGAAAACCGATCATTTTGCTTGCAGACCGTCAGACAACCGGTGGGTATGCAAAGATTGCGACTGTCATCAGTGTGGACATTCCGAAACTGGTGCAGAGAAAGACAGATCATAAGATCCGCTTCCAGGAAGTTTCCGTTGAAGAAGCCCAGCGGTTGTACAAGGAAGAAGAAAAGAGTTATATGGCGATGCGTGCACAGATCCATAAACCGTGTAAGGAAGTTCTGGAATGCAGACAGGTTGCAAAACGTCTCAGACGACTGTTTCCGGATTAAAAATAGGATAGCGAATAGAAGGATAAGGAGATTATTCATATGGATTTAGAGAAGATTGAAGGACTGGTAAAAATTATTGAGAATTCTTCCCTGACGGAGTTTTCCATTAAGGATGGAGATACAAAGATTACGATGAGCAAGCTGACCCATCCGCCGGTGATCACGGCAGGACTTCCGGCAGCTCCGGCTCTGGCAGCTGCACCGCAGACTGCTGCAGAAGAGAAAGAGGAGGAGAACGATGACATCGAGCTGATTCTCGCACCGATCGTCGGAACGTTTTATTCTGCATCAGGTCCGGACATCCCGGCTTTCGTAAGAGTCGGTGACCATGTGAAAAATGGCCAGACTGTATGTATCCTTGAGGCCATGAAGCTGATGAATGAGATCCAGTGTGAATTCGATTGTGAGATCGAGGCTGTTCTTGTAAGCAATGAGCAGAAAGTGGAATATGGTCAGCCACTGTTCCGCGTAAAGAGATTATAAGAGCAGGAGGAGCGGCCGATGTTTGAAAAAATATTAATTGCCAATCGTGGCGAGATTGCGGTCCGCATCATCCGGGCGTGCAGAAATATGGGAATCCAGAGTGTTGCGGTCTATTCTAAGGAAGACCAGAACAGCCTTCATGTTCAGCTTGCTGACCAGAGAATCTGCATCGGGGAAGGACCTGCAAAGAACAACTATTTAAATATGGATCAGATCATTATGGCAGCTAAGAACACGGGCGCGGATGCCATTCATCCAGGTTATGGCTTTTTGTCAGAAAACAGTGAATTTGTACGCCGGTGCAAGGAAAATGAAATTGCGTTCATTGGGCCTGATGCAGAGGTTATTGACCGTATGGGAAATAAATCTCATGCGAGAAAGACGATGATGGATGCCGGGGTTCCGGTAGTTCCTGGAACCAGGGAGCCGGTTTACGATGCGGAGGTCGGAAAACAGCTGGCAAAAGAAATTGGATATCCGGTTATGATCAAAGCATCTTCTGGCGGAGGCGGAAAAGGCATGCGTGTTGCCATGTCGGACGATGAGTTTGAGTTCCAGTTTGGCGTTGCCCAGCGGGAATCCGCAAATGCTTTTGGCGATGACACGATGTACATTGAGCGGTTTGTCCAGAATCCACGCCATGTCGAAATCCAGATCATGGCAGATTCCTTTGGAAATGTGGTTGCGCTCGGAGACCGTGATTGTTCCGTGCAGAGAAATCACCAGAAACTGATCGAGGAGTCTCCGTCACCGGCGGTTACGGACGAGATGCGTGCCGAGATGAACCGCTGCGCGATCCTTGCGGCGAAGACGGTGCATTACACGAATGCGGGAACCATCGAATTCATCGTGGATCCAACAGGACATTTCTATTTTATGGAGATGAACACGAGAATCCAGGTAGAGCACGGTGTTACGGAAATGGTGACGGGAACGGATCTGATCATCGAGCAGATCCGGGTAGCCATGGGAGAGCCGCTTAGTTTTACTCAGGAGGAGGTACGTCCGCGCGGTCATGCGATCGAGTGCAGAATCAACGCGGAGATTCCGGAAAAGAACTTTATGCCGAGTCCTGGTGTGGTGAGACATCTGCATCTGCCGGCCGGAAATGGTGTCCGTGTAGATACCGGCCTGTATACGGGGTATGAGATTCCGTCAGAGTATGATTCCATGATCGCAAAGGTAATCGTGCATGCTCCGACAAGAGAAGCCGCACTGATGAAGATGCGCTCTGCACTCAATGAGATGCTTGTGATCGGCGTGGAGACAAATCTGGATTTCCAGTATCAGATCATGCGCCATCCGGTCTTTGCGGAAGGAAAAGCAGATACCGGGTTTATTGAAACGGCAATGCATATCAAATAAGTCATGACAGGAGGAACTACCAATGTATTGTGTAGATTTAAACAGTGATTTGGGCGAAAGCTTTGGACGTTACACCCTTGGTATGGATGATAAAGTAATCCCGCTGATCACGTCCGCGAATGTGGCATGTGGATTTCACGCATCTGATCCGGTGGTGATGAAGAAAACGATCGAGATGGCAAACGGGGCAGGCATTCGCGTTGGTGCGCATCCGGGATATCCGGATCTGATGGGATTTGGACGTCGGAATATGAATGTGTCTCCGGCAGAGGCGAAAGCGTATACACTTTACCAGATGGGTGCCCTGGATGCGTTCTGCAAGGCATCCGGTGCGAAAATGCAGCATGTAAAACCGCACGGCGCATTTTATAATATGGCGGCAAAGGATTACAAGCTGGCGCGTGGTATCTGTGAGGCAATCGCAGAGTATGATCCGGAACTGATCCTGATGGCTCTTTCCGGGAGTGAGATGATCCGTGCGGCACAGGATTGCGGTCTGCGTGCAGCATCCGAGGTGTTTGCTGACCGTGCCTATGAAGAAGACGGCAGCCTGGTAAGCAGAACCAAAGAGGGCGCAATGATCACCGATGAAAATGAGGCGATCGCCCGTGTCATCCGCATGGTAAAAGAGCAGAAAGTAACGAGTATCACCGGAAAAGATATTTCCCTGAAAGCTGATTCCATCTGTGTACACGGAGACGGTGCAAACGCACTTGCCTTTGTTGCCAAGATCCGCGAGGCATTTACAAAAGAAGAAATCAAAATCTGTCCGCTTGCAGAGATGCTGTAAAAGTAGGCAAGATGCTATAAAAATGCTATAAAGAAACGGAAAATGGTGTTGGATATGTTTGTGCTAACAGAAACCAAACACAGAAGATAAGAAGAGAATAAGAAGAGCATGAGAAAAGCAGGCTGAAAAGATGCCTGCTTTTTTTATGCTCTTATATTTGCGGTGCGCTCCGGAATCGTTTGGTTGATTACTGCCTGATATTTTTGGCAATGACTTTTACCACCTGCTTCATAATAATCGGTTTTGGAATGTGGTCGTTCATGCCTGCCCGGATGGATGCCTGAATGTCTTCCGTGAATGCATTTGCCGTCTGCCGGTCTGACAGTGTGCGGATGGATTTTGTGGCAGTGTAGCCGTCCATTTCCGGCATCATGATATCCATCAGGATCAGATCAAAGGTATGGACCGGATTGTCCATTCATAAGTTCAACGTATCGTTTGGTGATGGCCATACCGAGACTGGTACCTTTGTATTTGGTTCTGGCATCGGAAAGTTCCTGGGAAAAGTCATCGAAAAGTTTTTTCTGAAATAATACCCTGCGGTTTCAGAAAATCATATTCCTGTGGATATTTGCCGGCAATTTCTTCCAGTTCATGAATGATAACGGTTTCCTGTTTCCAGAATGTGTTCATTCAGGATGGCATGAGGCTGATCGGGATATTCTGCAGGTTATCGATTTCCGGTTTTATACCGGGAGCACACCATTCATAAGTATTGCTGAGCGCAAGATGTTCCTTTGTGGCCCATTCAATAAAGATAGAACCGGTCTGCACAGGTGTAGTTCCCGATGGATTTCAGGAGACTTGGAATGGTATCGGAGAGCCCTTCTTTGTTCTCTGCAAGATCCATGCGGGAAATCTGATGAAGAATATCATCCATGCTGCGCAGTCTCTTTTTATAATCAAGTTCCGCCTCCGTCATAGTTTCATCCCTCTTTACTGTTTGAATAAGTTATGTTTTTAACAAATACAGAAATTCGCTGCAAATATTATACATGAATTTTGTTTATAATACAATCATTCTGATAAGAATCACAAAATATTAGAATGTGTAAAAAATAATTTGTCCATTTTATAGATATTTTTGTCGTAAAACGATATAATGGTGTATATGGATTTTACCAATCTGTCGACCTTGTCTGGACGCATGAATGGCAAAGTCTGTCTGGACACTTACTACCAGGTGGTTATATCGGGCTGGAACCGCGGAAAGTTTATTGAAGCGGAACGGGATCAGACAGGAAATGTCCAGAAGGTACTTTATACCTATCAGGTTATCGATGAGCAAAAACGCCGGGAGCAGGAACAGCTGCAGGATCTGAAAAATACATACCGGGATACGGAAAAACAAAACAAAGAAAAAACAGAATCATTGGAACACGATAAAAAAGCATTGTCAGATACACTCCAGTATCAGAATAGTTTTGTCAAGATCCTTCTGGATCAGATTAATTGCGGCGTTATGGCTTATACTGTGCCGGGACGTAATCTTCTTCAGATCAACCGGGAAGCGCTGCGCCTGTTTGGATGTGAGAATTTTGATGCGGCAAGGGAAAAACTTCGTGCCGGGCAGACGCATGTGATTGTGTCACTCAAAGATCAGAAGAAGCTTTTAAAGCTTCGTAAAAAGGAAGGCTCTGTAGTTTATCGCTTTACGATCCGGAGTGATCATGAGGAAGAACGGCAGATCCTGGCGGAAAGATCCTGTATGATGCGAAACCGCAGAAGCTGGAACTCGAAAAACTGGATGAACCATTTCAAAAGCTGGGCATGGGTCTTAAGTATCTGGACCATGCAGTGCAGGAGATGAAAGCGTATTCCGCTGCTTTGTCGAATGGAATTCTTTCCGTGGAGACGCCGGGACGGGACAATTTCCTTTGTGAAAACCTGAAGAATATCCATGCAAACTTAAATCATCTGACATGGCAGGCAAAGCAGGTAGCCAAAGGAGATTATTCCCAGAAAGTATCATATCTGGGGGAATTCTCGGAAGCTTTTAACACAATGACAGAGCAGTTAAAACAGCGGGAAGGGTTCCTGATCGAAGAGGCACAGCAGGAAAAACAGCAGGCATCCATTGATCCGCTGACCCAGGTTGGAAACCGCTATTATTTTCAGCG
Source organism: Clostridium sp. OM02-18AC (assembly GCF_003481825.1). Classification (GTDB taxonomy): domain Bacteria; phylum Bacillota; class Clostridia; order Lachnospirales; family Lachnospiraceae; genus Brotaphodocola. The sequence goes on along the minus strand of NZ_QULW01000003.1, from coordinate 175,780 downwards.
GAAAGCAGAGCAGATGCTGCAGTCAGAAACGGAACTGGTGCTTTGTTACTGCGATCTGGATCATTTGAAGTATGTCAACGACAATTATGGGCATAGTGAGGGAGACTGGTATCTCCGCCATTTTGTGGAATCTGTGAAGAAAATTACGCGGGAGAATGATCTGTTCGCGCGGCTTGGAGGCGATGAATTCTGCATTATCCTGAAAGACTGCCCCAAAGAAGTCGCATACAGCAAAATGTACTGGATCCAGCACGATTTTGCAAAGCAATCTGAAAAACCATATGAGAAAAATTTCAGTTTTGGAATTGTGCGTGTTCCGGCACAACACGGACAGGTAGACCTTGATGAACTGATTCAACGGGCGGATCAGGCTATGTATCAGCAGAAACGCACCCATTACTTGACTAAAATGCACAAAAAAATATGATGAATTTTGTCAAGTTTGTGCACACTTTTTGCTTCTGATATGATACTATAATGGACGTAAACCCCCCAATACATTATATAGTTTTTGCAACAAAACGAAATACCTTCTCCTGAAATGACCGGTTCCCCAACCGGTCATTTTGCATTTTAAGAAAGATTTCATCGAAAATAAATTCAGGAAAGTCTAAGGTTGCCAGAAAAATAGAAAAGCGAGGAGAACCTTATGGAAGTATATGTATATATGATGCGTGCAGATGCCCCGCTCACTGCTTCGGAAGAAGAGACTCTAAAATGTCGTCTTTCTGCAGCAAGACAGAATAAAATAGAAAAGCTCCGCTATGCGGCAGACAAACGGCTGTCTCTTGGTGCGGGGCTTCTTCTGGATTACGGGTTAAACCAATTTGGTCTGAAAGAGCGGGACGAAACGTTTGCTGCGATTGAAAATGGAAAACCTTGCCTGAAAAACCATCCGGAAATTCAGTTTAATCTGTCACATTCCGGCTCTATGGTGATGGCTGCCTTTACATGCCAGAAAGACAAAAAGAACTCTGGATGTGCTGAGACAGTCGGACGCATTGAGACAGAACAGAAAGCTACTTTTTCTGGTCCCCGGGAATGGCTGGCCTGTCCTGTCGGGTGTGACGTGGAACGCAAACAGAAAGCACGTATGGAGGTAGCCAGACGTTTTTTTGCTCCTGCTGAGCAGCAGATCCTCTTATCTGCGAAAACAGAAGAGGAAAGGGATCTGTTATTTGGCCGTTTATGGACGTTAAAAGAAAGTTTTCTGAAAGTAGAAGGAAAAGGCATGGCTATGCCCCTTGACAGCTTTGCCATGGAACTTGGTGATCCTTCCCGCCTTGCCGGTGAACGTGCCAGCCAGTACCGTTTCCAGGAATTTGAACTTCCAGACTATTGTGCATCGGTGTGCGTGAAACGGAAAAATCAGTCTGAGAACGACACGTTTTTTTTCTCTTTTCAAAATCTGCAAGATATGGTATGATACCGTTAGAATTTAAAAAGGAGAAATCTGACCATATGGATATGAAACGAGTGTTTTTGAAGTTAAGCGGTGAAGCACTTGCCGGACCGAAAAAAACCGGTTTTGACGAAGATACAGTCAAAGAGGTTGCCAGACAGGTGAAAATTTCCGTTGATGCAGGCGTTCAGGTCGGCATTGTCATCGGAGGAGGCAATTTCTGGAGAGGACGTACCAGCGACGCGATCGAGCGTACCAAAGCAGACCAGATCGGTATGCTGGCTACCATCATGAACTGCATTTATGTTTCGGAAATCTTCCGCAATGCAGGCATGAAGACAGAGGTTCTGACACCGTTTGTCTGCGGCGCTGTAACAGAACTGTTTTCCAAGGATAAGGCAAACCGCTATTTTGAGGAAGGCAAGGTTGTATTCTTTGCAGGAGGAACCGGACATCCGTATTTCTCTACCGATACCGGCATCACTCTGCGGGCCGTGGAGATGGACGCAGACTGCATTCTGCTTGCAAAATCCATCGACGGCGTCTATGACAGCGATCCGGCCAAGAATCCGGATGCAAAGCGCTACGATACCATCAGCATCCAGGAGGTTATCGACAAGAAGCTTGCTGTGGTTGACCTGACTGCATCCATCATGTGCATGGAGCACAAAATGCCTATGGCAGTATTCGATTTAAATGAAAAAGACAGCATTGCAAACGCAATGCAGGGTAAAATAAACGGCACGATCGTGACCGTCGATTAACAGGAGGACACTATGCAGGAACACTTAAAGTTATACGAGGACAAAATGGAGAAATCTCTGGACGTGCTGCTCGACGAGTACGCATCCATCCGCGCAGGACGTGCTAACCCGCATGTACTGGACCGCATCCGTGTAGACTATTACGGAACCCCGACCCCGCTCCAGCAGGTCGGCAACGTCAGCGTACCGGAGGCACGCATGATCGTGATCCAGCCTTGGGAGAAGAATCTGTTAAAGGAGATCGAGAAAGCAATCCTGGTTTCTGATCTGGGCATCAACCCGACCAACGACGGTAACGTGATCCGCCTGGTATTCCCGGAATTAACCGAGGAGCGCCGTAAAGATCTTGCAAAAGATGTAAAGAAAAAAGGGGAAGGTGCGAAAGTTGCAATCCGTAACATCCGCCGCGATGCCATCGACAGCATCAAGAAAATGGAAAAAGCAGGAGATATCTCCGAGGATGATTTAAAGCAGGGCGAAGAAAAGATCCAGAAGATCACCGATAAGATGATCGAGAAAGTGGACAAGGCTATCGAAACAAAGACCAAGGAGATTATGACTGTCTAGTAAAAAAGGTGGGGGAGAGCAATCTTCCCCATTTCTTTGTATGCTATTGTGGGAGGAAGATTATGTCTGAACAATTAGAGGGAATGGTGATCCCAAAACATGTGGCCCTGATCCTGGACGGCAACGGCCGCTGGGCAAAAAAACGCGGTCTGCCGCGGTCCATGGGACACAAGGAAGGTTGCGTAACGGTAGAAAAAACGGTTGAGATCGCAGCACGCATGGGAATTGAATATTTAACGGTATACGGTTTTTCCACGGAAAACTGGAAACGTTCCGCGGAAGAAGTAGGCGCGTTAATGCAGCTGTTCCGTTTTTATATGGTGCGGCTGCTGAAGGTGGCATCTGCAAACAATGTCCGGGTTAAGATGATTGGGGACCGCACCCGTTTTGATCAGGATATCATCGACGGCATTAACCGCCTGGAATCGGAAACAAAGGATAACACCGGTCTTACATTTGTGATCGCGGTCAATTACGGCGGTCGGGATGAGATCACCCGCGCAGTGAAAAAACTGGTGGAAGACTGCCAGAATGGCAAACAGAATGCAGCCGAGATCACCGAGCAGGTTGTTGCATCGTATCTGGATACTGCCGGAATGCCGGATCCGGATCTTCTGATCCGCACCAGTGGTGAGATCCGCCTTTCCAACTATCTGCTGTGGCAGCTTGCCTATACCGAGATTTACGTGACAAACTGCCTGTGGCCGGACTTTGACCAGGAAGAGCTGGAAAAAGCAATCATGGCCTACAACAAACGCGACCGGCGTTACGGCGGGGTAAAACAGGCATAAGGAGGAAACCGTATGTTTACAAAACGGCTTGTAAGCGGTATTATTCTCGTCATTCTTGCTATTATAGTAGTGGGAAAGGGCGGAGCACTGTTGTACGGAGTGACAGCGCTGATCTCCCTGATCGGCCTGTTTGAGCTGTACCGGGTGCTGAAAATTGAAAAGAATGCCATGGGAATCGTTGGGTATCTGACAGCGGTTTCGTATTATGGGCTGGTGTGGTTTGACGGGCATCATTATGTGACTCTGATGGCAATTGCTGCACTTATGGTCATGATGGCGATCTACGTGTTTACCTTCCCAAAATACCGGACAGAAGAGGTGGCAGAATCCTTTTTTGGCGTCTTCTATGTGGCGGTGATGCTGTCCTATCTGTACCAGGTGCGTGCCATGGGAGACGGAAAGTATCTGGTATGGCTGATCTTTTTAAGCTCCTGGGGCTGCGATACCAGTGCCTACTGTGTTGGTATGCTGCTTGGAAAACACAAGCTGGCTCCTGTCTTAAGCCCGAAAAAGTCCATTGAGGGGGCCGTGGGCGGTGTAGCAGGCGCAGCACTTTTAGGCTTCTTATTTGCCACGGTATTTGGCGGACACATGACAGAGCTGATGTATCCAAGACTGGCATGCACGCTGTCCTGTGCCATTGCGGCGGTCATCTCCCAGATCGGGGACCTGGCGGCTTCTGCCATCAAGCGGAACCATAACATCAAAGATTACGGCAACCTGATCCCGGGCCATGGCGGAATCCTGGACCGGTTCGACAGTATGCTGTTTACGGCTCCGGCGATTTTCTTTGCGCTTTTATTTTTGCCGTAACAGGACTCTGTTTTGATCGTCCGTATTGAAAATTATATGCCAGTCTGCATAATACAGGCTGGAAAAGGAGATACAAATGAAACGTATAGCGATTTTAGGTTCTACCGGCTCCATCGGTACCCAGACCCTGGAAGTCGTGGAGAACAATCAGGATATTCAGGTAACGGCCCTAGCAGCCGGAAGCAACATTGTACTGCTCGAGGAGCAGATCCGCAAATTCCATCCGACACTGGTGTGCGTATGGGATGAGAAGAAAGCGGCAGAATTAAAAACAAACATTGCCGATCTTTCCGTGAAGGTGGTAAGCGGCATGGATGGTCTTTTGGAGGTGGCCGTCCAGCCAGAGTCAGAGATTTTAGTAACAGCGATCGTAGGCATGATCGGCATCCGCCCGACGATTGCAGCCATGAAGGCAGGAAAAGATATTGCGCTGGCAAATAAGGAAACGCTGGTAACGGCAGGACACATCATCATACCGCTTGCAAAAGCGGTTGGTGTGAAGATCCTTCCGGTAGACAGCGAGCACAGTGCTATTTTCCAGAGCTTAAACGGCGAAGACAAAAAAGCAATTCACAAGATCCTGTTAACGGCATCCGGTGGCCCGTTCCGTGGTTGGACGAAAGAACAGCTGGCAGGTGTGCGTCCGGAGGATGCTTTAAAGCATCCAAACTGGACCATGGGAAGAAAGATTACGATCGATTCGTCAACTATGGTGAACAAGGGACTGGAGGTCATGGAGGCGCGCTGGCTGTTTGGCGTGGAGATGGACCAGGTCCAGGTGGTGGTACAGCCGCAGAGTGTCATTCACTCTATGGTAGAGTTCGAGGATGGCGCAGTCATTGCGCAGCTTGGCACTCCGGATATGAAGCTGCCGATCCAGTATGCCCTCTATTATCCAGAGCGGAAGTTTTTGCCGGGAGAGCGTCTGGATTTTGCAAAGCTGGGAAGAATTACGTTTGAGAACCCGGATATGGAAGTCTTCCGTGGCTTAAAGCTTGCTTATGAAGCAGGAACACGCGGCGGTTCCCTTCCGACGGTTTACAATGCGGCGAACGAGTATGCTGTAGGGAAATTCTTAAACCGCGAGATTTCCTACCTGACCATCATCGATATGATCGAGGGTGCCATGGAACATCACAAGGTTGTGGAAAATCCGGATGTAGATGCCATACTTGCCGCAGAACGGGAAACCTATGAATATATAGAAAGCAGGTGGTAGTTTGCTGAACATTCTTGCAGCAGTGCTGCTGTTTGGATTTATCGTACTGGTGCACGAATTCGGGCATTTTCTGCTGGCGAAATGCAGCGGGATCGGAGTTGTGGAATTCTCGGTCGGCATGGGACCGCGCCTGATCAGTTTTCAAAAAGGCGAGACCCGCTATTCCATCAAGGCGCTGCCGTTTGGCGGTTCCTGCATGATGGTGGGAGAGGACGCAGAAAATCCGGACCCGAAGGCTTTTAATAATAAGCCGGTATTATCCCGCATCGCGGTGATCGCGGCGGGGCCGGTGTTTAACTTTATCCTGGCATTTTTATTTGCCATGATCATCGTGGCACAGGTGGGCCACGACGCTCCGGTCTTGACCGGAGTTATGGAAGGCAGCCCGGCCGAGGAGGCAGGACTGCAGGCTGGCGACTGCATCACCAGGATCAACGGACGCCACATTACGGCGTACCGGGATATCATGCTGTATACCTTTTCCCATCCGGGACAGGAGATGAAGGTACAGTTTACAAGACCTTCCGATGGCCTGGCGGGCACAGAAGCCGGAGCCTCTGCAGAAGCGACAGGCAAGAACGATGGTCCGACCTCCGGTATGGTAGTTTTGACCCCGCGCTTTAGCGAGGAATACAATTCCTACATGATGGGTGTCCAGTTTGGTGGTTACCAAAAGGTACACGGAATTTTGCCGCTCATTCATTACAGTGCCTATGAGGTAAAATACTGTGTCATGTCTACGATGGACAGTCTTGGTATGCTGTTTCGGCACCAGATCCGTGCCGAGGAGGCTGTGACCGGACCGGTTGGTATCGTGAACATGGTAGGGGAAACTGTGCAGGAGGGGCGCCAGATCGGTGCCCGTGCCGTGGTTTTAGTTCTGGCAAACTGGGTTCTGCTCTTAAGCTCCAGCCTCGGGATCATGAATCTTTTGCCGATCCCGGCTTTGGACGGCGGACGTCTTGTGTTTCTGCTCATTGAGCTGGTACGAGGAAAGCCGGTGGACCCGGAAAAAGAAGGTATGGTGCATATGGCCGGTATGGCAGTGCTGATGACGCTTATGGTTCTGGTACTTTTCAACGATATCCGGAACCTGATGTAGTATAGAAACGAAAAAGGGGAATTGCAAATGGAACGCAAAATGACAAAGGAGATCCGGATCGGAAACCGGAAGATCGGAGGAGGAAATCCGATCCTGATTCAGTCGATGTGCAACACCAAAACGGAGGATGCAGCGGCAACCGTGGCACAGATCTTAAAGCTGGAGCAGGCTGGCTGTGACATTATCCGTGTGGCAGTGCCGACCATGGAGGCAGCAGAAAGCTTAAAGACCATCAAACGCCAGATCCATATTCCGCTGGTGGCAGACATTCATTTTGATTACCGTCTTGCCATTGCAGCCATGGAGTGCGGCGCAGACAAGATCCGCATCAATCCGGGAAATATCGGAAGCCGGGAGCGTGTGCAGGCAGTTGTGAATAAGGCGAAGGAATATGGAGTGCCGATCCGCGTCGGCGTGAACAGTGGTTCCCTGGAAAAGCCGCTCATTGAAAAGTATGGTGGTGTGACAGCGGAAGGAATTGTTGAGAGCGCCCTGGAGAAGGTTGCCATGATCGAGCAGATGGGCTATGACAATCTGGTTATCAGCATCAAGTCCTCCGATGTTTTAATGTGTGTAAAAGCGCATGAGATCATCAGCAAAAAGACGGATTATCCGCTTCATATCGGCATTACCGAATCCGGTACGCTGACTTCTGGAAATATCAAGTCTGCAGTGGGACTTGGCATTATTCTTCATGAGGGAATCGGAGATACCATCCGTGTCTCTTTAACCGGGGACCCGGTCGAAGAAATCAAATCCGCGAAGCTGATCTTAAAAACCCTGGGTCTTCGAAAGGGCGGCGTGGAAGTGGTTTCCTGTCCGACCTGTGGAAGAACGAAGATCGATCTGATTGGTCTGGCAAACCAGGTAGAAAATATGGTAACCGAGTTTGACCAGCTTGACGTGAAGGTTGCAGTTATGGGCTGTGTTGTGAATGGACCGGGCGAGGCGAAAGAAGCAGATCTCGGAATTGCAGGCGGCTGCGGCGAGGGTCTTCTGATCCGCAAAGGGGAAGTGATCCGCAAACTGCCGGAGAACGAACTCCTTTCTGCGCTTCATGATGAGCTTGCGGCACTTGCGAAGGAACAGGGGAAGTTGTAATACATGAAACCATTTTTGGAAGTATTTCCGGGCTTACATATGACAGACCAGATGCAGGAGCTTTTAACCCTGGTGAAGGTAGACCGCGTGTCCCTTACCAGGGATAGAAGCTCTCTTCGTGTCTATATCGTAAGTCCAAGACTGATTGATAAACGAAATATCTGGTCTCTGGAAAAAGGCATCCGTGACCAGCTTTTTCCGGGAAAACAGATCCAGATCCGTGTTTTCGAAAAATATACGCTGTCTGAGCAGTATACGCCGGAAAAATTGTTAACGGCATACAAAGACAGCCTGCTCGCAGAGCTGAAGGAATATAGTATTGTAGAGTATTCGATCTTCCGGAAAGGAGCATGTACCTTCCCTAAACCGGATCTTCTTCATATGACGGTGGAAGATACCATGGTCAACCGCGATAAGGCCGGCGAACTGAAACGGGTGCTGGAGAAGGTCTTTCATGAGCGCTGTGGACTGCCAGTGGAGATTGAATACGAGTATGTTGCGCCCACGCGTGCAAAGGCTTCGATTGAGCGGGAACTGCAGGCAAAGCAGGAGGCGGAGCGCATGACGGCGAAAGTCGCTGCGGTGCTTGGTCTGAATGCGGCAACCGGAACTGACGGGGAAGTACTCCCGGCAGGAACCGATGGATATGGACATGGCGGACATGGAAGCGGAGCAGCTGGTGCCGGGGCACATGGAACTGCAGGACAGAATGGAGTTGCCGGAAAGGGTCAGACTGGAAACAATCCGGGCGCAAATAGCCAGAACGGCAAAAACGGCCAGTCTGGTGCCGGAAAAGCGGCTGCGGCAAACGGGGTGAATGGCGCTAAGGGCGGAGGCTTCTCTGGTGGGGAGGCGCGTCTGGGACAGCTGCGCTCCGGCAAAAAAGACTTTAAGAAGAACGACTGGAGTTCCGGCGGCTACCGCAAGAAATCGGATAATCCGGATGTTTTGTTCGGTCGTGACTTTGAAGATGACTTTACGGAAATCGAGAAGATTGAAGGGGAAATCGGTGAGGTTACGATCCGCGGCAAGATCCTGGACAAGGACAGCAGAGAGCTTCGCAGCGGAAAAACCATCATCATTTTCCATATTACAGATTTTACCGATACCATTACCGTAAAAGTTTTTGCGAATGAAGACACGCTGGAAGATTTAAATGCGGCGATCAAGCCGGGAACCTTCATCCGTCTGCGCGGCATGACAACGATTGACCGGTTTGACGGCGAACTGACGATCGGTTCTGTGCGTGGTATCAAGAAAGCAGAAGATTTCACCAGCAAACGTATGGACCATAGTCCGGTGAAGCGCGTGGAGCTGCACTGCCATACCAAGATGAGTGATATGGATGGTGTCTCGGATGTGGCGAGTATCATCAAAAAGGCCAAGGAATGGGGCATGGAAGCGCTTGCAGTTACCGACCATGGCTGTGTGCAGGCTTTCACGGAGGCCAGCCATGCACTGGATAAAAACGATCCGTTTAAGATGCTCTACGGCGTGGAAGGTTATCTGGTTGATGATATGAAGGAACTGGTCGAGAACGCTAAGGGCCAGACCTTTGCGGACTCTTTTGTTGTGTTTGATATCGAGACCACCGGTTTTAGCCCGGAGAAAAATAAGATTATCGAGATCGGTGCAGTGAAAGTGGAGCAGGGCGTGATCACCGATAAGTTCAGTACGTTTGTCAATCCGGATGTACCGATCCCGTTTGAGATTGAACAGCTGACTGGTATCAACGACAACATGGTGCTCCCGGCACCGAAGATTGACGTGATCCTGCCGCAGTTTCTGGAATTCTGTAAGGGCTGCAGCCTGGTGGCACACAATGCGTCCTTCGATGTGAGCTTTATCGCCCAGAATGCCATGCTGCTTGGTCTGCCGTTTGACCCGACCGTCCTGGATACGGTGGCGCTTGCAAGACATCTCTTGCCGAATTTAAACCGCTTTAAGCTGGATACCGTCGCAAAGGCTTTGAATATCTCGCTGGAAAATCACCACCGGGCAGTCGACGATGCGGGCTGTACCGCGGAAATCTTTGTAAAATTTATTGAAATGTTAAAAGAACGCGGAGTTGAGGATCTGGCTCACTTAAACCAGATGAGCACGCTTAGTGCGGATATGATCAAGAAGCTTCCCACCAATCATGTCATCATCATTGCGAAAAATGAGGTAGGACGCATCAACTTGTACCGCCTGGTATCCTGGTCTCACATCGATTATTTCGCAAAGCGTCCGCGTATTCCAAAGAGTGTGTTAAACCAGTACCGGGAGGGACTGCTCATTGGCTCCGCCTGTGAGGCAGGAGAACTTTACCAGGCGCTGCTGCGCGGACTTCCAGAAGCTGACATTGTCAAGATTGCGAATTTCTATGACTTCCTGGAAATCCAGCCGCTTGGAAACAATGCGTTTATGCTGCGCGATGAGAAGAGTCCGGTCAAGACCGAAGAAGACTTAAAAGATTTAAACCGCCGTATTGTGAAACTTGGTGAAACACTTGGAAAGCCGGTCTGCGGCACCTGTGACGTGCATTTCTTAAATCCGGAGGATGAAGTTTACCGCCGTATCCTCATGGCCGGACAGGGCTTTAACGATGCCGACCAGCAGGCTCCGTTGTATTTAAGAACGACGGAAGAGATGCTGAAGGAATTTGCGTATCTGGGACCGGATAAGGCAGAAGAGGTCGTCATTACCAATACCCGCATGATTGCGGACATGTGTGAGAAAATCTCGCCGGTGCGTCCGGATAAGTGCCCGCCGGTCATTGAAAATTCCGATGAGACTTTGCGTAAGATCTGTTACGACCAGGCCCATGAGATGTACGGGGAAGACCTGCCGCAGATCGTATCGGCGCGTCTGGAAAAGGAACTGAACTCCATCATTTCCAATGGTTTCGCCGTGATGTATATCATCGCACAGAAACTGGTGTGGAAGTCGAATGAGGATGGTTATCTGGTTGGCTCCCGTGGTTCCGTAGGATCTTCTTTCGTGGCGAACATGGCAGGTATCACGGAGGTAAATTCGTTAAGTCCGCATTACCTGTGCCCGAAATGCCATTACTCGGATTTCGATTCTGCGGATGTAAGGAAATTCTCCGGTATGGCCGGCTGTGACATGCCGGATATGCGCTGCCCGAAGTGTGGTGCGATGATGACCAAGCAGGGCTTTGATATCCCGTTCGAGACATTCCTGGGATTCAAGGGCGATAAGGAGCCGGATATCGACTTAAACTTCTCGGGTGAGTATCAGAGTAAGGCGCACGATTATACCGAGGTTATTTTCGGAAAAGGCCAGACCTTCCGCGCGGGAACCATTGGTACGCTGGCGGATAAGACCGCATTTGGCTTTGTAAAGCGCTATTACGAGGAGCGCGGCATTCACAAGCGAAACTGTGAGATCGACCGCATTGTACAGGGCTGCGTGGGCGTGCGCCGTACGACCGGTCAGCATCCGGGCGGTATAGTCGTACTGCCGATCGGAGAGGAAATCTATTCCTTTACTCCGGTCCAGCGTCCGGCAAACGATATGACGACCTCCACGGTGACCACGCATTTCGATTACCACTCGATTGACCATAACCTGTTAAAGCTTGATATTTTAGGACATCAGGACCCGACCATGATCCGTATGCTGCAGGATTTAACCGGCCTGGACCCGGTAAAAGATATTCCTCTGGATTCTCCGGAGGTCATGTCCCTGTTCCAGAACACCTCTGCGTTAGGCATCACGCCGGATGACATCGGCGGATGTAAGCTCGGTGCGCTTGGAATCCCGGAGTTCGGTACGGACTTTGCGATGCAGATGTTACTTGACGCGCAGCCGAAATATTTTTCTGATCTGGTCCGCATTGCCGGACTGGCACATGGTACCGATGTATGGCTGGGCAACGCGAAAGACCTCATCATAAGCGGGCAGGCCACCATTCAGACGGCGATTTGCTGTCGAGATGATATCATGGTGTATCTGATCCAGATGGGCCTGGAGGAGGGACTTTCCTTCACGATCATGGAGAGTGTGCGAAAAGGCAAGGGTCTGAAACCGGAGTGGATCGAGGAAATGAAAAAACACGATGTGCCCCAGTGGTATATCGATTCCTGCTTAAAGATCAAGTACATGTTCCCGAAAGCCCATGCGGCGGCCTACGTTATGATGGCATGGCGTGTGGCGTACTGCAAGGTGTTCTATCCACTGGCTTACTATGCGGCATTCTTCAGTATCCGCGCGAACGGGTTTTCCTATGAGCTGATGTGCCTGGGCCGGGATAAGCTGGAATATCATCTGGCAGACTTTAAAAAGAGAGCGGATTCTCTCTCCAAGGCCGAGCAGGATACCCTGCGCGATATGCGTATCGTTCAGGAAATGTACGCGCGCGGTTATGATTTTATGCCGATCGACATTTACCGCGCCCAGGCAGACCGCTTCCAGGTGATCGACGGAAAGCTGATGCCATCTTTAAGCAGCATCGCAGGTCTGGGTCTGAATGCAGCGGAGGGTGTGGTTTACGCGGCGAAGGATGGTCCGTTCTTATCGCGCGAGGATTTCAGAAACCGTACCAAGGTCAGTAAGACGATCTGCGACCTGATGAACGATCTGGGACTTTTAGGAGATCTGCCGGAAAGCAACCAGCTGTCGCTGTTTGATTTCTAAAAGAGGCACAGAATGCTTGGTTTGCAGGGAGATGGTTTCTTTGCCATACAACATTTTTCGACAGAATGTGCAAAAGGGATTTACAACCACAGGTCTTCCTGGCTATAATTAAGTATTAAATCGATGTAAAATCGAAATCAAGATATCTGCTGCCTGCGCAGCGCGTAAGCAGCAGTGATATAGTATCAAATAAAGGGAAAGTGAGAAACAAAAGATGGGAATTGTAGTGATCGGTGCTGTTTTTATGGATCTTAAGGGGTATTCCACATCCCCGTATATCCCATCCGGACGAAATGCCGGAATCATCGTACAGAACCACGGTGGGGTATCCAGAAATGTAGCAGAGGATATTGCGAATGTAGAATTGAAGCCAACCTTTGTCAGCCTGGTGGATGATAACTCGATGGGAGAGGATATCATCCGCAAACTGGACCGCCATAAAGTAAACACCAAGTATATCCGGAAACTTCCGGATGGCATGGGAACCTGGCTGGCTGTATTTGACCATGAGGGAGATGTGGTGGCATCGGTTTCCAAACGGCCGGACCTTACACCGATTGGGAATATTTTAGACGAGCAGGGCGATGAAATCTTCAAAGATGCAGACAGCATTGCGGTAGAGATCGATCTGGATAAGGATATCATGAAAAAAATCTTCCAGTATGCTGAAAAATATAACAAAGATGTATATGCCCTGGTGTCCAACATGACGATCGCAGTAGAGCGCCGTGATTTCTTAAGAAAGACCTCCTGTTTTGTCTGCAACCAGCAGGAGGCAGGCATTCTGTTTTCGGAAGATTATGAGAACAAGACTCCGCAGGAAATGGCAGATATTCTGGCAGACCGTATCAAGTCCGCACGGATTTCCCGCATGGTCGTGACGATGGGCGGAGAGGGCGCAGTCTACGCGGACAGCTATGGAAACCGCGGCTTTGTTCCGGCACTGAAGGTCGATGTTGTCGATACCACCGGAGCCGGTGATGCATTCTTTGCCGGGGTCTGCATGGGTCTCACCTATGGAAAGACCATGGCAGAAGCCTGCAGCATTGGTACACGTCTGGCTTCTACGGTCATTACTACTTCGGAAAACATCTGCCCGCGCTTTATGCCGGAGGAATTTGGAATCAAACCGGTTCAGAAATAAACGATACGGAAGGGAAAAGAACATGGAGAGCATCATAATCGGAATTGCCGGTGGATCCGGCTCAGGTAAATCTACCTTTACAAACAGAATCAAGAGCTATTTTGGGGACGATGTGGCGGTTTTGTACCACGATAACTATTACCGCTGCCAGGACGGAGTTCCGTTCGAGACACGTGTGAAGGTAAATTATGATCATCCGGATTCTCTGGAGACCGATCTTTTGATCGAACACTTAAAGGAGTTAAAGGCAGGAAGATCGATCGAGAGCCCTGTATATGACTACAGCCAGCATAACCGTTCCAACGAAACAGTCCGGATCGACCCGAAGCCGATCATTATCGTAGAGGGAATTCTGCTTCTGGCTGATGAGCGCTTAAGAAGCCTTCTCGACATCAAGGTTTACGTGGAAGCCGATGCGGATGAGCGTATCCTGCGCCGTATTTCCAGAGACGTATCGGAGCGTGGCCGTGATCTGAATGGAATCATTGAGCAGTATCTGACCACAGTAAAACCGATGCATTATCTCTATGTAGAGCCGACCCGTTCCAAGGCTGATGTTGTCATCAACAGTGGTAAAAACGACGTAGCGTTTGACCTGTTTGTCTCCAAGATCAGCCGGCTTCTGGAAGAACGGGAAAAAGAAAGTTAGAAAGCAAAAAGAAATTTAGAAAAATTTAAGAATTAGTGTGAAGAAAAGGAGGACATCCAAATGAAAGAAAAGAAAGAACGGGCCAAACGTTTGCCTACCTTTGCGGAATCGATCACACCGATCATCGCAATGCTTCTGATCTTAACGATCGGAAAGGGCGTATTTGGCTACAGCACAGAGCCGCTTCTGATCATGGTAGCAGCGATCGCGGCATTCATTGCATTCCGCGTTGGTGTGACCTGGGACGAGATGATGGATGAGATCTGCACCAAGATCGCAAAAGGCATGCCTGCAATCCTGATCCTGGTTTGCGTTGGTGCCATGGTCGGCACATGGATGGCAGCCGGAACCATTCCGCTTATGATTTATTACGGCGTACAGATCGTAAACCCGAAATTCATGCTGGTTACCGCATTTCTGATCGAGGCAGTGGTATCCGTTGTTACCGGTACCTCCTGGGGTTCCGTTGCGACCATGGGTGTTGCACTCATGGGAATTGCAAGTGCCCTTGGCGTTTCCCTTCCGGCAACTGCAGGTGCATGTATTGCAGGTTCCTACTTCGGCGATAAGATGTCTCCGCTGTCCGATACCACAAACCTGGCTCCGATTGCGGCAGGAAGCACCTTGTACGAGCATATCGGACATATGTTCTACACCACCGTACCGGCAACCATTGTTTCCCTGGTGGTATATGCCATTGCAGGTATGAATGCAAATGTAACTGCAGATATTACCTCTGATACGGTTACCACCTTACTGGACCAGCTTTCTTCCATGTATAGCTGGAATCTGCTGGTCATCATTCCGGTACTGATCGTTCTGGGCGGTTCCCTGCTTCAGAAACCAACCATTCCGGTTATGCTTCTTTCTACTTTCGTAGCAGGTGTTGAGGGAATCTTCATTCAGCACGTGGAATTAGGCGATGTGCTGAAAGCAACCGTAAACGGCTTTAACGTATCCATGATCCACCGCGCAGGCTTCGACACAGAGACCTGCTCTGAGGCAGTAACCAAGCTGTTAAACCGCGGCGGTATGAACGGCATTATGAGCACCACACTTCTGGTATTCTGCGCATTCTGCTTTGCAGGTATCATGAGTAAGGCAGGCTGCCTGGATGTTGTGCTTCAGAAAATCTTAAGCGTGGCAAAGAGCACCGGTGCGCTGATCACTGCAACCGTTGCAGCATGTATCACTATGGCACTGACAACCGGTAACTCTTACCTTTCTATCCTGATCCCGGGCGAGATGTTCCGTGACGCTTACAAAGAGCGCGGACTGGCAGCCAAGAACCTGTCCCGTACCCTGGAGGATGCTGGTACTGTAGTCGTACCGCTGATCCCGTGGTCCGCAGCAGGTGCTTACATGGCATCCACCCTGGGTGTAGAGACACTGGATTATCTCCCGTGGGCAATCCTGTGCTATACCGGCTGGATCTTTGCAATCATCTGGGGCTTCACCGGTTTTGGTATCGCAAAGCTGAAAGATGAGGAGAAAAAGGAGAACTAAATGGTATGTCCAGAGTACTTTTGATAAAAAATGCAAACCTGTATGATCCGGAGCCACAGGGCCTCCGCGACATCCTGGTGGTAGATGAAAAAGTATTAACTGTGGCAGAGCACATCGATACACCGGAACTTCCTGTTCCGGTGGAAGTTGTTTCTGCAGAAGGAAAAACGGTGATCCCGGGTTATGTAGACCAGCATGTCCATATGATCGGAGGAGGCGGTGAGGCGGGGCCTTACAGCCGGACACCGGAAGTCATGCTTTCCGATGTCACAACAGCTGGCGTTACCACCGTGATCGGAGTTCTTGGAACCGATGGAACCGGACGTCACCCGGAATCGCTGCTGGCAAAGGTGCGTGGTCTGGAAACAGAAGGAATCAGTGCCTATATGCTGACTGCATCCTATGAGATTCCGCTTCGGACCATGACCGGAGATGCCAGACGAGACATCATTCTGATCGATAAAGTGCTGGGAATCGGAGAGATCGCATTGTCAGACCACCGTTCTTCCCAGCCGACAAAGGATGAAGTAAAACGGATCCTGACCCAGGCAAGATTGGGCGGTATGCTTTCTGCCAAGGCTGGGGTTGTTCAGTTTCATATGGGAATCGGAAAAAATGGAATCCAGATGCTGTTTGAGATTCTGGATGAAACGGAGATTCCGGCAAGACATATGATTCCGACCCATGTAAACCGGGCACCGCACCTGTTTGAACAGGCGAAAGAGCTGGCACGCCGTGGCGGTTACATTGACATTACCTCTGGAATCCGGGAAGAAGATGGTTTTACAAACTGCATCAAGCCAAGCGAAGCCATCCGCATCTGTATGGAAGAGGGAGTGCCGATGGAGCAGATCACCATGAGTTCTGACGGAAACGGAAGCATGAGCGTTCCGCTTCCGGACGGAGGCGCAAGGCTTCTGGTCACCAGACTTTCCTCCCTCCACGAAGAAGTGCGGGACGCCGTTTTTTCGGGTGTGCCGATTGAAAAAGCCATTCAGATCTGCGGGGCCAATCCGGCAAGAGCCAATGGTCTGTACCCGAAAAAAGGCTGTATCCGCCCGGGAAGCGACGCGGATATCCTGTTTTTGGATGAGGAGTTTTTGGTTGATACCGTGTTTGCGCGGGGCAGAAAAATGGTAGAGCATGGAAAAGCACTGGTAAAGGGAACATTTGAAACGAACTAAGATTTTTAAAGGAGAGCTGCCACATCCCTAAGAGGTTTAGACGGCAGTCTGCTTGTATAGTGAAAAAGAAAGAGACAGGAGAGCAGACATTATGATCAAGTTACTGAAAAATGCAGAAGTTTACGCACCAGAAAAACTGGGCAAAAAGGATCTTTTGATCGAAGGAGAGAAGGTTCTTCTGATGCAGGATACGATCGAAGGTTATGAGGGGCTTCCGGGAGTGGAAACCTATGACCTGGAAGGAAAAATCCTTGCACCGGCTTACATTGATATGCACGTACACATCACCGGAGGCGGCGGTGAGCAGGGACCGGCTTCCCGTGTGCCGGAATCTCAGCTCAGCGAATTTTTCAAGAACGGAATCACCACGGTAGTCGGACTGCTCGGAACCGATGGCGTAACCCGCAGCGTGGAAAACCTGGTTGCAAAGGCCCGCGCCCTGACTGAAGAGGGCATGACTGTCTACACCCTGACCAGCTCCTACGGCTATCCGCCGATCACCCTGACCGGCAGCGTGGAGCGCGACATCATTCTGGTTCCGCCGATGATCGGTGTAAAGGTAGCAGTATCCGATCACAGAAGCTCCAATCCGGGTGGCGAAGAGCTGATCGCCCTGGCAACTGCAGCACGCAGAGCGGGTTTACTTAGCAATACGCCGGGGCTTGTCACTATGCATATGGGTGACGGGGACGGAAAGCTGGATCCAATTTTCTATGTACTGGATCATTCCGACGTACCAGCAAAGAATCTGCTTCCGACCCACATCTTGCGCAATCCGGGCCTGATCGATGCAGGTGCCGAGCTTGTAAGACGCGGCGGCTACATTGACTGCACTGCAGGCGCAGACGATGTTGAAGTCGAAGCGGATACCATGAAGCTTTATGAGCTTTTACACCGCGACGGCGTAAATCTGGATCATGTAACTTTATCCAGTGATGCATTCGGAAGCCAGCCGCGCTTCAATGAAGAAGGCGAGTGCATCGGCTTAACCTATGCATCTCCAAAGTATCTGCACCGCACCATCCAGATCCTGGTAAGAGAAGGTATGCCGCTTGAGCAGGCATTGAAGCTCTTAACCAGCACTCCGGCAGTCTTACTGGGACAGGAAGGAAAGAAAGGCTGCGTGGCAGAGGGCGCAGATGCCGACCTGTTGGTATTAGACAAAGATTTAAACATCGACAGTCTGTTTGCACGCGGTAAAGTGGCTGTGTGGAAGCAGGAAGTGAAGATGAAGGGCAGATTTGAGCAGTAAATAGTTGAGATATCCTGTAGGAATGGAACGTACTGGTACTTCTGGAGAATAAACATGACAGACTTATACTTTTTTATTTTAACTGCCATTAATCTTTTTGTTTTGGTGTTCATGTGTGTATTAGTGCAGCTGAGCGAGAACTTGAATCCAAAGCAGACAAGAAGATTTCTTTTTACCTTCATTCTGATTGGTGGAATTTCCATTCTTGAGATGATTTCCGTTCTGGTGAACGACGGACCAGTCTGGCTGCGTGCAGTCAATATCCTTTCCAATTATTTGGGATTTGGTCTGACGCCGGCAGTGCCGCTCTGTCTTGTTTATACAATGGAGAGGTCCGAACATATGAAATGGAGCCTCCGGGTCGCGATTGGTATGGAAATATTCTATTTTGTGGCATTGACGGTTTCTTTGTTTTCGAAAAGCATGGTCTTTTCGGTGGATGCCGCAAATCATTATTCCAGAGAAGCCGGATTTCGTGTTTATATGCTGATGTACTATGCTGGAATCGGCTATCTTTTGTTCAATACACTGGAGATGGCACAGAGTTTTCAGAACCGCGGAAGAGAGTTGATCTACGGACTTGCCGGATTTCTTGCAGTTGGAACCCTGGTACAGGTTTTGATTCCGTCTGTTCATATCACATGGCTGTGTATTACCTTGATCGCAGTGCTTTTTTTCCTGTACTGCAATGAAATGTGGAACCAGCTGGATGGTCTGACCGGACTTTTAAGCCAGAAAAGCTATCTGAACCGTACTTTGAACTTGCGCGCAGAGGATAAGATGCTGATCGTGTTTGATGTAGACAATTTCAAACAGATCAATGACACGTATGGACATCTGGCAGGAGACCGGTGCCTTAGGGAGATTGCCGGCTGCCTGAACAAAGCCTATAGCCGATATGGAAACTGTTACCGGATTGGCGGTGACGAGTTTTGTGTACTTTTGCGGCAGGTGGAAAAAGAAGAACTATGCAAGGAAAAATTTTTCTGGATTATGGAAAAACGAAGAAAAGTGGTTTCGATTCTCCCAGGAGTTTCCTATGGAAGTGCAGAACTTCTGGAGAAAGAAAGCATTCGTGATGCGAAAGCACGGGCCGATCAGCAGATGTATGAAAATAAAAAAGAACGCAAGGAGCAGAAACTGAGATGATCAACAATCCGATTATAGAATTCGATGTGCATGGCATGCGCACGGAGGAAGCGGTTGCGGCCGTACAGAAAAAAGTAGAGCAGGCGGAAAGTTCCGTCTATAAAATCAGGGTGATCCATGGTTATAACGGAGGAACCCGGATCCGCAGTGCGATCCGGGAGGAGTTCAGCTATGGGCGTGAACCGAAGGTAAAGCGGATTGTGATGGGAGCAAATGAGGGAATTACAGAACTGATTTTGCGGGAATTATAAAAAAGTGGTTGTTGTGAATGGAATTGCTTTGGCTGATCCATTTCATAACAGCCATTTTTTTATTTCTTTAGAAGGTGTCAGGATGCTGCCATGTTACAAAGACAGGAGTACAAATTGAAAAATTCGTCATTTTTACCTATGAAAATATGCCCGAAACAGGAGGAAAAAACCGTGCAAAAATCTTGTGTACTTGTCGACAAGACAAAAAATGATAGAAAATTCTAAAGCGGAAAAAAGGTGGTTGTTAAATTGGTAACGGAATAAGACTTGTTGAGGAAGGATTGAGGCAGAAAAAGCAGGTGAAATGGTATGTATATATCGACATGTTTGCATGGAAATGCCAAGATTTCTGCATGTTTTGATGAATTGACTGTTCCAATTCTATTCCTTCAAAGTGGATCAACCAATCATACTTTGTTAAGAAAATTACGCCCAAAAACAGCAAAAAAATATTGTAAAAGTTACATATTGAACAAAAACACACGACTGAATATAATCGAATCATCAAAAATGACCGCGGAACATAAAAGACATGAGGGGTTCATATCTCGAGATTTACAGAATTGGTTTAGCAAATGGTTGCAATTGGTTTAGCAAATTTTGGGAGGTGTTTCTATGTTTTCTTTGTTTCTTCTGGCTATGATCCCGATCCTCTGGCTGGTGGTTGCCCTAAGTATTTTAAAAATGCCGGGACACAAGGCTTGTGTGATCGCATGGATCCTGACGGCAGTATTATCGGTTGTTTGTTGGAAGTTTCCGGTTTCCAGCATGGCTACGGCAACATTGGAAGGTGTGTTGAATGCCTTGTGGCCGATCTGTCTGGTTATCATCGCAGCATTATTTACCTATAACCTGATCTTAAAGACCGGGGCAATGGAAGAAATCAAAAAGATGTTAGCGAGTGTTTCCAGAGACAAGAGAGTGTTAATTCTTCTGATCGGCTGGGGATTTGGAAACTTTATGGAAGGCATGGCTGGATTTGGAACTGCAGTTGCCATTCCGGCATCCATGCTGGCAGGTATCGGAGTTGACCCGATCGGCGCTGTTGTTGGCTGCCTGGTTGTAAACTCTACGCCTACCGCCTTTGGTTCTGTCGGAGTTCCGACGGTGACACTGGTTTCCGTAGCCGGAGTAGAGACGATGGCGCTTTCCACCCATGTAGCAATGCTTCAGAGCATTCTGGTGATTCTTTCCCCGTTCCTTTTAGTAGCGATCGGAGCAAGAAGCATCAAAGCATTAAAGGGTATGGTTCCCATGATCCTGATCGCGGCACTGTCTTACCTGATTCCCTGGTACGCAGCAGCGTGCTTTATCGGACCGGAACTTCCGGATATCATCGGTTCGATCTGTTCCATGATTTGCATTGTTCTGGCATCCAGAGTGCTGAACCAGAATCCGGAACCGGAATATGCGATTGAAGTAGCGGAGGATGCGAAAGATCACAAATTCACCGTGGGTGAAGGATTAAAAGCCTGGTGTCCATTCGTTCTGATCTTCATCTTGCTTATGGCAACCTCGAATCTGTGTCCGCCAATCCACAATGCGATTGCAGGAATCAAAACTTCGGTTCAGGTTTACAGCGGCGAAAATGCCGGAAAGCTTTCCTTTAGCTGGATCAACACACCGGGTGTGATTATTTTCATCGCAGCAGTGATCGGCGGTCTGGTACAGGGAGCTACGTTTCAGGAAATGCTTCAGGTACTTGTGGAGACACTCAAAAAGTACTGGAAGACGATCGTTACGATCTGCTCGGTTATGGCAACCGCAAAGATCATGAGTTACAGCGGCATGATCTCCGATATCGCAAATCTTTTAGTAGCAGTTGCAGGAAGTGCTTATCCGTGCATCGCACCGCTGATCGGAGCAGTTGGAGCATTTGTAACCGGTTCCGGAACATCGACCTGCGTGCTGTTTGGCGGACTTCAGAGCCAGACCGCTGCATCGCTTGGATTTGACCCGTCCTGGATGGCGGCAGCCAACGTCTGCGGCGCAGGAATCGGCAAGATGGTTTGCCCGCAGAGTATTGCGATCGGTGCAGGCGCGATTGGAGCAGTAGGATCTGAGAGTAAGATCCTCGGTGCAGTATTTAAATACTTTGCACTGTTTGTAGTACTGGCCGGCATTATTTGTTATGCGGGCGTGCTGATGGGAATCTGATCCCTCACCTCAGCACAAATCAAAATGGTATTTATGATTCAACAAATACATTTATATGACAATGAATTTCTGAAAGGGAGGATATGGATATGAGTTACATTATTTCTGAGGACGGCAAGGAGCTTTTAAAGGATGTCCGCGATTTCTGCATCAATGAAGTAAAAGAGCAGGTGAAGGAATACGACATTTCCGGCGAGTGGCCGAAAGAAATCTATGATCAGGCAATCGAGATGCAGCTTCATATGATGGATGTTCCGGAGGAGTACGGCGGACTTGGTCTGGATCATATGGATCAGGCAGCTATCGTGGAGCAGATCGCATGGGCCGATGCCGGTGTGGCAGTTACCTTAAATGGAAACGGCCTGGCATTAAAGCCGGTGCTCTTAGCAGGAAATGAAGAGCAGAAAAAGAAATGCTGCGATATCATCATCAATGGTGGCTTTGGTTCCTTTGCCCTGACTGAGCCGAATGCCGGATGTGATGCAGGTGCAGGAAAGACTACCGCAGTCCGCGAGGGCGATGAATATGTATTAAATGGAAGAAAGTGCTTTATCACCAACGCAAGCGTAGCTGATTTCTTTGTAGTTACCGCTATGACTGCCAAGGATCAGGGGACAAAAGGTATTTCAGCCTTCCTTGTATACAAGGGAACTCCTGGCCTGAGTGTAGGAAACCATGAGAACAAAATGGGTGTCCGCTGCTCTACCACAAGCGATGTGCTTCTGGAGGATGTCCGTATCCCGGCTGAGAACCGCCTGGGTGAGGAGGGTACCGGCTTCATTACCGCAATGAAGACCCTGGATCTGGCACGTACCTGGTGTGCTGTCATTGGTACCGGCGTCGCACAGAGATGTATCGATGAGGCAGTTGCTTACTCCAAACAGCGTGTACAGTTCGGCAAGCCGATCTGCAAGAACCAGGCAATCCAGTTCAAGATCGCAGACATGGAGATCCGTACCGAGGCATCCAGACAGCTGATTGCACATTCGATCCGCCTTGCTGATATGGGGCTTCCGTTCAGCAAAGAATCCGCAGCAGCAAAGTGCTTTGCAGGTGATTCTGTAATGCAGACCGCAATCGATGCAGTACAGATTCTTGGTGGTTACGGTTACAGCCGTGAGTACCCGGTAGAGAAGCTGATGCGCGATGCAAAGATCTTCCAGATCTTCGAGGGAACCAACGAGATTCAGCGTATGGTAGTAGGAAGAGCCGTAATCGGGAAATAAAATAAGAAAGTCCGCGTATTCCGGGAAACAAAAAAGACAGCTTTCCCGGAATGCGAAAAAAGATAGCAAGAGAGAATCAAAGGAGGATATAAAATCTTATGGATATTCTGGTATTTGTAAAACAGGTTCCGGATGACAGCGTGGAGATCCATTTAGACGCTGCTGGCACACCGGCAACAAAAGATGTAGAAAAGGTGACAAACGCATTTGATACCTATGCACTGGAGCTCGCAGCCCGTTACACCGAGGCGAATGGCGGTGAGGTTACCGTGGCAGCAATCGGAACCGAGGACTGCACCAGCATGATGAAGAATCTCCTGGCAGTTGGAGCAAAGAAAGCATACTTATTCAAAGATGAGGTATTTGCCGGAGCGGATGAAGGCGCAGTGGCAGCGTATCTTGCAAAAGTAGTAAAGAAATGCGAAGCAGAAAACGGTCAGCCTTACGGCATGATCCTCTGCGGTAAGGAATCTACCGATGAGATCAGCGGCCAGGTAGGTGCCCGTCTCGCTGAAATTCTTGGAACCGGTTTTGTATCCAGTGTGATCGAAGTAGAACCGCAGGATGACAGCCTTGTTGCAAAGCAGGAGACTGAGGAAGGTTACATCCGTTACCGTGTGGCACAGCCGGCAGTATTTACCATTGCAAAACCGGCATACGATCCGCGTTATCCAAACATCAAGGCAAAGCTGGCAGCAAGAAAAGCCGTTGTTCCGGTATTCACTGCAGCAGATGCAGAGGTTTCCAAAGTAGAAGCCAAGGTATCCTTAAAAGGATACAGCGAGCCGCCGAAGAGAAGCGCAGGCGTCCGCATCAAGGAAAAAGAAGCAGCAGAAGCTGTCCGCAAGGCAATGGAAAAAATGCTGAAGGATAAGGCATTGTAAGGAGGAGACCGAACATGAAAGTACTGGTATATATCGAAGCAAAAGAAGGAACCCCTCTGCAGGGCAGCCTGGAGCTTCTGTCCGCAGCAAACGGACTGGGCGAGGCATCTGCAGTAGCAGTAGAAGATACTGAGGCAGCGAAAAAAGCTGCAGAGTATGGTGCAAAGGTTGTAGTCTTAAAGACCGGTAACCCATCAGAAGATGCACAGGCAGCAGCGCTGGAGGGTTATATCAAAGAGACTCAGCCGGAACTAGTGCTGTTCTCTGGAAGCCAGCTTGGCAAAGATCTGGCACCGCGTCTGGCACAGCGCTTTGATGCAGGCTGTGTTACCGATGTAACCGTCATTGAGAAGACCGATGCAGGTGTTGAATTTGTACGTCCGGCTTACGGTGGCACGGTTCTTGAGCGTCTGAGTGTGGCAGGCGGCATTCAGTTCGCGACCGTCCGCAGCGGAAGCTTTGCAAAGCCGGAAGCAGCAGAAGGCAGCGTAGAAGAAAAAGAAACAGGCGTATCCGATGCAGGAAAGGCTAAGATCGTAGACGCAGCAAAAGAAATCGCAGAGGCAGTGGATTTGGAAGGTGCTGATGTCATCGTAACCGGCGGCCGTGGTATGGGTGATGCAGAAAGCTTTAAGCTGGTAGAAGAACTGGCAGCCCTGCTTGGCGGCGTTGTTGGAGCATCCCGTCCGGCAATCGAAGAAGGCTGGGCCTCCCGTGCACATCAGGTTGGACAGTCCGGTAAGATCGTTGCACCGAAGCTTTACATTGCCTGCGGTGTATCCGGAGCTATGCAGCATGTGTCCGGAATCATGGGTTCCAAATACATTGTAGCGATCAACAAAGATGAAGCAGCATCAATTTTTGATATCGCAGATGTGGGAATCGTGGGAGATGTCAAAGAAATCCTTCCGCTTTTGATCGAGGAGATTAAAAACAGAAAATAATGTTCATTCGATTTGATTATTGGTGAGGCTTACATTATAATATGAGGAGGAATTACAATGGAAAAATATAATCAGCTGACTCCGGAAATTATCGCCCAGATTCAGGCAGTGTCCGATCATGTTCTCGTGGGAGACGACATCAACGTAGATTTCGCAAGAGATGAGATGCCAATCTACGGCACCCATATGCCGGATCTGGTTGTACAGCCGACTTCTACCGAGGAAGTTGCTGCAGTCATGAAGATCTGCTATGAGAACACCATCCCGGTTACGCCAAGAGGTGCAGGTACCGGTCTGGCAGGCGGTGCAGTTCCGTTACTTGGCGGAGTTTTGATGGACACTTCCAAAATGAACCGGATCTTAAACTACGATATGGAGAACTTCGTAGTCGAGATCGAGAGCGGCGTGCTGTTAAACGATCTGGCCAATGACTGCTTAAGCAAGGGCATGATGTATCCGCCGGATCCGGGCGAAAAGTTCGCATGTGTAGGAGGCAACGTATCCACCAATGCAGGCGGCATGAGAGCTGTGAAATATGGCGCAACCCGTGATTATGTACGTGCTATGACCGTGGTTCTTCCGACTGGTGAGATCACCCATCTGGGCGCAACCGTTTCCAAGACCTCTTCCGGTTATTCCCTGTTAAACTTAATGATCGGCTCCGAGGGAACCCTTGGTATCATCACTGAGCTGACTTTAAAGATCATTCCGGCTCCGAAGGTAGTAGCATCCCTGATCATTCCGTTCGAAGACTTAAACACTGCACTTTCTGCGGTTCCGAAGATCAAGATGTCTGGTTTAAACCCACAGGCAATCGAATTCATGGAGCGTGAGATCGTGTTAAGCTCCGAGCGCTACATTGGCCGCAGCGTATTCCCGCAGGAGTTAGAGGGCCAGCAGATCGGTGCTTATCTTCTGGTAACACTGGATGCAGGAAGTCAGGATGAACTGGATACCATGCTGGAGCAGATGGCAGAACTGGTTCTGGATGCCGGCGCTATGGATGTTCTGGTTGCAGATACCCCTGCCAAGATCAAAGATGCATGGGCAGCACGTTCTTCCTTCCTGGAGGCAATCATGCATGAGACAAAGCTGTTAGATGAGTGTGACGTTGTAGTTCCGGTCAATAAGATTGCAGATTACCTGGATTTCGTGAACAAGACCGGAGAAGAGTGCGGTTTGACCATCAAATCTTTTGGCCACGCAGGAGATGGAAACCTTCACATCTACCAGTGCTCCAATGACCTGGAAGAGGAAGAGTTCAAGTCCCGTGTTGATAAATTCTTCGAGATCATTTACAAAGAAGCAACCAATTGCGGTGGTCTGGTATCCGGCGAGCATGGTATCGGTTCCGGCAAGATCAAATATCTGATCGATTCAGTTGGTGAGACCAACATGGCTCTCATGGAAGGCATCAAGCGTGTCTTTGATCCGAAGATGATCTTAAATCCTGGAAAGGTCTGCTATCGTCTCTAGGAGGATGACGTTACGTGGAAGAGAAAAACAGTCAGAAAGCATACGAACGAGTATTTGATTATTTTACGGCGGAGATTACCTCAGGCAATCTCCGCCTGAATGATAAGATCCCGACGGAGCGTGCTTTATCGGAAAAACTCGGAGTCAGCCGCAATTCAGCGAGAGAAGCGCTTCACGTTCTTGAGATGATGGGGCTGATTGAGTGCATTCAGGGAAGCGGAAACTATATCCGCTGCAACACAAAGGAATACATGACCAGGCTCATGTCCCTGACCATGGTATTGCAGCATATCGACCGGACGGAAGTGTTTGAGATGCGCTGCGGATTTGAACAGACGGCACTGGCCGCAGCGATGGAAGATGCAAAACCGGAAGAATTGGAGCGGATGCATGAAGTACTGGAGAAGATGGACCAGCCGATGAGCGCCCAGGATAGTGCGGCGCTGGATATACAATTTCACAAGATCCTTATGGAAATGTCACATAATGAGCTGATGATCTTTTACGTGGATCAGATGGAAAATCTGTTGAAACTGTTTGTGAAGGACTTAAGAACGTCGATTCTTTCCGACCGGCGACGTGCTGCCGTTTTAAGAAAAGCACACTGGGATATTTACGAGGCGTTAACGGTCCGCGATGAGGCGGCGGGCGCGAAAGCGCTGAAGAAGCATTTTAGCGTTGTGCGCAAGCATCTGGAGAAACTGATCTGAATGGACTGGGGAAAAGCAAAAATCCGGCAAAAAGCCGGATTTTTTGTTTGTGCGGAAAACGCGCTTACGTTTATGCTTAAATGGAATTTTTTAGACTTCTGTCCGTTACTTAGGACGTACCGTCAGTCTTCGGATATGCCCGTCTGCAGATAACTGCTGCAGGGTAGCAATGGCCATCACATGGTAACCACTGAAACTTGCGATAAACTCTGCCTGGGATGGACTTAAAATGGTCGGTTCCAGTATGGAGTATTGTTTACAGAGAAATTTGTTCCGGAAGAACATGGAGATGGCTTCCTTCCCGTAGAGATGATAGTCATGCTGGAGTGTTCCGTTGGCACAGTAGTCACAGTAATGACCGTCCTTGGTAAAGAGGCTCCCCAGCCCTTCATAATCTTTATTTTCTATGGCATCAATGTATTGTTCGATTGGCAGCATCTGTCAAAACCCCCTTTAATAAACTTTTTCTGTATTTAAAAGCGCATCGGTACCGCCATCCACAAACATGACAATGCCGTTGATCCCGCAGGCTTTTTCAGACGCCAGAAATACAATGGCCAATGCAATTTCTTTTGGATCCATGAAGGTTTCCTGAGCGTAGCGTGTTGGAATCGGAAGGGCATTTAAGGAGGATTTGGCGCTGTGCGACATGGTAGCGGTCATGGCACTGCCGACATTGCCTGGCGCGACAGCATTGATTCGGACACCATTTGCCGCATAGGATGCAGAGTGGCGGCGGACCCAGCGCGCCAGGGCATATTTGGAAGCAGCATAGATGCTGTTTCCTACGCTTAGATCGGAGGCATCGAGTGAGGAAACTACGCTTCGGATTTTGTGTTCATCGTCCCCGCAGTTATTTAACAGATCTGCGATATCCATGCGTGAAAGATCCTGGGAGATGATATTGGAAGAAACCGCCACGCAGCTTCCATGCTTTTTCTCCAGCAGGTCATAGGTCCCTTTGATGATCGACACGGCACCAAAGTAATTCAGGGATATGATTTTGGTGAGATTTCCGCATGCGCCGGAAACCGCTGCACTTAAGATCAGACCGTCAAGACCTTCCGGATGCAGTTCGTGCAGCTCGTCGATGACTTTCTGACGTCCTTCCAGTGTGGTAAGATCTGCCGTGATATCGCCTTTTAAAAGGTCGATGTTTACCACCTCATGTCCCTCTTTTTTCAGTAATTCTACCGTATTGGCCCCAATTCCGTGGGAACCACCGGTTACAGCGTAAACACCCATGGGTATTCCTCCTCGAAATATCTTGATATTGAAAACAGCACAAAGCCCGGCATAAGCCAGGCTTGCGCAAATGTATTTGGCAAAATGTTTGATTGAAAAGAACCGGAACAATATTTGACATGCCAGTCTACGATTGCCATCTTGACGTGACGGCTGGTATCAGTAATGATACAGAAGCGGGTAATCTCAGAAGCAGTACCGGCGGTTGTGTTGATCGCGATCATCGGGCACATTGGTTTGGTGGACTTATCCACACCTTCGTAATCCCGGATATCGCCGCCGTTGGAAGCAACCAGACCGATGGCTTTTGCACAGTCGTGGGAAGAACCGCCGCCGAGAGAAATGATGGAATCACAACCCTCTGAACGGAACATCTCGAGTCCGCTTACGACATTGGTATCTTTCGGGTTTGGCTCTGCATCAGGGTACCAGCCTCCTGGACGGAATCTTCACCGAATAAGTTTCTGGTTGGTAAGAAATAGTAAGTTGTTGCCATAAGATACACGCTCCTTTTCCTGATAATGTAATTTTTGATGCTTTCGATTTCGAATCAAAAGCCTTCAGAATACAGAACCGAAAAGTGATTTCGAGGAAATGATTTCCTGTGGGGAATTGTCCCAGGCGGTTCCGTTCGTTCGTCATGGCTACATCATAACAGGATATTGGTGCTTGAAAAACGACCAAAATAAAAAATAATTTAGATACCAGAGATAACGGAGCGAGGATCAGTCCCTGAGACGGAAATGAGACTCTCTGCTACCACTGGATAAAGATGTTTCCCAGCCTTCTTACAGTCTCCATCAGTGTGCGTTCATCCAGGTCGCAGTAGTTTAGGACCAGCACATGTTCGTATTCCGGGCGGATTTCCGTACAGAATTCGGACAGGCAGGCCAGGTTGATGCCCTTGCTTCTGGCCGCCCAGCGGATCTCCACATCGGTCATGGAGGTATCCAGATAGACAAGCAGGTGCGTGCCGCAGCTTCCGCCGGTGATGCGGGATGCCGGGATCAGGGTGCTCTGCTTTAAGATGCGCAGCAGGCGTTCGCCCTCCTGGCGGTAATATTTTTTCAGACGGCTTAAGTGCCGTTCAAAAGAGCCGTTTTCGATAAAGCGGGCCAGAGCATACTGCTCACAGCTGGACGCAGAGTTGGAGTAGAAGTTGGCTCCGGAAATGTAACGGCTCATCAGCTTCTTTGGCAGAACCATATAGCTGATGCGGATGGCCGGTGCAAGACTTTTGCTGAATGTATTCATGTAGATCACCCTATGACTGGTGTCCATACTCTGTAAGGCAGGAATGCTCTTGGTTGAGTAACGGAATTCGCAGTCATAGTCGTCTTCGATGATATAGCGGTCTGAAGTTTCCGAAACCCAGGAAAGCAGTTCCTGGCGACGCCCGGCAGTCGTAACTGTGCCGAGGGGGTAGTGGTGCTCCGGAGAAACGTGGAGAACGTTGGCGCCGCTCGCCCGAAGACTTTCCATACTGACACCGGAGTCATCCATTTCAAGACTTTTCCAGGAGAGTCCAAACTCCTCGTAAATACGAGGAATCTTGCGGTATCCTGGATTTTCCGCACTATAAACAGAGTGCTCCGGCAGAAGTTTGATGAGTTTCTCGTAAAGGTATTCAATGCTGGCACCAATGACAATGCTTTCCGGAGAAATCCGCATACCGCGGGAACGGTACAGATAGTCTGCGATTGCAGCGCGCAGCGCCGGGACTCCAAGGAAGTGTGCCCTTTCAACCAGCTCCAGCTCGTATTCACTTAAAACCTCCCGTATGGTTTTTCTCCATAAGGAAAAGGGAAATTTTTCGTAAATGGTGTTGTTAGAGGTGAAGTCCGCATACCAGCTGTCTTCTTTGTAAAGTGGTTCCATTTCTTCTGCATTTTTAGCCTGTGCAGGAGAAGAATAGGGCGAAAACGCGGCACGGTCCGGCTCAGCCGTCAGCTTTGCGGCAAAATATCCGCGTTTTTCCTCGGAGGTGATGTAGCCTTCCGTCAGCAGCTGATCATAGGCATTCATGACTGTGCGTACACTGATCTGGTTATCCGAGGCGAGTTCCCGCTTGGAAGGAAGCTTTGTGCCTGACGGGATGCGGCCGGTCAGGATATCTTCTTTTAAACAATGGTAGAGAAATTCGTAGAGGGGGCGAGTCCCCCGTTTGGAAAAATCGTATATTAGCATAATCTGGTATCCTCGACATAATGAAAACTGGTATCTGTTTAATGAGATTATAGCGCTAAAATCAATATTTGTCTGCAATAAAAAGAAATTCGATGCAAAAATCAGGAAAGAATGTTATAATCGACAGAAAGTAATTGCAGTGTGGAACTGATGTTTTGTAATTTGCAGAAAGAAGTAGAAACAAGATGGCTGGAACCTATTATTATGATCATATGACAAAACCCCGTCAGGCGGCTTACCGTAGCATGCTTGCGGGTCTTACAGAACTCTCGGACAGCTTCCAGCTGCCCCTTTTGGAGGCGAAGGAGCTTTCGGAGGTATTTTTGCTGCTCCGGCTGGATCATCCGGAACTTTTCTGGGCATCCGGATTCCGGTTCCTGCATTACCAGGATTCCCCAAACCTTATCATGAAACCAGAGTATCTGTTTGACAAGGGCAAGATCCGGGAACATCAGAAAGCGATGACGGCACGGGTGGAAAAGCTGGTCCGCCCGGCAAAGACATTTTCCGAATGGGAAAAGGAAAAATATATTCACGATTTTATCTGTGAGAATATCCGCTATGACAAGTTAAAGAAGGCCTATTCCCACGAGATCATTGGTCCGCTGGGGCAAGGCGTGGGTGTTTGTGAAGGGATTGCCAAAGCAGTAAAGATTCTTTGCGATGCGCTTGGAATCTGGTGCATGATCGCGATTTGCGGCAATAATCCGGAAAAAGGCATCAAATACCGCCATACCTGGAACATTGTCCGGATTGATGGCACCTATTATCATCTGGATGCCACGTTCGATAACAGCCTTGGAAAATGCAGCGTGACCGGGGAGGAAATCCGTTACGATTATTTCAATCTGGACGATAAAGCCATCTTCCGGGATCACGAACCGCTGATCGCACCGGCACCAGCCTGCAGCAATAGTGATCATTTCTATTATAAAGAAAAGAAATTGTCGTTTACCAAACTGGAGGATGTAAAAAAACGGGCACTGCAGGCAGCAAAGAAGGGAAAACTCCTGACGTTTCACTGGCGGGGCGGTTATCTGACAAAGCAGGTTTTGGAGGATTTGCTGGAACAGATCCAGGAGGCTGGCAAGGAGCGCACAAAAACGCCGCATGTCAGTCTGAACTGGTCTCAGGCAGTTTTGCGCATCCGCTATACGGATGACGCAGACATAACGCCAGCAGAACCGGATATCAATATGGAAGAAGCAAACGAAGGAGAGCAGGAATAACGCTATGAACGCATATCGGATGCTGGAAATTTTGATCCAGCAGAATCAGTTTGAACTCCTGAAGGGGAAAGATGAGTTTCACACACCGCAGGATATTCGCCTGGTTTACCTGATGAACGATGCAGTGGAATGTTTTCTGACGTTTCGGAATGCGCGCATCACCGGAGACTACCTTGCAGAGTATGACGGAGAACTGGAAACGCATCTGGACCGGAAGGAAGAACGTTCCGCGCTGGTGGTTCATCAGGGGCACAATGTTTTTACAGTGTTTTTTGAAAAGCTGGAGCCGGAATATCATCTATACGATTACGGGCAGATCGGCCATTTCTGGGTGAAAGGCTATGAATATCTGCGGCAGTTAGAGTACCGCATTGCCATTTTGTGGGACAAATACGAATATATGGGAGAAGACTGCTGCAATGAGGAGGAACAGAAGCTGGCCTGGCTTGCAAAGTTCCCGCCTTTGAATTTTACCTGTTACCCGTCTGTGCCGCCACAGTATCTCCCGGACCGGGAGGATGGCTGGGTGCTGGCAGAAGAAGCATGGGAGGTCATGCTGGAGCTTGCAAAGGAAAGCGATGATCGCTCTTTACAGCGGGTACTTGTGAGATACTGCAAACACCCGGGCAAATGGATGACAAAGTATGTGGCAAAGCTTCTGCACCGGAAATCCCACGCAAAGACAATAGACCTTTTGGCAGAAAAGCTAAAGACGGCAGCATCCGCTTACCCAGACCGGAGCTTTGGACCAGAGCGGGATGACCAGTATGAGGTTGTCATGAAAGCGGCGCGGGAAGGACAGAAGGTTCTGGCAGAAAAAGGAATCCAGTCTGTGGTTCTTCGGGAAGAACCTTTCGTGGAAGCGGCAGATACCCTGGATTTCAAGGCACATCTGATGATCTGGATGCCGGGGATCGTGAACCGGAAAACAGAAATCCGGACGTTTTGCTATGAAAGTAAGAAAGAGGAAAAAACCGTTCATTCTTGATTCTTGTTTGTAACTGAGCTATAATTTCAGAAAGATTTCAAGGAAAAAGGCTGGAACGTTCAAATAAATGAACGCTCCGGCTTTTTCTTGTCTAATGAAAGAAAAATGGGTATAATGGTTCGTGGATATTTACAGAAGGGACAAAATACATTATGAAAGAAAAAATAATAACATCCCGAAGTGCATCCCGCAGTCTGACGATGGATGTAGCAGTCAGTGGCCTGTTCGCAGCACTGATCGCAATTGGGGCATTTATGAAAATTGTGATCCCGGTTGGTGTAGATACCATGAATTTCACCCTGCAGTGGCTGTTTGTGCTGTTGGCTGGATTGCTGCTTGGGTCGAAACGGGCGTTTCGAAGCGTTGCCACGTATCTGGTAACCGGATTAATTGGTTTCCCGATTTTTGCCCGTGGCGGCGGACCGGCTTATCTTTTAAGACCAACCTTTGGTTTTCTGCTTGGCTTTGCTATTGCCGCATGGATGATGGGCTTCCTTAGCGAAAAGCTTCGTCCAACCAAAGCTATTTCCTGGTTTTGGGTTACCCTGGCAGGCTATACCGCATATTACGGAATGGGAATCCTTTATTTTTATATGATCACACACCTGTTGTCCTCCCAGACACCGACAGCACTTCGTGTGATCTTCGGCGTATATTGTCTGCCAACCATGCTTCCGGATCTGATGCTTTGTGCACTCGCGGTTATGATCGCAGGACGGCTGCGTCCGGCGGTACAGGTTTCCCTGAAGTAAACGGGATTTCCGAAAGGTTACCTGTTTTTACATGGAAATTCGACTTACGGATAATAATTGTATGTCTGGGGATCATAAATTAAAAAATGATGGATCGCCATAATTTGGGCGCTCCATTGTTTCTATGAGTATCAAGGGTTATATGTTTGCAGAAAAGAAGGAGAAGAATACGATGAACAAGAAACTTGCCAAGTTTGGAGCAGCATCGCTTCTGGCTGTAGGAGCCGGGACCATGCTCATGAAGAAGAATGGTATGGGAACAAAAAATTCACAATCCAAAGCACAGCGCCAGAAAGAACTGGAGGAATATCGCAATACCGAGCGCGGGAAACAGACAAAGAACAGCAAGGGAATCTATTATTCAAACGGTAATTATGAGGCCTTTGCACGTCCGGAAAAACCGGAGGGTGTGGATGAAAAATCGGCTTACATTGTAGGAAGCGGTTTGGCAGCTCTGGCAGCAGCCTGCTTCCTGGTTCGTGACGGACAGATGAAGGGAGAACATATCCACATATTGGAGGCTATGGACATTGCCGGTGGTGCCTGCGATGGCATCGAGGATCCGCTCCGCGGTTATGTGATGCGAGGCGGTCGGGAGATGGAAGACCATTTTGAGTGTCTGTGGGATCTGTTCCATAGTATCCCTTCCCTGGAGACACCGGGAGCATCCGTGCTGGACGAGTATTACTGGCTGAATAAGCATGACCCGAACTACTCCCTCTGCCGTGCAACCAAAAACCGTGGGGAAGATGCCCATACCGATGGAAAGTTCAACTTAAGCCAGAAAGGCTGCATGGAGATCATGAAGCTGTTCTTTACCCGCGATGAAGACCTTTATGACAAAAAAATAGAAGATGTTTTCGATGATGAGGTATTTGGCTCGACGTTCTGGCTGTACTGGCGCACCATGTTTGCTTTTGAAACGTGGCACAGTGCCCTGGAGATGAAGCTGTATTTCCAGCGCTTTATCCACCATATCGGCGGACTCCCGGATTTCTCTGCATTGAAGTTCACAAAATACAACCAGTACGATTCCCTGATCCTGCCGATGCAGAAATATCTTGAGGACGCAGGGGTGCAGTTCCAGTTTAACACCCGTGTGACCAATGTGATTTTCGATATCGAAGGTACGAAAAAGACAGCGAAGAAGATTCTCTGCAGCGTAAACGGAATGGAGACCGAGATCCCGCTGACCGAAAAAGACCTTGTCTTTGTCACAAACGGAAGCTGCACGGAAGGAACCATTTATGGAGACCAGAACCACGCACCGGTGGGAGATGCCGAGCGTCGTGTCAGCGGATGTTGGGAGCTGTGGAAAAATATCGCAAAACAGCATGACGCATTTGGACATCCGGAAAAGTTCTGTTCCGATATCGAAAAAACCAACTGGGAATCTGCGACGGTCACCACGTCCGACGATACGATCATTTCCTATATCCAGAAGATCTGTAAACGCGATCCGCGAAGCGGACGCGTGGTAACCGGCGGCATTGTAAGCTGCCAGGATTCCAAGTGGCTCTTAAGCTGGACTATCAACCGTCAGGGACAGTTCAAAAACCAGAAGAAGGAAGAAATCTGCGTCTGGATCTACAGCCTCTTTACTGACGTGCCGGGCGACTATATCAAAAAGCCAATGAAAGAGTGTACCGGTAAGGAAATTACGGCCGAGTGGCTGTACCATATGGGAGTGCCGGCAGACCAGATCGACGACCTGGCCGAAAACCACGCTGTCTGTGTACCGACCATGATGCCGTATATTACTGCCTTTTTCATGCCGAGAAGAAAAGGCGACCGCCCGGATGTCATTCCGAATGGCTGCGTAAATTTCGCATTTCTGGGACAGTTTGCCGAGACTCCACGCGACACCATCTTCACAACCGAGTATTCTGTGCGTACGGCTATGGAGTCTGTATATGGTCTGCTTGGTGTAGACCGCGGTGTACCGGAGGTGTGGGGCAGTGTCTACGATATCCGTAATCTCTTAGACAGCACGGTCAAACTGATGGACGGAAAATCCCCGCTTGAGATGGAACTTCCGGGACCGCTTAATATGTTGAAGAAACCATTATTAAAGAAAATCAAGGGAACTGTAATTGAAAAAGTTCTGCGTGATCATGATATCATTCGTGATGGGATGATTTGAAAATAACCATTTGATTCACTTTAATAGGGCCGTGTGAGTTGCCTTTCGGCAACTCACACGGTCCTTGTCATATACTTATATTGTTATTTAGAATTTCGCAGTATGATTTGCATTTTTATAGATTTGGTAAATGTCTTCTTCCTGAAGAGTCCGGAATGTTCCAATCGTTCGTGTCCGGTGATAAGTGCAGCGGTAGGCCAGATCGTGCAGGGTTGTATCATCCTGGAGTCCGATATCTTTGTTCTCTTCGAAAGAAGCCGGCATGCCAATGGAGCGGAAAAAGGCAACCGTTTTCTCGATTCCTTCCATAGCGGCCTGGGTTTCATCGGAGGTGGTTACACCCCAGACATTTTTTGCGAAACGTGCAAAGCGGGAAATTTTTGTGTTGCAGACGAATTTGGCCCAGGAGCCCCATACCGTCGCGAGGGAAGCGCCATGTGCTGTATCAAACATGGCAGAGAGCTCATGACCAAGCTGGTGGACCGCAAAGTCTTTGCTGCCTCCAAGCCCGGTCAGCCCATTGTGGGAAAGAGAACCAGCCCACATCAGTTCACTCATAGAATCATAATCGTGCGGATCCTGGACAGCAATCCGACCGTTTGCAATGACCGTGCGAAGAAGCGCTTCTGCAATTGCATCAGTCAGTTCATTTTCCAGAGGATTAAAATAGCGGTCCATGGTATGCATCATAATATCCGTGACGCCGCAGGCAACCTGGTATGGCGGAAGTGTCAGCGTGAGCTCCGGATTCATGATGGCAAAACGGGGACGGTTTAATTCTGAGCCAAGACCGCGTTTTACGCCATCTGCAAGATTGGTTAAAACTGCAGAATCGCTGGATTCGCTTCCGGCAGCGGAAATCGTTAAGATTGCACCGACAGGCAGTGCGGTATGCGGAGTTTTTTCTCTGGTCCAGAACTGCCAGATGTCAGTAGGAGCATTTGCGGCACCAATTGCAATCGCTTTGGCTGTATCGATGACAGAACCACCGCCGGCTCCCAGGATAAAGTCAGCACCAAATTTGCGGGCAAGCGTTACGCCTTCTCTGGCATGTTCCAGGGTTGGATTTGCCTTTGCGCCGCCAAAGAGTTCATAAGGAATCTGACTTTCTGTCAAAATCTGGCAAAGCTGCTGCAATAAGCCGCTGCGTTCGATGCTGCCGCTTCCATATACAAGGAGAACACGGTTTCCACCGTATTTGCGGATGTAATCGGCAGTCTTTAACTGGGCATCTTTTCCGAATACGATTTCGGTAGGGCAATGATAGGTAAATGCATGCATGATAAGTATATCCCTCCTTTTTCTACTGATAGTAATCATAGCATGAAATGTCAGATAATTCCAGTTGCTTTCCTATTTTTGATCCGTATTAACAACTTCATCCAGGCTTCCAAAACGGTAACCCATTTCTTCCCATTTTGTCAGTAATTCATCGAGAATTTCCCCATTGGTTTTTGAAGTGCTGTGCAGCAGGACAATGGCACCCGGATGGATGCGTCCAAGCAGCTTTTGAAACGCTTCTTCATGTGAGGGCTGTTTGTTCTCATACCAGTCTACATAAGCGAGACTCCAGAAAAAGGTGTGATAGCCCATTTCCTTCGCCATTTTCAGATTCGATTCGCTGTATTTTCCCTGGGGCGGACGGTAGTATTTTTTCATGGTCTGCCCGGTGACCTCCTGGTATTTCACTTCCAGTTTTGATAATTCTTCGGAAAAAGATGCCTGGTCGGCAATCTTTGACATATCCGGGTGATGCCAGGTATGGTTGCCGACGGTATGTCCTTCTGCAACCATGCGTTTGACTAATTCCGGACTGGTTTCGAGGTAATTTCCGACCAGAAAAAAGGCAGCAGGAGCGTTATGCTTTTTTAAGGCATCCAGAATAACTGCGGTGTTTCCGTTTTCATATCCGGCATCAAAAGTAAGGTAGATGACAGAATCGTTTGTATCTGCAATATAATGTGCCTGAAACTGTTTCAGGTAGTCGGAAGTAGCGTTGGCAACCGGGGGCTTTCCTTCCTGCTGGAAGCTGAGACCCCAGTTTTCGTAAGCGGGGGAAAGGTGGGAAGATGAGGAAGCGGTAAGTCTGCTTCCGGTGTTGTCTGTTGGAGAGTCAAGAACCTGCCTGTCGGTTTTGGATGTTATTTTTAGGTTCGAAATAGCATGTGCCACAACACCTCCAGCAAAAAAAGCACACAAAAACAGAGCGGTTGCAGCGGCCAGCCTTTTACATATGCTGCGTTTGGGATGAGGGAAAAACTGCATAAAAGTTCTCCAGAGCGGAACCTGTTACTTCTATATTTACGGTGCTGTTTAAAAAATAGAACGGGAAGATTAAGAAAGTTGTTATGTTTGCGGGAAAGGTTCTATGCTATACTATTGGTATTGTGTATACAGACTATTGTGATGAATAAGGAGACTTTCGATGAAGCATAAACATAAAGTACAGATACTCAGCCTTGGTCTTGCGCTGGCTCTTTCCCAGGCGGCGAATGCATTTGCGGCAGGAACCGTTACCGTAGGTCTGGCACCGGGAGAAACCGCACAGACAAGTGTGGCAGAAACAAATGCGGCACAGAGCAGTGCGACAGAAACCAGTGCAGCGCAGAAAACCTCAGAAAGCAGTGCGGCGCAAAGCGCATCAGAAACTGCAGCATCACAGAATGGAACCTCACAGGCGGTTTCCCAGACACCAGGTACAAGTCATACGGTAACAGCGGGAAACGGCGTGACCTCAGACCGCCCGGCGGTGCTTCCGGCTGCAGGGCAGACACCGGTCGCTGTGCTTGACGCTATCTTAAATCTTGGACCTGGAACGGCAGCTTCCAATTCTGGGACAGCGGTATCCGGGAATACTTCTTCCAAAACAGTGAGTGCAGGAAATGAAAATCCCGGCACAGCAACGAATAATCAGGCTTCGGCAACACAATCAACTGCATCCGCAGCCGACATCAAGCAGCCGGAGGTGGCAGCTGAGGGCGCGGTTCTCTTAAATGCAGCAACGGGAGAAGTTCTCTACGGAAAAAATCAGGATCAGCAGTTTTATCCGGCAAGCATTACCAAGGTCATGACGGCGCTTGTGGTGCTGGAACATTGCAATCTGAATGATACGGTGACATTTTCTGAGACAGCAACCACAAATCTGGAATCCGGGGCAGTAGCGCTTGGCGTTTCTGCAGGCGATCAGCTGACGGTGGAACAGTCTTTGTATGGACTTTTATTAAAATCTGCAAATGAGATCGGCAATGGACTGGCAGAACATGTATCCGGAAGCGTCAGCGCTTTTGCAGACCTTATGAACGCGAAGGCAAAGGAACTTGGATGCAAGAATACTCATTTTGCAAATCCACACGGATTAAATAACGAAAACCACAAGACAACACCATACGATATGGCTTTGATCCTGAGGGCAGCTGTTGCAAATGACACGTTCCGCAAGATCGATACCACAACTTCTTATGAATTCCCGGCAATTAAAAATGCAGCAGCCCACACCATTACCATGGGTCACAAAATGATGTATAAGACCGATTCCCGCTATTATGAAGGCATCATTGGCGGCAAGACCGGATATACTTCAAAAGCAGGAAATACGCTTGTGACAGCGGTGGAACGCGACGGAGTACGCCTGATCGCAGTTGTCATGAAAGCCAAGGGGACGCATTATACTGATACGAAGGCTATGCTGGACTATGGATTCCAACTGCATGCAGCCGGGAAAATCTAAGCCGCCCGATATACTATGCAAACTGTGCAGCATGCTTGGGTGGTCAGAAAAATAAACGATACTGCCCAGGGCAGTGTCAGTAATAAATAATGATTAGAAAGGGTAGGATAGAAATTGAATACCGAAATGAAAATCCTTTCCGCTGTCATGGCGGGAGGTGCTGCTGTGGCAGCGGCTGGTCTGATTCGCTCTGGCTATGAGCGCAGGCATTTTGTGACAGAAGAAATCACGATCGGCTCAGAAAAGATCCGCAACCCGAGAACCCTGGTGTTCTTAACGGACTTACACGATAAAGAATTTGGAGATGGAAATGAACAGCTGCTCACGTCGATTCAGAGCATTCGGCCGGATGTGGTCCTGATCGGTGGTGATGTCATGGTCGCAAAGCCTGGAAAGGCAAATCTGGAA
Organism: Clostridium sp. OM02-18AC; assembly: GCF_003481825.1. GTDB lineage: Bacteria > Bacillota > Clostridia > Lachnospirales > Lachnospiraceae > Brotaphodocola. The sequence goes on along the minus strand of NZ_QULW01000003.1, from coordinate 136,169 downwards.
GTGACCAGGCGCTTCTTAGACGGTCTGTGTGAGGTGCAGACCCTCACGACCGGGGAAAATTCCGACAAACCGTTCCGTATTTACTATGGGAACGGAAACCATGAGCAGCGTCTTGGGCGGGAGACAGATACGTACGGGAACCTTTACCGTCAGCTGCGGGTTCTCTTAAAAGAACGTAATATTGCATATTTATCAGACCGGTCTGTAAATTTAAATGAGGAGATCCGGATCAGCGGTCTGAATCTGGATCAGGCCTGCTACCGGGACTTTGTTCCGGCCCGTATGAGGGAAGATTACCTGTCCCGACACCTGGGACCGGCAGATCCGACCTGTTTCCAGATTTTACTGGCGCATTCACCCTTATATTTTGAACAGTATGCGAACTGGGGAGCAGACTTAACCTTATCCGGGCATTTCCACGGCGGAACCATCCGTCTGCCGTTTGTGGGCGGTGTTATGACTCCGCAGTATCAGTTCTTCCATCCGTATTGCGCTGGAACATTTGAAAAAGATGGTAAATACATGATTGTCGGAAGGGGACTTGGCACGCATTCCATCAATATCCGGTTCTGTAACCGGCCGCAGCTTCTTGTCATTCGCCTGCAGCCGAAGAAAACGGAAGAATAGTTTTTTTTACCTCTGTTTTTGTATAGTTATGTTGCTGGACACGCTTGCGTAAACAGTAACATATTTACAGAACAGAGGTTTTTTGTTATACTGTAACATACGTGTTCGTCTGCCCTGGCGGCAGACCAGAAGGAAAAAGAAACTATGACCATTTCTTATAAACTGGAGAAATTTGAAGGCCCGCTGGACCTTCTTTTACATCTGATCGAAAAAAATAAAATCGATATTTACGATATTCCCATTGTGGAGATTACCAAACAGTATCTGGACTATGTAAACCAGATGGAAAAAGAAGATTTAAACATTGTCAGCGATTTTTTGGTAATGGCGGCTACCCTGCTGGATATCAAGTCCCGTATGCTGCTTCCTGCTCCGGAGGTGGATGAGGACGGAGAGGAAACGGACCCGAGAGCGGAACTGGTTGCCAGACTTTTGGAATATAAAAAATATAAGCTTCTGGCGCAGGAACTGGCTGACATGGAAGACCAGGCCGGCGATATTCTTTTTAAGAAACCGACTGTGCCAAGGGAAGTGGCAAAGTATGAACCGCCGGTTGATCTTGACCAGATGTTAGATGGTCTGACGCTGGCAAAGCTGCAGCGGATTTTCGATTCCGTTATGCGCCGACAGAAAGAAAAACTGGATCCGATCCGAAGCAAATTCGGCACGATCAAACGGGAGCCGATCAGTCTGGAAACCAAGATCATGGATGTCATGCATTATGCAAGACAACACCGGAAATTTAGTTTTCGTCAGATGCTGGAGCGTCAGAGAGACAAACTGGAGGTCGTGGTCTCTTTCCTGGCAATTCTGGAACTGATGAAAATCGGCAAGATTCATCTGACACAGGAGCATACGTTTGACGACATGTGGATCGAAACGCTGGAAGAAGAAGGGGAAGAGGGCGAGCTGGAGTTAGAAGATTTGAGCGGCCTGGAAGGATAGATAACATATGGGTAGTTTTTTTGATGAAGAAGATGAGAAAGTAGATCTGGCTGCGATAGAAGCCAGGCACGCACAAATGGAAGCAGAAGAAGAACTGGAACGGTTGGAAAAGCAGGAAAGGCAGCCTGAGCAGTTAAAACAGTCTGAACAGTCTGGACAGATTGAAACAGCAGGTGGAAAGGTGCTTGGGAACGGAACTGCCGGAAAGTCCACAGGAGGAAATATGGCTGCAACCGGACATTCTGCAGCCACCAGGAAAGCTGGTTCGGACAAGCAGATGCCAGGAGAAAATGCACAGTATCATGCCGAGGACTGGGAGGCAATCATCGAGGCAGTTTTATTCACGATGGGCAATTCCGTGGAGCTGCGCCAGCTGGCGATCGCAATCGATCAGAGCGAGGACATTGCAAAGCGTGTTGTGCTGCATCTGCAGAAGCGTTACGAAGAAGAAAAACGTGGCATGCGCATTCTGGAGCTGGAAAACGCATACCAGATGTGCACCTGCCAGGACTATTATGAAAACCTGATCCGGGTTGCCGTGGCACCGAAGAAACATGTGCTGACGGACGTCATTTTAGAGACGCTTTCTATCATTGCATACCGTCAGCCGGTGACGAAAATGGAAATTGGCAAGATCCGCGGTGTAAACTCCGATCATGCGGTAAACCGTCTGGTGGAATATGGCCTTGTATATGAAGCTGGCCGTCTGGATGCACCAGGCCGTCCGGCATTGTTTGCCACCACGGAGGAATTTTTGCGGCGCTTTGGCGTCAGTTCCATGATAGACCTTCCTACCATGAATCCGGAGCAGGAAGAAGAAATCATCCAGGAGGTCGAAGAGGAACTGCAGATGAAGCTTGGAGAGCAGGGCGAAGAAGCAGCACAAACACCGGCACAGGAAGTGGAAGCGGTGCTGACGGAACTCATGGAAGAGCGCGACGACTTGCAAACAGAAGATTTGGAGCAATGTCAGAACTCCGACAGGCAGGATTCTGACAATCAGGATTTGGAAGATCAGCAAGAGTGGGAAGATTTAGAAGAACAGCAGAAAGAGGAATCAGAAGATGCAGAAAATCAGAATTAAATATTTTCAGGAAGATATGGAAAAATTAACCTATATTGACGGCAAGTCTGACTGGATCGACCTTCGGGCCGCAGAAGATATAGAGATGAAAGCGGGCGAATTTAAACTAATTCCGCTCGGCATTGCTATGGAACTGCCGAAAGGGTATGAGGCCCACGTGGTTCCGAGAAGCAGCACCTATAAAAACTTTGGAATCATCCAGGCCAACCATATGGGTGTGATCGACGAAAGCTATTGTGGTGACAACGACCAGTGGTTTTTCCCGGCTTACGCACTGCGTGATACAAAAATCAGCAAGGGCGACCGTATCTGTCAGTTCCGTATCATGGAGCATCAGCCGGCGATCGAATTTGAGGAAACCGATTCTCTGGATCACGAAGACCGCGGCGGGATCGGAAGCACCGGAAGAAGGTAATGTGCATATGGGCAGGGAAGAGTATACAGGAAACAACATGCATAGACGAACGGGGCGTCAAGCCGGGGGTCGGGCAGCAAACCAGACAGCGGGCCGGACAACAAACCAGTCAGCATATTCCCCGGTCCGGGCCCGTCAGATTGCCCGCCGCCGCAGGCAGCAGAGAAAACGGCGCCGCCAGATGATGGCAGCTTTGGCTGTAGTGGTCCTGCTTGCCGGAGGAGGAGCATTTGGCTTTCGGCAGGCATCGCTCCAGAAGCACCGTCAGGAATATGCGGAGCAGGGCATTGCTGCATTAGACAGCCAGAATTACGAGCAGGCGGTCACAGACTTTAATGCAGCCATCGACCTGAATCACGGAAAGATTGGCAGCTTTGAGAGCCAGATGCTTCTTTACCGGGCTGAGACCGAGTACCGGAGTGAGGATTACCAGGCAGCGCTTGCCACCTACGAGACGTTGTACGGGAAAGACGAGCAGAATGAGACGTACCGGACGGGACTTGCTCTCTGTCTGCTGGAAACCGGCGATTATGACCGGGCACTGACGCTGGGCGTCATTCCTGGTCAGATCTATAACCGCATGGCAAAGGACCAGATCAATGCCGGAAATTATGATGAGGCACTTGCCACGATTGAAACCGGTCTTTCGGAAGCCGGGGCCGATGATGAGGGCAGAAAAGAACTTACCTTCAACCAGGCTGTAGCCTGGGAGTATAAGGGCGATTACAAAAAGGCGCTGGAAATTCTGGAGGATTACGACCAGAAATATACAGCAGAAGGAAATGCAGCAAGGGAACTGGCATTTCTGAGAACCCGCCAGGGCAACAACTAAAATTCCAGAAGCCCGCCAGGACAATCATGAGAATTTTGGGAAAATCCGATATGGCAACAATTAGGAGTAATAACATTTATGGCAGAATTATTTGATATGAAAGAAATCGAGGAGCGCGTCATTCTTATTGCAGTCAGCACCGACGATGAGGACGATACCCGCGCTTCCCTGGACGAGCTGGAGGAGCTTGTGAAGACCGCGAGAGGTGTCACCGTGGATAAGATGATCCAGAACCGTGAGCGCATCCATCCGGGCACCTACCTTGGAAAAGGAAAAATTGACGAAGTGCGGGAGCGGATCTGGGAACTTAAGGCTACCGGTGTAGTCTGCGACGATGAACTTTCCCCGGCGCAGCTTCGGAACTTAGAGGATGCACTGGACACCAAGGTTATGGACCGTACTATGGTCATTCTGGATATTTTCGCATCCCGTGCGACGACCAGTGAGGGAAAGATCCAGGTAGAGCTGGCCCAGTTAAAATACCGTGCAGCACGTCTGGTCGGCTTGCGAAGTTCTTTGTCCCGTCTTGGCGGTGGCATCGGAACCAGAGGACCTGGTGAGAAAAAGCTGGAGATGGACCGCCGTCTCATTCATGAGCGCATCGGCCAGTTAAAATCAGAATTAGAAGAAGTAAAACGCCACCGCGACGTTATCCGCAAGCAGCGTGAAAAGGCTCACACACCGGTAGCAGCGATCGTCGGATATACCAATGCCGGAAAATCCACGCTTTTGAACCGGCTGACGGATGCAGGCATTCTGGCAGAGGATAAGCTGTTTGCAACGCTGGATCCAACCACCCGCAATCTGGAGCTGGAAAGCGGGCAGCAGATCATGCTGACCGATACGGTCGGTTTTATCCGCAAGCTGCCGCATCATCTGATCGAGGCGTTTAAAAGTACGCTGGAGGAAGCAAAATACAGCGACATCATCCTGCATGTGGTAGACTGCTCTAATCCAAACATGGATATGCAGATGCATGTGGTTTACGAGACTTTGCGGGAACTGAAGGTCGAGGATAAGATCATCGTTACCGTATTTAACAAGATCGACCAGAAGGAAGACGGGGAGTTTCCGCGGGATCTGCAGTCGGACTATCAGGTACAGATCTCTGCAAAGACCGGAGCTGGTTTGGACGAACTGTTAAGTACCTTAGAACAGATCCTGCGCAGCCAGAAGGTATATCTGGAACGTGTATTTTCCTACCAGGAAGCCGGAAAGATCCAGACCATCCGCAAGTACGGGGAACTGCTGAGTGAAGAGTACCAGGCAGATGGCATTGCAGTGAAGGCATATGTGCCGGCAGAGCTGTTTGGAAGTCTGATCACAGGATAGATGTTTTTCGAAACGACGATGTTTTATTGTCTGGGCGAAAGTGAAAAAACAACAGCGAAAGTCAGGGGACCATCAGGCATCCCTGGCTTTCGCTGTTTTGCATTATGGGTCCGGAAAATTCGGACGCCACGCTTTATGCCCCATACAACTCCCCAATCCCGGAAACTCCCACATAAATATGTGAAATTTTGTACCAGGTAGCAAAGTCGGTAACGCCGGTTTCATCAAGCCCGAAGATGGACTGGAACTCCCGCACGGAAGCAGCGGTGGAAGGTCCGTAGATGCCGTCTGCAGCTACACGTGGGATGGCAGTATAGACAGTGGCAATGGCATCTAACTGCTCCTGCAGCTGCATCACTTTCTGACCAGAGGAACCAATACCCAGATCATACCCGGGCCAGGAGGCTGGAATACCGGATATTTCTTCTGCGGTATTGATGTAGATACTGTCACCGTAGTAATGCCGCAGGATCTCAATCGGACTGTACCCGCGTTCCCCAAGGGAGCAGGAACCCCACTGCGTCATCCATCCGCGGTTTAAGCACTGCACCTGTCTTCCATCGCAGTACTGCGTCAGGATTGGCTGGCGCACGCCGGGACGGGAGAGGTAATTGTCAAAGATTTCATCTACGATGACGGAGATACTTTCAAAGATATTTCTTCCCGGGATCCATTTGTGGTCAAAGGCGGTGGATGAGGTAATCGTAAAGTCATACCCGCGGTTGCGGTAGTGTTCCGTGTAGACCCTGTTTAAAGTGAAACTCATAATGGCAAGAACATTCGCGGTGATGGAGGACTGCGGCCAGGTAGCGTAGATTTCGCTGGAGGCAACGTTTTTGATGTAGTCCCGGTATGGAACGTAATAGTCCTGTGCGCTGCTGGTTGGTGGTCCGTCGTGAACGACGATCGTCTGCGGCACGACTACCCGGCTTAACACGATTTCGCCGCTTTCCCCCACCGGCTGGATCTCTGTTTCTGCAATCTTGGGCGGATAGTTCCCGTAGAGGGTATGTTCTGGAATGAGAATGGGATTTTCTTCCGGCTCCGGGTCCGATTCCGGTTCCATACGGATCGGCTGAATGGCCGTTGTGTCGGGCAAAACTTCGGTGCCTTCCACGGTTACCGGTTTAAAACCAGGCGCTTCTACGGTGATGTTGTAGTCTGCGTAGGGCTGGCCTTCGCCAGGACGGAGACTGAATTCTAGCGGCGGCGCTGCGAGCGAGACTTCTTCTGTCTGGCCAGATGCATCGGTGGTTAATTCTTCCAATGGGGCGGCGGGTTCGCCGGAATAGGCAATGCGGATTCTGGCATTGCGGATGGGAAAGTTATTCTGGACATTGACCACGTTGACCTGTAAGAGACCGCTGGAGGTCAGCTCGGTGGAAGCGATATGGATGTTTTTGGGCATAAAAGATTCCTCGGATCTTTGGATGGATCATCATAGCAGAATATGAGAGAGAGGCGGCTTGCGTGCCTGTCAAAACAGTGAAGAGAACGTATGATTTATAAGAGGTGTATGGGAAAATGATAGAGTCTAATCAAAAGTAATGATGTATAAAAATAAATCAGCTTGCATAACGATAGTATATCATGTATAATTCTATCAATTTGGGCTGATGTAAGTGTATACAAAGACCCAAAACCGCATCACACAATACAATAATACGGATGAAAGAAAGGATAGGTACTCCCACATGAAAGCATTTCTTATTCTGGAAGATGGCACCGTGTTCGAGGGAACCAGCATTGGCTCCACCCGCGAGGTCATCAGCGAAATCGTATTCAATACCTCAATGACCGGTTATCTGGAAGTTTTAACCGACCCGTCTTATGCAGGACAGGCGGTTGTTATGACTTACCCGTTAATTGGTAACTATGGTATTTGTTATGAGGATATGGAGTCTGACAGACCATGGCCGGACGGTTACATTGTCCGCGAGCTGTCCCGTATTCCGAGCAATTTCCGCAGTGAGGATACCATTCAGAACTTCCTGGAAAAGTACGACATCCCTGGTATCAGTGGCGTAGACACCCGTGCACTCACCAAGATCTTACGAGAGAAGGGTACCATGAACGGCATGATCACTACAAAGCAGTACGACGATCTGACCGATCCGATCGCACGCATGCACGCATACACCGTAACCGGAGTCGTAAAAAAGACCTCCTGCAAAGAAAAGTACATCCTTCCGGCATCCGATGCATTTGAGAAGCCGATCAAAAAAGTAGCGCTCCTGGATCTTGGAGCAAAAAGAAACATTGCCCGCTCTCTTGCAAAGCGTGGCTGTGAAGTTACCGTTTATCCCTGCGATACCACCGCAGAGGAAATCCTCGCAACCAATCCGGACGGCATCATGCTTTCCAACGGTCCTGGAGACCCGAAAGAAAATGTGGAGATCATCAAAGAAATCCGCAAGCTTTATGAGTCCGACGTGCCGATCTTCGCAATCTGTCTTGGTCACCAGCTTATGGCACTGGCAACCGGAGCAGATACCTTCAAATTAAAATACGGCCACCGCGGCGGAAACCATCCGGTCAAAGATGCAGAAACCGGCCGTGCCATTATCTCATCCCAGAACCATGGATATGCAGTTGATCCAAAGAGCCTGGATCCGAATGTAGCCGTTCCGGCATTTACCAATGTCAACGACGGAACCAACGAAGGCTTAAAATATGTAGGAAAAAATATTTTCACTGTACAGTATCATCCGGAAGCATGTCCGGGACCGCAGGACTCCGCGTACCTGTTCGATCGTTTTATCAACATGATGGGAGGAAATAACTAATGCCGAAGAATCCTGAGATTAAGAAAGTTCTTGTACTTGGATCTGGCCCGATCGTCATCGGCCAGGCAGCTGAATTTGACTATGCCGGAACCCAGGCCTGCCGTTCCTTAAAGGAAGAGGGCATCGAGGTTGTTCTGTTAAACTCCAACCCGGCAACCATTATGACCGATAAGGACATTGCAGACCGTGTATACATTGAGCCGCTGACGGTAGAAGTCGTTGAGCAGCTCATCAAGAAAGAAAAACCAGACAGCGTGCTGCCGACCCTGGGCGGCCAGGCAGGCTTAAACCTTGCCATGGAGCTGGAAGAGGCAGGCTTCTTGAAAGAGAACAACGTCCGCCTCATCGGTACCACGGCCCTGACCATCAAAAAGGCCGAAGACCGTGAGATGTTCAAAGAGACCATGGAGAAGATCGGCGAGCCGGTGGCTCCGTCTGACATCGTAGAGAACGTAGAGGACGGCCTTCGCATCGCAGACAAGATCGGTTACCCGATCGTGCTTCGTCCGGCATACACCCTGGGCGGAAGCGGCGGCGGTATTGCCGAGAACCCGGAACAGTGCCGTGAGATCCTGGAAAACGGCCTGCGTCTTTCCCGTGTGGGACAGGTCCTGGTAGAGCGCTGCATCGCCGGATGGAAAGAAATCGAGTACGAGGTAATGCGCGACAGCGCAGGCAACGTGATTACCGTATGTAACATGGAGAACCTTGACCCGGTCGGCGTTCATACCGGAGACAGTATCGTAGTAGCTCCGTCCCAGACCCTTGGCGATAAAGAGTACCAGATGCTTCGTACTTCCGCATTGAATATCATCAGCGAGCTTGGCATCACCGGTGGATGTAACGTTCAGTACGCCCTGCATCCGACCAGCTTTGAGTACTGTGTCATCGAGGTAAACCCGCGTGTAAGCCGTTCCTCTGCACTGGCTTCCAAGGCAACCGGTTACCCGATCGCAAAGGTGGCAGCAAAGATCGCTCTTGGTTACACCCTGGACGAGATCAAGAATGCAGTTACCAGGAAGACCTATGCAAGCTTCGAGCCGATGTTAGACTACTGTGTCGTAAAAATGCCGAGACTTCCGTTCGATAAATTCATCAGCGCAAAACGTACCCTGGGAACCCAGATGAAGGCAACCGGCGAGGTTATGAGTATCTGCACCAACTTCGAGGGCGCACTCATGAAAGCCATCCGCTCCCTGGAGCAGCACGTAGACTGCCTGCTCTCCTATGATTTCAGCGAGCTGGATCATGACGCACTTCTGGAACAGCTGCATGTGGTAGATGACCGCCGTATCTGGGTGATCGCAGAAGCGCTGCGCCGCGGCATTTCTTATGAAGAAATCCATGCCATCACCAAGATTGATCTCTGGTTCATCGACAAGCTGGCAATTCTGGTTGAGATGGAAGATCAATTAAAGAAGGGACCGCTGACTCCGGAATTATTAAAAGAAGCAAAGCGCATCGAGTTCCCGGACAATGTCATTTCCAGACTGACCGGTGTTTCCCAGGATGAGATCAAGGCAATGCGCCATGCAAACAACATCCGCGCCGCTTACAAGATGGTTGATACCTGTGCGGCAGAGTTCGCGGCCGAGACACCGTATTACTACTCCTGCTTTGACGGCATCAGCGAGGTGGAAGAGGAGCATAAGAAGAAAAAAGTTCTGGTTCTTGGTTCCGGTCCGATCCGTATCGGCCAGGGTATCGAGTTCGACTTCTGTTCCGTACACAGCACCTGGGCGTTTGAAAAAGAAGGATACGAAACCATTATCGTAAATAACAACCCGGAGACCGTAAGTACCGACTTCGATATCGCAGATAAGCTGTATTTCGAGCCGCTGACTCCGGAGGATGTAGAGAGCATTGTTGATATTGAGAAACCGGACGGAGCTGTCGTTCAGTTCGGTGGCCAGACTGCGATCAAGCTGACGGAGTCCCTGATGAAGATGGGCGTTCCGATCCTGGGAACCGCAGCTGAAGATGTCGATGCAGCCGAGGACCGTGAACTGTTCGATGAGATCCTGGAACAGTGCCAGATCCCGAGACCGGCCGGACACACCGTATTTACCGCAGAGGAAGCAAAGAAGGCAGCCAACGATTTAGGCTACCCGGTTCTGGTAAGACCGTCCTACGTACTTGGCGGACAGGGTATGCAGATCTGCATCAACGACAACGATATCGACGAGTTCATCGGTATCATCAACCAGATCGCACAGGATCACCCGATCCTGGTAGATAAATACATCGTCGGCAAGGAGATCGAGGTCGATGCTGTATGCGACGGCAAAGACATCCTGATCCCGGGTATCATGGAGCACATCGAGCGTACCGGCGTCCACTCCGGCGACAGTATCTCTGTTTACCCGGCACCGAGCATCACCCCGGAAATCGAGGCAAAATTAGTCGATTACACCGAGAAACTGGCTCGTGCCCTTCATGTCAGGGGCATGATCAACATCCAGTTCATCGTGTCAGACGGCGAGGTCTACATCATCGAGGTAAACCCGCGTTCCTCCAGAACCGTGCCGTACATCAGCAAGGTAACCGGAATCCCGATCGTACCGCTGGCAACGCAGGTGATCTGCGGACATACCTTAAAGGAGCTTGGATACGAGCCAGGTCTGCAGAAGAAGGCAGACTACATCGCCATCAAGATGCCGGTATTCTCCTTCGAGAAGATCCGCGGCGCAGATATCAGCCTTGGACCGGAGATGAAGTCCACCGGTGAGTGTCTGGGTATCGCAAATACCTTCAACGAGGCACTGTACAAGGCCTTTGAGGGCGCAGGACTGAAGCTGCCGAAACACAAAAACATGATCATCACCGTCCGCGATTCCGAGAAGGAAAACGTGGTTCCGATCGCAAAACGCTTCCAGAACGTCGGCTATAAGATCTTTGCCACCCGCGGCACCGCGAAGTTCTTAAATGAGAACGGCGTGAAGGCCCTGACCGTGCGCAAGCTTGAGCAGGAATCCCCGAACATCATGGACCTGATCCTGGGGCATGAGATTGATCTGGTCATCGACATTCCGCAGCAGGGCGCAGAGAGAAGCCGTGACGGCTTTGTCATCCGCCGTAACGCCATCGAGACCGGCGTGCATGTACTCACCAGCTTAGATACCGCAGGTGCTCTGGCAACCAGTCTGGAGAACCGCGCGAAAGAGCTGACCCTGATTGATATCGCGCAGGTAAAATCGGTCACCTACAACGCCATTGAGCGCGTGGAGAAATTCTTAAAAGACGCAGATACTTATTACCTGGCAACCGCAGAAGGTGATCAGCCGAGAGTACGTCCGTTTGGAACGGCACATATTTTCGAGGGAAAGCTTTACATTCAGACTGGTAAAATGAAGGATGTTTCCAAGCAGCTTCACGCAAACCCGAAAGCAGAAATCTGCGCTTTCAAAGACGGCGAGTGGATCCGTGTTGCCGGAGAACTGGTTGCAGATGACCGCAGAGAGGCAAGAGCATCGATGCTGGACGCATATCCATCCTTACGGAAAATGTATTCTGAGGACGATGGAAACACGGAAGTATTCTATTTTAAGAATGCAACAGCAACGATTTCTGCATTTACGCATGAACCGAAAGTAATTCAGTTCTAACCTATGGCACATGTGAAACGCAGTTTTTTGCAATAAGATTGAAACGTACGAAAAAATAACTTTCCAGACCCACCAGTGTGCATAGATCTCTTTATGGCACACAGGTGGGCTTTTTGTGTTAGAAATATGAGCTTGTATACATAAGTCGCTTGTTATTTATATCAACGAATGATAAAATAGAAGTATTATTAATGAATGGACTGTATACGTCTGAGCTTTGAGGAAGGAGAACTATGTCGGCGATGGTATCGTTTTTTCAATTGCCTGGAACATACCATATTCAGGCAGTGCTCCTTCTTTTGGAGCTCTTTTTTGCGTTTCAGTTATTATTATGGCAGATTCGTCTGAAACGAAAAAAACAAAATCTTGCAGAAAAAAGCAAAAACAGGAATCTGTTTTACCAGATGTATTTTACGGAATTACAGACACCGCAGTTTTTGTTTAGGAGAAAGGATCAGAATCCGGTATATCAGACGAACGCTTTTTCTGAATTGTTTGGATTATCAGCCACGCAGTTCCAGACGGATCTTTTATCCTTTTCGAATCGTCTGGTAAAAGAACAGGGGAGAAAATTCTGGAAACAATATCAGCAATGGGATGGGAACGGCGTTTATGAACAGGAACTCGCCCTTTCTGAAACCCCAAACTGGTACCGGCTTTCCGTGAAACGGAGTGAAGACGGCTTGTATGATCTGTTTCAGTTTACGGATATCACAAAAGAACGGGAAGAGAAAGCAGAACTGACCGAACGCTTAAACGATGCGGCAGAGTCAAGCCGTTCCAAAACGGCGTTCCTCTCAAAGATGTCCCATGAGATCCGTACTCCGATGAACGGTATTATTGGTATGCTGACTCTGGCACACGCACAGCTTCATGGTCATGTGGCAGAAAGTTATATCAGTAAAGCAGAAAATCTGTCTGCTTACCTTCTGTCTGTATTAAACGACATCTTGGACATGTCCAGAATCGAGGCTGGAAAAGTAGAGTTGGCGCAGAAGCCGATAGATTTAACAGCACTGGCGGAAAAGCTGCGCGATCTGTTCCAGAAAAATGTGGAAGCGAAAGGCATTGCGTTTTCTGTTGAAATGCAGGATTTTGATGTGCGTTATGTCATTGGAGACGAGCTTCGTCTTTCCCAGGTGCTGGTAAACTTTTTATCCAATGCACAGAAATTCACCAGTCAGGGTGAGATTAAAGTAATCTTCCGGCAGCTTTTGCGCGAAGCCGACAAAGTAAGCATCATGATCCGGGTACACGATACCGGTGCCGGAATGGATCCGAATTTTCTAAACCGCATCTTCCTTCCGTTTGAACAGGAAAGTGCAGACACGGCCAAACAGCATGGTGGTTCCGGTCTTGGAATGGCAATCACCGATAATCTGGTTCGTCTGATGGGCGGAGAAATTGTAGTGGAAAGTATGCCTGGAAAAGGCTCTGATTTTACCGTTTATTTAACACTTCCGATTGCTTCGGAAGAAGAAGCAGCATTGGATTCCGACGAGAAAACAATGGAGCCTGATGCCGAATTTACGTATGCCGGCTGCCATATTCTGATGGCAGAAGACAATGAAATAAACGCTGAGATCGCTGTCAGTATTCTGGAAGAAGCCGGTGCAACGGTCGATGTTGCAGAAAATGGTCAGGTTGTGCAGGAAATGTTTGCAGAAAAACCGGAAGGTACTTACAATTTCATTTTAATGGATATCCAGATGCCGCTTGTAGATGGTCGCACTGCAGCAAGACAGATCCGTGCAATGAACCGCCCGGATGCACAGACGATACCGATTTTTGCCTTGTCTGCTGATGCATTCGTGGAAGACCAGAGACGTTCCCTGGAAAGCGGCATGAACGGACATTTCTCCAAACCGATTGATTTCGAAAAAATGCGGATTGAAATTGGAAATTATTTAAGAAGAAGGTAATTCGAATGAAAAAAGAGGGCAAATGGCAGGAAATCCTTCGCCTGATGAAACAAAATAAAAGTCCTGCATTGGCAGGGAAATTCGCACTGGCAGGAAAACTGGCTGCAGGTGCCGCTTCGATTGCCATTTTGTCGGTTGGAGGACAGGCAGTCTGGAACGGATTTAAAGACGGCAATGTATTTCGCCCGGAATTATTTGCGAATAGCCAGGCACTGCATGGCAACCAGATTTCATTCCCGGATCAGGACGAATTCAAAGGACAGAATCAGAATTCTGATTCTGGGGAAAATGAGCAGCTGCAGAAGGATAACCGCGCGGAGGATGAAATCGGAAAAGGAAACGATGATCGTGCATCGTTTGAGATGGACGCAGAGGATCCAAATGTGTATTCGGAGGAACTGCAGAATGTGGTGATTGCTCCGGCAGAGGAGAATCATGCTGCCATCATGCCGCCGAACAGTTTGTCTGGAGATTCGGTTCTTCTAGCTGATGAAAACAGTACGGACCATGAAACCATTCACACCGGCGGTCAGGGACTGGTTAGTGGCGGTACACAGGCAGGAAGCGGAGCTGGCGAAATACCAGGAACAGGAAATTTCTCTGGTGGAAGTTCTGACTTTTCTGGTGGAAATGGAGGCAGCGGAAACACAGGCGGCAGCGGGACAATAAACCCGGAACAGCCATCAGAACCGAATCAACCGGGCGAGGTAACGCCGTCAAAACCTGAGATTCCGACAGAACCTCCCAAACCCGGACAGTCGGTTTATGATCCAGATTATCCAGACGGTTCCCAAAAACCCGATTTGCCACAGGGTCCAAGCTTTGATGGCATTAATCCACTTTATCCCAATTTCCCAGAAAAAGGATTATCAGAAAAGTACACAGTAGAGCTTTTTGTAACAGACATATTAAGTGCAAGTGAAAACTCACAGAATTATTTATATGAAGGTGCTGTGTTAACGGACTGGAAATTATTATACTCTGCTTTATTTTTTATGAGAGTTTACGAAGATGGAAATCCAACACCAGTAAGGCAGTATCGTATCGTGAAATATGATGATTGCTTTCGCGTTGGAGAGTTCCCACGGTATGCGGAGCGTGGTCTCACTGTTACGTTTTATTATCGACCAAATGCAGAATGTGAATGGCAGGAAGAACAGGTAACGTTTAATAATATCAAATTTGCAAAGTATGTAGTAATGAATGCCGAAGATTCTACTGGTCAGGCAGAGGAGCTGATGTCAGGATATCTGGATGAGGGAGATTCAGCGTCTCTTTCTGAAGCAACGTTAAAGCTTTTTCAGAAAAATCCGGAATGGACAAAATCTGATGAAGGTTCTGATTCACTGGTAGTATCGAAACTATTCCCAGGTTGGTCGCTGAAACCAGATGGTGAGTTGCTTCGAGGAAACATATTTACGCCAGAACAAGGCGGCAGATACATTTTATATCCACTTAAGCGCATTCCGGTTCCAGATGGATGTACGGTTGAACTTCATCATGGCAAAGATCAGGACCAAAAAGAATATTTTCGACAGGTGTTGACACAATTTCAGACAGACGAGAAACAGGTCGTGATCCCAGAAGGAATCCAGGATGTCCAGTGTGCTTTTTCAGAAAATATCGAATCGCTATCTATACCGGAAAGCGTTCAGAACTTTTTTACAATCCCGAGAGTTTTAAAAGCCTATAAGGTTTCTGAATACAATCAAGTTTTTCACACGGAAGATGATGTGTTGTATGATGACAGCCGACAGGAAATTGTCGGGATCCCTCTGGAAAAAGAAGAATTGGATGTACCGGAAGAAATAGGACGCATTGCGATTCCTTATAACAATCAGTTGAAAAAAATTGTTCTTCATTCTATGGCTCCACCGGAAATGGATGTGACGATGCTGAATGAAGCAAGCATCTGCATCCCGTCAGGAAGCTATGTAAATTATATCAAAGCTTGGGGAAACAAATTGCCTGAAAATGTTATATTCGAAACAAAAGAAGGGGAGGATACCGATTATACGATAACGGAAGATGGCCTTTTTTCGAGAGATGGTTCTGTTTTACGTCAGGCCAATACATCCTGTTATGGACTTTATGTTGTTCCAGATTATGTGACAGAAATTGCCGCGAAGGCCTTTGAACAGGCGGAGCACGTTGATAGTGTCCTTATCCCTGAGACTGTGGAAAAATTGGATACAGAAAGTTTAAGTGCTTCCGGCATTGAGCGCATTTATTTCTATGGCAGAAATGAGAAAATCCCAGATATCTGCAAAGGAACATTTGATGTCTCTGAAAATTTGGAAGAAAATCCTGAAATACAGGAAGAGGCAGATGATACAGACATTATGGAAGAGGAATCAGGTGGTTTGCGTATTTGGGTGCCAGAAAATCAAAGAGAAGCTTATATTGCAAAATGGATGGATGTACTTGACGAAGACACCTTGAATACACTTGTTCTGGAAGGCTTTTCTTATCGGGAGAAGGAGGGAGTTACCTGGATAGAAGCATCTGGAGACGGAGCCACCCTGTTGCATGCAAATTCCGACATTTCTTCTTTTGATGAAATGAATAATCGTATACGAGAAGAAAAAGAATGGACCAGAATTGGAGCACGTGCGTTTGATTTTAGTTTTGATATTAAAATTTTGGAAATACCGACAAGTGTTACAGAAGTTGGAGAAGAGGCATTTACACATTGCCGCGGGTTGGAAGTGATTATTTTTCATACAACGGATTCCCTTTATATTGGGGATTATGCTTTTGAAAATCTGCAAATGCTGAAGATGATTGCTTTTGAGACGGAGGAAATTGTTCTGACAACAGGTGATACCGTGGTGGGTCGTACTTGCTATGTACCGAAAAATTGTCTGATGTTTTATGGTGAAGGGCGTAAACCGCTGCTTCAGTATGGCGGAGATGTTTATGTTGCAGTAGCTGGAGAGACAGGTTATTTTGTATATGGTTTATATCAGCAAAATGAAGAATCACAATCAGGAGAGGAAAACTTACAGAATCTGAATTTCTCTAAAAATAAAGGGAGTGTCATGGCTGCCTTGGAATTGGATGAGATCGAGGTGGAGAACGAAGATGAGGAAATTAAAGATGGTGATGTGGAAGATGATCCAGATCACGAAGATAAGCCCGTGGAAGCACTTACTCCGCCATACAGCATTCTCCTGGTGGCAACTTCAAATGTTTCAGGCGAGATTGAAAATCCAGAATTAAGTCAGTCCTATCCTATTGTAGAGATTGTCTCGGATGCATTGAATGGCTGCAATGCTGGCGAATTGAATATTTCTGAAGATGTAACAGGGACGATTCGTTATATTGGCAAGTATGCATTTGCATATTCTTCTCTAAGTGGCAGTCTGATATTCTCAAACGCTATGCAATCGATCGGAGCGGATGCATTTTTGGGCTGCGATGGGCTTGAGAAAATCTCTTTTGAAGGAAAGAATGCTCCGATATTAGCTACGCATAAACCAGGAAGTCCGTATACGTTTGGCTTTGAAGAGAGGGAATCTCAGCTGGAATTATCGGTAACGTACAGAGAGAATTATCGCGATATATGGAAATACTATCTGATTGGTTATGCTCCAGATACCATGGAGGATAAAATTCTGGAAGACTGTATGTGGGAAAAAATATGGAGTTGGCCTGGAGACCCCTTTAGCGATGCCTTTATGTTATATATCGATGATTTAGCAAAATACAGGATGGAATGGAAGCTATACCAGGGAGATACTATGGTCTGTAATCTTCTTGGCTTTCCAGCTCCGGAAGAACCATCCAGTATGGAGCCCAATATGGAAGATTATATATCGGAAAGTGATAGCGAGTGGAATCAATTTGGAATTAGCACTCCATCAGATGCTGTATATGCAGATGAAATATTGGATGAAGATGAAATTTGGGATGATGAGACGAATGAGAAATCTGATTCCATGAAAAATGACCATATGAGTGAAAGTGATAAAGAAAATGGAAAAGAAGATGCTGATGAAGGATCAAACTCGTTGGAAATAAATTCTGGTGAGGATACCGCAGAATCGTAATGCCAAAAAAAATATTTTACAAGGGGAAACACACATGATACTGGAACAATCCGAACACATCATTGAAGAAGTGAAAAAAGCCTTCATGGGTAAGGATGAGATCATCCGCCGGGTGCTCATGACGATTTACGCAGGTGGACATATCCTTTTGGAGGACTGTCCGGGCGTAGGAAAAACGACTCTGACCCTGGCATTCTCCCATGTTCTGGATCTGTCCTACAAACGTATCCAGTTTACGACCGATACGCTGCCGTCCGATATCACGGGATTTACGACTTACAACCGGCAGAAAGACAGCTTCGAGTATCATGAAGGAGCGGTGGCCTGTAACCTGCTTTTGGCAGATGAGATCAACCGTACTTCTCCAAAGACCCAGTCGGCACTTCTGGAAGCCATGGAGGAGGGCAGCGTAACGGTAGATGGTGTGACCTATCCGCTTCCAAATCCGTTCATCTGCATTGCGACCCAGAACCCGGTAGGTGCAGCCGGCACACAAGCGCTTCCCGAGTCTCAGCTTGACCGTTTTATGGTTCGCCTTTCCATTGGCTATCCGACTGCGGAAGATCAGGTACGCATTCTGAAAGCAAGACGGTATGCAAACCCAATCAACGAGATCAAGATTGCAGCTACGGCAGAGAGTATTCTGGATATCCGAAATTATCTTTCCTCTTTGCAGATCCGGGATGAGGTATTGTATTATCTGATCCGTCTTTGCGAGGCAACCAGGGAGCATCCGCTTGTGGAACTTGGGGTCAGTCCGCGAGGTGTTCTGGCTCTGACACAGATGGCAAAAGCCCATGCAGTCCTTGCGGAGCGCGGATATGTGATACCGGAGGATGTTCAGGCTGTTTTTGTGGATGTCTGTGCGCACCGTCTGATTTTAAAACCACAGGCCAGGGTTGAGGGAATTTCGGAAACCGAGATTCTCAGACGGATCCTTGCGGAAGTGAAGACTCCGTCTATGACCAGGGGGTGGAAGCGTGACTAAAGTCCGTGGTCTTTACAGCGCGGTAATGCTTTTTACAGCGGTGATGCTTCTTTGGTCAGCGAAGACCTATGTACTTGGCTTTTTGCTGTTGGAAGCAGCAGTTCCGTTCTGCCTGCGTTATATGCTGCGGCAGGAAGTAAAAAAGTTAAACATCTCTTTGTATTCCAGGGCAGCCTGTGTGGCGGGACAGGGGATTTCCATTGAAATCCGATTTGCCGGTCCACGTTGGATTGCGGTCGGAATTTTAAGCGGAGTTATGGAAGTAAAGAATCAGCTATTTCAGAGGTCCCAGGCATTTCCTGTGGCTGTCAGCTTTTCCAAAAGAAAACATGTGCTTTACATCCCATATACACCGGATGGCTGTGGAGAAACTGTGATCTGCCTGAAGGAGATCTGCTGCTGTGACATCCTGGGATTGAATACGCTCCCGGCTGCAGCACCGAAACCTCTTCGGATTACCGTATTTCCGGAACCGCTTCCGTTTCAGGTTTCTGCAGAATCCTTCCTGTCAGGGTTTAAGGAAGGAGAGCAGCAGACGGTCAACCGCAAAGGCGGGGATCCATCAGAAGTATTTGAACTCCGGGAATACCGGACCGGGGACGATGTGCGTTCCATTCATTGGAAATTGTCCGGAAAACTGGATCAGCTCCTGGTGAAGGAGTCGAGCGATACATCTCACTACAGTACGATGATTCTTTTGGATGCAGGTCTTTTTGCAGGGACAGATCTTTGTCAGGAAAAACTCTTGTCGACTGCAGTCAGCCTTGCCCTGGATTTCAGTGAAAAGCTGATGCGACTTGGTATTTTACACTATATTGGGATGATGGCAGGTCAAAAACCTTATTTTTACCAGATTACAGAACTGGCAGAACACACGAAGACAACCGAGATCTGGATGGGACTTACCCTGGAAGAAGTTTCCGGGGAGGGACTTCAGTTCTTTCTGGCAGAACGGATATATCAGACTTGCCGTCATATGATTTATATTACAGCCGGACAATTCCCGGAAGAAATCCATATGCTTCCTTCCGATCTTTCGGTTACTGCAATCTGCGTTGTGGATGACGGAACAGAAACACAGGCGACCAGCCGTGGACGCGGCATGTTTATGGAAATCCCACAAAGCAGTCTGCATTCCGGGATTCAGACGATCTCAATTTAAGCTGGAAAACGCGCCTGTGAAAATACGAATCCGTTACGATGGAACAACGATAAAAAGGAAAACAATGATGATGGAAAAAAGAGAACGAGACAGATATATTGCGCAGGAAAGTGTACGACCGGATTTCGCTGGAATTCCGGTTTTTTGCATGCTGTATTCCATCGGTATGGTTGCTTCCATCGCAAAACTTACCTCGCTGCGTCTGGCAGATGAGCTTTCTTTGCTGTTTTTACCTGCACTGTCCGTGATCGGAGGAACCATGTTTTGTGGTGCAGTCCCCAAACTCAGGAAGTGGGGATTTTGTTTCCCGCTCATGTTTGCAGGAATCTGCGTTGCTTTTTACGGACCGGCCAGGCTGTTCTTTGGCGGTCAAATGTTTTTGAATTATCTGATTAGTGCCTGGAATTTCTTTTATCAGGATGGGATTCCGGTTATGGGAAGCAGGGGAGGAACAGAAAAAGATCTGCTTGCTTTTTTGGCCGTGCTGCTTCTTTTGCTGAATGCATTATTCTGGTATTTCATTCGCAAAAAGGCATTTGTACGCATGATTTTATTCATTATTTTTGGAATGCTTCCGTGGATCATGTTAAAATATTCATCTCCGGTTGGCAGTGCCTTGTTTCTTGCCTGTGTTTTGGGAGCGTGGCTGCTGTTTTTTCATTCGGCATCCAGGAAACGCAGGATTATCTGGTTCCTCGCGCTGGGAGTTCTTTTCTTGCTTAGTGCATTTATAAATGGGAATCGGAAACTGGACGTGTTGGTTCAGCTCAAAAAGGATACGGCGCAGACATGGAATACCCTGCGTTACGGGAAAGATTCCCTCCCGGAAGGAAATCTGAAAAAAGCTGACCAGATGCAGTCCGGAGAGCGCGAAACACTGCTTGTAACGACTGAACAGGTAAAGCCGCTCTATCTGCGTGGCTTTACAGGAGCAAATTTTCAGAATGACCAGTGGCAGCCTTTCACGAAAGCGGTTTACGGCGGAGAGCGATGGGGCTTTCTGGATTGGATCTCAAAGCAGGCATTCGATGTCAATGCGCAGTATGCAGCATATCAGGCAGTAAATGAAGAAAATCTGGATCAGCTTCCTGAAAATCACATTACCATAAACAACAAAGGGGCAAACCGGAAATATATCTATACGGTATATTCTGCAGATACGCCCAAGGGCGTTAAGATGAAATCCGTAAGGGATCATGGATACCGTTCCTCTGCATTGTTTGGTAATTGGGTTTACAGCTATTCGGAGCGTTCTGCGGATCTGCCCGGTGAATTGAGCCAGCTGTCTTCCTGGGTCTATGAACCGCAAAATGATCAGCAGAAAGAATATCTGCAGGGAGAATCAGTTTACCGGGATTTCGTCTATGACCAGTATCTTCAGATTCCGGAGACATTGCAGCCGGTTCTGAATGATCTGTTTTCTTCTATAGAAGAACGGGATGCGAAAATAGAAGGAATTTATAAGGTTACACAGGAAATCCGGTCTGTAATGGAAAAACGGTTTTATTACCGAAAAGAACTGGAAACGCGAGAACATACCGATCTGCTTTCCCATTTCCTGGAGGGAAATATTTATGGCAATTCAGCCTATTACGCTTCCGCGGGTGTCCTGACTTTCCGGAAGTTTGGAATTCCGGCGCGTTATGCGGAAGGGTATTATCTGGGCGCAAACCAGATCGCAGCATCAAAAAACGGGACAGTTTCCCTGAAAGAAAGCGATGCACACGCTTGGACAGAAATTTATATGGATGGAATGGGATGGATTCCGGTTGATTTTACGCCAGGTTTTTATTACAATACATATGCATTGCTTCGTATGGCAGAGCTTCCGCAGAATATCAGAAGAACTGCTGCCCTGGAAGATCAGGGAGAGGAAGCAGAAAATGTGACTGGCAATGTACCCCAAGATGGAAACACGAAAGCCGATCCAAAACCGGAAACGGTTGTATTCCTGGATACGCTTCTTGACATTACGTTCGTACTGCTGTGTTTCGCGGAACTTCTTTTTATACTTCTGGAATGTTCCAGAATTTGGTATGAACGTAAAATGCAGTCTGTTTTGCAATATGGTTCTGGAGATTGCGCAGAATTTCTGACAGGCCAGATCTCAAACAATCTGATGGTCTGTGGAATTGATGTACGGCCGGGATGGAATACGGAACAAACAGAGAAGGCAATCCAAGGGGTTTTACCAGATATTCCAGATGGGTTTTACACCCGTGTAAACGGTGTACTGGAAAAAAGCATTTATGGGGAGGGTACGTTGGAACCCCATGAACTAAGATTTTTACATTGTTTCCTTCTTGCAATCCGGCATAGTAAAAAACAGATGGGACTGAAAAAACGGATAGCATTTCGCTATATCGGTCTAAAAAATTGTATGGAAATGAGAAAGACAAAAAACAGATATCAGGCTTAAGGAGAACTACGATCATGGAAAAAATCACAAGCTTTACGATCAATCATTTAAAATTACTGCCAGGCATTTATGTGTCCAGAAAAGATAAAGCGGGAGACAGTGTTATCACCACGTTCGATATCCGTATGACCAGACCAAATTTTGAACCGGTTATGAACACCGCGGAGATTCATACCATCGAACATCTGGCAGCAACATTTTTGCGCAACCATGATGGCATCAAAGACCGTGTGATCTACTTTGGACCGATGGGCTGCCGCACCGGTTTTTACCTGCTTCTTGCAGGCGATTACCAGTCTCGTGACATCGTTCCGCTTATGAGGGAATTGTTCAGTTTTATCCGTGATTTTGAAGGAGAAGTACCGGGGGCAAGTGCCAGAGACTGCGGCAACTATCTGGATATGAACCTTTCGATGGCGAAATGGCTTGCAGACCGTTTCTTACGTGAAGTTATGGACAACATTAACGACAGCAGACTGATTTACCCGGAAGACTAGGAGAAGACATTAAACGAATGAGAAGAATAATACGCGGAGTACCAAAGAAAATTCTGGAATATGTGATCCAGCTTTTCAGCCCGACGATGGATGATTATCTTTATGTCATGGATCTGAAGGAAGATTATTACATGATATCGCCTCAGGCGATGGAGCGTTTTTTATTGCCAGCCGACCACTTTTATCATGCAAAAAAAATGCATGAGCAGTTTGTGTATACAGATGATCTTCCAGCGTTGTGGGCCGATATGGAACTGAGCTACAAAGGCGAACACGATTCCCACGATATGGATTACCGCTGGCTGGACCGTCAGGGGCATCCGGTGTGGATCAATTGCAGGGGAATCTTACTGCGCGATCCAGATGGCTCCGCAAAATACCTGGTCGGCTGTATCAATGAGATTGGGAAAAAGCAGAAAGCGGACAATGTCAGCGGTCTGATGGGAGAGGTAGGGCTCTGGCATTATGCAATGGATTGTGCCGAGATTCTTCCAGACGGATTTGTGATGCGGCTTGGAATCGATGATCTGGGCGGTGTGAACGGAACCCTGGGCATGAATTACGGAGATTTTCTTTTGAAAGAGACTGCCAACTGCATCCAGAAAGTGATAGAACCGGAGCAAAAACTATTCCGTCTGGTATCCGACCAGTTTATCATCACGGATCTGTCTGGAAAGAGTATTTCCGATGCCTGTCGTCTCTATGATAAAATCCGTTCTGAAATCAGCAGATGGGTGGAGGAACACCAGTATCAGACGGTATTTACGATATCTGCCGGGATCATTGATACCGATGGGCGCCATAACGATTACGACCAGCTGTTAAAATATCTGGAATTTTCTTTAAACGAAGCGAAACGTCTCGGAAAAAATGAAAGCTATGTATTTTGTCAGGCAGATTATGACGCATGGAGCCGCAGACAGGAACTTCGCAAACAGCTGCTGCATGCGATCAATCACGGCTATGAAGGCTTTGAGGTTTATTATCAGCCGGTCATGAGCAGAAAAGAACATGATCTTGTTTCTGCTGAGGCTCTGATGCGCTTTTTCGTTTCGGAAGAAGCGCAGACCGGTGAATCTGGAAGTGGGGAAATAACAGA
Organism: Clostridium sp. OM02-18AC; assembly: GCF_003481825.1. Taxonomy (GTDB): domain Bacteria; phylum Bacillota; class Clostridia; order Lachnospirales; family Lachnospiraceae; genus Brotaphodocola. The sequence continues at coordinate 112,404 of NZ_QULW01000003.1, read as the reverse complement.
AAAGAACACAAATGAAAATCGCCGCATGATCTCTCCTGCGGAGTTTATTCCGATTCTGGAAGAGAGCGGACTGATTATCCCGGTTGGCCGGTGGCTGCTTCACACTGCTGCAAAGGACTGCAAAGAGTGGCAGAAAGCACATCCGGGGATGCGTGTGCAAATTAATCTTTCGTATGTGCAGGTTGCAAAGACCAATGTCCTGCGTGAGATCTGGGAGACACTGGATGAAAATAAACTGGATCCGGAGTGCCTTGGTGTGGAACTGACTGAGAGCGGATATCTGGAGCCAGGTGCGCATTTCCAGAAAGTATGGCAGGGTTTAAAGGAGCTGGGAGTGAAGGTACTTCTGGATGATTTTGGAACCGGATATTCCAATTTTCACTGCCTGGGAGACCTGACGCCAAACTGTATTAAAATTGACCGTACGTTCACGCAGAAAGCACTGTCAGACTCTTATGAATATAATCTGCTGACACAGATGATCTGGATGTCCAAGCGACTGAACATTCATGTCTGCATTGAAGGAATTGAGACAAAAGAGGAACTGGAACGGATCGCAGTATTAAAACCAGATTATATCCAGGGTTACGTATTTGGAAAACCGATTTCAAAAGAACTATTTACAGAACAGTTTATCTGCAGATAAATATTAAGTTTATTATACATAGAAGATTGGAAGGAGAATTCACAATGCATGATGATGTCTATCAGCTGTATTTAGAGGAGATTGCAGCGATCCGCCCGATGGACGCAGAGGAGGAAACACAGCTTTTAACAAGATTCAAAGATGGTGATACCACCGTGCGCTCCCGTCTTATGGAAGGATATCTGCCGTTTCTTGCCGAGATCGCAAAGACCTATGAAAACCAGGGACTTCCGGTTGGTGATCTGGTCCAGGAGGCGAATGTGGCACTGATCATGGCAGTAGACCAGTATCAGGAAGGCGACTTAAAAGAGCAGGTTAAGAATCTTGCCGAGGAGATGATCAAGGCTGCCCTTGAGGAACAGGGAATTGAAGTCAAGGTGGAAGAAGAAATGCTGGCCCGTGTCAACGTGTTAAAAGAGGTGAGCAAGCGCATGGCGGAGGAACTGGGGCGTGAAGCTACCGTTACCGAACTTGCAGAAAAAATGAAGATGACAGAAGACGAGATCAAGGATATCATGAAGCTGACGCTGGATGCCATGAGTGTGAGTCCAGATGCGGAAGTGTAATCGGTTTTGATCGCAAATTAATAAGAATGAATAATAAATACCATAAGATATATTAATTTCATTTATAATATATCTTGTGGTATTATTTATTTAAATGAGATTTATCAGTCTCAATTATGAAACAGAACCATAAAACAGGAGAAATACATAACAGGAGGAATCACATGAGTGTAAGACGCGTGTATGTAGAGAAAAAACCGGAGTTTGCCGTTAAGGCGGGGGAGCTTCGCGAGGAGATCAGCAGTTATCTGAGCATAGATACCGTGACCGGAGTCCGTGTATTGATCCGCTACGATATTGAAAATCTGTCAGAGGAGACTTACAAACAGGCGCTTGTTACCATCTTTTCCGAGCCGCCGGTTGATTTTGTATATGAAGAGGACTTCCCAAAAGAAGGGGGAGATACCGTATTTTCCGTAGAGTATCTGCCGGGACAGTTTGACCAGAGAGCCGATTCCGCAGAGCAGTGCGTAAAGCTGTTAAAAGAAACCGAGGAGCCAGTCATCAAGACTGCAACTACCTATGTGCTGTCTGGAAAACTGACTGACGAGCAGGCTGCTGCCATTAAGGCATTCTGCATCAACCCGGTCGATTCCCGTGAGGCAGGAAGCAAGAAGCCGGAGACCCTGGTAACCGTATTTGAGACACCGGCTGACGTGGCATCCTTTACCGGTTTTACCACCTTTGACAGCGCGAAGTTAAAAGAACTTTATGATTCCTTAAATCTGGCTATGACCTTCCGCGATTTTGAGCATATCCAGAATTATTATGCAGGGGAAGAGCACCGCGACCCGACCGTGACCGAGATCCGTGTGCTGGATACCTACTGGTCCGACCATTGCCGTCATACGACCTTCTCCACCGAGTTAAAGGATGTGACCATTACCGATGGCGATTACAAGGCACCGATCGAGGCAACTTACCAGAATTACCTTGCAGACCGCGCGGTGATCTACAAGGGACGTGACGACAAGTTCGTCTGTCTCATGGACCTGGCACTGCTTGCCATGAAAAAACTCCGCGCAGAGGGCAAACTGGAAGATCTGGAAGTTTCTGACGAGATCAATGCCTGCAGCATTGTCGTTCCGGTTGAGATTGACGGTGTGACGGAGGAGTGGCTGGTAAACTTCAAGAATGAAACCCATAACCACCCGACCGAGATCGAGCCGTTTGGTGGTGCTGCAACCTGCCTTGGCGGTGCAATCCGTGACCCGCTTTCCGGACGTACCTATGTATACCAGGCCATGCGTGTGACCGGTGCAGCTGACCCGACCCGTCCATTGTCTGAAACTTTAAAGGGCAAGCTGCCGCAGAGAAAACTGGTTAACGGCGCTGCAAATGGCTATAGCTCTTACGGCAACCAGATTGGTCTGGCTACCGGTTACGTCAAAGAAATCTATCATCCGAATTATGTGGCAAAACGTATGGAGATCGGTGCCGTTATGGGTGCTGCTCCGAGAAAATACGTAAAGCGTTTAAATTCCGACCCGGGCGATATCATCGTACTCCTTGGCGGACGCACCGGCCGTGATGGTATCGGCGGTGCTACCGGTTCCTCCAAGGTTCATACCGAAGCTTCCATCGAAGTCTGTGGTGCTGAGGTCCAGAAAGGTAATGCGCCGACTGAGCGCAAGATCCAGCGTATGTTCCGCCGTCCGGAAGTCAGCGAGATCATCAAAAAGTGCAATGACTTCGGCGCAGGTGGTGTTTCCGTAGCAATCGGTGAGCTGGCAGCAGGCCTTCAGATCGATCTGGACAAGGTTCCGAAAAAATATGCCGGTCTGGATGGCACCGAGATCGCGATCTCTGAGTCTCAGGAGCGTATGGCGGTTGTGCTTGACCCGGCAGATGTTGACAAATTCTTAGGCTTTGCAGCGGAGGAAAACCTGGAGGCAATTCCGGTTGCAGTTGTGACCGAAGAGCCGCGTCTGGTGATGAACTGGAGAGGAAAGACCATTGTGGATGTAAGCCGTGCATTCCTCGATACCAACGGTGCGCACCAGGAGGCGAAGGTTGTTCTGGAAACTCCGATCAAAGAGGGCAATCCGTTTGAAAAGAAAGAAGTAGCAGATGTGAAAGCTACCTGGCTGAACGTCCTGTCTGACTTAAATGTATGTTCTCAGAAGGGCCTGGTAGAGCGTTTTGACGGTTCTATCGGCGCTGGCAGTGTCTTTATGCCGTATGGCGGTAAATACCAGCTGACCGAAACCCAGACCATGGTAGCGAAGCTTCCGGTCCTGAAAGGCAAGACCGATACCGTGACCATGATGAGCTACGGCTATGACCCATATCTGTCCAGCTGGAGCCCGTACCACGGTGCTATCTACGCTGTGCTGTCTTCCGTTGCAAAGATCGTGGCAAGCGGCGGTGACTTTAAGAAGATCCGCTTTACCTTCCAGGAGTACTTTAAGCGCATGACCGAGGATCCGACCCGCTGGGGCGCACCGTTCGCAGCCCTGCTTGGTGCTTACAATGCACAGCTTGGCTTTGGACTTCCGTCTATCGGCGGTAAGGACAGCATGTCCGGTACCTTCAACGATGAGAAGCACGGCGAGATCAACGTTCCGCCGACCCTGGTTTCCTTTGCAGTGGATGTAGACCATTATCCGAACATCATCACACCGGAATTTAAGAAGCCGGGCAGCAAGATCGTCGTATTCAACATTGAGAAAGATCAGTATGACCTTCCGGATTACGCACAGATCATGGATGGCTACGAGAAACTGAATACCGATATCAAGGCAGGCCGCATCCTTTCCGCTTATGCAGTGGAGGGACATGGACTGGCAGAGGCAGTCAGCAAGATGGCATTCGGCAATAAGCTTGGCGTGAAGATCGAGCACAACGTAGACCCGAGAGATTTCTTCGCAGCAGGCTGGGGCAACATCGTCTGTGAAGTTCCGGACGGAAAAGTGGGCGATCTTTCTATCCGTTACACCGTGATCGGTGAAGTGACCGACAAGGCTGCTTTTGAGTACGGACCGGTATCCATCTCCATGGACGAGGCATTAGGCTCCTGGACCAAGACCTTAGAGAGCGTATTCCCGACCACCTCCGGCGTGAAGCAGACCGAGGTGAAGTCTGAACTGTTTAAGGCAGACAAGATCTACGTATGCAGCCACAAACTGGCCCAGCCGACCGTATTTATTCCGGTATTCCCGGGCACCAACTGTGAATACGACAGCACCAAAGCCTTTGAGCGTGCCGGTGCAAAGGTTGTAACCAAGGTATTTAAAAACTTAAGCGCAGAAGATATCCGCGATTCTGTAGAAGCTTATAAGAACGAGATCGCAAAGGCACAGATCGTGATGTTCCCGGGCGGTTTCTCCGCAGGCGATGAGCCGGAGGGCAGTGCGAAGTTCTTTGCAACCGTATTCCGCAACGCAGTCATCAAGGAAGAGATCGAAAAGCTGTTAAATGAGCGTGACGGCCTGATGCTTGGTATCTGCAACGGCTTCCAGGCACTCATCAAGCTGGGTCTGGTTCCGGAGGGACGCGTCTGCGAGCAGACCGCTGCTTCCCCGACCCTGGCGATGAATACCATCGGACGTCATATTTCCAAGATGGTCTACACCAAGGTTGTTACGAACAAGTCTCCGTGGCTGGCTGGCGCAGAGCTTGGCGGTGTATACTGCAACCCGGCATCCCACGGCGAGGGACGTTTCGTTGCAAATGACGAGTGGCTGAAGAAGCTTGCCGCAAACGGCCAGATTGCAACCCAGTATGTCGATGAGAACGGCAATGCGACCATGGATGAGTTCTGGAACCCGAACGGCTCCTACATGGCGATCGAGGGTATCACCAGCCCGGATGGACGAATCCTGGGCAAGATGGCGCACTCTGAGCGCCGCGGTGAGGCTGTTGCCATGAACATCTACGGAGAGCAGGATATGAAGATCTTCGAGAGTGGCGTGAAGTATTTCAAATAAGATTTTAATTTCTGGTATCATATCTTGAATTTGGGGCTGCCGCATGAGTTGCGGCAGCTCCTTTTTCGTCAGGTATTGACAGAAACTACGATTTCAAGTATAGTTTGGAGTAACTGCCCTGGAAGGATCCGGGAGCAATATGAGGAGAGACAGACGATATGAAGAAGGTTGTGAAATTTGGCGGCAGTTCTCTGGCGAGTGCCCGCCAGTTTAAGAAAGTCGGAGATATCATCCGTGCAGACAAGACAAGAAGATTTGTGATCCCGTCCGCACCGGGTAAGAGAAACAGCAAGGATACCAAGGTTACGGATATGCTGTACGAGTGCTACGCGGCAGCATCCACCGGAGCATCTTATAAAAAGATCCTGGATGCGATCAAGGCTCGCTACCAGGAGATCATTGACGGTCTGGAGTTAAACTTAAATCTGGACCATGAATTTGCTACCATCGAGGAAAACTTTGTAAAGGGCATCGGCAAGGATTATGCTGCATCCCGCGGTGAGTACTTAAACGGTATCGTTATGGCAAATTACTTAGGCTACGAGTTCATCGACGCTGCAGAAGTCATTTTCTTTGATGAGCATGGAAACTTTGAGGCAGAGCTGACCAACCAGGAGCTTTCCGAGCGTCTGGAGCATGTAGAGAGAGCGGTTATCCCGGGCTTTTACGGTTCTAAGCATGACGGAAGCATCAAAACCTTCTCCCGCGGCGGTTCCGATGTGACCGGTTCCATCGTTGCACGTGCCATCCACGCAGACTTATATGAGAACTGGACCGATGTATCCGGTTTCCTTGTAACCGATCCTCGTATCGTGGAGAATCCGGAGGTCATCGAGACCATTACCTATAAAGAGCTTCGTGAGCTGGCTTACATGGGCGCAGGCGTACTCCATGAGGACGCGATCTTCCCGGTAAGAAAAGAAGGAATCCCGATCAATATCCGCAACACCAACCGTCCGGAGGACAAGGGCACTCTCATCGTAGAGAGCACCTGCAGAAAGCCGCGCTATACCATCACCGGTATCGCAGGAAGAAAGGGCTTTTGCGCGATCAACATCGAAAAAGCCATGATGAATGCCGAAGTAGGGTTTGGGAGGAAAGTTCTTGGTGTATTCGAGAAGTACGGCATCTCCTTTGAGCATATGCCGTCAGGGATCGACACCATGACCATTATGGTACACCAGGACGAATTTGAAGAGTATGAGCAGTCTGTGATCGCCGGCATCCACCGTGCAGTTGAGCCGGATGTGGTCGATCTGGAGTCTGACCTGGCTCTTATCGCTGTAGTTGGAAGAGGCATGAAGGGCACCCGCGGCACAGTCGGAAGAATCTTCTCCGCACTGGCACATGCCCGCATCAATGTCAAGATGATCGACCAGGGCTCCAGTGAACTCAACATCATCATTGGGGTAAAAAATTCCGATTTCGAGACTGCCATCAAGGCAATTTACGATATCTTTATCACCGCAGCAATTTAAATAACAGGATCTGGTTTTTACTGTTTCCTGTTTTGTGAAAAGAGGGAATCCTGCATCGGCTGTTGCCGTTGTGAGGTTCCCTCTTTCGTTGCCGGATAAAATGTGCTATACTGGATTTCGATTAGAAAACGGCGAAAGGAAACCATCTCATGAACAGAAGAAACTGCAGACATATCAGCAGACACGCTTTTGGTGCACATTCGGCATCCTATGCAAAGAAAGCCTTCGTCCTGGCTGCGGTTGCATTCTTATCCGGCTGTGCAGGTCCATCCACAAAAGTACTGCCAAAACGGCAGGGGGGAACCATACAGGAAGTGCCGGAAGAGATACCAGTCGTGGAAGAAGTCAATTCTTTTTATCTTCAGGAATCCCTTGGAATTCTTTCGACTTCCCCCCGAATGGCAGGCAGCCGTGAGGAAGACACCGCTGCCCGCTATATCCAGAGACTTTTGAAAGATTATGGATATCAGGTAAACAGACAGCGTTTCCGCGAAAAGACCGAACACGAAGAAATCCTTGGAACGAATGTAATTGCGACTCGTCCAGCCGAAGACCCCGATGCAGACATTTTATTGATCTGCACCTGGCATGATTCTGCTCCGGGCAGCCCGGGTGCAGGAAACAATGCATCTGGTGTTTCTGTATTTCTGGAAACGGCCCGCATTCTTTCCGGTCTTCCAACCGATACGGAAGTGCGCTTTGTCAGTTTATCGGCTCATGAAAACGATGCGCTTGGTGCCAGGATTTATACAAGAAGTCTGAGCAAACGGGAAAAAGAACGACTGATCGGTGCCATTACCATCGGACCTTGCGGGGCTCTTGATACGGAAGAAACCGTACTTGCAACCCAGGACGGAAAGGGCACTATGCTTGGGGATTTGCTGAGTGATTCTTCATCAGAGATTACCGGAATACGTTTTCACAATATCCAAAAAGCCGGTTTAGAAAATGGAATTTTCGCGTCCTGCTTTATCCCTGCCGTGCAGATCGGACAAAAAGAGGACAGCTTTGATTTTGGAACACCTCTGGATACGGTAGATACAGTGGATGCGGAGTGCCTTTCCGAGCTGGTTGACACCATTTGCCATACGGTATCGAAAATTATGAATCCGGATACCCCGTCCATGCGGGCAAAAGCACACTACGAAAATAACTGGAATACCTTTGTCTATCAACAGGAACCACGCAGGAGAATTCCTTTTGGAAGCACTCCGGGAAGGCTGCAGGCGCTTTTGGGAATTCCGGGAAAGCTTGCTGTCGTAAACCGGGATTCAAAGAACCATCCGATTGAACGGTATCGGTTCCATGCAAAATGGTTTGAGGTGGAAGAACCCCTCATTACAGACTATTATTTTACCGATGAACAGCTTGATCTGGTGAGTCTTCTCCCGGAAAATCAGGAACAAAGCAGCATGCAGATACAGTCACAGATCACCAGTGTTTATGGAGAACCGGAAAAGAAGATTTCCGGTCCGTATGGGCTGGACTGCATCTGGCGTGATCCGGTGGCTGGAGAGCAGATCGAACTGATTCCGGGGAAGGAATCTTTTGAAGTGGAGATCCGCAGCTACACGCCAGAGAAAACCATACTCGCACGTTATGATGCCGCGGGAAATGCAGAAGAAAAAACGGAGAATTTTGAGGCGGAATATGGCTATCTGACACAGCTTTGCAGCGTGATTTTTCAGCCAGAATCAGAAGAGGCATTGCCCGCACCTTCTCAGGATGCAATACTGGGAAGACTTCTGCCAAAAGCAGAACTCCTCTATGAAACGGATGGAGCCGGGGGCGACCATGTTCTTACAGAAAGGCTCAAACAGACTGCTGACGTTTCCACGAAAGCAGGAAAGACGCATTCTGGTCAGAAAACATCTAGAAATGATTCCCAAGGGGAACAGGACAGACTTTATGCAGATACCAGCTGGCAGGTGACCATTGACCCGGAAAACTATCCGCAGCAGGATGGAGAACTTGCAGACCGCAGTACTTCCCTGAAAAGTCTGATGCGCACCTACGGGATCCTTTTAAAAGAAACGGATCCGGAACTTTACGCAAACGGATACGGGGAATTACTGGGCGAGAAGCAGGCAATGCAGCAATCCGAGGACGCATCCCTGGTGTCCCCAAAGTCTGCACTGCAGGCAGAGTCCGCACAGGGCATGAATCAGACCGTATCCGTTTCTCTGCCGGAATTTGAGGATGCGTTTGCTTTGTACGTGCTGGCAGACGATACTTCGGACAGTCCCGGAGCATTTCAGGAATGTGTCCGCTACTTTAACCAGTTTGAAGAACTGAATACATACCGCAGTGCCGTGAGAAACTATCTTGGCCTGCAGACGGAGGAATAAGTTATGAGTCAGGTAATCATCATCGGCGGCGGTGCTGCTGGAATGATGGCAGCGATAGCCGCGGCAGGCGCAGGGCATAAGGTCTGCATTTATGAAAAAAATGAAAAACTTGGCAAGAAAGTCTACATTACCGGAAAGGGGCGCTGCAACATTACCAATGCCTGCGACACGGAAGAATTGTTTCAGAATGTGGTCCATAATGCCAAGTTCCTTTACAGCAGTTTTTATACGTTTACAAATACCGATATTATGGAGCTTTTGGAACGGTATGGCTGTCCGGTAAAGACAGAACGCGGAAACCGCGTGTTCCCGGTTTCTGACAAATCATCGGATGTGATCCATGCGCTGACGGTTTGTCTCAGGGACCTTGGAGTCATGGTAGAACTTCATGAAGAGGTGTCCGAGGTTCTCCATGAGAATGGTCACGTGACCGGAGTCCATTTAAAGCGTGGAAACCGGACGGTTTTGGCAGATGCCGTTATCGTTACCACCGGCGGTCTGTCTTACCCGTCTACCGGTTCTACCGGAGATGGTTACCGGTTTGCAAAGGAGCTTGGACACACCATCACGGACCTTTCGCCTGCTCTGGTGCCGTTTGAGGCAAAGGAACCGGTCTGCAAGGAACTGCAGGGCTTGTCCCTGCGCAATATTCATGCAGAGATCCGGAATGGGAAAAAAGTACTGTTTGAAGAGTTTGGTGAAATGCTGTTTACCCATTTTGGTGTCAGCGGACCGGTGCTTCTTTCTGCCAGCAGTTATGTGGCAGCTGCACTAAAGAAGGGAGAACTGGTCCTCTCCATCGATTTAAAACCGGCTCTTTCACAGGAGCAGCTGGATGCCCGCATCCTGCGCGACTTTGAAGAGGCAAAAAATAAACAGTATAAGAATTCCTTAAACCATCTGCTCCCGGCGAAGCTGATCCCGGTCATCATCGAGCGGAGCGGAATTTCTCCGGAGAAAAAGGTCAATGAGATCACACGGGAGGAACGGCATAGCCTTGTCTGTGCGATCAAGGATTTCTGCATTACGCTGGTTGGACTGCGGGATTACAAAGAAGCGATCATCACACAGGGCGGCGTATCCGTGCGGGAAATCAATCCGTCTACCATGGAGTCAAAAAAGATGGCAGGGCTGTATTTTGCAGGGGAAGTACTGGATCTGGATGCCGTGACAGGCGGCTTCAATCTCCAGATTGCCTGGTCTACCGGTTATCTGGCCGGGATTTCCATCCCACAGTAGGAGCGTGTGACCGGAAAAAACGGATAGAAGTGCAGATCGAAAAGAAAAAACAGCATTGAAATGTAAAAAGAAAAACTGCTTCATGCAAGGAGACGATAAAAATTATGGAAAAACATGCATTCAACATTGCAATTGACGGTCCGGCAGGGGCCGGAAAGAGCACCATTGCGAAAATGGTAGCGAAAAAACTGAACTTTATCTATGTCGATACCGGTGCCATGTATCGTGCAATTGCGCTCTATCTGCTGCGAAGCGGCATCGACACCGCAGATGAAGCAAAGGTCAGTGAGGCAGTTAAAAACGCAGATATTACCATCCGTTACCAGGATGGCTCCCAGCAGGTCATCTTAAACGGAGAAGATGTATCCGGAAAAATCCGCACCGAGGAAGTCGGCAATACTGCGTCTGCCACGAGTGTATACCCGGCAGTACGTGCCCATCTTCTGGAACTGCAGAGAAGTCTGGCTGCAAGCCAGAATGTGATCATGGACGGACGCGATATCGGTACCTGCATTCTGCCGGATGCAGAAGCGAAGATTTATTTAACTGCAAGCAGCCGTGTCCGCGCCCTGCGCCGTTACAAAGAATTAACGGAAAAAGGAACCATGTGTAATCTGGAAGAAATTGAGCAAGATATCATAGAGAGAGACCATCGCGATATGACCCGCGAGATCGCACCATTAAAGCAGGCAGATGACGCGGTACTCCTTGACAGTTCGGAAATGACGATTGACGAGGTGGTACAGGCTATCATTGACACTGCGAAAGCCCACGGCCTTGAGGAGGACGTTTCATGGAAGTCATTGTAGCAAAAACAGCCGGATTCTGTTTTGGTGTCAGGCGTGCGGTGGATCAGGTTTATGAGCAGATTGAGAAAGCAGAAAAACCAGTATATACCTATGGTCCGATCATTCATAATGAGTTTGTGGTGAAGGATCTGGAAGAGAAAGGGGTAAAGGTCTTAAACACCAAAGAGGAGCTGGCTACACTTACGGACGGAATCGTTGTAATCCGTTCCCATGGTGTCGGAAAAGAAATCTATGACCTGTTAAATGCACACCATATCACGGTTGTGGATGCCACCTGCCCGTTTGTAAAAAAGATTCACCGGATCGTGGAACAGCAGACGGCAGAAGGGCGCCGCGTGATCATCATCGGAAACCCGGATCATCCAGAAGTCCAGGGCATCCGCGGGTGGGGAAATGATACGACACGGGTGGTGGAAAATGCAGACCAGATCGAGCATTTATCTGTCTCAAAAGAAGAAAAACTGTGTATCGTATCCCAAACGACATTTAATTACAAGAAATTTCAAGATTTAGTTGAAAAATTTGAGAAAAAGGGTTATGATATACTTGTTTTAAATACGATTTGCAATGCAACACAGGAGAGACAAGTGGAAGCTAGACGTATTGCTTCTGAAGTGGACGCTATGATTGTCATAGGCGGCAAACACAGCTCCAACACACAGAAACTCTACGAGATATGCCAAAAGGAATGTAAGAATACTTACTTTATCCAGTCACTCGGCGATTTCAACCCTGAATGTGTGAATTCTGTGCGCAGCGTAGGTATTACAGCGGGGGCATCCACCCCGAATCAAATTATTGAGGAGGTTCATACTAATGTCAGAATTAAGTTTTGAACAAATGTTGGAGGAATCATTAAAAACAATACGTACGGGAGAGATCGTCACTGGTAAAGTCATCGATGTGAAAGAGGACGAGATCGTCCTGAACATTGGATACAAATCCGATGGTATCATCCCGAGAAGTGAGTACACCAACGAAGCAAACGTAGATCTCAGAACCGAGGTTCAGGTTGGCGACGAGATGGAAGCAAAAGTTGTAAAGGTAAACGATGGCGAAGGTCAGGTTGCACTGTCCTACAAGAGACTGGCTGCAGACAAGGGCAACAAGAGACTGGAAGAAGCTTTCGAGAATCACGAGGTTCTTACCGCAAAGGTTGCACAGGTACTGGACGGCGGCTTAAGCGTTGTAGTTGACGAGGCAAGAGTCTTCATTCCGGCTAGCCTGGTATCTGACACTTACGAGAAAGATTTAAGCAAGTATGCAGGTCAGGATATCGATTTCGTGATCACCGAGTTCAACCCGAAGAGAAGAAGAGTCATCGGCGACAGAAAGCAGCTTATGGTTGCAAAGAAGGCTGAAATGCAGAAAGAACTCTTCGAGCGCATCCACGCTGGCGATACCGTAGAGGGTACTGTAAAGAATGTTACCGATTTCGGTGCATTCGTAGACCTGGGCGGCGCTGACGGTCTGCTTCATATTTCCGAGATGTCCTGGGGCCGTGTTGAGAATCCGAAGAAGGTATTCAAGACTGGTGACCACGTAAAGGCTCTCATCAAAGATATCAATGGCGAGAAGATTGCTTTAAGCTTAAAGTTCCCGGAGCAGAATCCGTGGGCAAACGCAGCTGAGAAGTACGCTGTAGGCAACGTAGTAACCGGTCGTGTTGCACGTATGACCGACTTCGGTGCATTCGTTGAGTTAGAGCCAGGCGTAGACGCTCTGCTTCACGTATCTCAGATTTCCAGAGATCACGTTGACAAACCGGCTGACGCTCTGACCATCGGTCAGGAGATCGAGGCTAAGGTTGTTGATTTCAATGGCGAAGACAGAAAGATCAGCTTAAGCATGAAAGCTCTGCAGGCTCCGGCTGAGGAGAATGAGGCAGACGCTGAGTAATCTCGGTATACTTTTTAAACATTCAGGAGACCTGTAACAGCAGGTCTCCTTTTTTGAAGCGCACATCAAATCTACAGGAAAACGGAGAAAACAGTATGGAATTGCAGGGATTGCTGAATTTACAGCTTATGATGTTTGCATTGTTATGATGCTGAGCGGATTCCGCTTTCCTGAATTTATCCAGCATTCCATACAAAGTTTAGGCAATTGTACGACAGCAATTTCCATGCTGGTTATTGGCATGATTCTTGCAGATGCCGGAGCCCATCACTTGTTCACCCGCATGACAATACTCTTTTCGGGAGTGCGTCTGATATTGATTCCGGCTGTTGTTGCAGCTGGGTGTTATCTTTTCCACATTCACGGGATCGCAGCCGGAATTTCGGTGGTCTTAGCTGCAATGCCGGCAGGAACTTCTACGGCAATTCTTGCAGCCAAATATCATGGAGATGAAGCGTTTGCAACGCAGTGTGTTGTTGTGACGACACTACTGTCAATGCTGATGCTGCCGCTTTGGTGCGTGATCTTAAACGGGACGCTATAAGATTCAATACGAACAGAATAATGAGAAGGAGGATATGACGATGGAATTTGAAAAACTAATGGAAGAACGGAGAAGCATACGTAAGTATGACAGCAGCAGACGTGCCACAAAGGAGCAAATCACAGCCATGGTCCAGGCTGCTATTCAGGCACCGTCCTGGAAAAACAGTCAGACATCCAGATATTACTGTATTTTAGATGAACTGCAGTGCAAAAAATTTTCGGAAAGCTGTCTGCCACAGTTTAATCAGAATAATTCCAGTGGTGCATCTTATATTGTGACCACGTTCGTAAAGGACCGGGTCGGCTTCGATAAAGAGACCGGCGCAGCCATAAATGAGTGTGGAAATGGCTGGGGCTATTATGACCTGGGACTCCAGAACGAAAACCTTATCTTAAAAGCAAGGGAACTCGGTCTGGATACTTTGATCATGGGTATCCGGGATGGAGAGAAAATCCGGGAAATGCTGCAGATTCCGGAAAATGAGCAGGTGGTATCTGTCATAGCGGTCGGTTACCGCGCATTGAATCCGGAAAAGCCAAAGCGTAAGACGCCGGATGATATTTTGAAATTTGTGTAACATTACGAACAATTTTTTGTGATGTAAGATTCAGAAAGCTGAATCTTACGGCTGAATATGAAATAAAAAACAGCTGAGCATGTATGCACAGAAAACCCGGAGGAAAAAGCTGGATTATGAATATAGCAGAAATATTGGATGACATCAAGAAACTTGCCGGGCAAGATGTCGAATTAAAAGAAAAAATTTTGAAAACCCGGTTAGAAGCGGATCCGCTTTCTGCCTTTTGTGGGTTATGCAGGGAACTTGGATTCCAGATTTATGAAATGGATTTGGCCTGTGCCGGAGAATCTTTTTATGCAGAGATCAAACGCAGTACGAATGGCGGTGGTGAGAATTCGCCCCTGTTAAAAGGCGAAGACGACTTTTATGAGATGTTCTTCGCAGATTTGGAACAGGAGGAAAACTAGTTTTATGATCATTGAACTTGATATGTACCAGACGATTGCGGCCGCTGTGGTCGCATTGATGCTGGGAAAATTTTTGCGGAGACGGTGTGCGATCCTGGAGCGGTTCTGTATTCCGGCCCCGGTCATCGGCGGCGTAATATTTGCAGTGCTTACCTGTATTTGTTACGTTCTTGGAATTGCAGAATTTTCTTTCGATGATACGCTCAAAGAAGTATGCATGGTATTTTTCTTTACGTCAGTTGGATTTCAGGCGAATTTAAAGGTGTTAAGAAGCGGTGGAAAAGCTCTGATCGTATTTCTGGCGCTGGTCGTTGCACTGATTTTGTCCCAGAACTTCCTGGCAACCGGCCTGGCAAAGCTTTTACGCATTCCGACGCTGGTTGGACTTTGCACCGGATCCATTCCGATGGTAGGTGGACATGGAACAGCAGGTGCCTTTGGACCTGTTTTGGAAAGCATGGGAAGCGAAGGTGCTACCACGGTCTGCACAGCGGCAGCGACTTTTGGACTGATTGCTGGCAGTGTCATGGGCGGTCCGATCGGAAAACGACTGATCGAAAAGTATGATCTTTTGAAAACCATTGTTCCGGAAGATGACAGCCTTCTGATCGAGGAAGAAAACCTTCTGATCGAAGAGGAAAAGAAACATGAACGTCATACCACGATGTATCCGTCCGCGGTATTCCAGCTGATCATCGCCATAGGACTTGGGACGCTTGTGTCAGACCTTTTGTCTCTGACAGGACTTACCTTTCCGATCTATATCGGTGCCATGATCGCGGCGGCGATTATCCGCAATATCGGAGAATACAGCGGAAAGTACACAACCCATATGGGTGAGATCAATGACATCGGAGGTATCTGTCTGTCCCTGTTTTTAGGAATTGCCATGATTACTTTAAAACTATGGCAGCTAGCAGATCTGGCACTTCCGCTTCTCATCCTTTTGCTTGGTCAGGTTGTTTTGATGTTTGTATATGCGCGTTTTGTCGTGTTCAACGTGATGGGACGCGACTACGATGCGGCGGTGATCAGTTCCGGTGTATGTGGATTTGGTATGGGCGCTACACCGAATGCCATGGCGAATATGCAGGTTGTCTGCGAAAAGTATGAGCCTTCCGTAAAGGCATACCTTTTGATTCCGTTAGTTGGAAGCCTGTTTGCAGACTTTTTAAATACCCTTTCAATTACATTCTTTATTAACTTTTTATAAGAGCAGGCCAGGCGGGGGGATGATTCTGGCTATAACAGAATGCGGAGGAAAACTATATGTTTTGGAACAAAGAGAAGGATAAAAGACACGAGCATGAGTATGAAATTTCCAGTGAGGATCTGGCATTCCCGGAAATCCACATTGGAAAGCGGAAGAAAGAGCATCACGAGGAACATGTGTCAGAAGACCATGAGTCCATTACTTACGATGAAGTAGCAATTCCGGAGGTTCATATTCCGATGAGAAAGAAGAAATAAAACAGGAAGTTCTTGTTGGGCTATAGGAAAAAAATTAAAAATGAATGAAAGAAGGACAGCTTTGGCAGAATATGTCGAGGCTGTCCTTCTTTCGAAGTTGTATTTGTTACTGTCTGTATTCATTTTTATGACAAGTTTCTTTTATACTATTGACATGTACTATTATATGATGTATATTATTCTCACAAACAATATTATATATGATATAATATTATGAATTTTAAATTAATGAGACGACAGAAAGGTGGAGTACGATGGTTTTTAATACAGGATCCGCGTTGCTGGATGCAATCGTCTTATCGGTTGTTTCCAGGGATGTGAACGGGACCTATGGGTACCGTATAACCCAGGAAGTACGGGAAGTACTCGATATTTCAGAATCTACGTTATATCCGGTACTCAGACGGCTCTTAAAAGATGAATGTCTGGAGACTTACGACAAGGCCATCGACGGGAGAAACCGCAGGTATTACCGGATTACGGAAAGCGGGAGATTGCAGCTGAATCTTTACCGCGGAGAATGGAATGTTTACGCGCAGAAAATTTCCGGAATACTGGAGGAGAAGAAATCATGAATAAAGCAGAGTTTATGGAACGACTGGAATATCTGCTTTCCGATATTCCGGAAGAGGAGCGGGAAGAGGCGATTGCATATTATCAGGATTATCTGGATGAGGCAGGAAAAGACCGGGAAGCAGATGTGCTAAGTGAATTTGGAAGCCCAGAGCGGATCGCATCCATCATCCGGAGTAATCTGAACGTCCATCTGGAAGATGGCGGTTCCTTTACAGAAACAGGATTTGAGGATGAGCGTTTCCGGGATCCGGGTTATCAGGTAGTAAAGCGAAAAGAACTGCCGGATGTCTATGAAGAAGCAGAAGACAGATCTGACGGGGATGAGTATGAAGGATTCGCGGACAGACGCCGGACAACCGGATTTGATGAGGATGTGTTTGAAGAATCTGATGGACACCGGACAAATAGAAAATCGAACAATGCGCGTTCAGAAAAAAATAAGAACCAGACACCGGTCATAAAACTGATTTTGTTCGGTATTTTAGCCCTGATCCTGCTACCGTGGCTTCTTGGCGTGGGAAGCGGAGTCGTGGCGGCGGCTGCGACACTGATTGCCCTGGTAGCTGCAGCGGTTCTTGGAATTGGCTTTTTAACTGTCGCAGCCGGGTTTGGCACCGTGATTCTTACGGTTGTGGGCGTTGGAATCCTGGTTTCCGATTTCTGGGGAGGTGTAACCGTTATTGGGTCTGCTGTTTTGGTGTTTGGCTGCGCACTGATCGGAGTGGCATTTTCCATAGTGACATATGGAAAATTTGTTCCATGGTGTATCCGCACAATTGTGAAGATCCTTTCGGGATTACTTCGAGGAGGGAAAAAGATTTATGCAAAGATGCGTTAAGTGGTTTTTACTGATTGGAGTCATATGCTGCCTTTTGGGGACCGGAATCGTAACAGCGGGACTGATGAATGGCGGAGCTCGGAATGCGAAGAGCTATGCGCGTCAGTCCTATGAGTATGCGCAGGAATTGGAAGAACATCTGGAGGATTCGGAGTATGGACATCAATAAAAAATTATATCGTTCCAATACGAACAAGCTAATATGCGGTGTGTGTGGTGGATTAGGAGAATATCTGGGCGTTGATCCGACGATTGTTCGTCTGGTATGTTTGTTGATTGCCTGCTCTGGAACGGGACTTCTGGCTTATATTATCGCTGCAGTCATCATACCGCAAAATCCAGATGATCTGGAGTAGAATAACTAAGATATTCAAATGTGAATAAGGATAGCAAAACAGGGCACACTTCTGAAAAAAGGAGTGTGCTTATTTTGACTAAGAAAAAAGAACCAAAACCGATTGATGTGGAACATATGACACCGGAAGAACAGCTGAAATTTGAAATTGCAGAGGAGCTGGGGCTGGGAGACCGTGTACTGAAAGAAGGCTGGCGCTGCCTGACTTCAAAGGAAAGCGGCCGGATCGGCGGGCTGATCACAAAGCGGAAAAAGCAGATGCGGAGGGAATCGGAAACGTAACCGCGAGTTTGACGAGAGTAAATGTGCGCAAGTCTGATGCTTGTCAAACCTGTAAAAAGCAAGTATAATAAAACCGATTACAGCGCATAAAAAAGTTACTGTTGCAAATCATGCGCCTGAACGGAGAACAAGTGACAGAGAAAAAACTGAGGAATGGATACACAACCGGGACCTGTGCGGCGGCTGCGGCGAAGGCGGCGGCCGCTTTTTTTGCGCAGGCAGATGAAGAAAAAATTACATATTCCGAATTAACGCTGCCTGGCGGCGGAAGTTGCCGCATTCCGGTAATCCCATTTTTAAAAGAGGGCGAACCATTTTGTTTTGGCGTACAAAAAGATTCCGGGGATGACCCGGATGTGACGAATCAAACCCTCATATTAGCCAGTGTGAAGCCAATCAGCCGAAAAAAACTGGATACGCTGAAATCAACGGGAAGTGGATATTTCCTGGAGGAATACCCAGACCTTTATTTGAATGGCGGTCCGGGAATCGGCATAGTGACAAAGCCGGGGTTAAGCTGTCCGGTGGGACATTACGCGATCAATCCGATGCCGCGCAGCATGATCCTGGGTGCGGTCGATGAAGTGATGCGGCAGACTGCGTATGAGGAATGTCTGCTGATTGAGATCTCGATTCCGGACGGGGAGCGGCTGGCTTCCCAGACCTTTAATCCCAAGCTTGGGATCCAGGGTGGAATTTCGGTTCTTGGCACCACTGGCATTGTCAAGCCCATGAGCGAGGAAGCACTTTTGGAGACGATCCGTCTGGAAATTCACATGAAAGCGGTAAACGGTGCAAAGGTGCTTTTAATGGCGCCGGGCAATTACGGGGAGGAGTTTTTGAAAAAAACGCTGGATGTTCCGGTCGGAAACGCAGTGCTTTGCAGCAATTTTGTGAAGTCTGCCGTGCTCATGGCGCAGGAAGAGGGCTTTCAAAATGTATTGTTCGTTGGTCACATCGGAAAGCTGATCAAGGTATCGGCAGGCAGGGAGAATACGCATTCCAAGTATGGAGACGGACGCATGGAGCAGATGGCACAGCTTACGGAAGCATTGGGATATCCGGAATTAAAGCAGCAGATTCTTTCCTGCAATACCACCGATGATGCTCTGGAATTGCTGAAACAACATGGAATTGCCAAAAAACTGCTGGACCTGACGGCAAAATACGTGAAGCAGCAGCTGGAACAGTGGAGCGAAAGAACCATTTGCGCGGAGGTAGTGACGTTCTCGACTGCGCACCAGATGTTTGGAACGACCACGGACTGGAAGCGTTTATTTGAGACATGGAAACGTGAACGCAGCGAAGAAACAGACCGTTGCTTCGGAACAGGGCTTTTCTGAATGGAAAAATCTGTACAATATCGTTCTGACAGCAGATGTCGTCGATTTGAAAAACGAAAGGATAGTGTATGAAGCTTGCGGTGATCGGATTTACGGGAAGAGGAGCAGAACTGGTTTCAAAACTGGTCGAAGCGTTTTGTGCGGACGGTGATTTGTGCACAGGCTACACAGGAAAGCGCGTTTGTATGGAAGAACCAAAAAGCTTATGCAGGGTAACCGGCTCTCTCTCAGACTGGACCAGGAAGCAGTTCTCGGAAATGGATGGACTGATCTTTGTCGGTGCCGCGGGAATCGCAGTCCGACTGATCGCGCCTTATCTGAAGGACAAGCTGACCGATCCGGCCGTTGTGGTAGTGGATGAGGCAGGCCATTTTGCAATTTCTCTATTGTCTGGTCATGTGGGCGGCGCAAACCATCTGGCAGAGCAGACAGCCAGAATCTTGGGGGCAATTCCTGTGGTGACGACAGCGTCTGATGTGAGAGGGCGGCATGCGATTGACGTCTGGGCGAAAGAACATCATCTGACCATCACGGACCGGAACCTGGCAAAAGAGGTTGCTGCAGCGCTGTTAGGTGGTGAAACGGTTGGCTATTTCAGCGAATATCCTTTGGAACTTCCAGATGTGACTGGATACGAGAAAAACGCGGTGCATCGCAGGAATGTGTGGATAACCTGTCACGTGAAGCCGGACGTTTTAACGGATGGGAGACAGAAGAAAAACGCTGATATTACGGGTGATGTCTTGTCTGGCGTTCCAGATGACAGCGATTTTGACATGGAAGATGCGAAGCAGTGCGAACCACAATTTTTACGTCTTGTGCCCAAATCCCTGATTCTTGGGATCGGCTGCCGGAAACAGACACTGGGGGAAGCCATTGAATTTGCCGTGCAGGAAACGCTCAGACAGGCAAATCTGGATCTTCACACAGTGGCTGCCATTGCCAGCATTGACTTAAAAAAAGAAGAAACCGGGCTATTGCAGTTGTCTGAAAAACTCGCAGTTCCTTTTATAACCTACACAAGCAGTGAACTGGAAACCGTGCAGGGAGATTTTTCGGAGTCTGGTTTTGTGCGCCAGGTGACGGGAGTTGGAAATGTTTGCGAGCGTTCCGCACTTCTTTGTGCCGGAAAAGATGCCAGACTGCTGGTGAAAAAACAGGTGTATCCGGGTGTGACCGTTGCAGTGGCTGAGGCTGCTTTTTGCGGATAGGAAGGAGAAACAGCATGGAGAAACAAAAACAAGCGCCGGTTGTCATATTTGGCGGTACGTCCGAGGGACGGGAACTGGCTGAATATGCGCAGGAATATCAGATTCCGGTTGTGGTCAGTGTGGTTTCCGGCTACGGGGAAAGTCTGCTTCAGGAAAGCGCGGTTGTACGAGTGCATACCGGTGCCTTGAAGGAAGAGGAGATGCGTGCATTTTTGCTTGAGACAGCGCCCAAACTGGTTCTGGATGCAACGCATCCTTATGCGCGGGTTGTGACAGAGCAGGTATCTTCCCTATGTGCTGCACTGCAGATCCCGTATCAGCGGATTCTGCGTGATCCCTCCCAGACTGAGCTGGAACAAAATAACCCCGCTGCAGGCCTGTTTCTGGCTGATTCGATAGAAGAGGCTGTGGAATATCTCAAGTCGGATGACCGGCCGGTGCTTTTGACAACGGGCAGCAAGGAACTGGAAAAATTTGCGTTAGACCCTGCATGCAGGGAACGGATCTATGCCAGGGTGCTTCCGGACAGTCAGGTATTAAAAAAGTGTGAGGAACTTGGAATCCGCGGAGCTCATGTGATCGCAATGCAGGGACCTTTTTCCACAGAGCTGAACACTGCTTTGCTGCGCACGGTACATGCAGGCTGGCTGGTGACCAAAGAGGCCGGAAAACGTGGCGGTTTTGCAGAAAAACTGGAAGCAGCCAGAGCGTGCGGCGTTTCCGTGATCGTGATCCGGCGACCGGTTCAGGAAGAAGGAATTTCTTTAAATGAGGCGAAGCAGCTGATGAACGCGTATCAGACTTCCAAAAGACAGGAAAAGAAAGAAAACCCTTTGCCGGATAAAACATCCGAAACTGGTGCACGCAGTCTTAGCCTCATCGGTATGGGAATGGGCGGCGGTAGACAGCTGACCCAGGAAGCTTTGGAAGTTCTCATGCAATGCGATGTCGTCTTTGGTGCTTCCCGTATGCTTCAGGATGTAAAAGAATGGATCTGCGGCAAACAGCAAGAAGCGTTTTACCAGCCGGATAAAATCCTGGACTGGCTGGAGGCACACCCTCAGGTTTCGCGTGCGGCACTCATCTGTTCCGGTGACACCGGCTTTTACAGCGGCAGCGGCAGCATGATGCGGGAAATTTATACGCGCTGGCCGCAGGAAACGACATGTCCTTATCAGGTTCAGGTTTATCCGGGGATCTCTTCGGTTTCCGCGCTGGCTGCGCGGTTCCAGATTCCCTGGGAGAATGCCTGTCTGGCCAGTGCCCATGGGCGGGACTGCGACGTGGCAGAGCTGGTAAAGAAACATAAATTGGTATTTTTGCTGCTGGACAGCAGCCAGAACTTAAAAACCATCTGTCAGACGCTGACAGCAGCGAAACTTGGAAAAACACGGATTTTTGCAGGCGTACGTATGGGATACGAAGAGGAACAGAACATCTGCGGTATTGCAGAGAAACTGACAGATCAGGAAACAGACAGTTTGACAGCAGTATTTCTGGAGCGGAATGAAGAATGAGAGATGAATGGTTTATCCGGGGAAAAATCCCCATGACAAAGAGTGAAGTGCGGTCCGTATCGGTCTCCAAGCTGGAGCTTGAGCCGGATCATATTGTCTATGATATCGGAGCCGGTACGGGTTCTGTTTCTGTGGAAATGGCGCTGCATGTGCCGAATGGACATGTGTATGCGTTTGAACAGAAGGAGGAAGGCTGTGAACTGATCCGAAATAACGCAGAAAAAGCAGGACTCAGGAATCTGACCGTGGTTGCCGGAAAAGCACCGGATTCTATGGAAGGTTACCAGCTCCCGGACCGGGTGTTTATCGGTGGAAGCGGTGGAAATTTAGGAGAGATTCTGGATTTTGTCACAAAGAAAAATCCGAATGTACAGATTGTGATCAATGTGATCGCGCTGGAAAGTCTTTCGCAGACCATGGAATGGATGAAACAGAACAAACGGGAGCCGGAGGTCATCTGCATGCAGGTGTCCAGGGCAGAAAAACGTGGCCCTTACCATATGATGCAGGCCCAGAACCCGATCTATATCATTACCATGGGACCAGAGCAAACGGAAAATAAGGAGAATAAACAAAATTGTTATCCACGTATTCTCCTTGCAGCACCCGGAAGCGGAAGTGGAAAAACCCTTATGACAGTTGGGCTGCTGACGCTGTTTCAGCGCATGGGAATTGCCTGCCGCTCCTTTAAATGTGGTCCGGATTACATCGATCCGATGTTCCATAAGTATGTGCTTGGGATTGACAGCTGCAATCTGGACAGCTTTTTCCTGCCGGAGTCCAAACTGCGGGACTTATTCGAGAGCAGGGCATCGCAGGCAGAACTTTCCGTAATCGAGGGTGTCATGGGATTTTATGACGGCATTGGCGGAAATTCCCTGGCGGCAAGTACCTATGAGGTTGCAAAGATCACAAACTCCCCGGTCATCCTGGTAGTAGACGGCAAAGGAAGCAGCCTTTCCCTGGCGGCCCAGATCAAAGGATTTCTGGATTATCGGAGGGACAGCCATATCTGCGGTGTGATCTTAAACCGTACAAACAAAATGGTTGGAGAACGCCTGCGCCCGGAGATAGAAAAGATGGGTGTGAAATATCTTGGGGCGGTTCCGGTTTGTGAGACGGTAGACATCAAGAGCCGTCATCTGGGACTGACCATGCCGGAAGAACAAAAAGATCTGCGAAAGCATTTAGCGGCATTTGCCGACCAGCTTGCCGGATGCCTGGATATGGAAGCAATTTTTGAACTTGCCGGATACCGGATGAAGGAAAACGCAAAAACAGCCGGAATGTCCATGACTGGAACTGAGAATGCATCAGAGCAATCCGAAACGCCTATTTACAAAAATGAAAATCTTTCAGATTCTGACAGAATGCAGACCTGCGGGAAAAAAGAACGTTGTGAAACAAAAAACCTGCCAAAACCAATGAAACGAATCGCGGTGGCACTGGATGAAGCTTTCTGTTTCTACTACCAGGAGAACCTGAATTTCTTAAAAGAACACGGATGGGAGATCGTTCCGTTCTCCCCACTGCACGATACCGCGCTTCCACCTTGCGTGCAGGCTATGTTACTGGGCGGCGGTTATCCAGAATTGTACGCGAAGCAGCTTTCTGAAAATACGTCTATGCTGGAAGCTCTGCAAAACGCTTCCAAAACCGGTATCCGCATTCTTGCGGAGTGCGGTGGATTTTTGTATCTGCAAAAATCACTGGAAGATGAGAAGGGCATGGTATATCCTATGGCTGGATTACTTCCGGGCGATGGTTACCGTACGGGAAAGCTTGGCCGGTTTGGCTACATTTCCCTGGAACAAAATGGAGCATATCAGATCAGGGGGCATGAGTTCCACTATTGGGACAGTACAGCGCCGGGGGATGCATTCCGGGCAAATAAGCCGCAGTCAAATCGCGGCTGGGACTGCATGTACCAGACAGACCGGCTTCTTGCCGGTTTCCCGCACCTGTATTATTTGTCGGGCCCGGATCTGATCTTGAACTTTTTAAACGGAGAAGAAACGATATGATGCATCTGATCACCGGAGCCTCTGCAAGCGGCAAATCGGTCTATGCGGAAGAACAGCTTGTAAAGGCAGAAGGACCGGATAAATATTATCTTGCAACCATGCGTGCCTGGGGCGCAGAGGGGGAAACGAGAGTCAAAAAGCACCGCGCCATGCGGGAAGGAAAGGGGTTTGAGACGATCGAAGCCTTTCACACCCTGAACCAGGTAAAGCTTCCGGGAAACGGCAGTCTGATGCTGGAGTGTATGTCAAATCTTCTGGCAAATGAGCAGTTTGAGATTGGCGGAACCGATGAGGAGATTCTGGAACGCATTCAGGCGGGAATCCAGAATTTGGAAGCGCAGACGAAAGATCTGGTGATCGTGACAAATGAGATCTTTTCAGACGGATGCAGCTACGATGCGGATACCCTCCGCTATATCCGTCTTTTAGGAACCTTAAATATCTGGCTGGCAAAGCAGGCTTCCCTGGTCACGGAAGTGGTCTATGGAATTCCCATCCGGCAGAAAGGAGCGCGGGAGCATGCGTGAAAAGAACAAGACATTGCCGTCCATCCTGGAAAGCTTTGTGATCGCGTTTTCCATGTATTCGCGGATCCCGATGCCATTTATCGAGTGGAGTGAGCGCGGCATGAAATATGCCTTTTGCTTTTTCCCGCTGATCGGAGCCGTGATCGGTTTTATCATGAACTTATATGTGTTTGCTGCACGGGCAGCAGGCCTTGGAATACTGGCCTTTTCTTTGCTTGGAACCGCAATCCCGCTTCTGATCACCGGAGGCATCCACATGGATGGTTTTTTAGATGTGACCGATGCAAGAAGCTCCTTTTTAAGCCGGGAGCGGAAGCTGGAAATTTTAAAAGATCCGCATGCAGGCGCATTTGCGATCGCAGGCTGCGGTGTGTATCTGCTGCTTTATGCCGCGGCGTTTTCCGAACTTGGAAACTCTGCCTTTCCTGCGATTGCCGGAATCTATGTGGTCACCAGGTCGTTAAGTGGTCTTTCTGTCCTGTGCTTTCCGAAAGCACGAAAGGACGGACTTGCGGCAACTTTTGCAAAGGGAACCGGAAGCGGATCGCCGGTTGTAAAGGCGGTCCTGACGGGATGGCTTCTTGCCGGAATCTTATTTTTCCTGGCAACAGCAGGCGTGCTCCCAACTGCGATCATCATGGCTGCGGCGGCACTGGTCTTTTTCTGGTACCATCATATGGCGTTAACGGAATTTGGTGGAACGACTGGCGATCTGGCCGGTTATTTTCTGCAGACAGCAGAGTTGGTTATGATAGCGGCACTGGCTGTATGCAGTCATATCTGGTAACATGATTGAAAAAGAAAGGCAAAGACGATCCGTCTGGAGGGGAGAATCGCATGATCCTGATCATTGGAGGAAGATTTCAGGGAAAGAAAGCGTTTGCAGAGCAGATCTGCAAAGAGAAAAAAGAACATCATAGTCAGAACGCTGGCGGAAAAATAGCAGATGCACTGGAAAAAACAGGACCGCGAATCCAGGTTTTGCCGGATTTTCATCTTCAGGTCCGAAAAGCCCTGGCGGCGGGCGAAGACCCAGACAGCATGACACGCAAGCTTCTGGAAAATCCGCCCGAGGTAATCACGCTGGATGAGGTGGGATGTGGAATCGTGCCCATCGAGCGGGAAGAACGCATCTACCGGGAGGCGGTGGGACGTGCCGGACAACTGCTCGCTGCCCGGGCAGAAAAAGTATACCGGGTTCAATGCGGCATTGCGGTCCGGATCAAATAAGGGCTGAGCAGTAATCGAAAAACTATAAAAATGAAACTGTAGAGAAGGAAACAAACAACATGATACTCAGAAATCTCTGGATGGAATATGCAGCTGCGGTCTGTATTGGTTTTTTATTCGATTTTATTGTGGGAGACCCTCACGGGCTCTGGCATCCGGTCTGCGGGATTGGAAAGCTGATCTCGCGAATGGAAAAACAACTTCGGAAAAAGGTGCCGAATCAGCCGAAAAGTCTGCTCCTTGCCGGTGCGGCGCTTGCCGTGACGGTTCCCTGTGTGACCGTTGTAATCACAGCGCTGATCCTGCTTCTGGCCGGTTTGATCCATCCATATTTCCAGTTTGCCGTGATGTGCCTGCTAGACGGGTGGATTCTGGCGGCAAGATCACTAAAAACAGAGAGTATGAACGTATACAAAGAACTGAAAACAGGAGATTTAGACCGTGCACGCTATGCGGTATCCATGATCGTTGGACGGGATACCGAGGACCTGACT
The DNA here is from genome assembly GCF_003481825.1 of Clostridium sp. OM02-18AC. Taxonomy (GTDB): domain Bacteria; phylum Bacillota; class Clostridia; order Lachnospirales; family Lachnospiraceae; genus Brotaphodocola. Next base: position 86,089 of record NZ_QULW01000003.1, on the reverse strand, counting down.
GCGGAGGGCGTGACCAAGGCAGCCGTGGAGACGGTTGCGGAAAATGCTTCCGACGGCGTGATCGCGCCACTATGCTTTTTGTTTCTCGCCGGTCCGGTTGGCGGATTTTTTTATAAGGCTGTGAATACCATGGATTCCATGGTGGGCTATAAAAACGAAAAATATCTGTATTTTGGACGTGCGGCAGCAAAGCTAGATGATCTGATGAACTGGATTCCTTCCAGGCTGACCGGTCTTTTGTTTACAGTGGCAGCCTTTCTGCTGCCTGGGATGAACGGAAAAGAAGCATTTGTGATCTGGCGACGGGACCGCAGAAACCATAAAAGTCCGAATTCAGCCCAGTCGGAATCGGCCTGTGCCGGGGCACTGGGAGTCCAGCTGGCAGGGGATGCCTGGTATTTTGGAAAGCGGAACCATAAACCAACCATAGGGGATGCGCACCGCCCGGTGGAACCGGAGGATATTGTGCGTGCCAACCGTCTGATGTATCTGGCCTCGGTTCTGGCACTTCTTGCCGGAACCGGTCTGATCACTTTGCTTAAGATACTGACAGGAGGATTGGTGTAATGGAGCCACACAAAGCATTGGGACACGGCGGGGACGTTTACCGCAATCCGGTAAGCCATGATTTTTCCATCAATTTAAATCCGCTTGGGATGCCAGAAAAGGTTAAGGACTTCCTGAGAGATTCGGTAGACGGGTGGGGCAGGTATCCGGATCCGGAGTGTGAAGCATTACGAAATGCATTGGCAGAGTACCACCATGTACCTGCAGAGTGGATTCTTTGCGCCAACGGTGCTGCAGACCTGATCTTTCAGGTGGTGCGGATCCTGGCACCGAAAAAGGCCTTGCTGCTTACTCCGTCGTTCTCGGAATACAGACAGGCATTGACTGCGGTGGGCTGTGAAATCGAAACACTTCCCATGAAACAGGAACAGCAGTTTCAGCCAGACATCGAAGCAGTTTTAAAACAGATCACGCCCCAAACCGATCTTTTGTTTTTCTGCAATCCCAATAATCCAACTGGCCATGCAGTGCCTGTTTCTATCGTAAAGAAGCTTGCTGACCGCTGCCGCCAGACGAAAACCTGGCTTCTTTTGGATGAGTGCTTCTGTGAACTGATGGAACAACCAGAAAACTTTTGTATGCTGCCAGTGGTCGGTGACTATGAAAACCTGGTGATTTTACGGGCATTTACGAAGACATATGCCATGGCGGGACTTCGTCTGGGATATGCGGTGTCATCATCCAGTGCGCTGCTTCAAAAGATCCGGCAGGAACGTCAGCCCTGGAGTGTGTCGGTTCCGGCCCAGGAAGCAGGAGTCGCAGCACTGAAAGAACAGGCGTATTTAAAGCAGGCAAGAACGCTGATTGAGACAGAGCGCACGTGGCTGATTTGCCAGTTACAAAAACTGGGATTCACGGTATTTGAGTCAGACAGTAATTTTATTTTGTTTTATAGAAAAGAAAAGGATCCTGGAGAATTGTTCCAGGCCTGCCTGAGACGGAAAATCCTGCTTCGCGACTGCAGCAATTTTGATGGCCTGACATCAGGCTATTACCGGATCTGTGTGGGAATACCGGAAGAAAACAGGTTTTTGATCCGGAATCTGAGGGAAATTATGGATGAAAAGGAATCCTGTCGGAATACGGGAAAGTGACAAAATATAAAGGAGAGACAGGCTATGAGTTTATACCGGATCATCCTGGTGGATGACGAAGAAGAGGTACGCAAAGGCATCATACGAAAAATTGACTGGAACCATTTGGGATTTGATGTAGTGGGCGATGCGGAGAATGGGGCAGAAGCGCTGGAGCAGATCGAACAGCTGGAACCAGAAGTGGTCATGACAGATATCCGCATGCCCTTTATGGACGGACTGACTTTAACAGAGAGGATCCGCCAGAAATATCCTTCCATGAAAGTGCTGATCTTTTCCGGCTTCGATGATTTTGAATATGCCCAGCAGGCAATTAAACTGAACGTGACAGAGTACATACTAAAGCCGGTGAACGTAGAAGAACTTTCGGAGATTCTGACACGGGTAAAACAGAATCTGGATGAGGAAATCTGCCAGCGGCGCGATGCGGCACTTTTGCAGGAAAGTTACCGGAAAAGCCTCCCGATCTTGAGAGAAGTGTTTTTAAATGACCTGGTGCGCGGCACTGCAAATGCCAGTTTGATCGAAGAAAAATTAAGAGAATACAATGTGGACATTCTGCATTCACAAAAATGGATCACGGCTTTGCTGCATATTGAGGCAGAAAATACAGATCGTCCAGCCGCCCTGCAGAAGGAGCTGGTGCCAATTTCCGTGCGCCAGATCGCAGAAGATCATTTAAAAGAGTATTGCCGTTTCACGATGTTTAACTCTTCAGCAGGAATGACCCTGATCGCGGCAATCGATGAAAACAATTCCCAGACCGGCCTCTTAGACCATTTGGGGGACATTTGCAAAGAATGCAGAAGAATCCTGGATGTGACAGTGACCATTGCTGTGGGACACAGCTGTCAGGATTTGTCCGAGATCAGCCGGATCTACCAGTCATCCGTGGATGCTCTGGGTTATAAGACCATTGTAGGAACCGGACAGACAATCTACATCAACGATGTGGAACCGGTAAGCCGCGGAAAGCTGAAATTCGATAATACAGACGAAAATGATTTTGTCACAGCCGTAAAATTCGGTCCTCAGGAAAAAATCACGGAAACGATTCAAAAACTGATGGCACGTATGGACGATGCAAAGGTCCATGCCAGACAGCAGCAGCTTTATATGCTGTCTCTTTTTAACTGTGTTACCAGGCTGATGCAGCAGTATGATCTGACGACCCGGGAGATTTTTGATACGGAAACGCAGTATATGGATATTCCTTCCACAATCGGAAAACCGGAAGAATTTGAAAACGGGCTTTTGCAAGTTTGTTTCCGGATCCATGAAAGCTTAAACCGGGAACGCGACAATACCACCAAAAAAGTAATCCTGGAAGCGAGACAGTATATCGAAAGCCATTATCAGGACCCGTCTCTCTCCGTTGAGATGATCTGCCGGGAACTGCACATGAGTCCGGCATACTTTTCCACGATGTTCCGCAAGGTGACCGGACAGACCTACATTGCTTATCTGACAGAAGTACGTCTCCAGAAAGCGGTGGAACTGCTCAACGAGACGGATGATAAGACGTATGTGATCGCCCAGAAAGTGGGATATCAGGAACAAAATTATTTTAGCTATGTATTCAAAAAACGGTTTGGAATTTCGCCAACCAAATACCGGGGAACGCAAAGCAGTTAAAGGAGAAACATGATGTTAAAAAAGAAATGGTCTGATCTGCCTGGCCGCGTCAGCATCCGCTCTACCATTTATCTGTATTTTACGATCAGCGCCCTGACTGCCCTGATCCTCATGGGAATTTCCTTTTACGGACGTCTTGTCAACCAGATGACAGCAGCGATCCAGGAAGAAAACCAGACGATGCTGGCACAGGTCAACCATTCCGTGGATTCCTACCTTCGTACCATTATGAAGCTGTCAGATTCCCTGTATTACGATGTCATCAAAAATGCAGATCTGTCGCAGGAAAGCATTCACTCAGAAATGAATCTTCTATATGACAGTAACCGGGATTATGTCTCCAATATTGCATTATTTTCCAAAAACGGGGCACTCATCGATACCGTACCGGCAGCCCGGCTGAAAACGGGACTTGATGTAAGCAAAGAAGACTGGTTTCCTGAAACACTGGAGCGAACCGAAAACCTGCATTTTTCTACACCGCATGTACAATATATTTTTGACAGCGATGAAAATCAGTATACCTGGGTTATTACCATGACCCGTGCGGTAGAACTCACAAAAGGAGTATCTACCGAACAGGGTATTTTGCTGATTGATATTACCTACGGAAGTTTAAAACAGCTTCTGGACAGCATTTCCATGGGAAATCACGGCTATCTGTACATGATCAGCTCCGGTGGACAGCTGATCTATCATCCGCAGATGCAGCTGATCGATGCGGGACAGATGGAAGAAAACTTAAAAGCCGCCGAAACTTACCGTGACGGGAATTACCGGGAATCCTATCAGGGCGAAATCCGCGATGTTACGGTAAAGTCTGTCGGCTATACCGGCTGGAAGCTGGTTGGTGTTACACCAGAGCAGGACAGTTATCTCAATACCCTGAAAACAAAGCTCTTCATGTTTTTTCTGGTCGGACTCTTTTTATTTATGCTGATGATCATCAACTCCTCGATTTCCTCCCACATTACAATACCGATCCGGGAACTGGAAAAATCCGTCAATGCCTTGGAAAACGGAAATCTGGATGTGGAAGTATACCAGGGCGGTTCTTACGAAATCCGACACCTTGGCCGTTCGATCGGTGATATGGCAAGACAGATCAAGATACTAATGCAGGATATTGTTGCGGAACATGAATCCAAGCGAAAGAGCGAATTCGATACCCTGCAGTCCCAGATCAATCCGCATTTTCTTTATAATACCCTGGACATCATTGTCTGGATGATCGAAAATGAGCAGAAATCAGAGGCAGTCAAGGTTGTAACTGCACTGGCACGTTTTTTCCGTATCAGCTTAAGCAAGGGAAAAAGTATCATTCCAGTGCGGGATGAACTGGAACATGTGCGCAATTATCTTATGATCCAGCAGATGCGGTTTAAGAATAAATTTACTTATCAGATTGATGCAGATCCAGAAGTACTTGGAATGGCAAGCTTAAAACTGATGCTTCAGCCTCTCGTTGAAAATGCCATTTATCATGGAATGGAATTTAAAGATGGAGACGGGCTCATTGAGATCCGTGCAGAACGGAAAGAAGATGGATTGTGCTTTACGGTTCAGGATAACGGACTTGGCATGACAGAGGAACAGGTTGACAGTCTTTTGACTGAGCACGCGCATGTCTCCTCCAAACGAGGTTCCGGAATCGGAGTTAAAAATGTGAATGAACGGATCCGGCTGTATTTCGGAAACGAATACGGTCTTCGGATTGAATCAGAACCAGATGAAGGGACGATCATTCATATTCATCTTCCGGCAGTGGACTACCGGGAAATCCAGGAAAAGGAGAGAAGACCATGAAAAAACGCGAGAACCTGGTTCTGACCGGTCTGGGTATCATATTGATTATATTATATCTGCTTTCCTCCACGGATCTGATCATCAAAGAGCGGAAAACGGAAATCTATCCGGTTTCCGTAATCCTGGATGATACAACCGATGAATTTTGTCAGAATTTCAAAAAAGGTGTGGACCGGGCAGCCATCGAACTGAATGCAGATGTAAGCCTGATCACTCTGTATGAGGGCGGCGATGGCGAACAGCAGATTGAACGACTGGCAAGGGAACAGCAGGATGACGCAAAAGCACTGATCGTTATGCCGGTATCGGAGAATGTGCTGGAAGATGCACTGGCACAAAAACGGCTCCAGATTCCGCTGGTTCTGGTGAACGCTGCGCTTCCAAGAGATAAAGTATCTTCGGTGGTGATGACAGACCATGATGCAATGGGACGTAAACTTGCAGAACAGGTACTTACCCGGCACGGAACAGAAGTTCCGTACTTCCTGTTTGATACCGGCAAAGAATCTGCTGCGAAACATCATTTTCAGGATGGAGTCGAGAATGTGCTGCAGACAAACGGGTGCATCGTTAAAAAAATAGAACGTCATGGAGATGGAAGTTTTCGAAAAGCAATTGAAGAACTGGTATACCCGGATTCTTCCAGGGCGGTGATTGTTGCGCTGGATTCGGAATCGCTTCTGGAAACCGCACAGATCCTTGCAGACAGCAGTGTTTATCTGGAACATGTCGAAGGGCTTTATGGACGAGGAACTTCTACCACGCTTTTGAATTATCTGGACCGTGGCGTCATAGACGGGCTTTGTGTTACCGATGATTTCAGTACCGGATACTTAAGTGTAAAACGGGCTGTGGAAATTCTGGCAAACCAGAAACTGACGGAAGAAACGATACTGGACAGTTATTATATCGAAAGAAACGACCTGCGCAGTCCGGAGTTTGAAAAGATGCTTTATCCCATTGAGTAGGAGGTTGATACGCATGAACGTAAATAGCAAAAAGACAACTGCTGCATTACTTGGGCTGTTTCTCACAAGCAGTCTTCTTTCCGGCTGCCAGACCGGTAACACTCCGGAAAAGAAAAATGCGATCCGTATTGGCGTCAGCCTGTACCGGGCAGACGATACCTTTATCAGCAATATCCGCGCGGAGCTGGAAAAACGGGCAAAAGCATATGAACAGGAAACTGGTATCAAGGTAACTTTGGACATTCAGGACGCCAAAGGAAATCAGTATACCCAGAATAAGCAGGTAGAACGCTTTGTTTCTCTGGGGTGTGATGCACTGTGCATCAATCCGGTTGACCGGACCACCTCCTCTGGTATCATCGATCCGGCTATGGCTGCCGATATTCCGGTAGTCTTTTTTAACCGGCAGCCGGTGGAAGAGGATATGGACCGCTGGGACAAGCTTTACTATGTCGGTGCGGATGCCAAGGAATCGGCTGTGCTGGAAGCAGAAATCGTGGCAGAGCAGTATGAGAAAGATCCGGCATTCCTTGATCAAAACGGAGACGGAGTGATCAGCTACGTTCTCCTGGAGGGAGAAAGCAATCATCAGGATTCCCTGATCCGTACGGAATGGTCTGTCCAGACTTTAAAAGACCGGGATGTACCAATTGAAAAAGTAACAGGCGGTATTGCAAACTGGGAACGTTCGCAGGCATCCGCCATGATGGAACAGTGGCTGTCTTCCTATCCGGATAAAATCGAACTGGTGATCAGTAATAACGATGATATGGCCCTTGGCGCCATCGATGCGATGGAACGTGCAGGAGCCAACCGGATCCGTGTGGTTGGAATTGATGGAACAACTCCAGGACTGGATGCAGTAAAAAGCGGAAAGATGCTTGGCACAGTGTCCTCAGATAAAAGCGGCTATGCAGATGCAATCTTTACCATTGCAGCATCCGCCGGATTGGGTGAACCAATCCCGGAGAAAATCAGCCTAAACGGAGAAAAATACTACTGGACCAGGCAGAATCATGTCACAAAAGACAATATAAATCCTTAAAAAATTGTAGAATCGAAAAAATTCCATAATGCTGAAAAGAAAATCCTATGGAAAATTGCACAATCCGCCGCTATAATGAGCTTGTCAGATGGAGAAAGTAAACAAAAACTTACAAATTATGACAATTTTATTTAAAGGGAGGATTTACATCATGAGATTAACAAAGAAAGTAACCGCTATGGCAATGGCATCCTGCATGATCCTGTCTATGACAGCATGCGGCGGAAGCAAACCGGCAGAGACTACTGCAGCTGCAACTGAGGCAGCAACGACCGAAGCTGCAAAAGAAGCAGAGACCACTGCAGAAGCAGTAAAAGAAGCTGCAGGCGGCGACTATGCAGACAAAAAAGTCGGCATTTCCATTTACAAATTTGATGATAACTTTATGACTCTGTACCGTACCGAGTTAGAGAGATACTTAACCGAGGACCTTGGCTTCAAGAAAGAGAACATCACCGTTCAGGATGGTAAGGGCGATCAGGCAGAGCAGACCAACCAGATCCAGAACTTCATCGCTTCCGGCGTTGACGTTATGATCTTAAACCTGGTTCAGTCTTCTTCCGCACCGCAGGTTACCGATATGTGTAAAGATGCTGGAATCCCGGTTGTTTACATCAACCGTGAGCCGGATTCCGCAGAGGAAGAGAGATGGGCTTCCGACGGTATCAATGCTACTTACGTCGGTGCAGACGCAAGACAGTCTGGTACTTATCAGGGTGAAGAAATCCTTGAGACTGCAAACAAAGGTGATATCAACGGCGATGGCAAAGTAAGCTACATCATGGTTCAGGGCGATCCGGAGAACGTAGATGCCCAGTACAGAACCGAGTATTCCATCAAAGCTCTGACCGATGCAGGTGTTGAGGTTGAAGAGCTTCTGCTCCAGAGAGGTGACTGGGATCAGGCTAAAGGCCAGCAGATCGTTCAGGATGCATTAACCCAGTTCGGCGACAAGATCGAGGTTGTTTTCTGTAACAACGATGCAATGGCACTCGGTGCTCTGCAGGCAATCGATGCAGCAGGCAGAAAAGTAAATGAGGATATCTACCTGGTAGGTGTAGATGCTCTGACCGAGGCAGTTCAGAACATCACCGATGGCAAGATGACCGGTACCGTATTTAACGATTACATTGGTCAGGCTAAGACTGCAGCTGATATGGCTGTCAAATACTTAGACGGTGAGTCTGTTGATCCGGTTAACATGGTTGACTATGTAAAGGTTACCCCGGACAACGCAGCAGACATTCTTGACATCATCAAATAGTCAGACTCTGGCCTGTAATTAACAGTGATTCATCTTTCGGGTGTGTCGTCTGACACACCCGATTTTTAAAGAAATGCAAACGGCCGCAGAAAACGCAGCCGCATGCAGAAAACGGCTGAAAAAGCCGGTACGGAGTCAGAAAGGAGAGAATGGGATGGCAGAGTACAGGTTGGAAATGAAGGGAGTCTGCAAAAGCTTCCCGGGTGTAAAAGCCCTCGACGGCATCAACTTAAGAGTCCGTCCCGGTACCGTCCATGCGTTAATGGGGGAGAACGGAGCCGGAAAATCTACCCTAATGAAATGTTTATTTGGCATCTATAAAATGGATGAAGGTGAAATTTATCTGGATGGAGAGAAAATGACGATCTTAAATCCAGATGACGCTTTACATAAAGGACTGGCCATGGTTCATCAGGAACTGCAGCCGATCCCGGAGAGAACGATCGCAGAGAATATGTATCTGGGCCGTTATCCGCTAAAAAGCTTTGGTCCGTTAAAGATCATTGATCATAAGACCATGAACGAGGAAGCAGCCAAGTGGCTGGACAATGTGAAAATGCCTTACGATCCGAAGGCAAAACTGGGATCTCTTTCCATTGCACAGATGCAGTCCGTAGAGATCGCCAAGGCAGTATCCATGAGTGCGAAAGTTGTGATTCTGGATGAGCCGACATCATCTCTTACCGATAATGAGGTAGAGGCGCTGTTCCGCATCATTCGGGATCTTAAATCCAGAGGCGTTTCCATGATCTACATCTCCCACAAGATGGCTGAGATCCGTGAAATTGCCGATGATATTACCATCATGCGTGATGGTACTTATGTAGGGACCTGGGAGGTCAAAGACATCAGTGACGATGAAATTGTCCGCCAGATGGTAGGTCGTGAACTCACCAATGTTTATCCTCCAATGGAAAATACCATTCAGGACGAAGTGGTGCTGGAGGTAAAAGACCTCTGCAGCATCCATGAGCGTTCTTTCCAGCATATCAGTTTCCAGTTAAAGAAGGGCGAGATCCTTGGCTTCGGCGGTCTGGTTGGAGCCCAGAGAACAGAGCTGATGGAAGCAATCTTCGGTATGCGCCATGTTAAGAGCGGAGAGGTCCTGGTTCACGGAAAACCAATCCAGGTATCCAGACCGCGTGATGCCATCAAAGATGGTATCGGAATGATCACAGAGGACCGCCGTGGCACCGGTATCCTTGGATGCCTTTCCATCGCGGACAACGTATCCATTTCCTCCCTTAACAACTACTTAAAGGTCGGACCGATGCTTGACATCGGAAAGATTGAAGAGCTTGTTAAGGAAAATGTAGCAAAACTGAGTATCAAGACTCCGAGCAGCAAGACACTGATCCAGTCTCTTTCCGGTGGTAACCAGCAGAAGGTGATTATTGCAAGATGGCTGGCAAACAACCCGGACGTGCTGATCATGGATGAGCCGACCAGAGGTATCGATGTCGGCGCGAAGTACGAGATCTACCAGATCATGATCGAACTGACAAGACAGGGCAAATCTATCATCATGATTTCCTCTGAAATGCCGGAGTTAATCGGTATGTCACACCGGATCCTGGTTATGTGTGCTGGAAAATTGACCGGTGAGGTCTCCGGTGAGGAAGCAACTCAGGAAAATATCATGAGTATGGCTACTCAGTTCAACTAATCACAGTCAGTCTTTCGTTTCATAGGAAATTGCATCCGACTGTGAATGGAAACAATTAAGGAGGATACGAGGATGAATAAAAAAAATATTGATATAAAGAAAACACTGCTGGACAATGGTATCATCATTGTTCTGCTCCTGCTGGTACTCATCACCGGCATTACCAAAGATAATTTCTTCTCCTGGAACAACTTATCCAACATTTCTGTTAATACTGCAGCGCGTGTTATCATTGCCTTTGGTGTCAGCGGCTGTCTGATCACCAAAGGTACCGACCTTTCCGCAGGTCGTATGGTTGGTCTTGCTTCCTGTATCGCAGGTACCTTACTTCAGACCGCAGACTACAGCGGTAAGTTTTTTCCGAATTTAGGCGATATGCCGGTATTCGGTGTTCTGGCTTTATGTATCCTGATCTGCTGCATCTTCGGCCTGATCAATGGTATCGTTATCGCTTACTTAAATGTACCGGCCTTCATCGGCACCCTGGGCATGCAGCTGGCTGTATACGGCATCTGCCTGGTATACACCAACGCAACTCCTCTGGGCGGCTACCGCAAGGCTTACACTACAATCGCAACCGGCAAGCTATTTGGTCAGATCCCGTATATGTTCATCATCGCATTTGTGATTGGCCTGGTTATGTGGTTCGTATTCAACTACACCCGTCACGGCAAATACATGTATGCGATCGGCGGCAACGAGGCTGCTGCTGAGGTATCCGGCGTAAACGTAAAGAAAACCAAGATCATCATCTACGTAACTGCTGCAGCCCTGTATGCGATTGCAGGCTTCCTGCTTGGCGCAAAAGCCGGCGGTGCCAGCGTTAACATGGGTCAGGGCTATGAGCTGGAGGCAATCGCAGCATGTACCATCGGCGGTGTATCCGTTAATGGTGGTATCGGCCGTATCTCCGGTGTTGTCATCGGTGTTCTGGTATTCGAGCTGTTGAAATCTTCCATGCAGTTCCTTGGTATCCAGACCAACTACCAGTACATTGTACAGGGTATCGTAATCATCGTGGCAATTGCCCTTGATATCCGCAAATACATTGCAAAGAAATAATCGTGATCGAATTATGATTACATAAGTAAAGTCCCCGAGTACCGTCATTCGATGGTATTTCGGGGATTACTTGTTCTTTTGGAACATTTAGGCTATAATAGCTTTTATGTGCAAATGAGAACCGGTATGTTTCGGTGGGATAAAGGAGAGTTTCGAATGAGAAAAACAGGAATCGTTACAGACAGCCATAGCGGCATTTCGCAGGAAGAAGCAGAGCGGCTTGGAATTTATGTGCTTCCCATGCCGTTTTATATGAATGATGTCTGTTATTATGAAGGAATCAACATTACCAGGGAAGAATTTTTGGAACGTCTGTCCAGACTGGAGAATATCAGTACCTCACAGCCATCACCGGAATCGGTCATGGAACTGTGGGACAAGGCACTTTTAAACTATGAGGACATTCTTTATATTCCGATCAGCAGTGGTCTCAGCGGTTCCTGTCAGACTGCCATGATGCTTTCCCGGGAAGAAAAATACGAGGGCAGGGTTTACGTTGTAGATAACGGAAGTGTTGCAACACCGCTCCATCAGAGTATTCTGGATGCACTGGAACTTTTGGAACAGGGATGCAGTGCAGCTGAAGTAAAAGAACGCATGGAGCGCGTTAAGACAAAAACAGGCATTTACATTGCGGTCGATGATTTAAAATACTTAAAGCATGGCGGCCGTATTTCAGCCGGTGTGGCTCTGGTTGGCGGACTTTTAAATGTGAAACCCGTTCTGCATTTCGATATCGGCATTCTGGAACTTCACAAAAACTGCCGCGGATTAAAGCGTGCAAAACAAACGATGATCGATGATGTGAAAAAGGTTATAGAAGACTCTTATCAGGATGAATACCATGCAGGAAATGTCCACATTGTGGCAGCTTCCAGTGCTGGAAAAGAAGAAACCGATGCCTGGGTAAAAGAGATTGAAGCAGCTTTTCCAGGAAGAACGATCCTGTGTGATGACCTTTCCTTCGGTGTGACCTGCCATATTGGACCAGGAGGACTTGGAATCGGCTACTCCTTAAAGCCGTGACCACTTTCCATGTATGATTTCCAGTAGTTCCCAGTGGATTTTCCATTCTCTGTATGGTAACATACTTTTGTAACAAATGTGTAATATTTATGTAATAAAGAAGGAGAATGACTACTATGAAAAGACACATCGCAACAACCGCAGCAGCTATGGCCGTGACTGCCCTGATGGCCTTTCAGCCGATGACCGCATTCGCGGCAGTTGGCAACTGCTCCAATAATAACGGATGTTATAGTACCGGATGTTACAGCAATGGCTGTGTTATTTCCGCATGCCAGAGCTTTGGCTGCAAGGCGAATGACTGCAGACAGAACAAAACTGCATGCAGAAAAAATCTGTCTGTGAAAAACTGCAGCAGCCCAAAACTGGTTTCTTACAAGATCAGCAATCTGGGATGCCAGAGATAACAGAAAACAAAAGAAAAACCATCTGACGGATCATTACATAAGATCATACTGCAGACGCACCCAACATGGTGCGTCTGTTTTACATTTGAATGAGATTTCGTGACGCTGTATGTATGCTGCAAAGTTTATGTTAAATCGGTGTTGATTTTAAGTGAATGTTGATTTTAAGTGAAATGTGACAAGACGCTAACAAGTAAAATATGCAATATAAAAATAAAATCGAAAAAAATGTTCAAAATCTATTGCAAAATATACAAAACATGGTATAGTAAATGCAGAGTTAATGTTAATTAATTAACGATAAGAAAAAAGAAATCAAAAAGGTGTCGCGACATGACGCGGCAGAATGGAGGATTTGTTATGGCTAGATTCACATTACCGAGAGACTTATACCACGGAAAAGGTGCTTTGGAAGCATTAAAGACTTTCGAAGGTAAGAAAGCGATCATCTGCGTTGGCGGCGGTTCCATGAAACGCTTCGGATTTCTGGACAAAGCAAAACAGTATCTGGAAGAGGCCGGAATGGAAGTTCAGCTTTACGAGGGTATCGAGCCGGATCCTTCTGTAGAGACCGTTATGAAGGGTGCAGCAGCCATGGAAGCTTTCCAGCCAGACTGGATCGTAGCTATGGGCGGTGGTTCCCCGATCGATGCAGCAAAAGCTATGTGGATCAAGTATGAGTACCCGGATATCACCTTTGAAGATATGTGTAAGGTATTTGGTATTCCGAAACTGAGAAGAAAAGCTCACTTCTGTGCAATTTCCTCTACTTCCGGAACCGCAACAGAGGTTACTGCATTCTCGATCATTACCGATTACCAGAAGGGCATTAAGTATCCGATCGCAGACTTCGAGATCACCCCGGATGTTGCAATTGTGGATCCAGAACTGGCAGAGACCATGCCGCAGAAACTGGTTGCCCATACCGGTATGGATGCTATGACCCATGCGATTGAGGCTTATGTATCTACCGCAAACTGTGACTTTACCGATCCGCTTGCTCTTCACGCGATCAAGATGATCCAGAAAGATCTGGTTGACTCTTACAATGGCGATATGGCAAAACGTGATGCAATGCACAATGCACAGTGCCTGGCAGGTATGGCATTCTCCAACGCACTGCTTGGTATCGTTCACTCCATGGCTCATAAGACCGGCGCAGCTTTCGCAGATTACGGCGCACACATCATTCATGGTGCTGCAAACGCGATGTATCTGCCAAAGGTTATCGCATTCAACGCAAAAGATGAAACCGCGAAAGAGCGTTATGGCGAGATCGCAGACTTCATGAAACTGGGCGGCGATACCTTAGATGAGAAAGTTGCTCTTCTGATCGCTTACTTAAGAAAGATGAACGACGACTTAAAGATTCCGCACTGCATCAAGAACTATGGCGCAGACAGCTATCCGACCGAGCAGGGCTTCGTACCGGAAGAGGTATTCTTAGAGAGACTTCCGGAGATTGCAAAGAACGCGATCGCAGACGCATGTACCGGTTCCAACCCGCGTCAGCCTAGCCAGGAGGAGATGGAAAAACTTCTGAAGTGCTGCTACTATGATACTGAGGTAGATTTCTAATCAATAACATTACCTGTTATAGAAACAGAGCCCTGCCGGGCAAAAGTCCGGCAGGGCATTTTTTTATATTTTCTTAGTTCTGTTTTCGGTGATCAACTCATGGACGCAATCATTTCTTCCTATTGCCAGCTTAAAAAAAAATGGTTATAATAACACTTTGTTACTTTAAGAATAAATCAAAGGGATGAAAAGAATCATGAAAAGGCTGGTCGCATATTTCAAAAAGGAGACGGTGCTTTGCATTGCAGCAATTCTTGCCGTTATTTCTGTATTTTTTGTCCATCCGGACAGTCAGTATCCTGGATATCTGGACTACCGGACACTGGCATTGCTGTTTTCTCTGATGACGATCATGGAAGGGTTTAAACAGACCGGGTTTTTTGGAAAGGTGGCGCAGGCACTGCTTGCGAAGGTCCATACGTTCCGCCAGCTCTATCTGGTACTGGTGATGCTTTGCTTCTTTTGCTCCATGTGGATCACCAACGATGTGTCACTGCTGACGTTTGTTCCATTTACGATCCTGGTTCTGGAGCTTGCCGGCTTACAAAAAGAAATGATCCCGGTCATTGTCATGCAGACGATCGCAGCGAACCTGGGCAGCATGATGACACCGGTGGGAAATCCGCAGAATCTGTATCTGTATTCGGTTTCCGGTATGGGAATGGGGCAGTTTCTGATGATCCTTGGACCGCTTAGCCTCCTTTCTTTTTTGATGATCCTTGGAGCCTGTGTGGCTCATAAAAACTTCCCATTAGATTCGGAACGGTTGAAGTCAGAAATGCTGGCCTCTCATACAGATACAAAAACGCAAAAAGCTACCGCAGACCATGCTTTTGCAAATGTAAAAACACAGGACCGCCCTGCAGGCAAACGACACAGTGAGAAGGATCAGTCCCGTTACCAGAATCTGCTGCTGGCAGTGCTGTTTTTGTTCAGCCTGCTTTCGGTATTCCGCGTGCTGGAATGGCCGCTTCTTCTGCTGATCGTATTGATCGGATGCCTGCTGTTAAGCGGACTTTTCCACAGCACGTTTCTGCCGCGAAACGTCGATTACAGCCTTCTGCTTACGTTTATTGCATTTTTTATTTTTATCGGCAATATGAAGCGGATGGATCTGGTGCGGGATCTGCTAAACCAGCTCTTGACGGGCCGGGAACTGTTTGTTTCTTTTGCCTGCAGCCAGGTGATCAGCAATGTACCGGCAGCAATCCTGCTTTCCGGCTTTACCGACCAGTATGCTGCACTTTTGCGCGGCGTGAACATTGGCGGACTCGGTACGCTGATCGCATCGCTGGCCAGCCTGATCTCTTATAAGTTTTTTGCGGAAAGTCAGGAGCATTTTCCGGAAGCCGGAACGAAACAGCAGTACCTGATCCGTTTTACGACCTGGAACTTTGGAATGGCAGTCATTTTACTGCTTGCAGCAGTGATTTTTGGTTAGCAGACTGTTGGATGAAAACAGCATGAATAGGAACAGTCTGACATCGAATCATGGATTTTGGTTCTTGATTTTGATGAAAATTTTATTTATAATTTAGATTCGAACATTTGTTTTATAGTTGGAGGGAAACATGGCAAATACACAGTATAACGCAGACAGCATCACGGTCCTGGAAGGGCTGGAAGCGGTGCGCAAACGCCCGGGTATGTACATTGGAAGCGTTGGAACAAAAGGATTAAATCATCTGATCTACGAGATCGTGGACAATGCGGTAGACGAACATCTGGCTGGCTTCTGCGATACCATATGGGTTACCCTGGAAGCAGACGGCTCCTGCACCGTAAAGGACAGCGGACGTGGCATCCCGGTAGAAATGCATAAAAAAGGCGTATCTGCAGAGCGTGTGGTTTTATCTACACTGCATGCGGGCGGTAAATTTGACAACCAGGCTTACAAGACCAGCGGCGGACTGCACGGTGTCGGTTCCTCTGTCGTGAATGCCTTATCTGCCCATATGGATGTCAAAATCTATAAAAATGGTTTTATCCATCACGATGCGTATGAGCGCGGTATCCCCACCGTGGAACTGGAAAACGGATTGCTCCCGGTACTCGGAAAGACCAGACAGACCGGTACCGAGATCAATTTCCTGCCAGACGACGAAATCTTTGAAAAAACACGGTTTAAGGCAGACTGGTTAAAGAGCCGTCTGCATGAGACCGCTTATTTAAATCCGGGCCTTACCATTTATTATAAAAATGCACGTGCCAACGAGAAAGAAGAGCTCACCTACCATGAACCGGAAGGAATCGTGGCTTATGTAAAGGAATTAAACCGCGGCAAGACGGTGATCCACGAACCAATTTACTTTAAGAAGGAACTGGATCAGATCGAGGTGGAAGTAGCGATCCAGTTTGTCGATGCTTTTGAGGAAAATATCCTTGGCTTCTGTAATAATATTTTTACGCAGGAGGGCGGTACGCATCTGGTTGGATTTAAGACCCGCTTTACCCAGCTGATCAACTCCTATGCCCGAGAGCTGGGCATCTTAAAGGAGAAAGATCCGAACTTTACCGGCGCGGATACCCGAAACGGCATGACGGCGATCGTTGCCGTGAAGCATCCGGATCCGATCTTTGAGGGTCAGACGAAAACGAAGCTTGCAAGTGCAGATGCCACCAAAGCAGTCTTTACGGTATCCGGCGATCTGCTTTCGCATTATTTTGACCGCAATCTGGAGACTTTAAAAGCCATCATCGGCTGCGCGGAAAAATCCGCAAAGATCCGCAAAGCAGAAGAGAAGGCGAAGACCAACATGCTGACAAAGTCTAAATTTTCCTTTGACAGCAACGGGAAGCTGGCAAACTGCGAGAGCCGTGATGCCGAGCTTTGCGAAATCTTTATCGTAGAGGGAGATTCTGCGGGCGGTTCTGCCAAAACAGCCAGAAACCGCAAATACCAAGCAATCCTTCCAATCCGTGGTAAGATCCTGAATGTGGAAAAAGCATCCATGGACAAGGTACTGGCCAATGCCGAGATCAAAACCATGATCAATACCTTCGGCTGCGGCTTTTCAGAAGGGTATGGAAACGATTTCGATATCACCAAACTAAAATATAACAAGATCATTCTCATGACGGATGCCGATGTCGACGGAAGCCACATCGACACCCTGCTTCTGACGTTTTTATACCGGTTTATGCCGGAGCTGATCTACAACGGCCATGTTTACATTGCCATGCCGCCGCTTTACAAGGTCATCCCGTCCAGAGGACAGGAGCAGTACTTATACGATGATAAAGAGCTGGAGCGCTACCGAAAAAACCATACCGGCGATTTCCGGCTGCAGCGTTATAAAGGTCTTGGTGAGATGGACCCGGAGCAGCTCTGGGAAACCACGCTCGACCCGGAGCGCCGCGTCTTAAAGCGTGTGGAAATCGAGGATGCACGCATGGCATCCGAAGTGACCGAGATGCTGATGGGAAGCGAAGTGCCGCCAAGAAAACAGTTTATCTATGACCATGCAAACGAAGCAGAGATCGATGCGTAAGGGAGTGAAGGAGAAAAAACATGGCTGAGAAGATATTAACAACAGAATATTCGGAGGAGATGCAGCGCAGTTACTTAAACTACTCCATGAGCGTCATTACTGCCAGAGCGATCCCGGATGCGCGCGACGGCTTAAAGCCGGTACAGCGCCGTGTCCTTTACGATATGAGCGAGCTGCGCTTGGGACACGATAAACCACACAGAAAATCGGCGCGTATCGTCGGCGACACCATGGGTAAATACCATCCGCACGGTGACAGCTCCATCTACGAGACGCTGGTTGTGATGTCCCAGGACTTTAAAAAGGGAATGGCCCTGGTAGATGGTCACGGAAACTTCGGTTCCATCGAGGGAGACGGCGCCGCGGCTATGCGTTACACCGAGGCCCGCTTAAAGAAGTTTGCGGAAGAAGTGTATTTAAAGGATCTGGACAAGACCGTGCAGTTCGTATCCAACTACGATGAATCTGAAAAAGAGCCGGAGGTTCTTCCGGTCCGCGTGCCGAACCTTCTGATCAACGGTGCGGAGGGCATCGCGGTCGGCATGAGCACCAGCATCCCGACACACAATTTGGGAGAGGTGGTCGATCTGGTCAAAGCCTATATCGACCGTCCGGACATGTCACTTGAAGAGATGATGGAATATATGCCGGGGCCGGATTTTCCTACCGGAGGTATCATTGCCAATCAAAAAGATTTGCCGGCGATCTATGAAACCGGAACCGGTAAGATCAAGCTGCGCGGCAAGATCGAGGTAGAATTGGGACGCCGGAAAAGTGACCGGGACAAGCTTGTCATCAGCGAGATCCCGTACACCATGATCGGTGCCGGCATCAATAAATTCCTGGTCGACATTGCAGAACTCGTAGAAAACAAGACTTTATCCGATGTTGTGGACATTTCCAACCAGTCAAACAAAGAGGGAATCCGCATTGTCCTCGAGCTGAAAAAGGATGCCGACATCGAGAAAATCCGCAACATTCTCTACAAGAAGACAAAATTGGAAGATACCTTTGGCGTCAACATGCTGGCGATCGCCCACGGACGTCCAGAAACCTTAAACTTGCGCGGAATCCTGGAAAATTATCTGGAGTTCCAGTATGAAAATACAACCCGCAAGTATCAGGCACTTCTGGAAAAAGAACTGGAAAAAAAGGAAATCCGCGAAGGTCTCATCCGTGCCTGCGACGTGATCGACTTAATCATCGCAATCCTGCGCGGCTCGAAAAACTTAAAAGACGCCAAAGCCTGCTTAATGACCGGTGACATTTCCAGGATCCAGTTTAAGCATCCGGGCTTTGAGGAGGATGCAAAGCAGCTTAACTTTACGGAAAAGCAGGCAAATGCCATTCTCGAAATGCGCCTTTACAAATTGATCGGTCTGGAAATCCTGGCGCTGCAGAAAGACTATAAGGAATGCCTGAAGAAAATTGCAGAATATGAGAAAATCTTAAAGAGCCGTGACGGCATGAATCAGGTCATCAAAGAGGATCTGGACCACATTAAGGAAGAATTCGCCCAGCCGAGAAAGACCCTGATCGAAAACGGAAAAGAGGCCGTATACGAGGAATCTGCGGTAGCTGTGAGCGAAGTGGTGTTTGTCATGGACCGCTTCGGTTACTGCAAGCTTCTGGACCGTTCAGCCTACGACCGGAACCGGGAAACCGTAGATACCGAATACAAGTATGTGATCCCGTGTCTGAATACCGATAAGCTCTGCGTATTCACTGACACCGGAAACCTGCACCAGATCAAGCTGATGGATGTTCCATCCGGAAAACTCCGCGATAAGGGAACTCCGATCGATAATTTAAGCAAATACGATGGAAGCAAAGAAGAAATCATCTTCTTGACCAATTTTGGACGTCTGACCGGACAGATTTTATTGTTCGCCACAAAAATGGCCATGGTAAAGCAGGTCCCCGCAGAAGAATTTGTGACCAACAACCGGACGGTAGCATCGACCAAGCTGCAGGAGGGAGACAGCCTGTTAACCGTCCGGATCGTGGGAACCGAGACCGATCTTGCCCTGCAAAGTGCCGGCGGTATGTTCCTGCGGTTCTCCATGGAAGATATTCCAGAGCTGAAAAAGAATTCCCGCGGTGTGCGCGGCATGAAGCTGGGAGCGGGAGACGAGTTGGAAAATGTTTATTTTGTGACCCAGCAGCCTCAGATCATTTATAAAGAAAAAGAAGTTCATCTGAACCGTCTGAAATTAGCAAAACGAGATGGCAAAGGAAGTAAGGTACGCCTGTAGTTTCCGTCTCTCACGTGCAGTTGTACTTATATCAAAGAAAATATCCGTGCAGCACGCACAAATGTATTTTTCTGACGAATCAGTATTGATTTTTTACAAAAATTGAGATAGGATAAGCGGGAACGAAAAAGCAAAAAGTGACAAACAGGTGAAAAATGTTTCTGCAGCGTGTGAACAGCCACAAAACAGTCACCGGTCAGAATCAGGAAAGAATTGTCACGAAGAAAATAAGGAGCTTATGATTATGGAAAAGAAATTGCGTGTTGGCGTGCTTGGCGCGACCGGTATGGTAGGACAGAGATTTATCTCCCTTCTGGAGAATCATCCGTGGTATGAGGTAGTTACCGTGGCTGCAAGCCCGCGTTCTGCCGGAAAAACCTACGAGGAGGCTGTCGGCGGACGCTGGAAAATGACCACACCAATGCCGGAAGCAGTAAAGAAGCTGGTAGTCATGAATGTCAATGAGGTAGAAAAAGTTGCTGCCAGTGTTGACTTTGTATTCAGTGCAGTAGACATGACCAAGGAAGAGATCAAGGCGATCGAGGAAGCGTACGCAAAGACTGAGACCCCGGTTGTTTCCAATAACAGCGCACACCGCTGGACTCCGGATGTTCCGATGGTTGTTCCGGAGATCAACCCGGAGCACTTTAAAGTAATCGAGTTCCAGAAAAAACGTCTGGGAACCAAGAGAGGCTTTGTTGCTGTAAAGCCGAACTGCTCCATTCAGAGCTACGCTCCGGTCCTGACTGCATGGAAAGAGTTTGAGCCATACGAGGTCGTTGCTACCACCTACCAGGCAATCTCCGGTGCAGGAAAAACCTTCAAAGACTGGCCGGAAATGGAAGGAAACATCATTCCTTACATCGGCGGCGAGGAAGAGAAGAGTGAGCAGGAGCCGCTTCGTATCTGGGGCGAGATCAAAGATGGCGTGATCGTAAAGGCATCTGAGCCGAAGATCACCTGCCAGTGCATCCGTGTTCCGGTATTAAATGGCCACACTGCTGCCGTATTCGTAAAATTCCGCAAGAAACCGACCAAGGAAGAGCTGATCGACCGTCTGGTGAAATTCTCCGGCCTTCCGCAGGAGTTAAAGCTTCCGAGTGCACCGAAGCAGTTCATCCAGTACTTAGAAGAGGACAACCGTCCGCAGGTTTCCTTAGACGTAGATTTTGAGAATGGCATGGGTATTTCTGTAGGCCGTATCCGTGAAGACAGCATCTACGATTACAAGTTCGTAGGACTTTCCCACAACACCGTCCGCGGTGCTGCCGGCGGGGCAGTGCTTTGTGCAGAACTTCTGACTGCACAGGGTTACATCCAGGCCAAATAATCGGATTGGATTCAGGCAGTATTACAAAATAAAGGTTCAAAAACGAGGGTGCATTCAGTTCCTACTGGATTGCATCCTCGCTTTATGCTATAATCGAATAGAACATGCGTTGCTTTTTTCGCAGCGCAGGAACAGTAACGAATTTCATACGGAAAATGTGGAGGGAATACGACTATGGCATGCAGCAAGGAATTATTTGGCACTCTGGAAAATGGGGCGAAGCTCACAAAATACATTCTTACAAATGAACACGGGGTAAAAGCTGTGTTTACAGATCTTGGTGCGATCTGGCTCGAAATGTTTGTGCCGGATAAAAACGGTAATTTCAATGATGTGGTACTTGGTTTTGACACACCGGAAAAATATCTGGATCAGGATACACACTTCGGAGAAATCGTTGGAAGAAATGCAAACCGCATCGGAAACGCAACCTGCACCATTGACGGCATCACCTATGCACTGGTCATCAACGATAACGGGGTCAACAATCTTCACAGCGGACCGGATTTTTTGCGGAACCGGATCTGGGATGCTGAAGTTTCTGAAACTGCGGAGGGAACCAAGATCACGTTTTCCCTCTTTAGTCCGGACGGCGACCAGAATTATCCTGGCAATGCCGATATCCGTGTCAGCTACACCCTGACCAATGACGATGCCCTCCGTATCGATTATCATATGACCTGTGATGAGGACACCATTGCAAACTTTACAAACCACGCCTATTTTAACCTGGCTGGTCAGGAATCCGGCTCGGCCATGAACCAGAAAGTCTGGATCGATGCAGACCAGTTTACCATTGCAGACCAGTATTCCATTCCGACCGGAGAACTGGTCCCAGTAAAGGGAACGCCAATGGATTTTACACAGTTTAAAACCATTGCAGACGAGATCGATGCAGATTATGAGCCATTAAAATTCGCAAAAGGCTATGACCACAACTGGGTTTTAAACCATAAGGAAGGCGAACTGTCACTGGCTGCGAAAGCCAAAGATGAAGCAAGCGGCCGTATCATGGAAGTTTATACGGACCTTCCTGGAATCCAGTTCTATACCGGCAATTTTCTCACATCTATGGAGGGCAAGAACGGGGCAGTCTATAACCATCGTCAGGGATACTGCTTTGAAACCCAGTATTTCCCGGATGCAGTCAACAAACCGCAGTTTGCGTCCCCGATTTTAAAGGGCGGAGATATTTACCAGACTATTACGATTTATAAATTTAAAACGGAAGCGTAATGGTTTTTGCATATCTGCGCGATTACAATTCATAGGTAATACATATTCTGTCAATTTACGCAGAAGATGCCAGGGTAAGATTCTTTCTTAAGCACATACTAGGAACGTAACAAAAAACAAACCAGCTGTAACGCAGGAGAAAACGCCTGCTTTACGGCAGGCGCTTAAGAAAGGAGACCAATTATGGCAAGCAGATCTTCTAACAGGGCAGAGGTCCCGGAAGCAAAAGAAGCACTGGATCGTTTTAAAATGGAGGTTGCAGATGAGCTGGGCGTTCCGTTATCCGATGGTTATAACGGAAACTTAACTTCTGCGCAGAATGGTTCTGTCGGCGGTTATATGGTCAAAAAAATGATCGAGGCTCAGGAAAGACAGATGGCAGGAAAGTAATCATGATATTTCGTGATAAAATCCGGAAATAATCGAAAAGAGGACCCGCGGTACAAAACTGCGGGTCTTTTCGATGTTTCATAAGAAAATATGGTTTGTGAAAACAACAGCATGTAACGGATTGCATTGCCTGTTGTATAAAAAAAGATACGAAACCACACCATAATTTACTTGTATATCCGAAAAATTAACGCTATAATTGCTGTGATTGTAATTGTATACATAAACAATTACCTGATATTATATTTGCAAAGATGCCAGATTACTGCACGAAGACAGTAGAAGGAATCTTTTCATGACAGGAGAATCATATGAGAGTAATCGCAGGGAGTGCGAGACGTACCCAGTTAAAAACACTGGAGGGCATGAACACTCGTCCAACGCAGGACCGCATTAAGGAAACACTTTTTAATATGCTTCAATACGATCTGGCAGACTGTACGTTTCTGGATCTTTTTGCCGGAAGCGGAGGAATCGGCATTGAGGCATTAAGCCGTGGAGCCGGACAGGCTGTTTTTGTGGAACAGAATGAAGCCGCAGTGCAGATTGTCCGTGATAATTTAAAAGCAACCAAGCTGGAAGAAAGAGCCGTTGTCATGCATTGTGACGCGCTTTCAGCATTGAAACGTCTGGAAGGAAAATACCGGTTTGATTTCATTTTCATGGATCCCCCATACAACCATGAATTAGAAAAACAGATGTTAGACTATTTAAAAACCTCTTCCATGATCGATAAACAGAGTACCCTGATCATCGAAGCATCCCTTGAGACAGATTTTTCCTATCTGTCTTCTATGGGTTACATTACAGAGAAAATAAAAGAATACAAGACAAATAAACATGTATTTGTCTATCGAGGAGAATGATATGGCAATAGCAGTATACCCTGGAAGTTTTGACCCAGTAACCCTGGGACATCTGGATATCATTGAGCGGTCTGCGCATATGATGGACCGTCTGATCGTCGGAGTTTTGCAGAATAATTCAAAAACTCCGTTGTTTTCTGTCGAAGAACGTGTTAAGATGTTAGAGGATGTAACCTCTCATTTACCAAATGTGGAAATCCGTTCTTTTGGAGGCCTTCTGGTAGACTTTGTGCACCAGTGTGAAGCAGATGTGGTCGTGAGAGGACTTCGTGCAATCACAGATTTTGAATATGAACTTCAGATGGCACAGACAAACCGGGTGATCGCTCCGGATATCGATACCATTTTTTTAACGACGAACTTAAAATATTCCTATTTGAGCTCCAGTATCGTAAAGGAAATCGCTGGTTACCAGGGTGATATCCATGAATTTCTGCATCCGGCGATTGCAGAAAAAGTGCGTGAGAAGATGGCAAACAGGTAACAGCCGTGTAACTTCCCGGCAGGTCTGCGCAGTGATAGAAAAACGCGTTAAGGAGAATTAATCATGAGTAGAATCGAACAGTTGATCGGTGAGATCGAAGAATATATTGACAGCTGTAAATTTCAGCCTCTTTCTAATACGAAAATCCTGGTAAACAAGGAAGAGCTGGAGGAATTGCTGGTCGAGCTTCGACTCCGTATTCCGGATGAAATCAAAAAATATCAGAAGATCATCAGCAACCAGGATGCCATTTTAAACGAGGCACGTGCGCAGGCTGACGCTATGGTAGCCGAAGCAACCGCACAGACCAACGAACTGGTAAACGAGCATGAGATCATGCAGAAAGCATATGCAGAAGCAAACCGTGTTGTAGAAGACGCACAGGCACAGGCACAGACCATCATCGATGAGGCAGTAAATGAGGCAAACGGTATCCGCCAGGCTTCCATCAATTATACCGACGATATGTTAAACAGCCTGCAGACGATCATTACCCATTCCATGGAGGGCGCACAGAGCCGTTTTGACGCATTTCTTTCTTCCATGCAGTCCAGCTACGATATCGTTTCTTCCAACCGTGGAGAACTGGCTGGCAGTGTTACCAGTGTTGAGGAAACCCCAGAGGAAGCACCAGCTGAAGAACAGTAATCATGAGCATGGAAAGCCCTGCATGCAGGAGCTTCCATCCTATGTAATGCCGGATATCAAATCCGGCATTTTTCTTGCCCTGAACCAAAACACTCTTTACCTGAAAAATTCCGGAAATCCCACCAAAGGCAGCCGATGCCATGCTGAGCGGAAGCTGTCCGGCGGCCGGAAAAGTTTGGCAGATCTGATGGATTCCGGTTGTCATTTCAAAAATGCCGCACAAAATGGCGGAAATCCTGGGCGGAATCCATTCTGCGTGACGAATAAAGCAAACCAATATGGAAAACAGCATCATATATCCACCGATCAGGACCATGGTATCGCATACTTCGTACAAGATAGAATCCAGACCGGAAGAGTGTCCCGAATGCTGCGGGTCTCCCTGGAACGTCGTGCATGCGTTTTGGCTGACCGGGACGGAACTGACCGGATCTTCTGAGATTTTTGAACGGTCAGACAGATCTGGATAGGCGATTACGCTTTTGGCTGCTGCAGACAACAAAAATACCGGGGCGTAGATTCCCAAAAACAGAAGAACCGGGGATACCGGTTCTTTCAGCTGCTGTCTTACATATCCAAACAGAAACATGGGACTTGGATAGCTGCAAAGTGCAAGAAGATAAGAAGCTTCTTTTTCGGAAATCTGATTTTGGGATAAAAATCTGGAACAAAGGGAAGGACCGACCGGATAACCGCAAAGCATCCCACAAAAAAGAATGAAGCTTCCCTGCTCACTTAAGGAAAAAATGCGGGAAAACAATGGGCGCAAAAGACGCATCAGCACAGATGCGCCGCCGATATCCAGAATCAGACGGGTAAAGATCATAGCCGGAGCCAGTGCGGGCAGCACCGTATGAAACCATAACAAAAGCCCGTCCGAAGCCCCCTCTACGCTGTATTGCGGAAACAGCAGGATCATAAAAAAAATCAGGATCAATACAGGGGCAAAGGGGAAGGCGTAAGGCATGGCAGACTCCTGAGAAACCGGTTTTCACTTGAATTAAATTATGCTATACTTAGCTTACTTATGCTAGGAGGAGATTTATGCGATTACCAGAAACATTCCTGGAACAGATGAAACTGCTGTTAGGAACGGATTATGATGCATGGCTGGAAAGTTATGAGAAAAAGCCATATGCAGGACTTCGAGTCAACCGGTCCAAAATCGAACCGGATGAATGGGAAAACAACCTTTCTCCATTTGAACTCAGACGGGTTTTGTGGACGAAGAACGGTTATTATATCAGTGAGGAGGCAAAAGCATCCCGCCACCCATACTACTATGCCGGACTTTATTATCTGCAGGAGCCGAGCGCCATGGCACCGGCTGCTGTTCTCCCGGTAGAGCCGGGAGACCGGGTACTGGATCTGTGTGCGGCTCCCGGCGGAAAAAGCACGGAACTTGGTGCAAAACTTCAGGGCGAAGGACTTTTGGTTTCCAACGATATCAGCAATTCCAGGGCAAAAGCGCTGTTAAAAAACCTGGAATTATTTGGAATTCCCAATATCTGCGTGACCAGTGAGACTCCCGAGAAGCTTGCTTCGGTCTTTGGTCCGTATTTTGACAAAATCCTGGTCGATGCACCATGCTCCGGAGAGGGCATGTTCCGGAAAGATCCGGATCTGATCAAAAGCTGGCTGGACCGGGGACCAGAGGCTTATGCACCCATTCAGCGTGAAATCCTCGCTTCTGCGGTACGCATGCTAAAACCAGGCGGTCTGCTTTTATATTCCACCTGTACCTTTGCACAAATCGAAGATGAAGATACGATTGAGTGGATTTTGCATACAGAACCAGATATGGAACTGGTTCCGCTGATTCCGTGGGAAGGTGCATGCAGCGGAAAAAGTGGAATGCCGGTCATCCGGTTATTCCCGCATAAAGTAGAAGGAGAAGGGCATTTCCTTGCCCTCTTAAAGAAAAAAGAAAACGCTTTGGAAGAACAAAGCCAGGCTGGGCGCGAGCCTGCTTTCTCTGGGAAGGTACCGGCTGAGGTACGCCGCCTGGAAAAAGAAAGTGATTTTCTGCAGTGGGAAGCCATGCTGAAAAGATCGTTTGACCGCAGCCGTATGATGGTGCGGGATCACATGGTTTATTATCTTCCGGAGTGTTTTGAGAAGACCTGGAATCTGCGCTATTTAAGAACCGGCCTGCTTCTTGGTGAGTGGAAGAAGAACCGGTTTGAGCCATCCCAGGCTGTAGCCATGGCGCTTTCGATGCGGGAATTCTCCCAAAGCTTATCCTTATCCTCGGATGACGAACGGACGATCCGCTACTTAAAAGGAGAGACAATTTTCCCAAATCCTAGCGAGTCATTTCAAAAAGGATGGGTTCTGATCGGAGTGGACGGATATCCGCTTGGCTGGGTCAAGTATACCGGAAGCAGCTTTAAGAATAAATATTACCCAGGATGGCGGTGGCAGTAATGGCAAAATTAATCAGACTGGATAAATATCTGGTAGAAATGAATAAAGGCAGCCGCAGCCAGATTAAAGAAGCGGCAAAAAAAGGACGGATCCAGGTAAATGGTGTTCCAGAGAAAAAAACGGAGCGCAAGATCGATCCGGATACGGATCAGGTAATGTTTGACGGTGCAGTAGTCAGCTACCGGGCGTTGGAGTATATCATGCTCTATAAACCGCAGGGCGTGATCTCTGCAACGGAAGACAAACATCATAAAACCGTAATTGATCTGTTAAGCGGAGAGAACCGGAGTGATCTTTTCCCGGTAGGGCGTCTGGATATCGACACAGAAGGCCTGCTGCTTCTGACCAATGACGGAGATCTGACCCACCGGCTTTTAGCCCCGGGAAAGCACGTTGACAAAGTGTATTACGCAAAGATTGAAGGTGTTCTTCCAAAAGACTGCGTAAAGCAGATGGCGGAAGGAATAACCTTAACCGATGGAACTCCTGTGATGCCTGCAAAACTGGAAGTTACAAAGCAGTGGTCAGAGCAGGCTGAAACATCTGCAGGCGCAGAAATCCTCCTGACGATCCAGGAAGGCAAGTTTCATCAGGTAAAGCGCATGTTTGAAGCGCTTGGCTGTCACGTTGTATTTTTGAAGCGGCTGTCCATGGGAAGCCTGAAACTCGATCCATCCCTGAAACCGGGAGAGTACCGGGCACTCACCGAAAAAGAACTTCAGGCACTGACAGCTCCAATGGTTCAACCAGCTGCTGATCCGGCACGAACTTCTCAAAAAGATCCGGAATCCACTCTGGTACCGACATCAGAAAAAACACCGACAGTGTTGGATAATTTGGCATCAGCAAAGGTCCCAGCAGCGGGGCAGGCTCTCGAACAGATGGATGCCGTATTATTTGACCTGGACGGCACCCTGGTTGACTCCATGTGGATGTGGAAAGAGATCGACATCGAATACTTAGGCAGCTTCGGACTTACCTGCCCACCGGATCTTCAGAAGGTAATCGAAGGTATGAGTTTCTCGGAAACGGCTGAATATTTTAAAGAACGCTTTGAAATTCCGGACTCCATCGATGAGATCAAACAGACCTGGATTCGTATGAGCATCGAGAAATACCGGAAGGAAGTACCGTTAAAAACCGGAGCGATGCAGCTTTTAACCTATCTGAAGCAAACAGGGAAAAAGGCTGGTATTGCCACCAGCAATGGCCGCGATATGGTAGACGTAGTGCTGGAATCGCTGCACATCAAGTCTTATTTTCAGGTTATTGCAACGGCATGCGAGGTTGCTGCAGGAAAGCCTGCTCCGGATATTTATCTGGAAGTTGCAAAGCGGCTTGGAGTCAAACCAGCTAAGTGTATGGTCTTTGAGGATGTACCTGCCGGAATTCTTGCCGGAAAACGGGCCGGTATGACAGTCTGCGCGGTCGAAGATGAATTTTCTTTGGGAATGCGGGAAGAAAAAGAGGCGCTGGCAGATTACTATATTTCTGATTTTACGAAACTTTTTGATATAGAACGATAATACGCGTTTTCGGAATTTTATTTGTCCGGCGCGTAAAAAGCAACAAACAGGGAGATTCATTTTATGATACATGATTATTTGCCGATCTGCCGGGAAGATATGGACCGGCGCGGCTGGGAGCAGTGCGATTTTGTTTACGTTTCCGGAGATGCCTATGTGGACCATCCGTCTTTCGGACCGGCGATCATCAGCCGTCTTTTGGAGTCCCGTGGCTACAAAGTGGGAATCATCGCACAGCCAGACTGGAAAGATCCGGAAAGCATCCAGATTCTCGGAAAACCGCGTCTCGGATTTTTAGTATCTGCCGGGAACATGGATTCCATGGTAAACCATTATTCAGTTTCAAAAAAGCGCAGACAGCAGGATTCCTACACGCCGGGCGGTGTTATGGGAAAACGCCCGGATTATGCGACCATCGTATACTGCAATCTGATCCGCTCTGTCTATAAAGATTCAGCCATTGTCATTGGTGGTATTGAGGCAAGTCTGCGGCGTCTCGCCCATTACGATTACTGGTCAAACCGGCTGAAACGTTCCATTCTTCTGGACTCCCAGGCCGATCTGATTTCCTATGGTATGGGAGAACATTCCATTGTAGAGATCGCAGATGCCTTAAACAGCGGAATTGACATAAAGGACATTACCTTCATCGACGGAACGGTATTCAAGACAAGAAATCTGGATATTGTATATGATTATAAGATGCTTCCGGATTTCCAGGAACTCAAAGACGATAAAAAGGTCTATGCAAAGAGTTTCTATGTCCAATACAGCAATACAGACCCAATCCTTGGGAAACGCCTGGTAGAACCTTATTACGGCAAAGAATTTGTTGTGCAGAATCCGCCAGCCAAGCCACTGACCCAGGAAGAGATGGACGAAGTCTATGCACTTCCCTATATGCGTAATTACCATCCATGTTATGAGGCAGCAGGCGGTATTCCGGCCATCCGGGAAATCAAGTTCAGTCTGATCAGTAACCGTGGCTGCTTTGGTGCCTGCAGTTTCTGCGCACTGACGTTCCATCAGGGCCGCATCATCCAGGCCAGAAGCCATGAATCCCTGGTGGAGGAAGCAAAACTTCTGACCGAAGAACCGGATTTTAAAGGTTATATCCACGATGTTGGTGGTCCGACGGCCAATTTCCGTTTCCCGGCCTGTGAAAAGCAGCTGACAAAGGGGGCATGCCCGAATAAGCAGTGTCTTTTCCCGGAGCCATGCAAAAACATCCGGGCAGATCACAGCGACTATATTTCCCTGCTGCGCAAGCTTCGGGCAATTCCAAAAGTGAAAAAAGTATTCATCCGCTCCGGTATCCGGTTCGATTATCTGCTTGCAGACAAAAACCGGGCATTTTTGCGGGAACTCTGTGAATACCATGTCAGCGGCCAGTTAAAAGTTGCTCCGGAGCATGTAGCCGATGCGGTCTTAAAGCGCATGGGAAAACCGAAAAATTCGGTCTATATGCAGTTTGTAAAAGAATACAAAGAGATGAACAAAAAGATTGGGAAAGAGCAGTATCTGGTCCCATACCTGATGTCCTCCCACCCGGGCTCTTCCTTAAAAGAGGCCGTGGAACTGGCAGAATACCTGCGTGACCTGGGGTATATGCCGGAACAGGTGCAGGATTTCTATCCAACACCGTCCACGCTCTCGACCTGCATGTATTACACCGGACTCGATCCGCGTACCATGGAAGAAGTCTATGTGCCGCATAACCCGCATGAAAAAGCCATGCAGCGTGCCCTGATCCAGTACCGCAACCCGAAAAACTATGAGCTGGTAAAAGAAGCCCTGATCAAAGCCGGACGCACCGACCTGATCGGATTTGATAAAAAATGTCTGATCCGTCCACGGGAGATGGGCTGGGGAGCTGGTTCTTCTTTTGCTGGCGATTCAAAGAAGTCTGGAAACAGAAACAGCGGACGGGAGACGGTTGGTTTTGCCACTGGAACAGGGAAAGCAAAAACAGCAAAAACACCGGCAGGCAGCAGTGCAGCCCGTTTTTCGGGAAACAATGCAAGCCGGTCTGCAGGAAAACAGGTTTTTGATACACGAATGGAAAATCACAAACCGGGAAAGAAAAAAACGATCCGCAACGTTCATAAGAAAAAATAAGATTAGCAATCCAGAAAAGAATCAGGAGCGTGAAGCATGAAAATGACACGGAAAAAAATTGCTATTGTGACCGGAGCATCTTCCGGAATGGGACGGGAATGTGTGATCCAGCTGGCCGACCGCTTTTCCGGTCTGGAGGAAATCTGGGTCATCGCAAGGCGAAAAGAACGGCTTAAAGACTTACAAAAGGAAGTACCGGTACCTTTGAAAATCCTGGAATCAGATCTTCTGGATCCGGCTTCTTTGGCAGTCCTTGAACATGATCTGAGCTTAGAAAAACCGGACGTGAAAATTTTAGTAAACGGAGCCGGATTTGGAAAGATTGGAAAAACAGAGGAATTATCCCTGCAGGAAGAGCTTGGCATGGTCGATTTAAACTGTCGTGCGCTGACCGGTGTGACCCGTCTGGTTTTGCCATACATGACAAAAAACAGCCGTATTTTGCAGTTTGCTTCGGCAGCAGCATTCCTTCCGCAGCCTGGTTTTGCCATTTACGCAGCAACCAAATCGTTTGTCTTAAGCTATAGCCGCGCACTTTCCATGGAACTGAAATCGAAGCAGATTTATGTGACTGCAGTCTGTCCGGGACCTGTGAAAACAGAATTTTTCGATATTGCCGAAACGGTCGGTGAATCTGTCGCAGAGGATGGCTCAGTATGTGCGGTAAAACGAACCATTCCACTTTATAAGCGTCTGGTTATGGCCGATCCGAAAAAGGTAGTGAAGCAGGCAATCCGGGACAGCATGCTGGGACGGCAGGTATCCGTATATGGATTTCTTATGAAAGCATTCTGGATTTTGACAAAACTTTGTCCGCATAACGTGATCCTGTCAGCTTTGTTTCATGCTTAAACAGAATGAGAAAGAGGGACGTTTATGAAAAAATACAAAAAAGGGGAGTACGGCTACCGGGACCAGCATAAAAAGTCCCGGCTCCTTTTGACGGGCATTTTTGTCGCTGCAATCATTGCCCAGCTCATCGCAAGACAGCTGACCGGCGATCAGGCTGCCAAAAACATTCTGACGGTCATGGCTATTTTAACCGTACTTCCAATGGCAAATCTGGCATCGCCACTTCTTGCCTCCTGGAAATATGGTACAGGAGACCGCGCATTTTATGAAAAAGCAAAAAGTTACGAAGAGAAATGTACGATGCTGTATGACCTGATCGTAACAACAAAAGAACAGATTCTTCCGCTGGACGCTGTAGCAGTGCATCCGAACGGTGTATTTGCCTTCTGCAGCAATGACAAGGCTGATCTGACCAAGGCTGAAAAAGCACTCAACGGATTATTCCAGACCAATAAACTGGATCCAAATGTAAAACTGATCCGCGACCCGCATGCATTTTGGCGCAGGCTGGACAGCTTAAAGCCAGCTTCCGAATATGAAGATGATGGTGTTGTGGATTATGCAGCTGCACTGATGAAAAATCTGTCCATGTAGACGTAAGATACTGCAAGATACGAAAAGGAGTTCCTGACTATGAGATCCATTACCGTAAATAAAAACGAAGCCGGGCAGCGCCTGGACAAACTGCTTGCCAAATACTTAAATCTGGCCGGGAAAGGGTTCCTGTACAAAATGATGCGGAAAAAGAACATCGTATTAAATGGCAAGAAATGCGATGGTTCCGAAAAACTTTCCGAGGGTGATGAGATCAAACTGTTCCTGGCTGATGAAACCATTGAAAAATTTTCTGAGGTCAAGGTTCAAAAGGTGAAGAAAACGAAGCTGCACATCATTTACGAGGATGAGCATATCCTTCTGATCAACAAGCCGTCTGGCATGCTTTCCCAGAAAGCAAAGGAACAGGATGAATCCCTGGTGGAATACCTGATCGATTATCTTCTTGATTCCGGAAAGATCACAAAGGAAAACTTACGCAGCTTCCGTCCTTCGGTCTGCAACCGGCTGGACCGCAATACCAGTGGTCTGGTTGCAGCCGGATGTTCCCTTGCTGGTCTGCAGAAGCTATCCGCTATGTTTAAGGATCGTTCCCTTCACAAATATTATCTCTGTGTTGTTTCCGGTGCAGTCCGGGAAAAGAAGAAAATTGATGGATTTTTAAAGAAAGATGAGAAGACCAACCAGGTCACAATTAGTCAGAAAGAACTTCCTGACAGTGCGCCAATCTGCACGGAATACGAACCATTGATGCAGAGCGGTGCATACACGCTTTTAAAAGTAACCCTGATCACAGGACGAACACACCAGATCCGCGCGCACCTGGCTTCCATCGGTCATCCGATCGTAGGAGATACCAAATACGGAACACCACGGGTAAATGAAGAGGCAAAACGAAAGTATCATATCCACTCCCAGATGCTGCATTCCTGGAAACTGGTATTTCCGCAGATGGACACACCGCTGGACTACTTAAGCGGAAAGAGTTTTACCGCACCTGTTCCAGGAGAATTTCAAAAAGTTCTTGGTTCCCTCCCGGAAGAGGTGCGTTAGATGGGCACCTGGAAAAGCCGTGGTCTGCGCGGCTCCACACTGGAGGACATGATCAATCACAGCAATGAGGTTTATCGCGAGAAAAAGCTGGCCCTGATCCAGAAAATCCCAACCCCGATCACCCCGATCAGCATCGACAAGTCCAGCCGCCATATTACGCTGGCCTACTTCGACCAGAAAAGTACGGTCGACTATATCGGAGTCGTGCAGGGAATTCCGGTCTGCTTCGACGCAAAGGAATGTGCCGTCAAAACCTTTCCGCTTCAAAACGTTCATGAGCACCAGATCCGCTTCATGAAGGAATTTGAGCAGCAGGGCGGGATTGCCTTTATCATCCTGCACTTTACAGCGTTAGACGAACTATACTACATCCCGTTCCGTGATCTGGAGCAGTTCTGGAAACGCATGGAAGAGGGCGGCCGCAAAAGCTTTACGTACGATGAAATCGACAAAAGCTATCAGATTCACGCAAGCCGCGATATTCTGGTACACTATCTCGAAACCATCCAGAAGGATCTGGATGAGCGCGATAACAATTTAGCACAGTAAATATCAAAGGTGCGAAAGCTTCCACAGCTGCCATGCATGGCGGCTGCGGGAGCTTTCGCACCTCGTTTGTTATCATGCGATATTGTTATATTTACTCCTGCCCATCCCAGCAGTACGTGCACAAACATTCTTTCGGAAGTCCGATGGATTTGACGAGATCGTCCAGGCGGTGGAATTTCAGAGTCGTGAAGTTTAAGCGCTTACGGATCTCCTCCACCATTTCCTGATAGTTTTTGCTGTCCGGATTTGCGTAATCAGCTAATACTTCTGCAGATACGTCATCACCTTCGCGGTCACGGATGATGCGGCGGGTGATCAGGTCTAACTCGGAATTGGAGCGGGAGAAGTTTAAGTATTTGCATCCGTAAAGGAGCGGCGGGCAGGCTGGGCGGATATGTACTTCTTTTGCACCGCTCTCATAAAGAAATTCGGTTGTTTCACCTAACTGTGTACCGCGGACAATGGAATCGTCGATCAGAAGCAGGCTCTGGTCTTTGATCAGGGCACCAACCGGGATCAGCTTCATTTTTGCGATCAGGTTGCGCTGGCTCTGGTTCTGCGGCATAAAGGAGCGCGGCCAGGTAGGAGTGTATTTGATAAACGGTCTCGCAAACGGGATACCGGATTCGTTGGCATAACCGATCGCATGGGCGATTCCGGAGTCCGGAACACCTGCGACGATATCCGGGTGGATAGTTTCTTTTTTGTGCCCCGGACAGTTTTCACAGCTGCCACAGCCTAAATCCCGGTCGGCCAAGATCTGCCCGCAGCGATAGCGCATTTCTTCCACATTGATTCCTTCGTAACTGGAGGTTGGGTAGCCATAATATACCCATAAGAAGGAACAAATCTTCATTTCCTTTCTTGGCGCAGAAAGCTGCTCAACTCCGTCTGCAGTTACCCGCACAATCTCACCAGGTCCCAGTTCATAGCAGTCATGATATCCCAGATTGATATAGGCAAAGCTTTCAAAGGAAACACAGCAGG
Organism: Clostridium sp. OM02-18AC; assembly: GCF_003481825.1. Lineage (GTDB taxonomy): Bacteria > Bacillota > Clostridia > Lachnospirales > Lachnospiraceae > Brotaphodocola. The sequence continues at coordinate 51,204 of NZ_QULW01000003.1, read as the reverse complement.
CATCCTCTTTTTGGCCTACGGTCAGCGGGGTACGGCCATAGCGGTCGCGGGAAGCATAAATTCCTTCTGGCGTAAGGAGCAAGATCGTCATGGAACCCTGGATCATATCCTGGGCGTAGAGCAGGCCATCAACCAGGCTTTGTTTCTGGTTGATGATCGCAGCCGTCAGTTCGGTGGCATTGATCCGGCCGCCGCTCATTTCCATAAAATGGATATGTCCGTTCTGGAAAGCGTGTTGGATCAGTTCTTCCTCATTATTGATTTTGCCGACCGTTACGATCGCATAGCTTCCTAAATGAGAGTGGATCAGCAATGGCTGCGGTTCATTGTCCGAAATCGAGCCGATTCCGGCATTTCCTTTCAGTTCTTCTACATCCCGCTCAAATTTCGTGCGGAACGGGGAATTTTCTATATTATGAATACTTCTCTGAAAACCGGATTCTCCGTATACAGCCATGCCGCCGCGACGGGTACCCAGGTGAGAATGATAGTCTGTACCAAAAAACAGATCCATCACACAGTCATGCTTGGAAACAACTCCGAAAAAGCCTCCCATAGTCTCAAACTCCTTCCAAATTTTGCGTTACCTGGCACGCATACGTGAACAGTAACGTTTTTCTTGTAATGATGCAGATCCGCAACTGTTCATTTTTTACAGCTGCATAATTTTTCTATGTGAACACGAAGTTAGTGTATCATATATCTATATGCTTATACAACAGCTATTATATATAAAATATACTAATAAATAATAAACGAGGAATACTAGCCATAACCGGAGTCTATTTGACGTGTTTTGGGAAACGTCGTAAAATGTATGAAAACAGTGGAAAGATATTGATTGACAATTCAGATACTTTCTCCTATAATTGGAATCACGTTAACGAATTAGCGCTTTACCATAGCAAAGTATTGGAGGCGGGATTATGAACATGAATAACCAGTTACTGCATACCCCCGAGGGTGTGCGTGATATTTACGCAGAGGAATGTGCCAGAAAGCTTGCCGTGGAGCAGAAGATCCAGCATGTATTCGGGCTTTACGGATATCAGAGCATTGAGACACCGGTGTTTGAGTTCTTCGATATTTTCAAAAAGGAGCGCGGAAGCGTAGGCAGCCAGGGAATGTACAAGTTCTTTGACCGCGACAACAACACTCTGGTACTTCGTCCGGATATGACACCGCCCATTGCACGCTGCGTGGCAAAGTATTATATGGATGAGACAAAACCGCTTCGCTTATGTTACCTTGGGCCTACCTTTATCAATGGGACCAGCTATCAGGGTCGCTTAAAAGAATCCACCCAGACGGGAGCCGAGCTGATCGGAGATGATACCTCCGATGCCGATGCAGAGATGATCGCCATGGTCATTGACGCCTTAAAGGAAACTGGTTTAAAGGAATTTCAGGTGGAACTGGGGCAGGTGGAATTTTACCGCGGACTGGTCGAGGAATCCGGAATGGATGAGGAGACCCAGGAGAAACTCCGGATCCTGATCGAGAATAAAAATTACTTCGGTGTGGAGGAGCTCTTATCGGAGCAGACCATGAGCGAAGACTTAAAGAAACTCTTTCTTAAGCTTCCGGAGCTCTTCGGAGATATTGATCAGATCCGGATCGCGAAAGCGATGACAACAAATAAACGGGCACTTAATGCGATCAAACGTCTGGAAGAGGTACAGGAAATCTTAGACAGCTATGGTCTTGGCGATTATGTTTCCTATGATCTTGGCATGCTGAGCAAATATTCCTACTATACCGGCATTATCTTTAAGGCATATACCTACGGAACCGGTGAGTACATCGTTGCCGGAGGCCGGTATGACAAGCTGTTAGAGCAGTTTGGAAAAAAGGCTGCCGCAGTCGGATTTGCCATTATGGCTGACCAGCTTCTTCTGGCTCTTTCCCGCCAGAAGATCCGCATCGATGTAAAAATGAACGATACCATCATTTTGTACGACCCGGCAGCGAGAGATAAGGCAATCCGCCTTGCCTGCCAGTTCCGCAATGCCGGCATTCCGGCGCAGCTGACACCGCGTGCCGAATCAGAAAGCATGGATGCTTATCTGGATTACGCAAGGCGGTTCCAGATGCACCGGCTCATCAGCCTTTTGGATGACGGAAGCACCGCATCCGTCTATGATACCGAAACCGGTGTATCGGTAAATCAGACTTACACGGAAACCGTCCGGGATTACATTCACTAAAGGAGACTGGCAATTATGAGATATCTTACCTTTGCGCTGGCGAAAGGAAGGCTGGCTAATAAATCCCTCGATCTTTTCGAAAAGATCGGCATCACCTGTGAAGAAATGAAAGACAAAGATACGAGAAAGCTGATCTTTACCAACGAAGAACTTGGCTACCGGTTCTTCCTCGCAAAAGCAAACGATGTTCCAACCTATGTGGAATACGGAGCAGCCGATATCGGTATCGTTGGAAAGGATACGATTCTGGAAGAAGGCAGAAAGCTTTACGAGGTTCTGGACCTGAAGCTTGGCAAATGCCGCATGTGCGTGTGCGGGCCGGAATCAGCCAAAGAGCTTTTGCAGCATCACGAGCTGATCCGCGTTGCCACCAAATACCCGGCGATTGCGAAAGATTACTTCTATAATAAAAAGCATCAGACTGTGGAGATTATCAAACTGAACGGCTCCATTGAGCTGGCTCCAATCGTTGGACTTTCCGAAGTGATCGTCGATATTGTAGAAACCGGTTCTACCTTAAGAGAAAACGGTCTGACGGTCCTCGAAGAAGTTTGTCCGCTTTCTGCACGCATGGTGGTAAACCAGGTCAGCATGAAGCGGGAGCACGAGCGCATCACCAAAATCATACAGCAGTTAAAGAATCTGATCCAGGAGGCATAACCAATCATGAGAATTGTAAAATTAGATGAACAAAGCAGGGCTAACATCCTTGCAGATTTATTAAAGCGTGACCCGAACAATTACAGTGCTTACGAGGGCACCGTCCAGGAGATCGTGGACGATGTACGCGCCAGAGGCGATGAAGCCCTGTTCGAGTATACAAAAAAATTTGACGGCGCAGAGCTCTCTGCAGACAACATCCGTGTGACCCAGGCAGAAATCCAGGAGGCACTTTCCCAGGTAGACCCGAATCTTCTGGCTGTCATGAAAAAATCCATGAAAAACATCCGCGAATACCACGAAAAACAGAAGCGTTACAGCTGGTTCGACAGTAAACCGAACGGAACCATTCTCGGACAGAAGGTAAGTGCACTTTCCAGCGTCGGTGTCTATGTCCCGGGCGGCAAGGCAGCGTATCCGTCTTCCGTACTGATGAACATTATCCCGGCTGAGGTTGCCGGCGTCGAGAAGATCGTGATGGTAACACCACCTGGTAAAGACGGCAAGGTGAATCCGGTTACGCTGATCGCTGCACATCTGGCAGGCGCTACCGAAGTCTACAAAGTCGGCGGTGCCCAGGCGATCGCAGCACTGGCATTCGGAACCAAATCCATTCCGCGTGTTAATAAGATTGTCGGACCGGGCAACATTTTCGTGGCATTGGCAAAGAAGGCGGTCTATGGCCATGTAAGCATCGACAGCATCGCCGGACCGAGTGAGATTCTGGTCCTTGCAGATGAAACCGCAAATCCGCGCTACGTCGCAGCGGACCTGTTATCCCAGGCAGAGCACGACGAGCTGGCATCTGCAATCCTGGTTACCACCAGCATGGAACTGGCGGAAAAAGTTTCTGCTGAGGCAGAGGCATTCGTTCAGAAACTCTCCAGAAAAGCGATTCTGGAAAAATCCCTGGAGAACTATGGTTATATCCTGGTAGCAGATTCCATGGAAGACGCGATCGAAACTGCAAATGCCATTGCATCCGAGCATCTGGAAATCGTGACAAAGAACCCGTTTGAAGTCATGACCAAGATCCAGAATGCCGGCGCGATCTTTATGGGCGAGTACAGTTCCGAGCCGCTGGGCGATTATTTTGCAGGTCCGAACCATGTCCTTCCGACCAATGGAACCGCAAAATTCTTCTCCCCGCTGAGTGTAGACGATTTCATTAAAAAATCCAGCATCATCTACTATTCCAAAGAAGCACTGGAGCCGGTTCATAAGGATATTGAAACCTTTGCAGAGGCAGAGCATCTGACTGCACATGCAAATTCCATCCGCGTACGCTTCGAGTAAAAAACAAGAAAATGATTGTCTTTTGGAAAGCAGCAAACCCAAGAGGCGGTCATTCAAATAAGAACAGGAGGTAGTGCTCATGGCACGCTGTGCGACCATAGAACGCAACACAAAAGAGACGAAAATCCGTCTGACCCTGGACCTGGACGGAACCGGAAAAGCGGATATTCACACAGGCATTGGCTTTTTTGACCACATGTTAAACGGATTTGCAAGACATGGTCTGTTTGACCTGACCCTGCATGTAGACGGGGATCTGGAGGTCGATACCCATCATACGATCGAGGATACCGGTATTGTGCTGGGACATGCGATCAAAGAAGCCGTAGGAGATAAAAAAGGCATTGTCCGTTACGGAACCATGATCCTGCCCATGGATGAGGCACTGCTTCTTTGCTCCCTGGATCTTTGCGGAAGACCATATCTGGTTTATGACCTGAAGCTGGATCGGGAAAAAGTCGGGGATCTGGAAACGGAGATGATCCGGGAATTTTTCTATGCGGTGTCTTACGGTGCACAGATGAACCTGCACGTAAAGCAGCTCGAAGGAATCAATAACCACCATATTATTGAAGGTGCATTTAAGGCATTTGCAAAAGCACTCGACAACGCAACCCGCTACGACGCACGGATCACCGATGTTTTGTCGACAAAGGGTGTGCTGTAAGTGGTTGGGGTTCACGTTTGTGTGCCTGGCAACAGAAAACGTATAAAAAGGAGAGATTTCCCATGCAGTTATATCCGGCAATTGACATGAAGGGCGGCAAATGCGTCCGTCTGACACAGGGATTATTTGATAATGTAAAGGTTTATTCCGACACACCGGCTGATATGGCAAAATTGTGGGTCAGCCAGGGTGCATCTTTTCTCCACATTGTGGATCTGGACGGTGCACTGGCAGGACGTTCCGTAAATGAGGATGCGATCCGTGCAATCGTATCCAGTGTGGATGTTCCGATTCAGCTGGGCGGAGGCATCCGCAGCGTGGAAGCAGTGAAAAATATGCTGGAACTCGGCATTACCCGCTGCATCATTGGAACGCGTGCCGTGGAGCGGCCGGAGTTTATGAAAGAACTGGTTGAAACCTTTGGTGCTGACCGGATCGTAGCCGGTGTCGATGCCAAAAACGGCATGGTGGCAGTGGAAGGCTGGGAAAAGGTAAGCAGTCTTTCCGCTTTGGATCTTTGTCTGCAGATGAAAGAATTCGGGGTAAAGCATATTGTTTATACCGATATTTCCAAAGATGGAACCTTAACCGGGCCGAATGTCGAGTACACAAAGCTTCTGACTAAGCAGACCGGACTGGATGTGATCGCCTCCGGCGGAGTTTCCTGTATGGACGATCTGGTCCGCTTAAATGACAGCCAGATTAAGGGTGCCATCATTGGAAAAGCATTGTATGAGAAAAAGATCAGCCTGCCGGATGCGGTAGCGCGGTTTGAACAGGGAGAATAACTATGGCAGAATTTAAACGGTTACTTGCGCAGCTTTGCTGCGATGGAAAACAGGAAGCGGAAGTGCTTTCTTTTGCCTCTGCTGCCGGGAATGACGGCGCAGACGGTCTGGTATTTGTCGATGGTTCCAAAAACGATGAGGAACACGATTACAACATTGGCCTGATCCGGAAAATGGCAAGGGCAATCGACATTCCGATCTATGCAGGCGGACGCGTAAAACGCCTGGAGGATGTGAAGAAATACCTCTACGCAGGCGCGAAGGGCGTATTTTTAGATGCATCTGCGGAAGAAAATGTGGATCTGATCAAAGAAGCGGCAGACCGTTTCGGCAGTGAAAAAATCTTTATCCGCTTAAACCAGAAAGACCAGACAAAACGGATCCCGGAGTACGCGCAGCTTGGCGCATCCATGGCACTGCTGGAGGATGCCGTTCTTCCGGAAGCTGTGGAAGTGATCCATACGATGGACGAGCAGATGCACTACTATGTAGTCAGCACAGCGGATGAAACCGCAAAACTGGCAGAAGAGCTGAAAGCAGACGCAGCTGCCGGTATCGTTCTCGCCAGCCTGGCTCCGGAAAATGGAAATTATATGGAGAAGAAGCAGGAACTTGGCAGCCTTGGAATTACGGTAGACATTCTGCGCAGCAGTGTTTCCTGGGAAGATTTTAAGACCAATTCCGACGGCCTGGTTCCGGTCATCGTCCAGGATTTCAAGACTTCCGAAGTGCTGATGCTTGCTTATATGAATGAACAGGCCTTCGCAGATACACTCCGCACCGGCAAGATGCATTACTACAGCCGGAGCCGGAAGAGCCAGTGGTTAAAGGGCGAGACCTCCGGACATTTCCAGTATGTAAAGTCCCTGCACTTAGACTGTGACAACGATACGATTCTGGCGAAAGTTCATCAAATCGGTGCAGCCTGCCATACCGGTTCCCGCAGCTGTTTCTTCCAGACACTTGCTGAGAAAGAGACCAAAGAAACCAATCCATTGAAAGTATTTGAGGATGTCTTCTCTGTCATTCAGGACCGTAAGATCCATCCAAAGGAAGGCTCTTACACCAACTATCTGTTTGACAAAGGCATCGACAAGATTTTAAAGAAAGTCGGAGAAGAAGCGACCGAGATCGTCATTGCAGCCAAGAACCCGGACCCGGAAGAAATCAAATACGAGATTTCTGATTTCCTGTATCATGTCATGGTTCTCATGGCAGAGCGCGGTGTGACCTGGGAGGATATCACAGAAGAACTTGCAAACCGTTAGATTTGCTTATAAAATCACAGAGTGTTGGCATAAAAATTGCAGCAATGCAGTTACGGTATGCCAGCACTCTTTTTCTGCGTGACAAAAAGCCCTTGATTCGTCAAAAAAATAACTTATGAATATGTCAGAAGAGACATAGCCGACTGCAGAAAAACATGGTATACTTTTACATTATAAAAACAGGAGAGTTATGATCATGCAGCAGACAAAAGAATCACATGACCAATACTACGAAATGGCCAATGCGCCGGTCGGACGTGTCATCTCAAAGCTGGCTGTCCCAACCATCATCAGTATGCTGGTCACCTCGATTTATAACATGGCTGACACTTTTTTTGTAAGCCAGCTTGGGACCAGCGCTTCTGGCGCGGTCGGAATCATCTTTTCAGCCATGTCGATCATTCAGGCATTATCGTTTATGATCGGAATCGGATCCGGAAATTACATTGCCCGGCTGATCGGGGCAGGAAACCGGGAGCTGGCCGAGAAGCTTGCTTCCATCGCTTTTTTTACCGGCTTTTTTATGGGACTGGTTATCACGGTCCTCGGAACTGCCAACATCCATGCGCTGGTTATGATGCTTGGATCTACCGTAACCATTGCGCCTTATGCCGAAGCCTACGCATCCTATATTCTGATTGCAGCACCGTTTATGATGACTTCATTTATCATGAATAACATTCTACGGTTTCAGGGAAAAGCCTTATTTGCCATGGTCGGCATCACAACCGGAGGTATTCTAAACATTGTCCTTGACCCGGTATTTATTTTCGGTATGGGTATGGGGACCGCAGGCGCTGCGCTTGCAACAGGCATTTCCCAGTTTGTCAGCTTTTGCATTCTGCTTGTGATGTGCAATTTCCGAAAGGACTGCATTTCCATCGATATCCGTAAGTTCCGTCCAACTGTAAAGCTTTACGGACAGATTTTGTATGGAGGTGTGGCATCACTTGGGCGTCAGGGAATTGCCAGTGTGGCAACCATCCTGATGAATGTCATGGCACAGCCATATGGGGATGCAGCCATTGCGGCTATGTCCATCGTGAACCGCTTTATGATGTTTGTTGGCTCGGCCATGATTGGTTTCGGTCAGGGCTTTCAGCCTGTCTGCAGCTACTGTTTTGGTGCCGGGTTATATAAGCGTGTGAAAGAAGCCTGTATTTTCTGCATCAAAGTCAGCACTGCTGTGCTTTTTGTATTTGCGCTGGCTGGCCTTGTCTTTTCTGGAAATATTATTCCGGTATTCCGGAAAGACGATCTGGATGTTATCCGGATCGGAACACTGGCACTCCGTATGCAGCTTTGCACCTTGCCGCTTATGGGAGTCACCGTTATGGGCAATATGACACCGCAATCCATGGGCTACGGAACCTGGGCAACCGTGGTTTCCACCGCCAGACAGGGATGGTTTCTGATACCGGTCCTTCTGTTTCTGACTCCGGCAGTCGGCATTCTTGGAATCCAGATCGCGCAGCCTCTGGCAGATGCAGGAACCTTCATTCTGGCCGCATGGGTACTTCACAAAATCTTTAAGGAACTGGAGCAGAAAGAAGAGGGCGCATTACCGTAAAGAATGGATTCCAAAACGGAACATTCTATTTTCAGAAATGTATGCGTGAAACAGAATAAAGCGGCTGATATATTACAAAAGGAGTTTGAGAAATGGAAAAAACAATGAAAACACGCAGATTAGGAAAAACCAATCTTCAGGTCAGTGAGATAGGTTTTGGCGGCGAGTGGCTGGAGCGCCATCCGGAAGAAGAGGGCATTGAGCTGATCCGCTATGCTTCTTCCAAAGGAATCAATATTCTGGACTGCTGGATGGCAGATCCAAAATCCCGCGATGTCATCGGCAAGGGAATCAAAGAGAACCGCGCATCCTGGTATATCCAGGGACATATCGGTTCTACCTGGAAGGACGGGCAGTATTTCCGCACCCGCGATATGGCTTATGTGCGTCCGGCTTTTGAGGACCTCTTAAAGCGTCTGCAGACAGACTATATCGACCTTGGCATGATCCACTATGTAGATTCCGAAGAAGAGTGGGAAAGCATCCAGCATTCCGATTATCTGGATTATATCATGGAGCTGAAAAAGAATGGCGTGATCCATCACATCGGTATGAGTTCCCACAATCCGAAGGTCGCCGCGAAAGCGGCAGAATCCGGCTATGTGGAGATGATCCTCTTTAGCATCAACCCGGCATTCGATATGCTTCCGGCCAGCGAGCAGATCGAGACCATGTTCGCAGATGAGTTTGATGCAGACTTAAAGGGGATTGATGCGGACCGTGCACGCCTGTACAAGCTGTGTGAGCAACATGATGTTGGAATTACTGTAATGAAAGGGTTTGCAGGCGGACGTCTTTTTGATGCCAAACGTTCCCCGTTCGGCGTTACTCTGACACCGGTTCAGTGTATCCACTATGCACTTACCAGACCGGCAGTCGGTGCGATTATGTGTGGATATGACACAAAAGAGCAGATCGATGAGGCAGTCGCTTATGAGACAGCCTCAGAAGAAGAAAAGGATTATGCATCCGTGATCGCCAATGCGCCACTTCATTCTTACCGCGGAGAATGCACCTACTGCGGTCACTGCAAACCGTGCGTGGTCAATCTGGACATTGCCATGATCAACAAATTCTATGATCTTGCAACCATGCAGCCGGCCGTACCGGCAACGGTACGGTCCCACTATGAGCTTTTGGAACATCGGGCATCGGAGTGTATTGGCTGTCATGCCTGCGAATCCCGCTGTCCGTTCGGGGTTGCGATCGCAGAGCGGATGGAAAAGACCGCGAAGTTATTTGGATGTTAGGCGTTTTCATAAGAATTTTTGCATAACAGGAGTCCTTGGCAAACGAAAGATTTCGTTTTATAATGGTCAGGTCTGTTTTTATGTTGCTGTTTACGCATTGCGCAAACAGCAACATTTTTGCAGATAGAATGAAAAAAGGAATGGTACAGAAACAATGTGGTTTTGGTTAGCTGTTACGGCACTCTTATTCTGGAGCGGTTCTGATCTGTTTTCCAAGATCGGCTGCCGCGGAAACGACAAATATGCCCATTTGAAGATGGTCATTGCAGTCGGCATTGTCATGGGTGTCCATGCAATGTATGAAATTTTTGTGGGAGGAACGATTGTCACCTGGCATGTGATCCTTACTTACCTGCCGGTATCTCTGCTTTACATTTTCTCCATGACACTGGGCTATATCGGCCTGCGTTACATTGAACTTTCGATTTCTTCCCCAATCTGCAATTCCTCCGGTGCACTGGTAGCAGTTCTCTGTTTTCTGACCGGCACACTGGACGAGAGCATTGAGGGAACCATGCGTCTGGCCGTGATCGGTGCCGTAGCACTGGTATGTATCGGTGTGATTGGCCTTGGCATCGTAGAATCCAGGGAAGACGATGACCTGCGCCGCGCACGTCAGGAAGCATCCAACTACAAATATGCGAAGTCCTGGCTGGCTTTATTCCTTCCGGTGGCTTACTGTCTTCTAGATGCAGCCGGCACCTTTGCAGATACCTTTGTGCTGGATCTTCTGGCTGGGGAAGCAGAGGCAGCCGGACTGTTTGCAACCGCAGAAGAGTGCGCTTCCTATGCGGCATCTTCCGCAAACTGTGCTTACGAACTGACCTTCCTCTTTGCTGCAGTCTGCTGCGTGATCTACGTAGCGCTGATCAAAAAAGAACGATTTACCGTGAAACAGGAAGGACCGAAATACATTGGAGCACTCTGTGAGACGGCTGGTCAGTTTGCTTATATCTTCGCATTATCGGATACCGCACATGCAGCAATCTCCGCACCGATCATTTCCGCATACTGTGTCGCTTCCGTTGTATGGAGCCGCATCTTCTTAAAAGAGAAGCTGTCCTGGAAGCATTATGCGATGATCCTGCTGGTTGTGATCGGTATCGTAATGCTTGGGGTATTTGACATTTAACAATTCATAGAAATATTTTATCTGGTGGTCAGAATATTCTGGCCGCCTTTTTTTACACAAATTTTATGGAAATAAAGCAAAAAACTTAAAATACAGTCGTACTTTGCTGATCGTATTTTACATGGATTTAACATTGCCTTTACGTGGGTATGGTAGATGCAAATGCCCTCAGCATTTATGATAATTAGGATAAATATTGAATGATGTAAGAACGATTACAAAGGAGAAGGTACGATGAATGAAAATGTAAAGATCTTTTTTGGTCTCATTGGCGGTTTGGCGCTGTTTTTATATGGCATGAACAGCATGAGTGACGCGCTTCAGAAAGCAGCGGGAGAGGGCATGAAAAAGATTCTCAGCTTTCTGACGAAAAATGCAGTCATGGGCGCGCTGGCAGGAGCCTTAGTCACTGCCGTATTGCAGAGCAGTTCCGCGACCACCGTTATGGTCATCGGATTTGTCAGCGCTGGCCTTATGAGTCTGCCGCAGGCGATTTCCGTTGTTTTCGGTGCTAACATCGGTACGACCATGACCGCACAGCTGATGGCATTTAAGATCAGCAACTATATCTATCCGATCATCTTTCTTGGATTTATGCTGAATTTTGCCAGCAAAAAAGAAAAGATCAAAAACATCGGTATGGTAATCTTCTCCTTTGGACTTCTTTTTGAAGGAATTGAAATTATGGGCGGCGTTATGAAACCGCTTGCAAGCAGCCCGTTTTTTGTAGACATGATGGGACGTGTTTCCCATATTCCGGTACTCGGGGTACTTCTTGGTGCCGGTATGACCCTTGTGGTACAGAGTAGTTCCGCAACGATTGCAGTACTTCAGAACTTCGCTTCCCAGGCGGGCCCGGATGGGGTAACCAGTGTGATCGGTCTGACCGGCGCAATCCCGATCCTGTTAGGTGACAATATCGGTACCACGATCACAGCACTGTTAGCTTCTATCGGCCAGTCAAAAAATGCAAAAAGGACGGCACTGGCACACAGCGTTTTCAATATTACGGGAAGCATTGTATTTCTGTTTTTGATTCCGGTTCTCGCTGGCTTTGTGCGTTTCATTTCCCCGAAGGGACCGGAGCTGGAAGTCATCTCCAGACAGATTGCAAACGCCCACACAACCTTTAACGTTGTCTGCACACTGATCTGGCTTCCATTGATCCCGGTCATGGTAAAAATTGTTACCTTTCTTGTTCGCGGACAGGATCAGCAGGAACGTCAGACTTACGAGCCGAAATTCCTTGAAAACCGTGTCCTGACTCAGCCGACCGCAGCTCTTTACCTTGTCTCAGAAGAGATTCAGAGAGTGGCCAGTTTTACTACACAGATGTTAGACAACATGAAGCTTTCTTTCGTTGGAGACGAACCGCAAGCTGCTTACCAGAACTTTAAGGATATGAACCTCGCGGTAAAGAAGCTTCAGGAGCAGATCGGAAGCTATATTGTTAAGATGTTTTCCAGAGGTGCCCTGACGGAACAGCAGTCCGAACAGGCAGCAGGACTTCTCTATATCAACAATAATATCGAGCGAATTGCAGACCGTTGTGAGGAAATCAGTGCTGTTGCAGAATTTTCACAGGAACATGGCGGAATCTTCTCGGAAGACGCAAAGCATGAGCTGGAGACTGGCATCGGGACACTGGAAAATCTCTTTTCCACCGCAATGCAGGCACTCGAAAACGGCGATAAGGATATTGTTGCCAAAGTAGCAAAAGACAAAAATAAGATCCGGAAGCTGCAGAAGCAGAACAATAAAGCGCATTTATCCCGTGTGAAGAAGAATACCTGCTCCTCTGATATGACAAAGCAGTATTCCAATCTGCTTTATAACATCGACCGTATCGCAGACAACTGCGTGAGCATTTCTGAAGAGGCGATGGATAACATTTCGTTCCAGAAATTGTACCAGAATAATGCAAATCAGGAAATGGCAGGAGGAAATGCTTAGCTTATACAATGTCGATCTTCTTCACGCTCTTTCTTCGTTCTTCTTCGATCGCCGCATAGAACTTCCGGGTGATGTTGACATCATTGTGCCCTAAGATATCCGCCACAAGGTAGATATCGTTCGTTTTCGCGTAAAGGGCAGAGCCGTAGCTGCTCCGGAGCTTGTGCGGCGTGATTTTCTTTTTGGGTGTAACGATAGAAGCATATTTTTTTACGAGATATTCTACGCTTCGCACGGCAATGCGCTTCCCCCGCAGGGAAAGAAAGAGGGCCGGTTCCTCTGCCGGATCGATACCGGCACCTTTTCGCTCCTCAAGGTAATGTTCCAGATGCCGCGTAACTTCATCGCTGAAATATACGGTTGCTTCTTTTCCACCTTTCCGGTGGATGTGAATGCTCTGTTCCATTAAATCCACATCCCCCAGATTCAGACCGACGCATTCCGAGACACGAATGCCGGTTCCAAGCATTAAGGCAAGGATCGCACAGTCCCTTGCCCTTGTTTTTTTGTGAAATTGCTTCTGCTTCGGTGAAAGACCGTCACCGCTTTCTGCTTCTTTGATCAGCTTCCGAATTTCCTCCTGGTTTAAGCGGACGATTTCTTTCTCCCGGATACGCGGCACCTGCATGGACAGCGTCGGATTGGTCTTGATCTGCCCCGTACGGTAAAAGTAGCCGTAAAAGCTTTTCAGGGAGAAAAACTTGCGCTTGATTCCGGCCTCTTTATTTGTATTTTTATGGTCCGGGTTATCGGGCCGGTATTTTAAATATTCCAGATAACGCTCCAGATCCGTAACGGTGATTTCAGAGAAATCGTTCATGGAAATTTCGTTTGTCTCCAGGTCCGATAGTTCTGGTTTCAGATTCCGGATAAATGCAAAAAACATACTGATGTCGTATGCATAGGAGAGTCTTGTCATAGAAGAGGTTGCAGGCTCGATTCCACGAAAGAAATCCGCACAGAAAGGTGGGAGAGAAGCAAGCAGCTCTTGCAGTTTCTTTTCATTTTTAAAATCACGCTGTTCATGATATTGCAGTTCTTCCATATAAAATTACTCCTTGATTGTCTGGTCCTGGTTCGGGGCTAGTGAAGCTCTCAGTTGTTCCAGTTCCGTCTGCAACCGGACATTCTCCCGGTCGGACGCCCGCAGTTCTTCCTGGAGTTCCCGCTCTTTGGCGATCACGGCACGTTCCAGCTTCAAATCCGCTTCCATCTGAGTCTGCTTTAACTGGTTCTGCGTATCGGTATCCTTCTCCTGTAATTGTCTTTGCAGGTCAGATACCTGGACCTTATACTCTAACAGCTGGTTTTCCAGTTCCCGGAGCTTTTCCTGGTTCTGTCCGGCAATACTCTCTAAATTTTTCCTCTGTGCTGCTTCGTGCGACAGTGTCTGTTCCAGTTCCCTGGTTTTTAATTTTAATTCCGTATTTTCTGATTTCACCAAAGCTTCCGCTTTTTGCAGCTCGTGAAGCTTTTGCAGCTGTTTTTGCAGCTCCTCATTCTGCGTCTGAAGAAGCCGGTTCACTTCTTCCTGGTCGGAGATTGCCTTCTTTGCGGAGTTCAGCTGATTCGTTGCGTATTCTGCCTGTTCTTTTAAACGGTTCTGTTCTTCTTCCAGCTTCTTTGAGACAGCCTCTGCCTGTTCTTTTTCTCCCTGCAAAGCTTCCATCTTTTCCCGCAGTTCATCAATGGTACGGTCCTTTCTTTTTAAGTCAGACTGAAACTGTTCAAGAACCCGTGCCTCCGCATTGTTGCTCAGCTCAATGCTGTTGATATACGCTGATAATAGTTCCTTACAAAGACGTTCAAAATTTTCAATTTCCACCAGACGTCCGGGAGTAGCAGCCTTCGCATTGTTTAACTCCAGAACCTGCATCAGATGATCAAACCCCTGTGCCTGGTTCATTCCATGTGTAGTGCAAAACTGGCGGAAAGCCTCCGCGGAATCCGGGTCAATACGGAAATTAACCTGTTTGCTTTCTTTAACGGTTCGTTCTTCTTTCATCTATTTGAATCCTCCTCGGAAATCTTGCTGTGTGAGATTTTGAGCTGCCTTGCATATCAAAAGAGCAGCAATGGTGTATCCATTGATCTGGCAAATGTTTTCTATGTACCTGTACAGATCTTAATCCTCTTCAGGCCTATATGCTAGTATAGCATATCGAAAACATGTTCGTCAATTCTTATTGTGTCACACATCTACAAATGTTATACATTACTATACTTGCATATGTTATACATAGCATCGTATAACGCGATAATAGAAGAAAAGTCTGGGAAAGTATACGAAAAACACAAGAAAAACAGCAGAGAAAATTGAATGACAAATCAAAAAGATGCGCACACAATTCAAGGAAATGCCAGGATACGAGCCAAATGTTAGAACATATATTCGAAAATATTAGTTTAACATTGCGCAAAACCTCAGTTTTGCGCAATGTTAAAACCGAACATTTACATTTCTGGAAAAAACAGATATAATTCAAGGGATTTTATAGCAAAAACGTACAGGAGGTGAGATTGCGATTATGTCGATACTGTTTGCTATAGTATTTTTAGTGCTGATTTTTAAATGTGTCGGTCTGGCCCTGCGTGTTTGCGGAACACTACTGGGTGCCCTGTTAAGTCTGGCCGGTTTTCTCCTGTCACTCACACTGGGGGCAGTACTGTTCGGACTTTCTACCGCGTTTGCGGCAGTTCTGCTGCTGATCGGAATTGTATGGCTCGTGATTCGGATCCTTCTATAAAAACGGGCATCGAAAAATCCACTGATTCGGAGAGAAACTAGTATGAGCAAAAGCATGATCAATAACCGTTTTTTAGAAGAGACCGTGTTTGCGATCGCAGATGGGTACTGCGTCATTAACCTTACCAAAAACTATGTGCCTGGCGTCATGTACCAGGTCATTGATGGCAGGCAATATAACCTGAATGAGCAATTAGGCCTGCCGGAAGATTCCAGTCTGCAGAGTCTGGTGGATGCCTGGGCATTAACAATTGAACGCAGAGATCGCAGAAATGCTTTTGTCAGATGAAGGAGCAAAGATCACGGTCGTGAAAAATGGCCTGCAGGCAGTGAAAGCCTTTCAGGAAAACCCATGCAATTATTTTGATGCCATTCTTATGGACATCATGATGCCTGTGATGGATGGGTTGGCTGCGACAGAAGCCATCCGGGCAGCAGCGCGCGAAGATGCGAAAACAATCCCAATTATTGCCATGACTGCGAATGTCTTCCAGGAAGATCAGGAACAGTGCTATAAAGCGGGAATGAATGCCCATCTGGCTAAGCCGCTGAATATGGAAAAAGTGATAAGAACGATCTATGAGCAGTGCAGGTACAAGCTGAGTGGGAGGCAGCAGAATAAAAAAACCTAACCTTTAGTTAATGGTTATCCCATAGGATCCACCGTACAATAACAGTACGGTGGATTTTCTATATGATAGGAAATTGCATCCTATCATTTAGCCAATAGAGGAGGAATGCAGGATGAAAAAATGAAAAAGTAATTTATTTCCCGTAATCACACTGGCAGTGTGTCTTGGACTTGCTGCCTGCGGTGGAGGAAGAAAGCCACTTGAAATCACCGTAGTGAACCGTACTACATATCCTGTGGAAGACATCCGTATTAGAGAAACGGATGGGAAAGACTGTGCTCTGAACGATGATGGCCGCGGGGATCTGATCCCGAGTGAACGTATTCCTGTTTTGATGGGCGGAGCGCTTCCCTTTACCAATATGCAGAACCTTCGAACGGAAAACAATGAGGATGGAACGTACCGCTATGAGGATTTCACGCAAGATGGCCAGATCCTTATAGTAAATACGGCAGAGCCGACCCGGTTTGCCCCGGAGGTGCAGGATCTGGAAGATTATCTGACAGCCTGCGCCCTGTCATTAAGTGATACGGATACCTGTGAACTGCTATCTGCAAAAGCAAATGAGAAATATACTGAGAACCTGACTTATCCGGTTTATATCGTAACGTACACCGCAGGTGAGAACGAGGATACCAGGAAATGGACGGTATTTGCTGTGGATACTGACAGTTATACCTATCTTTACGGGTTCTGTGAGTCTGTGGATATGGAAGAAGATATGGATGAGATTTACCAAACTATTTTTTCGCAGCTGTATCTGAGTGATGAAGAGGGAGATTTATGAAGAAAAAAAATAAGCGGTTCCGTTTCCTCCAAACCGGTAAAGATAACAGATGCTAAGCTATCAAAAAAGCTGGGACATTATCCGGCAATGTCCGTCATCTGTTTTGGGTAGGCGTGGTTGGCTTAGTGAGCGGTATCATTTCTTTTTTGTGGTGCAGAATAAGGCGCTCAAATCGCTCCTTGTGACAGTGCTGTTATTTGGCGGCATTATCTGCACGGTTTATCCATTTCAGCAATGTAATGCCGAAGAACGTATCAACAACCGTGATCGATGATCTGGAACGAGTGCTGAAGCTCGGCGGATATTGGTTTATTAAGATGAACCCGTACTATTCAAAAGAAGAGTTTGAAAGCTTTGGATATAAAAATGCGGGTAATAATATTTATGAAGAAGATCATATTATGAGATTAAGAGAGGCAACTACAAACTATTGGAAAGAAAAATTTACACGTTTTGGGAAAGAAATCATATATTTGGAATTCGAATACCCGTGGCAGGAGGGAATGAACCGTCTGTTTGTTTATCAGAGCTAAAGGTGCCAGAAGATTCGCAGCAAGAAGCCGGATACTGAAGGATAGTGTCCGGCTTCTTTTACGAGGTGCGCCTGACGGCGCACCTCGCAGATGGATATAAATTTCTGGGAGAATGTTTTATTTCTCACGGCAATATTCCCGGATCATTTTCAGAAAATCTCTTGCATGCTGCGGCAGATACCGGTTTTTCCGATAGGCGGCGATGGTAGTTGTGAGGGCCGGTCTGTGGCCGACGGAGAAGCAGAGGGCGCGGTTTCCGGTGTACTGGTTTTCATAATGGAAATAGCTCTCCGGGGCGAAGGCAGCGCCGACGCCGTCCATGGCCAGATGGATCGACATGGAGGAGTTTCTCGTGTGGAGAGAGACCGGTGGATTGATGTTGTACTCTTGAAAGAGATCCAGGGAGATGCCACCGGTGTTCTGGTCCGGGTAGAGGAGAATGAAGTTTTCCTCTTTTAATAGGGAAAGATCCAGCCACGGGTAGCGGAAGCCGGGGCGGGTAATGGCTTTTGCGGCGAGAGGATGGTTTTCATGCAGGACCAGAACGATCTCCTCAGAGCGCAGGATCTGGTAGTCCATGGTCTCGGGAAATTCATGGATATTGTAAAGGGTCAGGTCGATGGATGAGGTCTCCAGACTGTTCTCCGCAATGAAATTTACTGCTTCCATGATATTTAAGGTCACATAGGGGTATCGTTTATGAAACGGTGCCAACATCGGTTCGATCAGCGTGCTACCCATCATGATCGGCACGGCGATGTTTAAGCGGCCGCGCTGGCGGTGAGCGATATCGTCGTATTCCTGCATCCACTCATCGCCGCAGGCAACGATCTGTTCGGCGTAGTGGAGGTAGCGTTCACCCATGTAAGTCGGGTAGTAGCGGTTTTCGTGGCGGCTGAACAGCGGAGCGCCGAGACGTTCTTCCAGGTTCTTTAAGTACTTGCTCAGGGACGGCTGGGAGATATAAAGGGATTCGGCGGCTTTGCCGATGCTCTGGTGGCGGGCGATCGCCAGGATATAGCGGGCTTCTTTTAATTCCATACAGGGGCCTCCTCATAGCTTTACTGCATAAAAATTATAGATAATATGTATTTGACGTATAGTATATCACTTTTTATAATAAATGTAAAATATAAGTGCAATTGATGAAAAAACAAATATTTATAAGAAGCACTAATTAAAACTTATCACGCACAGTTGAGAAAGGGGCAAACCAATGAAAAAGAGCAGTGCATGGTGCATGCTGGTTCCGGGACTGGTGATCTTATTTCTGTTCCTGATGATCCCGCTGCTTCGCGTTCTGGTTCCAAGCGTGTTTACGGGGGATTACCCGTTCAGCGCGTACGTGGACTTTTTTAAGGACGAGTATTACAGAAAGATCTTTTTGAGAACCGTGAAGATCGCGGTCATCACCACCTTTGTCTGTATGGTGGGCGGTATCCCGACGGCGTATTTCATCAGCCGCTGTGATAAGAAATGGAGAGGACTGCTTCTCTCTGCGTCGATCTTTCCGATGATGACAAACTCTGTTATCCGAAGCTTTGCATGGATCAATATTCTCGGCAGCAACGGGATCATCAACAAGGCCATGATCGCTATGGGACTGATCGAGAAGCCGATTAAGCTTTTATACACTGACTTTTCTATCATCATTGGTTCTGTCTACCTGTTCCTTCCGTTAATGATCGTAACGGTTGCCGGTGTTATGGAAAATATTGATGATGATATGATGGAGGCGGCACAGAGCCTCGGAGCCTCAAGAACGGAAGCGTTCATGAAAGTCATCTTCCCGATGAGCCTTCCGGGAATCATCGTCGGCGGTATTCTGGTATTTACCGGAACCCTGACCGCGTACACGACGCCGCAGTTATTAGGAGGCAACAGCAACATGGTCATGGCGACCCTGATCTACCAGAGAGCGATGTCCGTCAGTGACTGGACCGGCGCGTCCGTGATCGCCCTCATCATGATCGTTGTAACCCTAGTTGTGATCAAAGGATTTAACGCTCTGGCCGCACGGCTGGACCGCAGAGGTGAAGATTATGCGTAAAAATAAAGTGTTGACCATATGGGCAGCGATCGTATTTGCATTTTTGATGATCCCGTTACTGATCATCACCGTAACGGCATTCGGCGGCGGAAGCGCCATCACATTCCCGATCGAGTCCTTCTCGACGAAATGGTTCGCGAACGTGTTCGCGTTAAAGTCTTTCCGCAGATCATTCCTGACCAGCCTTGAGGTCGCGCTCCTCGCGACATGCATCTCTCTTCTGGTCGGAATCCCGGCGGCTTACGCGCTGGCGAGAGCCGGTTTAAAAGGAAAGCAGTTATTAAAGTCCATCTTCCTTTCCCCGACAATCGTTCCGGGAATTGTAATCGGCTTTATTATGTACCAGTGCCTGATCCTGACACTCAGGATCCCGGTGTTCGCGGGACTTCTCGCAGGCCATTTTATGGTGACACTTCCGTATGTGATCCGCGTAGTCGGTTCTTCGATGGAGCAGTTCGACTTTTCAATCGAGGAGGCGGCGTGGAGCCTCGGATGCCCGAAGGGAGCGGCGTTCTTCAAGGTCGTTCTTCCAAATGTGACCTCCGGAATTTCCTCAGCATTCATGCTGGCGTTCATCAATTCCTTCAACAACATTCCGGTGTCCATGTTCTTATCCGGACCGGGAGTTTCCACATTCCCGTCAACACTGATGAACTATATTGAATACAACTATGATCCGACCGTATCGGCGGTTTCCGTACTTTTAATGGCAGCTACCGTAGTCATCATGGTGATCGTAGACCGCACACTGGGTATCGCAGCCCTGGCGAAATAAGGAGAATATGACCATGGCTTTTATGAGTTTAAATGGAATCGACGTAAGTTACGATAAAAAGAAACAGATCTTAAAGGGGCTGAATCTGGAAGTCGAGGAGGGCGAGCTTGTATCCCTCTTAGGTCCCAGCGGCTGCGGCAAGTCCACGACACTCCGCGTCGTTGCAGGCTTTATCGACCCGCAGGGCGGAACCTTCACATTAGACGGAGAGGACATGACAAAGGTCCCGGTCCACAAGCGCCAGTTCGGCCTGGTATTCCAGAGCTACGCCCTGTTCCCGCACTTAAGTGTTTATGACAATGTAGCGTTCGGGCTCAGAACAAGAAAGATGGACAAGGACCTGATCGACAAGAAGGTCAGGGAGATCCTTGAGGTCTGCGGCCTGACAGAGCTTGCCGACCGTTTCCCGAAGCAGATGTCCGGCGGACAGCGCCAGCGAGTTGCCCTCGCGAGAGCACTTGTCATCGAGCCAAAGCTACTGCTCTTAGATGAGCCGTTATCCAATCTTGATGCGAAATTAAGACTTTCCATGCGTGTGGAGATCAAGAGACTTCAGAAGCGCCTTGGAATCACCACATTATTTGTTACACATGATCAGGAGGAATGCTTCTCCATCTCCGACAAGGTGGCTGTTATGAACGGCGGTGTCATCGAGCAGTTTGACACACCGGAGAACATCTATAAGAGACCGGCGACAGAGTTCGTCGCGAGATTCATCGGTTTCGAGAACTTCCTTGAGCTTGCGAAAAAGCAGGACGGCGTTTATACAGCACCGGATGGAAGCGAGTTCTTAACTTCCATGGATCTCGATTGCGAGAAATTCGCGGGAACGATCCGCCCGGACGATATCTGTCTGGCAGATGATGTTCAGACGGAGAATGTCTTAAGCGGTAAGATCGGTGTCCGCACATTCCTCGGGAAGAGCTATCAGTACGAGGTTGAGACTTCCGCCGGTGTCCTGAAGGTAAATATGGGAACTGACCATGTTTATAAAGAGGGCGAGGAGATCCGTCTGTATCTGCCGAAGGATAAGCTGATTCTCGTGAGAAGATAGGAGACAGAGATCTTAGGGCACAGGTCATGCGCCGAAGGGAGAACCAGAAAGATCGAATCGTTCTCCGGATGGAAAACAATGAAGGGAACCATCGCAGGATGTGGGGGATATGAACGGATAGTTCCGAAACAGACCCATATTCATGCGGGAAAATATGCAACTGCCCATTTGTACAGCTTGTGCGGAAAGCACAGACCTGCCGGACAGTTACAAAACATTATCTCAAAAAGAGAGAAAGAGGAGAAAAACCATGAAAAAAACAGCAGCAGTTGTACTTTGCGCAGCAATGATGCTTACCGCCTGCGGCGGCGCATCCACAACAGAGACCACAGCAGCAGGAAGCCAGGCAGCAGGCTCTGAGGCAGCTTCTTCCGCAGAAGAGACAAAGGCAGCTTCCGGAGACGCACAGAAGCTCGTATTATCCACATACGGCCTCAGCGAAGATATCTCCGAAGAAGAGGTTTACACACCGTTTGAGAACGAGTTCAGCTGTGAGATCGTTACTGAGACAGGCGGCACAAACGACCGTTATACAAAGTTAGCGGCAGACCCGAACTCCACCATCGATGTGATCGAGCTCTCCCAGGCTATGACAGCGAAGGGCACTGACGAGGGACTTTTCGATACGATCGACTTAAGCAAGATCCCGAATGCTGAGAAGCTGATCCCGGCTGCAAAGGAGATTGCAGAGGCAGGACAGGGTGTTCCGTACACCATCAACAGCATCGGTATCATCTACAACCCGGAGCTTACAGGATTTGAACTCACAAGCTTTGATGACCTTTGGGACGAGCGCCTTGCAGGCATGGTTTCCATCCCGGAGATCACAACAACATTCGGACCGGCTATGGTTTACGTTGCAAGCGACCACGCAGGCGTTGACGTAACAACAGACAACGGCGAGGCTGCTTTCAAGGCACTTGCTGACTTAAAGCCGAACCTTGTTAAGACTTACACAAAGTCTTCCGACCTGATCAACATGTTCACATCCGGTGAGGTTGCAGCAGCAGTTGTCGGTGACTTCGGCGTTCCGACGATCGTAGCCGCTAACCCGACACTTGTTTACGTTACACCGGACGGAGCTTACGCTAACTTCAACACCATCAACGTAACAAAGAACTGTGCGAACAAGGAGCTTGCTTACGAGTACATCAACTACCGTATCAGCGAGGAGCTTCAGACAAAGACAGGTAAGGCATTAAACGAGGCACCGACAAACAAGGACGTTACATTCACTGAGGAAGAGTCCAAGGATATGACCTACGGCGACAAGGCTGCAAAAGTTAAGGTTGTTGACTATGCTTTTGTAAACCCGATCTTAAATAACTGGATCGACCAGTGGAACAGAACGATCAACAACTAATAACGAGGAATTTTATATGAGACCCGATTTCATTCTGAAAAATGTCATGGTCTATCAGACCTTCAGACAGTGTTTTGAAAAGCGGGATGTGGCAGTTGCAGGGGAAAAGTTTTATTGCGTTTCCCCTGCAATTTCATATCCGGGAGTGCGGGAGATCGACGGAAAAGGCAGATACATGCTGCCTGGTCTCGTGGATATCCATATGCACATCGAGAGCTCGATGACATATCCGGGCGAGTTTTCAAGGATCACGCTTCCATATGGAGTAACAACGGTGGTTGCCGATGCCCACGAGATGGCGAACGTGTTCGGCATGGACGGCATCCGGGCTTTTATGGCGCAGAAGACGAAGCAGGATATCTTCTGGGCGATCCCGTCCAGTGTACCGGCGACAAATGAGAAGTTAGAGACAGCCGGGGCGTCACTTGGTGTAAAGGAAATTTCTGAGATGGCATCCTTAGATGGAGTTCTCTGCCTTGGAGAGATCATGAACTATAAGGATCTCTCAGCAGAAGGCGAGAGCCGGACGCGGGATCTCATCAATGTGTGCCGGAACGCGGGAAAGAATCTCCGAATCGAGGGGCACTGCCCGGGACTTACGGGGGCGGATCTTAACCGCTTTATCTATGAAGGTGTTGATGCGGACCACACCCAGCAGACTCCACAGTCAGTGATGGAGAAGACAGAGCTTGGGATGTTTCTGGAGCTGCAGTTCAAATCCCTGACGCCGGAGGTCGTGAAGACCGTCTGCGACAATGAACTCTATGAGAATGTGGCGCTGGTGACGGATGACACGATGGCAGATAAGCTTCTGACCGGACATCTCAATAAGATTATCGAGACGGCTGTGAAGGCTGGAATGCCGATGGAGAAGGCGATCTACTGCGCGACCTGGACACCGTCGAGACGGATGCATCTGGATGACAGAGGGATGATCGCGCCGGGAAAGATCGCAGACTTTATGCTGCTGGACAGTCTGGATGGGATCGATCCGGTTGTGGTTTATAAGAAGGGCGAGTGTGTGTACTGCAAGGACAAGGAGGCTTACGGTGCGGCAGAAGCTGCGGCGTGCAGTTTCCCGGCTTCTTTCTACCACACGATCAACTGCCGTCCGGCGGAAATCTCCGACTTTGTGTTAAAGGCGGAAGATCCGGAGGCGAAATGGGCGGAAGTCAATGTCATGAAGATCGGCACCTTCGGAACGGCAACCACACCGGTGAAATGCAGAGTCGAGGTGAAGGACGGTGTGCTTGACTGGAAGTCGGCAGGACTTTCCCTTGCAGTCGTTTTCGAGCGGTACGGCAAGAATGGAAATATCGGATATAGTCTCGTGGAAGGAGCACTGACGAAACCGGGCGCTGTGGCCACCACGTGGTCCCACGACAGCCATAACCTGTTTGTCCTGGGAACAGATGAGAACGATATGAAACTGGCCCAGAGGCGCGTCCTAGAGCTCCAGGGGGCATATGTGGCGTTCGCTGAAGGAAGATCCCTGGCAGAGGCGGGACTCACCATCGGCGGCATCGTGTCGGATCAGCCCATCGAGGTTCTCGGACAGGAATTAAAGGAAGTGCGGACGGCGATGGAAGGTCTCGGATATGTGAACAACAACGTGGTCATGTCCATGTCCACGCTTTGCCTTCCGGTGTCACCGAAACTGAAGCTCACGGATCACGGGCTTTTGACGGTGCCGGGGCAGGAACATGTGCCGTTGGTTGAGAAGTACGGGAAGTAGTTTTACGGCCCGCCGCCGGTTTTTCTCCGCGGATAGTGGAAGAACCGGATCAGGTCGAAATTATGAAGGATGAAATTAGAACGATGAAGAAGATTATCAAAAACGGCATTGTTGTGACGATGAACGAGGCAGGTGATGTCTGGGATCATGGTTATGTGATGTTTGAAGATACAAAGATTCTGGCAGCAGGACCGGAGGAAGAACTTGAGAAGGCGCTTCAGGCGCTTACTGCGCAGGGGATTTTAAAGGCTGGCGAGACCTTCGAGGAGATCGACGCAAAGCGCGCCATCGTGATCCCAGGCCTCGTAAACACCCACTGCCACCTCGGCATGATCCCGTTCCGCGGCCTCGGGGACGATTGTAAGGATCGCCTGCGGGTGTTCCTGCTTCCGATGGAGAATCAGGCCATGGACGCGGAGATGGCCAGGCTTTCCACGCGATACGCCATAGGCGAGCTGCTGCTCTCCGGTGTGACGACAGTGCTTGATATGTACTATTTCGAGGAAGTTGTGGCGAAGGTCATGGACGAGATGGGGATCCGCGGAATCGCCGGTGAGACGGTGATGGAAAAGGATTCCTGCGACAGTAAGAACGCGGATGAGGCCATCGAGCGTGGAATTGCACTGATCGAGGCGTACAAAGATCACCCGCGCGTTTCCGGAGCGATCACGCCCCACGGAACGACGACCTGCAGCCCGGAGACTTTAAAACGGGCATATGAGGAGGACGTGAAGGCGGGAACCGTATTTACGCTCCATGTGGCGGAGATGGACTACGAGATGACCCAGTTGAGGGAACAGTATAATATGACGCCCATCGAGTTTATGGAGCATATCGGAGTCCTCGGACCGAATACGCTGGCGGCCCACAGCATCCGCACGACGGAACATGACGTGGAGATCCTCGCGAAGCACGGAGCGTCCGTGGCCCACTGTATCGCCTCCAACACGAAGGCCGCAAAGGGCGTGGCTCCGGTGTCCCTGATACATAAGCACGGCATGTCCGTCGGCTTCGGTACCGACGGTCCGGCGAGCGGAAATACGCTGGATCTGTTCATCCAGATGCGGATGTGCGAGAACTTCCACAAAAATGAGCTCCACGATCGCAGCGCGTTCCCGGCAAAGGAGGTCGTTTCCATGGCGACGATTGAGGGAGCAATAGCGTTAGGACTCGGCGATATCACTGGTTCCATCGAGCCCGGAAAACAGGCGGATCTCGTCCTCGTAGAGACCGACTCCCCAAATATGTTCCCGGTATACGACCCGTATTCGGCTCTTGTGTATAGCGCGATTGCATCGAATGTGAGAGATGTTTATGTTGCGGGTGAGTGCCTCGTAAAAGAAAAGAAGCTTGTCCGTGAGGACTTCGCGAAGATCAGGAATGACCTTCGGGAGAAGATGGAGCGGACAGCGTTTAAGGATATGAAGAATCTGGTGTAGAAGATAGAAAAACGGGGCTGTCGTACTAACGTGCGGCAGCTCATTTCATATTCCCAACACAAAACGCCGAGCTTCGAAAAGCCCGGCGTTCGTGGTATACTGTCTGATGCTGCACGGGCTTCGGTATGGGGAAATCCGAGGACTCTGTTTTACAGATTTTAATAAGCAAGAGCGGACGGTAACGGTCCGAAGGCAGGCTGTACGTCTCTCAGACGTCGATTACGCAGGTAAAAAAATTCGCGTTTCCAGAACAGGAATCGAAATAAAAGCAACGAAAACCGAGGAAAGTGACCGGGTTTTACGGATGCTGGAAATTATCTTTTCCTTAGCGGAAGAACGCAGAGACTGGCTGGAACTCAGAAAAGAAACCAGAAAAAAGAACAAGAAAGAATGGTCGGATGAGTATGATGGCTATATCTGTATTGCAGATCGGGGAGAGATCAAGTCAGACGCCACCTTAAATGCCGCTTTAAAACGGATCTGTGCGGATGCCGGCATTCCAATCGTCACGACTCACAACCTGCGGCATATTGCGGCAACTATGATGTTTGAATACGGTACGCGTAATCAGGACCATCCGGAAGAAATCCTGTTGCATGTTTCAGAATATCTTGGACATGCCAATATTGGAACTACATTTGATGTCTATACTGCTTATATGGAAGCGGAATCCAGAATCGATATTATCGCAGGAGGGCCTATTGTGGAGTGGAAGTTTCGCGATAGCATAACATCGGATCATGGGAAATATGTCATCCGTTTTTCGCTTACATTTTCTGACGGAACCGTTTTCCCAAAGCAGATAGGCAGCTTCGAGACACAAAGAGACGCGCAGGACAAAAAGAATAAAATCATAGGACAACTGGCAAGAAAGGAATACATCGCAAGTCAGATTCTGGCAGAAAATTTTTATGATTACTGGCTGAATGAACATATGGTAAAGGTACGGAAGATTAAATACGGCACCTTTGTGTGTTACCGGAACATCATACAAAATTATATTTTGCCCATAATAAAAGGGAGGACGATGGATGTAGTAACCAATGATGACCTCTTAAAGATTCTGGATTCCATGACGCCAGGGCTTTTATCACCGGCTTACGGAGTCTTCGGCTCTTCTTTCAAGTATGCCAAAAAACACGTTCTGATTAACAAAAATCCTGCTACAAGCGCAATTTCCATAAAGCGAAAGCAGGTATCCAAAAAAGAAGCGAATGAAAGAGCCGCAGCTGCAAAAGGTGGACCCAGTCGCCGGAGGCAGAAGGGAAGGATGCAGGCGAGGTGACAATCTGGCATCGGGCGGATGGCACTGCCTATAACCGCCGGTCCTATAAGGATGATTTCAATTCCATGAAAAAACTTTACGGTCTCCCGGATGATTTTCACTGGCACGATCTGCGTCATGTATACGCAACATTGATGGTCCATTACCAGGTCAATATCAAAGAACTGGCCATCGCACTCGGACATTCCAGCGGAATTTTCACGATGCAACACTATGTTGTTCCGAGCCAAAAAGTTTGTGAAGACGTTCCGGAATTTGAGAAAATTTTCCTGAATGCCATGCCGGTAAAACTGGAAAATGATGAGATCGTTCTGAAGGAAACCCTGATTTTTGAGGTTCCTGGATTTGACGAATATTCGGAAAACTTGATAAAAAGTTCGACGATAGAAGCTCGAAAAATTGATTTCGGGAAAGAATCTATTGCGGAAACACGCGAAATACCGTATAATAATGCGGTCTGATCTGTACATTTAGAGCGGATTTATCCGTAAAATAACGGAAAATCCGAATTGTGCGTATTTCAGAAACAATTTTTTTTGTCGTAAGAGCGAAAAATATTATGTAAACTATCCGTGAGAAAAAGACACTTGACAAGAATTTGTGTTTTTACGCTTACGGAGAAAATCAGAGAAAAAGAACTAAAAAACAGCGATGAACCCATCGCTAAAAACGTGAGAAATGTAGGTAAAATAAGGATTTATGAGAAAGTTAGCGTTAAGTGATGAAATTTTATTAACCGTTCAACAACCCGCCAGATACATCGGTGGGGAAGTGAACTGTGTCATGAAAAATCCGTCCCTTGTGGACATTCGGTTTGCCATGTGCTTCCCGGACGTATACGAGATCGGCATGTCCCACCTTGGCATGCAAATCCTGTACGCGATGTTTAACAAGCGGGACGATGTGTGGTGTGAGCGTCTGTTCTCTCCGTGGACAGACTTAGACAAGGTGATGCGGGAGCAGCATATCCCGCTGTTTGCGCTGGAATCCCAGGATCCGGTGAAGAATTTTGATTTCCTGGGCTTTACGATCCAGTATGAGATGTGTTACACCAACATCCTGCAGGTGCTGGATTTAAGCGGCATCCCGCTGCATGCGGCTGACCGTACGGAGGAAGATCCGGTCGTGATCGGTGGTGGTCCGTGTGCCTATAACCCGGAGCCGCTTGCCGTATTCTTTGACATGTTCTATATCGGCGAGGGCGAGACCCAGTACGATGCACTGTTTGATCTGTACAAAGAAAACAAGAAAAATGGCGGCAACAGAAGAGATTTCCTGGAGGCAGCAGCCAAACTTCCAGGCATCTACGTGCCGATGTTTTACGATGTAGCTTACAACAAGGACGGCACCATTGCGTCCTTCACCCCGAATAAAGAGGGCATTCCGGCTACCATTACCAAGGAACTGGTTATGGACATGAACGATGTCCCGTATCTGGAAAATCCGGTAGTTCCGTACCTGAAGGTAACCCAGGACCGCGTGGTTCTGGAGATTCAGCGCGGCTGCATCCGCGGCTGTCGTTTCTGCCAGGCAGGCAATATCTACCGTCCGCTGCGTGAACGCAGTCTGGAGTTCTTAAAGGATCATGCATACAAGATGTTAAAGAGCACCGGCCATGAGGAGATTTCCTTAAGCTCCTTAAGTTCCAGTGACTATACCCATTTAAAGGAGATCGTAAACTTCCTGATCGAGGAGTTCCAGGGCAAGGGCGTGAACATTTCCCTGCCGTCTTTGCGTATCGATGCGTTCTCCCTGGATGTCATGAGCAAGGTCCAGGATATCAAGAAGAGCAGCCTGACCTTCGCGCCGGAGGCCGGTACCCAGCGTATGCGTGACGTCATCAATAAGGGACTGACGGAGGAGATCATCTTAAAGGGTGCCGCTGAGGCATTCCACGGCGGCTGGAACCGTGTAAAGCTGTACTTTATGCTGGGACTTCCGACCGAGACCAGAGAGGATATGGAGGGCATTGCCCTGCTGTCTGAGAAGGTTGCAGAGCTCTACTACGACGAAATCCCGAAAGAGCAGCGCAACGGCAAGGTTCAGGTTGTTGCCAGCTCTTCCTTCTTTGTTCCGAAGCCATTTACCCCGTTCCAGTGGGCGCAGATGTGCACCAAGGAGGAGTTTTTGGAGCGCGCTTACATCGTAAAAGATAAGTTCAAGGAGATGTTAAACCGCAAGAGCTTAAAATATAACTACCATGAGGCTGACCTGACGGTCCTTGAGGGTGTTCTGGCCCGCGGAGACCGCCGTGTGGCAAGCGTTGTGGAAGAGGTTTACAAAAACGGCGCCATGTTCGATTCCTGGGGTGAGTATTTCAAAAACGACACCTGGATGCAGGCCTTCGAGACCTGCGGCATAGACCCGGATTTCTATACCGTAAGAGAGCGCAGCTTAGATGAAATCTTCCCGTGGGATTTCATCGATGCAGGCGTGACCAAGGAGTTCTTAAAGCGCGAGTGGCTGACTGCCATCAGCGAGAAGGTGACTCCGAACTGCCGTCAGCAGTGTTCCGGCTGCGGCGCGAGAAAATTTGGAGGAGGTGTCTGCTTTGAAGATAAGAATTAAATTTGCTAAGGAAGGCACCATGAAATTCATCGGTCATTTGGATATCATGCGTTATTTCCAGAAGGTGATGCGCCGTGCCGATGTCGATATCCGCTACAGTGAGGGCTTCAGCCCGCACCAGATCATGTCGTTTGCGGCTCCGCTCGGCGTGGGACTGGAGAGCCGTGGCGAGTATGTCGATATCGAAGTGCTGAGCACCGATTCTTCCAAAGAAATGCTGCGCCGCATCAATGAAAATATGGTAGAGGGCATGGAAGCGCTTTCTTACCGGGCACTTCCGGATGATGCAGGCAATGCCATGTCCTTAGTGGCGGCAGCCGACTACGAAGTCCGTTTCCGGGAAGGTTATGAGCCAAAAGATCTGGATGCATTTTTCGCCGGGATCCCAGAATTTCTGAAAAAAGAAGAGATCCTGTTTTTAAAGAAGACCAAAAAGGGCGAGAAGGAGATCAATATCCGACCGCAGATCTACCAGATGGAAGCCCGTCCGGAGCATAAGATCTTTTTACAAATTGCGACCGGAAGTGCTGCAAACTTAAAGCCGGATGCCGTGCTTCGCGCTTACGCAGAAAGCCGCGGCGAGACGCTGGGCGAGTTTGCGCTTATGGTTACCCGTTTGGAAGTATACGCAGATAAGGGAAGCGAAGAAAAGCATGACTTCGTGACCCTGGAATCATTTGGTGAAGACATTGAATAAGCTAATCGTAACCCGGTGGCATGACCGCGTCCTGACAGCTCTGGTTTCCGGCAAGGAGACTCTGGAGCTTGGACTGGAGGATGCATCATCCATTCTGGGTAATATTTATGTTGGAAAAGTCCAAAAGGTCGTAAAAAATTTAAACTCCGCTTTCGTGGATTTCTCTGATGGCCGTACTGGCTACTACAGTCTGACTGACAATAAGGTCACGCTGTTTGCCGACGGCCGGGACCGGAAACTGAAGGAAGGCGATGAGATCATCGTACAGGTGGCAAAGGATGCGGTGAAAACAAAGGATCCCGTGCTGTCCGGGAACTTAAATTTTTCCGGAAAATATGCAGTCCTGACTGCCGGAAAGCGTGTGATCGGCTTTTCTTCCAAAATCGATGACCGGGAGTGGAAAGAACGCATGCGTCCGCAGATTGAGCAGCTTCTGGACGGCAAAAGCACCGGCGTCATCATCCGCACAAATGCATACGGACAGGAAACAAAGCTCCTTCGGGAGCTTTCCGCGTTACTGGAGCAGTTTGACCGTGTCATGAACCTTGCGCAGTACCGGACCTGTTACAGTCTTCTTTATGAAGCAGAGCCGGATTACTTAAAAGCGCTGCGCAACTGTCCAAATGGAAGTCTGGAGGAGGTTGTGACGGACCAGCCGGATCTTTTTGCACGTTTGCAGGAATATTTCCGCATTTCAGATCTCTCAGAGACAACCGGACTGCGTTTTTATGAGGACAAGCTTTTAAGTCTGGCGAAATTATATTCGCTGGAGTATGCATTAGAGCAATCTTGTCAGAAAAAGGTATGGCTAAAGTCTGGCGGATACCTTATAATAGAGTGCACAGAAGCCATGGTCGTCATTGACGTGAACACCGGAAAATATTCCGGCAAGAAGAATCTCGCTGATACCATTCGCCTGATCAACTTAGAAGCAGCAAAGGAAGTTGCACACCAGCTGAGACTCCGCAATCTGTCCGGCATCATCATAGTCGATTTTATCGATATGGATACGGAAGAGGATAAGGCACTTCTCATGGACACCTTAAAAGCTGCCGTGCGGCCGGATCCGGTCAAAACGACCGTTGTTGACATGACACCGCTCAACCTGGTGGAAATGACACGAAAGAAAGAAAAGAAACCCCTGTGGGAACAGATCGCCCAGATTTCAAAATAGGGTATAACGACCAACAGAGGATAGGAAAAGGGGATGCAGCATGAAGATTATCATTGTAGGCTGCGGTAAGGTCGGACTGACCCTGACCGAACAGCTAAATAATGAGGGACATGATATCACCGTGATCGACAAGGACGGCGCCAAGCTCCGCTCTGTGACCGATAACATCGATGTGATGGGAGTAGAGGGGAACGGTGCGATTTACCAGGTGCAGATGGAGGCCGGAATCAAAGAAACGGACCTTCTGATCGCAACCACCAACTCCGATGAGCTGAATATGCTCTGCTGCCTGATCGCAAAAAAAGCCGGCAACTGCCACACCATTGCGAGAATCCGTAATCCGGAGTACGCGAACGAAATACAGTATATCCGGGAGGAATTGAACCTGTCTATGGCGATCAACCCGGAGCTGGCAGCAGCTACCGAGATTTCCAGACTGTTAAAATTCCCGTCTGTCATTAAGATCGACGCATTTGCAAAGGGCCGCGTGGAGCTGATGAAATTTATCATTCCAGATAACTCTGTGCTTGACAATATGCAGGTATACGAGGTTGGACCGCGTCTTCACTGCAGCATCCTGATCTGTGCAGTAGAGCGCGGAAACGATGTCATCATCCCTGGCGGAAACTTCTGCCTGCAGAAGGGCGATAAAATTTCCTTTGTGGCATCCGGATCTCAGGCAACCGAGTTTTTCCGCCAGGTCGGACTTTCCAATAATACGATCAAAACCGCCATGCTGGTGGGCGGCGGCAAGATTTCTTACTACCTCGCCAAGATGCTGGAAGACACTTGCATTAAGGTTAAGATCATCGAGCAGGATCTGACCCGCTGTCATGAACTGAGTGAGCTTTTGCCAAAGGCCATGATCATTCACGGAGACGGTTCCGACCAGCAGCTTTTAATGGAAGAGGGAATTACCCAGACCGAATCCTTTGCGGCACTGACCGGATTCGATGAAGAAAACATCATGCTTTCCCTTTACGCGGCAAGCGTTTCCAAGGCAAAGCTGGTCACCAAGATTAACCGCATCGCGTTTGAAAATATCATCCAGCAGATGAACCTCGGAAGCATCATCTATCCGAAAATGATCACGGCAGACGGCATCATCCGTTATGTCCGTGCGATGCAGAATTCCATGGGAAGCAATGTGGAAACCCTGTATAAGATCGTTGCGAACAAAGCCGAGGCGCTGGAGTTCCGCGTGGAAAAAGACGCACCGCTCATCGGCATTCCGCTGGAAAAGCTGTCCTTTAAAGATAACCTTCTGATTGCCTGCATCAACCGCGGCGGACAGATCATCACCCCGCGTGGTAAAGATACGATCGAGCCGGGCGATACCGTCATCGTGGTCACGACCCATTCGGGCCTGAAAGATCTGAAGGATGTCTTAAGATAAGAGGGATGCATCATGAATATTGGAATTGTATTTTATTTTTTAGGCTGGGTCCTTGGAATTGAAGGAATCCTGATGATCCTGCCATGCGTGGTGGCATTGGTCTATCAGGAGCCGAGTGGATTTTATTTTCTTGGTGTCGCTTTATTTTGTGCCATCAGCGGCTGGCTTCTGGCGCATAAAAAATTAAAAAGTACTGTTTTTTACGCCAAAGAAGGCTTTGTGGCAGTTTCCTTAAGCTGGATCGTATTAAGTTTCTTTGGCGCATTGCCGTTTTTCTTAAGCCGGGAGATCCCGTTGTTCGAGGATGCACTGTTTGAAGTCATTTCCGGGTTTACGACCACCGGAGCCAGCGTGCTTCCGGATGTGGAAGCCTTAAGCAAATGTATGCTGATATGGCGCAGCTTCACCCACTGGATCGGCGGTATGGGCGTTCTGGTCTTTATCCTGGCAGTCCTCCCGCTTGCCGGGGGCTACAACATTCATATCATGAGGGCAGAGAGCCCTGGACCGTCTGTCGGAAAGCTGGTTCCGCGCGTGCGCACAACCGCAAAGATCTTATATCTGATTTACTTCTTTATTACGGTTGTCCAGATCGTTCTGCTGCTTTTGAGCGGCATGCCGTTATTTGATTCTATGGCGATGAGTTTTGGTACGGCAGGAACCGGCGGTTTCGGTATTGTCAACAGCAGCTGTGGAGACTATACGTCGCTGCAGCAGTGGATCTTTACCATTTTCATGATCCTGTTTGGCGTAAACTTTAATGTATATTACCTGTTTTTGATCCGGAAACCGAAGGATGCACTACACTGCGAAGAAATGCGTGGGTATCTTGGGATCATCCTGGTCAGCACACTTCTCATCACATGGAATATCCGTGGTATGTTCCCGGATATCCTGACAGCGTTAAAGCATGCAGCCTTCCAGGTTGGATCTATCATCACCACAACTGGTTATTCCACAATCGATTTTGACTTATGGCCGGGCTTTTCCAAAACAATCCTGGTATGTCTGATGTTTGTGGGTGCCTGTGCCGGAAGTACCGGCGGCGGTATTAAGGTTTCCCGTATCGCGATTGCCGTGAAGACCGTAAACAAAGAGCTGTCTTCCCTGATCCACCCGCGGAACGTCAAGGTATTGAAATATGAAGGAAAGCCGATCGAGCATAATGTGCTGCGTTCCATTAACACGTATCTGGTGGCTTATATTTTAATCTTTACCGTGTCCCTGCTTCTGATCAGCCTGGACAATTTCGACATGACTACCAACTTTACGGCGGTAGCAGCGACCTTGAATAACATTGGTCCGGGACTTTCAAAAGTGGGTCCGACCTGCAACTTCGGGATTTTTAATCCGTTTAACAAATATATCCTGATGTTTGACATGCTGGCTGGACGTCTGGAACTGTTCCCAATGCTGCTTTTGTTTTCCCCGCGTACGTGGGTGAGAGAGTAGAGAAAAAAGTTTTAAAAAAGATAAAATTAAGATTGACATTGATAACATTTCATGCTAGTATATATGAGTATGTGCCGCACAGCGAGGTTTGAAAGTTCCGAGTCCATCGGATCCGGACACCGAAACTGGCGAGTAATGATAATAGGAGGTGCCATATGTACGCGATTATTGCAACAGGTGGTAAGCAGTACAAAGTAGCAGAAGGCGATATCATTAAGGTTGAAAAGCTTGGTGTAAACGCTGGCGAAACCGTTACGTTTGACCAGGTTCTTGCAGTTAACAACGGAGAGTTATCCATCGGATGCCCGACTGTAGCAGGTGCAACTGTTACCGGAACCGTAGTTAAAGAGGCAAAAGCAAAAAAGGTGATCGTTTATAAGTACAAGAGAAAAACTGGCTATCATAAGAAAAATGGTCACAGACAGCTCTTTACCGAGATCAAGATCGACAAGATCAATGCTTAATTAATCATGATTAACGTAACCGTATCTGTTGATTCCGAACATCGTTATCATGGGATTTCTTTTCTGGGTCATGCAGGCCTTGCCGATGACTATCAGGAAGGACAGGAGCTGGTTTGTGCAGCCGTGTCTGCCCTGACCCTCAACATGGCAAACTCTGTGGAACACTTCACGGAAGACCAGTTTGAGGCAGATGAGGACGAGCAGTCCGGGATGTTCCGTTTCCGTTTTACCGGAACGATTAGTCCGGAAGCAGCACTCCTTATGAATTCTCTGGTCCTTGGTTTAGAGGACATTGAGGAAACATACGGAGAACCGTATATAAAAATTCGATTTGAGGAGGTGTAAGAGATGTTTAAAATGAACCTTCAGTTATTCGCTCATAAAAAAGGTGTAGGTTCTACCAAGAACGGTAGAGATTCTGAGTCCAAGAGACTTGGCGCTAAAAGAGCAGATGGTCAGTTCGTATTAGCTGGTAACATTCTTTACAGACAGCGCGGTACCAAGATCCATCCGGGTCTGAACGTAGGTCGCGGCGGCGATGATACTTTATTCGCTACTGTAGACGGCGTTGTAAGATTTGAGAGAAAGGGCAGAGACAAAAAGCAGGTTTCTGTATACCCGAGAACAATCAACGAATAATGACACTGACAGGGCTTCATACTGATTGCTGGTATGAAGCCTTTTTTTGCCAGAGACATCATAAACGTATCCCATACGTTTGCTGATACACAGGAAAGGATTTAGGTGAATCCATGTTTGCAGATAATGCAAAGATCTTTATTAAATCAGGAAAAGGCGGAGACGGCCATGTAAGCTTCCGCAAAGAATTGTTTGTGCCGGCAGGCGGTCCTGACGGCGGTGATGGAGGAAAAGGCGGAGACATCATTTTTGAGGTGGATCCGGGTTTAAATACATTAACAGATTTTCGTCATGTTCGGAAATATGTAGCACGAGATGGAGAACAAGGGGGCAAGAAGCGGTGCCACGGTGCCAACGCAGAAAACCTGGTGATCAAGGTTCCGGAAGGAACGGTCATCAAGGATTTTGAGACTGGCAAAGTCATCGCGGATATGTCCGGTGAAAATAAACGGGAGACCATTTTACGGGGCGGTAAAGGCGGTCTTGGCAACATGAACTTTGCAACCCCGACCATGCAGGCTCCGAAATATGCACAGCCAGGTCAGCAGGGCCACGAGCTCTGGGTTCAGCTGGAGCTGAAGGTCATTGCAGACGTTGGACTGGTTGGTTTCCCAAACGTAGGAAAGTCCACCCTTCTTTCCCGCGTGTCCAATGCAAAACCGAAAATTGCAAATTATCATTTTACGACCTTAAACCCGCATCTGGGTGTAGTTGACTTAGACGGCGGAGCCGGTTTCGTCATGGCAGATATTCCGGGTCTGATCGAGGGAGCTTCCCAGGGAATCGGCCTTGGTCATGACTTCTTACGCCACATTGAACGCTGCCGTGTTCTGGTCCATGTAGTAGATGCTGCAGGTACCGAGGGGCGTGACCCGATTGCAGACATCCGCGCGATCAACGCAGAGCTGGAAGCATACAATCCAGATCTGTTAAAACGCCCTATGGTTATCGCAGCCAACAAGATCGATGCCGTTTACTCAGAGGATGAGGATCCGGTAGAGATTTTGAAACAGGAGTTTGAGCCGGAAGGCATCAAGGTATTCCCGATTTCCGCAGTCAGCGGTAAGGGCGTAAAAGAGCTGTTATATGCGGTTTACGAGCTGCTTAAGACCGTAAACCTTGATCCGGTCATCTTTGAGAAAGAATTCGAGATCGAGTATGCCGGCGACCGCAATCTGCCGTACACCGTAGAGCAGAACGAGGACGGCGAGTTTGTGGTGGAGGGACCGCGTATCGAGAAGATGCTGGGTTATACCAACCTGGAATCCGAGAAGGGCTTCCAGTTCTTCCAGAAGTTCTTAAAGGAAAATGGTATTTTAGACGAACTTGAAGCTGCAGGCATCAAAGAGGGCGACACCGTCCGTATGTATGGTCTTGCATTTGATTATTATAAATAACAGGAGATAAAACATGACAAGTAAGCAGAGATCCTATTTAAAGGGACTGGCTATGACGATGGATCCGATCTTTCAGATCGGCAAGTCCAGTGTAACTCCGGAGCTGACTGCAGCAATCG
The DNA here is from genome assembly GCF_003481825.1 of Clostridium sp. OM02-18AC. Lineage (GTDB taxonomy): Bacteria > Bacillota > Clostridia > Lachnospirales > Lachnospiraceae > Brotaphodocola. The sequence continues at coordinate 14,108 of NZ_QULW01000003.1, read as the reverse complement.
CAGAAGCACTGGAAGCACGGGAGCTGATCAAGATCACCGTATTAAAGAACTGCCTGGACGATGGACGTTCCATCGCAGAAGTTCTGGCTGAGCGCACTCGTTCCGAGGTCGTTCAGGTGATCGGCAAAAAGATCGTTCTTTACAAGCCGGCAAAAGATGAGGCAAAACGCAAGATCGTTCTGCCTTAATAAAAGAAAGTCATAATTGTACAGGCAGCGCATTACATTGCTTGTACAGTTACAAAACATTGATCTATAGCCCACAGGAACAAACCATATGATCTGCTCCTGTGGGTTCGTAATATCATAGAAATAACATTGTTTGCGAAGGGAGTGACTGTGATTGGCTAAGATCGGAATTATGGGTGGAACCTTTGATCCCATCCACAATGCGCACCTGATGCTTGGCAGACAGGCTTTAAAAGAATATCACCTCGATGAGATCTGGTTTATGCCTTCCCACAATCCCCCGCACAAAACAGATCATCGTGTAACCGGCACCAAAGACCGGTGTGAAATGGTAAAGCTGGCCATTGCAGGGGAACCGCGTTTCCGTTTCTCTGATTTTGAGATTTCCCGTGCAGGAAATACCTACACAGCCCAGACGCTAAAGCTTTTGAAAGAAGCTTATCCGAAGCATACCTTTTTCTTTATCGTGGGGGCAGATTCCCTGTATCATATCGAAAGCTGGTATCATCCGGAGGAAGTCATGCGCCAGGTTACAATCCTGGCTGCCGGTCGGGAATGCGAAGATGCTTCCTGTACGTTAGAAGAGCAGGCTGCGTATCTGATCAAGAAATACGGAGCCGCAATTTTTCTTTTGCACAGTGATAGCATGGAGGTTTCTTCCCAGGAACTGCGAGAGCGTGAAATGAACGGAGGCAGAATCCATAATCTGGTTCCGGAAAACGTGGAACGCTATATTGAAGAACATGGTTTATACCAGAATCCTGAGAAGCTCTGACTATGAGGAGGAGGAAATACCTATGATAACAGAACAGATCATTACACTGCGTAAACAGCTGAAATCAAAACTGGATCCGATGCGCTACGAGCATTCCGTAAGTGTATCCTTTACCTGTACCGCGCTTGCCATGCGCTATGGCTACGACATCAAGAAAGCAGAGCTTGCCGGGCTGATGCATGACTGCGCCAAGCGTTTTACAGACAGCGAGCTGATTCAGAAATGCCAGAAGCATAACGTCCCGCTGACCGAAGCGGAAATCAAGGCTCCGGCCGTGATCCATGCAAAATACGGCGCTTTTCTGGCAGAAAATAAATATGGCATTCAGGATGCAGAAATTATCTCTGCCATCTCCTGTCATACAACCGGAAAGCCAGATATGACAACACTGGACAAGATTCTTTATATCGCAGATTACATTGAGCCGCGCAGGGACAAAGCCGATAATCTTCCGCAGATGCGCTATTTGGCCTTCCAGGATCTGGATCAGACCATGTATGAGATTTTAAAAGGAACGCTGGATTATCTTGGCAAAAAGGGAAGCAGCATTGACCCAATGACCATGCAGGCATACCAGTATTTTGAAGGCGTTATGGAACAAAAGAAACAGACAGAAACCGTGTAAGGAAAAGCCATGTCAGGCTGCTATAAAGCGAAAGCTGCGGTTCCTGTGCATGAATGGAGTTATAGATTAAATAAAACAAAGAAGGAGAACATGAATGAGTCAGGCAAATGAAATGGTAAAACTGGCGATCACCGCCCTCGAAGATAAAAAGGGTGAGGATATCCGCGTGATCGATATCCGCGAAGTCTCCGTACTGGCAGACTACTTCCTCATTGCAAGTGGTTCCAACGGAAACCAGGTACAGGCTATGGCCGACAACGTAGAAGAGGAGCTTGGAAAAGCCGGATATCCATGCAAGCAGGTAGAGGGCTACCAGAGTGCTAACTGGATCCTGATGGACTACGGTGACATCATTGTGCATGTCTTTGATAAGGAAGACCGCTTGTTCTATGATCTGGAACGTATTTGGAGAGATGGGAAGATCATGGATACGAAGGAATTTGCGGAATGAATTTTTGTTTAATTCCTTTTATTTCTGAAACAAGGAACGGAAAGAATCGGCCACTCCGGCTCCAGCCCATGCAGCCAAAACAATACAATTTCCATATGGAAGGAAGACATCATCTGCATTTATCAGAGACTAAGGTACGGATACTGTTACCGTGATACCTGGTCGATCGACCAATGGTTCCTTACGGTTGTTCCGAACATGATCCATGATATTCGTGTCAACAGCCATGGTTATCCTGGCTCCTTTGAAGGTCCGGAAGAAGAGAATATCCGGAAGTGGGAACGTATTCTGAGAAATATGATGAGTGATGTGCCGGAATATGCGGAGATTTCGGAAAGGTGGCTGGCGGCTGAGGGAGAACTGCGTGAGTACCGGAACCGGTGCCTGAAGCAGGGGATGGAGCTTATGACAAAATATTTTTGGAACCTCTGGGATTGATCAGCAGGAACGGGCAAAAAGAAAGCGGCGGGGAGTCGAAGGAGGATTCCCTGCCGCTTCTGTCGTTCGCTTTCTGCTTCTTCCGGTTGTATGCCTTGCCGTTCGGCATGGTCCGCGTTGCCGGGTTCAAGATGCCCCAGGTGGAACGCTGGCCGGAATGGTATGTTTTTTGTGCTTTCTTACTCTGTTTGCTGATCGGGATAAATGATTTCTTCATGCGGCACCTCGATTCTGTTCCAGTGTTTCCATGATGTTATTGCAGAATTCTGTGTAATCGTTGTGTCCGAAAAGCAACATCTTGTTGCACAGCAATTCCATGGATTTCTCAAATTCCGCCGTGTCTTTCTTTCTGACTTTGCAGAGAATGATGCGGTACGGGGAATCGTCCCGTGAGAATTCGTTTCCGAACCGCACGGAAACATGGTTCTGTGCGAACAGGGAATCCGCAAGGTAGTCTTTATGGTCAATGTACATATACTGGACGGACAGGATGGACAGACCGTCCAGTCTCAGGAAATTTTTCATGGGATCCTCCTTTGTGATAGCTGTATGTAAGGAAAAGGCTGCGGAATTTCCATTCCGCAGCCGTGGTGCCTGAAACCGTACCCCGGCACCGGCGTGATCGCTCACGGGTTTTCTACAGGGGATCATTTACCATTGATATTTGCTGAATTAGCGTACCATGAACCGAAAGATACAATGGATAAAAAATAACAAAACAATCCATGTCACTGAACGTTAACAATCCCATCTGCATTTTTAAAGACCCTGTACGGAAAATTCTTTAAATGTCCGCTTCAAACAGGAACGTCTGATTGTACCGGTCAAGAGCAATCTGCATTTCCATGATTTCGCCGGAAATGCGTTCGTAATCCTGTTTTACCAGTTCCGGATCGTAATTGGTATAGCGATACTCAGGAACGGCATTCCTGGAGCTGAATGCATGGGAAGATTCCCTCATTTTCGGCAGGCATTTCCGCATGGCGTCCAGAGTCGCTTTGCGGGAGTTGAGCTGTGCCATTCTTACCAGAATGCTGTCAACGCTCATTTCCGTATCGCCTACCATGATCTTTGCTGTTGCGTTGGCCAGGTTCAGGGCGTGCTTGATAATAACGGTTTTTTGATCAATCTCTTTCAACGTCTCGGAAACGGCGGAGTAGTCATATTCCGGGATGACCGGTTCCTCGCCGACGGCAGAAACGTATGTACGGGATGCCACCTCTTTGGCTTCCCAGTAGGACTTTTCGTCCGACAGGCTTTTGAGCAGTTTATTGGCATAAGCCGAAGTCATTTTCATGATGTATTCGCCTCCTTCGCATCAATTCCTTATAACACGATTATAAGGCGAGAGAGGGAAGATGTCATTGAACCGCTGGTTTAAAGCGGCCCATAAACGAGGAATATCCCCGTCAATGACGAGGATATTTTCAATGCTGGTATGTAACAGTCTGCTGAGAATGATAAAGTTGTCCAGGCTCGGCAGGGATTTCCCGGCAATCCATTTGTAGATTGCCTGTGGGTTTTCAAAGCCGAATGCTCCCTGGATCTCGCGGATCGTGTAGTTCTGCTCTGAAAGCAGCTGCTTGATCCGCTTCCCGGTTTCCACGGGTTGGATTGACAAATACATCGGTTCCATTTGCATCCCTCCATGATTCTGTACCATCCCGAAACACTTGTTTCCATTCTATCACGGCTGTGGTAGATTGAACAGCGAAATTTTATTTCTGTAGGCGAAATCTGGATACTTCTTCGTGATCTAGTTTATCGAGTGTCCCATCATTACCAGATTCTATGCTGGTTTCCTTCGACAGAAAATAAATTTCCGCAACACGATTTCCGTTTCTGAATTCCGTAAGATGAAGGGACCATCCGGTAAGTTCGTTGATCTGATTCAATGCCGGAATGATCATGTCTTTTTTTAACAGCTTATACGGATAGTCTGGGTTTCCGGTCAGGCGTTTTGCCATGTCCTTTTTGGAAAGCGGATCAGGGTCGGGCGGGAGTGACATCAAAAAGAAATATAAAATTACAGTTGAAGTCGATCGCAAGGCAGACAGATGATGTAAATTAATATACAAGGTAAATTTTGAACATTTTTTCCTTGTTTGGATGTGTTTGCATAAAGAAACCTGCGGTAAGGATTGGACTTGGAATCATAGCTGTTTTGGGCCTAATGCTTGCAGTTCTGATCGGTAGCGTTACCTATACGACAAAATATCGGGTTAATTCCGTTGACTCGTCCACCTCTCAAGATGGGAAGTATGAATTACTGTTTCAACAGATAGGAGATCCAGACTGGCTATTTGGATATACACATGCCAGACTGGTTCTTAAAGATGAATTAGGAACGATTGCAAAGTATTCTTTTGATGTAAGAAATGATAGCGCTTCTGTTCATTCCGATTCATGGCAGGTTATCTGGAAAGAAGATAGCGTGGAGGCTGTGATTAGTGGAAAAGAGCAGAATGATGAACAGTACATTCTATATTTTGATAGAAAATGTCCAGTTCTCTGCCTGTTATGATAAAAAATCCCGTCTGATATACTTTTCATTCTGCACACAATAATATACCTGTCATTTAACAGTTAATCTGCCCAGATTAACTGTCTGAGTGGTGCCATCTCCTCCATCCATACGCCGTTTTCCCTGTCATAAAACTTTGTATCTGAATTTACTGCAAATGGGATGCCTGCCGCCTCCAGAGAGTCACACATGAAAGCCGCAAATTCCATTTGCTCATTCAGGGTATAATCATTTTCATCGTTATAATTTCCAGGCATCCAGGCTCCCACCCAGGTCGGTACCCCTGTTTCCTCCTGCCAGCGCAGCGCATATCCGATTTTTTCCTGGATAAGCTGCCGCTCACCCTCCGTCCCTGAAGTCCAGAGCTTCCGCTCATTTGTCTTGCTGGGACCAGAGGCATAGAAATGCCATTCGGCCATCATATATCCGTTTGCCATTGTCGGCACTCTCAATTCTGATAAATATGCCGGATCGGACCGCAGCCTTGGGGACATCATAAGAATCCGGTCCGGGTTGCTCTGGCGGATTGCGGTTACGGTCTGCTCAAGCATCTGATTCAGCATTTCCGGCTGTTTGTTCAGCTCATCGGAACACTCGATCATTAAATCAAAAGCCAGCATATGGGACTTCGTCTGGTAATGCTCCGCAACGGTCCGCCACCAGTTTGCAACCTCATTGATGGTTTCCTGACACGGATTATTTTTAAACGCATCTGCCTGATAAGCCAGAACCGGTATCATTCCCCTGCTTAAACAATCCTCAATCTGTCGGTCCAGGCCGGAAAGCACCTCCGGCGTCAGCTCATCCTTTACACGGATTCTCACATGGTCAATGCCCGCCGCCTTAAAATCCTCCACTGCCTTTGCCTGGTACATTTCCCGTCCTTTTCTGGTTTTCGACCAGTCCACATCCATTCCTCTCCCCAAAAGCTGCTGGTAATCCCAGGGCGCTACCGGCGAATCGCCGTCCTGCCACATTCCGGAAATATAAGCCCCGTCCCTGCCGGTTACATACCCGTCCGGCGTTACACGGTTGCGCACCATAATCCCGTTTTGATCCAGATAATACCATCTGCCGTCCTCATCCTGTATCCAGCAATTTGCCGCCAGCCCTCCGTCCTCCTGCTGGTACCTCCATGTATCTCCCTCTTGCATCCAGTTCCCTGCCTGTGCCGGAAACACCATGGTTGCCGCACAGATAAACGCTGCGGCTGTTAATCTCCATTTTTTCATCTTGCCCTTCCTCTCTTCATTTAAAGTAAAAAATGATTCTATCGTATACGTACCGGGGGGCTTTTCCCGTTTTCCCGGCCTGCTTTTACAATAACCGATTCCGTGGCATTTTTGTAGATTTTTCATGTGGCAGAAATGTGGCTACTCCTTACGTTTTTCAAACAGTTTCCAGGGAAGAGGGAAATACAGGCGGTAAACGGCCCCATGAAGGGGCGGTTCCAGGTTTTCAATCTCCACCCGGCCTCCCAGATAATCCATACCGGACCATACGACCGAAAGCCCGATCCCAAAAGCTCCCTTTTCTCCCTTGTAAAATCGTTCAAATACATGGGGAAGTTCTTTCTCATCAAACCCTTTTCCATCATCCTCCACCTGGATCACCGCCCAGGCATCTTCCATTTCCAGCCGTACGGAAACGCTTTGCTCTGCATACCGGACACAGTTTGAGACCACGTTCTGGACGATGCGGCTTAAAAGTTCAGGATCCGTCCATATCGTCACATCCTCCCTCTGGATATCCAGATCAAGGCAGAGCGTTCCGGCCATCCCCCTCAGCGCGTCCAGCCGTTCCTCCAGAAACTCCGCCAGGTCTATCTCCGTCAGCTGGAGCTTTAATTCCCGGTTATCAATCCTGGTTAGTGTCAGAATGCTCTCCACCAGATTTTTCATACGCATACTTTCCGCCAGAATAATCCCGGCTGCTTCCTGCGGGTTTTTCATAACGCCGCGCTGAATCCCCTGCGCATAGCCGATGATGGATGCCAGAGGCGTCCTTAAATCATGGGAAATGTTCTGAAAAAAACGGTCTTTTGCCTCCTGGCTCTGACGGATTCCCAGCTCCATCCGGTTATATGCCGCTTTCAGGCTTTCCAGTTCAGAAAGAGAATAGGTTTCCTCTATCGGACAGCATTCCCTCCCTCCTGCCGACTGTACCTGGCGGCAGAAGCTCCTCAGCGGACGCGTGATACTTCCTGCTGCCAGCCAGACAAGCGCCGCCCCAAGACCGACTGCCACGGCGGTAATGCCTGCCAGAAGCTTTCCTATATACTCCCACAGCAGGGATAAATTCGGCACCTGTGACGCCACTACAAAATATTTTGCCCGGATATTATGCTCTGTGTCCAGCGCCAGCATACGGATATGCCAGGATTCCCCGTCCATGATCTGAGTTTTCTCCAGGCGCGTGATCCCGGGATTCTCCTCCAGAATACTGGTGCAGATCTGCCTGAGCTGGTCCGGAACCGTCCCCTCCTCCGGCGTCTGTGGGTATGTCTGCCTTAACTTTGAGTTAAATACCAAAAGTTTTCCTTCTATTTCCCTGGCTTTTACATGGTTCTTTACATATTGCAGCAGTTCTTTGGAATATTTCCGCGCTTCCTCTCTGCCCTTAAGCCTTTCTGCTTCCCTGGAAAGCTCCGTTCTCCCCTGCTCAACCATCGAGAGCATTTCAGCCGTATATTTTTCAGCCGTATAAGCCGCATACCATTCCGATGTGACCGCGAATGAAATCCATACGCCTGCCGCCAGAAAAAGGATCACCGCCAGAACCGGCCAGAAAATCCTCGTCCTCATATTATGTCCCATCTGGCACCCCCAGTCCCTAAAGTATTTTTGCCGTCAGCCGGTATCCATACCCCCATACGGTTTCCACCCTGGCGGTGGAATTTCTGGCCTTCAGCTTTTTGCGCAGCCGCTTTACCAGGTCGTCCGGCATCCTCTGTTCTTCCTTTATCCCCCTGCATTCCCACACATGCTCTAAAAGCTCCTCCTTTGGCACCGCCGCATCCTCCCTCTCGATCAGATACCGGAGGAATTCAAACTCTGTCGGTGTCACGGGAAATTCCTCATTTTCCACAAAGACCTTCCTCGCCTTCTGGTAAAGTTCCAGATTGCCGCATTCGTACCGCTCCGGGAGCACTTTTACCTGCGGGGCCGACAGCTCCGCCCGCCTAAACAGCGCTTTTACGCGTGCAATCAGCTCCAGCGGAAGAAATGGCTTTGTAATATAATCATCGCTTCCCAGAGTAATTCCCGTGACGCGGTCCAGGGGACTGTCTTTTGCTGATACGATCATGATCGGAATCCCGCTTTCCCTGCGGAAAAAAGTACATAAGCTGAACCCGTCCTCCCCAGGCATCATCACATCCAGGATAATCATGTCAGGAGTTTTCTGCCGGACAGCCCGGCGTATCTCCGCGCCGTTGGAAAATACCTCTACCGCATATCCCTCGCTTTCCAAAAATGCTTTCATCATCTGCCGGATATTCTGTTCATCGTCCGCTATGTAAATCAATTTCTGCATACGCTTACCTCCGCAAATACCGCTGGATTTTCTTTCTATCATACCATTTTGGCATGAAACCGTAAATGGCTGCCACATTTTTGCCACAATTATGCCCTGTAAATCCCATCCCGGAAATTGCTATAATCACTTTGTAGCAATACATCGTTTTCAATCAAAAGAAAACTGAATTTTATGAAAAAGACTTTAAACTTTTATGTGCAACGGTTCTTCTAGGATGTTTTATGGCAGTTCCTGCACAGGCTGCGGAAACGAAAGCGGAATATAAGATTCTTTTCTGGATAAATGTAAATCATTCGTCCGCATGATGAAGTGGTACATGGATCATCACAGTGGCATACCAGACGTTTCGATCGGTCAGCGGGATTGTATTCCCATTTCATTTTTGGACATACAAACTTCATAGTAGAAAGTTTGCTTCGTAAATGAGATTTGCTTCCTTCCCGTTTCATAGGAAGTGTTGAATCATGAGGGCAGCAGGGGATACCGTTTTCATTCACTGTGTAGTCCGTTCCTTCCATGGATAATTTTACCCGAAGAGGAATAAAAGCCTGGTGAAATTCAATGCCTTCAAAGAGAGATTCATAGATTTCAACTATATCAAAGGCGGCATCACCCAGAAAGGTCTTCGGCTCGATCAAAGGGTGCTTTTTGGAAATGTACATGTGATACTCTGTAAAATTCTTAGGTATGAATCTCTTTTTAATGGTCGTTTTTTCAAAATGGAAAAATATGAAATAGATGGTACTGATATTACGGCTGAAATGAGAGAAAACATGCTATCATACCATGATGGAAAAAGAGTATATACAATATTCAGTCAACCAGCCAATGATATGGTCTACAAAAGAGGATTTTGTACATGGGAGAGGTACAATAAAAGAGCATTGCAAATTCAAAAAATTAAGAATAAAGATGAAATGAATATTAGTATAGAGTGGAATCACGAACAATGACAAGCATGGACACAGAGCATTTACTTATATTGGCAATGTGACAGATATTGGATATATGTTTGGTGAGTGCACGAAACTTAGCAATGTATCCGCTGTTAATGATTGGGATATCGCAAATGTTATGATATAAAACGAATAGGCACCTGGTACAACGGCACATTCACCCCAACCACCTAATCAATGCATACAACTCACACAGAAAGCACAGACTCACCGCAGCATGTGCTTTCTTAAATAAAATAGAAAATCGGACGACTGTGCTTGTACGACTTATTTGAGATAGGGTTTTAGTTTCTTAACAAGGAGATGGGCCATAGTTACGGGAGCAGAATCAGACGGACGTCTGCCAACATTGATTTTTTCTAATTTCTCTGCATTTGCAATGGCAGCATCCATATATGGAAACAGGATTGCATACGTTTGACCAGACCGCATGGAAGATTGTATCTTCCGTTGATTCCGCTTTACACAGATCAGCCGTTTTGTCGATATGTTCCGCCGGAAAATCATCGGTATCGAAAACAACCCAGACATGTTTGTAGCCGTTGGCGGAGGTTGAAGCGAGCTGTTTGGCTCTTCAAGAACGCCGAAGCGTGGTCCAGGATCGAATCAATTATAGCGTATGTAAAGTAAAAGGTAATGGATCAGAAATGGTTCATTGCCTTATATGCAGGCTTCTATAGCCGTAATCCTTTAATATCTTTAATACGTGATAGGATCGTATTGCAGCTGCAGCTGATAACGCCGGGAAGTGTATCAATGACTGTGTGCAGGAAGTGTTCCATTTCATCACTTGATGAAGCAACGGCATGTACATGCAGCTTGTCTCTTCCTGTGACACGGTAAATCTGCGTAACGGTATCATTATTATGTAATATATCTGTCACCTGCGACAGATGGTCTGGTTTTGTTTCGATTTCAAAATAGCATGAAACAGCACCGCTGATCTTTTGAGGGTTTATTATAGTTGTATATTCTTCAATTATGCCTTTTTTCTCCAGAGCCTGAATCCGGGCTTTTACTGCCACTCTGGAAATACCGGTTTCTTTACCGATATCAGAGTAAGAAATACGTGCATTTTCTATAAGCAACTGGATGATCTTCTGATCCAGTTCATCTAAACCGTTCAGGTACATAAGTGTCCCCCTGTAAAATAATATCCTCCGAATAGTAATTTTCCTTAAATATCATATCATTTATGTTGCTGAAAGTAAACTCTGGCTTGACTTAGCAGCTGTAACTACATATAATTATTTCGAAACGTAATTTAAAACTTGCATTTTGAACACAAGGAATCAATTCTGGTGAAGGAAAGAATAAGTGAAATTATAAAGGCTGTGGAGGAATATGATAATGTCAAAAGATGAATATTTGATCGCAGAAACGCCTCTTAAAGCGTTGACGGTTTTTGCAATGCCGATGATTTTAGGCAGTTTTTTTCAGCAAATATACAATATGGCTGACTCTATCATCGTCGGCCAATTTGTTGGCTCCTCTGCACTTGCAGCTATCGGGGCCTGCGCAGCGCTGACCAATGTTTTCATTTGTGTGGCACTGGGAGCAGGTGTCGGTGCCGGTGTGCTCGTGAGCCGCTATTTCGGTGCCAGGGAGTATGGAAAAATGAAGACCATCGTGTCAACGTCCTTGTTTAGCTTTTTAATTCTAAGCATAGTCCTTGGTGTTTTTGGCTTTTGCTTTTCCCACTCGATGATGCGGGTATTACAAACCCCTGGCGATATACTGAATGATGCAGTGTTATATCTACGGGTCTATTTTGTGGGCTTTCCGTTTCTGTTTATGTATAATATTCTTTCCAACATGTTCACTTCCATTGGTGAATCAAAAATCCCACTGGGACTCTTGGTATTCTCGTCAATCTTAAATATTTTTATGGATCTTTGGATGGTGGCCGGACTTGGTCTCGGTGTGTTTGGTGCAGCCCTTGCGACTCTTATAGCACAGGGGATTTCTGCGGTGTGTTCACTTTTTCTTTTCCTTAGCCGGATGCGTCGATATAAAAGTCGCTTTGATTGGTTTAACAGGCAGGAGTTATATTCCATGCTTCAAATTGCTGTACCTTCGGTTCTTCAGCAGTCTACAGTGTCCATCGGTATGATGATCGTACAGGCTGTTGTAAATCCTTTCGGTACACAGGCACTTGCGGGGTATGCGGCGACGATGCGGGTAGAGAATGTTTTTTCATTGATTTTTGTATCCATTGGCAATGCGGTTTCCCCATATGTTTCCCAGAATCTTGGTGCAAAGAAAATTGAACGGATCAAAAAAGGATATCACGCTGCACTGGTGTTAGATGTATGTTTTGCAGTTCTTGCTTTTATAGTCATTGAAACATTGCATACTCAGATTTCCTCGCTATTCCTTGGCAAAGATGGAACTGCCCTGGCTTATCAGGTATCCGAGGGTTATATGAGATGGCTCGGTTACTTCTTCATCTTTATGGGAATCAAAATGGCAACCGATGGGGTTCTGCGTGGTCTTGGAATCATGCGCCCGTTCCTTATTGCAAATATGGTGAATCTGGCGATCCGCCTGTCGGTTGCGTTGATTTGTGCACCGCGTTTTGGTATTGTATTTGTCTGGCTTGCTGTACCAGCAGGTTGGTTTGCAAACTTTTTAATATCCTATGTGGCTCTTCGGAGATCATGGCCGACTGATAAAGAGGTGCAATCCCGATAGCCTAAAGTAATTTAACGTAACACTGCAAGAATTCCCCCATCCTCTTCAGGTGGTGGGATGAATTGCCTGCTTTTGATTCCTGATATGCAATAACTGGCATGATTCGATAGTGCACATATCTGTGCTGACAGAAAAAGAACATACATTCGATAAAATTATAGACATATAGAGAAATATATGATAAAATATAATCAGTCGAAATAATAAGAAAGGCTGATTTCTATGAGAAAATTGGATAGTAATGCACATTCGGTATTTTTATTATATTACCATTTGATTCTGGTGGTAAAATACCGAAAAAAGGTTTTGAATGATCCGATTTCCAATCGGGCAAAAGAAATATTTGAGCATATTGCTCCGAACTATTACATTACCCTGGAAGAATGGAATCATTATCAGGACCATGTTCACATCATGTTCCGTGCTCATCCAAAATCGGAACTGAGTAAGTTTATCAATGCGTATAAAAGCGCAAGCAGCCGCCTGATTAAAAAGGAGTACCAGGAAGTCCGGCAAAAGCTATGGAAGGAAATGTTCTGGAGCCAGAGTTTTTGTCTGTTGAGTGCTGGAGGTGCCCCGATCGAGGTCATCCGTCAGTACATTGAAACACAGGGAGAGGGTAAAAGTGAACACCGTGTACCGTTTTCGGATTTATCCGAATAAACCACAAAGGGAATTATTTGCAAAGACATTTGGTTGTGTTCGTTTTGTTTATAACCGGATGCTTGCGGAGAAAAAAGCTTACTATGAGAAAACGGGAAAGAACTTAAGCGTGACACCGGCCAGATATAAATCCGAGTTTCCGTGGTTGAAGGAAGTAGACAGTCTGGCACTGTGCAATGCGCAGCTGCATTTGCAGACTGCATATAAAAATTTCTTTCGTGATGACTCAGTTGGTTTTCCGAAATTCAAATCAAAAAAGAAACCTGTGAGAAGTTATACAACCAATTGTGTGAATGGAAACATCGCCTTACAAAATGGAAGGTTAAAACTTCCAAAAGCTGGCTGGGTCCGCATCAGACAGCATCGGAAGATTGAGGAAGGTTACCAGTTGAAAGGTGCAACCATCACTCAGGAAGCAGATGAACGATACTATGTTGCTTTGTTATATTCCTGCGAGGAACCGGTGAACGAAATCAGGAAAGCAGAATCCG
>NZ_QULW01000003.1:0-756 GCF_003481825.1 Clostridium sp. OM02-18AC | reverse complement strand
AAATCAGGAAAGCAGAATCCGCGATTGGTCTTGATTTTTCCATGAAAGAGTTATATGTGGATTCCAATGGAAATCGTGCGGCATATCCTCATTTTTTCTCAAAAGCCCAGAAGAAGCTGGCAAGGGAGCAGCGTAAACTGAGCCACTGCGAACAGGGGAGTAACCGTTATAAAAAGCAAAAGAAGAAAGTAGCACGGATCCATACCCATATCGCACATAAGCGAAAGGATTTTTTGCATAAGGAGTCGAGGAAGATAGCCAATTCCTATGATATCGTGTGCATGGAAGATCTGAATATGAAAGAAATGAGCCAGGATATGTGTTTTGGAAAGCGTGTTCATGACAATGGCTGGGGAATGTTCACGGATTTTCTGGCATATAAAATGGAACGCGCCGGGAAGAAACTGGTCCGTATTGACCGCTGGTATCCCAGCTCCAAAACCTGCAGCTGCTGTGGAAACATAAAAGAGGATTTGCAATTGAGTGATCGCATTTATGAGTGTGCGTGCGGAAATCGAATGGACCGGGATCAAAACGCAGCAATCAATATATGCAGGGAAGGTATTCGAATATCTGGAATGATACTTGATACAGAAAAGAAAATCTCCTGATCCTTGCGGAAGAAATTCCATACTATCATAATGTCTAATAAAACCGTGGGACACACGGGGATAGCTCGCTTATGCTTTGCCCTATCGGGCAATCGAACGAGAAGCCCCCACTTCAGGCGCTAGCTAAGTGGTGGGAGTATGTCAC
>NZ_QULW01000029.1 GCF_003481825.1 Clostridium sp. OM02-18AC | reverse complement strand
TCGATTTTGCTTGCGTTTCAGACGCTTTCATCTCGGCAATTGAATAACCGAGGATTCCCACTTGTTATCCTAAAATGGCATTCATGGGTGTCCGGATATCATGCGACATATTAAAAGGAAGGTCGTCTTCGCCTCATTCGCGCTTTCCGCAGCTTTATAGGCGATCTGAAGCCGCTCCTTTTCCAGTTCCTGCCGCTTTTCCTCACTCACGATCCTGGTCACATAAAGTATATGGGTCAGCTGACCATACTCATCCCGCTTTTTTTCGATGAAACGTGCCTCATGCCAGTTTCCATCTGCGGCATGGTACTCCATCTCAATCGTTTCGGTATTTGCCAGCCTCCTCGCTACGGTAGAAAGATCAAAGAACTTTTTCACTGCCTTACAGTATTCCGGTGCTACAAATTTATGGCACAGTTCGTTCATTTTCTCCTGGGCCTTGCCGGAATGACCGGTCACCAGGTGAATCGAATTGTCGCTGGAAACTTCTTCGTAAAAATCATGAAGAAGATCGATCCGGAAAATTGCAAAATACAGCTTGCTCACCGAAGAAATGATTTCATTTTCCAGCAGAGCCTTATTCTTGACAGCCTCTGCTTTTTCAATGACCTTGCAAAGCACATCATAGGTTGCGTGCTTCTCATCCATATTCACGACAAAACCATCCAATATACTTATTTCATACTCCAAAGTCCCGGTTCCGGTTCTTTATTTCTGCTTCGGATTGCCTCAATATCATTTTGCAATTCCAGATTTTTCTGCTCTTCTATCTCCTGTCTTCGATTTTCATCGATCAGACGGTACGTATATAAAACCTTTTGTACGGTTCCGTCTGAATTCCGTTCCACCTCAATAAAGCTTCCTCTCACCCAGCCGGAAATAATGCCCTTATACTCCTGATCAATACAATGCTCCTTCTGCATCCGATCAGATAACGTATCCAGATTGGTAAACGCCAGCATCTTCTCCAAATATTCTGGCTGAACCGTCTTTCGCATCGCAGTTTCCATCGCTTCTTTGGCAGAATCGATTTCTTTGATCAAATGGAAGACCTTGTCCGCTCTTTTCGCAGGAATATAGCAATCCTGCACCAGATCGATCAAAAATACACCGGTATATGCAGCCAAAAGAGCGCTTGATATCCTATTATCTATGATGATCTCGTCTTTCAAATCCCATTTCTCCCCAGTACTTTATTTCTTCTATGTATACTACCGTTTGCCAGGCAGTGAAAGGATAAGATGCTGATAACGGGAATTTGCTTTTTCTGTTTCGGAATGATAAAATCAGATTATCTATTTTATACGAAAGAAAGGATCTTTTAGATTGACTGATCGTGAGCTTTTATATATCAAAACCATTGCAGAAGAACACAATATTACCCATGCCGCCCAAAAACTATGTATTGCACAGCCATCATTAACGCAAAGTCTTCAGCGGATTGAACGTTCGCTGAACTGTTCCCTGTTTCATCGCCAGAAAAATGGATTTTTTCTGACTCCGGAAGGTGAATTATACTATGAGACTGCCTGCCAGATGTTAACCCTCTGGGATAATTTTCTGAACCAGCTTTCAGACCGTAATAAAATGAATGGAGGCATCCTGAATGTCGGTGCCTCCTGGTATAATACATTATTAATTTTAACTCCGATTCTGCCGGAATACCGGAAAAATTATCCATTCGTCGATGTCCGTCTCGCGGAACAGAAAACTTCTGAGCTGGAACAATTGCTCAGCCAGGGAAAGCTGGATCTGATCCTCTCTCATCAGTATCCGAAAGAATACCCATCGAAAACCAGGTTGACCTCAAAAAAATTGGTGGAAAAACCATTGTTGAAGGAATCCTTCTGTATTGCCCTTCATTCCAAGTATGGTTTTTTATCGGAATCCCAGGATCAGACACTCCCGATTCTTCCACTGGAAGTGTTAAAACACGTTCCGCTCATCCGCTTCAGTGAGCGGCAGCGAATCCGCCATATTTGTGATTTCGTTTTTGAGCAGGCCGGGTTCTTCCCACCAACCGCCCTGACGACTTATAGTTTTCCAAGTGCATTGGAACTCGCCGCCCAAGGCGTTGGTGCTGTCATTTTACCGGAACATTATCTCAAAAAACAGCTGGATGATTTTAAGGATCTTCAGGTTTTTCTGATCGATCCGGCTTACCATGCCTGCTGGATTTCTACGGTATGCTATTATCAGTCTGACTACCTTCCAGTTACCGTTTCAACTTTTCTGAAATGCCTGGAGAAGCATTATTCTAATAATGGATCATAGTAGCAGCCATCAGCAATACAATACCAATCAGTACCCACATCGCAAATAATTTGATGATGAAACTGAACCACTTGGTAAATGGAATATTGGCACAGCCTACAAATCCCATAGTTGCTGCTGCATGAGGAAGGATGAAGTTACAGAATCCATCACCAAAGTTGAATGCAAGAACTGCAGTCTGTCTGGACATACCTACCAGATCGGCTACCGGGATAAAGATTGGCATCGTAACTGCAGCCTGTCCACTTCCGGAAGTAACGAACAGATTCACTACGATATGCATTAAGAACATCACTGGAGCTTGGAAAATTGACGGAACATATGCCAGACCATTTGCCATGGTATTTACTACGGTATCCATAACATTTCCTGCAGATAAAATTCCAGAAATTGCATAGGCAAAACCGATTAAAATTCCAGTAGGTGCCATTCCTTTTACGCCATTGCAGAACTGTTTGCACATTTCATTGACCGGCATCCGATAAGCAATTCCTGCTAATAAGCCCATATACAAAAAGATGGTTGCAGAACTGTGGAAAGATAAGTCGGAAAAGATTGCCACATAAATCATATACAAAAGTGCGATTACAACCACAATTGCTACCGGGATATGACGTTTTTCAAATGCAGGCAGATTGTCTGGATCAAAATCGCCAAAATCTACTTTGTTCCCGTAAATATAGCTTTTCTTCGGATCTGCTTTTACTTTATTTCCGTAAACTACAATATAAATAATACTGACAATCAAAAATGGGATCATACAAAAAAGACGATATCCCATTCCGGAAAATACCGGCAATTCTGCGATTGCCTGAGCTGTTCCGGTATTGGATAAGTTCATGGCACCACAGGAAAAACCGACGGCACCACCCAGCATAATGATAGAAATACCAACCATGGCATCATAACCCATTGCAGTTGCCACAATGATTCCAAGAGGTGCAAATGGAATAAAATAATTTAAGTTGATCGGAATACATAAAAGAGCAAATAAGGTCATTAAAATGGCAACAACCACCCACTCTTTTCCTTTCGCCTTTTTACTAAAGGTACATGCTGCTCCCTGAAACATTCCGGTTGCCAGCACAATTCCAAGTCCACCACCAGCACAAAGAAGTGCATAAATAATGGAACCGGCACTCTGTAATCCTGGGAATACATAATCCAGGATTGTGAGCGGATTAACCGGCGTCTGTTCTACGTAATTAAAACTTCCCGGTACAACTACGGTCTTTCCAGCGTCATTGACAACACGCTCAAAGTTTCCACCCGGGATCAGGTATGTTAACAACGAAGCTAACACCATAGCTGCAACAATAATCGCCATAGAATGAGGCACTTGAAATTTCTTTTTTTCTTTCATCGGTTATTCCCCTCTCTTCTCTAACCATCCGGCAATCCATTTTGCGATTTCCAGATTGTTCTTCTCCAGCATCATCATATGTCCATTTCCATGAATCCCGATATTCTCCAGACGTACAAAATCATGTGCCACGCCAGCCTGTTCCAGTACTTTGGATGTCAAATGATCGTAACCCGCATGATATGAGGATTCGCTGACCATCAAAAGAATCGGAATTCCCTGCAATGCAGGAAGTTTGTGATACGGTGCTTTCATCACCCATCCGTCATTGAGATCTTCTTCCGGAGCCTTCAAAAGTTCCACGCTTAATTCATTTTTGTCTGCTACCGGCGGATCAAAATGCATGGGAAGATCTGCAATTCCATATTTTTTTACAGTAGCATTTGTAATATCATTGGAAAATGGCGGTCCGGATGGCTCCAGCGCCACAATTCCCTTCACCAGTTCCGGCTGATCATCGGCTAACAGCCATCCAAACGGTCCGGCCTGGGAATGGGTCATCAAAATAGCTGGTCCAGTGATCTTTAATAATTCTCTTCCTGCCTCCAGCACCAGCTTCTGAGAATCCTTATTGCTTGGAAGATATTCCACCTGAGAACTGAGAAACTGCTCCAAAGCTTCTTCCCCTTCCGGCCACTGGGTATGTTTCTTCGATTGCGGCCATTTTCCCTGATCAGAAGTAAATCGTTTTAAGGATTCGATGGAATGGTGCATCGTCTTTCCATTCACATCCGGATGCCATGCAGAACGTCCTCTGGCTGGCTGCTCTGCCAAATATACCTCATATCCATGAGCCACAAAATAATCTGACCAGCCCATGCGGCCATCCGGTGTAATCAGCCAATTGACATTGGTCTGACCAGCCCCATGGAACATGATGATCGGATATGGATGTTTCTTTTCCACCGGTATATAAACTTCTACATACATCTGATTACAGTAATACTGATTTTCACCGTCTCCTGTTTTTTTACCACCTACATAAAAAATTCCTCGTTCTTTTATATGACTCTGATTGATCAGAGGAATCTTCACTTGCATATACCTTATCTCCTTTTTCTTTATTGACGCGTCCTTGTATTTACTATAATGCAAGTCTGAGTGTGTGGAAAATATCAAAAGAAGATACTGATATAGCATTTGCCTATTGTATTATTTCTCCAAGCGCTCATAACATTTCGCGCTGTCTAACAAAAAGAGCCATGCACCCATACTGAAATCATTCAGCAGCGTGCATGGCTCTCTATCTGTTTTCTGTTTTCCTTACCACATAATGCTCTGCCTCTACTAATGCTTAATTACTGCACTTCCGTCAGAATACCCAAAGTAAACACTGATGTTGCCTCCGTCTGCGGTATTTTCGAAAAAAATCACAGTACTCAGTCCTCTCCATTCACATCAATCTGGCAGCTTCTCATTGTTTCCAGTGCTGCCTTGTGTTTTTCCGGTGTCACCCCTGCGCAGCAGCTTGCATCCACCGATATCACAGCCTCCGGATATTTTGCTTTCAGGATCAGTGCATTGGATACCACACAGATATCCGTGCAGACACCAATCAGTTCAATCTCATCCTGAGTTCCAAAGTCATCCCAATGCATCCAGCCGAAAGTCGGTTTATCGACGTATTCACAATGTTCTGTTTCGAGTCCCGGTACAATCTGCCACCCCTCTGTACCCTGAAGACAATGTTTCACCGGAAGTTTTTTGCCTTCAGGGGTATCCAGATAATTTTCTCCGTGTGTATCCCGTGTAAAGATAATCCGGTCTCCACGATCTGCATACTGTTTAATTTTATTTTTTACATTCGGAACAATTTCTCTGGCCTCTTTGCTGCCGAGGGAACCGGTCACAAAATCATTCTGCATATCTACTACGATTAACACTTTGCTCATAGCGCTTTTTCCTCCCCAAGTACTTTAATTTCTTTTTCTGTATTCTGTTTTTATCTGCGCACTCATTCTGCCCTCTATGGATTGCATTTCTTACACGGATCATACCCGGCAGCAATAATTGCATCCCTGCTCTCAGATAAAGCTTTTTTATTACTTTCCTTCATCTGTTTCACGGATGAGCAAGAGGGACGATGAAATTTCTTCGTATTGGTATTGAGGATATAGGTTTCTGTGATCTTTGCAGTTTCTACGGTTTCTGTACTGTTCTGCTCTGACGATGCAGTTTGCGTGACCTGCTCTTTTGTTGATTCACCTTGGAAATCAGAACTATCGCCTGTTGTATAATCAATCTCGATTCCAGGCTGCACATTGTAAACATACACGCAGAAAAGAACTCCAGCACCTTTATCCTCTACAGACTCTGCCTCCATTAGCACACCAGAAGCCAGCAGATTGTTTCCTTCAAAAATTGGTGTCACACGATACAAAACATGGTTTCCGGTTTCTTTGATATAGTCTGCTGCCATATTTTCGAAAGGCAGCATTCCCTGAACGTTTAAATATCTGGTACCTGTAATCAGATTCTTCTCATTGGCATTCTCCGCTGTAAGCTGATAACCAATCAGATGACAACGATTATAGAGATATTTTCCGTCTACATTATCATATTTAATGGTATGCCAGCCTGACGGTTTCACTTGCCCGATTGCTCCGCGTTCCTGTGTCGGCATCAAATCTGTTCCGACAGATGCGTATGCAGTCCCACATCTTCCGAGTGAATCCAGATCACTGTAAGTCTCGAAAGAATCTTCGGTCAGATCCGTATCCGCAAAATACGGTTCATTGTCGTGAACAACGATATATGGCTGACCAGAATAAGCCGGTACTGCTGCCAGGTCAAATGCCGATGTTCCAGCCAAGACACGGTCTGCAACATGCGACTCTGTAGACACAACAGCCGCTGTTTCCTGCTGTGGTACCTGAGCACAAGCTGATACCCCCAATGATACAGCAGACAAAAGTCCCCATAACCACATATTCAGTTTTCTCATATTCAGCACCTCTCCAAGCACTTTTTCTTTTATTATACTACCATTTGCCAGGCAGAGAAAGAAAAAACGCAAATCAAGATTTTTCCCGCCGCGCGATCAGCTTATAAAACAATGCCGAAAACAGGCAAAGCAGTACAATCGAAAGAACTACGCAGTCCAGCTGGAATACCTGGCTGCCATAAATGATCAGATACCCCAGACCTCTCCTTGCTGCCAGGAATTCTCCGATGATCACACCAACCAGGCATAAGCCCACATTCACCTTCATATTGCTCAAGATCAGCGGCACGGACCCTGGCAGCAATACTTTCAATAGCACATCCTTTTTGCTGCCGCCAAGGGCGTAGATCAGACGGATCTGATCCGGATCCATCGAGGAAAAACCGGTGTGCAGCGTCAGGATTGAGCCAAACACGGCAACGGATACCGATGCCGCCACAATGGTGTGCACATGGCTTCCCATCCAGACGATCAGCATTGGGGCCAGGGCCGATTTTGGCAGGCTGTTTAACATGACCAGATATGGTTCCAGAATTTCCGATGCACTCCGGCTGGACCATAAAAGCACCGCCGCCAGGATTCCAACCACCGTAACGATCAAAAAGCTTAACACGGTTTCAAATAATGTAATTCCGATGTGGGAAAAGATACTCCCGTCCCGCACCATCTTCCAAAAACAAAAAAGAACCCTGGAAGGGGAACTGAATATGAAATCATCGATCATATCCAGTCTGGTACAGAGTTCCCAGAGGGCAAGAAATAAAACAAGGAGCATACTTCTTATGATTCTTACCTTTCTCTTATGCAGTTTTTCCTGTTCCATATATGCTTCCTGAAACCGGATCATGGACTGAGACTGTGCGCTTTGATCGGACATTTTCCATCCTCCAGTGTTGTCTTCCATATTATAGTATGTCAAAGATGTGTTGCTGGGCACGCATGCATGGACACGGAGCATCCAATGTGCCGCCGATACTGCCTTCCTATGCCATGCAGCACAAAAGCCACCGTAGCTTTCCTTCCAGAAAGCTGCGATGGCTTTTCCATCTTTTTCTTTACGTTTTTGACATGTTTCCAAACCTTAGTTACTCAAAAATCCCTTACCAATGATCTCGCTGGAGTTGGAGATCAGGATAAATGCGGTCGGCTCAACTTTTTTGATATAGTTACGCAGGCGTACCGCCTGGCTGCGTTTCATGGTTGTCATGATGACGGTCTTGCTGTGATGGGAAAACGCCCCCTGTGCCTTGTAAACGGTGGCACTGCGGTTTAAATCTTCTATGATAAAGTCACAGATCGGGTCCGGATGATCGCAGATGATATTAAAACACTTGCAGAGATTGATATTCTCGATGACTCCGTCAATCACCAGGGATTTCGCCATCAGACCCAGGGATGAATACAGACCTGTAGTCGGTCCAAATACAAAGAAAGACATCAAAACGGAAGTAAGGTCTACCACCAAAAGTGCGGTTCCGATGTTCATGCTGGAATGTGCCTTTAAGATCATGGCGATGATGTCCGTTCCACCGCTGGAAGCGCCAATGTTAAACAGGATTGCAGATCCGATCGCCGGAAGGAAGATTGCAAAGATCAGCTCCAGCATCGGCTGGTCGGTAATGGTTCCTGTCATCGGCATAAAGCGATCCAGCGCACTTAAACTAAAGGACATGAGCATACTGGAATAAACCGTTTTAATGCCCACATCGGTTCCTAAAAACAAAAATCCCAATACCAGAAGACCGGTGTTTACAATAAAGGTAAAGTCACTGGCATTCATTCCGGTCAGTCTGCTGACGACGGACGAAAAGCCGGTAACACCGCCAAATGAAAAGTTATTTGGAAATTTGAAAAAGTAAATTCCCACAACCATGATCCAGATGCTCACCGTGATCAGTGCGTATTCCACGATCTTGCGTTTGACCGGATCTTCGATGTTCTGTGTAGCCATAATGTTCCCCCTCTGCCAGAGAGACTATAACTCGTTCCTATTCAAAAAACAAACACTATTCTTATTGGCTTTATTACAGCATTTCTATTGTGCTATTTTCTTGTTTTTCTTTTGTCAGGCTGTAGTGTGCGTCTGTCTTTTCTGGAAAGACACATCACGATCCATCCTGCCCTGTCTGCTGCCGGCCGCCGCCCGTCCAGCTTTGTCTAGGCGTCCGGCTGTCTTCCGCCATGCTCTGCATTTCCTTAAATTTCTTTCCCTTCGGATCGACCCGCTGCCACAGCGTGTATGCTTTGGTTGTTTTCGCATCGTTCCACGGCACCGCCTCGCCCAGACAGTACGGGAAATAAAGGTCGGCATACATCGATGCCATCTCTGCCTTTAAGTCATCCGGCACCATGGTGATGGTCTGCTTTACCTGTTCCTGGATCACGGATTTTGCATACTGCAAAGACCAATCTGCAAAATTCAGCAGTTCCGGATTCTCCGATCCGTTTGCTTTCGCCCATGCAGCCACATCGGCCTTGCGGGTCTCAAAGGTCATGTTATCCTGAAGATCCCAGCTCAGCATGCCATACTGGTTGCCCGGGAAGGAATACGGACTTAACACGATCTCATGAATGCCATCCTGCGTTTCTTCCAGTCCCGGTCCGGTCACATGCTCCCGGATGCGCTGCACATGCAGATGACCGCTGATATAAAGCGGCACCTGGTACTTTTCCAGCAGCGCCGTCACCTCCGGCCCGTTTTCCATCTCACACTGGGTTGTGAACAGTCGGCTTTCCTGAAGCAGGTTGTGGTGCGCCAGCACAATTACCTGAATGCCATGCTCCTTCGCCACCCGCAGATGGGTTTCCATCCACCCCAATGTCGCATCGCTGATGCGGCCCTCCACATGGTTCCCGTCATCGTAGATGCAGGAATCCATCATCAACAGCCAGTGGGACGGATCTAACGGGTACACATAGCTTAACGATGCCTCATCGCGGTTCGGAGACTGGTCATAGCCAAACTCATGATAGATATCATAAAAATCCTTTCCGCTCTCCAGATATTCTGCTTTCTCCCGCTTATCTCCAAAATAAGTCGAAGCATTTTTATTCTGGATGTCGTGATTTCCCGGGATCACCACGACCGGAATCCCGGCATCCTGCACCTTCTGAAGCTTCTTTGCAAGAAGCTCATGGTTGATGCGCTCCCCGTTCAAGGTAATATCCCCGGTCAGAGCCAGTGCCGTGGGGTGATTCTCGATTGCTGTCTCCACCAGCGTATCCAGCATTTCTTCGCTGTACTGGTCAATCTTTCCATCGTCATGCTCCACCATGCTCCAAAACGCTTTTCCATCATCATGGGTAGTGGAACTCATATAATGAAGGTCCGAAGCCAGCATCAGGGTCGGCGGCTCGTAAGGTTTCTCCTCTTCCGTTTCCGCTCTCTCCCCAGATGGTTTCCGGTGCCTGCGCCGCTGCCGCCGGTATTCCGCCAGCCACTTCTGGCGTTCTTTCTCCAGGCGGGCCTGACGCGCTTCTTCGGACTCCTGGTCATACTCTCCGGTGCCGCTCTCTGAACGTTCTGTCCCCTCTTTTGTTTCATCCAATCCGTTCTGCTGTCCGGACGTACCGTTGTTCTTGTCACTGTTTGATTCTTCTTTTCCCTGATCTGCTCCGGCCTGCGCACTGCTTTCCTGCCCTGTTTTATCCTGCGGTGAACTGCTTCCCTGTTTATTTAACGCACCAAGGAACCACACGATTCCAATACAGATCAAAAGGAGTGCCCCGTAGATCAGGGCTGTGATTCTTTTGTAATGCTTCATATTCTGGTCTTATCCTCTTTCCGTCTGGAGTGATGCCGGAATTTCCGTAGAAACAATCATTCTGGCAATCGCCTGTCGTCACAGCAGATACGCATGTGCTCTGAATATTGCCTCGTAATCAGCGGACGCGCCACTAGCGCCTCCTCGATATGCCAGGCAAAAAATGGCGGACGGCATCACTACCGCCCGCCATCATATCACAGATTGACGAAAAAAGAAAGTTTGTTACTGTTCACATACGCAAACAATCCGAAACGTTTGTTACTGTTCACGCATGCGTGCCCAGCAACAAACGTTTGCATTAAATAATATCATTCACGCAGATTGCGCCGTAAGGACGGATGCTCATGCGGTATGCACTGCCTGCGCCCATGGCATGCTCAATGTAGTCGATGTACTCGTCCACGATATCATTTGGCAGCATCGCCATGATGACACCTGCAAAACCGCCGCCGTGAATGCGGCATGCACCGCGCTGTTTTTCCGCGATGAACAGTTCTGTCAGAGCCAGCGCAATGGAGATTCCCTGCTCCTGCACGCTGGCTGTCGTGTAGCAGTTCTGCAGCCACTTCCAGGAAGAGTTTCCGGATGCGGTAATGTTGGTTAAGAAGTCCTCAAAACGTCCCTCCTTCAAGGCTGATACCTCTGCCTCAACGCGCTTGTTCTCCTCAAAGAAATGAAGAGCACGCATCACGGAACGGTCTCCGGCAAAAGCACGGACCTCCTGGATGTTGTCGATCACCTGCTGCTCCGTCACTTCCGCGCAGACTTCCTTGCCAAAGAACTGGGCTACCTTCTTCATTTCATTCGGTACAGAGGAATAATCCGCACTTAAATCTGCATGGCCTTTTCCGGTCTGCACGATGATGAGGCTGTGGTTCTGGGATGCAAAATCGAAATCGATCTGCTCGACCTTCGGCTCAGCCGGCTCTAAGAAATCGATGGTGATCAGGCCGCCCACGGCGCATGCCATCTGGTCTAACAGGCCGGAGGTCTTATCCCAGTACACATTTTCCGCATACTTTCCGATGTGGGCATAAGCTACGGTATTCATGCGTCCATCGTTGAAGAAACGGTTTAACATCGAGCAAAGAAGCATTTCAAATGATGCAGAAGAGCTCACACCGGCAGAACTGATGACATTGCTGGTAATGTACGCATCAAAACCGCCCACTTCATAGCCCGACTGCTGGAAGCCCTTTAACAGCCCCTTTACCAGATCGATGGTTCCGGCCTTCTTGGCACTCGGCTGCAGCTCATTTAAATCGATGGTAAATTTCTGGTTGAAGGTTTCGCTGATGATGTTGACCTTGCTGGAGTCATTCTTTGCTGCGATTCCCACACAGTCTAAGTTGATGCTTCCGGCCAGAACCTTGCCATGGTTGTGGTCGGTATGGTTGCCGCTGATCTCCGTTCTTCCCGGTGAACTGAACATCAGGATATCCTTCTCTCCAAAACTTTCCTGAAATTTTTTCACCAGCTCCTCATAACGGCTGATATTCTCGTCCACGTGTCCGGCTCCGTATAATTCGGTCATGCGGACTCTGGCTGCTTCTGACTGTAACAATTCCAATGTTTTTGCTGCGTTCATCTTAACCCCTCCATATTTCATGGCTTTTGCTTTCTCGCCTTTTGGCTTTTGGCTTTCTTCCCTTTTGGCTTTCTGGCCTTTTTGCCCCTCTCTTTTGATTTCTGACTGCCTGCCCAATGTATGCACCGGGTAAGCTGTACAGCCACCTTGTTTTCAGTATAGCACAGCGCTTGTTTTTCCGGCAATACAATATTCTTTTACATATCTGTGTTTTTTTACGCTGCCGTTTATGCGTTGCGCATGCGGCAGCAACTTTTTGCAAAAAGAATCCGCTCCACGCATTGCGCAGACAAAAAGAATCCGTTATGCTATACTATCTATATGAGTGAAAAAAGAACGTAACTGTGAAGCTACCGAACAGTTGCGAAAGAATCACTGCGAAAGGAAACATACCTCACCCATGAACTGGAACGGCAAACCCTACCACTCCCTGGACTTTGAGATGAAGTCCCGCTTCGGCCAAAAGGTTTACAAAATTGCCTTAGATGGCCATATGACCTGCCCCAACCGGGACGGAACGCTCGGCACGCGCGGCTGCATTTTCTGCAGCGAAGGCGGATCCGGCGATTTTGCCGCGCCGCTTGCATTTTCAGAAGCCTCCGGATTTTTAGAATTCTCCATAGCTTCCGCCGTAAACGCACAGATCGAATCTGCCATCCTGCGCATCAAAAATAAGATGGGAACGGCGCCAGACGCCTACATTGCCTATTTTCAGTCCTACACCAACACCTATGCCCCGCTTTCCTATCTGGAAGCACTCTTTACCGCTGCCATCCGCCATCCGAAGGTGGTCGCGCTTTCCATCGGCACGCGACCGGACTGTCTGTCGGATGAGGTCGTAAAGCTGTGTGCCCGTTTAAACCAGGAAAAGCCGGTCTGGCTGGAGCTCGGCCTGCAGACAATCCATGAGGATACCGCCCGTTTCATCCGCCGCGGCTACCCGCTCTCCACCTTCACCGATGCTCTGAAAAGACTGAGGGCAGAGAACCTGGAAACCATCGTCCATGTCATTTTGGGTCTGCCCGGTGAGAGCCGGGAACAGATGCTGCAGACAGCCCGCTATCTCGCCGGACAAGACATTCAGGGCATCAAACTGCAGCTTCTCCATGTATTAAAGGGAACGGATCTTGCCACTGTCTATGAACAGCATCCATTTCCTGTCATGGATCTGGATGAATATCTGAATCTGGTCATCGACTGCATCGCCCTGCTGCCGCCGGAGCTTGTCATCCACCGGATCACCGGGGACGGACCGAAAAATCTCCTGATTGCGCCGCTCTGGAGCGCAAATAAGCGCCTGGTGCTCAATTCGCTCACCAGACGCTTCAAAGAACGCGGGATCACTCAGGGCTGTGCGCTGACTGCGCCGTCCGCCCCGATCGATACGCCAAACGATATGCTTTCTAAGTATTGATAAAACTGTGTCATTTCCCCGGAATCCGTCAGCATGCGGGTATAGCCGCCCGATGAGGTTCCCGGAAGCAAGCGAAGACTTAGGTTTTCTCCCTGAAACTCCGCCTGCACCAGCATGGTTTTCGGGATGGAACTGCCAAACACAAAGTTTCCAAGACTGTAAAAGATTGGTTTCCCTTTATAATACTCGATGCCCTGCAGCACATGCGGATGGCTTCCGATCACCAGGTCTGCCCCGGCATCGATGTAGCGCTTCGCCAGCGCCCGCTGGTATTCCTGCGGCTTTTCATCGCGCTCGATGCCCCAGTGGATCAGGACCACCACCTTTTCTCCATCTGCATGGCAGCTCGCGATCTGCTGGAGCAAAGGCTCTACCGAAACCTCATAAGAGGACAGCATGCCCGGATGCCCGTTCGTGGCCGCCCAGCCAGCTTCCGGGATGACGCGGGTGGCTCCAATCAGCGCCACCTTCTGTCCATTCTTCTCAAACACAACCGGCTGTTTCGCCGCATTCAGGTCTTTTCCGGCGCCGGTATGCAAAATCCCGGCACCATCCAGTACCTCACAAGTATCAAGAAGTGCATCTACCCCATAATCCAGTGCATGGTTATTGGCCAGTGTCACGGCATCGATTCCCATTTCCTGAAACAGGGAAACCTTTTCCGGTGCCAGACGGAAGGTATACTGCTTGTCTGCTGCCTGCGTTCCGCGGCTGCTGAACGGAAACTCCTCATTGACTGCAAAATAATCGACGGACTGGATTGCATTCCGGTAATTCTGGTCCAGGACACCGGAAATTCCGCCTGCCCGGCTGTAGGCATTCAGCACATGGTCTGACAAAAGCACGTCACCAGAAAAGAGAATCGACATGGAAGCGCCAGAGTCTTCTGAAAATTCGGCAGCTTTTCCGACCAGATTTTCCGGAAGTTCCCCCGGATTTCTTTCCTGATCCCCGCCCGGATTGTTCGCCTGGGCCCCGTCCGGATTTTCTCCCCTTGCCGCTCCGGCATCAGCTGCTTCTGTCTCCAGCACAATCTCCGCTGCCGTATTCTCACCGGAATCTTTTTCTGTCCCGGCTTCTTCTTTTCTGTTTTCACTCTGCCCGGCACCGTTTTCGGCTGTCTGTGCAGTCGTGATCTTCTCATAGGATCCATAGCCACACCCCGGCAGGGATAGTAGCAGCAGCAATGCTGCCACCAGCACACCGCCCCGGTAATTTTTCCGTCTTTTTTCCGGCTTTGTGGGCTGCACATACCAGTTTTTCCACATTTTGTCCGTCATATTTATTCTCCAATCCACTTTACAGCCTCATTCACAAGAAAATGAGATAAAAATGCGCATCTTCGCGGAGCATTTTTATTTCTCAGGATGCAATTTCCCGTGAAGCACGGAATCAGAGCATCAGTTCCGTGATCAGTTCCCATGTAATCTCCTGTTTTTCCATTTCCTGCTGCAGGGCTTCTCTCGCCTCCAAAGGCGCCATGAAACACAGTCCGCAGCCAGCGGAAATGGCACTGGGAAGCGGAATGATCCGGCCCGGAAGTCCTGCTTCCTTCATGGCTTTCTCCATGCGGATGGCCATGACCGTGTCGCGAAACGTAATGATCAGATGAAGTTCTTTTTTCAGCATCTTATCCCTCCCAGGCCAGGATCCGCATGGCTTTTACGGCCTCCTGTACTTCTTCCATGGTATTAAAATGGGAAAAGCTGAAGCGCACCGCGCCCTGCTTTCCGGTTTTGAGTGCTTTATGCATGAGCGGCGCACAATGACCGCCGGAGCGGACTGCTATATCAAACCGCTGCATCAGCTCATCGGCAACTGCGGCAGAATCATAATCTTTCAGGTTCAGCGTCACGACCGGAGTCCGGAGTGCAGCCTCAAAATCTCCGTAAACCTGAATCCCCGGCAGATTCCGCACTCCCTCATAAAAGGCACGCGCATACGCATCTGCCTGCCTGAAGATGGCATCGGTTCCCTTCTCCAGAACGTATTCCACTCCAGCCAGAAGACCTGCGATCCCAGGCATGTTCAGCGTTCCTGCTTCCAGGAGTGTTGGCATCTCATCCGGCTGTTCTTTGTCAAACGTGCGGATTCCCGTGCCGCCCACACGAAACGGTTTCAGTTTCACGCCTTCCCGCACACAGATCCCGCCCATTCCCTGGGGTCCTAAAAGTCCCTTATGACCGGAAAAACACAGCACATCGATCTGCATCCGCTCCATATCAATCGGAAGAAGACCTGCACTCTGGGCTGCGTCCACCACAAATAAAGTGCCATTTTCATGGCAAAGTGAGCCAAGCTTTTCCAGGTCGTTCACATTGCCGGTCAGATTCGAGGCATGGGTACAGACCAATGCTTTGGTATCCGGCCGGATACTTCCCTGCAAAACATCCAGGCACAGCCGCCCCCGTTCATCACAGGGAACGATGGTCAGCTCCACGCCCTCTTTTTCTTTCCGGTACAGAGGACGCAGCACGGAATTATGCTCCATCTGCGTCGTGATCACATGGTCTCCCGGCTCAAACAACCCCTGGATGGCCATGTTCAGACTGTCCGTTGCATTCATGGAAAATGCCACCTGGTTCGGATGCGGATACCCAAACAGTTCTCCCAGGCGGCTTCTCGTCTCCACGGCCAGACGCAGTGCCTGCAAAGATGCCTCATTGCTTCCCCGCGCTGCATTGCCGACACTGCCGGAAACCAGGACCTTATAAACGGCATCGGCCACCGTCTCCGGCTTGTGCAGAGAGGTGGCCGCATTGTCCAGATAGATCATGGCCGTACAACCAGGTCAGCTTCTGCCATGGTCTGTGCGATCACATACATGTTGGTGACACCGCCAACCTGTAATTTTTCGGTCAGTCCATAGTAGTTTAAGCAGGTACCGCAGGTCAGAATCTGCACGCCTGCTGCTTCCAGCTTCTTCAAATCTTCGATGGAATCGGAGCCTTCGCAGGTCAGCTTTGCACCGCCGTTGTAGAATAAAATCGTATCCGGCAGAGTCTCAAGCTGGGTCTGGGCAAATAAAAATCCTTTGATGAGGACCTTACCAAGCTCTTCATTGCCCTCGCCCATATGATCTGCAGTCACGGCAACTACTGTTTTTTTCTTAGCCGGTACCAGACAGCTGTCTGCCGGGATCTCTTCGGCAGATTTCTCCTGACCGCTCACATGAAGGACCACCTTCCAGGTTTTCTCTTCCGTTTTGGAGGACTCTGCGCCATATCCCATCTGACCAGCCATCTTCTCCAGGTTCTGTACCGCGATCTCGTTATCTACGAGAACCTCTACATCACCTGCACCATTTAAATTTTTGATTGCCTCTTTCGCTTTCATTAACGGAATCGGGCAAACATCGCCTCTTGCATCTACAGTTGTCATCGTTTTCTTCCTCTCCTTCTGTTATCGTTCATGCTGCTTTCCATCCTGCCTGCTTCCTATAGCACCGTGATCTCCTTCTGAAATCCGGCATCTCCCGGCTGGATCATTCTTCCCACGATCTGTGCCGGAAGTCCAGCCTCTTTTAATTCCTGTAAGAGCGCTTTTCCTTCCTCCTGCGGCACTGAAAACAGCAGCCCGCCGGAAGTCTGCGGGTCAAATAAAATTTCTTCTAACGGGAACGGAACACCCTTAAAGTCCACAAACGAGCCTACATGATTGCGGTTTCGCTGCCCGGCAGCCGTGATCATAAAGTTTTCCGCATGGGTGTATGCCTCTTTGATATACGGAATACTCAACGTGTCCACCACAGCCCACAGACGCTTGTCCAGCATTTCATGCAGATGACCCAAAAAGCTGAATCCGGTCACATCCGTACAGGCATGTACCGTATACCGTTTGGAAATGGCCGCCGCATATTTGTTCAGCGTAGTCATGGAAGCTATCGCCTCTGCCATGGCTTCTTTTGATGCCACTCCCACGCGGTTTGCGGTATTCATGATCCCGACACCCAGCTTTTTCGTCAGGATCAGCACATCGCCTGCCTGTCCGCCATTATTTTTATAGATCCGGTCCGGATGTACGACACCGTTGACGGAAAGTCCATACTTCACATCCTTGTCGTTGATGGAATGTCCGCCGCAGAGCACAGCTCCGGCCTCCACCACTTTCTCCGAACCGCCCCGCATGATCTCTCCGAGCACATTTAAGTCCTCATCCTGCGGGAAACATACAATGTTTAAAGCACTGATGACCTCGCCTCCCATGGCGTACACATCGCTCAGCGCATTTGTGGCCGCGATCTGGCCAAACACATACGGATCTTCCAGCATTGGCGGAAAGAAATCCAGGGTCTGCACCACAGCCACGTCATCGCTGACGCGGTAAATGGCAGCGTCATCGCTGCTGTCAAACCCGACCAGCAGGTTTTTATCCGGTGCGCCGCGCTCGATCCGGCTCAATACCCGCTCCAGAATATCCGGTCCAAGCTTCGCCGTACAGCCGCCGCTGCTGCAAAATAAACCTCCTGCCATGCCATGCCTCCTTTCCGGAATTTTATAAATCTCATGATAGCACATGGATATTTATCTGTCCACTGACTTTTCCTTACGCCCACAGCCAGCGTTCCACCAACACTTCATACACTTTCTGGCACCGGCGGATATCTGCCTCATCCACGTACTCATCGGCCTTGTGTGCCATAGCAAGGGTGCCAGGTCCGTAAGAAAGGCAGTTACAGTTTCCGGTCATTCCGGCAATGACCGCCGTATCGGTGTAACCCGGAAATGCAGAAACCACCGGTGCTTTTCCGGTTGCTGCTTCTACGGCTGCCTTGAGACATGCCAGCAGCTTTGCATCTTCATGATGTGCGATCGGCGGGCGGTTTCCGGTAACTTTTATTTCTGCCTGTAATCCCGGGATTTCCTTTGCCGCATCCTCTGCGGCAGCTTCCAGAAGTGCCTTCACATCCCCGATGTGATAAGGCGGAACCACACGCATATCCACAGACACCTTACATTCTGCCGGAACCTGGTACGGATGGACGCCGCCCTGGATCTCGCCGAACACGATCGTGGATTTTCCCAGGAACGGGTCTTCCTTTAATTCCTTCATCCGATTGCGGGCAGAAGCCAGCAGATATGCCATTCCGGCGATCGCATCCATGCCCTGCTCCGGACGGCTTGCATGAGCCGCCTTTCCATGCATGGTGACTTCAAACCAGTATCGTCCCTTGTGGGCAGTCTGGATCTCACCGTCTGTCGGCTCGGTATCCATTACCAGGCTGTCTTTCGTCACCCAGCCAAGCTCGATGACACGCTCCGCACCGGTCATGTCCCCTTCTTCATCACAGGTTCCGATCCACTTTAAGGTACGCTCCGGAACTTTGCCGGTGTCCTTCCTCTGCGCTGCTGCCTCCAGAAATGCACAAAGGGCAGACGCCAGGCCGGATTTCATATCGCAGGAACCACGGCCAAAGAAACGGCCATCTTCCCCATCCTCTCCCAGTGGATTCTTTGTCCAGCCACCGGCGACCGGAACGGTATCCATGTGACAGATAAACACCAGTTCTTCCTTTGTTTCTCCCGGAAGGACCGCCATCAGGACCGGACGTCCATCCTTCGTGTAATCCTTTTTCAGTTCTCCGCACTCCGGGAGTGCTGCCTTGATCTCCTGCTCCAAAAATCCGGCGATCTCATGCTCTTCTTTTCCCGGATTTGTGCTCTCAATACCGACTAATTTCTTCGTCCATGCCACTGCATCCGTATTCTGCATGTCTGTACTTCCTTTCTTTCCGCTTTTTGCGGGCTGTATCCGTCTCCGGGGCTTTTCCAAAGCTCCGGACCAGATCTTCTAGTTTTACCTTATTCTGCCAGAGAGCTCGTTCCCCGCTTCAGATACTGTCCTTCCCCGCGTGTTCCGGTAAAAGTGCCATCCGAAACGATCTCTTGGCCACGCAGGAATACCTTCTCGATTGAACCAGTCACTTTCCTGCCCTCATAGCAGGTGTAGTCTGCGTTGCCGTGCATCTTCTCCGTGGTAATGGTCCACTCTTTTTTCGGATCGATGAGTACCAGGTCTGCATCGGAACCTGCCTGGATGGTACCCTTCTTTGGATACAGGCCTGCGATTCTCGCCGGATTGGTGCAAAGGTAATGCACCAACTGCGGGATTGTCAGGTGTTCTCCCTTTACTGCCTCAGAAAACATCAGCGGCAGACGTTCCTCCACACCCGGAGCTCCGCTCGGGCACTGGGTAAAGTCTTTCGCGCCCTGCTGCTTTTGTTTGGCAAAGGTAAATGGGCAGTGGTCAGTCGCAACTGCATCCAGTTCCCCATCCTCCAGCGCCTGCCAGAGCGCCGCATTATCCTCTTTCTTTCGAAGCGGCGGTGCCATGATCGCCTTTAAGCCCTCCTGATCATCTGCGTAGCGGTCATCTGTCAGAAACAGATACTGCGGACAGGTTTCCACGCCGAAATGCTTCTGTCCGCGTCTTCTCGCACGGCGCACTTCCATGAGTCCCTGTTTGCTGGATAAATGTACAACATAAACCGGTGCTTCCCCTGCTGATTCTGCCAGATACAGGAAACGGTTCACGGCCTCAGCCTCAGTCTCGGCCGGACGGCTGAGCGGCTGGTAGCGCGGCTGGGTATGCCCCTCCTTCACAAATTTTTCCCGGTAATAGTTCACCATACCGTCATTCTCACAATGGGAAGCGATCAGAATGCCATCTTTTTTCGCCTGGGTTAAAATCTGCATCAGTTCTTTATCATTCAGTCCGTAGCCATAGGTCATGTAGACCTTAAAACTGGTGATGCCCTCTTTCTCTGCAATCTCGCCCATCTCTTCCAGTACCTGCGGATTTACATGCTGGAACACTCCGTGGAAACCATAGTCTACCACGGCGTTGCCGTCTGCCAGCTTATGATATTCCCTGACCTGATGCCACAGGCTGCAGTCCTTTGGTCCGAATGCCATGTGATCCACAATGGAGGTGGTGCCGCCGCAGGCAGCTGCAATGGTTCCAGTGTAAAAATCGTCAATGACGCGGGCGATCCCCACATCCAGATCCATGTGGGTATGGATGTCTACCGCTCCCGGTAAGACATACTTTCCAGATGCATCAACGATTTCAATCTCTGCATCTGCCGAACCCAGTTTGCTCTCATGTTCCGCAAGACCAGTCCCGATTTCACGGATCACGCCGTTTTCGATCAGAATATCTGCTTCATAGACACCGCTCTCGGTGCAGAGCATTCCGTTCTTCACTATCGTTTTCATCGTTTTCTTCACTCCTATTTCTGTGCGAAAATATTTTGGTTTTACCCCTGTATGCAACTTTAACCGCAAGAGCGGACAGACCACTCCTGCGGTTATTTTGTTGCTTTGCATATCGAGGAGGCGCCAGTGGCGCGTCCGCTGATTGCTTTGCATATTGTATCTGTGTTATTTACTGGTGAATTCTGGTACCGGTCAGACCGTTGATACCATCTTTTGCTTTTTCAAGCAGGGTAATAAGAGACTCGCGTCCCGGTGCAGACTCTGCAAATGCGACAGCAGCCTGTACCTTCGGAAGCATGGAGCCCGGTGCAAACTCACCAGCCTCGATATACTTCTGTGCAGTCTCCGGAGTCAGCTCAGACAGCCACTCCTGATCCGGTTTGCCGAAATGAACGGCAACCTTCTCCACTGCGGTTAAGATGATCAGGCAGTCTGCATTTAACTGCTCTGCCAGCTTCTCTGCTGCAAAGTCTTTATCGATGACTGCTGCAGCACCCTTTAAGTGATGGCCCTCGGTTACGAATACCGGGATACCGCCGCCGCCGCAGGCAACAACTACATAATCATTTTCTACCAGATTGCGGATGGTGTCAATCTCGATGATAGACTGTGGCTTCGGGGAAGCAACCACACGGCGGTAGCCGCGTCCTGCATCCTCTACAACCTTGTAGCCCTGCTCTGCAACCATCTTGTCAGCCTCTTCCTTGGTCATAAATGCACCGATCGGCTTGGTCGGGTTCTCGAATGCCGGATCCTTTGCATCGACCTCTACCTGGGTCAGGATGGTGGTGCAGCCCGTGGTGATACCGCGGTCTAACATTTCCTCGCGCAGCGCATTCTGAAGGTCATAACCGATGTAGCCCTGGCTCATAGCCACACATACAGACAGCGGGCACGGAATATATTTTTCCGGATTGGAACGGGTCAGCTCGGACATGGCATTCTGGATCATGCCAACCTGCGGTCCGTTTCCATGTGCAATTACCACTTCATTTCCAGCCTCGATCAGATCTACGATTGCGGAAGCTGTTTTCTTTACTGCGATCATCTGCTCCGGCAGGTTATTCCCCAATGCATTGCCGCCCAGAGCGATTACAATTCTTTTTCCCATAACATGATCTCCTGAAGTCCGCCTTCTCCTACGGACTATATTTCTTATTGTTCATTTTCAAAGCAGTGATGGCAGCCCGTTTAAGGACTGCCACCGCTTTTGCTGCATCGCATGTCAGGGAGACGCCAGTGGCGCATCCGCTGACAGAGCAAGTTGTTGTATAAAAAGGGGGTGTACCCAATTTACTGATGTAACATAACCGGTCACCTTACCGGTTACGGTACTGCCGTGTTGGCAGATTAAGCCATATGTCTCTCGGTTGCTTTCTCAGCCAGCTTTGCAAGAGTCTCCTGCGGGCACTGCTGTTTTGCAAGCAG
>NZ_QULW01000028.1 GCF_003481825.1 Clostridium sp. OM02-18AC | reverse complement strand
TTTCAGACGCTTTCATCTCGGCAATTGAATAACCGAGGATTCCCGCTTGTTATCCTAAATTATTTAGGACTTCATTATACTTCCCACGTCGCATAATTTCAAGGAACATTCTGCATAAAAATCACTTCTATTTCATTTTTTATTTGGTTCTCCATACTTTTTATGTCATTAAAATTTCAAAACATGAGGGTTTGTATTATGGGCTTATTCAAGAAAGATCCGTATGAGACGATGACGAATCAGAAGTTTGTTGATGAGATGATTCTTATCCTCAAAAAGCACTCCCATTTTCTTTGCACTAACCGTCATCACCAGCCCATACCACTTGTTATTATCTGAATGCCTCAGTACTGCATTATCATCTGTCCATGGATAATCCGGTTCAGTTTTGTATTGCTGGGATCAAGCTTCAGCAGCTTTTCGACATCCTTCAGATGTGCCTGCGTATTCTTAATTTCCGAATTGACACCCTTTAGGGCTGTCTATAGTTTGGTGGTATCGCCGCCGATTTCAACGGTGATCCCCTTTATTCTGCTTGCCGCCATAGCGCACCTCCTCTCTGCAAAATGGGTATAGAAAAAGCACCGTCCAAATAAACCTTGAACGATGCTCTGATCGTTATCGGATTGTTGCTCAATCTTCTATCTCTTTATATTTTGTTTTATTGCAGTGATCACTGCATCTATATTGAATGGCTTTGAAATGTGTCCGTTCATTCCAGAATCCAAGGATGCCTGTACATCTTCCTTGAAAGCATTTGCAGATTGTGCGATGATTGGAATTTTCGCAGCGTCTGGGCGCTCCTTGCTCATTGCACGAATTGCTCTTGCCGCCTGATGCCCATTCATTTTAGGCATCAGGACATCCATTAGAATTACATCATATGTGTCTGCTGGATTGTTGGCAAAACAAGCAACTGCGTCCTGTCCATCTACTGCACGAGTTACATGCATACCTGCTTCTTCGAGCAGCGTGATTGCCAATTCCGCATTCAGCTCATTATCTTCTGCGAGAAGAACCTTTACTCCATTAAAGCTGACATCCTGTATCAGATTCGGCTCAGGTATCTGTTTTGGGTCTGCAAGTTCCATAGGAATTTCTACTGTAAAAGACGAACCACACTCTTTCTTGCTGTGAACCGTAATTGTACCGCCCATCAGTTCTACATATTGCTTGGAAATTGCCATTCCAAGCCCCGTTCCGGCATAGTGTGTTCGTGCGCCGTTATCCTCCTGTGAAAAGGGTTCAAACAGCCTTTTCTGAAATTCTTCACTCATACCAATGCCATTGTCTTTTACCGCATAACTGCCTACAATATGCCGTTCGTCTATGCCCGGTTTGATACTAATTTCAAAAGTAATCGTTCCGCCATCTTTTGTAAACTTGACCGAATTACTCAGAAGATTCGTCAATATCTCACGAATTTTTATTGCATCCGTCAGAACATAAAGTTCTTTGGGGATGTTGCGATGTATCTCAAATGTTAAATCCCGATTCAGTAGGAGTCCATCCACGATAGCAATCACATTATCTATTAGGACAGGCAAATTCTCCGGCTCAGGTGAGAAGCTTACCTTTCCGTTCTCGATACGGCTAAGATCCAGTACATTATTCAATAACAACAGCAGATGCTCTGAACTTATTTTTACCTTTTGCAGATTATCGTGAATTTCAGATACATTTGTCTGGTTCAGTGCAATGTCCGTAAATCCGATAATAGCATTCATAGGTGATCGAATATCATGTGACATGTTAAGTAAGAAGGATGATTTTGCTCTGTTTGCGGTCTCTGCTTTTTCCGCAGCCTCGCGCAACAAAAGCGTCTGTTCAATTTCATCTTCTCTTTTTCTTTTGTAGCCGATAAAGCAGACAGCACAAAGCAAAAACAACACACATCCTGCCATAGCTCCAACATAAACGGATACTCTTCTTGTTCGCTTTACCAGCCCATTCACAGACTGCATATCCATTTCAATGCATAAAGCACCAACTATTTCATCCGAATCGCCCGTTAAATCGCCCGTTACAGGATAACAGGCTGTGAAAATAGGACCCCATGTCGTATCAACAATGTTCTGCGAATACACCGTCTCTCCTGAAAGAGCCTTGTTAATATACGGAATCATTTCTTCCTCAATATAGTCTCCCGGATGTCTGACATCTCCTGCGCTGGGATCCAGACCGTCCACCACATAGATCAGCCTGTTTTCTTCATTTCGGGTGGCGGTGTATAAATATCTGGTTGAATTCAACGTTCGAATTTCATTTAGAAACGAGGAAACCTTGTGATACATTTCTGTATTTTCATCAGATTGATGGCGGAGCGTGGCAAATTCTTCTCTTCCGATTTTTTCATTTACCAATTTATGGATTGCATCTGCATTTTCCATATCACGTTTGAGTTCCGTTTCAAGGGCGATATCTGTATACGATTTTTGCAGAATATATGTATATGCTGATGCCAACAATGTGATTGAAAGCGTCAAAATTGCAAATAAACCTATGGAAAACTTAGTAAATCTCTGCTTTAACTCCTGAATGTCTTTGACTGACTTCTTGTCTGCTTGTGTTTTCATTCAATTTGACCCCACTTTTTATTTCATAGAAATATGTGGAAGGGATCGATGTAAATACCGCATCTGCAGAGCGTGCTTTTTTCCATCAGCTGATTCGCTTTTCAGATTTATCCTTTCATTTTTTCATCATTCGAGGATTTACATTCTGAAAGGTCAGACAACATTTTCTTGCTCTCTAAAGTTGCTTCTGCCGCTGTTTCCTGCGGCACGTCCAGTTTTAATTCAAATGGAATGCCGTATTCTCGAACCACAGTTCTCAGAAACTTATTGATCGCAGTTGTCAGACCGAGTTCATTAAAAATCTCCTCAGCCTGATTTTTGATTTCCTTATCTGTTCGGATGTTCAGATTTGTTGCTGACATACGCAAAACCTCCACATGGTTTACAGTATACTCACATACTCGTGTCATGTCAATATAGTGTCACTATATGAGCTGTGAACTGTGAACTTTCTGTTAAAAGGCATCCATGTCAGATTGCGTAGCCATCTGCGAATAGCCTTTATACTCATTATTTCCGCTTTCTGCGTACATATCGTTGACCATTCCTATCGTGAGCAAATCGAGGTCACGAATAGAAATGCCAAGCTGTACGCAGCGCAGCAGCAATAACGGTGTTGTCATTTGGCGGTCAGTTGGGCGAAGTTTTTTAGAAGAAACATCTGTCTGCACATTCAGTCCCCACAGTTCGATGATCTTCGGCAGCACCTGGTAAATGGAAAAGGTACTGAAGAGTGACTTCACCGTTGTCTTTTTTCATACCAGTTTGAATAAATTTATTTCGGTTATCAATATTCCGCTGCAAAGCAGCTCTGGCATCCACACGGTTCTTACCACTGCCCTCAGCACGATAAACAGTCCCGTCAAGTAAAGTCACATATTGACGAGCTTTCACATATGGATTTCCCTTCTTTTTGTAATTCTGAAATGTAATTTCTGCAGTTTTCATAGTCTACCTCTCGATATTATTCTCTATATAGACTATGGAGGATTGTAAAACCACTGCGTGAACATGTTGTTGTTTATAAATACTTATTAATATTTATAATATTAGTTTTCTCCAAAAATCCCCCAAAAAAATACCTTAAAATCACTTATCCGTTCTTAATCATCCATGCAATAAAAAAATCCCCCATCCAGCCGGAAACCCTTGATGTTCCTTGCTTTTTGGGAGATTTTTCTACTTACTTATAAAGCTCCTGGCCGGACTCGAACCGGCGACCCACGCATTACGAATGCGTTGCGCTACCAACTGCGCTACAGAAGCGTCCTAACAAAAATGCTTTGGACAAAATCCAAAGCATATGACCTCATCGGGAATCGAACCCGAGTTTACGCCGTGAGAGGGCGTCGTCTTAACCGCTTGACCATGAGGCCATTCCTTCAGGTAAAACCTGAAGTGAGTCGAGGCGACAAGATTCGAACTTGCGACCTCTGCGTCCCGAACGCAGCGCTCTACCAAACTGAGCCACGCCTCGCTACGTTCAGTAGTATAATATAAATTGTGTTAATTGTCAACAACAATTTGAATCTTTTTTTATTTTATCATTTTCCTTTTACAACTCCCGGTCTAGCAGCGCCTCAAATTCTTCCTGCGGCATTGGCTTTGCATAATAAAAGCCCTGGAAATAATCACAGTTGTTCTTTCTCAAAAATTCCACCTGCTCCTTTGTTTCCACACCTTCTGCAATGACTTTCATATCAAGACTATGGGCAAGATCAATCAGGGCAATGAGAATGTTGTCCGTTTTCTTGCTGGTGCCAATTTTCTGTACAAATCCCATATCCAGCTTAATGATATCGAATTCATAGTCGCGCACGGTGCTGAATGAAGAAATTCCGCTTCCAAAATCGTCGATCAGGATCTTCGTTCCCTTTTTCTGCAACCCGGTCAAAAATTTACTTCCGCTTTCGGTAATATCTGCATAAGCAGACTCTGTGAGTTCATAATGGAACATACTGACCGGAATTTTCTTATCATTTACATTTTCCCAGATGCGTCCCATGATGTCTTTGTCCATCAGGTCCATACGGGAAAGGTTTACCGCAACCGGAAGGACCTTTTTTCCCTCCTGTTTTCGTTTCCGGATCATTTCCCTTACCGTTCTGTTTACAAATGTATCCAGCTTGGTAATATGGCCGCTGTTTTCCAGCACTGGGATGAACCGCCCCGGAAGGACCGGATTTTTCTTATCCGGATCCAACGGACCAGAGCCTCCGCAGAAACGATTTCTTCGGTTTTCGCATCATAGACCGGCTGATAATAGACACAGAACTCATTCTTTTCAATGGCCTGTTCCAGATTGATCATCACACGGCTATTATCATCGTATTCCATTTTCATGCTTTCATCGTAAATGGCATACGGCCGCACATACTGGTTAGAAATATAATTCTTTGCCAGCTTTGCCCGGTCGCACATATCCGATACGCTTAACGTACACTGTTTCGGGACATAATAAATGCCGCAACGCCCATGGAGTTCAATGTCTGTCTTTCCGTCATGATAAGAATAATGCAAAAGCTGGTTCATCTGATCTAACTTTAAGTTAGCGGTATCCACGAACGCCACAAAACGGTCTGCCTCCATACGAGCCGTTACGAGTGGTTTCAGGAAGCTTTTTTCCAGAACATCCACGATTTTCTTTAAAATACGGTCTCCCTTCTCGTAACCAAACAGATCATTAATGGCTTTAAAGCGCTGGATATTAAAAAACAAAATTGCATACTGGGCATCGGACTGTTTTCGCAGGATTTCACCCACCTGGCGGAGAAATCCTGCACGGTTTGGAAGTCCTGTAAGCGGATCTGTTTCCAGTTCTTTTGTCATATCGTCCGCAACCAGCAACAGCATATTTTCAGATTTGTCAAACCAGTAATAAGTATAACGTTCCGTCAGCTTATCAGTTGTCTGCACGGCAAACGAATGCATTCCCTTCTCTTCCATTGTTTTTCTTAAAAATGTAAGATTGGTTTTGGAAAGGAAACGTTCCCTGTCATTTGGATGAATATGATGCCCGCAAACCAGCTCTGCTGCTTTTTTATATGGGATATTTTTACGTTTCTTTATGTCGATGTCTTCCAAGTGGCAACTGCGGAAATTTACGATTTCCCGGTCCAGGCTGATCAGGCTGAGCAGCTTATAATCTTTCTGGTAAAGCACTTCGTTGGTAACATTATCCAGATATTCCTGTGTGATATCTTCGATAAACATTTGGGCTTCCACATGGCCGGTGACCGTGTTTTCAAATAGATAAATGGTCACCTTATCTACCAGAATCATATCTCTATTTACAAGATGACACCGGTATACCAGAAACCGTTTTCCATGTTTATATTCACGTAAAAGTGAGGAAACACTGAATTCTTTTTTCATGGTTTCCAATACTTTCGGCGTGGATGCATATACAAAAACATGACGTTCCATCCATGCTTCCATGGTTTCTTTCGTGTCATTTTCCTGTCGTCTTCCCTGGCGCATAACTGCAAGAATGATTCCATCTGTTATGTCAATGTGCAGTGCTTTTCTTAATCGCTCTGTTTGTTCTGTCTGTAAAACCACAATCACACCTCATTCAAATAAATACTCGTAATGATTTTCGTATCGTCAGCGTTATCGGCACTGCTTTTTATGCTTCAAGCAGCTTCATGACCATCTCACGGTCAAATGTCACTTCTGCAACATGATCCACTTCGATCTGGTATAATGCATTTGCCGCAATATGCTCTGCTGCCTGCTCCAGATCACGGATCCCGCTGGTACCAGCAAAGAATTCTACCACCGCATCCAGGCCATCCGGTGCCACATTGCACTCTCCGTCTTTTAATCCCATACGTTTTAATACCTTCGGCAGTGCAAATCTGGAAAAGATGATTTTCTTTTCCTCTGCCGTATAATCCGGGATATCGATCACCGCAAAACGTGACATGAGCGGCGCGCTGATCTGGGATTTATCGTTGGCTGTTGCAATCGGATAAACACCGACGGTTGGAATCATACATTCCATGTAGTTGTCAGTAAAGCCAATGTTATCGAGCAGTGTCAGCAGTACATCCGCCGGATTTCCGTTTCCTTTTCCGGAAGCTGCTTTATCCAGCTCATTGATGATAAATACCAGGTTGGACTCTCCTGCCATGGAAAATGCATCCATGATAATGCCTGGCTTTGCGTTCGCGTAGATTCGGGAACTTCCGGTCAGCTGTTCCGGATCGTTGATGGAGCTCATATCCAGAGTGGTCCACGGAAGTTTTAAGATCCGTGCCACCGCATAGGCGATCTGGGATTTTCCGGTTCCTGCAGGTCCTACCAATAAAAGTCCATAAGCAGGAAGGGTATGCGTACGGTTGATCTGGATGATCGTCTCGATGATACGCTGTTTCACACGCTCCATTCCATATAATTCTTCATCCAGGATCCTGCGTGCTTCCTTTGGATCGATTGACTCAAAGTAGTTGCTCTTCCACTGGACATTCATCATAATAGACAGTGCGCGCTGTGCGTGACGGCGTTCCTCCGGGGATACCTCGTGGGAACGTGCTACTGCCAAGTTTCTCCGCGCCCAGAGGCGGATGTTATCCGGCAAGGTTCTTCCGGCACAATTCATAAAGTCCGTAATGCTCTGGATGCTGGTCAGCTTCATGTCGTCGCCAGCTTCTTCCAGTCTTTCATCGACTACGTCCGCGCCCGGTGCATTGCTCGCAAACAGGCGCTCGATCATAAACTGCAAAAAGCCGTCTTCTGCCGAAAGCTTGGTGCCGCCGCCGAACGCCGTTTCCCGGATTTTGTAAACAGCATACCCTTCCGGACGGTTTTCGCCGGACAGACGGACACTGATATGATTTTCCCCAAGCCATTTTAACAGGCTGACAAAGCGGGCATCAATTTTTAAAATATCGGCGCTTACCGTTCCATCCTCCTCCTGGAATTCGAAGGTGGTACGTTTTACCGGATTCGTAAACATTCCGCAGGAATGATGCTGCCATTTCCGTTTTTTGTTATCGAGGACAAGGATCGGTTTCTCCGGAGAAGCCTCCGGCTCACTGGACTGAAATGTGGTATACGTGCACTCACCCGGATTCTTTGCGTCCGGAGCATCGCTGAAATCAAATACTGGCATACTGTTTTCCCCTTTTGTCTCAAGTATCGTCTAATATCCTATGATCTGATGTCGATCACAATATTCTGAATCACCATATTCAATGTAACATATTTCTTTTCTGTCAAC
The DNA here is from genome assembly GCF_003481825.1 of Clostridium sp. OM02-18AC. Taxonomy (GTDB): domain Bacteria; phylum Bacillota; class Clostridia; order Lachnospirales; family Lachnospiraceae; genus Brotaphodocola. The sequence goes on along the minus strand of NZ_QULW01000028.1, from coordinate 28,644 downwards.
AAGTCTTTCGGTTATTATAGAGAAACATAACTACAGCCATCACACAGATCGTCAGATAACCGATCACACTTAAGAAATCCGGCACCTGGCTGAACAAAAGAAATCCTAACAGGGCAGAAAAGATGATCTGTGAATAATCGTACACCGAAATCTCGCGCGCCGGAGCATTGCAGTAAGCCGCGGTAATGCTGAACTGACCGCCGGATGCCGCAAGTCCTGCAAGCAGAAGAAATCCAAGCTGGGACGGACTCATTGGTTGGTAATGCAAAAGCAGGTACGGCAAAGATACCAGGCAGGAAAAACCGGAAAAGAAAAAGACGATAAACGGTCCTTTTTCTCCCCGCTCTCCCAAAAGCCGTACAAACGTATAGGCAACACCTGCAAACAGACCGCCGCAAAGTCCGATCAGTGACGGTACCAGTGCCATGTTGGCAAAAGTCGGCTTTAAGATGAACAAGCTTCCAATAAAAGCGCCGACTACGCAAAATGCCTGTGTTGGCTTTACTTTTTCGCCAAGGATCAGAAAGCTGAATACAATGGCGAAAAACGGCGACATCTTATTTAACATGGAAGCATCTGCCAAAACCAGGTGGTCGACCGCATAAAAGTTGCAGAAAATCCCCAGCGTTCCAAACGTAGAACGCAGGATCAGATACCCGAGATTTTTCTTTGCATCAGTCAGCCAGATCTTATTTTTGATCAGAAAGATCACGGCAAAGAAAAATGCGATCAGATTCCGGAAAAAGCTCTTCTGCACAGACGGGATATCTCCGGCGAGGCGCACAAACACACTCATCAGGGCAAAGCAAAAGGAGGACAATACAATATAAAGGATTGCTTTATGTTTCCGGTTCATACTTAAGCCTCCTCAAATCCAAAGTCCGCATAATCTTCCGGAAGGAACCGGTGATAAATGATGTGGCAGCCTTCATCCTTAAAACAATAATAATAAGGATCTTTTGCGCCTTCTCCGAACCGGATCAAAAGATCAAATTCATCCCCTTTAACTGGTGTTACAATAACCGGCCATGGCTGTTTTTCAAATAATGCTTTGATTTCTTTCATGGTACAGTCATGGTGTCCAACCAGTTCGACCAACTCTTTGATAAATTCATTTGGAAGTGTGTTCTCTTTCACATATACAACACCCTCTTCCGGGATCAAAAAGCAAAAGCGTTCTTTCTTTGCAGAAACCGTGATCTTTCCAAGATGTGGTTCTACCTCCCTGCAAAAGTCAGAAAGCAGCGTGAGCATTTCCTGCTCCCCACATGGTTTTCCGGTCAGATGCACAAGTGAACTCAGTGGATAGTACAAACGAATGCATTCCTTCCGATAACCGAGTTTTGCCTGTTCCTCTTTGACCAGATCGATGATATTTTGTTCCAGTTTTTCAAATTGCATTTGTTGTTAGTCTCCTTATTACATTCCATTTTTCCCTGCTGTAGTCTTCATTTTCCATATACAGCAAAAATAGGGATGCCGGCCTTTTTTGCCTGAACATCCCTCATTTTTTGATCACTTTTTTAAACTTCGGTCATCTGAAAGCCCTTTGCTGCCAGACATTTTTCTACGAACTCACAATCGTCTGTGTGAAGAACCATGACCGGCTTTCCAGACTGACGGTTGAAAGACAGATACTGGTAATTGACATTGATATTGCTCTCTAAGAATGCTGCCAGAACCCGGTTTAAGCTTCCCACTTCATCCTCTACTTCGATGCCGAGTACATTGGTGAGACGGCATAAGTAACCGGCCTCAGTCAGGATTTTCTGTGCCTTTTCCGGATCAGTAACCACCATGCGGATGATTCCGTATTCCGCACTGTCATTTGTGACAGAACCAAGAATATTGATGTCGGCCTCCGTCAAAATGCCAGTCACTACCTTAAGTGCCCCCTTTTTATTTTCTGCGTATACAGAAACCTGCTTTAACATGTTCTATTTCCTCACTTTCCATTTTCCAACGATTTATCTATTTTCATACAGATTTTTAGTTTTCTTCTTTTATTTTAAACGAAAAATAAGATTCGTCAACATGTTATTCTTTTAGAGTGCAAAAGTTTTCAGTATTTTATCGGTGCTTTTTATCTATGCTTCCAATGCACGGGAGTTTGACACATCAAAATTAAAAAGGATACCGCAAAGCCTTGAAACAGGCTTATTTTTTGTCAAATTTTTATTTTTATTATATAGTAATATTTAGTGATATATGTTATAATAATGACAGAGGTGATCATTATGCGTGTAACAACATCAAAATCGAAAAATTCTGAGTCATTTTATATTACACAATCCTATACAAGTGCTCAGGGAAAAAGTACTTCAAAAACAATCCGTAAATTAGGTACTTTGGCTGATTTATCAAAACAACTTCATACGGATCGCGAAGGGGTTCTCGCATGGGCAAATGAACAAGCCCGTCTTGAAACTCTGAAATATAAAAGTGAAAAAGAAGATGCAACTGTTATGATTCCATTCCATTCAAATCGGTTCATGGACTATCATAAACAGAAACTTTTTTCTGGCGGTTATCTTTTTCTTCAATCCATTTATTATGGACTGAAAATGGATTCTATCTGTCGAAAAATCAAAAGCAGGCATAAATTCGAGTATGATCTCAATGCGATTTTGTCAGATTTGATCTATACAAGAGTGTTGGAACCTTCCAGTAAAAGTTCTTCCTTTCGTGCTGCAAAACAATTCCTTGAACCACCAACATATGAACTTCATGATGTATATCGCGCTCTTTCCGTTCTTGCATCAGAAATGGATTTTATTCAATCAGAAGTTTATAAAAACAGTTTTTTCCTCGGAAACAGAAATGATCGGATCCTTTATTATGACTGTACAAACTACTACTTTGAAATTGAACAGGAAGATGGAGACAAGAGATATGGGAAAAGCAAGGAGCATCGTCCCAACCCGATTATCCAAATGGGACTTTTCACAGATGGCGACGGAATCCCTCTAGCATTTTCTCTTTTTCCGGGAAATCAAAATGAGCAGAAATCTTTGAAGCCTTTAGAAACTAAGATTCTTCAACAATTCGGTTGTGAGAAATTTATTTATTGCAGTGATGCCGGGCTTGCTTCCGAAGATAACCGTGTACTCAATCATATGGGACAACGGGCATTTATTGTCACTCAGTCAATCAAAAAGCTGCCTGCTGAAGATCGGGCATGGGCTTTGAACAAAACAGATTTTAAACGATTATCAGATGATAAAGTTGTCGATATTACAAATTTAACAGAAAACGATAAAGAACAGCTTTTCTATAAAGATGAGCCTTTTACAACCAAAAAGTTACATCAACGATTGATCATAACCTACTCCCCTAAATATGCTGCTTACCAAAAAGCTATCCGTGCAGAGCAAATCAGTAGAGCAGAAAAAATGGTTGCAAATGGAACTTTAAAAAAGCAACGCAAAAATCCAAATGATCCTGCTCGATTTGTAAATAAGGTTGCTGTCACAAATGAGGGGGAAAAAGCCACAATCCATTATTATCTTGATCTGGAGAAGATTGCAGAAGAAGAAATGTATGATGGACTTTATGCCATCTGTACAGACCTGCTTGATGATGATGTTGCAGATATTTTAAAAGTAAGTGAAAGAAGATGGCAGATTGAAGATTGTTTTAGAACTATGAAAACTGATTTTGAAGCCAGACCGGTTTATTTAACCCGTAAGGATCGCATTAAAGCACATTTTCTTACTTGTTTTCTTGCATTGCTCCATTTTAGATTATTAAATCGTTCTTTAAAAGGAACTTATACGACCAGCCAATTACTTCACACTTTGAAAGATATAAAGTTTGCTGATGTCGAAGAGCAAGGATTCATGCCGGTATATGAACGTCATGAAATAACCGATGACCTCCATGAAGCCTGTAAATTCCGAACTGACTATCAATTCATAACAAAACGAAACATGAAAGGAATTCAGAAAAAAAGTAAACGAAGATAAAATATTACTATATTTCGTGTATGTAGCTCAAAGTGCCACAGTCCTTGTATTTACAAGGGTTGCGGCACTTATTTGACTAAACAACTGTCAAAGATGGGATTGTAGCAACCCGCTGTGCAAAAAACAAGAATGACTTCCGGATTTACAAACTGCGCTACAAATTATATAATAGAGCCATTGCAGCAGCTGCGCCTCCCTGCGCAGCTGCCAAAACATGATTCAGAAAGGATTTTTACCATTGATTACAAAGCTCATTGAAACCGTTTATGCCTTTTTGTGGGGTGATCTGTTTACCCTTCCGGTCATGGGAAGCTCTGTGGGCATCTCCCTGATGCTTCTGCTGCTCATCCCGGCCGGAGTCTACTTTACCATCCGTACCCGGCTGCTTCCGGTTCGCCTGTTCTCTGACATGATGAAAGCCCTGAAAGAGAAAAAAGAAACGCCGGACAGCCTGTCCTCATTTCAGACGCTCATCATCTCCACTGCCACCCGTGTTGGCATGGGAAATCTGGTAGGCGTCGTAGCTGCAGTTTCCCTGGGTGGTGCCGGTGCCGTATTCTGGATGTGGGTGACTGCCCTTCTCGGTGCTTCTACTGCCTTTGTAGAAGCTGCTCTGGCACAAAAATACAAAGAACCGGACCCTCTTTACGGCGGCTATCACGGAGGACCGGCTTACTACATTCACCATTTTGTCGAAGCAAAAACCGGAAAAACCCTCAGACATTCCCTGACTGCCTCCCTGTTTGCCATCTCCGGCCTGATCTGCTGGTGCGGCATCAGCCAGGTAATCAGCAATTCCGTAAGCTCTGCTTTTGCCAACGCATTCCGGATTCCGCCCATCGTCACCACGATCCTTCTGGTATTACTGGCTGCAGTCATTGTGCTTCGGAAAAACGCAACCATAAAAGTTCTGGATATTATGGTTCCGATCATGGCGGTTGGTTTTTTCCTGCTTACATTGTTCATCATCCTGGTCAATCTGCCAAAGCTTCCGTCCGTATTCAGCCGTATCTTTTCAGAGGCCTTCGGCATGCGTCAAGCGGTATCCGGCGGTTTCGGAGCTGTTCTTATGAACGGGGTCAAGCGCGGCCTGTTTTCCAATGAAGCTGGTTCCGGCTCCGCTCCCTGCGCGGCTGCCGCCGCCCAGAGCAAAGATCCGGTCCGTACCGGTCTGACCCAGTCGCTTGGCGTTCTGATTGACACCCTTGTAATCTGCAGCTGCACTGCCATGATCATGCTGCTGGTTCCGGAAGAGCTGACAGGCGGCCTTACCGGCATGGATCTCCTGCAGACCGCCATGCAGTACCACCTGGGATATGCCGGTGTCATTTTTATTGCAGTGACCCTGGCTTTGTTCAGCTTCTCCACCTTCATCGGCATTCTCTTCTACGCCCGTTCCAACGTGGCATACCTCTTTGGAAACCGCTGGTGTTATCAGACTGCCTACAAGGTGCTGGCTCTCATCATGCTGTTTATCGGTGGCCTTGAGCAGTACACGGTTGTCTGGGATCTGGGCGATGTCGGGATCGGACTGATGACGCTGTTTAATATTGCGGTGCTGTATCCGATGTCAAAGGAAGCGCTGGAATTGCTGAAAGAGTATGAAGAAAAGAAATATTCTAAATAATTAAGAAAATATAAGCAATCTGTATTTTTGCAGCCGACGCAGCAAGTACACAAAGCAATGGAACAGATTGCAAATTATACGAACACAAGAAAAAGGGGGAATCACTCATGCCGCTGTCCGTCCTGATCGAGATGACCATCTCCGCCATCCTTACCGTGTGGTCACCCGGTCCCAACAATATCCTGCTGCTTTCCACGGCAAGCAAATACGGGGTATCCGGCAACCTGCGCTTTATGACTGGCATCTGGAGCGGTTCCCTCACGCTGATGTGCCTTTCCGGACTGTTCTGCAGCACGCTCGGCACGGTGATTCCAGATATCCAGCCCGTTATGAAATATCTGGGCGCAGCCTATATCCTCTATCTGGCGTGGCAGACCTGGAAACGGTGCCCGCCGTCCGACCAGGTGCAGGAAAAAAAACCGACCTGGCTGATGGGATTTGTCCTGCAGTTAGTAAATGTGAAGATCATCATCTATGGTCTTACCATGTTTTCTGCTTACATCCTGCCTTACGAATCCAGAATCTACATGCTCTTTTTCTTTGCCGTTTATCTGATGATCCTTGGCGCGCTCGGAAACCTGATCTGGGCATTTGCCGGTAATGTGCTGAAGCGGTTTTACACCCGATATTATAGACTGATGAACGCTGTTATGGCATTGCTGTTGGTGTGGTGTTCACTGCGGATTACCGGTGTATTTTAGTGCTACTGTTCACACACAATGTCATTAAGTTAAGCTTTAGGTACAAGACCCCAGCAACGGTCTAACCTATTTTTTATATACTACTTGACAAAAAAGCCAAAATGTGCGGCCGCTCTCGCTACTGATTCCCTTTATAAGTTAGCGAGAGCGGCCCCTGTAATTAGATATCATTTTTTAATTACAGGAGGTACCTATATGACTTTTGCAGAGATACCGTGTCCCAGTCAGCTTCCCTTACAGATCCTGAGCAAACGTGAAGTAGACGAAGGACAATATAGCGCATTTTCAGGCAGGTGTAAATCTGTCTTTTTGTCATACTCATATATATTTTTTTGTAGATGGGCAAATAAAATACCTCCGGGTTTTAATTGCTGTGACCGAGAGCGTGTGCTTAACTTAATGACATTGCCCTGCTTTTCCCCTGTTCTCTCCCCATAGAACAAGTCAAGGCCGACTGCAGCGTGAATTATCCACCTGCAATCAGCCTTAACTAACTATAAGATCACTGCATCATAAACCTCTTCCGGTTTTGCTTCCAGAAGTCTTTTTGCCATATCTCTCTTCATCTGTGCCAGAATCACCTCTTCTTCCTCGGTGCGGTTTGGTTTTCTTGCCATCTCAATGAAATCCTGACGTACAAAGCCCGGGCGAATGGTGACAACCACCGTCTTTCCTCTGTAGCTGAACCGGAAATAATATCTTCCATGGGGACTTTCCAGAATGCCTGCTGCCTCCGGCAGATCTTTGTCTACATGGATCCGTCCGTCAGTAACGCAGCGGGTCACCATCTCGAAAGCATCCAGCCCTCCAGGACCCGGAAATGCGGTGACGAGTTCGATCTCTCTGCGCTCCAGAAGTTTTCCGTCATCAAGCATCGGAAACGCTCTCTGCATGACCTGAAACGCGTGTGCTACACCGCCCGGATATCCTACTCCGTGATACTTTAACAGGTCCTCAAAGCTGAATTCAAGTTTCTGTCCCTTTTCAAGTACTATAATTTTTTCCATTTTTATTTCTCCTTTTTCTTAAGATTTCTCATGTATTATTCCTGTCTGTTGTCCAGAATTTCAGAAACCTGTTCATCTGTCAACTCATACTGATAAACAAGCTCGAAGAATTCCTTCACTTCCTCTTTCATGTCCATATCAGCGAAAATATCCGGATACTGGATCTTTGCGGCCCACTTGACCATGAGCGGTGTCTCCACACCTGCCGGGTCCCAGCGGTAAGCGCCGATTGGGATCTTGTAAACCTGATGGTTCTTTATTGCATTGATAACGGACCAGTCTCTTCCGTCCTGTTTATTCTCCAGAAGATCGGACGGCATCAAATCGGAATGGTTTCCAATATAGATGATATCCGGATTCCATAAAAGCATCTGCTCCATGTCGACCTCAACCATCTTTCCTGTCAGGTCTTCCGCCGGATTTTTCGCTCCGCTCGGAATCATCCAATGATCATACTGTTTTACTGACACATTCATATCGCTGTAAAATTCAACGACTGTCGGCTTATCTTCCTCTGCTACATCAGTGAGGCGTGAAGCAACCTTCTCGATTCCCTCGTCAATATACTGTACCAGCTGCTCTCCACGCTCTTCTTTCTGGCAAACAGCTGCCATGATCTGAAGATTTTCTTTTACGCTGTCCAATTCCGCACTTCGAAGTGCCACAACCCTAAGCCCCGCGTTTTCCATCTTCTCGATTTCTTTGTCATTCGTTGAATAAATGAATACAACATCCGGGCGCAGTTTCAGGAGTTCCTCAACATTTACAGTAGAATCCTTTGTGCACCAATCTGTTTCGGCATTTTCCAGCTGCGGGTACATGTCTTTCAGCACGCTTTCATTGTACGCTGTGATGGAAGATGGATTGCAGCCAACGATATTGTCCGTTGCTCCCTCGATCGCATAATAGATGGACGGGAACGGCTTGCCGACTGTGGCAACACGTTCCGGGACCGCATCAAATTCGATTTCCTTTCCGCGCACGTCTGTGACTGTATAGCTTCCGATCTCCGTCTCAGCTACCGCTTCTGTCTGCATCTCAGGAACTGTTGTCGCAACCGCCTCTGTACTCTGGCTGGCATTGTTTCCGCTGCAGGCAGTCAGTGCAAATGCAGCAGCTCCTGCTAAAACTAAACCCACCATTTTTCTCATGTCTTTATTCCTCCGTTAGTTTTCTAAACTCCATTTTAAACACTTAAAGGATAAACCTCCATCAGATCTGCCGCCTCTTCCCGCAAGATATACGGTCTCTGGCGCAATCCTTTTCCAGTATCGATCCGCTCTTTAAGAGAAGTACTTCTGATTCTCCCTTTCAGACATGTCTGCACTTTTTTCAGTTCCGCTTCACTGTAAGGCGCTTCTTCCAGAACAGACAATGCCTCATCGATCTGTTCCTTTGAATTAAAGGTTCCAAGAACGGAATGCACCCATGGGATCGACAGCACATAGCTGTAAGCAGCCTGCACAAGACTCTGATCTTCCCGGATCCGGATTGCGTCAAAAATATGGGAATATTTCAAGATATCTCCCGTTGCCAGCGGATTCATGGCTATGGTTCCCGCCCCGCTTTCCCATGTTGCTTTCAGTCCGTCCGCCCGGTATGCGCTGTTGACCACATTGAACCCCTGCACACTGTAGTCAAAGGGATACTCTTTTACGATCGGTTCGAGTTCCTGATTTTTCATATGCGCGGAGATCGCGATATGTTTTATCAGCCCCTCTTCTCTGGCTCTCTCCATCTCTTTAAGCGCTCCATAGGCCTTCGCGCCGCTCCATTCTACGCCGCTTTTAACGCCCCAGAGGCAGGTAAACGCATCGATGCTGTCCACACCAAGCCGTTTCAGGGAATTTTCCAGATCCCGTCTAAATGTTTCATGATCTCCTGCATGTGTCTTTGACATGATAAAGAACGGGTGTTCTCCCTTTTTCATTTCTTTCACTGCCTCTCCCAGAATCAGTTCCGAATATCCTTCCCCGTAGGTGACGGATGTCTCAAAAAAATTGATTCCTTTTTTATAGGCATATAAAAAGTTCTGAACATGTTTGTCCATATCTGCTGGATCATTCAGATGATGGGTCCCCATGGAAATTCTGGACACGGAAATTCCTGAACGTCCTAAAACCGTATACTTCATTTTTCTCCTCTCTCTTTCTCCTCTTCCCGGTCATTGTCTGCAATCCGGTAAGGTGCGATCGTTCGGTAGGTTCTTCCTTCAGCTGAAAAATCCAGAATTCTGGCATGCGTCTGGAAGAATTCTTCCACATTGTTTTCGGTAATGATCTCCGCCGTGTCTCCGAACTTCTGCCGGTAATTTTGCCCCAGCAACAGCGTCTTGTCTGACAGTTGCAGCGCATGAGCCGGGAAATGTGTGTTGATGACGCAGGCCGTATTCTTTTCCTGATTGATATACGAGATCGCGTCCAAAACCCGCAGCTGGTTCTTCATGTCCAGATTTGACTCCGGCTCATCTAAGATCAGAAGTTTCGGTCCTGAGACCAATGCCCGCGCAAGCATTACCATCTGCAGCTCGCCGCCGGAAAGTTCGTTGCAGTACCTCCCTGCAAGTTTTCCGACACCCAGTTCCTTTAGCATCTCATTTGCCTTGTCAAACTGATCTTTTTTCGGAGTATAGAAGAAACTGTTCTCTTTGTCGAGCCCCATGACGACCATTTCCAGAACTCCATAGGAAAATGCGCTCCGTTTTGCCTGCGGCACATAGCTGATCTGTTTCCAGAGTTCTCTATCGGAATATGCTTTTAAATTCTTCTCAAGGATCCGCGCCTCTCCCCCGTTCCATGGCAAAAAACCCATGATGCATTTTAAAAGAGTCGTTTTTCCCACGCCGTTCGGACCTAAGATCGTCATAATCTTCTGCTCTTCCAAGTCAAACGAGATATTCCTCAATATTTCCCTTTTCCCATAAGAAAAACTTCCATTCTTTACTCCCAGTATCATTCCCTGCCTCCTGACGTCTTTCTGAGGATCACGGCAAAAAACGGAGCGCCGACCATTGCTGTCAGGATGGACAGCGGAACCTCTCCCGCTGTGGCCGCTCTGGCTGCCGTATCGATCAACAGCAGGTAGATTGAACCCATAAGCACACTTGCTGGAATCAATGTCCGGTGGTCATTTCCGATCAGAAGTCGTGCAATATGGGGAATCACCAGACCGATCCATCCAATGATACCGCAGACGGACACGGTGACCGCAGTCATGATCGTTGCAATCAGGATCACGACGAGGCGAAGCTTTTTGACGTTGATTCCCAGGGATCTGGCTTCCTCCTGATCCAGTGAAAGCAGGTTCATCTTCCAACGAAGGATCATGGCCACCACCAGACACGGAATCTCAATTGCTGCGCAGAGCAGAACATCCCTGTATGAAACATTTGCCAGACTTCCCATCAGCCACATGGTGATCGTCGGAAGCTTGTCTTCCGGATCCGCGATGTACTTGATAAAGGAAACCAGCGCATCAAACATGGACTTCACAATAACGCCCGACAGCACCAGCACGAACAGTTCGCTGCGCCTCTTGATGCGTGACAGGTTCAGAACAATCACCACTGCCAGAAGGCCGCAGCCGAGTGCGATCACCTGTGTAGCAGCCATGCCGCACGATAACAGGATCGCTAACGCCGCGCCAAATCCAGCTCCCGAAGAGACTCCGAGAATATCCGGACTCACGAGTGGATTTCCGAAAACGGCCTGATAAATCGCGCCGGAAACAGAAAGCCCTGCCCCCACCAAAATTCCCATAAGGATTCTCGGAAGGCGGATACTCAGTATAACCCTTGACTCGTATACATCCATTCCATCGGTCTTTCCGACGAACGATCTCCCTATAATTTCGAATGCCCGAAACGGACTGATCGGATAGCGTCCTACACAGATCAGTACCAGAAACAGGACGATCAGAGCGATGGTCATGATGAACATCGCCGGTCTTTTATTATTTTCCAGAATTCCTCGATCCATTGTTGTCTCCTTACACATGGCTTATTGGTTAGCCATCGCTAATTAGCTATCGCTAACTATACATTATTTTTCGAATTTTGTAAAATAAATAAAATTGTTCATTTATAAATAAAAGCTATGATAAATTAAAAATGAGCCCCGGCACATTCTCACGCCGAGCGCCGGCGCTTGCGACAATCTGCATCTTCGTGCAAGTGCACATCAAAATAGGCGGCCTGCTATCGGACCGCCCCGTAAAATTTCATGATTTCTTTTATAAACTGCTGCACTTCTTCCTGCTTCCAGCTGTCTTTTGTCCAGGCAATGCAGATTGGAACAGGCTTATCGCCTTCCAACTGTTTCCCAACGATTCCATCATTCTGACGGATCGCCTCCGCCGGAAAGTATCCTGTCGCCATATTTGCGGCGATCATCTGAAGCGCCGTGCTTTGCTGGTCATATCTCCATGAGACCTGCGGTCCCTCCTCATAACCTGCCTGTAAGAACATCTGCCGTAATGCCTCTGTTTTGTGATGGTCGTGTTTTGTGGATACCATCTTTTCTTTCGCGATCATCGGTACTGTGATCCGCTCTTCATGTGCCAGCGCATGGTTTTTCGAGACACAGTACAGCATTTCTGTAGTCTTAAGTTCCGCCCATTTCAAATCATTTTCCATTGGATTTCCACTGTGATTCAGGACCAGAACGGCATCCAGCTTCTTGTCCCGCAGTTTCTCGATCAGTTCTGATGTAGAATCCACGGTCACCTTTATCTCCACATTCTGATACTTTTCGGCCTCATTTGAAAAATACTCCATGTAGGCGGCAGAACCCGCAGATTTTGTCAGACCGATCCGCAGATTTCTCCTATGTTTTACCATATTACGTACCTGGTCATCGAATTCCTTCGCGTGATCCAGCATCTGGGACGCATATTGGTAAAATCCTTCCCCCGCCTTCGTGAGCCGGATACTTTTCCCTTCCTTATCCACCAGGCGGACCGCATACTCCTTCTCCAGTTCACGGATCGCAGCCGTAACCGCTGGCTGCGTCACAAAAAATTTTTTCGCGGCCTGCGTGATGCTGTGGCATTCGCAGACCATGCAGTAATATTTCAGTTGTTGTAGTGTCATTTTTTCACCATGTATTGATCTATTAGTACTGTAAATGTTTAAAATATATAAGTTAGGCATTGCTAACTGCATATATTATACTACATGGTTTTTGGGGTTGCAAGTCTCTGAACAATTCTCACAGTATATCAGCTCTATTCCGGAATTAATCGAAAAAGTTTCCGCTATTTGCAAGCGCAATCACGTTACCCGCCTGGATCTTTTTGATTCCTTTGCCACCGGAACCGCCACTCCTACCAGCGACATTGACTTTGTTGTTTACGGATGCAAAGATATCCTAAGTCTGGAAAAAGATCTGGAAAGCATCGACACGCTTCGTAAGATCGACATTTTTGATTTCGACAGCATCCACAACGAGTATTTATTGGAGGATATCAGAAAATATGGAAAACAAATCTATTAACCGCTACAACACGTTCTGCAAAAGCTTGAAAAATCTGGAGAAGAATTTGATTGATGATGACACCTGGATGCAGATGCTGAAAACTCGAAATCAGCTTGCACATGACTATGACGGAAGCTTTGCTGCCGAGAAATTCAGAGATATTATCGATATGTACTATCCGCTGTTTTTACGTTTTCAGAAAGTTGCTGAAACCTATTTGCAGGCATCCTAATCAGACAGCACCATCACTGACAATTGCTTTTAGCTATATGTATGATAGAAAAAAGACCTTACACATTCAACTGTGAAAATGTAAGGTCTTTCTTTTTACAATGATTCGAAGTGTATCCTCTCCATCCACTCCCGCAATCCGGCAGCCACCCGCTTCACCAGCCTATGATTCTTTCCGCCCGCATTGATCCCGATCACAACAGGATCTCTACGCGCGATCGCCGGAAACTGGAAATCACACTGACTCTGGTCACCGGCATGATTGACCGGGATGCCACGCTCATGGCAAAGGCGGGCAATTTCATCGTTCACAGCCGGATCATTGGTAGCTGCAAGGACCAGAAATTTCTGATTCAGATCCTGCGCTTCAAAAATGCGGCGCTTCCAGACCAGGGCTCCTTCCTCTGCAAGTGTCGGAACTGAGACGCTTCTGCATTCCCACGGGGATTGCTGATTCTTATTGGATCCATTTGAAAATGCATTAGCTTCCGGCGCCACCACCGTCACATCCGCACCAAATTCCACCAAAACCGTGGCGCGCCGGGCTGCAATCTTCCCGGCTCCCACAATTAATATGTTCTTTCCCTGCAAATCTACAAACAGAGGAAAATATCCTGCCTTGTTTTCCATTATTTGCTCCATTTTAGTGTTTTTGTTTCAACCAGTCTACAGCATTCCCTCCACGTCTGCCTGAATCACTGCAGCGATGCCTTCCGCCGTGTACTCCACCGCATCTGCATATACCAAAAGTCCCAGCTCTTTCATGGTTTTTGTCGTGGATGGACCGATGGAAATGAGCTTTGCAGTCAGTTCTGCTTTTACCTCCGGCTCCAGCATCGCTGCCAGTGCCTGTGCTGCCGAACTGCTCGCTACCGTCACATAATCCACTTCCTGGATCACACGGTTTAATTCTTCTGCACGGCGCAGGTCAGTCCAGGTCTCATAACAGCCGATATCATCATACACAATTCCTGCCTCTGCCAATGCCTGCGGCAGTACCCCGGAACCATGTTCCGCCCGGAATAAGGCAACCTTCTCATCCGGTTTTAACGTTGGGATCCACTCGGAAGCCAGGTCCGCACCAGAAAAAATCTCTGGTACAAAATCACTCTGGAAACCATGACGCAAAAGTGCAGCTGCAGTTTTCCGCCCAATGACTGCAAACTTCACGTTCATAAGGCGGCGCAGATCTACCCCCTGTTTTCTTAACCGTTCAAAGAATATATCCACTCCATTTCCACTGGTGAACACGATCCAATGATATGTGCCAATCTGGCTAAGTGCCAGCTCGATCTGTTCGTTCCACAACGGTCTTGTTTCAATCAGGCTCAAAGCGATCAGTTCTGCACCAAGCGGGCGGATTGCTTCTTCCATTTCCCGGACAAAAGTCCTGGTTCCCGTTGCCAGAATCCGTTTTCCGGACAGTACGCCCCGTCCAAACCAGGACAAGGTATCCTTTAACTCCGCTACGGCACCGATCACAGAAATGGCCGGTGTTTTCAAACCGGCTTCCGCAACCACTTTTGCAATATGTTCCAGATCTGCCTTGACGCTTCTCTGCGCTGCTGTGGTTCCCCGTTCCAGCACTGCCACCGGTGTGTGTGGGTCTTTTCCATTCGCAATCAGATTTGCAGCGATCTGATCCAGATTTTTCAGTCCCATCAAAAACACCAGGGTTCCCTCTTCCTTTGCAAGAGTCCGGTAATCCAGTGAGGACTCTTCTTTGCTGATATCCTCATGTCCGGTGATGACATGAAAAGAGGAAGCCAGACCACGGTGTGTCACCGGAATTCCGGCATAGGCCGGAACACTGTAGGAGGAAGAAACACCCGGCACAATTTCAAACGGAATATCCATTTTGGATAATTCCAGCGCTTCCTCTCCGCCACGCCCGAAAATAAAGGGATCCCCGCCTTTTAACCGGACAACCAACTTCCCTTCCAATGCCTTTTTCACCAGAAGTTTTGAAATTTCTTCCTGTTTCATATGATGACTGCCGGAGCGCTTGCCTGCGTAGATCAACTCTGCATCCAGACGGGCTTCATTTAAGATGGAACCGGAAATCAGGTTGTCGTACACGATCACCTCTGCTTTCCGCACGCAGTCCAGTCCTTTCTCCGTAAAAAGTCCGGCATCTCCCGGACCGGCACCCACCAGATAAACCGGTTTGCAGCGGACCAGAACTGCCAGATCATGTGCCAGTTTTTTCGCGCTTTTCAAAAGATCTTCCTGCACCAGCACCTCACTGCTCCGGTACTCCGGGTGCACACCATCTCTTGCGTACATCACATCCATAGAAAGCTTCTTTGTCTCCTGATCCAGCCGACAATGCGCGCCGCATGGCGCATTGCAGCCGCCGCCAAGAATCGTCAGAAATTCCCGCTCTGCCGTCAGCTCCGCTTCCGTCTCCGCAGAGTGAATGGCCTGCATAATTTCAGACAACTCTCCCTCCCGGATTTCTACCGCCAGGATTCCCTGACCTGCTGCCGGTACGAACTTCTCCCGGTCCAGATACTCGAAATACAGATTGCCAGTAGAGTCCGGCTGTTTTTTATCTTCGCAAAGTTTTTTCCCATCAATTTCCAACCGCCTTAACCCGGCCGCCGCCAGCAAAATCCCGGCATACTGCCCGCCCTTTAACTTTTCCAGCCGGGTCTGGACATTTCCGCGCAGCAGTTTCACCTGCACCTGCGGATTCATCTGCCGGATCTGGATCTGTCTGCGCAGGGAACTGGTTCCGATCACACTGCCAGGCGCCAGTTTGCATGCCGGAGTGCCTGTTGTGGTCACAAGCACATCCGAAGCGTCTTCCCGTGAAAGGACTGCCCCCAGAGCCAGACCTTTCGGGAATTCCATCGGCATATCCTTGGCGCTGTGAACTGCCATGTCAATCGTTCCTTCCAGAAGGGCTTCCTCCAGCTCTTTGGTAAATACTCCTTTTCCTCCAAAACTGGTCAGCGAACGGTCCAGGATCTTATCGCCTTTCGTGCTCATCGGCACGATTTCGATCTCTAAAAATGGAAAATGTGCCAGAATTACTTCCCGCACAATTTCCGTCTGGACCATTGCCAACCGGCTCTTTCTTGTTCCGATCCGCAATGTGTTATTCATTTACAATTCCTCTGATTTTTCCTTCACTTTTTGCATTGCTGTTCGCATGCTGCGCAAACAGTCACGCATTTGATTTCTGCAATAATCCAAGCGTTTCCATCGCATACCAGATGCCGTCCTGCTCGACGGTTTTGGTCAGGAAACTGGCATAGGGTTCCAGCTCCGGGCTGTGTCTGCCCATAAGCACTGCATTCGGCACATGCTCAAACATGGCAATGTCATTGGTGCTGTCGCCGAATACATAAGCATCCTCCAGCGTCAGACCATAAGCCTCCAGGATCACGTCGATGGCAGTGGCTTTGCTGAAGCCTTCCGGAATACACTCATAAAATCCGTCTCCACGGTCAATGACTGCAATATCCAGATCCAGATTCCGGAAAAAACCGGCCCGGTCGCTCTGATCATCCGTCAAAACGCAAAACTTGTTGACTTCTCCGTCCACATCTTCCGGCTCCAGCCATGCTGTGGTTTTTCCGAAATTTTTCCGGAGCTGCTGCCCAAACGGGATGCGCCCGGCAGCGCTGCAATAGTAGCACTGTCCCGGTCCCTCCAGAAAAATATCGGCATCCGCATCTACGGCCAACCGGGTAATCCGCTGGACCTGCCCGGTTGGCATCAACTGGTTTAAGATGACCCTGCCCTCGGACTCCACGTAAGTGCCGCATCCGCAAAGCCAGCCATCCACCTCTGCGATATCGCGGACCTGGTCGATTTCACCGTAAGAGCGCCCGGTATTGATAAACACCAGATGTCCCAGGGAGCGTGCGATGGAAATCGCTTTCTTTGCACTCTCCGGGACCGTTTTCGTTACCTCGCTGAGCAGGGTTCCGTCGATATCGAAAAATAATGCTTTTCTCGTACTCACGCTTCATCTCCGCGGAACACAATGGTTCCAGTTTCCTCATCCATGCTGTCTACGATTGCCAGGGACTCCAGATGGATGCCCTTGGAGCGGATGATATCTCCGCCTACCTGAAAGCCTTTCTCAATGACAATGCCTGCGCCTACCAGTTCTGCACCAGACTCCTCAACCAGGGCAGCAAGACCTTCCAGTGCTTTTCCATTTGCAAGGAAATCATCGATCAGGAGAACCTTATCGCCTTTTCCAAGAAATTCTTTGGAAACAATGATATCGTAAACACGTCCATGGGTATAGGATTCTACCTTGCTGGTGTAAACATCTCCGGCGATATTCTTGGTCTTTGTTTTCTTTGCGAATACCACCGGCACATGAAACTGCTGTGCAACCACGCAGGCGATGCCGATTCCGGATGCCTCGATCGTAAGGATCTTGTTGATCTCACAATCCGCGAATCTACGCTTGAACTCCTTACCGATCTCCACGAAAAGATCGGTGTCCATCTGATGATTCAAAAAACTGTCTACCTTTAATACGTTTCCTGCTTTGATCTTCCCATCCTTGCGAATTCTGTCTTTTAAGAGCTGCATCTGGATATCCCCCTTATATATTCTGGTATTTTTATTTTCTTTATTTTACTACTGCGTTATCAGCAATGAAATCTACAACCTTGTATGTCATGGCAAGTTCATCAACCAGCTCATCCCCGTATGCATTCTTTAATGTTTCTACATCGGTTCCAAACTGTTCTGCCAGATTTTCGCGGTCAGCATCCTCGATCGTGAGGCCCTCTTTTTCTGCAATTGCCTGGATCAGAAGCTGCTGTTTGATGCCGGTCTCTGCTGCTTTTCTTAAGGTTTCCTTGAACTCATCTTCTGTCTGTCCGAGCATTTCTGCATAACTTGCAATGGTCATTCCATAGTTTGCAAAGGAAGTCTCATAGCTGTCGACCTGGCTGTTATACTCCTGCTCAACGGCTGCTTCATTCAGGCTGTACTCCGAATTATCCACAGCTGCCTGGAACGCATCGTTTTTGATCTGCTGCTCTGCATCCTGCTCTTTTTCATCCTGCAGCGTTGCCATGGTGTCTGCACGGAATTCATCTACCGTAGAGAAATCAGAAACACGCTGTACGAATGCATCGTCCAGAATCGCATTTTTCTTCTCTTCGATCTTGTTTACGGTTACATCAAACACAACGGCCTGTCCTGCAAGGTCTGCATTGCCATAATTTTCCGGGAAAGTCAGGTTCAGACTGCGCTCTTCTCCGGTAGATGCGCCGATCAGTCCATCCTCAAATCCAGGGATGAACACACCGGAACCCAGTTCCAGTTCATAGCCTTCTGCGGTTCCTCCGTCAAAAGCCACGCCATCTTTCATGCCAACGTAATCGATATTGACGGTGTCGCCTTCCTGGGCCGGGCGGTCTGTGATCTCCGTTACTTCCGGGTTTGCCTGCAGAATGTTTGCGATCCGCTGGTCAAGTTCTGCATCGCTCACCGTGGTATCTTCTTTGGTTACCTCAACCCCTTTATACTGGCCAAGGTTGGTCACTTCACCCTTATCGGTGATTTCTGCCTGGGTCTCACTTGCAGCAGTGGTTGTCTCGGCAGTATCGGACTTCTTGCCGCATCCTGCTGCCAAAAGTACTGCTGCTGCGCAGCAAAGAGTCAGTCTCACATGTTTTCTCATAATTGTTGTCCTCATTTTGTCTTTCTCAATATTCCATAGCAATTCAGCAAATCGGCGCCAAAAACTGCGCCGATTTTCCGGATTTGCGTATTTCCTACAGTTATAGCATATTGCAGGCGTGAAAAAAAGCATTTCTTCATAATTTCATAATTTTTTCATTTCCTGTCTGCTTATTTATAAAAAGCACAGAATGCTTTGTATGTATTGTATACATCCAGTTTGGAGGAAAGCTCAAACGGTGCATGCATGGAAATGATCGGCACGCCCAGATCCACGGTGTCGATATTTAACTGGGCAACCAGTTTCGCGATGGTTCCGCCGCCGCCCTGGTCTACTGCCCCCAGTTCGCCGTTCTGCCAGTATACGCCGTTTTCTTCCATAATGCCGATGACCTTTGCCATGGTCTCTGCGCTGGCATCATTGGATAAGGATTTTCCGCGGGATCCGGTGTATTTGGTCAGTACGCAGCCCTTGTTGATGTAGCAGGAGTTTCTTGCCTCATACACATCGGCGAACGTCGGGTCAAATGCAGCATTGACATCGGAAGAGAGGCACAGGGAATGTGCATAAACATCCTTCACATCGGTCTTTTGCATCTGTGCCAGACGCTCCAGATACTGCTTTAAAAATTCTGAATTCATGCCGGTATTTCCGACAGAACCGATTTCTTCTTTATCCGTAAATACGGTCACCGTGGTAAACTCTGGATGCTTTGTCTCCATTTCTGCCATCAGGGCGGTGTAGGCGCAGACACGGTCGTCCTGTCCATAAGCACCGATCATGCTGCGGTCCAGTCCGATATCCACTGCTTTGTAAGCCGGTACCATCTCGATCTCGGCACGACAGAAATCTGCTTCCGTGATGCCGTAGCGGTCATGCAGAAGTTTTAATGCCAGCAGTTTCACCGGTTCTTTCACGCTGTCATCCACATATGGGATCGAACCGATGATGACATTAAGCTCCTCGCCTTTTAATCCCTCGCTTAACTTTCTCTCATTCTGTTTTGCTGCCAGATGCGGAAGCAGATCGCTGACGCAGAACTGCGGATCTCCCTCTGCCTCACCGATGGAAATATTTACGATTTCCCCATTTTTCTTCACAACCACACCATGCATGGCAAGCGGCGTGGTACCCCACTGGTATTTGCGGATGCCTCCATAGTAATGGGTCTTGAAATAAGCCATATCATTTTTCTCGTAAACCGGATTCGGTTTTAAATCCAGACGCGGAGAATCGATATGCGCGCCATTGATACGGACGCCTTCCTTCAGCGGCTTTTCTCCAAATGTTGTCATGACGATCGCTTTTTTGCGGTTGATGAAATATACTTTATCGCCCGGCTGGTACTGTTTTGCAAAGTCCATTTCGCTGTAACCAGCTGCTTCTAACCGTTTTACAGCTGCCGCTACGCACTCACGCTCCGTCTTTCCTTCATTTAAGAATGCCTTATATCCTTCACAGAATGCTGCAGCCTCATCGATCTGCTGCGGTGCTTCCTTTCCGATATGCGGGAAAGAAAACGTCAGCTGTTCTTCCAAAAGTTTTCCTTCGGTTTTTTCTTTTTCACTCATCGTATCTTCTCCTCTCTTCGTCCGGCCTCCTGACCGAAACATTTCTCGTTTGCGCAACGCGTAAACCATAAGCTTTTCTCTGCCGTTCCCCTATACAGGACCGGCCAGTATCTTGTAATCCTATTGCTGATTCCTGTCTATGCATGGATGCCCTGCTCGTCAGCATCCAGGACCAGGGTAAATGGTCCGTCATTTAACAGTTCTACTTTCATGTCAGCGCCAAAGCTTCCATGCTCCACTTTTGGAACATACTGCCTGCAGCGCTCCACAAAATATTCGTAAAGCTGGTTGGCTTTATCCGGTGCTCCTGCCTTGATAAAGCTCGGCCGGTTGCCTTTGTGGCAGTCCGCATACAATGTAAACTGGCTGACAACCAAAAGCTCTCCTCCCACATCCGTCAGGGACAGGTTTGTTTTTCCGTTTTCATCGGCAAAGATCCGCAGCTTGCAGATCTTATCTGCCATTTTGTCGGTCACAGTCTCATTGTCCTCATCGGATACGCCAAGAAGGATCAGAAATCCTTTTTTGATCGCGCCAATGACTTCCCCATCTACTTTGACACTGGCCTGTGTCACTCTCTGTAAAACTACACGCATTGTATTTTCTCCTATCGCAATACCAGTCTTAAATATTCAAACAGAGATTCCGTAGTTTCTTCCCGGTAGACGATCTCCCTTGCCAGCACCGGCCGGTCTGTGATAATGCCATCCACCCCGAGAAGGGTCAGCCGCTCCAGTTCACTCTTGGTGTTGACCGTCCATGCATAGACTGCCTTACCTTGTTCATGGGCATTCTGCATCAGGGCAGAGGTCACAAATCCGGAACGAATGCTGATAAAATCAACATCCTCATTGGAATAAAAATTTCCATAAGCTGCAGAAATAATATATCCGGTACGGATTTCCGGCAGCACCTCTTTTACCCGTTTCAGATAAGACAGGTTCGTCGAAGTGATCACGCACTGGTTTTCCATCCCGTATTCTTTGATCAGTTCTGCTGTTTTTTCCGGCAGTTCGCTGTTCTTTCCTACATATTTGATTTCTACATTCAGGTTCAGTTTCTGGTTGCACAACTCCAGGACTTCCCGCAATGCAGGGATCCGGGTGCCCTCATATTCCGGTGAAAACCAGGATCCCACATCCAGTTTTTCCAGATCCGCGAAGGTCATGGACGCAATCGACCGGTTTACCCCTGCCACACGTTTCAGACTGGCATCATGTCCCAACACGATCACTCCGTCCGATGTCATCTGCACATCGATCTCTGCACTGTCTGCCATCTCTTTCATCGCCGCTTCGAGAGCCGGAATCGTATTTTCCGGCGCAGAAACAGAACTTCCGCGATGCGCCGTGATCTCGGTCTCAATCAAAAGTTCTTTGGAAAGTTCCGAGCCATTGCGAACCAGATCGTAAATATAAAACATTCCGACACAGACCGCCGCCGTCAAAACAACAGCCAGGGTTTTGCGGTTTACGCTTCCCTTTGCCGGGTATCCAAAATCCCATCGTTCCGCATGAAATCTGCGGTTTCCATACTGATAATAAACTACGGAAAGTGCCGCATACACTGCCACCGTTGCAAGCATGGATGCCAGATAGGTGATTCCGGTTTCCAGGCGGTCAGCTGCTGAGAGAAGCACTGCCATTGCAAGGCTTTGCCGGAAAAACCGCAGTACACAAACTGCAGCAATACACACAGAAGCCGCATACAGGGCCATGGCAGACACGATCACAGTCAGTTCCCAGAACATAGCCAGAAATGTAATTCTTCCTTTCCGCTTGTGGGTCATCTGCCAGCTTCGTACCACACCGCTGTGAAAGTGTTTCTGCTCAATCATACAGCCATACGCCGTGAGCGACCTCGGAATCAGCGCAAGAATTCCAAAGATCAGCAGGATCAGCAAAAATGCCACTGCGACTGGCTGTTTCCGAAGCTCCTGAAAAATAAAATTTGCCGGTTTATAGCGGACAATCGTCCGTAAAATAAAAGGCAGCTGGATCAGCAGATACTGGGCTGTCAGAAACAGCGGCAGGCGCCAGTTGTGCTTTACGATCTCATCTTTCAGTTTCTGCAGACCGCCCCACAGGATATGCAAAGGGGTCAGCTTCTGATAATAGGCTGACCCCTGAAATGCGGTAATCAGTCCGGCCGTCTCCAGTGACAGGATCAGGATGCCGACAAGCGCTACGGCAGCAAATATCAGCAATGTCACCGGCCGGATCAGAAAGTTTCCGATATTCGCCGGTGTCAGATAGCTGTAGCCTGCCGCTTTCAGCGCCAGCCGGATTCCGCGGCTGACAAGCCGCATATAGACCGGTGTCGTGATTCCACAGTATAAAAGTTCGAACAAAAAAATATGTTTCCAGTTCTGCCGTATGATCTGCCAGGTATCTTTTGTTAAGCTCTTCATAAATTACTCTTTCGGCTCCGGTTCGTCCTCCTGGGCCTTTCTGGTTTCCAGGATCGACTGATTCAAAGAAAACATCTTTGCATCCAGCATATCGACCATGTCGGCACATGCCTTCAGCTCAGCCTGCAGCGAATCCGGACCGCTTCCTTCAAACTTATAATAGATCTTATGTTCCAGGCTGGCCCAGAAATCCTGCGCGATCGTGCGGATCTGGATTTCCACCTTGGTTTCCACCGGACCTTCCGTGAGATAAATGGGGATCGTCACCACCATGTGATAACTTTTGTAGCCGTTTGGCTTGGGTTTGCGGATGTAATCCTTCACATAAAGAACCGTAACGTCTTTTTGTCTGGCGATCATGTCCGCGATCTGGTAAATATCCTGGTTAAAAGAACAGATGATGCGGATTCCCGCAATGTCACTGAGTTTCTCTACCATGTTTTCAATGGTGACCTCATAGCCATTGCGCTTCATTTTCTTGACGATGCTGTCCGGAGTCTTGACCCTGGATTTGATGTGTTCGATGGGCGTATGCCCATACATATGGATGAACTCTTCGTTTAAGATCTCAATTTTGGTGTTGATTGCCTTCAGTGCCGATTCGTACAGAAACATGACAGAATTCCATTGATCCAGCTGACTGTAGGCATTTGGGATATATACCAACCCTATCCCTCCTTTGATTGATGCGCTGCAGCCGGAAAAAATCTTAGAACTTCAGACCCTGCAGCAATGCGCCTAAACCAGTCGTTGCCTCGCCGGTCTCTTTGTAGTCGAATTTTTCTACCGGCTCTTCCGGCTCGCCGTCTGCAGTCAGAGCTTTCATGCTGAGGCTGATCTTGCCGTCTTTTACTCCGGTAACCTTTACGGTCACGTTCTGACCCTCTTTTAATACTACGCCCGGATGTTTGATGCGCTGGTTGCTGATCTGGGAAACGTGTAAGAGTCCGCTTAAACCATTCTCCAGATTGATGAATGCGCCGTAGTCCTTTAAGCTGTCTACGGTACCATTCACAACAGAACCAACTTCAACAGCAGCAAGTTTCTCTGCACGCTCTGCTGCCTTTTTCTCCTCCAGGACTGCTCTTGCGGAAAGAACCAGTCTCTTTTTCTCCATATCTACCGTGATCGGAACCACCTCGAGGTGCTGACCTACCAGATCTTCCAGCTTCTCAACATAGTGATCTGCTGCCTGGGATGCCGGGATAAAGCCCTGAATATCGTCGACAAATGCAACCAAACCGCCTTTGACAGCCTCTTTTACTTTTACCTTTAATACGGTTTTATCCTGCATCTGCTGTGCAAGCTCTGCCCACTTCTCTGCGTCCGGACCTTCCTGATCCTGATATGCATTACTGCGGCGTGCGTCATATTCCTTATAAGATGCCTCCAGCTCGCTGGCAAAATCTTCCATTGTTTCTTTTACTTCGCTCATGATGTTTACTCCTTTTCCCGTTCCCTCTGGGAACGTCTCAATACTACTACCCACTTTACCATATTTCCTGTCAATTTGCTATAGTTTTCTGGTTTTCTCCCGAAAAGCGTGTTATAATTTTCATGTTGGAACCGGACCGTCCTGCCCGGATCCGGCAGGCTTATTTTAATTACATCCATGTCATATTTTATCAGGAGAACTTACACTATGATCCACGATATTTTAGATCTTCATACCCATACGATCATGAGCGGACACGCCTACAATACCATGCAGGAAATGCTCCGCTCTGCATCCGAAAAAGGAGTGAAACTTCTTGGCATCACCGAACATGCCCCGCGCATCCCGGGTGCCTGCCACCCCTTTTATTTTATTAACTTCAAGGTCGTCCCAAGGCAGCAGTTCGGCGTTAAGCTGATGCTGGGCTGTGAGCTGAACATCATCGACTATGAGGGGAACATGGACTTAGAACCCCGCTATGTGAACGGGCTGGACTTTGCCATTGCCAGCATCCACGATCCCTGCTATACCAGCGGCACCGTTGCCCAGAACACGGCTGCCTACCTGGGCGCCATGAAAAATCCGGCTGTTCAGATCATCGGCCACCCGGATGACGGACGTTTCCCGGTCGATTACGAGACCCTGGTCTGCGCCGCAAAGGAGAACCATGTACTTCTCGAAGTCAATTCCAGTTCCCTGCATCCGCAGTGCCACCGCCTGAACGCAAAGGAAAACTATATCACCATGCTGGAACTGTGCCGCCGCCACAGGGTATCCGTCATTCTCGACAGCGATGCACACAGTGATGCCGACGTCGGCAACCACATCCGTGCCTGGGAACTGCTTCACGAGATCGATTTTCCAGAGGAGTTCGTTGTCAATTCTTCGATAGAAAAGGCGGCGCAGTATATTCCTTATCTGAACCAGCCACTCTATCTTGGAGGTAACGTCCATGATTAACTTTTTAAACCTGGAATACTTTCTGGTGGCCGCCGAGGAACTAAACTTTACCAAAGCAGCCAAAAAGCTTTTCATCTCCCAGCAGTCCTTAAGCAACCATATTTCCAATATGGAAAAAGAGTTCGATGTCATCCTCTTCAACCGCACCACACCCCTGACCCTGACCTACGCAGGTCAGGCTTTAAAGGAAAAGGCAAAACAGATGCTGGAACTGCGCGACGAGACCTACCGGCAGCTTGCCGATATCAAAGACTTCTCGGTCGGTCAGCTGACACTTGGACTTTCCCATACCCGCGGCCGTGTCATCCTGCCGGAAATCCTGCCGGTATTTAAGGACCGTTTTCCGAACATTGACTTAAAGCTGGTCGAGGGCAATTCCTCCGAACTGGCAGACGACCTTCTGCACGGCAACATCGATCTGATCATCGACATGCTTCCATTTAAAGTAGAAAATGTCGAAACCGTACCGATCTGCGAAGAGGAGATCCTGCTCGCCGTCCCGGACAGCGTTCTGGAACATGCATTTCCGGGGCGCTTAAAAGAGATCAAAGCCCAGCTTTCCGAACATACCGACTTAAAGCTTCTGGCAAACTGCCCGTTTCTTCTGATCAACAAAGGAAACCGTGTCCGAACCATTGCGGACGAGATGTTTGAGGAAGCCCAGATCACACCGGATATCGTGCTGGAAACCGAAAATATCCAGACCGTCCTTGCCCTGGCTGAAAAAGGCATGGGAATCACCTTTTATCCGCGTATGTTCATCTCCGGCCGGGAGGAAGCGCAGGAAAAAGCCAGGGGACAGTCCGTTTTAAACTTCTACTCCCTGGACTATCCAAAAGCCCACGGAATTTTAGCCATCGGTTACCACAAAGGTCATTATATGTCGCAGGCAACCAAAGAATTCATACAAACTGCAAAAGAAATGATTTAAGGGAAAAAAGACTTGACAGTCTGCTTTTCATTTGCTATAATCCAATCATAGTAATCATTACTATTATTTATTGATGAAAGGAGCCGCGATGAAAACATTAAAATACAGCCGTCAGAGGGAATCCATCAAAGCTAGTCTCATGAACCGCAAGGACCATCCGACTGCAGACGCCGTATACGCAAGTATTCGCGAGGAATTCCCGAACATCAGCCTTGGCACGGTCTACCGAAACCTAAACCTCCTTGTGGAGTTAGGGGAAGTCCAGAAGCTCACCTTTGGTGACGGCAAGGACCACTTCGACGCAGACACCAGCCTGCATTATCACTTTGTATGCAAAAGCTGCGGTGCTGTCATCGATCTTCCCATGGAGCCGCTTTCCGATATCGATGAGAAAGCGCAGGCCTGCACCGCAGGAGAAGTGGACGCGCACACCGTATTCTTTTTTGGACGCTGCGCAGAGTGCCTGAAACAAGCGCTTCACTGACAGATTCCGGCAGGTCAGTGCCGATATCTGTCAACACAATATAAACATTCAGCAACACAAAAGCTGCTGGAAATTACAAAATTCACATGTAAAGGAGAACTGAGTTATGAAGAAATGGGTTTGTACTGTATGTGGTTACGTTTATGAGGGAGATGCTGCACCGGAGTTCTGCCCGGTATGTAAGGCACCGGCTTCCAAATTTAAAGAGCAGGCTGGCGAGATGACCTGGGCTGCTGAGCATGTAGTAGGCGTTGCACAGGGTGTCAGCGAAGATATCTTAGCAGACCTGCGTGCAAACTTCGAGGGTGAGTGCTCTGAGGTTGGTATGTACCTGGCTATGGCAAGAGTTGCACACAGAGAAGGCTACCCGGAGATCGGCCTTTACTGGGAGAAGGCAGCTTACGAGGAAGCTGAGCATGCTGCAAAATTCGCAGAGCTGTTAGGCGAAGTAGTAACCGACTCCACCAAGAAGAACCTGGAGATGAGAGTTGCTGCTGAGCACGGCGCAACCGAGGGCAAGTTTGACCTGGCTAAGAGAGCAAAAGCTGCAAACCTCGATGCAATCCATGACACCGTTCATGAGATGGCAAGAGACGAAGCAAGACACGGGAAGGCATTTGAGGGTCTGTTAAAGAGATACTTTGGTTAATCGATAAAGCATCCGCATATATGGGCTGCAAAATAAGTCACTGATCAAAAAACGCCAGAATCGGGCATACCGGTTCTGGCGTTCTTCTTTCTCTGGTTCAGACCGTTACAGGGCAGATAAAAATGTGCAATAAAAAACGAAGACCGTCTGATTCTATGACAGTCTTCGCTGCTTTCATCATTTATCAAATTGTCTAATATGTATCATGGATTTTCTATTTTGCAAGCGGGATTTCGGAAGCCGTTTCAAACCTGCAGTGCTAAGATCAGGCCTTGATATATCGCGATGCTTTGCCTGAACCAATCCGCTTCACGCTGCCACTCCGAACCATGGCTCCCAAAACCGCTTCCACTGTTGTAGGGCTTACGTCTGGCAGAATTTTACAGATTTCTGCTTTTGACATTGGCGTCAGGCTGTTCAAAACGGTCGCCTCTACACGTGCTTTCTTCGTAATCTTTTTCCCATTTACTACCGCAAAACGCTTATCTAATTCTTTATAGCACAGGTACAACGTGGAAAGAAAATTTTCAATAAATGGAAAATACGTATTTTCATTCGTATCCCAGCCATCTGATGATTGCTTTAAGGCATTATAGTAATACGCCTTATAAAGGTTGATTTGTTCTTCGAAAGAAACATATTTTCCTGCATCAAAACCATTTTTGTAGAGCAAAAGAATCGACAGCAGACGCGACATCCTGCCATTGCCATCACGAAATGGATGAATGCAAAGGAAATCCAGGATTACACACGGAATTAATAAAAGCTGATTGATGTTAGCATCATCCCGGGCATCCAGATAGGCAAGAACCATCTGTTCCATTGCATCCGGTGTCTCTTTCGCCGATATTGGGCGAAACCGGACCTTACGCCTCCCATCCGCGTCAATTTCTAAAATCACATTATCGTCTGTCTTATATTGCCCACCAAATCCATTTCCCGTAAAACTCATCAAAATTTCATGCAGATGCAAAATATCTCTTTCACAAAAATCCATATATTCATGTCCCAGATGGATTTCACTTAAGGCATCGCGGTATCCGGCAATCTCCGCTTCGTTGTGATTTAAAGGGGCACTGTTCTGATTCACAATTTCTGCAATACGTTCATCGCTGGTAACAATCCCTTCTATCTCATTGGAACTTTTAATTGACTGTACCTTTGCCACTGCCTCTAATTCTGTAAATATCTGTGCATACTCTGCCTTGCGTATACCTGCCATCGTTTTTAGTTCTGCAATATTCATGGTCAGGTTCAGTAAATTTGATGGCAATAAACCATTATTCAAAAACGAATAATCAAATATTCTCATATTCCACCTCTTTCTGCATATGATTATATCATTTTATATGCAGAAAAGCAGCCATTATCTGCATATATTTTATCCTTTTATATGCAGAAAAACAGCTATTATCTGCATATATTTTATCTTTTTATATGCAGATAATGACCGTCTATATGCACATTACATTTTGCCGGTGAACTACATCGGCAATTGAATTACCGAGCATCTGATTACGAAGCATAGCTCCGTAGT
>NZ_QULW01000027.1 GCF_003481825.1 Clostridium sp. OM02-18AC | reverse complement strand
TTCAGACGCTTTCATCTCGGCAATTGAATAACCGAGGATTCCCGCTTGTTATCCTAAAAAACATCGTGGAGATATGACTATGAGTAAACTTATTTTCTGTCAATTCAACATCGACACAGCCAGCGTAGAACTGGTTTTTGACGATGGAAGCCGGATTTCCATTGACTTCACCGCCGTTGAAAACGAAGTTGCCGATAACCGCTTCCAGTGGTCAGAGCTGGATTATCTGATCTACAACGACCCGCTTGCTTATGCCGATCTGATTCTGAACAGCAAGCTGAACGTCCTGTTTGAATAAACCGACATGAGCATAAACGACAGCGGCCCGGTTCATAATGATTGGACCGCTGCTTATTATATCATTGTATTATGCGAACTCATTCCTCGAACAGATACAGAAGATATCCGTAACCCTCTGCTTTCATCTTTGCGTAAGGCACAAAGCGCAGGGCCGCACTGTTGATGCAGTAGCGCACGCCATTGGGGGACTCCGGATCGCCGGTGAACACATGACCAAGGTGAGAATCTCCGGCACGGCTTCTGACCTCTGTACGGCGCATGCCGTGGCTCAGGTCCTCCAGTTCCACCACGGCAGGCTCTTCAATGGGCTTTGTGAAAGCCGGCCAGCCGCAGCCGCTCTCGTACTTATCCGTGGAGGAAAAGAGCGGCTCGCCGGTGACGACATCCACATAGATGCCCTTTTCAAACTTATCCCAGAACTCGCCTGTGAAAGCGCGCTCCGTGCCGCTCTCCTGCGTAACACGGTACTGCTCCGCCGTCAGCTTGTCCCGGATGGATTCCGCCGCGGGCTTCTGATAGTCGCCCGGATCGATGCGCAGCCGGGAAAACAGCTCCATCTCCGCGCGCGGGATGTGGCAGTAGCCGTTCGGGTTCTTTTCGAGGTAGTTCTGGTGGTACTCCTCGGCAGGATAATAGTTCTTGAGTGGACCTATCTCCACGAAGAACTTTTCACTGCGTCCCCGCTCGATCTCCGCGATGCGCTCCACCGTTTCCTTCGCGCTTTCGTTGGTGTAATAGACACCGGTCTGATACTGGCTGCCCCGGTCGTTGCCCTGTCGGTTCTCCACCGTGGGATCGATCACATAGAAGTAGGCCAGCAGCAGGGCGTCGAGACTCACCTGCCCGGGGTCATACTCCACCCGCACGGCCTCCCGGAAGCCGGTGTTCCCTTGGCAGACGGTCTTGTAATCGGCGTCCGCCTCGCAGGTGCCGTTGGCATAGCCGCTCTCGGCATCGATGACGCCGGGGATGGACTGCATCAGCTGTTCCATGCCCCAGAAGCAGCCGCCCGCCAGATAGATGACATTGTCTGTGGTATCCATATAGGTGACCTCCTCGTCGGACCGGTCAAAAGCCGCTCCGTCCATGTTTGTTTCCTGTCCGCTCTTTTCCTTCGGCACAGTCTGCTTCCCGGCGGCGCAGCCGCCCAGCAGCACTGCGGCGAAAAGCAGGGCCAATACACTTCGATACATCGCGTTTCCTCCTTTCAGGGGAATCAGAGCTCACTCCGCCCCTTGCCCGCCGAGGGCAATGCAATGGCGCGCAGCAGGCACTTTTTAAATCTCAGGTCAGCCCATATCGGCGGCGAGCGCCTTGTCGATCTGGGCTTGCAGCGCCTCAGCCTGCGTCTTGCCGGTAACAGCGCCTACGATGGGCTCACCCACGATATTGCCGCTGCGGTCGACCACATAGGTGGTGGGATAGGCGAAGACATTCTCCACAAACTTACCGGCATCGCCGCCGGAGCCGAAATAGATGTTTTGATAGGTCGCGCCCTTCTTGGCAAGCACCTCCTTCGCCTCGGCGATGGCCTTCTCGTCGCCGTCGAGCGTAAAGGAGTTGATGCCGATGAGCGCGCCGCCCTTGTTCGCCAGTTCCTTGTTCAGCGCGTCCAGCTCGCCAAGCTCACCCACGCAGGGATTGCAGGTGGTGAACCAGAAATTCACTACGGTGACGGCGTTGGCGGAGAACAGCTCGTCGCTCTTCACCGTGTTGCCGTCCAGATCTTTCCCTTCAAAGGCGGGGAACTTCTGCATACTGCCGTCGTCGGGAGAGTTGCTCGTGTCGCTGCCTGCGGGCATGTTCATATCGCCGTCCATGGATTTCTGCATGATCTCGGGATACTTCTCTTCCAACTCGGTCAGCCTGTTTTCAATATTGCTGATCTCCGTGGCTGACTCCTTCAGCCACTCATACTCCTTGTTGGTGAACTGCTCTTTAGCGGCCTCGACGGTATCCAGCAGGAAGTCGCCGTAGTTTTTCCCGTCCTCGATCATGGCCATGCCCTTCTCAGCCTCCATAAAGACATTTTCCCACAGCTCGGTATTTTCCGACAGGATCGCGTTCTCCTGCTCTAGCAGCTCCTTGTGCAGGGCGAGCGCCTCCTCGGCGTTTTTCGGCTCGCCAGTCATGGCGGAGCCGTTGCCGCTCATGTCGCCCATCTTGTCATTGTTCTTCGTACCGCAGGCCGCCAAGGCCAGCACCATCAGCACGGCAAAAGCCAGTGCAAAAATTCTCTTCCTGTTCATTTTGATTCCTCCATCGTTGTTTTCTTTGTTGTTTCTTTCCCGTTGCCGAAGCCGTAGCGGAAGCACACGGCGTTCGTTGGACAGGCGCGGATGCACATTCCGCAGCGGATGCACTCGGTATGGTTGGGCGTTTTCGTCACATCCACATCCATCTTGCAGGCTCTGGCACATTTCCCACAGGAGACGCACTTACTCTTGTCCACCTTCATCTGGAAGAGGGACACCCGGTTGAACAGCGCATAGAACGCGCCAAGCGGGCAAAGCCACTTGCAGAACGGTCGGTAGAACAGCACGCTCAGCGCGATCACCGACAGCAGGATGCTGAATTTCCATGTAAACAGCTTGCCCAGCGCCGCCCGGATGCCGGAATTGGCAAGGGACAGCGGGATGGCTCCCTCCAGTACGCCTTGGGGGCAGAGGTATTTGCAGAAGAACGGGTCTCCCATGCCAACATCGTTCACAAGGAACACTGGTAGCAGGAAAACCATCACCAGCAGGACAGCGTATTTCAGGTATGTCAGCGGCTTCAGCCTTTTTGTGGAAAGCTTCTTCGTGGGGATTTTGTGCAGCAGCTCCTGAAACCAGCCGAAGGGGCATAGAAAGCCGCAGATAAAGCGTCCCAGCAGGACTCCCAGCAAAATGAGAAAGCCTGTGATATAGTAGGAGAAGCTGAACTTGGAAGACCCCACCACTGCCTGAAACGCCCCAATGGGGCAGGCCCCGGACGCCGCCGGACAGGAGTAGCAGTTCAGTCCCGGCACGCAGACGGTCTTCCCCGCCCCCTGATACAGTCCGCCCTTGAGAAAGTTCGGCAGATGCAGGTTGGTCAGCAGCGTCGCCCCCGCCTGAATCCAGCCCCGGAAGCGGGACATGGTCTGTGAAACGCCTGAAAACTTTTTACCCAATGCCCACACACTCCAGACATAATTTGATTGCTTTGCTCAGCACTGTCGCCGCCTCGCCCCGCCAGACACCGAAGCACAGCATGGCGGCTCCGGCCATCAGCAGCACGACCTGCGCTGCGGCCTTTTTCTTGCAGCTCATTTTTCATCACCCTTTCCGATTTTCTGCCCCCATCATAGCGCGGGAGAGTTAAAGTCTCTGTTAAGAACGAAAACTTAACGCAAACCTTATCTGTTTTTGCTATAATGAAAGCAACACAAAAATGAAGAAATAAAAAGGAGGACTCTCATGCACCTTTTAGTAATTGAAGATGAACGCGCCCTGTGCGAGACTATCGTTCGCAGCCTGCGGCGGCTGGCCTACAGCGTGGACTACTGCTATGACGGCGAAAAGGCGCTGGCGCTTCTGGGCGTGGAACGATACGATCTGGTGCTTCTTGATCTGAATCTGCCGAAAAAGGACGGCATGACGGTGCTGCGCACCCTGCGGCAGACCGACCGGGAGACGCGGGTGCTGATCCTCTCCGCCCGCAGCGAAGTGGAGGACAAGGTGCAGGGGCTGGATGCCGGGGCGAACGACTATCTGGCGAAGCCCTTCCACTTGGCGGAGCTGGAGGCCCGCATCCGCAGCCTGACATTGCGGCAGTTCACCCAGCAGGATGTGCTGCTAAGCTGCGGAGACCTGACCTTTGACACCCGCTCCCGTACCGCCACCGTCAACGGGCAGACGCTGACGCTCACCCGGAAGGAAACGGGAATCCTGGAATACCTGATGGTGCATCAAGGAAGGCCAGTAAGTCAGGAGGAGCTGATGGATCACGTTTGGGACAATAGCGTGGACAGCTTCAGCAATTCCATTCGCGTCCACATCTCCGCCCTGCGCAAAAAGCTCCGCGCCGTGCTGGGCTATGACCCCATCCGCAACCGCATCGGCGAGGGCTATCTGATGGGAGGCGAGGAGGAATGAAGCGGTTTTCCCTGCAGTGGCGCATCACGCTGATGTCCGTTCTGCTCATCGGTATCACCTGCGTGGCCATGAATTTGCTGCTGTGCTCCTCCGGTGTGTACTATATGGACACCATTGCGGACAGTTTACAAGGCGGCGGCACGGTGATCCTGAATGATGGCGGAGCGGCGAGCTTTGACCCGCAGCTCATAGCGCCCAACGAGGAGTTGATCATCGTCGTCGATGGGGTGCAGGGGCGCTTCCGCACCACCAACTGGTACATCACGGCGGCGGTAACGCTGCTCAGCGGCATCCTCGCCTATTTCGTCAGCGGACGCGCTCTCAAGCCCCTGCGCAGCTTTACCTCGCAGGTGGAGCAGGTGCAGCTGAACAATCTTGCCGATATGAGGATCGATGAAGACGCTATTTCGGAGTTCCGGCAGCTGAGCCGCTCGTTCAACCAGATGCTGGAGCGGCTGAACAACGCCTTTTCCGCCCAGCGGCAGTTCACCGGCAACGCCGCCCACGAGCTGCGCACGCCACTGGCACTAATGCAGGCGCAGTTGGAGCTGTTTTCCGCGGAGCATCCTGACGTGCGACCGGAGACGGCGGAGTTCCTTACGCTTTTGCGTGAGCAGACGGAACGGCTGATACAGATGACCAGGACACTGCTGGAGATGAGCAATCTGCGGCAGGTGGCGCGGAACGAGCGGATCCAGCTCGCTCCCATGATCGAGGAGATCTTCACAGATCTTGCGCCGCTCTCAGATAAGCGCGGCGTCACGCTGACGGCGGAGGGCGACGGCATTATGACCGGCAGCGATGCACTGATCTACCGGCTGATCTTCAACCTGACGGAGAATGCTGTCAAGTACAACCGGCCGGGCGGCTCGGTACGGGTTTCTGTCACTCAGGAGTTGGAAAAGCTCTTGCTCCGCGTCTCCGACACCGGCTGCGGCATTCCGGAGGTGTATCAGCGCAGCATCTTCCAGCCCTTCTTCCGGGTGGACAAGTCTCGCAGCCGGGAATACGGTGGCGCAGGACTGGGGCTCTCACTGGTATGGGAGATCGCCGATCTCCACGGCGGCTCCGTTTGGGTGGAGAAAAGTTCGGAGAAGGGCACTACCATTGTGGTGGGGTTGCCAACGCAACAATCAACGAAGCCCTAAAACCCTTTTATTCGTTTTTTGCCGCTTCGCTTGCCGCCCTGCGGCGTTCCTCTCTGTATGGGGCGGTCAGTCGGAAAGAGAAGCGTCCCTTTTCAATCTCAAATTCCTTTTATTACGCTGAATTACATCCTCATAGCTGTGGACTTTCCGACGTAGCTACGTATTTTCACGCTCCAATTCTGCCGCACGGAGCTTGCCAAAAATGATCTTCTTAGTATTATTTCGGAGCTGTCTACGATTGCGAAGAAAATCTAAAAAGCATTAGGCGCAATATAACTGCTGACGGCGTAGAATCTTGGTGGCTAACTTGGTGAGTGTCACCCTCTAAGTTATCATGGGTTGCGTCATAGGATTTATCATTGGCTGTAGTATTCCATATTTCGGTAAATAGCACGCTAAGTAAGATTGTAGCAAACGTCGGAAAGATTACAACACCGCTCGCAATGATGGTTACAGGTTCAACGTTGGCTGATATATCTTTTCGAGAAATATTCGTCTTGCCGCAAAAGCTATTTTTACTTCCACGGTGTTATCTGCACTAACAATACCAGTTGTGTTAGTTTTCATACAGTTTATGCAGTAATTTGTTTCTTGCATAATAAAAATACCTAAAGAGTAATTTACACTTGCAAAAACCAAGCAATTAGATAAAGAATTCCCAGAGAATGAAAAATTCTATAGATATTTGCGAAAAAGTTAAGTATAATAAAAGAAACGATGTAGAAAAGTTCGAGAAACTTTGGTTTTCCGGACTTTTTTATTGTTGTATTTTCTTCTTGGGGTTTTCATACAGATTGAAGGCGTGGGAAGCAATCAAAATAAAAGTAATGTGTTGGAAAGGAATTTATTTCATGGCAAAAGAAAGGGATGGCTTTAAAAGCCGCACCGGTTTTGTGCTTGCTTGCATCGGTTCGGCAGTTGGTATGGGGAATATCTGGCGTTTCCCATATATTGTTTCTGATTGGGGTGGAATGACATTTCTGCTTCCGTATCTGTTGTTTGTTGTGCTGATCGCCTCCACAGGCGTGATCGAGGAGATGGCACTGGGACGTGCCGCAAAGAGCGGACCGATCAAGGCGTTTGGCATGTGTACGGAATTACGGACCGGAAAGAAACGGATCGGAGAGCTGATCGGTGTGATCCCGGTACTGGGGTCCATGGCGCTTGCTATCGGCTATACGGTAGTAGTGGGATGGATCTTTAAGTACGCGTTCCTTGCATTGACGGGAAACCTTTATGCCCTGGGACAGGATATGGGAGCGATCGGTGGATTGTTTGACGGTACGGCGACGGGATTTGGCAATAATAACTGGCTGGTCATCACAGTGATTGTCACTGCAGTGATCATGGCATTTGGAATTGCGGGCGGAATTGAGAAGGCAAACAAGATCATGATGCCGCTGTTATTTATTCTATTTCTGGGACTTGGTGTTTATATCTTTACACTTCCAGGCTCAGAAAAAGGCTATCATTATATTTTTACCATCAATCCGGAGGGACTGAAGGATATACGCCTCTGGATCTATGCATTTGGACAGGCATTTTTCTCACTGTCCATTGCAGGAAACGGAACCGTGATCTATGGTTCTTACTTAAGCGATTCTGAGGATATTGCTGCATCTGCAAAAAATGTAGCATTTTTTGATACACTTGCTGCACTTTTGGCTGCTTTTGTGATTATTCCGGGCATGGCAGCAGGCGGCGCAGAACTTTCTTCCGGAGGTCCGGGACTGATGTTTATTTATCTGCTGAACGTGTTCAATGGAATGCCGGGTGGAAAAATCTGCGGAATGATCTTTTATGTCTGCGTGCTGTTTGCCGGAATGAGTTCTCTGGTAAACCTCTATGAGGCACCGGTGGAGACCCTGCAGGAGCGCTGCGGGCTCAAACGACCGGCTGCAGTAGCCGTGATCGCGGCAGCAGGCTGCAGTGTTGCACTGTTTATTCAGGGAATTGTCTCCGGGTGGATGGATGTGGTGTCGATCTACATCTGCCCGCTTGGGGCGATGCTTGCCGGAATTATGTTCTTCTGGGTTGCCGGAACGGACTTTGCCCTGGAGGCTGTAAACCGCGGTGCCAAAAAGGAAATTGGCAAAACATTTGTCCTGCTCGGCAAGTATGTGCTGGTTCCGGCGGCTTTTGTGGCTCTGGTTGCCGGTGCGCTGCTCGGGGGAATTGGCTGAGATACCGGCGAACAGGAACTTTCTCAGTGGAAGATTATGAAAAAGGCTGTCCTTGTGATTCTTTTGCAGGGGCAGTCTTTTTGTGCTATAATCAGATTCAGCGGGATTAAAAAATAAAGGATTTATCAGAAAAAGGAGTATTCATTATGTCACAGGTAACCGAACGTTTTTTGAATTATGTATCCTTCGATACCCAGTCAAAAGAGGACACTGGCAAGATGCCAAGTACAGAGAAACAGTGGGAGCTAGCCAAATGTCTCAAACAGGAACTGGAAGAAATGGGTGCCGAGCGTGTGCGTCTCAGTGAGTATGGTTATATTTACGCGGAAATTCCGGCAAATGTTCCTGCCGGACAGGCTGAAAAGATTCCGTCCCTCGGTTTTATTGCCCATATGGATACCGCACCGGCTCTGACCGGAGCCAATGTAAAACCACAGTTCGTAAAAAATTACGATGGAAAAGACATCTGCCTGAACCAGGAAAAACAGATTTTTATGCGCCTTTCGGAATTTCCATTTTTGGCACGTTATCAGGGACAGGATCTGATCACGACCGATGGAACGACACTTCTGGGAGCAGACGATAAGGCGGGTGTGGCAGAGATCATGACGGCAGCAGATTACCTGCTTTCTCATAAGGAAATTCCACATGGAAAGATCTGCATTGCATTTACCCCGGACGAGGAGATTGGCTGCGGCGCAGACAAATTTGATGTTTCCGGCTTTGGAGCGCAGTTTGCCTATACAGTAGACGGCGGTGAGCTCGGTGAGGTGGAATATGAAAACTTCAATGCGGCTTCTGCGGTAGTGACGATTCATGGATGCAGCATGCATACCGGAGATGCCAAAAAGGGTATGGTGAATTCCATGCTGATTGGAATGGAATACCAGCAGATGCTGCCGACTTTCGAAAATCCGATGTATACCGAAGGCTATGAGGGATTTTTCCATCTGGATCATTTCCAGGGTGATGTGGAGACTTCTGTGATGAAGTACCTGATCCGCGACCATGATATGGAAAAATTTGAAAAGAAAAAAGAGCAGATGCGTCAGATCGCAGTGTTCCTGAACCAGAAATATGGAGCCGGTACCGTGGACATTGAAATTAAGGATTCCTATTTCAATATGAAAGAAAAGATTAAGCCACATATGCATCTGATCGACCGGGTGCGCCAGCTGATGAAAGAACTGGATGTAGAGCCGGTGACCCTTCCAATCCGCGGAGGTACCGATGGCGCGCGTCTTTCTTACAAGGGACTCCCATGTCCGAATCTGTGCACAGGCGGAGCAAATTATCATGGAAAATATGAGTTTATTTCCATTCAGGCTATGGAGAAAATGGTAGAATTGCTTGTAAAGCTGATGACTGCATAAAACGCGAAAAGAGAGAGTGAGTATGAGAGAAAAACTGACGAAATCCGATGTGGAAAAGATTCAGGCAGAGATTGAAGAACGGAAGCTTGTCATCCGTCCGAAATGCCTGGAGGCAGTAAAAGAAGCCAGGGCGCATGGGGATCTAAGTGAAAACTTTGAGTATCATGCAGCCAAAAAAGACAAAAATCAGAACGAGAGCCGGATCCGTTATCTGGAGAATATGCTGAAGAATGCCATTGTGATCTCGGATGCTTCCAAGGCCGATGAAGTCGGACTGAACAAGGCCGTCACGCTTTATATGGAAGACGATGACGAGGAGGAGACCTATAAGCTGGTGACCAGCATTCGTGGAAATTCCATGCACAACATGGTCAGCATTGAGTCTCCGCTCGGAAAGGCAATCCTGCGTCATAAAGTAGGCGACCGGGTAGAGATCACAACGGACAATGGTTTCAGCTATTTTGCAGTGATCCGTAAGATTGAAGATCTGGGCGACGAAGAGGATACGATCCGGAAGTTCTGATGGAGCTTCCTTATCGGTTTGAGGGTTCCTGCTTCTGGTAAAACTGCAGCACAAATTCCATAAACGCATGGATATAAGGTTTTAAGACAAAACTTTTGTGATAGACCAGATACAGGCTGCGGCTGTCTGTGACCACGGGAAGATCAAAAACGAAAAGCTTTTGATCAGAACCGGGGCTGCAGGCGGCCGCTTCCTTCTTCACGCAAAATGACCGGTTCTGATTTCAAAATGATATCGAGCGGAATCGGTTTCGTCTGAAATTGCGCAAAATAAGATGTTTTTGGAGTAATCAGCACCATCTGATCGTGGTAAAATGGTTTAAAACAAAATCGTTCATCTTCGCAGGTCATGCCGACCAGCCCCAGATTAAAACGACCTTCCAGAATCTTTTCCAGGATCCCCTGGCTGTCACTCTGATAAATGTTAAAATATGTCTCCGGATGCAGTTTTTTGTAGGCGGGCAAAAGCTCTGGCAGCAGATAGGTGGATGGAATGGTGGAAGCGCCGAGATGGATCGTATTTTTGGTCTCATTGTTCCAACTTTCCAGCAGATTGTTTTTGAGACTCAGAATGCTGATGGCACATTCATAAAATTCCTGCCCGCGCGGTGTCAATTCGATGCTTTTGGTTGTGCGCACCAGAAGACAGGATTGAAACTCTTCTTCCAGCATACGGATATGGGTACTGATGGTAGGCTGGGAGATAAAGAGCTTTTCCGAAGCTTTCGTGAAGCTGCCGTAATCGACAACAGCCACGAAGGATTGCAGTTGTTTGAACTCCATGGTGTTCTCCTTTATCGAATGGGAATCTGTCTGCCCGCGGCCGGAAAAGGACAGCGGGCATGGCAAAACAGGAAGATCAGATCCAGCCTCCATCCAGTTTTATGATCTGACCGGTTAAGTAAGAGCCTTTGTAGCCGAGATGATAAACGAAATCAGCGACTTCCTCCGCACGTCCGAGACGACCGGATGGGATTTCCTCAACCAGCCCGATCAGCTCATCTTCCTCCATCCACTGATTCATTTCCGTGTCAATGGCACCGCAGGCAACGGCGTTGACCTGGATATTGCTTGGAGCAAGTTCTTTGGCCAGTGCCTGGGTGAAGGCATTGATGCCGCCCTTTGTGGCAGAGTATGCGACTTCACAGGAAGCGCCTACGCAGCCCCATACGGAGGAAATGTTGATGATCTTTCCGTGACCGGCGGCAAGCATCAGCGGAATGGCCAGCTTGCTGCAGTTAAATACGGAGGTCAGGTTGGTACGCAGGATGCGGTCCCACTCCTCAGAAGTCATATCCTGCAAAAGACCAATATAATCGATACCGGCATTGTTGACTAAGACATCCAGACTGCCAAACTGTTTGCGGATCATGGAAAACAGCTGCTCACAGACCGCCATATCGCCCATATCCCCTAAAAATGCAGCGCAGGTTACCTGATAACGCTCAATTTCTTTTTTGGTCTGCATCAATTCCTGCTCCCGGTGGGCGCAGTTGATGATCACGTTATAGCCTTTTTTTGCAAATTTTACGGCAATGGCTTTTCCGATTCCGCGGGAAGCGCCGGTTACGAGAACAACTTTCTTTGCCATACGATCACTCCTTTTGTCATATCATGGTTTCTTGTTTTCTAAACATATTCTATCATAAAACTCCTTACATTTGTTGCTATTTACGCTTTGCGCGAACAGCAAGCTACATTTTACAAATAAATTACAATTTTGCGAACACTCTGTAACTTTCAGAAGGGATATGTTATACTGAATGGCAGATTACGGAAACGTGTTGCGTGCAACTAAAAATCCCGTGTGATACAGTTCTGACAGCAGATTTTGCCGATTTGGAGTGCGAAGCATCGGCAAAATCCCATTGCCGGGCAAGTGCATGTGAATAGAAACAGAAATAAGAAAGGCGAAGACGCATGAAAAAATGGAAGAAAGTACTGGCAGTATCCTGCCTTTGCGCAGCGGCAGCATGTCCGTTTTCTGCTTATGCAGATGCGGCAAAGTCTCCTCATGAGGCAATGTTAGTGGCTGCACCGGCAGACTATGAAAATATTGCGGTATCCCAGGTTACCGATTATGTGAATATCCGGGAACAGGCTACGACGAACAGCAAGATCGTCGGCAAGATCTATAATAACTGTGCCGCAACCATTCTGGAAACAGTAGAAGGAGAGGGCGGAAGCTGGTACCGGATCCAGTCCGGAACGGTAAATGGCTTCATCAAATCGGAGTATTTTATTACCGGTCAGGAGGCAGAGACACTGGCTCAGTCAATCGGCCGGGAGTTTGTGACCGTCAGCGTAGATAACCTGCGTTTGCGCGAGGAGCCAAATCTGACGAGTAATGTCCTGACCATGATCTCCAGCGGTTCCCGTTATGTTGTCCAGGGCGATGAAGGTGATTTTTATAAGGTTGAGGTCGATGCAGACCTGATTGGTTATATCGCAAAGTCATACTGCAAGGTTGAGGTCGAGTTTGACCAGGCGGTGTCCCTGGAAGAGGAGCGGGCGAAGCTGGAAGAGGAAGCGCAGAGAAAGCGCGATGCCCAAACGGCACTTGCAAATCTGGAGCAGGTGATCAAAGTCGAAGAAAATAAAGATGTGATCATTTCTGCAAATCCGGAACAGAGCGATGATTCAGCCATGACCAACGCGCCGACTGCAAACACATCGAAAGATCAGAGTCAGACACAGAGTCCGTCTGCAGGGCAGAGCGGTTCTTCCCAGAGCAGTGCAGGCAATCAGACGGTAACTTCAGCTCCATCTCAGAAGAGTCCGTCCCAGACTGGCTCTGCGCAGAACAGTTCTGCCCCGAATGGTTCCAGCCAGACCAGTTCCTCCGGACCGTCCACGACGACCCAGTCCTCTCCGGTGGCAGGACCGGGCAGCTCGGCAGCCGTAGTATCCGCGACCAG
Source organism: Clostridium sp. OM02-18AC (assembly GCF_003481825.1). Lineage (GTDB taxonomy): Bacteria > Bacillota > Clostridia > Lachnospirales > Lachnospiraceae > Brotaphodocola. The sequence continues at coordinate 29,253 of NZ_QULW01000027.1, read as the reverse complement.
AACCGCAATCGTGGCATATGCGAAGCAGTTCTTAGGAAACCCGTATGTATATGGTGGAACCAGCCTGACCAATGGTGCAGACTGTTCCGGATTTACCCAGGAGGTATTTGCGCACTTTGGCATTACAACAGGACGAAGTTCCAGAGACCAGGCAGCAAAAGGAAAAGAAATTTCCCTGTCTGCGATCCAGCCGGGTGACCTTTTATTCTACGCCAGCGGAAGTTACATCAACCATGTGGCAATCTACATAGGCAATGGACAGATCATCCATTCCAGCAATCCGACAACGGGTATCACCATTACGAAGTACAATTACCGAACTCCATGTAAGGCTGTTACCTTCCTGGATTAAAAGGTGCATGTATGAAAGAAAAAAAACAATACTGTGGCCTGGATCTGCTGAAATTTGTTATGGCACTCCTGGTGGCGGCGCGTCATATGATCCAGGTCTTTTATCCTGCAGAAAGCCGCTGGCGTCTGGTGATCGGCAGCTGGCTTTCGAACCTGGCAGTGCCCATCTTTTTTATCATTGCAGGCTTTCTGCTATTCCGGAAAATTCCGGATCCCAGAAGATGCAAAGATGCGGATGCCGGATATTCATACGGTGGTGGAAATAAAACGGGTGGATGGTCGGTTGTCTGGCGTTACGTCTGGCGCATTGTAAAGCTGTATCTGATCTGGTGTGCCATCTACTGGCCCATCGATATTTATAACTGGTACCATGGCACGGCAACGATCGCAGAGACAGTGAAAGCCTACATCCATTCCTTTTTTGTCTCCAGCACCATTGCCCAGCTCTGGTATCTGCCGGCGCTTGCGCTGGCCTGCCTGATCGTGTGGACCGGTTACCGTGTGGGCTTAAAGATCTGGATGCTTCTGATTCTGACCGGATCGCTGTTTGTGTTCGGCTGCATCTGTGACAACTGGTATTTTACCCAGCAGGCACCCATGAAGATCCAGGAGTTTGTCTGGTGGTATGCGCCGAAGTTTGTGACCATGCGAAATGGTCTGTTTTACGGAAGCTTTTATCTGGCTCTGGGACTCTGGTTTTCCCGGAAAACATGGCGGATGCCGCTTCTTCTGGCGCTTGCCGGAAGCCTGGTGTCTCTGGCACTGATGTACAAAGAGGTTTCCACCTGCTTTAATACGAACATGGTATTTAGTGCAGCCCCGGCCGCTTTCTTTTTGACGGAGCTTTTTATGAGAGCAGAGGGTGGATATTCCAGGTTCTTTGTGACTCTGCGAAAAATGAGCGAATGGGTCTATTTTTCCCATTTCTATTTCTTTTACTTTTTCTCCTGGACCGTGAAGTGGAATCCGCTTCCGCTCACTGAGAAAAATATTGCACTATGTGTCTTGGTACCGATGATCCTGTTCGCCTGGATCGTTTCGGTGCTTTCCGGACGGGAGCGGTTTTCCTGGCTTGGAAAATTGATCTGACAGTCTTGTTTATACATTGCAAAAACAATCGTTGACGATTGGCAGCAGAACTGCAGCCTGCATCCGCCGTCTGGCTTTATGAAAAATTACATTACAGGCAATAAAAAAGGAAACGCACTCAGTTTTGGGTGCGTTTCCTTTTTTGCTGCCTTGTATGAAAGGATGATTGCTGGCTTTTAGAATTCCGGCTCGATCAGTCCGTAGGTCTGACCTTTTCTCTTGTAAACAACATTGACTTCCTCGGTCTCTGCGTTTAAGAATACATAGAAGTTATGGCCTAACAGTTCCATCTGGACACAAGCCTCTTCCGGATCCATCGGTTTCATGGCGAAACGTTTGGTTTTCACGATCTGGATCTCGTCATCCGGCTCGCTCTCTTCGCTGATGAACAGATCTGAGAATGCCTGTGCGGACTGTTTTTTGTCGATCAGTTTGTTTTTGTATTTGCGAAGCTGGCGTTCAATGATTTCCTCTACCAAATCAATGGACACGTACATATCGTTGCTGGATTCTTCCGCACGGATGATATTTCCCTTCACCGGGATGGTAACTTCGATTTTCTGTTTGTCTTTCTGTACACTGAGCGTTACGATGATTTCGGTATCCGGAAGGAAGTAACGTTCCAGTTTTCCAATCTTTTCCTCAATGGCGGCGCGAAGCCCCGGAGTCACATCAATATTTCTGCCTGTAATGGTATAACGCATAAGTCATCAGCTCCTTCTTTTGAGATGTCCTAAGTATAACATATAAAACCGAAAAATTCAACTAAAAACGGGAAATTGTTGAGACAATTATTGCGAATGAAATATAAAAACGAATACTTTATCCACAAAATATAAATTGCATTCCTACCTTTGGAAATGTAGAAAAGTCAAGAGGTTTTCCTTTATTTTTTGGCTTAAACAGTGGATTTATGAGATATGAACAAAGAAAAACCTATTTTTTTCCGTCAGAAAAGAACAGAAAAATGTGGGAAAACTTTGTGGATAATGTGGATAACTTGGTGCATAACTCATTTTTGGCTGAAAATCAAGGAAATGAGATGTGGATGCATTTTTCGTGGATATTGTGGATAAAGTGGATAAGTTGTGAATCGAACATGTTTTTTGTGCAACCTGACAAGTTTACCATAATTTTACAGGACCCGGATTCGCCGCAGCAGGTCAATCCAGGTGATTTTATGAGGATTCCGAAAGAAAAAGTAAGCAGAAGGTAAATTTTTTGTGAACAAGAAGGGGAAAACTTGAATAAATCAGGGGAAGGTGGTACAATATCAAAGATTGACTATAATAATAGGAACGAGACAGACGAAACAAAGAAAGTTTAGGAGAAAGAATTATATGAATCTCATAGAAAAAGTATTTGGTACCCACAGTGAGCGGGAACTGAAGATGATCTATCCGATCGTGGACAAGATTGAGGCACTGCGCCCGACCATGCAGGCAAAGACCGATGAGGAACTGCGCGACAATACCCGTATCTTCAAGGAGCGCCTGGCAAACGGTGAGACCCTGGACGATATTCTTCCGGAGGCATTCGCTACGGTACGTGAGGCTGCAAAGCGTGTGCTGAACATGGAGCATTATCCGGTGCAGCTCATTGGTGGTATCGTGCTGCATCAGGGTCGTATCGCTGAGATGAGAACCGGTGAAGGTAAGACTCTGGTTTCCACCTCTCCGGCATACTTAAATGCACTGGCAGGAAAGGGCGTTCACATCGTAACCGTCAATGACTACCTGGCAAAGCGAGATGCAGAGTGGATGGGACAGGTTCACCGTTTCCTGGGCCTGACTGTCGGCGTGGTATTAAACCCGATGACCTCTGAGGAACGTAAGGCTGCATACAACTGCGACATCACCTACGTTACCAACAACGAGCTGGGATTTGATTACCTGCGTGACAACATGGCCATCTACAAGGATCAGATGGTACTCAGAAATCTGGACTATGCCATCATCGATGAGGTGGACTCTGTCCTGATCGATGAAGCAAGAACCCCGCTGATCATTTCCGGTCAGAGCGGCAAGTCCACCAAGCTCTACGAGGTCTGCGACGTGCTTGCTCACCAGCTGGTACGCGGTGAGGCATCCGGCGAGTTCACCAAGATGAACGCGATCATGGGTGAGGACATCGAGGAGACTGGTGATTTCGTAGTAAATGAAAAAGATAAAGTTGTAAACTTAACCGAAGAGGGTGTCAAGAAGGTAGAGCAGTTCTTCCATATTGAGAACCTGGCAGATCCGGAAAACCTGGAGATCCAGCACAATATTATTCTTGCCCTGCGCGCGAATTACTTGATGTTCCGCGATAAGGATTACGTGGTAAAAGACGACGAGGTACTCATTGTCGATGAGTTTACCGGACGTATCATGCCGGGCCGCCGTTATTCCGATGGTCTGCACCAGGCAATCGAGGCGAAGGAGCATGTCAATGTACGCCGCGAGAGCAAGACTCTGGCAACCATCACTTTCCAGAACTTCTTCAATAAGTTCCGCAAGAAAGCAGGTATGACCGGTACTGCGCTGACCGAGGAGAAGGAGTTCCGTAATACGTACGGCATGGATGCGATCGCAATCCCGACCAACCGTCCAGTTGCGCGTATCGACCATGAGGATGCTGTATACAAGACGAAAAAAGAAAAATTTGAGGCAGTTGTCAACGATGTAGTGGCTTCCCACGAGAAGGGACAGCCGGTGCTGGTTGGTACCATCACCATCGAGACTTCCGAACTTCTCAGCAAGATGCTGACCAAGCGCGGCATCCAGCATAAAGTCCTGAACGCGAAGTTCCATGAACTCGAGGCTGAGATCGTGGCAGATGCAGGTATTCACGGTGCCGTTACCATCGCGACCAACATGGCTGGTCGTGGTACCGATATCAAGCTGGATGATGAGGCAAAGGCAGCAGGCGGCTTAAAGGTCATTGGTACCGAGCGTCATGAATCCCGCCGTATCGACAACCAGCTGCGTGGCCGTTCCGGACGTCAGGGTGACCCGGGTGAGTCCCGCTTCTATATTTCCCTTGAGGACGATCTGATGCGTCTGTTCGGTTCTGAGCGTCTTATGGCTATGTTTGAGGCTCTGGGCGTTCCGGAGGGTGAGCAGATCGAGCACAAGATGCTTTCCAGCGCGATCGAGAAAGCACAGATGAAGATCGAGAACAACAACTACGGTATCCGTGAGAATCTCTTAAAATATGATGAGGTTAACAACGAGCAGCGTGAGATCATCTACGCAGAGCGCCGCAAGGTTCTGGATGGCGACAACATGCGTGACCTGATCTTAAAGATGATCACCGACATTGTCGAGAATTCCGTAGACCTGTCCATCTCCGATGACCAGGCATCCTCTGACTGGGATTTGAATGAATTAAACAGCCTTCTGCTTCCGATCATTCCGCTTGAGACCATCACCGCAGAGAATCATCCGGTGACCAAGAAGAATGAATTAAAGCACATGCTGAAAGAAGAGGCGATCAAGCTTTACGAGGCGAAAGAGGCTGAGTTCCAGGAGGCAGAGCAGATCCGTGAGCTGGAGCGCGTAGTCCTTCTGAAAGTCATTGACAATAAGTGGATGAGCCACATCGACGATATGGACCAGCTGCGTCAGGGTATCGGTCTGCAGGCTTACGGCCAGAGAGATCCGGTTGTTGAGTACAAGATGAGTGCTTACGAGATGTTTGAGGCAATGACTGCAGCCATCACCGAGGAGACCGTCCGCATCCTGTTCCACATCCGTGTTGAGCAGAAAATCGAGCGTGAGCCGGCAGCAAAGGTAACCGGAACCAACCGTGACGATTCTGCACCGCGTGCACCGAAGGTACGTCAGGTACAGAAAATCTACCCGAACGATCCGTGCCCGTGCGGAAGCGGCAAGAAGTTCAAACAGTGTCATGGCCGTGATCTGATGCCGAGATAGCAGAAAATGAGATAAAAACCGTTATGACCGGCGGATGTTCCTTTTTGGAATGCGCCGGTCATTGCAAAAAATATAAATATGAAAGAAGGTGACACAATGGTAGAATTAGATCAGTTCAAGTACACATTATCGACCTTTGAAAAACCATTAGTGGAAGTGAGGGATTCACTTTGACCTGGATAACAAGGTCAGACGAATCGATGAATTAGATAAATCCATGGAGGAGCCGGGGTTCTGGGACGACGCGGACCGCGCCACCAAGCTGGTGCAGGAGGCGAAGAACTTAAAGGATACCGTAGAGCTCTACCGTGGTCTGGAACAGCAGTATGAAGACATCCAGGTGATGATCGAGATGGGCTACGAGGAGGAGGACCCTTCCCTGATCCCGGAGATCCAGGAAATGTTGGATGAGTTCCAGCGCAATCTGGAAAAACTCCGTATGGAGACATTGCTGTCAGGGGAATACGACAAATACAATGCCATTCTGCGCCTGAATGCAGGTGCAGGCGGAACGGAGTCCTGTGACTGGTGCAGTATGCTGTACCGGATGTACTGCCGCTGGGCAGACAAGATGGGGTATAAAACCGAGGTCCTGGATTATCTGGACGGCGATGAAGCGGGCATTAAGTCTGTGACCATCCAGATCAATGGCGAGAATGCGTTTGGATACCTGAAATCCGAACGCGGTGTACACCGTCTGGTGCGCATTTCTCCGTTCAATGCAGCAGGAAAGCGCCAGACTTCTTTCGTATCCTGTGATGTCATGCCGGATATTGAAGAGGACCTGGATGTTGAGATCAATCCGGACGATCTGCGGATCGATACCTACCGTTCCAGTGGTGCCGGTGGACAGCACATCAACAAGACTTCTTCTGCTATCCGTATCACCCATATTCCGACCGGAATCGTGGTACAGTGCCAGAATGAGCGTTCCCAGTTCCAGAATAAAGACAAAGCCATGCAGATGTTAAAGGCGAAGCTGTATATGCTCAAGCAGCAGGAAAATGCAGAGAAGCTTTCTGATATCCGCGGTGATGTCAAAGAAATCGGCTGGGGCAACCAGATCCGTTCCTATGTTCTTCAGCCATACACCATGGTCAAGGATCTGCGTACCGGGGAAGAAACCGGAAACGTGGCAAATGTCCTGGATGGCGGGCTGGACCCGTTTATCAGTGCCTACCTGCGCTGGCTGAGCCTGGGATGCCCGGACCGTAAGGCATCTGCGGACGACTAAGCGTTAAGGCTCACAGGCAGGGATTTTCCGTTCAGAAAATCCAGTTGCAGGGCACGCATGCGTGAACAGGAACAATTAAAACGGGAAAGCAGAGTGTATGCGAGAAAATGCTTGCACTCTGCCTTTTTTTGTGCTAATATCTTCCACATGAGCACAAATGTTCATAGTGGACGAACATGGAGAGTGCGCAGGAGGAGTTGTTATGCCAGAAGAGAAAAGCAAATATTTTGTGGTAAAACAGAAGGCGGTACCGGAGGTGCTGCTGAAGGTGGTGGAGGCCAAGAAGCTTCTGGAGTCCGAGCGTGTGTTAACCGTGCAGGAGGCAACAGAGCGGGTAGGCATCAGCCGCAGTTCTTTTTACAAATACAAAGAAGACATTTTTCCGTTTTATGATAACACCAAAGGCAAGACGGTAACCTTTGTGGTGCAGATGGACGATGAACAGGGACTGCTTTCGGACCTGCTTCATATCGTAGCAGTTTACAAAGCGAATATCCTGACGATTCATCAGAGTATTCCGGTCAATGGTGTAGCGACATTAACCTTGTCGGTGGAGGTAAAAGACAATACCGGCAATGTTTCCAAGATGGTGGAAGAGATCGAGGATCAGGACGGCATTCACTATGTGAAGATTCTTGCGAGAGAATAAAAGCGGCTGTTTGCGCAGCGTGTGAACAGGAATCACAAAAGCGATAGCTGGACAGAAAGCAGAGGATGACAGCAATGCGAAACTGTCTTAAAATATAAGTAAAAGAAAAGTGAGGACGGAGCAATGGTACAGGTAGCAATCATGGGATATGGCACAATCGGTTCCGGCGTGACAGAGATTTTAGATCAAAATGCGGATCAGATCAAAAAAGGCTGCGGACAGGATGTAGCACTGAAATATGTCCTGGATTTAAGAGATTTCCCGGGAAGTCCGGTAGAAGATAAGATCGTGCATGATTTTCAGGTGATCGAGCAGGATCCGGAAGTCAGTGTGGTAGTAGAGACCATGGGGGGCTTAAATCCGGCATACCCGTTTGTTAAGGCAAGTCTTTTAGCAGGCAAACATGTCGTAACTTCCAATAAGGCACTGGTGGCAGCATACGGAACCGAGCTTCTTGCCATTGCAAAAGAAAAGAATGTAAATTTCTTCTTTGAGGCAAGTGTCGGCGGCGGCATCCCGATCATCCGTCCGCTGTACCGCTGCTTAAAGGGTGAGAAGATCGTAGAGATCACCGGTATCTTAAACGGTACTACCAACTATATCCTGACCAAGATGGGCAAAGAGGGTGCATCCTTTGAGACAGTCTTAAAAGAGGCTCAGGCGCTTGGTTATGCAGAGCGTAACCCGGAAGCAGATGTAGAAGGATACGATACCTGCCGTAAGATCGCGATCCTCACGGCGATGGCAACAGGAAAAGAAGTAAACTACGAGGACATCAGCACAGAAGGGATTACCAAAATCACCGATGTGGACTTCAAGTATGCAGACAAGCTTGGAACCTCTGTGAAGCTGTTTGGAACCAGCCGCATGGACGGAGAAGAGGTTCATGCCTGGGTAGCACCGGTTATGATCGGAAAAGACCATCCGCTGTATGCTGTGAATGATGTATTCAACGGAATCATGGTAAAAGGAAATATGCTTGGAACCGCGATGTTCTATGGTAGTGGTGCAGGCAAACTGCCGACTGCCAGTGCAGTCATCGCAGACATTATGGAAGCAGTCGAGAACGCAGACCATCATGTAGTGCTTGGCTGGAGCAGCGAGCGCCTCGCGATTGCAGACCAGAAAACCTCTGTACATCGTTATTTTGTACGCGTAGAGGGAACTGGAGCAGAACTCGAGAAAGCTGCCGCTGCTGCATTTGGAAATGCAGAAGTCGTAAAGTTGGACAGCTTAAGCGACGAGTTTGCACTCCTGACCGGTGAGATGAGTGAAGCAGCATATGCAGACTGTGCTGCAGCGCTGGAAAAGACCGCGAAGATCTGCCAGAGAATCCGGGCAGAGTTTTAAAAAATAATAATTTGGGCGTAAAAGAATGGACCGTGGAAGTTGCCAAAGGCAGCTTCCACGGTCCTCATACGTTAAAAATATGGTTTACTGTGCCGCAGGTGCTACACTGTTTAGAATTTCCTGCGCCTGGTGGTAGACCTGGCGGATGAGTTCAGAGTTGGCTGGGTCTTGAGCGACATTGTAGACCAGCATATACTGGAAAAAGATAAAAAAACTCAGGAAAATGCAGAAGATCCCGATGACGAATCCTGCAATTCCGGCTCCGGTAAAACGGCGGTCTCTCCGGGAGAGCCATGCAGTCAAGGCAGCAGAAGCACCAAAGATGATCTGCAGTGGTGGGTAAAACCAGCTTAAGATCCCGGAAATACCCAGCAGAAGGCTGACCAAGGCGAGTCTATTAGGGGCGGGGCGCTTGGCTCCGGTATTCTGTTCCATGTAAAATTCCTCCGTAAGTATAGATAAAAATACAGCTATTCCCCATCATAACACGAAAAGAACAAAGCCTCAAGGTGGAATTGTGTTATGATGCTGCGGTATGATGCTGCGGAGTAGTTACTGTTTACAGGCAGGGATTTTCTGAACTGGAAATCCAGTATGATGCAGTTCTGGCAGAACAACTTGCGAACCATCCGCTTATCGATTATAATGAGGGGTACAGTTTGCAGCGGTTTTCAGGCAAAGCCTGTGTGAACAGCTGCTACAGTTTGAAAACAAAGGAGCTTTACATTAGATGGATATTTTGAAAACATTGCAGGAGGAACTGCAGATCGGATATAAGCAGGTGGAGGCAGCCGTCCAGCTGATCGATGAGGGAAATACCATTCCCTTCATTGCCCGCTACCGGAAAGAGGCAACCGGATCGTTAAACGACGAGGTGCTTCGTAATCTGGATGAACGTCTGCGTTACCTGCGCAATCTGGAAGAAAAGAAGAACCAGGTTCTTTCTTCCATCCGCGATCAGGAAAAGCTGACACCGGAGCTGGAAAAACAGATCCAGGATGCGATGACCATGGTAGCGCTCGAGGATCTGTACCGTCCGTACCGCCCGAAACGCCGTACCCGTGCCATGATCGCGAAAGAACGTGGACTGGAGCCGCTTGCAGACCTGATCTTGCTTCAGCAGGTGAAGGAGCCGGTGGAGAAGCTTGCTGAAAACTATGTGTCCGAAGAAAATGAAGTGCCGACGGCTGCCGATGCGCTGGCGGGCGCAAAGGATATCATTGCGGAGCGCATCTCCGACCAGGCGGATTACCGTACCTACATTCGTCAGGCTACCATGGAGCAGGGTATGATTCGTTCCCAGGCCAAGGATGAAAAAGCGGAATCGGTATACGAGATGTATTATCAGTACGAGGAGCCGGTGAAAAAGTGTGCGGGACACCGTGTCCTGGCTTTAAACCGCGGCGAGAAAGAAAAAGTCCTGACGGTTAAGGTCGATGCACCGGAGGAAACCATTCTGCGTTATCTGGAAAAACAGGTGATCACACAGGACAACCCGTATACAACCCCGGTATTAAAGGAAGTGGCAGAGGACAGCTACCGCCGTCTGATCGCACCGGCCATTGAGCGTGAGATCCGCAGTTTCCTGACGGAGAATGCAGAGGCAGGCGCGATCAAGGTCTTTGGAAAGAACTTAAAGCAGCTTCTGATGCAGCCGCCGGTAGCAGGCCGTGTGGTACTGGGCTGGGACCCGGCATTCCGTACCGGCTGTAAGCTCGCTGTTGTGGATGCGACCGGAAAGGTACTGGACACAACTGTGATCTATCCGACTGCACCGCAGAATAAGGTTGAGGAATCCAAGAAGGTGGTAAAGGATCTCATCAAAAAATATAACATTTCCCTGATTTCGGTGGGAAACGGAACTGCATCCCGTGAGTCTGAGATGATCATTGTAGACCTGATCAAAGAGATTCCGCAGCAGGTGCAGTATGTGATCGTCAATGAGGCAGGCGCATCCGTATATTCGGCAAGCAAGCTTGCTACGGAGGAGTTCCCGAACTTCGATGTGGGACAGCGAAGCGCGGCATCCATCGCAAGAAGACTGCAGGACCCGCTGGCAGAGCTGGTTAAGATCGATCCAAAATCCATCGGTGTTGGTCAGTACCAGCACGATATGAACCAGAAAAACTTAAGTGAAACGCTGCAGGGCGTTGTGGAAGACTGTGTAAACCGGGTTGGTGTGGATTTAAATACCGCATCTGCATCTCTTCTGGAGTACATTTCCGGTGTGACCAAAACCATCGCAAAGAACATTGTAGCTTATCGCGAAGAAAACGGCGTATTCACAAACCGGAAGCAGCTGTTAAAGGTTGCAAAGCTGGGACCGAAGGCATTTGAACAGTGCGCCGGTTTCATGCGCATCAACGGCGGCACAAATCCTCTGGACATGACCTCCGTACATCCGGAAAGCTACGAGGCGGTTGAGGCGTTGCTCCAGAAGCTGGGCTATCAGGCAGAAGATATTGTATCTGGCGGTCTGAAAGAGCTTGGCAGAAAGGTGCGTGGCTGCAAGGGGCTGGCAGAGGAGCTGGGTCTGGGTGAGATCACCTTAAAGGATATTGTAAAAGAACTGGAAAAACCGGCGAGAGACCCGCGCGAGGAGATGCCAAAGCCGATCCTGCGCACGGATGTATTGGAAATGAAGGACCTGAAGCCGGGTATGGTATTAAAGGGAACCGTGCGCAATGTCATTGACTTTGGTGCCTTTGTGGATATCGGCGTTCATCAGGATGGTCTGGTGCACATTTCCCAGATGACGGAGCGCTATATCAAGCATCCGCTGGAGGCAGTCAGTGTTGGTGATATTGTCGAGGTGAAGGTCTTAAGCGTGGACTTGAATAAGAAGCGTATTGCATTGACCATGAAGCTGTAAAACAGAATGATTCCGAATATTACAGCTGCAAAAAATAAAACTGTTGATAGAAAGGAACGGTGAGTGCGAATGACAAACGAAGCAGTCCAGACGGGAAAAACTGTGGATGTCACTTTAACCGTCACGGAAAAAGATCTCTGGGCGTTTTCCATGTATCACGCGAACGCCGGACTGATGGGAATCTTTAATCTGCTGTTTACGCTGGCGGCGCTGTATCTTTTAATCTTCCGGTGGAGCGGCACAACCACTCCATACCGTTGTCTGCTTGTAATCTGCGCCCTGATCTTTACGGTCTGGCAGCCATTTTTGCTGTGGACCAAGGCGAAAAAACAGGCGAAGCGCCCGGCAGTCAAGGATCCGATGCGTCTGGTATTCGATGATGAAAAACTGACGGTCAGCCAGACGGACAATCAGGCGGAATTTACCTGGGAACAGATGGGGCTTTTGGATGCGAAACGATCCATGTATATTCTGTATATGGACCGTGTCCATGCCTATCTGCTTCCGAAAACAGCGCTGGGAGATCAGGAAGAGGCATTCCGCGAGTTGGTAACGGCGCATCTTCCGAAAGAAAAACGGAGGAAAATCTGATGGAATATAGAAGCAACAGCCCGGAGGAAACCTTTGCCCTTGGAAAACGCCTGGGTGAGCAGGCAAAAGCGGGTGAGATTTACTGTCTGGACGGAGATCTTGGAGTGGGCAAGACGATTTTTACCCAGGGTTTTGCAGCCGGGCTTGGTATTGAGGAACCGGTAAACAGCCCGACCTTTACGATCGTGCAGCAGTATGACAGCGGGCGTCTGCCGCTGTATCATTTTGATGTATACCGGATCGGGGATGTCAGCGAGATGGATGAGATCGGCTACGAGGATTGCTTTTACGGGGAAGGCGTCTGCCTGATCGAGTGGTCCCAGCTGATCCCGGAAATTTTACCGGAACAGGTGGTCCGCATCCGGATTGAGAAGGATCTGGAACAGGGATTTGATTACCGGAAGATAACGGTGGAGGGATTGTCATGAAAACACTTGGAATAGAAAGCTCGTCGCTGGTGGCTTCTGTGGCTGTGGTGACTGATGGACTGGTAACGGCAGAATATACCGTAAACTTAAAAAAGACCCATTCCCAGACGCTGCTCCCCATGATCGATGAGGTGACCCGCATGCTGGAACTGGATCTGAACGATGTGGACGCGATTGCGGTATCCGGAGGGCCGGGCTCTTATACCGGCCTGCGCATTGGCTCCGCAACAGCAAAAGGACTCGGACTTGCGCTTAATAAGCCGCTGGTCCATGTGCCGACGATGGATGCCATGGCGTACAATCTGTACGGAACTTCTGCGCTCATCTGCCCAGTCATGGATGCAAGAAGAGGACAGGTTTACACGGGGCTTTATCATTATGAGGATGCATTTGAGGTGGTAAAAGCGCAGTGCGGCATGGACATTCATGAACTGACCGGGGAATTGAATGCCCGTGGGGAGCGTGTGATCTTCTTGGGCGATGGAGTTCCGGTCAGTGAAAAGGTGATCCGGGAAACACTTCGTGTTCCGTTTTCTTTTGCTCCGGCGCAGTGCAACCGCCAGAGAGGAGCCAGTGTTGCTGCTCTGGGAAGTCTGTATTTTGCGGAAGGCAAGACGGTATCGGCTATGGACCACGCGCCGGATTACCTGCGGAAAGCTCAGGCAGAACGCGAGCTGGAAGAGGCAAAGCGGCAGGGAAAGACCGAAGAGCTGGCAGCCGGACACAGTGTCGGAACAGGAGATGCACAGTGATCCGCCGGATGGAAGAACGGGATCTTGCGGCGGTAGCAGAACTGGAAAAGCTCTGCTTTTCGGAAAACTGGTCCTACCATATCCTGGAGTCCGGGATCCACAGTCCGTACGATGTCTACTATGTGTTTGAACAGGAAGAAAAAATCCTGGGTTATTGCAACCTGCGTGTCCTCGCAGGCGAGGGAGAAGTACAGCGGATCGCGGTGCATCCGGACAGCCGCAGGCTTGGTCTTGGCAGAAAAATGATGGATGCCATGGTAGAGTATGCTATCCGCGAGCGGGCCTATGCCATCAGCCTGGAGGTGCGCGAGAGCAATCTGGCGGCCAGAAACCTGTATGAATCCTATGGTTTTCAGGCAGAGGCAGTACGCAAGGCCTATTATCACAACCCGGCCGAGGATGCCGTGATCATGTGGAAACGGGATCTGCCGGAAAAAATTACCACTTAAAATTACGAATATTTCTATTATAATGTAGGGGATGCGGCCGACGTGCCGTGTCCCCTGTTTTATTCTAAAAAGACAGAATAAAAAAATGCACACCTGTATAGAAACAGGAACGAAAAGGTGAGGAACAAGACATGAGAAAATATCAGACAAACGGAACCCTGGAATCGGTCATCTGCAATGGCTGCGGAAAAAAACAGGTGGTGGAGCGAGGCATCCTGCGGGAGGGAAGCTTTTCGGTTCATTATTCCTGGGATTACTTTTCTGAAAAAGACGGCGAGATCCATCATTGGGATCTGTGTGAGGAGTGCTATGACCAGCTTATCCGGCAGTTTGCGATCGCCCCGGAAATCGAGGAAGCGGTTGAATTCATCTAAACGCTATGCTATGATATCAGCATCAAATGAAATGAGGTTAATCGATTTATGTTAGATATCTGTTTACTGGGAACCGGCGGGATGATGCCGCTTCCGTACCGCTGGCTGACTGCGATGATGGCGCGTTGTGACGGCAGCAGTCTTTTGATCGACTGCGGAGAAGGAACGCAGGTGGCGCTGAAAGAAAAAGGATGGAGCCCGAAGCCCATCGATGTGATCTGTTTTACCCATTACCACGCAGACCACATCAGTGGACTTCCAGGGCTTCTTCTCACGATGGGCAATGCTGAGCGTACGGAGCCGGTCACATTGATCGGTCCCAAGGGCTTAGAGCGGGTCGTGAATGCGCTCCGCACCATCGCACCGGAGCTCCCATTCCAGTTAAAGTTTATCGAGCTGGAAGAAAACAGACAGCAGTTTCATATCGGACCTTATGTGATCGATGCTTACCGGGTAAACCATAATGTGGTCTGTTATGGCTATTCCATTTCCATTCCGCGTGCAGGCCGCTTTGATGTGGAGCGGGCGAAAGCGCAGAATGTGCCGATGAAGGCATGGAGCCGCCTGCAGAAAGGCGAGACCCTGACCTTAGACGGAGTGACTTATACGCCGGATATGGTCCTGGGACCGGATCGCAAGGGTCTGAAAGTTACGTATTGTACGGATACCAGACCGGTTCCGGTCATCGCGGAGTACGCAGACCATGCAGATCTGTTTATCTGTGAGGGCATGTACGGCGAAGACGGAAAAGAAGTCAAGGCCCGGGAATATAAGCATATGACGATGTACGAGGCAGCAAACCTGGCAAAGAAAGCGCAGCCGGCAGAAATGTGGCTGACGCATTACAGTCCTTCCTTAAACCATCCGGAAGAATTTATTGATAAGGTGAGGGAAATCTTCCCGGCAGCAAAGACTGCACGGGATGGCTGGACCAGAGAGCTGACCTTTGAGGAGGAATAAAAACAAATGATGGAGACAGAAAATAAGAAAACCGAAGAAGAGAAGGATATTCTGATCCTGGCGATTGAGAGCTCCTGCGATGAGACTGCAGCTTCTGTGGTGAAGAATGGCCGGGAGATCCTTTCCAATGTCATTTCTTCCCAGATCGCACTGCATACCCAGTTTGGCGGCGTAGTGCCGGAGATCGCATCCAGAAAACACATTGAGAAGATCAACCAGGTAGTAACCCAGGCGCTGGAAGATGCAAAGGTGACTCTGGATGACATCGATGCAATCGGCGTGACCTACGGACCAGGGCTGGTCGGTGCGCTGCTTGTTGGCGTGGCTGAGGCGAAAGCCATTGCCTTTGCGGCGAAAAAACCACTTGTGGGTGTGCATCATATTGAAGGTCATGTCTCTGCAAACTATATTGAAAACCCGGATCTGGAGCCGCCGTTTGTCTGCCTGATCGTATCCGGCGGACATACGCATCTGGTCATCGTAAAGGATTACGGGGAGTTCGAGATCATTGGACGGACCAGAGATGATGCGGCCGGAGAAGCTTTTGATAAGGTGGCGCGAGCCGTCGGACTTGGCTATCCGGGTGGTCCGAAAGTGGACAAGGCAGCCAAAGAGGGCAATCCGCATGCTATTGAGTTCCCGCGCGCAAAGGTAGAAGGTTCCCCATACGATTTCAGTTTCAGCGGACTGAAATCGGCAGTATTGAATTACATTAACAAGGCACATATGACCGGAATGGAGATCTGTGTGCCGGATCTGGTTGCATCCTTCCAGAATGCGGTGGTAGAGGCACTGGTAAGCCGTGCGGTTCTGGCTGCAAAAGAGTATGGCTATGACAAGTTGGCGATCGCCGGCGGCGTGGCATCCAACTCGGCTCTTCGTGCAGCCATGCAGGCGGCGTGTGACAAAGAACACATTCATTTCTATCATCCGTCCCCGATCTTCTGCACGGACAATGCGGCCATGATCGGCTGTGCGGCTTATTACGAATACAAAAAGGGAACCCGGCATGGCTGGGATTTAAATGCGGTACCGAATCTGAAGCTGGGAGAGCGCTGAGAATAACGAAAAAACGTATCAGAGACGAAAAAATACATCGTTTTGAAGGAACACGGCTGTTCCCATGCTGCAAAATGACGATGACAGTAATGGCACTTAGGCAGCAACGAAGAGGAGAAGGAAGGCAGGAATATGATCGGTACAGCACGGATCGGAGCAGTGATCCTGGCCGGCGGGCGCGGCAGCAGGATGCACAGTGATATTCAGAAGCAGTATATGCTGTTAAATGACCGCCCGCTGATTTCTTATGCACTGGAAGCATTTGAACAAAGTATTGTGGATGCGATGGTGCTGGTGACAGGTGCCGGTGAGGAAGATTATGTGCGTCAGGAAATCCTGGCGCCCCTGCACCTGAAAAAGCTTTGCGGTATTGTGACAGGCGGAAAAGAACGCTATCATTCTGTCTATGAAGGATTGAAGGCTCTGCAGAAGTGCGATTATGTGCTGATCCATGATGGAGCCAGACCGTTGGTGACGGGGGAGATTATTTCCCGCGCGGCTTACGCGGCCATGCAGGATGGAGCCTGTGTGGTGGGGATGCCGGTGAAAGATACCATAAAGGTGGTCGATCCAGACGGGTTTGCACAATCTACCCCGGACCGTTCCAGACTCTGGCAGGTGCAGACACCGCAGGCATTTTCCTATCCGCTGGTGCGTGCGGCTTACGACCGTCTGATGGCGGACGAATCCCTTCAAAAAGGAATCACGGACGATGCTATGGTAGTGGAACATTTAAGCGGCACGAAGGTCCGTCTGGTGGAAGGCAGCTATGAAAATCTAAAGGTGACAACACCGGAGGATCTGATCCTGGCAGAGGCATTGCTGAAAAGGCGCTGACGCAAAAAATATAAGGTAAATTTAATTTTACAAAGTGGGAATAATGTAAAATTGATGAAAAACAGAGGTTACACTTGGGAAAAGTTAACAAAATAACGAAGAAAAAACAAGAAAAACGCTTGTGTATTTCACAAAGTGATGATATACTTTGGTTATATTGATAAACAAATATACACATTGCATAGAGAAAAAGAGCGGCGCAGGTGTGTGGGACATTTCGTTTTAAATCCAATTGGAAGGTGGGGTGTCGTGCTACTGCGCTGTTTTTATGCTCAAATTTGGTATATAAGGTTTATTGATGAAGCGTCAGGAATACATCTGGTTTGCACAGACCGGATGATTATAAGAAAACGGAGGAAATGTGTATGAAGAAAAAAATCGCATTGCTGCTCAGTGTTGCCATGATGGCAGTATCCTTAGCGGGCTGCGGAGGCGGAAAAACCAGTTCTGGTTCTGATTCAGGAAGTCAGACTGCCGGTGGTTCTGAGGCAGGAGCAGGAACGGAAGCCGGGAGTACGGCTGTTGGGCACAAGGATAGCCTGATCATTGGTACCGATGCTGACATTAACAACCTGGATCTTCAGCAGCAACAGGATCAGATCAACAACATCGTATTAAAGAATACCCATCAGACCCTGGTATTCTTTAACAATGGTTCCCAGGGAGACGAGCGGTTCGGTCCATGTCTGGCTACTTCATGGGAGTTCAAGGATGACACCCACATCGAGATGAAGCTGCGCGATGACGTACACTTCAACGATGATGACAAGACCCCGATGACCGCAGAGGACGTAAAATTCACTCTGGATATGGCAACCGGCAACATGGTAGCTTCCATTCTGGCAGGCTATGTTGGCTGTACCGTAGTAGATGACTACACCATCGAGATTGAGATTGAGAAATACAACAACGAGTTCATCCAGTCCCTGGCATCGGTTCCGTTATCCATCCAGTCCAAGAAGGCTTACGATGACGGTGTAGAGGATCCGTACTACATCGGTACCGGCCCGTACAAGTTTGACGAGTGGGTAGAGGGTGAGTACTGTCGCCTGGTTAAGGTTGACGACTATTGGGGCAACGATCTCCCGGCAGATGACAACCTGGCTCCTGGTGTAGCTGAGACCATCGAGTTCCGCCCGTACATCGAGGCATCCTCCCGTGTTATGGCACTGCAGGCAGGCGAGATCGATGTCTGCGTAAATCCGCCGATCAACGAGCTGCAGTACTTAGAGGATGACGATAATATTACCGTTTACGAGCAGACCGGTACCCGTCTTTTCTATTTCGCATTTAACGTAGAGAAAGAGCCGTGGAACAACCAGACCTTAAGACAGGCGGTTGCATGTGCGATCGACCGTGACGCAGTCCTTGAGGCAGCTGTATACGGCAAGGGCACACTGCAGACCACCATCTTAAACCGCGGCCTGTGGGGATTCTATGACGACATGGATGGTTTCGACTACGACGTAGACCGTGCAAAATCCTTAATGGCAGAGGCTGGTTATCCGGACGGCGGTATCAGCACCACCTTAACCTATGCATCCGGTGCTCCGTATGAGCAGATTGCAACCATCATCCAGGCAAACCTGGCAGATATCGGCATTGACGTAACCCTTGAACCGATGGAGACGGCAACCTTAAAATCCACCTGTGTAGACGGAAAACAGGAGCTCTTCCTGTGGAGATGGAACGAGGACTCCAAGGTTGACTTTGTATACCGTGACCTGTTCTATACCGGTTCCGGTTCCAACTATCATCACTATTCTGATTCTAAGGCTGACGAGATGATCGACATCGTAGCAACCGAGAAAGATCAGGACAAACGTCTTGAAACTGCAAAAGAGCTGCAGACTTACTTAGTAGATGCATGTCCGCAGGTTCCGTTATACATTGCAAACCTGGTTGTTGCATACAACAAGAACCTTCAGGGACAGTACTTCTATGGCGGCGGCAACCATGACTGGCGTCACGCATACATCGCAGAGTAAAGAGAAGTGCGGTGAAACAGGATCTCTAACCGGATCCTTCTATAACAAAAACATAATGGCTGAAAAGACTTGCGGGTGCTTCAAAAGCCCCGCAAGTTTCCATATAGGAGTAACCTATATAAGCCTTTTATCACACAAAAAGGAGCGACAGGCAAATGCTGAAATACATTGGGAAAAGACTGATCATGCTGATCCCGGTTATTCTGGTAACCTCATTTCTGATCTTCTGGGCCATGAGCCTGACCGGCGGTGACCCTGCGTTGATGCTTGCAGGCGATAACGCGAAACCAGAACAGATCGAGCAGATCCGCGAAGACCTTGGACTGAATGATCCATTTATCGTACGTTATGGCAACTATATGAAAGGCATGCTGACCGGTGACATGGGTAAGTCCTATGTGACCAAGCGTGATGTATTTAAGACTTTTATGGAGCGTCTTCCGAATACGCTTATGCTGGGAGGAGCTGCCGTACTGATTGCCGTAGTGGTATCCCTGCCGCTCGGTATCTACACAGCGATACACCAAAATACATGGAAAGATACAGCGGGTATGATATTCGCCCTGTTCGGCACGTCCATGCCAAACTTCTGGCTGGGCCTGATGCTGATCATCATATTCTCGCTGAAGCTGGGCTGGTTCCCGACGGGCGGAAAAGGAGGCATAAGCAGTCTGGTGCTGCCGGCGGTGACGGTCGGTTTTGGTCTTGCAGCCCTGATCACCAGAACAACACGTTCTTCCATGCTGGACGTACTCCGTCAGGATTACATGACTACCGCACGTGCAAAGGGCTGTTCTGAGAAACAGGTTATCACCGTGCACGGTTTAAAGAACGCCCTGATCCCGATCATTACAGCAATCGGTCTTCAGATGTCCCTGGTTATCACTGGTTCTGTTCTTGCAGAGACGGTATTCTCCTGGCCTGGTATCGGACGTCTTGTCTATGATTCTATCTCCAAGCGTGATACACCGATGGTTACGGGTGCAATTATTATGTGTTCCATCCTGATGTGTATCATCAACCTGGTAGTAGATTTAATCTATGCATTCTTTGACCCGAGAATCAAAGCACAGTACAGTAAGAAGGGGTGATACAATGGCACAGGCAAGCGAAATCAAAAAACAGTATAAAAAACGGACGCTGTTCCAGGAGACCTGGCGGCGTCTGATCAAAAACCGCGGTGCTATGCTGGGATTAGCCTTCCTAGTAATTCTGGTACTGGCAGCAGCATTCAGCCCGGTTATCTTTGATTATGAAAAAGACGTAATCGGACAGAATATGAAAGACCGTCTCATGGGTCCGTGTGCGGCTCACTGGTTTGGAACGGATGAATATGGACGTGATTTATTTGCCCGTATTATTTACGGAGCACGCTATTCCCTGATCATCGGCGTTGGTTCCGTGCTTCTGGGCCTGATCGTTGGAACAATCCTGGGTTCTCAGGCAGGATTTAAGGGCGGCATCACCGATTCCATCATCATGCGCGGCATCGATATTTTCTATTCCATTCCGAACATTATGACAGCGGTTGTTATCGTCTCCCTGCTGGGACCGAGCACCGTAAACTTAATGATCGCCCTGGCCTTTTCCTGTGCCAGCAGCTTTGCACGTATCGTCCGTGCTTCCGTTATGACGATCCGTGACCAGGAGTATGTGGAATCCTCTTATGCCATGGGACTGCCGACCTGGAAGATCATTGTAAAGCATATTCTTCCGAACTGTCTGTCCCCGATCATTGTACAGATCACATTGCTGATCGGCACCACCATCATTTCTGCTTCATCCTTAAGCTTCCTTGGAATCGGTGTTCCGGCACCGGCACCGGAGTGGGGGGCACTGCTTTCCGCAGGACGAAGCCACATCCGTGATGCAAGCTATATGTGTATCATTCCGGGTCTTGCCATTATGTTTACGGTTTTGGCACTGAACCTGTTAGGCGATGGTCTGCGTGATGCACTGGATCCGAAGCTGAAAAAATAGGCAGCTGAAAAATGTTAGGAGGAATAGGGTATGGCTGAAGAGTTAGTACTTGATATAAAAAACCTGGTAGTCCACTACGAGACGGAGGATGCCAATGTCCATGCAGTCAATGGCATTGATCTTTCCATCGCGAAAAAGCGGACCTTAGGTCTGGTGGGCGAGACTGGAGCCGGAAAAACGACCACGGCACTTTCGATTCTGAATCTGGTTCCGAACCCGCCTGGGGTCATCAAAGAAGGCGAGATCAAACTGGATGGAAAAGATGTATTAAAAATGACACCGGCAGAACTGGAAAAAATGCGCGGCAACGAGGTTGCCATGATCTTCCAGGATCCGATGACTGCGTTAAATCCGGTTATGACAGTTGGAGATCAGATCGGTGAGAGTATTGCACTCCATCAGAATATTTCCAAGAAAGAAGCTTTTGAGAAGGCAAAAGAAATGTTAAAAATGGTAGGTATCGCGGAAACCCGTGCCTACGATTACCCGCATCAGTTCTCTGGCGGTATGAAACAGCGTGTTGTCATTGCGATCGCCTTAGCCTGCAGTCCGCAGCTTCTGATCGCAGATGAACCGACCACGGCATTGGATGTGACGATTCAGGCTCAGGTGCTGGAATTGATGAAACAGCTGATTCGTGACAAAGAAATGTCCATGCTGATGATCACGCATGATCTTGGTGTTGTGGCAGAGGTCTGTGAGGATGTGGCAGTTATGTACGCCGGTCGTATCGTAGAAAAAGGAACGGCAGACGATGTGTTCAATCACATGCGTCATCCGTATACGGAAGGACTGTTTGATTCCCTGCCGAACTTAAAGCAGCGCGGCGAGGAACTGGTGCCGATCAAGGGACTGATGCCGGATCCGTCGGATCTGCCGCCAGGATGTGCGTTTGCACCGCGTTGTCCTTATGCGACCGAAGCATGTACAAAGGCAGTTCCGGAGCTGACATCCGTGGAAGGCAGCGAGACACATTTTGTTGCCTGCAGTGCTTACAAAGATCCGGAATTCAGATTAAGGGGGAACCAAGATGGCAGGTAAGACAATTCTTGAGGTAGATAACCTCACAAAATTTTTCAATACCCCGGGCGGACAGCTTCATGCAGTAGACGGAGTCAGCTTCAAAATCGAAGAAGGAAGGACTCTTGGTATCGTAGGAGAATCCGGATGCGGCAAGTCCACCACCGGACGAACCATTTTAAAGCTGCTTGAGCCGACCGGAGGAAAGATCATTTTCGACGGACAGGATATCACCAATTACAGCCGCAAACAGATGCGTCCGCTGCGTCAGGAGATGCAGATGGTATTCCAGGATCCGTTCTCCTCGCTTGATCCGAGACAGACCGTGATGCAGCTCATCAGTGAGCCGATCATCGAACACAAGCTGTTAAAGTCCAAGAGCGACATTGAGGAAAGAACCCTGGAGCTGATGCGGACCGTAGGTCTGGCAGAACGTTACATGAACGTATATCCGCATGAGCTGGATGGCGGACGCCGCCAGCGTATCGGCATCGCCCGTGCACTGGCTGTAAGACCGAAGCTGATCGTCTGCGATGAGCCGGTATCTGCACTGGACGTATCCATTCAGGCACAGATCTTAAACCTGTTGAAAAAGCTGCAGGCTGACCTGGGACTGACTTACATTTTTATCACGCACGACCTGTCGGTTGTAAAATATTTCTCTGACGACATTGCAGTTATGTACCTGGGACAGATGGTGGAAAAAGCACCGTCCGATGTACTGTTCCAGAATCCGGCACATCCGTATACCAAGGCGCTGCTGTCTGCAATCCCGCTTCCAATCGTTGGAAAGGAGAAACCAGTCCGTCAGCTGATCCGCGGCGAAATTACTTCCCCGGTTAATCTGCCGGATGAGTGCCGTTTTATGAAACGGTGTGACTGTGCGGCAGAGTGCTGTAAGCATGGAAATCCGCAGCTGCGTGAGATCGAACCAGGACACTTTGTTGCCTGCACCAGGATAAACGAACTTTAAGAATGATTTTATGACAATTTCATCCATACGCGCGAGAGCATAAGAGGAAGCGTAACCATAAGGGCACAGAACCGATCTGTGCTGCTTTGGGTACGCTTTTTTTGTTGTATTGCAGCCTGGAATATGCCAGTGGCGCATCTGCAGATCTGACAATATGTAATTTAGGAAAACGCAGTGTGTATGGATCGGGAATCAAAAGCTGCAGTTCATGGAAAAAATTTGCGGACTGACAGGAGAAAAAGGGGTGTCTGGAATGATGAAGATTTGGCCGGTACTGGAACAGTTTTCAACTCCGGAAATTTGGGTTCAGACGGAATATCTGATGCGTATTGTGGTAGCAGCTTTTCTTGGACTTTTGATTGGAAACGAGCG
This sequence comes from Clostridium sp. OM02-18AC, assembly GCF_003481825.1. GTDB lineage: Bacteria > Bacillota > Clostridia > Lachnospirales > Lachnospiraceae > Brotaphodocola. Next base: position 6,008 of record NZ_QULW01000027.1, on the reverse strand, counting down.
GAAAAACCGCAATAAATCAGCGGGGATTCGAACCCACGTGATTGTAGCGCTTGGGGCAGCTTTGATTATGGTGGTTTCCAAGTACGGATTCAATGATGTGGAAAAGGTGGATTCCGCCCGTGTGGCAGCACAGGTTGTAAGTGGTGTTGGCTTTCTGGGGGCCGGTGTTATCTTTGTCCGCAACAATCTCGTAAATGGACTGACGACGGCGGCTGGAATCTGGGCGACTGCGGGGGTAGGTCTGGCACTCGGTGCAGGCATGTATGTAGTAGGAATCTGCAGTGCCCTGCTGGTGCTGATGATTCAGTTCGTGATGCACCGGATCGCCTATTTCGCTGATGTGGCATCCGGGGGGCTGATCCGCATGACCCTGGTAAAACAGGAAGGAATCGTGCAGTCTATGGAGAATTATCTCCAGCATGAGAAACTTAGTGTAGTTTCTGTAAAAATCAACAAGACCAAAAAGGATGAGGTAAAGCTGGAGTTCGATGTGGTATTCCCGCCGGGTTATCAGAAAACAAAATTGCTTGCCAGACTGGTAGAAATGGATGAGGTTCTGGCAGTCAGCGAGTAATGAAAGAACTAAGGTGTTTCAAAAACAGAAACGCAGCAAACAAATCTGGTATATGAAGACAGCAGGAATGCTGGTCTCAGGTTTGAAATAGAGGAGACAGGAGTATGAACAGTATGAAGTATGATGTAGTGGTTATCGGCGGCGGAGTCATCGGCTGTGCGGTGGCCAGAGAACTTTCCCGGTATCAGGTAAAGGCCTGTGTCGTAGAGCGGGAAGAAGATGTGTGTTCCGGGACTTCCAAGGCGAACAGTGCCATCGTACATGGCGGATTTGATGCGGAGCCGGGTTCTTTAAAGGCAAAGTTCAACATTCTGGGAAGTCAGATGATGGAGGAGCTTTCGAAAGAGCTGGATTTCGATTATAAACGAAATGGTTCCCTGGTCCTTTGCTTTGCAGAGGAGGATAAGCCTGCCTTGGAGGCGCTTTATGAAAAAGGGGTAAAGAACGGTGTAAAAGGTATGTCGATCATCAGCGGGGACGAAGTAAGGAAAAGAGAGCCGAATATCGAAGATACCGTGGTAGCAGCGCTGGATGTTCCGAGCGGCGGCATTGTCTGCCCGTTCGGTCTGACGATTGCGCTGTCAGAGAATGCCTGTGACAATGGAGTGGAATTCCAATTTCTGACAGAGGTGGAAACGATTGAAAAAGAAGCGGAGGGCTATGTGCTGAAAACCAGTAAGGGCGAGATCCACACAGCCTGCGTGGTGAATGCAGCCGGTGTTTATTCCGATCAGATTCATAATTTTGTGAGTGAAAAGAAGCTTCATATTACTGCAAGAAAGGGCGATTACTGCCTGTTAGACAAAGAGGCAGGAAGCCTGGTAAGCCATACGATTTTCCAGTTGCCGACGAAGATGGGCAAGGGCGTTTTGGTCAGTCCGACCGTACATGGTAATTTGTTGACCGGACCAACGGCAACCGACATTGAAGATAAAGAACAGACGGCAACAGACGCTAAGGAGCTGGATTCCCTGATGAGCCGTGCAGCGCTCAGCGTGAAAGGAATTCCGTTCCGACAGGTTATCACTTCTTTTGCGGGACTTCGTGCCCATGAGGACGGAGATGATTTTGTGATCGGAGAGGTTTCGGATGCACCAGGCTTTTTCGATGCAGCAGGAATTGAGTCACCGGGACTTTCCAGCGCACCGGCAATTGGCCAGTGGCTGGCTGAAAAAGTAGCAGAGAAACTGAATGCCAAACAGAAAGAGGATTGGAATGGAACCAGAAAGGGCATTGTACGGCCGGAACTTTTGAGCAAAGAAGAGCGGGCAGAGCTGATCCGCAAAAATCCGGCATACGGCACCATCATCTGTCGCTGCGAGAGCGTCAGTGAGGGTGAGATCGTGGATGCCATTACCAGAACGCTGGGGGCGAAGTCCTTAGACGGTATCAAGCGCCGCGTGCGTCAGGGCATGGGACGCTGCCAGGCAGGGTTCTGCACGCCACGTACCATGGAAATCCTTTCCAGGGAGCTTGGCATCCGTATGGAAGAAGTATGCAAGAATGCACCGGGATCTGAGATGCTGACCGGTCAGAAATAAGGGGGAGCGATCATGAGACATGACATTGTAATCATCGGAGGCGGTCCGGCAGGTCTGGCTGCGGCTATAGCAGCAAGAAAAGCCGGCATTCAGGATATCCTCATTTTAGAGCGTGACAGTAGTCTTGGAGGTATTTTAAACCAGTGTATCCACAACGGATTCGGTCTTCATACCTTTAAAGAGGAGCTAACCGGACCGGAGTACGCAGCGCGCTATATTGCCATGGTGGAGGCGGAAAAGATTCCGTACCGTTTAAATACCATGGTCATTGATATCAACGAAAAACGAGAGGTAACCGTGATCAGCCGTGAACACGGCATGGAAACCATAGAAGCAGGAGCTGTGATTCTTGCCATGGGCTGCCGGGAGCGCCCGAGAGGTGCCCTGAACATTCCTGGCTACCGTCCGGCTGGTATTTATTCTGCAGGAACTGCACAGCGTCTGATGAACATCGAAGGTTATAGTGTGGGAAAAGAGGTTGTGATCCTCGGCTCAGGCGATATCGGCCTGATCATGGCGCGCCGTATGACACTGGAAGGGGCAAAAGTCAAAGTTGTAGCAGAGCTGATGCCGTATTCCGGCGGGTTAAAGCGAAATATCGTCCAGTGCCTGGATGATTATGGGATTCCGTTAAAACTCAGCCATACGGTCGTGGATATCCAGGGCAAAGAGCGTGTGACTGGCATTACCCTGGCAGAAGTGGGACCGGACCGCAAGCCAATTCCTGGAACCGAAGAGCATTACAGCTGCGATACCCTGCTTCTGTCTGTTGGTCTGATCCCGGAAAACGAGCTGACCAAAGAGGCAGGCGTAAAAATGAACCCGGTTACATCCGGACCGAATGTCAACGACCAGCTGGAAACCAGCGTGGAGGGTGTATTTGCGTGTGGCAATGTCCTGCATGTGCATGATCTGGTTGACTATGTATCCGAGGAGGCAACGCTTGCAGGAAGCAATGCAGCTGCATATGTGGAAAAGCAGCGCGGGGAGAAAGCAGAGCAGGCTAAGCCGCATAAGGCAGTCTTAAAGGCCGAGAATGGTGTACGTTATACCGTTCCACAGACAATCGATGTGAACAACATGAAGGAACAGGTAGTTGTGCGGTTCCGCGTAGCCGATGTATATCGTGATCGCAGCATCTGTGTTTATCTCGACGGAGAGCGCGTCCAGGCAAGAAAGAAAAAGGTTCTGGCACCGGGCGAGATGGAGCAGGTGATCCTGAAGAAGGAAGAACTGCAGAAGTATCCGGACCTGAAAGAAATCGTGATTTGTACGGAGGTGGAGTAAGATGGAGAAGAGAGAGCTGATCTGTATCGGATGTCCGCTTGGGTGCCCTTTGACGGTAACGATGGAAGAAAACGGGATCACGGTAACCGGAAATACCTGTAAACGTGGAGAAATTTATGCAAAAAAAGAAGTGACGAACCCGACCCGCGTGGTGACATCTTCTGTCCATGTAAATGACGGTGTGATCCCGATGGTATCTGTAAAGACGAAGGAAGATATCCCAAAAGACAAAATCTTTGCCTGCATGGAGGAAATCCGCAGGGTTTTTGTTGCAGCGCCGGTCCATATCGGAGATATTGTGATCGAAGACTGTGCTGGTACCGGAGTGCCGGTCATTGCGACCAAAAACGTGGAAAGAGCGTAACTGGTTTGACATAAAATGTTTTCACAGGCCCCGCCCGTATAGACATGCGGGTGGGGCTGTGCTATGATACGGGAAGATGATGATACATCAGTTTGCAGGTGATTTGCGCAAACGGTATGCGCATCTTCAAAATTACAGATAGAGAGATTTTGCCGGTCTGGAATGTGATGTACCGGCAAAGGCTTGCTGCCAGTCACACAGCAGCAAACAGACAGGAGGACAGGAAGATGAAAGTATATGCGCACAGAGGTTACAGCGGCAGATACCCGGAGAATACCATGCTGGCATTCAAAAAGGCAGAAGAAACCGGCTGTTATGGAATTGAACTGGACGTACAGCTCACAAAGGACGGAGAGGTTGTGATCATCCATGATGAGCGGGTAGACCGTACCACGGACGGAACCGGCTGGGTAAGAGACTACACGCTGGCTGAGTTAAAGAAACTGAATGCGGCAGCAGTCTGGAGCGGTAAGTATGGATTCGAACCGATCCCGACCCTGGAAGAATACTGCCAGTGGGTAAAGAACACGAATCTTGTGACAAACATTGAAATCAAGTCAGGTGTTTATTATTATGAGAATCTGGAAGAAAAAACACTGGAGCTGGTGAAAAAGTACGGACTGGAGAAACGGATCGTATTTTCTTCTTTCCTGCATTCCTCCATTACCCTGCTCCGGAAGCTGGCACCAGATATCCCTTGCGGAGCCCTGGTAGAGTATGATGATCTCGGAAATCCTGGATATTACTGTGAGAAGTTCGATTTCCAGTATTATCATCCGGGCGTAAAGGCTTTAACAGAAGATATGGTACTCAGCTGTAAGGAACACCATATTCCGCTGAATGTATGGACCATCAACGATATGGGAGCCCTGGAGCAGATGGATGAATGGGGCGTTGAAGGCGTGATCAGCAACTACCCGGGTGTGTGCAAAGGATGGATTGACAGTAAAAAATGATAAAAGCAATCGATTTATTAGAAATATCACCGGTGATCGCAGCGATTAAGGATGATGCCGGTCTGAAGAAATGCCTGGATACGGAATGCCAGGTCGTATTTATCCTGTATGGAAATATCTGCAGTATCAAAAACATTGTTTCTGAATTGAAAAGCCATGGAAAGTGCGCCATGGTACATGCAGATCTGGTCCAGGGACTTGGTTCAAAGGAAGTAGCAATCGACTTTTTAAAAGAGCAGACAGGGGCCGATGGCATCATCAGCACGAAGCCGATGCTGGTACGCAGGGCACAGGAACTGAAGATGTTCGGCATTTTGCGTGCTTTTATCATTGATTCCATGGCGGTAGACAACACCAGAAAGATGCTGGAGAGCTTTCGCCCGGATATGATTGAGATTATGCCCGGAGTTATGCCGAAGATCATAAAAAGTCTTCGCGGCAGCACCAGTATCCCGCTGATCGCAGGCGGACTGATCTCAGAAAAGAAAGAAGTCATGGAACTGTTTGAAGCAGGAGCGGACGCAATCTCTACGACCAGGCAGGAACTCTGGTATATTTAGAAACTGATCGTGATATATCCGTTCGTAAGAAAACGTAGTATTTAGAAGTATGGCATGCCAGATGCATTTTAGTGCGGATATCTGGCATGCTGTATTTTTGTTTCATAGGAAATTGCTTTTTTCATAAAAAGCCTGTTGTTACCAGCATAGTGCGGACATAATATAGTCCTGGTTAGCTGTAGAAATGGGGGTTCAAACGAGAAAAACGAAAAAATAAAAAAATGTAAAAAATAGGGTTGACAGGAACAATAAGGTATGCTAAAATTCATCAAGTCGCGTGTGACGAGCAAGACATGAACGAAACACCGATAAAAAACTTAAAAAAGTTCTTGACAAAAACGAAAGCTTTTGGTAACATAGTAAAGCACGTTTGAGGAGAGATATCGAAGTGGTCATAACGAGGCGGTCTTGAAAACCGTTTGTCCGCAAGGGCGCGTGGGTTCGAATCCCACTCTCTCCGTTGGACAAGCGAAAGGCTTGCCGATGACAATATAATATTTACTGATGTTCAGGCATCGGGACTTTGCAGAAGTACCCAAGAGGCTGAAGGGACACCCCTGGAAAGGGTGCAGGTCGTTAATAGCGGCGCGAGGGTTCAAATCCCTCCTTCTGCGCTTCATCTTCGAAAAAGATGAAAAAAGTTGTTGACAAAGCAAAAACAACGTGTTAAAATATCGAACGTTGCCGCTGAGAACAGCAACAATATGAACCTTGAAAATGAAAGAT
>NZ_QULW01000026.1 GCF_003481825.1 Clostridium sp. OM02-18AC | reverse complement strand
CTTTTAAAAGAGCGGTGGAATTTACTTTTGCACTGGAATTTACTTTTTCAAGTCAGCACTTCTATTCCTTGCCCAGCTGCTTCTTCAGATACCGCAGCTGTCCACCGCAGGAAATCACCTCCAGCTCACTATCAGAAAGTTCCAGACGCGCCTTAAAGGTAATCCCCTTAGTATTATCTCGCACTTCCACTTTTTTCGTCTGCATCTGCTCTAACAGTCCGTTGATTTCCAGTTCGTCTCCCTGCTCGATCTTGTCGTAATCTGCCGGATCCTCAAAGATCATCGGGATAATGCCATGATTGATCAAGTTGCCCTTGTGGATACGCGCAATGCTCTTTGCGATCACGGCACGTACGCCTAAGTACATCGGGTTGATGGCTGCGTGTTCGCGGGAAGATCCCTGACCATAGTTCTCGCCGCCGATGATGATGCTCTGTCCCATCTCTTTTGCCCTTGCCGCAAACTCCGGATCGTAGCGGTGATAACAGTACTGGCTCATAAGCGGAATATTAGAGCGCATGCTGGAGAATTCTGCGCTGGCCGGAGTAATATCGTCGGTCGTGATGTTGTCCACCGTCTTTAAGCTGACCGGAACGCACAGATGCTCGGCCGGCTGCTCCGGAACCGGAAGGAATTTGATGTTCGGTCCTTTTACCACTTCAACTTTCTTTGCCTCTTCCTCCGGAAGCGGTTTGATGATCATGGAATCATCGACCGGATAGACTTCCGGCTCATGAATCTCTGCCAGTTTTGCGACATCTTCGCCCAGAATATCTTCTGCGGTTGCAAAGGTTCCAAGAATGGCAGTTGCTGCCGCACTCTCCGGACTTACCAGATAAATCTCCGCAGTCGGGTTACCGGCGCGTCCCTTGAAGTTCCGGTTGGAGGTTCGCACAGCCACGCCCTTGGTAGCCGGTGACTGGCCGATTGCACAGCACGGGCCGCAGGCGGTCTCCAGGATCCGCACACCTGCATCGATCAGCATCTCCAGATATCCGTCACGCAGCAGCTGCTTATATACCTGTTTGGAAGAAACCGCGCAGGTGCAGCTCACATCCTCATTGACATGTCTGCCCCGTAATACCAGCGCAACTTTCGCGATATCGGAATAACTTGCATTCGTACAGCTTCCGATGAATACCTGCTGTACTTTTTTCTTCTCCGCATCCTTTAACGGCATCACATTATCTGGCTGATGCGGGCAAGCGATCAGCGGTTCCAGCTCATCCAGGTTGAGCTCCATCTCGCCATCGTATTCGGCATCTGCATCCGGAATCATCTCCACATACTGATCTTCCCGGCCCTGTGCCCTCATAAATTTGCGCACCTGCTCATCTGCTGGGAAAATGGAAGTGGTCGCACCCATCTCTGCGCCCATGTTCGTGATAGTCGCACGCTCTGCAACCTCCAAACCTGCAGCACCCTCTCCTACATACTCAAATACTTTTCCAAGGCCGCCCTTGATGCCAACCCGGCGAAGCATCTCCAGGATGATTTCCTTGGCATTGCAGCCCGGTTTTAGATGACCTTTCAAGTTTACTTTGATGATCTGCGGCATTTTCAGACGCATCGGAACACCGGTCATTGCCGTTGCCACGTCCATACCACCCACGCCGATGCACAGCATACCGATGGAACCGCCGTGCGGTGTGTGGCTGTCACCACCCATGCTCAGCTTGCCCGGAACACCAAATCTCGCTACATGTACCGCATGGCAGATTCCGTTGCCCGGTCTGGAAACATGCACACCATAACGCTTTGCCACAGACTGCAGATAAATGTGGTCATCCGGCGTCTTGTTATCCAGATATAACAGGTTGTGGTCCAGATAGCTCACGCTGGTCTCCACCTGCGTCCGGTCCAGACCAATGGCCTCAAACGCCAGATACGTCATCACCGCATTGATGTCGTGTGTCAAAGTCTGATCCACCTTTACATAGATCTCATCGCCCGGATTCATGGCAGACGGCTTTGCCAGATGACTCTCCAGGATTTTTCTTGTCAGATTCTTTCCCATGAAAAAAGTACCCTCCTTAAATGACTCTGGTTACTGTTCATACAACCGCAAACAGTAACTGATTCTCAACTTCTGAGTTCATTATAAGTGGGTACTGATTATAAGTAAAATTTCATTTTGCAAATGAAGCCCATAGCTTTTTCTTATGAGCCTGCATGGTCTCCCGTGCGATGTCCAGAAGTGCCTGTTCCACTTCCCCGATATAGCATCCTTCCCGGTACAATACCATGACCGGCCAGTGAACCGGTGTAACGGAAAGATGATAAACCTCCGCCTCCATGCCACCTTCCATCAGTTCCAGCGTAATCTCCGGAATGATTGCCACGCCAAGCCCCTGGGCTGCCAGGCGGTAGGACAACATATTGCTGTGCGATTCAAAGAAAATGTTTGGCTTCACTTCCGCATTGGCATACAAAACATCTACGCTCGAACGCAGTGCATGTCCTTTTTTCAAGGTAATAAGCGGCAGTTTTGCTGCTTCTTTCCAGTTAATGATCTTTTTTCCCCGGTCCAGAAAACAGGATTCGTTCATATATTCTTTTGCGGCAACCAGCACCAGCTCTTCCTGCGAAACTTCTACCTGAACGATATCTTTTAACGGGGTCCAATACGGCAAAAACACAAAATCCACATTGCCCGCTTTCAAGTCCGCGATCAGCTGGTTTCCAGGACCCGTAGAAACTTCTACATCAATGCCTGGATAGCGGTCCTTTAACGGTTTTAAAAGAAGCGGCAGCATGTACACGATCCGCTCACTCGGAAACCCGATCCGCAGACGCCCTGTCATATGATGGGTGATGTCCCTAAGTTCCCGGTTCATCTCTTCCATCTGCCCCAGGATTGCTTTGGCACGTTTTACATACTGTTCTCCCGCGTAAGTCAGTTTCAGCGGATTTGCAGACCGGTCAAACAGCTTCACGCCAAGGTCTTCCTCTACTTTACTGACATAATTGCTGAGCGCCGGCTGACTGATGAAAAGCTTCGCAGCGGCTTTTGTAAAACTTCCAGACTCCGCCACCTGGCGGACATAGGTAAATTGTCTTAATTCCATCGTTTCCTCCAACTACAAAACGGAGCTGCCTGTCCAGACAGCCCCATTTTGTTCTTACACTTACATAAGGAGTTTTATAGTAGCAGATAAGCCGTAAAACGGTGGGAATCTTATCTGTTTCTATCGTTTCATTCTTTCGTCTATTGTTTCTTCCGCCATCTGTATCAGATGAGGAATCCTTGCTGATTATTTGTTTCTGTTAAAGTTGATGAGACAGCCTGCCTTTACGATCTTGCGCTCGTTCTCTGTCATCGGCTGGATGTAGAGGTGAATTTCCTCTGCCTTGCCATCTTTGATGACATAAGCCGGAATGTCAGCCAGATCACCTTCTAATGCAGTGCGCACATTCGGAACATAGATGTAATCGTCTACCTCGAACATGGTCGGCTCACCCTTTAAGTGGAACGGAAGCATACCCCAGTTCATGCAGTTGGAACGATAACGCTTGGTTGCGTATTCCTGGGTAATGTTTGCAAGGGCACCCAGAACTCTCTGGCAGGAAGCAGCCTGCTCACGTGCAGAACCATCGCCGGGCTTGTTTGCATAAATGCTGGAACCAATCTCAACATCTTCTGCCTTTACCTGCTCCTGACCCGGAATGGTATTGACAACCTTCATCACCTCAGCGATCTCTGCATTTACCTTACCTGCAAGACGTTCCTTTTCCATAGCCTGGACTGCCTTCGCACGGCCTACGTACTCCGGATCACGTCTGGACAGGGTGAACTCAGCCAGTCCAAGCGGATTGGAACGGTAGGAAGAAGTCTCACCAGACGGGATCAGCTCATCGGTGGTGGTTACTTCATCCAGGATCTTGGAAGAAACTTTCAGAAGGATATTGTCGGAAAGTGCCTCCATCTCCGGCCAGTCTTTGATGTTCGGACCAAAGCGCAGCTCGGAATCCTCTTCTGCCTTGTTGTAACCATTGTATACTCTCGCCTTGTACGCGCGATCCTCGTAGTTGTACTCCGGAATATCGCCCCAGCAATCCATGGTCTCAGCGGAAGTCAGCTTACCGCCATTTGCTGCAGTTGCTGCGATGGAACGTGCATCCATAAGGGCAACTGCGGACATCTGTCCGTTACCCGGCTTGGAGCCTTCGCGGTTCGGGAAGTTTCTGGTCGTATGACGGATGGAAAGTGCATTGTTTGCCGGAGTATCGCCAGCACCAAAGCACGGTCCACAGAATGCAGATCGGATGATCGCACCAGCATCCATCAAGTCAGCTAACAGACCCTTGCGGTCCAGATCGGTGTAAACCGGCTGGGAGGAAGGATATACGGATAAGTAAAACTCGCCGTCGCCAATGTTCTTGCCCTTCAATGCATGTGCAGCCTCTACCACGTTGGTGTAGTTACCGCCAGCACAGCCAGCGATGATACCCTGCTGTACCTGAAGTTTACCATCTTTGGTAATTTTGTCAAGTAAGGTAAAATGTGCTCTGCCCTCTGCAACCTGCTCTGCAGCCTTCTCGGTCTCGCGCAGGATGTCTTCGAGGTTCTCATACAGGTAATCGATCTCGTAAGCATTGGACGGATGGAACGGAAGCGCGATCATCGGCTTGATGGTGCTTAAATCGATTTCAACACAGCCATCGTAATAAGCAACTGCTTCCGGATTCAGCTCCTTAAACTCATCCACGCGGTGATGTTTCTCCAGGAATGCCTTGGTATCATCATCGGTTCTCCAAATAGAGGACAGGCAGGTGGTCTCGGTGGTCATAACATCCACACCGTTACGGTAGTCAGTTGTCATAGAAGAAACGCCAGGTCCTACGAACTCCATTACTTTGTTCTTTACATAGCCATTTTTGTAAACAGCGCCGCAGATGGCGAGTGCGATATCGTGCGGTCCTACGAACGGCTGTGGTTTCCCGGTTAAGTAGATTGCGATCACGCCCGGATAAGCAACATCGTAAGTCTGCTTCAACAGCTGCTTGGACAGCTCACCGCCGCCCTCACCGATGGCCATGGTACCCAGTGCACCATAACGGGTGTGGGAGTCAGAACCAAGGATCATCTTGCCGCCGCCTGCAAAGCACTCACGCATGTACTGGTGACATACTGCAATGTGCTGCGGAACAAAGAGACCACCATATTTCTTTGCTGCGGAAAGACCAAAGTAATGGTCATCATCGTTGATGGTACCGCCAACTGCGCACAGAGAGTTGTGGCAGCAGGTTAAAACGTAAGGAAGCGGGAACTTCTCCATTCCTGACGCACGTGCAGTCTGGATGATCCCAACAAATGTGATATCGTGGGAAACCATAGCATCAAATTTGATCTGAAGCTTGTCCATGTTCTCAGACTGGTTATGTGCCTTCATGATGCCATACGCAATGGTACCTTTCTTTGCCTCTTCTTTTGCAACTGGCTTGCCGCTCATCTGCTCAACCTTTGCAGCCTCTGCCTCTGGAACCAGGGTCTCGCCGTTTACGAGATAAACGCCGCCATCGTGTAACTTAACCATACGAACTCTCCTCCTGTAATGTGTGGTTTCTTAGTTTCAAGCCGGCTTTTCATGCTTTCTGTTTCAGCTCTCTTGCTGTTCGCTATCCTGCTTTTCACTATCTTGCTTCCAGCTTTCCTGCATCCGGCTTTTTCTTTCGATGGCTTTATTATGCACCTTTTCTCAGTATTTGTAAAATACTATATATAATATAAAAGCTATAGGTTTTTGCTATAGGTTTTGCTATAGTCTTATTTCTACTATGATGCTGTAAATTTTCTTCTTTGGTGCTGCAGGGCTTGATGACCAGTTATTGCAATGGCTGCTTTGTTCCTGCTTCATCCTGCTGCAGCCAATACTTCAAATCCCGCAATTTCATCAGCGCATCCCGCCTTCCAATCTCATATACCTGCTGCAGTTTTTCCGGGCTTCGTTCCAGACGGCCAATCTCCAACGGCTTATCCGGCCGCAGCACAAAAATCTCACCAGCCTTCTCCAACTGTTCGATCTGCTCCACCGTTTCATTGTAACGCTCATGTCGGTGAGACAGCGCTTCCACAAAAGCCGGATATTTCCGGTAACGGATTTTTGCCATAGCCAGCTGCTCTGGTTCCTTCCGGTAGCCCTTCGGTCTGGTCAGGATCACCGCATTTTTGGAAAATCCCATCTTCCGAAACTCCATGAGCGGAATGCTGTCCGTGCAGCCACCGTCCAGAAGCTTCATTCCATCATACTCCACCAATCTGGAAACGTATGGAAGCGATGCCGAAGCCCGGATCACATCGATCTGTCCCTTCATATCCGTAATACGGATATACTCCGGCTGCCCCGTCTCCACATTGCTGCATACTGCGTAAAACTCCGTTTTTGACCGGTTGAACGCATCATAATCGTAAAGATCCAGCTTTTCCGGCAGATCATGATAGCAGAACTGAACCTCCGCAATATCTCCGGTCTTTATAAGATTTTTCATGCTGATAAACCGGTTATCACGGATATATTTTTTGTAATAGCGGATGTTTCGCCCTTTCTGTCCGGACACAAAGCTGGAGCCATGGATTGCCCCGGCTGAAACACCGATGACTCCGTCAAAAGAAATCCCGTGGTCCATAAAGACATCCAGGATTCCATCCGTATACATGCCGCGCATGCCACCGCCTTCCAGGACCAGTCCTGTTTTTATCATATCGTCGTTACGGTTGCTGCTCATAACTTCTCACTCCATTCTTTTGCCGCTGCCATGCGGGTCTCATACTGCCTGTAAAAGTCCCGGCTGGTGTCATAAGGAAGCAGATAAAACTGCTGTAAAATGTACATGCTGATGGACCTGGCCAGGGCTTCCCGGTCGGTCTCTAAAGCTGTTTCTGATGTTTTGGGTGCTGCTTCCGTGGTCTCTCTCTGCTTCGGTCCGGCACCTGTATCCGGCAGCAGGCGTTCCCGCAGTTTTTTTAGAAACGCGTGCCAGTCCACAATAAACGCATCATATCGTTCCATATCCGGGGTATCCATCCATTTTCGGATTTTTACCTTTGTACGGTTCTGCTTTTCGCACTCGTGCGTCTGCAAAATATAGTGGAATCCATCTTCCTCATAATACCGACCAAGCGGAAACAGCCGGCAGATTCCCGGGCGGTGCGGATGAATGCTGCAGCGGCCTTCCCCATTTAAAAATGTACACTGCTCCGAATCCCCAGCCAGTTTTAAGTTCGGCAGGATAATTCCATCCACTACATTCAGCTCCAGATGCCCCGCTAAAAGCTGCTGCAAAGACACACCAAGACCTCCCGTCAGCCGCCAGACATCATACGGATCCAGCACGATCGTATTGCCCATGCCGCGGCAGCAGGAAGAACAACCAGCACAGTCATTACATCCCAGCTTTGCCATATCATTTAATGTATATAATCTTCCATCTGAAATTTCTTCCAGACTCACTTCTCTCAGCACTCCTAATTTCCTCCCGCTTCTATGCTTCTTTGCTTCCTATTCTGCCTGGGTATGGCTAATTACTAATTTGACGATTCCAGTAATTCCCAGTATTTCTCCACCATGATTCCCTTGTACTCATCCAGGTGTTCCTGATTTTCCCGGATCAATGCAGTCAGTACACGCACTGCCTCCCGCACTGCAGTCTCCAAACTTTCCCCATTTAACAGTTTTCCAGTCATAACCGTAGAAAAAATATCCCCGCTTCCAGCAACACGCACCGGAAGATACATAAACGACACACGGAAATACTGGTTCAGCCTGTGATCATAACCGCAGACCAGATGCTCTCCCGTCTCCGAGTCCTGCGCACTGGTAATCACCACGGACTTTCCAGAAAGTCGGTGAAGTCCATTCATCAGTTCCTGCAATTCTCCCGCCGTGGCAGTCTCCCGTCCCGGACAAATTCCTGTCAAGAAACCAGCTTCCGTCATGTTCGGAACCATCACATCCGAATAGCTGACCAGCTTTCGCATGGCAGCCACACGCTCCATGCCAATCCCATTATACAACTTTCCGCCATCTGCCATAATCGGATCCACCATCACCAGACGTTCCTTCGGCTTCCTACTTTTGATATAATCCCCGATCAGTTCTACCTGCTCCTCAGAAAGTACAAAACCAGTACAGATACAATCCGGATCAAACCCAAGCTCGTCCCACACCTTGATCGTATCCCGCATATAATCCGTCATATCCTGAATACGGAACTTTCCAAAATCCAATGTGTTGGAGACCACTGCAGTTGGTACCTGATATGGGAAATGACCCATACGGGAAAAAAGCGGCACCATAGCCGCAAGTGCCACCTTTCCATAACCGGGAAGATCATTGAAAAGGACAATGCGTTTGGGGTGATGATTCAACTCACTCCGAAACTGCCTTGTCATTTCTGCCTGTTCTCTGACTCCTGCTGTCTTATTGTCCATCTATATGTGTTCCTCTCTGCGGATTTTCTCCAGTAACCCGGTGCATCCCGCCATAACATCCTCAAATGTCGCATCAAAATCACCCGTATACCACGGATCCGCCACATCGCGCCCGCTTCCCGCAAACGTCAAAAGCTTATAAATCTTCTGGTCTTTATCTGTGCCACCTGCAATCCGTGTCATATTTCGGATATTCGCCGTGTCCATACCGATCAGATAATTGTAATACCGGTAATCCTCCGCCGTCATCTGACGCGCATGGTGCTGGATTAACGGGATGTGTTTCTGACGCAATTTCTCCACCGTGCCGTAATGCGGCGAATTGCCGATTTCTTCGCGGCTGGTAGCCGCGGAATCGATCTCGAACTGATCGGCGAGACCGGACTGGGTGACGAGGTGGGTGAAAAGGCTCTGGGCCATTGTGGAGCGGCAGATGTTGCCGTGGCAAACAAATAATACTTTAATCATCTTTTTATATCTCCATTTAAATCTTGTATTTCTTCTCAAACGCTTGATATTTCAGGGTTTTCCGACTTTTGAGTTTTCCTTTCTTTTCAAGGTATCTTCTCAAATCTTCTCGTATTTTCTTGTGTTTTTCCCTGCAATCTTGGTAAATCCGTTGGTAAAGCAAGCGTCCTTACCAACGGGCTTTTTTAACTATTCGCTATCCGATATACTTCTTCCTTTGCATCATCAAAATTCACATGGGTGTAAGTGTTCAAGGTTACACTGATGTCTGCGTGACCCATGATATACTGCAAGGTTTTCGGATTCATCCCGGATTTTGCCATATTAGAGCAAAAGGTGTGCCTGCATACATGAGGGGTAACTTTCGGCATCTGGATACGGTAAATCCTGTTGTATTTCTGAATGATATGCTCCATGTACTTCTCCCAGTGAAGGGCAACCATCGGCATATCGTTTTTATCCAAAAATAAAAATCCAGCGTATCCTTCCACCATCGGTTCAACTTTTGGTGTCTTTCGGTTGGCAATAATTCTGCGAAAACACGCTGCGACAGCTTCCGTCATCGGCACATAGCGAATACCTTTGTCAGTTTTTGGTTCTTCAATTACATACTGCATCTGTGCAGTACGCTGTAACTGATGGTCTACCTTAATACGCATTTCTCCAAACTCAATCTCCGAAATCGTCAGCCCACAGAACTCTGAAATACGAAGCCCTGTGTGAAAAAGAATATAGATTGCATCATAGTATCTGCTGAAATGCTTATCCTCCTGAATAAACTTCAGCAAATCTCTCTGCTGCTTTCGGGTAATCGCTTCTCTGGTAACAGAATCATTAACAATGACGGATGCCAGCTCAAATTCAAATGGATTTTTGCGAAGCAGGTCATCATCTACTGCCATCTGAAATGCTGGTCTGAGAACTCCCCGGATCGAATGGATGGAACTGTATCCTCGTCCATCAATTTGTTGGAGCTTAATCAACCATGCCTTTGCGTCTGACAAACGCACCTTATCAATTCGCAGATTCCCAAAACTCTCTTTTTTCAGCATATTGATGACCGTTTTATATCCGGCAACCGTATTGTGACGAACTCCTGTTTTCAATGAAACATACTTTTCTACCAGTTCCAAAACAGTATAGTTGCCACCGTTGGTTACGATACGGTCAAACAAATCCGCTTCAATCTGTTTTTCTTTCTCACGCAGGGAAGGCTCCCGCTTCTTTCCTTTTGGCATTGGGTCATTCTTGTCCAAACGCCAACTGTATACATTTTTCTCTTTTCCGTCCTCATCAATATAGCGGAACCGATACCTCCCATCTTTACGCTGGTACTCGCCCTCTCGCAAAATCCGATTACGGTTATCTCGTCTTTTCTCACTCATCGTGAACTCTCCTTTCAAAAAAGAGAGCCAGACTTGCGCTCTTATCATAGCACAAATCCAGCTCTCCGCATAGTTATATCATGTGAAATCGGTAAATCTGTCAGCTCTGTTTACACAGCAGTAGCCTGATCCAGATACCTCTCAAATTTCTCACGCTTAATGAGGGCACGATTGCCGTTCATCACATAAAAATCCTCATTGGGATGTGTGTCAATAAGCGTTCTCAATTTTCCTTCGCCGATATGATAATATCTGGCTGCTTCCTCAATGGTAAGCGTATATCTACGCCACACCGGAACATCCGAGTAATTTTTTCCTTCAATATTCATCTTATTATTCGCCATAGGCAGTTATCCTCCATACATGAAAATAGCCAGACAGAGGGTGTCGGCAACGAAGTCCGGCAACGGGCTTCAAAAGACCTTGCAAACAATCTCAATCTGGCACTACTTACTATTTATACTTTTCTTTTATTTTTCTGTTGTTTTGGTTGTTATAAGGGAGAAAAGCTGATAGTTTCGGGGTTTTCCCCGGCAACCGGCTTGACAACGGGATAGCAACAGGGGATGCAACGGGCTGTCATTTTCAGAATGGAAGCTCCATCTGTTCTGTGACCTCCACAAAACCGTCCATCGTTTTTTCAGACGGGTTGCTGGAGTCCGTTGCCGGGTTTTCACGCTCCCAGCCCTTTTGTCTGCCATATTCGGAAAACATTCTTGGGTTCGGGAAGTACCGCCAGCCGGTAATGCACTGGTTCATAATCTCGTTGATTTCCCGGATTTCCCATTGCTTCGGCTCGTCAAAGGTGTGGTTCAAGGCTTCCTTGTAAAGCTGCTTGGAACAGACCATGCTCCCGGTGTACTTATCAAGATACGCCTGTATCATTCCGGCTTTGGTGTCCTCCGGCATAAAATCCCGCTGGTGTTCTTTGAGATACCGCTGCATGGTGGGGCTGAAAGCCAGCTTGAACCTGCCGCTTCGGTAAATCTCCATAGCTTCTGCCCACATCTGCTCGATATAGGCTCTGGAAGCGGCTTCGTCCTCCAAAATGTGAACCTCCGCCTGCTCCGGGTACACCATGACCGGGATAAAACGGCGGTTGCCTGAACGGTCAAGGGGCAGGAAGTCAAGGGCATTGGAAGTGCCGCCAAACACGCACTGACGGGGGCGGTCTGCCGGGTGGGTTTCATAGGGTATCTTGTAAACCTCTTTCTGCCGGCTTAAAAACGACTTGATTTCCTCAATGCTCTTGGCGTTGGCGGTTGCCATCATTTCCGACATTTCGATAATCCAGTGACCTTGCAGCTTACGGTACACATTGTCATCGTCCAGCTTCCGCAAATCATCGGAGAACCACTCGTCCCGGACTGCCAGCAGACGGAAGAAGGTGGACTTGCCAGCCCCCTGACCTCCGACCAGACAGAGCATGATTTCAAACTTGCACCCCGGCTGAAAGGCTCGTGAGATAGCGCCCATCAGGAACAGCTTCAACGCTTCATAGGTGTAATCATCTGCGTCAGCTCCCAGAAAGTGCCGTAGGCAGAAGCGGATTCGCTCTGTCCCGTCCCACACAAGGGAACTTAAATAATCCCGGATGGGGTGGTACTTGTTTTCATTCGCCACAATCCCGATGGCGTTATCAATCTTTTTCTCATTGGTAAGCCCGTAGGTTTCTTCCAGATAGAGAAGCAGATATTTCATGTCCGTATCGTTTAAGGCGGTGCTGTCCCTGTGGAAGCCGATGGGCTTTATGATGTCCTTGCGGTCGGTCAGGATGTTGTATGCGATAGCCCCGGAAAGCAGCGGGTCACGCTGGAATACGGTCAGGCAGTTCCGTATGCTCTGACGGACACCGCCTTTCTCGGTGGTTTCCAGCCCCGCCTTGATTTCCTCAATGCTCTGGGGCGGCTGCATGGCGTTCATGGTGTTTTTTAGTTCTTGCTGCGTCTGCGGCTGCAAGCTCTGCCATTCGCTGTTCAAGCTGTATCACATCCTTTCCGTATTCCGTAATCAAAGCCGCTTTTTCCTCTGTTTCCCCGAACAGCAGCACATCCAGCAGATATTCCACATGGTCTTGCTTCTGTAAGGCTTCCACAAACCGGGGATGAAAGACTTCCTCCGGGGAGTGCGGGGCATATTCCTTTCTCCACACTCGGAGTAGGTGGAGATAATCGGCAAGAATACGGAAGCAGCGGTTTTTTGCTTCCTGAAACTGTTCCTCCGGGGATTTCTGCCGGGGCTTGGGCTTTTTTGCTTTTCCCGGCGGTTTCCAGTCCTCATAGGAAAGCCCGAAGTCCTGTGCCAGCTGTACGGCGGCTTCTTTCTTTCCCAGCCCATACAGGGCGGCGGCAAAATCAATCACATCCCCATCCGCACCGCAGCCGAAGCAGTGGTAACGCCGATCCAGCTTCATGCTTGGGGTTTTATCATGATGGAACGGGCAGCAAGCCATCCCGTTCCGCCCTACATGGATTCCATAATGCTCCGCAGCCTGTCTGGTTGTGACGGACTGCTTCACAGCTTCAAATACATTCAAATCTATCCCTCCTTGAAAAAAGAAAAAAACACCTGACATTCTCTGATTGAAAATGGCAAGTGCCTGTTAAAGTTCCATATCCTGTTGTCTGTGTTTCGCCTGTGCCGGGGCGGTTCTTTGTGCTTTTTTCTCGTCTGCCTTATCCTGCAAGACTTCCTTGATGGGCTGCTTCCTGGGCGGCTCTTTGCTTTCCTCTGTGCCGGGTGTGGCTTTCCGTACCCAGTAGCGGATGTCCCGCAGCTTCTTCAAATCAGCCTGTACCTCGATCAGAGGTGTTTTCAGGGCTGCAATTTCTTCCAGAAGCGTTTCCTGCTCCTCTTGCAGCTTCTTTTGGGTGCTGTCCTTATCGTCCGGGTGCTTGGCAAGGTAGGCGGCGGCTTTCGCATACCGGGCAACCTCCGGGTGTTCCTGGTTGAATTTCTCCTTTGTTTTCTTAAAAAATATCTTCTGGTACTTCTCATAGACAGGCTTACATTCCTTGCAGTCTGTCCGGGCAGAAAGCAGTCCGTCAATCACTTTGCTTCGGGCTTCCTTTGGCTTCATCTGACTGCGGTAATCTGCGGCTGATTTCCCGGAAGATTCCAGAAAGGCTTCCAAGTCCTCCACAGTGGAAAGCCCCTTTTGCCGGAGATAGGACAGGGCTTCGCTGACTGCCTTTAAGTCCTGTGAAGTCCCCCGATTTTGTCCAGCCCTCGTCCAGTCCTTCCGTTCTTCCTTTCGTATCTCCATATATTTCATCAGTAGATTGGGAAGAAGTGTCGCTTCCTCCGCCGCCTTTTGTGCAAGCAGTTCTTTCCGTTTTTCTCCCAGCTCGGTAATCCAGCCTTTGAGGTTTTGGATAAGCTGCCGGATGGACTTCATCAGGCGGTTGGCGGCTCTGATTTCCCGGTTCAGGTTGCCGATATTCGTCTGGATACCTCGCTTTTCCATCTGCCGGACAGCAGCACCCTCATGGACAGTAGGGATAATATCAAGCCCCTGTCTGGCATAGGAACGCAAGTCCACACGCTCCGGGCGATCATTGGCTTCCAGATAGCGGTTCTGGATGACCTCCCATTCATGCCGCCAGATTTCACAATACTTCTGGTCGTTCCAGTCCACCGTATCCTCCTTGTGGCTTTTCCACCTGCCGGATGGCAGCTTTATCCGTTCCCCGTTCTCGTCAAGGTCATAAACCTTGCGGCTCTTGGAAAGCCATTTCCCATGTTCGTCCATTGCCCTCATAGTGAGCAGGACATGGGCGTGAGGATTGTGTCCCGGCGGGTGGGTGTCATGGATGGCAAAGTCAGCAATCATGCCTTTGGAAACAAACTGTTGCTGGCAGAACTCCCGGACAAGGACAGCGTACTGGTCAGGCGGTATCTCTCTGGGAATGGTAAGCACCCACCGCCTTGCAAGCTGGGAGTTCCATTGTTTCTCCACAGCTTCGGCGGCGTTCCATAAAGTATTGCGGTCTGCATACTCCGGCGGGGCATTTGCCGGGAGCAGGATTTCATTGTGGACGATACCTCGCTTTTCTGGGTAGTGCTTCACTTCTTGGTCGTATTCACAGAACAGCTTTTCGCCGCTCTGGTAGGCAGCGGCGGCAACCGCAGACTGCTGTTGGCTACGCTGAACAATCGAGATTTCGTTGTGTGGACAGGGCATTTCGTATCCCTCCTTTCTATGCTTGGTGGATGGGGTGGCGTTTTACCACCTCATTTTGGGCAGAAAAAAAGCAGGAGACCTTTTTCAGATTTCCTGCTCGGTGTGCCGCTGTGTAAGCGGCGGGTATTTAGTTGTGAAAGTTCGGGACAAGTTGACCCGATGTGTGTAGAATAACAAACTGGATTTATTTTTCTTTACATTTTATGCCGTAATTTCCCCTACTACCATTTTCGTAGCCCCTATATATTTCATATCTTTTTCCATTTATCTCCACTTCGTCATCGTTAATAAATGTATAAGACTTACCATTTTCTTCACAATACTTTGAAATTGCTTCCATAGTTTTTGCAAGAGTTGGGTAATTGGCACTATCCTCATAAGGAACCCAAAAAGCTTTTTTAAACATATAAAATACCTCCTTCTAATTTGTTAAGTAATCCACGAATTTTCAAAGCGTTATAAAATAATAATATCATACAGCTTCGCAAAAATCCACTTATAACTTCAAACTTGTCGGCTGGGAACAGCTTGCAACGCAAGGTGTCCCCAGATGGCAAGTCCACAAAAGGGTAGCTGGTGGTAGCCAGCGCAGGGGAAGCGTAGCGTCCCCTGTATGATTTGGAGCAGACCATGACTGCGGAAAATCACAGCCCTCCGGCGAGGAGCCTTCGGAGAACGCAATGCACCAACCTCTGGGTGGTGTATAATTGCGCCCTTAGTAAACTAAGGGGTTTCTGGCTTCTTCCGTTCCAGCAGTTTTTTCAATAATTCCTGCGTGTCCTGCCTGTGAAAAATGATTTTGAGCAACACCTTGACATCATCATCTGTCAGGCGTTCCGGCTCTTGCAGAAAACTTTCCAGCATACCGCCACGGATACAGAGCCGGTGCGTCCGTTCCTTTCGGGTAAGCTGCTTCAACTGGTGCTGCAACGCCTTTTCATCATTGATGGCTTTCCGCAGTTTCTTTTCGCTTTTTTCCAACTCCCGGTTGAGCTTTTCCAGCTTTGAGGTATCAGGCAAGGGCAGCGTTCTCCTTTCCCGGTATCAGCACATAAATCCTGTTTGGTTCTCCAATGCCCTGACGCACCCGCATGATAAGCCCGGCGGTTTCCAGTTCATTCAAAGAACGCTTGACCGTCATGGGGCTGCGGGACAGGACTGTAGCAATGGCTGTGACAGGGAAGCAGACAAACAGGATTCCATTTTCGTCCTCCTGCCCTTTGGACAGCATAGCGTCCAGCATCCGGCAGTACATGACCTTTGCGGTGCTGCTGACTGGAAATCCTGTCAACGCTCTGGGAAAGGGCATACAGGGCGGCAATGGTGTGTCTATCGTCATAAATTCAAAATTCATTCGGTGTGTTCCTCCTTTTTCTTTGCTCGTTTGGATAAATAACGGGGGCAGTCAATCACAACCGCCCGGAAGCTCTGCCTGCACCCGTGCTGGCATTTCCGGCATAATTCGTTGTAAGTGACACGCCCCCGGTCATTGAGGTAAAAGGAAAGCTCAAGCTTCCTCTTTTTGCTCATTCTCGGCATATTGCGCTTCCTCCCGTTTTAGTGTATGGTTTCGGGGCGATTTTCGGCAAAATTACGCTCATAGAGCCGCTTAAAATCTCCCGAATTATCAGCGATAGGGTAGACTATCCCCCTATCCGATTGTCGTGTTTCGGTATCATTTCGGTGTCAGTTCGCCAGTTCTCCCCGGTGTCGTTCCTCCCCTGAATCTCACAGCGGCGTATCGCTCCCTTTGGTATGCTCGTTTCGGTCAGGGTTCCTCCACATCCCTGCCAAAAGTCATGGCACTACATCGCCGGGGAAGCATATCCCACACAGGCTGGTCATTCGATTGGAATAATCCATCGATGAACTACCTGTATCATAGAACATTTTTGTGCCCTATGCCGTATGTCCACAAAGTAGGAATTAGGGGTAAAAATCAGAAATTTCCACGATTGCGGAATTGATATGGTATAATCAATTCAACGGTTATAAATGTTGTCAGAAGGGGGAACTGCTTCAATGAACGGAGCTACTACAATACAGGAACGGCTAAAAGATTTACGATTAAACAAAGGATTAAAACTGGAAGAACTGGCTGAGCAAACGGGTATTTCAAAATCGGCTCTTGGCAGTTATGAAAAAGATGACTATAAGGAAATCAATCATGGCAACCTTATCCTGCTGGCAGATTTTTATGGGGTGTCCCTCGATTATCTCTTTTGCCGGACAGAGAACCGGGCGGAGATCAACACGCCATTAAGGGAGCTGCATTTGAGTGATGAGATGGTAGCACTTCTGAAAAGCGGTCGGATTAACAACCGTCTGCTGTGCGAACTTGCCACCCATAAGGACTTTATCAAGTTTCTTGCGGATATTGAGATTTATGTGGATGGGATTGCCACCATGCAGATTCAGAACCTCAACGCCCTTGTCGATACCGTCCGGCATGAAATCATTGAACGGTATCGCCCTGGCGAAGACGACCCCCATTTGAAAGTGTTGCAAGCCGCCCATATCAGTGATGATGAATATTTCAGCCACATGGTTCTGGATGACCTCAATCTCATTATCCGGGATATTCGGGAAGCCCATAAAAAGGACAGCGAGAGTGCACCCCAGACCACCGTTGCTAATGAACTGAAAGAAAATCTGGAAGCGGTCGAAAATTTCAAGGGCAGCCGGGATGAAAAGCTGGTTGTTCTTTACTGCAAGCAGCTTGGTATCAACTATAAAAATCTGTCAGACGAAGAATTTCGCTGGCTGATTCGGATTCTCAAAAAATCAAAGAAAATGGGAACGCCTATTAGCCAGAGGAAAAAACGGTAAAGAAAAACCGCTGTTGCATGGTTTGTTGGCTTCCATGTAGCAGCGGTTTTTGCTGGGATTATTCAGTTGAATTTTTAGAACGACACTGGAAGTTGTTTATCCAAAATGAAATGGAATAACCATATCAAGTAAAACTGCAAGAACTATACTAATTGTTCCCATTAGCACAGAACTTTTCAATGTGTCCCTCCTCAAAACAGTAAGTCCGATGATAAAGACTATCAATTCTAAAACAGAGCGTGCTTCGAAATATCCCCATCCATATACGAAAGTCATGTTAAACAATACTGCTAAAATCAATACTGATAGCATAAATGCAGGTCTGCTTTTTCCTTTCGCATACCAACAGACAAATGCCAAGAACGGAGAAATCATGGTAAAGCCAAACCAAATCATAGCGTAGCTTCTTGGGAAAAATCCTGCGACATAGTTTGAATACAAATAGTAACTTGCAACCATGCCAGCAAAAAACGCAAAAACATTAACACTTGCTCTTGTTGCAGAATTACTATAAATAGAAATACACAGTGCAATCAATACCCAAATTTCAAAACGCCCAAGGAAATTATGAACATCTAATGCCCCATCTATTGCCATAAGCACACTTGGCAGTTCAGTTTGACGAAAATCCAAAAATTTTGAAAAAGTCCCCAAAGCTATTCCAAGGAACAATACAGCTATGGTATTTATAATTTTTCTATTACCAGATATAGGATTTTCGGCACTCCTTATATCATTCAAAAACTTGTTCATAGGCATCTCCCAATTCTAATTTAACAGTAATCATTCTATCATACCGTTATGAATAAATCATCTCATGCAAAACAATTTCTTCTGCCCGGTTGTGAATGTTATTGCAACGCTGCACCCATTCCATTTGAGAAGTGCGCTTTAATTCCTCTGTCACGCCCTCGACAGCTTTCATCTGCTCCATGATGGTGGCTAACCGTTCCTGTGCTTGTTCGTTCAGGTCTGCAAGGTATGTCCATAACTCCCCGGTCAGTGTCAATGTGTTCAATCTGGCTGGGTGGGCTTCTCTTAAATATTCCCGGTGTAGCCGTCCATACTTTCCAATGGGGCGGTGTTCCTCCGGCAGTTTCAAGTCTGGGATGTAGTAATCCCCAACAAGGATATAATCAATTCCGTTTTCCGTTATTCTTGATTTCAATTCGCCCATGTTTTAATCTCCTCATTCTGGCTCATTTTTTTGCAAGTCTGGCTCTCCAGAAATATTGGTAAATCTTTGGTAAATTTGAGACTGAAACACAAAAAACGCTTAAAAACGGGGCTTATGAGACGATTTGAGATTTTTCATCATGCCCGGTAAATCCTGCCGTGACAGATGAAAAGCACTTTTATCATAATCTCTATATTCCTCCATAAGCCTCAAAAACACTGATATTACAGGGTTTTTCTGGCTTTCGGCTTTTCTTTATTTTTTCATAAGTCTCTATAAATCTATGTAACTACACCACCAAGTGGTGTAATAAATGGTGTAGTAAATGTAAGATACTACCACCATATTTGCTATTTATCCAACAGCAAAACCCCTGTCTTTTTTTGCTTCAGGGGAATGGCGGAACTGTGAGATTTCCGCCATCTGCTCCGCAGCGTGTGCGTAGCTTGCGTGGGTGTAAACATTTAGTGTCACGCCCGCATCCGAGTGACCCATCAGGTACTGGAGGTCTTTAATATCCATGCCGTCGTTTGCATAGTTCGTGCAGAAGGTGTGCCGGAACACATGAGGGGTGATATGCGGCAGAGGGCTGTCCGAATGAAGCTTCTTGTATTTCTTCATCGCCCAGCGCATCTCGTTTTCAATGTGTAATGCTACTTTGGGATTCCCGTTCTTGTTCAGCATGATGAAGCCGCTGTAGCCGTCTACCATAGGTTCTGTCTTGATCTCAGGGCGGCGCTCCAGCATCTTTTTCAAAGAGTCATACACCGTTTCATTCATCGGCAGAAAGCGGCGTCCGCTGCTCGTCTTGGTCTCCTCAACATAGTATTTTCCGCCACGCTCACGAATCAGCTGGTGATCCACACGGATTCTGCGATTTTTGAAATCCAGATCTTTTTGGGTCAGACCGCAGAACTCGCTGACTCTCATGCCGGTTTCCAAAAGTACCACGAACTCATCGTAGTATTTGCAGTAGGTATTGTCTTTCTCGATGAAATTCATCCAGATTCCCAAGTGTTCCTCAGTGAGTGCAACTCTCGGTACCGTATCATTAACTACTACATCCGTCAGTTTGAAAACAAACGGATTCTTTCTGACAGCATCCTCATCGTAGGCCATCTGAAACGCTGGTTTGATAACACCTCGCACACTGCTGATGGTACTAAAGCCTCTGCCATCCTTTTGCAGCTTTGCAAACCACTGTTTCGCATCCGATACTTTGACGGTGCTGATTTTGCGGTAGCCGAAATCTTCTTTCCTGACCAGATTCAAAACAAACCGATAGCCGACTTGTGTATTGTAGCGCACACCTTTCTTCAAGCTGATGTACTTCTCCAACAGCTCAATGACCGTAATTTGTCCTGCTTCATAGTCAATTCCTTCGTCAATCTGCTTCTGAATTCCCTTTTCTTTCTGACGAAGCTCCTGCTTTCAGGATACGCCCTTTATGATCTTTCCGCTTTTCGCTCAATTTCGATCTCCTTTCTTTCAAAAGGAGTCTCGATGTGACACCTACATTGTATCACACCAAGACCTCTTTTTCTATTATTGTTCTACAGATATTAGATGGAAAACACCTGCTCAATAAATTTGTCAAATAGGCGTTTTTTGATCAGTCGCTTGTTGCCTACCCAAAGAACAAAATTGCAGTTCCTGTCGTTGGTAATCTCACGCAGTTTACCGGTTCCAATGCCGGAATACGCTGCCGCTTCTTCCAATGTCAAATTTGCTTTTTCCCAAATAGGAATTTCTTTCATACAATGCCTCCATCTCTATATCCAAGTGGCAAAGTGGCAGGCTTTGGGTTCTATAAAACCTTTGCCGCTTCACGTATTTGCCGGTTCTCTGTTTATTCCCTGAACCAGATCCACCAGTCTTTTCCCTGACGCTCACTTGCGATTTTATCTCCCATAGAATTTCTTGCCATACGCATCGTGCGCTCAGAAATTCCTCGTTCTGCTGCTTCCTTATTGATCTCTGCAATGGAAACTTTTCTGCCCTCAGACAAAAACTCATCTATCAGCTTCACCGCCTGTTCCTGCTTCAGCTCCGTCTTGCTGCCCTCACCACCGGCAAGCAGATCTTCTGCGCTGATGTCATAGGCTCCAATCCAACGGAAGCCCTTTTCATCTCCCAGAGAAAATGCCAAGGACTGCCCAGGCGGGGCCAGAGAACTTTTCTCATGGACAATCACCCGGGTGGTCGGATCTGTCTTTACCTTGCCGATAAACAACAAGCTTCTCACCACAGCAGTAATGTCAATAGAACCAAGTCCACGGTAGGTGCTTTGGCTGCCTGCTGCCTTATTCAGATGACCGATCATCACAATGGCGCAGTTGGTAGCTTGTGCCACATCGACCAGCCTACGGAAGATCGGGCGTACCTCATTTGCCCGGTTCATATCCACATTGGCTCCAAGAAAAGCCTGTAATGGATCAATGATAACCAGACGGGCATGATTCTCTCTGATTGCATTTTCAATACGCTCATCTGCCAAGGTCAGCGGATTGTCCGCATCGTCAATAACCAGCACTCGCTCCAGATCCGCCTCAGCTGAAAGCAACCTCGGCTTTACCGTATCCCCCAGACCATCCTCGGCTGTCTGAAAAATCATATTGAATGATTCAAAAGGCTCCATCTGAGACAGAAACTTTCGGTTGGTGCAGGCTGCCGCAAGCTGCATGGCAAAGAATGTTTTCCCCTCGCCGGGGTTGCCCTGAATAATCGTCTGCTTTCCAAATGGGATGTAGGGATACCAAAGCCATTCCACCTCTGTTTGCTGAACCTCGCTCATACGAATCATGGGAACCGCTTTCTTTTCCGATTCCCCACGCAGCATGATCCTTCGGGAAATATATTTTCTGTCAGGCAGCTTGTCCTTTTGTTTCAGAACTTCGTTCCAGTCTTTCTCGCATGGGGTCAGACGAATAACCATCATATATTCGGGAATACTTTCTAACAGACGGTTTACGGCATCATTACCGGCTTTATCCGAGTCGGTGCAGATATAAACGTTTTCTATATTCTTGCGTTCAGAAAGAAACCCTTCCAGCGCCTTCGCTCCCACACCACCCAAGGACAGATAATTTCGCATTTTCCAATCATTCGGGTACAGCGCAATAAAGGACATCAGATCAATCGGCGCTTCAAACACAAACAGGCTTTTTCCATCGCTGCGATAGGCAAAATTGTGGGACTTGTCCGAACCTTGCACATCCATACGAAAAGAACCTTCCGTCCCTTTGCAGTGGGCATAACGGGGAATCCCCGTTTCATCCTTTCCTACAAACACGATGTTGTGGTGCCGGGCATCCTCATAAATCAGTCCTTCCTTATAGAACTCCTGAACCAGTTCTTCCGGGATGTTTCGCTGACGGAGATAGGCCATCGCTCTTGCAACATATCGGTTTCTTGGCGGAAGTCTGAAATCTTCCGAAGGAGCTGCGACGCCGTTGTTTGCCGGTGCTTCTCCAATCAGTAAAAGCATTGCTTCCGGGAAGGTTTTTCCAAAGAACTCCATTACAAATTCAACAGGGTAGCCTCCTTTGCTCTGGCTATGGCGGAACCATTTATTTCCCTGAATGGTCAAACTGTCATGCCGTTTCCATCGGTACTCATTTCCGCTTTTTGTGACCTGCTCACCATGTGAGCATAAAAATTCTTTCAAATCAACCTGGTTCGCACGGTCAATTTGTTCTTGCGTATAATTCATATTCCACCTCCCGCCTACAATACAGTTTCTGTTTTTTTGGCTTTATTGTGGTGCGGCATTTCAGGATGATTTTCACGCATTGCCTGATCCACATCACCCTTAATCTGATACTGCATCGTCAGATCCTTTTGCAGCAGCTTATATTCCTGATATTCAGCTTCTCGCTGTGCCGACAGGTCGGAAAATTCTTTCTGCCAGGCATCCAGAGGAAAAGGATCTTTTTCAAAGCCACTCTCTTTCAGTTTTCGCTTTACCATATAAAACCGGTGAAGCTCACCTTCGTGTTCCGCCTTATACTTCTCCTTAGCTCTGGTAAAACGATATTTTTCTTTCTTCATTTCATCCAAGACCGCTTTAACGCAGCATAGGTCTTTGCATCCTCCATCAGCTGCTGAAGCTCTTTCAAACGAGTCTGTTTCCAGTGCATGGAAGATTTTCTGCTCTCCACCGTTTCGCTAACAGAAGAAAGATGTTTTTCAAAATCGCTGAGCGTCAGAACCCCTCGCTGTTTCAGATAATCGCACTCATTCATAAAACGCTTCAGATTATTTTTCTTCGCTTTGGCTTTTCCTCGGGCATACCTCATTGCGGTTTGATTGCGCAAAGCATGAACATCACTGAGCAACTGAGCAAGGTAAACTTCCTGCGGCTCTTTCAGAATTTCCTTTGCTTCCGCCAGCCACTCTTTCAGTGCCGCAAGGGTGGCTTGTATATTGCGGATCATCCGGTTGGTAGCTTTGATCCAGCGATTCAATTCGCCTTTTTCCGTGCGGATGCCTTTCTTTTCCATCTTGCGAACGTGCGGCCCTTCGTGGACAGTTGGAATCAAATCCAGTCCCTGGTCCACATAGGAACGATGATCAATGCGGCAGTCCAGCCCTTTTTCTTCCAATCGGGCATTGACCATATCTGCCCAGGCTTTACGCCATAAGTCCAGCGTTTCCGGCTTGCCCCAATTTGTGGTTGGAACAGCATCGAAAGCCCAACTGCCATCTTCTTTTTTGATTCGGTTGCCATCCTTGTCCAAATGATAAACCCGGTGTTGTTTTGCTCCCCAGATTCCGTCAGCGTTCAGCGGACGAATGGGAACCAGAACATGAAAATGTGGGTTGGGAATGCCGCCGTCTCCCCGGTCAGGCTGATGTACCGCAAGATCGCAAATCATGCCGTCAGAAACAAAGTATTTCTGTACAAATTCTCTTGCCAGTGCGATGTTCTCATCTAAAGAAAATTCATTTTGCAGAGCCATGTCAAAGCTGTAGGCAAGCTGTGCCTTGTAATGTTTTTCAATTTGCTCCACTTCATTCCAGAGGGTGTGCCTGTCAGAAAATCTTTCAGGCGCATACTCCGGAAGCATAATTTCCGAAAGAATCACGCCGCCTTTCTTGGTATAATCGTGGGTTTCTCCATCCCAGAGATTGTGCAGTTTCTCACCGGCACGATAGGCAGCGCTGGCAACGGCGGTTCGCCCCTCGCTGCGTTTAATCTGCTCTACATGGAAGTGATACAATGCCATTAGCGATCACCTCCCGCATTATGGTTCTGCACAGCGGTGCCCACCAATTCCTGCACCGCAGGCAGCGCAAAAACCTGTTCCATCAGAGAGTAAAACTCTACTCTTGTCAGGGAGTCTGCCTCTCTGGAAATGCTTTGTATGGCACCACCCATATTGCAAAGATGGTGCGTGCGCTGGCGGTCGGCTTTCTTTTCCAGATACCGCTTGCGATTTTCCAGAAGCTGAATTTTGTTTTCATACTGTTTTACCTTCAATCGTGCAGCATCTAATTCCGCCAAAGTTTTTTCTTTGTTTTCCATTTTTCTTTCGCTCCTTGTCTTTTATTCATCCTTGCCCAAAGCAAGGTATGTAAAAAGAAATAGGCGGTAGCCGCAAGAGTTATCTCTTGCCCGGAATGTAATTCCGTAATATGTGAATGTGTTCAGACACAGGAGCATTTACCTTCGGAGAACGCACATACCGGAATGGAATAACCGGTATAGAAGTGCGCCCTTAGTTCCTAAGGGAAGGTGGCTTGCTTTAGCTTTGAGAAAAGTATAATGGATTTTGAAGCATCATTTTATTGCCTCGTAGGTATAGAGTAAGTTCATTTGTACAGTGCCTTTTCCAGATTTTTATGACCTTGTACAGAGGAACTTCCACTGTGGTGCGCTCTCGACAAAATGCTCAATCTACGATGAATAATAATTTTTAGGGCAAAAGAAAAGCACCCAACCGCTGAAGTTGGATGCTTCCTATCAATTACATTGAATTATTTCGTTTTTTGAAAACATACAGTTTTATAAACGCCAAACAGTAGACGAACAGATAATGTCTGCTTAGGAGTAGACCCGATACGACATCGGGAAGTGGCATCTAATGCTTAAAAATGCTTGGAAATACAAGGTTTTTCAGCATTTCAAATCCCATCTGATACTACGCTGTGATAGCTAATTCAGAGGGATTTTACACCGTCCGATTGGCTCGAAATTAGCAAGTCTTTCGATTTTTGGTGGACGTTGCAAGTGCAAGTAAATGTCACTATGTAACTTCTCGTGATGCGAAATGATAGGAAATCCTATTCATTCTCGTGTGAGGGTGCGGGTGTCCTTAGACACAGATTTCAGTCTGTTTTATATATCATTTCAAAATGAATTTTTCAACCAGAATTATTAAGAATTTCAAAGGTTTTTCAGACTCAATGATTCTATGTAATTTAGACCCGCCGAAGCAGGTCTTTTTTTATTTCAGCATAATCTCTCTATCCTCAGCGCCGAGCATATAAGCACCCTTGGCAAAAGCATCCCTTGCAAGAAGCTCTGCTACATCAACCCTATCGAACAGCATCCATATTTCTTTCTCTTTCGGAGTCAGTTCATGGCTATGGTCAAACAAATGCTCAAGTCCCAATCCTTCAAGCAATGCCGACTTTGCTGCTTTGTATTCCTCAGCTCTGCCAACATATTCGTCGTTCCTTTCCTTGGAAAATGCCTCGATATTGTCAGCTCTCAGATGCTCGTAATACTCGTCCATAAAGATTCTATCCATACTCGTTGACCTCCATAACAAAAAAATAAGGGCAGACCCTTTTACAGCTATTGTAGCTATGTAAAAGGATCTGCCCTTGCAGTTACTATAATGTTTTTGCCAGCGACTTCAGGAGTGCTGCCATTTCCGGATTTTGCAGAAGCTTCAGAAGAAGTTCTTTATCATCAGCGGAGCTTTCCGTTGCGGCTGGTTGAACCGGCTCAGGCGTTGCCTGTCTGCCTGAGTAGAACGCAGCTTCCATTCTTTCAGCGTTCAGTCTGCGGTCATCGTCGATGATATGGGAGTAAACATCCGCTACCATCTTGACCTGTGCATGACCGGAATCGCCTTGAACGGATTTCATATCGCCGCCGTTCAGCTTCAGCTTGTAAGTGATACTGGAATGTCGGAGACTATGGAAAACCACTTTCGGCAGTCCCTTCTCCTCAATCAGCTTATTGAAAGCACGGTTGATAACCTGCCCCTCAATCGGCTTGCCATTGGAAGAACAGAAAACCAGATTGAAGTCTACGAACTCGTCACCGAAAAGGTCTTTCAGTTCTTCGATGTCAGCCTTTCGCTGTACCAACATTTCCGCTACGGTTTTCGGTAAGAACACCTTGCGGACACTTGTTTTGGTCTTAGGAGTTTTGAGAACCAATGCGGTATGCGTACTGGCGAAGGTCGGTGGGAACTTGAACATGATGTCCTTACCGTCCAGATCTGCCATCGCTTCACGATTTACTCTCTGCAACTCCTTTTCAACGAAGATGCTTGCCTGACCAAGTTCAATACTGGTGGGGGAAATGTCAATACAGTCCCAGGTAAGCCCCAGAAGCTCGCCCATTCGCAGGGAACAGGAGAAGGCAAGGTTAATAGCCAGACGAAGAATATCATCGTCACAGGCTTCCAGAGCCTTCTGGAGCACTTCTGCTGTCCAGATATCCCTGGTCTTGTGTTCTTCTTTCGGCAGCGTAGCGTGCTCCACAGGGTTTCTGGTCATCAATTCCCACTTGACCGCTTGATTGAAAGCATTTCGCAATGTCTTGTGAACCTCTCGGACAGTATGCGGAGTCAGATATTCTGTACGGGCTTTTACATACTTAGAAGAAACCGCTTTGACAGAAAGCAAATCTCGGTAATACTTGTCCATGATTCTCGGCGTGACATCCTCCAGCTTCATATCACCGATGAGGGGACGAATATAGTTTGCAATCAGGCTCTTTCTGCTTTCATAGGTAGACATCGCCCAGGTGTTCACACCATAGATTGACATATACTCATCCAAAAGATCATTGACGGTTTTAGCAGAAGGGGGAATAAAGGTTCCGGACTCCTGCTCATATTCAACCTGCAACTTCCTTTTCTTTGCTTCGGCATTCGTTTCAAAGGTTTCCCACTTCTGACGCTTGTTGCCGTTCTCATCGGTGTATGTATAAACCACAGAATACTTCTTTTTTCTCTTAACGATAGATGCCATGTAATCAGCTCCTTTCCTGTCTATCTTCCGCTAACTGGTAGCGGGTCTGATTGTGATACCATTTTTCAAAGCTCTCTTTGGTAGCTCGCTTATACCTGCCAACCTTGATAAGCTCAAAATCTTCATTGGCAACGATATAGTAAATGGTCTGACGATGTACCCCAAGCATTCTTGCCATTTCCGGCAGACCGTAGGTGGATGCCATAATATCTGCATCCAGTTCCTGATCCTCTACCGTGCGGTAATCGGTTTGAGAAGCATACCATCTTTCAAAGCTCTCCTTTGTCACTCTGCGCTTGCCCAGGACATCGACCACATCAAAATGCCCTTTGGCAACCAGTTCGTAAGCAGTCGCTTCTTTCAGCCCAAGGCGCTGTCCAAGCTCCTCCATTGAATATGTAGTTTTCTTCAATTCCTCGCCGGGAGGGGTTCCATCGACCTTCTGGTATTTGAACTGATTGGCATACCATTCTTCAAAGCTGTCGATCATCACCCTCATGGTGTTGCCGACAAGAATGGTTTTGAAGTAATTCTTCTTAATGAGCCAGTATGACTCCGTTTTACCAAGACCGAGCATCCTGCCCATTTCCAGAACAGACATACTCGTGCGTTTTCTCATTTCCGCCATCGTACAACCTCCTATGTAAAAAATGTAGCCATGTGTTTCTTGTCATGGCTACATTTTATCGAACTCTCAATATGTTTTGAAGTTTGTCGCCGGGTTGTACGACGCCCTTGACAAATCTTACATTTGATGATCCAACCACTCATCAAAACTCTTTTTGGAGATTCTGATACTGCCACCGATGCGGACGCTATGGAAAACTTTCTTTTTCACAAGGTTGTATGCGCTGGTTCTGCTGATGCCCAGAATATCCTGAATCTCATCAACCGTATAGGTTCTCTTATCAAACTGAACTGCGTTAGCAGCCATCGCTTCTTCGGTGCGCTGATTCATGGCAGCGATTCTTTCTTCAAACATTTATGTTCACTCCTTCGCTCTCTTTGCTTTATGTTTTGGGGAACGCTTTTTCAGCTGTTCCATTGCCAGGCTGACAGATAAGGCTTTCTCAATCGCTACCATTTCACGGGGCGTTACCTTACCTAAGTAATTATCAATCCTGCTTTTATCAATGGTACGAATCTGTTCCAGCTGAACAACGGACGCTTCTTTGAATGCAGGATTGTCGTAAATAACAAAGTGCGTCGGCATATTCGCTTTCTTATGGATTCTGGTGGTGACCGTTGCCACAATCAATGTGGGAGCGTGTTTATTACCGGTATCGTTCTGAATGACGATAACCGGACGGATGCCGCCTTGTTCCGACCCAACTACCGGGTCCA
This sequence comes from Clostridium sp. OM02-18AC, assembly GCF_003481825.1. Taxonomy (GTDB): domain Bacteria; phylum Bacillota; class Clostridia; order Lachnospirales; family Lachnospiraceae; genus Brotaphodocola. Next base: position 15,457 of record NZ_QULW01000026.1, on the reverse strand, counting down.
GCTTGGCGCAATAAATATCACCACGGCAATATACCCAATTTTCTTTCATCATGTGCCATGACCTCCTTTCGTTGGCTATGTAATAACTGACTGCCAGAAAGGAATCAGGCAGTCAGTCCAAAAGTCTATGTGTCCCATATTTGCCACGCACCCCTGGGAAAGAGGGCTTACGCCCTCAGGGAATCACCGAACGACTGATTGCGAATCAGTTCCATAGGAATCTAACCTCTGCCGGGTTCTCCGCCAGCTCCGTAGAGAAGTATCTTTAATCCTGTTGCTTTCATGGCCGTATTGGGAGCAACCCAATATTTACAAGCCAGTATTGATCGCTGGCATCGGGAGAGAGACAAGCGCTTAATTTATAGAAGAAAGTCGTTCTGTTTCTCTATCCGATACGTCTCGGCGTACCGCTGATGTGGCTGATGCTCTCGCACCGGCAACAGGAACGTATTCGATGACTGTGTATTCAGTTTTCAAGGATCAAGCAGCCGATTTTCTTTGGCTGTATCTAAATTGTACCTGTTCCTCATGCAAGTTTTTATTGCCTCGTAGGTATAGTTTTGAGGTTATTCACGACCTAAAAATATGTAATCAAGGGTTGTCTCAAAGCGCACAACCAGTTCGATTGCCAAATCAATAGAGATACCTCTGTTGCCGGTTTCAATTCGTGCAATGGTGTTTGCGGCAACACCTAACTGCTCCGCAAGCTGTTCCTGTGTAAGCCCATGTTCCTTTCTCAAGGCTTTAATTCTTTTTCCGCTTTCAACCAAGTCGTAATACATTTTCGTTCCTCCGTGTTTTTGAATTTGTGAAGTTGCAAAATCAAAAACAGCGGGAGGAGATCGTGCCCGATTCTCAATACCCTTTGCCATCTGCCTGTCCTCCTTGCAGGCATAAAAAAAGAGCCGGAGTAAATTACTCCAAGCTCTCGTTCATGCCTTTGTGTTAATTATGGGGGAAAATAGGCAGGTATAAAAAAAGCCCCGTACCCATTACAGGCACGAGGCGTAACTCTCTCTATTCAATTTTATGCCGCTATCTCCCAGCATAGCCATTTTAACACTGGACAAGTCGGACTTTCAGTAGGGGAACCGTCGTATTTTCATCGGATTTTAGTCGGACTAAAATCCTGTCTTAGCATTCACAATAACACAATGCTTCTTCCTCCCGGGCACTTTCCAGGAAATCTTTCAATTTAGGAATGGCTGTTCCCCAAAGTGACAGACCAAATAACAGTATCGCTTCTTTCTTTCGGTCATAGTAGGTGCTGCGTTCCATATTCAAAACCTCCAGCATTTCTGATTCCCTGTACTTGAAGCGGTTGAGATATGCCTTTGAGATAATCTCACAGTACAGAGCGCCTTTATCTGGATATTCTCTGATTTTCAACATAGCCATATCTACCAGTTCAATGATCCACTTTGTCTCAAATAAGCTGCGAATGCGTTCTTCAAATCGTTCTCTCGCTTCATCCGGAGCAAAGTTCTCCAGATAAATCAATGCACCATCTAAGCTGTCACCGTAAGTACAAATAAGGGTATCACATACATCATTCGCACGATCAATGGTAGACCAGCACACCTCTCGATATATGGATAAAATCAGCTTTGCTCTTTCATACAGAACCTTCTCGTCAATGTTCTGCATCCGGCAAAGCATTCGAATACTGCTTAATACCTGTGTATTATATCTGCTCATTCAGAATCTCCTTTCAGCCTAATCCATAAAATAAGAATTCCTTTCTAACTCCTGTCACTTGGCTAAAGGGAAACAAATACCATGGGACAAGAATGACTATAACTTCCGATATTTGATTAAAATAACAGAAGTGAAATCGGAAGTTCTTGACTTTATAAAAGTTCCGATATATAATTAAGTGGAATTAAAACTTCTGTTATGATTCTTATTATAGCATTTTCCAGAAGTTTGTCAACAAATAATCGGAAGTTACGAATAAATATTTTTTGAAAGGAAGGATACTACCATGACATTTGGAGAAAAAATTAAAGAAGCTCGTTTGGCTATGAACCTATCTCAAACGGAGCTTGCCCAGATGACCGGCATTTCCGAAAGATCCCTTTACACCTATGAGCAGCTCGGAACACTCCCCAGAAAAAGCAACATCAGAAAACTTGCTGAAGCACTGCATATCTCTGTGTCCTATCTTTTGGACGAATCTGAAACGGATAGCCAGAGCCATATAGATCAGGATATGTTTATTTTAGAGGCAAAGGAAAACTTCGGTTCAAAAGGAGCAAAAGAAGCTCAGGAAGTGTTGGGTCGTGTAAATTCTCTGTTTGCCGGTGGAGAATTGGACGAGGACGCAAAAGATGTATTCTTCCAGGCGATTATGTCAGTTTATATGGACTCTAAGAAAACAGCACGGGAAAAGTACACTCCGAAGAAATACAGAAAGCATAAAGATAAAGAGTAAAATCCTCAAGCACAGAATATGTTTTCTGTGTGCGATTCGGAGGTGAAGCAAATGAAAACGGCAGAGCATATCATTGAAACTGTCGATAAGCTTGTGCGAAAATATCACACCAGAGACCCTTACGAGCTATGTCAGCTGTTAGGTATCAAAATCCACTATTACGATTTACAGAAGAAATTGAAGGGCTTCTTCTATTACCAGTCCAGACAAAAGAATATCGTGATAGATCACAATGTGAACGGTATCCTGGAGCGTATATTAGTCGCACATGAATTAGGACACGCTGTCCTGCATACAAAAATCGCTATGATGCACGGCTTTCAAGAAATGGAAGTTTTTGATGATAGATCAATCGAAGAAAATGAAGCAAACTTCTTTGCGGCGGAGCTTCTGTTAGAAGATGGGAAAGTCCTGGAATGCCTTTCGGAACACACATTTTTTGAAACGGCTAAAATGCTCTATGTACCGGCAGCATTATTAGACTACAAATTCAGCCTGCTCCACGAAAAAGGAGAGCTGGTAAATTCGATGTATATTCGTAAAGCAGATTTCCTGAAAGAAGATCTTCATGCCTACGATAACGACATTGGTTATGGCGATATATGAATATCTATTTTTATATCTTTACAGAAAAAGTCCACCAGTACGATGCGTAGTGCATCATGACTGGTGGACTTTTTGCTTCTTAAAGAATCAGTATATTGTGCTGCAAAAAAGAACCCCATAGCAGTTCACTCTGTACCGTCAATGGGCTTCTTTTTCATTATATCAATCAAGCTCCGCTTTTTTTATCATCTCTTGCTGGTCAATCAAGACATCAATCAACTTTCCTACGGTTATCAATGTTGTTACATTACACTTTTTCAGTTTTGCAGCAATCTCATTATCAATGATGCTGTCGCATTTTGCATATGGGGTATCCAGTAAAAAATAGTCAAAGTTCTTTTCCAAGACGAATGCCAGTTTTAGAAGCATTGCCAAAGAAACTTTCGTCTGTCCAACTTCAACATGGCTCATATGATTGTTCGAGCAACCAACCAACGCACCCAAATCAGCCTGACTATAACCCTTTTCCAGTCGGGCAGCTCTAATGCGCTGACCAATCTTAACGTAATCAATTTCCGGTTGCGTTTCAATCACCTCCATGCTGTGTATGATTCTGCTATACATTATAAAATGTACCAAAAATCTCAACAACCAACATCGGGTGCAAGTTGCATTTATAAATGCAATATGATAAAATTTTATAGGCAGATTGCATTAAATGATAGAATGAAAAGAACCCCAAGACGACAATATGAGCTATCTTGAGGTTCTTTAAAATAAAAAATTCGTAGAGTACATTACTCCACGAATCGCATTCTTCTCTGTTTTTTTTAGTTTATATCTTTATTTTACAAATTGTCGCACTGTTTGTCAATATGTTAGGGACATAAAACACGAGGTTTTGCACAAAAATCCATCTTAGAAAGTTCCAAAGTCACAATTTGCCGTCAGAATTATAGTCATATTGAAGGAGGTGTACCTTATGGCACGAAAAGGAGAAAATATTTACAAAAGGAAAGACGGCAGATGGGAAGGAAGATACATTAAGTCCCGATCTTCTACAGGCAAAGCCAATTACGGTTATGTTTATGCAAAGTCATATCGAGAAGTCAAGGCAAAACTTATCAGTCAAAGTTCGTGCACGAGTAATTCTGTCACTGTCGATCCAGAAATTAGCTCAGATCAATTTGAACAGGTTGCTATGGAATGGTTTCAAGCTATATGTCCTAAAGTGAAGGAATCTACAAGCAACAAATATAGGAATCTTCTCAGCTCGTATATACTTCCTGTGTTCGGAAGCAAACAATTGCGTGATATAACACACGAGTTTATTGAAACGCAGTGTAATTTTTTCCTTGTTTCTGGTGGATTAAAGGAGAATGGACTTTCCTCTAAAACTGTTTCAGATATTTTATCTCTAATTCGAAATGTCTTACAATTTGCCACCCGAAACGGGAAAGCCATTTCTTGTGACGCACGATCTATACAGATAAAACGTCAAACGAAGGAAATGAGAGTTTTGAGTCGTGCTGAACAGGAAAAATTATGCCAATACTTGTATTCTAATCTTGATTCCTGCAATATTGGTATATTAGTAGATGCTAAAAATTTGTAATTAAGAAGGAGTGATTACATGAACAAAAATATAAAATATTCTCAAAACTTTTTAACGAGTGAAAAAGTACTCAACCAAATAATAAAACAATTGAATTTAAAAGAAACCGATACCGTTTACGAAATTGGAACAGGTAAAGGGCATTTAACGACGAAACTGGCTAAAATAAGTAAACAGGTAACGTCTATTGAATTAGACAGTCATCTATTCAACTTATCGTCAGAAAAATTAAAACTGAATACTCGTGTCACTTTAATTCACCAAGATATTCTACAGTTTCAATTCCCTAACAAACAGAGGTATAAAATTGTTGGGAGTATTCCTTACCATTTAAGCACACAAATTATTAAAAAAGTGGTTTTTGAAAGCCATGCGTCTGACATCTATCTGATTGTTGAAGAAGGATTCTACAAGCGTACCTTGGATATTCACCGAACACTAGGGTTGCTCTTGCACACTCAAGTCTCGATTCAGCAATTGCTTAAGCTGCCAGCGGAATGCTTTCATCCTAAACCAAAAGTAAACAGTGTCTTAATAAAACTTACCCGCCATACCACAGATGTTCCAGATAAATATTGGAAGCTATATACGTACTTTGTTTCAAAATGGGTCAATCGAGAATATCGTCAACTGTTTACTAAAAATCAGTTTCATCAAGCAATGAAACACGCCAAAGTAAACAATTTAAGTACCGTTACTTATGAGCAAGTATTGTCTATTTTTAATAGTTATCTATCATTTAACGGGAGGAAATAATTCTATGAGTCGCTTTTGTAAATTTGGAAAGTTACACGTTACTAAAGGGAATGTAGATAAATTATTAGGTATACTACTGACAGCTTCCAAGGAGCTAAAGAGGTCCCTAGCGCCTACGGGGAATTTGTATCGATAAGGGGTACAAATTCCCACTAAGCGCTCGGGACCCCTTGTAGGAAAATGTCCTAAGTGTGGCAACAATATTGTATTAAAAAAATCGTTTTATGGTTGTTCAAATTATCCTGAATGTACCTTCACTTTAGCTGAACATTTTAGAAAGAAAAAACTCACCAAAACAAATGTAAAAGAATTACTAGAGGGAAAAGAAACCCTGGTAAAAGGAATCAAAACGAAAGATACTCAACTCATCCATGCAACGATGATAGGGTTGCAGCATTGCAAAATTTAGGTGTACCCTATTCTCGATACTAAATTCATAATCTCACAAATTGGCAAGCAGTGTAAACCTGTACAGGTTCACTCATTTTCTCGATTTTCCCTTCGGTGCAATCTTCGCAAATTTGCTTGTTGGGGAAGCATCCCCAATCCCCTTTGAACATCATCTGCCGATGATGGCTACACGATTTTCAATCGTTTCTCAAAGAACAGTAGAATAAAAATTTGCCCATGGTTGAAAGCACCGAAATCGAAAAGCAAAAAAGCAGCCACGATCCGCACCCTTTGGGGAGTGCAGACCGTGGCTTTTTGCTTTAACGGAAGTTCTTCTTTTCCTCTTTCTCTTTCTCTTTTTCCTGCTCTTTCTGCCTGTCGATATTCAAAATCGTTTCAACCGTCCGTTTGGCAATCAGCAGTTCTTCTTTCTCTTTTCTGATCTGACGGTACTCAGCGTAGTCCTGCTTTTTCTGGACTGCCAGCTGATGAAACTCCTCATACAATGATTGCATGGACGGGAGCTTTGTAATCTGCAATTCATCAAAGGCTTGCTTCGCCGCTTTATGAATTGTGATTTCCTGACGGTGTTCTTCAAAGAATTTTTTGCTATATCCAGACTTGCGGTACTCGATATAAATTTGCCTTGTGTTGCGATAATTTTTGATGTGCTGCTGCAACGCCTGAACCTCAACCATACGTTTCTCTGCGACCTTGATAGAATCAGAAAGCGCATCGAACCGGGCAGACAGATTTTCAATATGAGCAGTCAGATCGTCGTAGTTGCCCAAGCCTTTTTCTTTCAGTAGGATTACCGTTCGGGCAGCTTCTTTTCGGTTGAACTTCTTCGCCCACTTTTCATAACCGACCGTCTTGCCCTCGGCCATCTTTGCCTGAATATCAATCAGCATCTGGAACTGCTTCGGGGCAGGAGCCTTGGCAGAGCCGCCTTTTGATTTGTGCAGGTTCTTGCCGGAGATAACCGCTTGAATTTCCTCTTTGCTATATCCTTCGCCCAGGGAACGCAGCCGAATGAAACGCTTCTGATTCTCGCCCTTGAACGCAGGCTGCTTTCCATCCTTGAACTCAAATCCCATGTCAGCCAGAGCCTGAACAAAGCCATCAAAGCTCTTTGGTTTCTGCTTCAGCACCGCATCAATCGCATCACATAATTCGTCACGCTGGGTACGCTTCTTGGGATAAACAGTTCTTTTCTGGCGCTCCCGATACGGCTTCGGTGTAATAATGGACAGCCCGTGTTCCAGGCAAACCATATCACTGAGTCTTTGCACCGCCAGACCGGAAAGAAAGAAGTTTTTGAATTTCCGTGTGGCATCCAGCGAGGTCGAATTATAAATGATATGATTGTGAATGTGGGATTTGTCGATGTGGGTCGCAACGATGAAAGCGTGTTTTCCCTTTGTCCATCGCATCGCTGTTTCATAGCCGACTTGGTTCGCTTCTTCCGGGGTGATTTCTCCCGGCTTAAAGGACTGGCGTATCTGGTATGCGATGATATTGTTCTTCTGCTGTCTGCCGGTAATATGCTGATACTGCCGTTTGGAAAGCAGAAATTCCTCATCTGCTGTCTTTGGATCACACTCATAGGAACTGATAAATTCGCCATCATTGGTTTTTGCGGCATTTTGTGAGTAGTCGGTTCTGTCTGCCAAACATTGAGCGACCGTCTTTCCCTTATTCACATGGAGTGCAATCAATCTTGTCGCTGCCATTCCCATCACTTCCTTCCCAAAAAGAAAAAGCCACCGGTCGGTGACTTTTCTCTGATATTATCTTATGACCTGATAAATGCTCCCAGACTTTCTCCAATATTCTCGACTTTCATAACAGCCCAGACGAGCAAGAACACCGCTGCTATTGTCGCAATTCCAAGAACCACAAGAATAAGCAGGGACTGCCACAAAGCCTTTACAATGCAGTAAATCGCAGATCCGCCAATGACCAAGAGCAATAAACCAATTACATAGGACACAACATTTGTAAGCAGATTTCCAAGAATGCAAATCACTTTTACAACGAACAGCACCGGCAGTGCCAATATCTTCAATACCAGCTTCATAGGCTCAACCCCTTTCTTTTAATTATATTGTACAAGGGTATCTGCCATAACGCAATGATGTCAACCCTTATGTAAAAGCCGCAGCCGAAACTGCGACTTCCCAACAAGTTGTCGGATTACTGGATTGAGGACAGGCGAACAAGAACTTCTCTCATGTCCGTCCAGATCTCCTCCAGCCGTTTTTGCAAATCCTCAATGTCAGCACGATAGATGCTGCCTGTTTCGTTCGCTCGCTTTGCGTACTGGTTCAGGTTGTTGGAGCAGATTCGCAGGAGCGAAACCAGGGCTTTCACATCCTGCAAATCCAGTCTGATACAGTAACCATCCAGAGCCATTTTCCGCAGATAGGCTCCCATGCTGCGGATGCCAAGCTCGTCCATCTTCTCATGGATTCGCTCGACCTCCTCCTTGGATGCAAGGAAATGAACATCCTGATCTCGCTTTGCCATTACAACACCTCCTCACGGGTTTCAGAGTATTTTGCAGGCGGGATATGCTCCGCTTTGGATTTCAGATCAGCCAACACAGAAGGACGCTCTGACTCGCTTCTTTCGTCACGATTTTCCACAGAGTCCTCCATATTCAGGGCTGCATCCAGTTCTGCCAGTCGCTGACTTTTGGCTGTCAGCTCTGCTTCCTGCGGGAACGGTTTTCCAACCTCCGCCTTGGCTGCTTCCTGCTGATTGTAGAGATTATTCAACTGCTCATTGGCTCGTTCTAAGCGCTCAAGGATGCCTGCAAGGGCATTGTCCAGTCGGGTGATATTTCCTCGTGCGTCCGTTCCAAGGGCTACTCTGTGGCTCACAGCGCCCTTCAGGGTCACATCGAACTCGTTCCGGAAACTGTCAAACGAAAGCTCCATCTGAAAGCCACGGTAACTGCCAAGAGGAACCGGATCGGCACTTTTCGTGTCCTTACAAGCCGCAAGGAGGATTTCACCGGCATCTGCCTTTTCGGTGTAGGCTTTGCCCATGATTTCCATGCCGCAAAAGCCATCGGCAATCTGCGGGTGTGCTTCCACGGTTTTAATATCAGCTTCAAAGCCATGAATATAGCCTGTCTGCTTTTCAATCTCAGCCGGGAAGTATTTCAGAAGCTTATCTTCCATACGGTACTGCTGGCTCTGGTGGTCAGCTTTCAGCACCTTCAGCCTTGCCACATCAATGTCCAAGTCCATCTTTTCCTTGATAAGCGGATTGCCGGCACACAGCGCCTTGATCTCCGCATAGGACAGCGCCTGCTCATCCACATCGTCACAGGAGCGAACCGGTGATTTGGAGGTCATAATCTGAGAAATAAACTTCTGCTTGTTTTCCAAGGTCTGATACAGGTAGGCATCGAAGGTTCCCTCGGTCACATACTGATACACCTGAACCTCTTTGTTCCGGTTGCCCTGACGGATGATACGACCGTTTCTCTGGGTCATATCAGACGGACGCCAACCCACATCCAAGTGGTGAACTGCCACCAATTTGTCCTGGACGTTGGTTCCTGCACCCATCTTTTGCGTACTGCCAAGAAGCACTCGCACCTGCCCGGTACGAACCTTGGCAAAGAGGTCTTTTTTCTTTGCCTCGGTATCTGCATCATGGATAAAGGCAACTTCTTCCGCAGGCACACCGTTTGCAATCAGCTTGGTTTTGACATCATCATAGACATTGAAGGTTCCATCATTTTTCGGTGTGCTAAGGTCGCAGAACACCAACTGGGTCAATTTGTCAGCCTGACCGTCCTGCCAGATACGCAGGATATTTCCCACGCAGGCATTGAGCTTGCTGTCAGGGTCATCGGGTAACAGGGTGTTCATTAGCCGCTGATCCAGTCCCAATTTTCGTCCGTCGCTGGTAATCTTGAGCATATTATCGACGGACGGGTCTACAATACCGGCATGAACATCTGCTGCTCTCTCTGAAAGGGAAGCCACCATATCCTTCTGGTACTCAGAGGGCTGAACCACAACCGTTTCAAACTTTGCTTCGGGAACAGGGAGATGCAACTGGTCAGAGGTCTTGATGTCGGCAACCTCCTTGAACATATTCATCAGTTCAGGCAGGTTGAAGAACTTCGCAAATCGGGTTCTGGCACGATAGCCGGTTCCCTCCGGTGCAAGCTCAATCGCAGTTGTTGTTTCTCCGAAGGTCGATGCCCAGGAATCAAAATGGGTCAGGTTCTTTTGCTGGAGCGTACTGTACTGGAGATAGCGCATGACCGTATAAAGCTCGGTCATCGAGTTACTTACTGGAGTACCGGTTGCAAAGATCACACCACGCCCGCCGGTCAGCTCATCCATATAGCGGCACTTCATAAACATATCCGAAGATTTCTGGGCTTCGGAGGTGGACAGACCTGCCACATTTCGCATTTTTGTGTAGAGGAACAAATTCTTGAACGCATGGCTTTCGTCCACAAACAGCCGGTCTACACCCAACTGCTCAAAGGTAATGACATCATCTTTCTTGTCAGCGGCAAGGAGCTTGTCCAGTCTGGCTTCCAATGATTTTCGTGTTTTCTCCATCTGCTTGATCGTGAAGTTTTCGCCACGCTGCCATTTCAGCTCCGCAATCGCACCCTCGATCTCATCAATCTGCTCCCGCAGCTGCCGTTCCTGTCGTTCGGCAGAAAGCGGGATTTTTTCAAACTGGCTGTGACCGATGATGACTGCATCATAGTCACCCGTTGCGATACGAGCGCAGAACTTCTTACGGTTTGCTGTTTCAAAATCCTTCTTGGTGGCAACAAGGAGCTTGGCACTCGGATAGAGGTGCAGGAACTCGTTTGCCCACTGTAAGGTCAAGTGATTCGGCACAACGAACAGGGATTTCTGGCTCAATCCAAGCCGTTTACTCTCCATAGCCGATGCAGCCATCTCGAAGGTCTTGCCCGCACCAACTTCGTGTGCAAGCAGCGTATTTCCACCATATAGCACATGAGCGATAGCATTTCTCTGGTGTTCACGGAGGGTAATATCCGGGTTCATGCCGCCGAAACGGATATGAGAGCCATCATACTCACGAGGTCTGGTGGAGTTAAAAAGTTCGTTGTACTTGGTGGAAAGGGTTTCTCGTCTGTGCGGATCTCTCCAAATCCAATCTCGGAACGCATCCTTGATTGCCTGCTGTTTCTGCTGTGCCAGGGTAGTTTCTTTTTTATTGAGGACACGCTTCTGCTTACCATCTGCATCTTCAATCGTATCATAGATACGAATATCCTTCAGATTCAGCGTTTCCTCCAGAATCCGATATGCGTTGGCTCGCTCTGTACCGTAGGTGACATACGCCGCCACATCGTTGTAGTTGGGAGAACTCTTACCGTTGATGCGCCACTCTGCGGTCAGCTCGGAGAACTTGACCTCAATGGAACGGCGCAAGTAATACGGCGTTTCAAAGGTTTCCTCCATGAACTGCTGAATATAATCGGCATCAATCCATGTTGCACCCAAACGCACATCAATCTCGGACGCATCCAAGTCCTTCGGCTGTGCTTTCTGCAAGGCTTCCACATTGATGTGGAAGGAAGAATCCCTGTCTGCCGCCATCTGTGCGACACGCAGCTTGCTTCTTACATCACCGGAAAGGTAATCATCGGCAGTCTGCCATCCAACTTCCACAGCATCGGGAGCCATCGGGTCTTTGAAGATCACCCCTCGAAGCTCTGCCTGAATCGCATCGTATTCTCCAGGTGTTCCAAGCAGCTGTGCCATAAACGGCAAATCCACCTTGCCACGCTCACCGATAGAGATTGCCAGAGCTTCGGACGGCGTATCCACGCTCGTCACTCTGCGTTCCGGCTTGATGGTTCGCTTGGTGAACATATCCGCCTTGCTTTTCAGATTGCCGTCCTCATCCACATTTTCCAGAGAACACAGGAGATAGTAGGAGGAATCGTCAGCAAATGCCTGACCATTGGCTCGATTATTGATAAGCCCGTTCTTTGCGGCAAACGCATCGTAGGCATCATTCAGTTCTGCCTGTTTCTGAGTAATCATTTCATCCGGGTAATCCTCAAGCTGATATTCGATCAGCTCGTTGACGATACCACGAAGTTCCACCATGCCCATCACACGGTCTTTTGCTTTCTCATTCAGGTCTACACGGCGCATCAGGGAGTTTTCACGGAAGTACACATTGCCATCCACCACGGTATAAGAGAAATTCTTTACATCCGGGGTTGCAGGAATGGTTTCGATTTCCTTACCCTTGTCAGCTTCGGGAAGCTCCACAGCCTGATAGGTTCCTTGGATGTGGGAAACTGCTTCTTTCAGAAGTTCGGACAGTTCCATGCCCTCAATGGGACGCACTGTAATGTCCATGCCGTAGGCGGTACTTTCTTCCACCGTATCGCCCAGAACCATTTCAGGATGAGCGACAAAGTAGCTGTTCATGGTGTGTCCTTCTTCGGTGCGGTCAAGGTTTACCCATTCCGGTACAATGTCAATCGGATGGTCACGCTTTTGCAGGAACAGGATGTCGGACACGACTTCCGTGCCTGCGTTTTTCTTAAAGGCATCGTTTGGCAGACGGATTGCACCAAGCAGTTCCGCCCTCTGCGCCATATATCGCCTTGCGTCAGAGTTCTTGGAATCCATGGTGTAACGGCTTGTCACAAAAGCGACCACACCACCGGGACGAACCTGATCCAAAGCCTTGGCAAAGAAATAGTTGTGAATGGAGAATCCCAGCTTGTCATACGGCTTGTCGGACACTTTGTAGTTGCCGAAAGGGACATTACCCACAGCCAGATCGTAAAAGTCTCGGCGGTCTGTCGTTTCAAAACCGGCTACTTTGATTTCTGCGTTGGGATAGAGCTTCTGAGCAATTCTGCCGGTGATGGAATCCAGTTCCACACCATACAAACGGCTGCTCTGCATTTCAGGAGGGAGCATACCAAAGAAGTTGCCGATACCCATAGCAGGCTCCAGAATATTTCCTGTTTCAAAGCCCATCTGTCCGACCGCATCGTAGATGGAGCGAATGACCGTAGGGCTGGTGTAATGTGCGTTCAGGGTGGAAGCTCTTGCCGCAGCATATTCATCTTCGGAAAGCAGGTTTTTCAGTGTCTGATACTCCTTCGCCCAATTTCCCTTGTCCGGGTCAAAGGCATCTGCCAGACCGCCCCAACCGACATAATTCGACAAAATCTCCTGTTCTTCGGTAGTGGCGTTCCTGTTCTCGCTTTCCAGTTTGAACAGAGTTTCAATGGCTGCGATGTTTCTTGCGAATTTCTGCTTCGGTCCACCTTCACCGATGTTGTCATCCGTGATGTGGAAGTTCACCGCAGGAACAGGTGGGATTTCTCTGGTGGTGATGGACTGCTCAAGCTGAGCGATAATGTCCATGACTTCGGCATTCTGCCATCCGTCCACCTGGGCATAATCCTGAATGATGGTGTCCTTTCCATCTACGCACTGTACGAAGTCCAGACTACCCGGCAGATCTCTGGTATTCATTGCACCCAGGGCTTTTCTCTGCGTGTCAGGAAGTGCATAGTAGGCTCGCAGGGCATCATCAAAGGAACTGTATTCCTTGATGTCCAGCGCACCCCGCTTCTGAATGTCCTCGGCAACATAAAAATGATCGATGAAGTGTTCCGGTTCCTGCTGTTCGGGTTCCGCACTGGCTCTGACCTGTGCGTGTGCCTTTTCGTCAGGGTAGTCCCCATAGATACGGATGCACTTATGCTCCTGCTGATCGTAAACGGCAGCACCATCGTACTTGAATCCGTCATCCTCCATGGTTCCGTCCACATAGCCCTGGGCAGCTTTTTCCGCTTCTTCCAGAGTGTAGTAGTCCAGTTTATCATCGAAGCCGTTTTCAAAGTGATGGTAGGCGGCAACCAGATAGCGGGGAGCCATGCGCTCCTCGTAGCTGTTAATCATCTCAGGTGTCAGCCATTCTGGTTTGTCGGGAATCATTTCATACAGCTCACGCATCTTGGCAATCTGTGCATGGCGGTTGCCTGCCCACAGATGCTTTTCGCTGTGCTGTCCTGCACCAAGGAAGTATTCGCAGTCCATACGCAGACGGTCTAACAGCTGATACTCAGGGGTGTAGTCCCTCGGTTCGGTTTTGCCCAGAAAATCCTCTGTAACGGGCTTTTCTTCGGTTTGGGCATCAACCCTTACCGCATGGTTTCTTTCGTCCTGAGAGAGCATACGCTCGAAATTCTCACGATTCTCGGCACGGAAGATGGGATAAGCAAGCGTAGGGTCACGCAGCTGAACTTCTCTGTCCGTGATCTGCTCCACACGGAAAGCTGTATCGTCCAGATATACCGTGTCACCGACCTGATAATTCCATTTCGGTTCCTCGGAAGCAGATGCTTCCACAACTTCGGCAGGCTCTGCCACAGGCGCTTCTGGCTGAACCGACTCCATCGCAGCTACGGACTGACGAACTTCCTCCAAATAGTCATTGGCAAGCCATTCGTCCGTGAAGTATTCCGTAACGCCTTCCGGGTCTACATAGTAGTCATCGGTCTGATTATCCCAGATCGCATACTCGCCATCCTCGGTATCAATCACTGCGAAACGGTCATAAACATCTTCCAACGGATCAGTTTTAGCTTCTTCGATAGCCTGTCGTTCCGCTTCTTCCTCCGGGCTGAGGTAGCGTCCCTTTCGTATCAGACCGTCGATTCTCTGCACCACCTGCGCCCAGGACATCTGCAATTTATCGCAACCGCTCTTGGTGTAAGCAACACCCTTGGCATCGTGATCCTGACCGCTGTGCGTTGCACCAGAGCAGGCATGGGAATGACCACCGGTTCCGTATTCATGCTTCAGGAAGTCCATCTTTTCCTTGGCAGAATGATTCTCCTGCCAGTAGTTATAAATACGGGCTTTACCACCGGAAAAGCCGCTTCCACGGGTCAAGTCTGCATTGACTTCATCATCCGTAATGAACTGGCGGACAAGGGGCATCTGCATCATATCGGTCTGATACTCACGCAAAGGCATATTCAACTCATACAGCTGTTTCTGAATGAGATTCAGCTTGTGATAGTGAAAACGAAGCAGATCGGGATTTTCCGCAAGGGTTTTTCTAAATTCCGAATACTGCTGTACCAAGGTTGCGTGGAAACGAGGGTCATCCAACTTTTCAGCCAAGTCTGCGGTTTCGTCAGGGAAACCACGAAACGGTTCCTGATGAAGAATTGCCAGATAGTTGCTGGAACGGGCTTCTTCACTCAAATCGTGATAAAGATGCCACAGGGATTCTGCCAACTTCTGACGCTCATATCCGGATGCTTCTACCAGTTCCACATTAGTTGCGAACCGACCATTTTCAAGCAGTTCTCCAATGCGCTCGGCAACCGTTTCCCAAGAAACGATCTGCGCTCTGGGGCTGTCAATGGCAGAGGAACCTTTGGCAAGGTGGATACCGTCCTCGGCATACCACGCACAGATATTCCCGCTATCTTCTTTCAGACCATAGCCGCCGTGATAGACCTGCTTTAAGGTCTGAACGATTTCTTCCAACGGCTTCTGCTTCATATATTCCAGCGCTACGACTTTTCGGGCTTCATCGGTATTGCTACCAAGCAGAAGGAAGTGGTCGATTTCTTCCTGGGCAAAAGAAAAAGGGGCTGTGAAAAAACATAGCCTATAAAAAAGAAGGACCAAGGGTTCATAATGAAT
>NZ_QULW01000025.1:392-49657 GCF_003481825.1 Clostridium sp. OM02-18AC | reverse complement strand
TAAACACTGTTCAATCTTTCATTTTCAAGGTTCATCTTGTTGTCTCGCTCTCAGCGGCAACTTTGATAGTTTAGCACAGCTTCAAGCTTTTGTCAACAACTTTTTTAAATTTCTTTTTGAATCTTTTCAGATTCGCTTTGCTGTTTTCAGCAGCGTGTTGTATCTTACCAGATGTTTACGCTTTTGTCAACAGTTTTTTTATTTTCTTTTTTCTGTCCCGCTGTTTTTCGCGGGTGAGTTATACTATACCATCCAGGAAATGGTTTGTCAACAACTTTTTTCAAAAAATATAAAAACAAAAAGCCACACGCAAAAAGGCTTAAAAATCAGGCAAAATCCGGTTGCTATTTACGCGGTGCGCAAACAGCAACCGGATTATACACCGCATTCTGCCCTAGTCCTCACGAAAAGCCCTTCAAAATACACAAGAACAGCCAGTTAAACAGATTATTCTGATACAGCAAGCTCAGCCACCAGCTTTTTTCAATCTGTATAAGCACCGGCTGCGCCCACACCATACCAGAGCAGGCCTTTATAATAAGACCGGCGAGCCATATGATCAGAAGACCCGCAACACCTCCAAGTAATGCACCAGCTAGCTGGTTCAATTCTGATATGATTGGAAGCCGTGCTACCTGGTCCAGCCAATGTGCGCCCATCCGGAAGAAGAGAAATACTACCGCAAATAAGATTCCGGAGCCAAACGTCCGGATTACCATCGTTGCCAGATATGACCCGAGATAATCAAAAAAACGGTTCACGCCCAGCATACGGTAAATCTCACTATTGTTATTTTCCAGCAGTACCTCCTTCATTTGTTCCGGAAGCTTTAAATTTTCTATTATATTTCTCTGATACGAGGGCTGTACTTCTGTTCCATCTGGCTCATCTGTTTCTTCCATTCCAGCTTTTGCCCCGGCCATTTTCAAAAGACTCTCCCCCACCATCTGATGGATGGCAGTATTATGATTCAATGCAGCCGTCACACACGGCATGGCTACACGTGTCACAACAAGGCTCAGGATCAACGCTAATAATGTCACTGCAATGCGCACCAACCCTCTATAATGTCCATAAAGCACCATAGACAGCCAGAATACGCCCACACCGACAGACAGCCAGTGTTCTGCTAAAAAATCCATATGATATACTCCATTCTACGCTTCCGGCCACCACATACATATATTTCTTTCATGCAAATTTTCACAACAATTTTTCGATTGCATCCGCAACCCCGTCTTCATCATTCGTCACGGTTACATAGTCTGCCTCTGCCTTTAATGCTTCCACAGCATTTCCCATGGCAACACCGATTCCGGCCATGCGGATCATAGTCATATCATTTTCCCCGTCGCCGAAACCCATGGTCTGTTCCCGGCTTAAGCCCAGATGCTTTGCCAGGCGAAGGATTGCTTCCCCTTTTGTTGCTCCGGGCGCATTGATCTCCAGGTTATTGTCCAGGGATGAACTGACAATTACGT
The DNA here is from genome assembly GCF_003481825.1 of Clostridium sp. OM02-18AC. Lineage (GTDB taxonomy): Bacteria > Bacillota > Clostridia > Lachnospirales > Lachnospiraceae > Brotaphodocola. Next base: position 48,176 of record NZ_QULW01000025.1, on the reverse strand, counting down.
CCCCGCGGTCCTGCAAGGCTCTTCTTGCGCGGGCACGCTCCTGCTGGTCACCAAAGAAATAATTGATTTTTTCCACCGTAAGCCCTAACGCGCGGACCTTCTCCACGACATCCGGTACTTCCTGTCTTGTCTGGCGGACCATTGCCTGGATCGTATCCGGGATCGCGTAATCATCCATATGTTCCAGAAACCGCTTTTCCCCATATGCACATCCATTCACATAGGCATCGTACATGGTATGAAACTTTCCTGCCATTTCCAAAATATCGATTGCCTGTGCGCAGCCCAGCTTCCGCTCATCCAGGATCTTATGCTCTGCCACGTCTTCCACGATCGCACCATTCGTCGTAATGGCATAACGGATTCCTGGCAAAGTACGCAGAAACTCCGGCACGCCTCCCCAGATGCGGCCGGTACAGGGTACAATATAAATCCCGCGGGCAATACATTCTTTCAGTGCCTTTTCATTTCTCGCAGAGAGACGCTTCTGGCTATCCAGAAGCGTCCCGTCTAAATCAAGTGCAATTAATCTAATTTCTCTTCTCATTATATAAAATGCTCTTCCTTTAAAATCAGCATGCCGTCTTTGTCATACTTAGAAGAAAACAATCCCTTAATGGCTTTGCCGAGAGATGGTTTTTCCGCACGGTCCGCAGCTTCCTCGATCAAAGCCTGTGCTTCCTTTCTGGTCAGCGGGATTCCGTCTTCTTCCATGATCTCGATCCGCTCATAAAGCGCAAGCATGCTCTTACCGGTAATGCTGCAGTCAATTTCTGATGCATATTTGCAGCAATACTGCGCAAATTCATCGATATCCATTTCTGCTTCTTCTGCAGGTTCAGCTAGTTCTGCCGCTTCCTGTTCTGAAGCTTCTAATTCCGGTTCCGGCGCCCGCATAGCCCCATTGCTGGTTGGAACCACCTTACGTACCGGACGCTCTGCCTGCTTAAAGTTTGATTCTCGCTCCGGTTCTGCCATGCTTTCCGGCTCTGCCGCAGCAACCTCTGGCTCCGCTGCCTGTACCGGCGGATAATCACAGCCAATGCACTCAAACTTGTCTGCCAGCGACGGATTCTGCGCATGCAGCATCTCCATCTGTTTCGGGTTGTCGATCAGGATAATACGCATGCCGCTGGTATCGCGGGTCATAAGTGTTTCCAGTTCCCCGATCATCTGAGGCGTTAAGTCTCCGGCCTCCTCGATCATAAGATCTTTTCCGCTCAGTTTGTCTGCACAGGCAAGGATTCCTCGCTTGTTCAGCTTGGAACCGGTAATCTTTGCCACCGGATTTTTTATTCCGGTTTCTTTTTGAATCTGTTTTAAGGTCTGAATCGCAATCTCCATGCCTTTTTCAGGCGATCTTGCCTCAATCATCAGATGATTGGTCATGCGCGGAAGCTCTGGTTCCTCGTCAAATTCGTCGATCTCTTCGATTTCCGGCTCCGCAGCTTCTGTTTCCGCTTTCCGTGCAGCATCTGCTGCCGACATACGGCGAATGGAATCCAGTACCCGGGTCTTGCCCAGGTCACTCTCCTCTTCCACTGCATCTTTCCCGATCCGCGATACCTCTTTTGCAAGCTGTGCCTCGGTCTCTGCCTGCTGTACCTGTGCCACAATTGCTTCTTTTCCATAGGAAAGATCCGGAGTAATATTTACCTCCGGTGCTTCTGTGTTTTCTTCATCGACGTCTTTTACAGCAGCCTCTTTTAGCAAATTCTGTTCTTCCGGGACTGCCTGAACAGCATCCGCCGGTGCAGGCACTTCCGAAACCACTTCTGAAGCCAGCTCTGCTTCTGCCTCTGCATCTGTTTCTTCAGCGGCATTTCCTGACTGTTCTGCCTCCGGCTGCACATCAGTCTCCGGCTCGTCATCCATCGCATCTTCCTCTTCAAAGGCCTGCTCTACTGCGCGCAGTTTTTCCTCGTATTTATCCCGGTTTTCTACCAGGTCCATCTGGTACTTATTTAACGGCGCATACTGGACCTTCAGCTCCATGGCCTTATCTACATATTTGCCAAGACCAAACATCAGCATGATCTTATCGCAGGCTGCCACACAGCGCTGCGCATCACCGGCACGGTGATACAGCTCTGCCAGCTCGTACAGCCATTTTTCATCCAGCTCTTCTTCGGTATAGCCCTCCAGAGAATGGATCTGCTGCTCAATCGGCGCATCCATCGCCTTTAAGATCATATAACGGAGCAGATGCTGGCGCGGATCATCTCCCGCCAGGTCACAGAACTCCCGGTAGTAAGCATTTGCTTCCTCTACATTGCCTTCCTTTAACGCAAGATCGGTCAGCTTGTAAAGCAGCCGTTTCCCGATCGGCGCACGCTCAAAAGCCATCAGCAGAATGTCTTTTGCATCCTGATACTCATGGTTCTTTTCGTAAACGTTGGCAACCATAGACAGCAGATTCGCATTGCGGACCTTCTTCCAGTCAATGGTATCCGCAATTTTCATGGCTGTCTCAAAATCGCCCTGATTGCTTAATTTTCTGATTTGTTCTACTTTTATGTTAAACTCGTATTTATCCATCTTCTGCACTCCTTTGCCACTGTCATTTCGCTGCTGTTCATGTACGCATGGCCAGCAACGGGCAAATATCCATTCTCTCGCCGCCGTTTTTCTGCTCCGCAGACACCGGCAGCTGGTCTCTGACCTGCCCTACAACTCCACGCGCCCTTCTAATGCCCTTAACAGGGTTACCTCATCAATATACTCCAGATCTCCTCCAACCGGTACCCCGCTTGCAATCCTGCTTACACGGATTCCTGTAGGCTTGATCAGCTTACTGATGTACATGGCCGTAGTTTCCCCTTCCAGGCTGGAATTGGTGGCAATGATCACTTCTTTTATGTCCCCCTGAAGACGCTGCATCAGCTCCTTCAGCCTGATGTCATTGGGTCCTATACCCAGCATCGGAGAAATGGCTCCGTGCAGTACATGGTATACACCTTCATACTTTCCTGTCTTTTCGTATGCAGCCAGATCCCTGGTGTTTTCAACCACCATGATCGTTTTATGGTCACGCTTGTCGCTGCTGCAGATTGGACAGAGTTCCTGATCTGTCAGAGTATAACACTCCTTGCAGTAACGGATATTCGCCTTGGCCTGCGTGATCGCGCCAGCCAGACTCGCCACCTGCTCCTGCGGCATATTGATGATATGAAATGCCAGTCTCTGTGCTGATTTGCTTCCAACACCCGGAAGCTTTGATAATTCCTCGATCAGTGTTGTGATCTGTTTGCTGTAGTAATCCATTTTAGAATGGGAAGCCTCCGCCCAGACCGCCTAATCCGCCGGTCAGCTTTGACATGGCTGCCTGAGACTCATCTTCCATCTTGCGCAGAGCCTCATTGGTTGCTGCCACGATCAGATCCTGAAGCATCTCGATGTCATCTGGATCTACTACTTCCTCAGAAAGCTTTACAGAAAGCACTTCTTTTTTACCGGAAACGGTTACAGTTACAGCACCGCCGCCTGCGGATGCACTGTACTCCTTCTCTTCCAGTTCTTTCGTTGTCTCTTCCATCTGGCGCTGCATTCTCTGCGCCTGTTTCATTAAATTATTCATATTTCCCGGCATTCCGCCCGGGAATCCACCACGTTTTGCCATGATGCTTCCTCCTAATCTTTGTCATCTTTGTAACTGTTTTGCATCTGCTCAGTTACTCATCTTCTATTGTAATATCCATGTGAACCGCATTTTTTAATTCTTCGTCACTGACGTAAATGGTGTTCAGCCGCTCACCGGCATTTCTCATGCGCGCTTTGAAATACATGGTCTTGCCATACTGCTCCTCCACATACTTTTCCAGCGCGCCAAGGACCGTGGGCCTGCTGCCGATGGCATAGTTGTCCCCATTTGAAAATACGATGCACAGACAACTGTCTCCACTTGGTTCCAGTACCGTATCACGGAAGCTTGGACGGATTGCTCCGCCAAGTTCCCGGATAATTTTCCCCCAGTCCTGACGGATGAGGTTTAAATCTTCCAATTGAGCTTTCGGAATGGATACCTGCTGCGGTGGCTGTGCCGGTTCTGCGTCGGCTGATACCGGCGTTCCTGCTCCCTGCTGTCCCATCTGGGCCGCCATCTGCTGCATCATCTGGGAATTGACCGGAACTCCTTCATCCATCCGGTCTTCCAGTTCTTCCAACCGCTGTAAAATGGAATCCAGATTCGGCTCCATCTGCGGCTTTGTCAGCTTAATCAATGCCAGTTCAATCAGCACCCGCTTCTGGCTTGCATAGCGGATCTGATTGGAAAGTTCTGAAAAGATCCGGATAAAACGCATGAGCGTTTCCCCACTGATCATTTCTGCCTCTTCCCGCAATAGCTTTAAGTTGTCTTCTGACATATCCAGCATATTTTCTGCGTCATCGGCTGTTTTTAACACCAGAAGATTCCTCAGGTACCAGATGAAATCTGTGACAAACTGCCCCAGTTCCCGACCCTGGATCACCATTTCTTCCAGTTTTTTCATGCACGCCGTTGTGTCCTTTGCGATCACAGCACGCAGCAGTTCACTAAAAACACCAGAATCCACTGCGCCCAGCACTTCCAGCACATTATCGTAAGTGAGCAGCGTGCCATAATGAAACGCGACACACTGGTCCAACAGGCTTAAAGCATCTCGCATGGAGCCATCCGCTGCCTTGGCTACATAGCGCAGCGCTTTCTCCTCTACCTGGATATTTTCCGCATCGGCCAGCTCCCGCAGACGCGCCGCAATGGTATCGATCGTGATACGCCGGAAATCATAGCGCTGGCAGCGGGACAATACCGTGACCGGGATCTTGTGCACCTCTGTCGTTGCCAGGATAAAGATCACGTAAGAAGGCGGCTCCTCCAGTGTTTTTAACAGCGCATTAAATGCACCGGTAGAAAGCATATGCACCTCGTCGATGATATAGACCCGGTACGCGCCTTCCGTCGGCGGATACTGGACCTGTTCCCGGATCTCACGGATATTCTCCACACCGTTGTTGGATGCCGCATCGATCTCTACTACATTCATGGAGCTTCCGGATGCGATTGCCTTGCAGGCTGCGCATTCATTGCACGGACTTCCGTCCACTGGATGCTCACAGTTTACTGCCTTTGCAAAAATCTTTGCAATGGTAGTTTTACCGGTTCCGCGGGTTCCGCAAAACAGATAAGCATGGCCGATCCGTCCGCTAGTAATCTGGTTTTTTAATGTCTGCACAATATGATCCTGACCCTTGACATCATCAAACTGGGCAGGGCGCCATTTCCGGTATAGTGCAGTATATGACATATTCTTTAACTCCTTGTTTCCGGCAGTCTGACTCACTGAATTCATCTGCCTGTCAGGCTGTCTTTATTCATCACCAAAGCTGATCCCGATCATCTTGGCTTCCTGGATCATGGAGCAGTTCGGATCTACCGTTTTTAATTTTCCGGCAACCTCTTCCAGCGGAACTTCCGTAATCTCGTTATTCCGCACTGCTACCATATACCCATATTTCTTTTCCTGGATCAGCTTTGCCGCTGCCGCGCCAAGACGGGTAGAAAGCACCCGGTCGTACGGACACGGCTCGCCGCCTCTCTGGGTATGGCCCGGAACTGTCACACGGACTTCCTGTCCGGTCCGTTCCGTGATCTGTGCGCCAAGCTCGTAAGCAACTGACGGATAGATCACCTGGTTCTTTTTCTTTTCTTTTAATTCCTTCTTGCTTAAGCCCGCATCTTCCTTGGAGATTGCGCCTTCCGCAACAGCCAGGATGGAAAAACGCTTGCCCTGTTTGCTGCGCTCCTTTAATGCCGCAACAATGACATTAATATCGTACGGGATTTCCGGAAGCAGGATAATGTCGGCACCGCCAGCCATTCCTGCGTACAGGGTCAGCCAGCCAACCTTATGGCCCATGACCTCCACGATGAAAACACGTCCATGGGATGCCGCTGTTGTATGAATGCAGTCGATGGCGTTGGTTGCTACATTGATCGCACTCTGGAAACCGAAGGTTACATCGCTTCCCCAAAGATCATTATCAATTGTCTTCGGAAGAGATACCACATTTAAGCCCTCTTCCCGCAGAAGGTTCGCCGTTTTCTGGCTTCCGTTTCCGCCCAGCACCACCAGACATTCCAATTTCAATTTCCGGTATGTGTGCTTCATGGCCTCAACCTTGTCCAGACCATTTTCATCTGGAACACGCATCAGCTTAAATGGCTGTCTTGACGTACCGAGGATGGTTCCGCCCTTTGTCAGGATTCCGGAAAAATCCGAAGGTTTCATGATCTGGTAATCTGCATACATTAAGCCTTTATAGCCATCTTCAAAACCAATGATCTCTACATCTTCAAACATCTTATACAGTGCTTTTGCCACACCGCGCATGGTTGCGTTTAAGCTCTGGCAATCGCCGCCGCTGGTCAGTATTCCTACTCTCATCGAAGACACACCCTTCTTTCTTTATAGTTATCCTAAATAAAAAAACCCACTTTATTATAATACACCGCTTTCTCGTTTGTCCATCTTTTATTCGGAGAAAGGAAAAAATGGGCATACCTTCATTCTCTGAAGATATACCCACTATTATTCTTTATGAAATCCGCGCACCCCGCTTTGTATACGGCTCACAGGCGTTACCCTGGCAGCCAGCTCGGTCCAGGCTTCCTTACGGCACACAGAGGGACTCACTTAGTGCTGCTGCATTCCTGCCCTGACACGGTTCATGAGGTTCTGTTGCGCAAGACCCAAACGTCAACGCCGCTTACCAGGGGCAGCCCTGCAAGTTCGCATCCGAGGCGGGATATCACCTCTGCTGGAGCGGATTGCAGATACAGGGCACCGCTATCTCCCCGGCTGCGCGGAAGCTTTATGACATGTTCTTGTGACATCTGTATGTTTTCACAAATGCCTGTTTAGTATACATTAGAAACAAGCGTTTTGTCAAGATTTCTGTCACGATCACTTGGATACAATCGTAAAACACTTATAAGGATGCGCCAAGAATCGCATGGATCACGCATTCCTGCGCCTCCCACCATTCATCTACCATTCTTCCGGCAAAACCGTGGCGTGAATTCAAAAACCGCTTCATGGTAACTTCTGTCCCTGCTTCAACCAGCCGCATTCCATACGCCTCATCCTCGAAACGCAGATTGCATCTTCCTGCCGTAATAATGAGCGTGGACGGCAGATCTTTGATCATCGCATCGGTTGCCAGTCCGGGAGAAACAAATGGCGATAAATTTAATGCTTTGTCTCCAGCTGTATAAAACGCATCAAATGCCCTCATACGTTCCACGGCACCTGGTGTTGTCTCTGGTCTGGAAGCCGGATCCGTCTGAAAATTCATTGCTGCATATGCCAATACCTGAAGGCAGAGCTGGAAATCTTTGCTTTCATTTGCCCGCAATGCCACAGCTGCTGTTAAATTTCCGCCAGCACTCTGTCCACCCATGGAAACCCGTTTTTCGTCGGCATGCCAGTTTTCGCACTGCGAAAATGCCCACTGAACCGCTGCATAACTCTGTTCAAATGCTGTCGGAAATGGATGATCCGGACCTACTGCATAATCGACATCTACTACAATGCCATGAATTCCAGATGCAATATGGGCACAATAATAGTCGTCATCTTCTCCCTGTGGAAAAACAAATCCGCCTCCATGGCAATTTACGTGTACCGGACAGCCATCTTTCCGATCCAGTGCTTTTGTAATAACAATCCGCACATCCGGAATACCAGCTTTCCCTACAGGCAGCATCATTTCTGTCCGTTCCACCAGTTCTCTGCATTTGCTGAGTTTTTCCGGAATTTCACGGCTGTTTAACATAATTTCCCGGGTACCGCCCGTTTCACGAATCACATCTTCCCAATGTTTTCTCTCTTCCTGTGACAGTGCCATCTTAATCCCTCCAATATTTTACAAAAACATTTTCCTGTTATTACCATACTAGCACTGCACAAAACCAAACGTAACTACGAAAAAACTATATTCCTTATAAGTTTTATTCATACTTTCCAGAAAAATTTCCATTTTGTTTTTCTGCTGCCCGTTTTTTTCTCAGGTCTCTGAAAAACTGTGACAGCATTCCGGAGCATTCTTCCCTGCATACATGGATCCTGGTCTCTACCTGATGGTTAAACCCTTCCTCATGGAGCATGTCCAGTACCGATCCCGCGCAACCGGCCTTGGGATTCATACAGCCAATGACCACATTCGGAATCCGCGCCTGCACAATGGCTCCCGCGCACATAGGACACGGTTCCAGTGTCACATACATCGTGCAGTCTTCCAGACGCCAGTCCCCCATTTTTTTGCAGGCTTTCCGCATCGCGATGATTTCGGCATGAGCCAGGACTGTTTTGTCCGCCATACGCCGGTTATAGCCACGGCCAATGATCTTTCCCTGATATACGATCACGCAGCCAATCGGGACATCCCCCAGAGCCGCGGCCTTTTTTGCCTGCCGGATTGCCTCTTTCATATATCGGATATCCTCCGGTGATACAAATGCTTCCTGCGTATCTTTTTCTATCGTTGCATTTTCTTCTACTCTCTTTTCTTCTGCCACAATAAATTCCTTCCCGGTTCTGTATGTTTCATTTACAGATCCAGTTGTTTTCTAGCCGTTACCATTCAGCATGCGCAAACAACGCTCCTGTACACGCGCACGTGTCCAGTACCAAACAGTAACCCATATCAACAGTATAACGGATATCAGCAGTCTTCACAACCGGATATCCGTATACCAGTAGCCAAATCTTCCGTCCCCCTGAGGCTGTTTCCTTGCCAGGACAAAATGCGGGAAGCCGAACATGGAAGCCATGTATTTTTCGTTACTGAAATAATGTCCTGGCACTCCCAGAAGATAGCGGGGTGCCTTCTGCGGATCCTGCAGCTTCGCCAGGATCAGGTGCCGGTAATTATAATATCCGTGAAGCAGGAAACTGTTGTTTCCATACACCCAGATTTCCCGGGGCAAAAGCCCGATATCCTGGGGTTTGATGGAGAGGATTTCGCAGTCATTGTCATAGTCAAAAGCCAGAACTTTTGTGTAGTGACCACTCATTTTTTTCCAGATATTCGTATCTGCAAGTTCTTCATTTTCTTCCCGGTCAAGCTCTGCCAGACGTGCGGTGTCTTCCGGGCCTTGATGCACATCCTGATCGTCCGGCTGCTTCTCTGTCTGTTCTTCCGGCAGATTTATTTGCTGCACCTCTGCCATACCTTCTTCCGGTATTCGTTTTCGATGCTTTTCCATCCTGGAATCTGGCGCAAAATCCTCCAAATGTTTTTCCACCACAGGCTCTGTCAGCATACTCTCTAGACGTTTTTCAGCCACCGATTCCGGTTGCTTGCTCTCCAGACAATTTTCCACTGTAGATTCTGCCTGCATGTTCTCCACACAGGCTTCTTTCACAGATTCTGCCTGTACACTTTCCCGCTTACTTCCCTCAATATTCTGACACGACTGTTCGTTTTTTCCCCCATCCACTGCTACATTTTCTTCCCACGGCGCAGTCGCTTCCAGCTTTTCTTCCTCTGCCTCCAGTTCACGCTCGATTTCTGCTGATATAGGAAGACTTTGCTGTGCCTGCTGATCCTGCTGTTCTTCCTGTTGTTTTTGTTCCTGCTGTTTTTGTTCCTGCTGTTTTCGTTCCTGCTGCATCCTCTCTTCCTGCTGCCTGCGGATATGCTCTGCCGTTACCTCTGCCAGCTGGATCTCTGCGGTCTGCGCTACTGCATCTTCCCAAATCGTAGTATAGCTCTGCCAGGCATTTTCCATATCATGGATCGTGAGACCGTAACAGTCTTCTATGCGAATGCCGGTTCCATCCACATCTTCGGACTGCACCTGGGTGCGAAACTCTCCCGCACCGCTGCGGATAAAGATCCGTCCCAGCAGAACTTCCCCGCCGGTATGAAGCAGATATACACCGATATCGCTGCTGCCTACATAAACCTTCTTGACATTCACCTGGATCCGGCACTGTGGACCACGCATATCGATCTTGGCAAACCCTATATTTTTCCCTTTTTCTCCACCCTCGTATGCATATATGTACGAAATCAGTCTCCGATAATCAGACATAGCTCTCATCCCTCCGCTATTATGTATATGCGGAAGATATGAGAGCTATGTCCAAAATATTTATTTAGTAACTGTTCAGTACCTTCACAGTCACAAGCAAAAATCCATGAAAAATTGCCTGCGGCAATGGGATTTTTGCCTGCCAGCCTATGTTTTCTTACGGTCAGCGCAGTAAATGCGCAGACCTACTGAACAGTTACTTTATTTACAATGTTCCGTAAAATAATTCGCTAACTGCGCAAACTGTTTTAAATCCAGTGCCTCACCACGGATCGTTGCCGGAACTCCCAGGCTTTCAATGGCCGCTATGATCTGTTCCTTAGTAAAAGAAATGTCCGGTGCGTTATTCAAACCGTTCTGCAATGTCTTTCTGCGCTGGTTGAAAGATGCGCGGATCAGACGGAACATCAGCTTCGGATCGGTTACCTGAACCGGCATTTCCTTATGGCGGGTCAGACGGATGACCGCAGACCCCACATTCGGGCGCGGGATGAAGCAGTTCGGCGGTACATTCGCCACAATATACGGCTCCGCGTAATACTGCACGGCCAGAGACAGTGCGCCATAGTCCTTGGAGCCCGGTCCTACCTGCATGCGGTCTGCAACCTCTTTCTGCACCATAACGGTAATGTTGTCGATCGGCACATTGCTTTCAAACAGTCCCATAATGATCGGTGTGGTAATATAATACGGCAGATTTGCCACAACCTTGATCGGGCGGCCACCATTGTATTCCTCTGCCAGTTTTTTTATGTCAACTTTCAGGATATCTTCATTGATAATGGTAATGTTATCGTAATCAGCCAGCGTCTCTTTTAAAATCGGGATCAGGTTGTTGTCGATCTCTACTGCAACGACCTTTCCGGCTGCCTCTGCCAGGTACTGCGTCATGGTTCCAATACCAGGTCCGATTTCCAGCACCATATCCTCTTTTGTGACGCCTGCTGCCCCTATGATCTTGTCCAGCACATGGGGATCAATCAGAAAGTTCTGGCCAAACTTTTTCTGAAAGGCAAACTGATATTTCTGGATTACTTCGATGGTATTCTTCGGATTACCAAGCTTTTCTCTCATGCTTCTTCCCTCCTTTATTTTTCCATCCGGTACATCTGCTTTGCATTCCGGTTTGTGATCTCAATGATCCGCTCAGCCGGCACCTGTTTGATCCGGCTGATTTCCTCCACCACATAGGGAAGGTTCAGCGAAGAATTCCTTTTACCGCGGTTTGGCACTGGGGAAAGGTACGGACAATCGGTCTCCAGTACGATCCGCTCCAGCGGCATATACGCAACCACTTCTTTTAACTTTTTCGCGTTATTGAACGTCAGCACACCGCCGATTCCCAGATAAAAGCCCATATTCAGATATTCCTTCGCCATTTCCAGACTGTAAGAAAAGCAGTGAATCACTCCTCCGATTTCTCCCGCTTTTTCTGCCTTCATGATATCAAGCGTGTCTTTTGCAGCATCACGGCTGTGAATGATAACCGGAAGTTTCCGGTCCCTTGCCAGTCCAAGCTGACGCACAAACCAGGTTTTCTGAAGCTCCGGCTCTGGCTCGTCCCAGTGATAATCCAGACCGATTTCTCCGATCGCCACCACTTTCTCTTTCTCTGACACATGGCGCAGCCAGTCAAACAGGTGATCATTCAGCTCTGCTGTCTCACTTGGATGCACGCCGACCGCACCATAGACAAATGGATATTTTTTCATCAGCTCCAATGTATTTTTCGTTGTCTGGATGCTTGCGCCTACATTGACCACGGCCTCAATGCCGTGCTCTGACAGACTTTTTAAAACAGCATCGCGGTCCTCGTGAAATGCCTCATCATCGTAATGGGCATGGGTATCAAAAATCATAATGTTCTCCTTTAACTAACCAAACAGCAATCTGGATAACCCATACAAAAGCAGCAAATGCACCGGATACACCAGATAGAAAAACCATTTCCCCCGGAATCCCCCGCGTGTCCCGTTATAGCAGCGGATCAGGCAGAACGCAGCTGCCAGTCCGGGCAGGTAGACCGGTTTTGACTCGGCTGCCGCCAGAAAAAGCAGTCCCAGCAGGCATGCCGTCCCCGGCTGCGGACGAAGCCAGAAGAACAGCGCGATCAGCATAATTCCTACAGCATCGTAATCGCACTTCAAAAAACAGGCAAGAAATGCTGTTGCCGCGATCACACCCATCTGCCGGTAAGGTGCCATGCCCGCTTCGGTATTTTTTCCGATCCAGTCTATGACCGTTAACATCAAAATTCCAAGGAACAGGGTGATAAACACATTCTGCGCCCGCATATCCCAGGGTTTTCCAAATAACAGCAGGTCATACGGGACCTCGGAGAGAAGGGCAAAGATTCCAAGGCGCATTGCATAGCGCCTGCGGTTTGCCGTATGGCAGAATCCTTCCACGAGAAGAAATACATAAATCGGAAATGCCATACGCCCCACCGAGCGCAAAATCCAGAAAACCTGGTTCCACAGATCTGCCGCGGCATCCGCTCCTGTCTCACGCAGCGCCGGGATCAGCCCGTAAGCCAGCAGGCGGATTGCTGCATGATCGCATAACATACTGACAACGGCAATCAGCTTTAACTGATTGCCGTTTAATCCATGTCTCAAAATTTGTTTTTCAGACATCTGTCTTTGTTCCTCATTCTTTGCGGCTGTCCCGCAGCCGGCATGCTTTTACTTCCGGGTTATCACCTTAGCAGATCTCAGCGCCGGACGGCATCTTCTTCTCCGGAACCATTAAGGACAGGTTTCCGTCTGCATCTTCTGCGCAGAGAAGCATACCCTCAGACAGTACACCAGCCAGCTTTGCAGGCTTTAAGTTTACAACTACCATAACCTTCTTGCCTACCATCTCTTCCGGTGAATAATGTGCCTTGATTCCGCTGACGATCTGTTTTACCTGGCTGCCGATCTTAACCTGGGAGCAGAGAAGCTTCTTGGACTTCTTCACAGCCTCGCAGGCAATGATCTCGCCAACCTGGAACTGGAGCTTTGCAAAGTCATCGTACTCGATTTCATCCTTCGGCTCGATGTCGATGACCGGCTCCTCTTCCTTTGCCTCCTCTGCGGCCGGTGCTGCAGCCTTCTCAGCAGCGCGCATTGCTTCTACTTTTTCCATCACTTCTTTGATATCCATTCTTGCGAACAGAATCTCCGGAGCGTCGGTTACATGCTCGCCGGACGGATACAGACCGAACTGATCCATCTCGGAAAGGACACGCTTCTGTGCATGGAGCTGTGCCAGGATCTTCTTAGAGGTATCCGGCATGAAGGACTCCAGTAAGGATGCGCCGATGGTGATTGCCTCTACCAGATTGTAGAGCACAGTTGCCAGACGGTCTTTCTGAGCCTCATCCTTTGCCAGAGACCACGGCATGGTTTCATCAATATATTTATTGCAGCGGCGGAAGATGTTGAAGATCTCGGTGATGGCATCTGCCACACGCAGCTCATTCATCTTGCCCTCTGCTTTCTTTACGGATTCCAGAACGACATTCTTTAAGTCCTCATCCACTGCATCGGCAGCGCCGCCATTTCTTACCTCACCGCCAAAGTATTTATTGGACATGGAAATGGTACGGTTTACCAGATTTCCAAGGATGTTTGCCAGATCAGAGTTCATGCGCTCTACCATCAGCTCCCAGGAGATCACGCCATCGTTCTCGAACGGCATCTCGTGCAGAACAAAGTAACGGACTGCATCGACACCGAAGAAATCTACCAGAGTGTCTGCATAAAGGACGTTGCCCTTGGATTTACTCATCTTGCCGTCACCCTGTAACAGCCACGGATGGCCAAATACCTGCTTCGGCAGCGGAAGATCCAGTGCCATCAGGAAGATCGGCCAGTAAATGGTATGGAAGCGGATGATATCTTTACCGATCAGGTGAAGGTCTGCCGGCCAGTATTTATCAAACAGTTCTCCGCTATGGCCATCGCAGTCGTAGCCAAGGCCGGTGATATAGTTGGTCAGTGCATCCAGCCATACATAGGTAACATGCTTCGGATCAAAGGAAACCGGAATGCCCCAGGTGAAGGAGGTTCTGGATACGCACAGATCCTGCAGACCCGGCAGAAGGAAATTGTTCATCATCTCATTCTTTCTGGATACCGGCTGGATGAACTCCGGATGCTCGTTGATGTACGCGATCAGGCGGTCTGCGTATTTGCTCATTTTGAAGAAGTAAGCTTCTTCCTTTGCCGGCTGCACTTCACGGCCGCAGTCCGGGCACTTGCCGTCTACCAACTGGGACTCGGTAAAGAAGGACTCACACGGTGTGCAGTAAAGGCCCTCATAATAGCCTTTGTAAATATCACCCTGATCGTACAGTTTTTTGAAGATTTTCTGTACCTGAGCCTCATGATCGGAATCGGTGGTACGGATGAATTTGTCGTAGGAAGTGTTCATCAGATCCCAGATTGTCTTGATCTGACCTGCCACATCGTCTACAAACTGCTTCGGAGTTACACCAGCAGCCTCAGCCTTTAACTCAATTTTCTGACCGTGCTCATCAGTACCGGTCTGAAAGCGGACATCATAGCCCTGCTCTCTTTTAAAACGCGCGATGCTGTCTGCCAATACGATCTCATAGGTATTGCCGATATGCGGCTTACCGGATGTATAAGCGATCGCGGTGGTGATATAATACGGTTTCTTACAATTACAATTTTCATTCTGACACATGAGCCATATTCCTCCTAAACTTTCGCTGCCGGACCTGCCTGTCAAATGTGACGCCTGTGCATTACTGTCTGTGAAACCTGTGAACCGTAATGCGTACAGTCTGTATATCCGGCGCTGCAACTGCGCAAGCCTGTAGTTTGTTGCGCCAATTAAGTCAATGATATCATAAAGTCCGTGAAAACTCAATATTCTGCATTCTATGGTTCTGTTGTATTTCCGGCGCGTATAGGATATAATTAGGAACACTTAAGACTAACTTTGGAGGATTGCTTCATGCATAACGATCATAAAAAAAGGCGTGCTCTGGTGTCATTACTGACCGGAGTGCTCTGCGTCATGCTGCTTTGTTCCTGCTCTCCCATCTCCCGCACGCCGCAGCCCACCACAGCTGCCCCATACGAGGAGGAAAGCACTTCAGACTATGAACAGCTGACAGAAAGCAGCTTAAAAGAACAGCAGCGTTTTGCGGATCTGGAAGAAACACTGTTTCAGGACGAGGTCTCAGCCTCCCGTCTGGATCTTCATTTTCTACTGAAAAACCCGGAAAGCCGCGGCATCACCAAAACGGATGCACTGATCTCTCCCGTTTCCATGGATGCATTTTTGCAGACCCGGAAAGACCAGGAAGATCTTCGCAATGAGCTCGCATCTTTTCAGCCTGCACTTCTGACCGAAGATCAGAAGCTTACGCTCCGCATCCTGGAAAGCCTGATGAAAACAGAGAAAAAAGGAGAAGGACTGGAGCTTTACAGCCAGCCGTTAGCGCCCACCATCGGAACCCAGGCCCAGCTTCCGATGCTGCTCTGTGAATATCTCTTTTATACCCGCCAGGATGTGGAGGACTATCTGAATATTTTAGAATATCTGGACACATTTTACGGGCAGATTCTCTCTTTTGAGCAGGAAAAAGCCAGTGCCGGCCTGATGATGAGTGACACCTCCCTGGACCACGTCATCGATTCCTGCAAAAGCTACCTGCTCGTCCCGGGAAACAACTTTATGATCGATTCCTTTAAGGAACGGTTAGCGGCTCTTCCCGATCTGACAGACGATGAAAAAAAGGAGCTTTGCTCCCGCAATGAAAAGGCCCTGGAGGAACATTTTGTCCCGGCATATAAGCTTCTGATCGATGGCCTGGAAACCTTAAAAGGCACCGGAACAAATGAAAAGGGAATGTGCGGATACCCGAACGGAAAGGCATACTATGAATATCTTGTCTACACGGCAACCGGCACCTCCTACCATTCGATCGATGAACTGATGACTGCCACAGAGCAGGAGATTTCCACGAACCTGCAGACCACCTCAAAGCTGCTTTCCGAACACCCGGAGCTGGAATCCATGCTGTCTGACTATCACTACCGCCAGACGGAGCCAACTGCCATTATGGAAGAGTTAAAGGAACAGACCTTAAAAGACTTCCCGCAGCTTCCGGAATGCAGCTACACCTTAAAGGATGTTCCAAAGGCCTTAGAGCTTTCCTTAAGTCCTGCCTTTTACTTAACCTCACCATTGGATGACAGCTCTGAAAATGTGATCTACATCAACCGGAATCCCGTCTACGATAACCAGCCGCTCTACAATACCATAGCCCATGAGGGTTATCCGGGCCACCTGTATCAGACCGTATGGTTTCACACCCACTGCGATTCTGACCTGCGCAAGATCTTAAGCTTTTCCGGCTACACGGAAGGCTGGGCCGCTTACGTGGAAGCACTGTCCTACCGGCTGGATAACGGTCTGGACCCGCTGCTTGGCGAACTGCTGGAAGCGAACTCCAAAGCGACCCTCGGTATCCATGCGTATCTGGACCTGGCCGTGAATTACCTTGGCTGGGAGCGGGAAGATGTCCGCAAATACCTCTCCTCCTATTTCAGTGACCCGGACTCCATCACCGATTCCATGTTTGAGGCCATGGTGGATAATCCTGCCAACTATCTTTCTTACTTCATCGGCTCCCTGGAGATCCGCAACATGAGGGAAAACGCTAAGCTGCAGCTTGGCGAAAAGTTCTCTGCCAAAGCCTTTCACACCTTCCTTCTGGATATGGGAAATGCACCGTTCGATGTGATCCAGGCCTACTTTACTACCTGGCTCATGAACCAGAAAATGGGGTAGTAATTTCCACACAGCCTCGCAGAACCTTTTCGTTTCACAGAGCACAAGTTCCCATGAACACCAAAACAGCCGCCCACGGATTTCTCCGTGAGGCGGCTGTCTGTTTTTATGCCATTATGATCACATTCCCAAATAATTTATTTCATGAAAAACTTCTGCAGGTCTGCCTCGGTGGTATCGTCACCAATGGTGATGAGCTCTGTGCCGGTCAGACGGGCGAACATCGCGATATCGTCTCTGGTCAGTGCGGTAGATACTACAGAATGATGTGCACCACCTGCGTAGCACCATGCTGCGGTACCGATCTGGAAGTTCGGTTTATGACGGTACATGATTCTTGCTACCGGAAGGTTCGGCATCGGCTTCGGCTGTTTTACCAGCTCGATGTCTGCGCAGATCAGGCGGAAGCGGTCACCCATATCAACCAGGGTTACCTGGATACCATCACCGGTCACGCCGTCGAAGATCAGTCTTGCCGGATCTTCTTTACCGCCAATGCCAAGCGGCAGTACATCGATCTCCGGTTTAGTAGCTGCAAATGCCGGCGGAACCTCCAGCATATGGGAAGCCAGCTCTAACTCCTGACCCGGAGTCAGATCGTAGGTATAGTCCTCGATAAAGCCGGTTGCGCCCTCTTTGCCCTCAGACATCTTCATCAGAACCGCGGATAAAGCAGAGATCTTATAGTCGCCCTCCGGACCAAAGCCGATTCCCTTTGCCATTAAGTTCTGTGCTGCGATACCCGGAAGCTGTTTTAATCCGTGCAGATCCTGGAAGGTGTCTGCAAATGCGCCGATACCGTTGGCAGCCAGGAATTTCTCCAGACCAACCTCATATTTTGCCTGCTCGCGGACAGAATCGATCCGCTCAGTCTTCATGGTGTACTTATCGGTGTACTCTTTCATCTTTGCATCGATCTCATCTTCGGTCACTGCATTGATGATGTCTACGATGTCACCCAGTGCAAAGTAGTTGCACTCCCAGCCGTATTTGATCTGGCTCTCTACACGGTCGCCATCGGTTACGGCTACTTCACGCATGTTGTTGCCGAAGGAAGCAACCTTTAAGGATTTGGAATAAGCGATTGCCTTTGCAACGGATGCGAACTGGCGGATCTTTGCAACTACATCGTCATGTTTATAGTAGCCTGCAACAACCTCGTGCGGGATTCCCATTCTTGCTACGATGAAGCCGTACTCACGGTCACCATGTGCAGACTGGTTTAAGTTCATGAAGTCCATATCGATCGCATCGTACGGAAGCTTCTCGTTTGCCTGGGTATGCAGATGTAAAAGCGGTTTTCTCAGTTCCTGAAGGCCCTTGATCCACATCTTAGCCGGGGAGAAGGTATGCATCCAGGTGATCACGCCGACACAGTCATCATCGCAGGATGCCTGACGCATGGTCTTGATGCAGCTCTCGGAGTTGATGATGGTCGGAACCAACTCTACCTCTACGATATCTTTTAATTTGTCATTTAAAAACTCTGCCATCTGGCGGCTGTCCTCAGCCACCTGTTTTAAGCACTCGTCTCCGTAAAGGTCCTGGGAGCCTACTGCAAAGTATAACTTTTTCATTTCAATCTACCTCCTTGATAAATATGAATGTTCATCTTATATCACGTACCGAGTTTCCGTTGTTGAATGTCACCGGAAACTGGTGTGCGTAATTCTTTTTCTGCCATTCCGGATCCTCCATCATGCGAAGAAGGTTCCTGGCCGTGATCTTTCCAAGATTATATTTGGGATGGATCACCGATAAGATCTTCAGTTCCGCGTCCTGCTCCGGCCCGGCATCATCAAACGATACCAGGGAAATATCATCCGGGACCTTCAGTCCGCGTTCCTTTAAAAAATCCATATAGAAGCCAGCCACCTCATCGTTATAGAGGATCATGGCCGTGCAGTCTTTTGTCCTGCGGTACATCCGCAGTAAACTCTTCCTGCTTAACTTTTCTTCCATATCCTTGGTGGAATACCAACGGATACAATCATCGTCAAAATTAATTCCATAGTCGGACAGGCATTCAATAAAACCGCGATATCGCTCAATCCCCTGCATGTCATCATACTTGAAAATTCCGCCGATACGCCGGTGACCTTTCTGGATGAGAAACCGGGTCAGTTCATACCCGGCTTTTGCATCTGACATTTCCACGCTGTCAAACTGCTCATTCTGGTAATGGTTGTGAATGAACAGGGTCGGAATATTCCGCTTCCGGATTTCCTTGTAAAGACGCAGGTTCGGATTTGGAAATGTAGAACGGGTGCCCTCAATGATCAGTCCCGCCACATTCCGGTTTAAGAAACCTTTTAAATACATTTCCTCATCGTTCAGACGATTTCTGGTTACCGCTACATCGATCTCGAATCCTTTTTCCTGGAGTACCGACTCAATTCCTGCATACACCTGTGGAAACAGATAGTCCGAAAGATAGCTTAAGATCAGCCCCACATGGGGACGTGCCCCGTCTGCGTCTTGGTTCTGATAAGATACATAGGTACCGCTTCCCTTTATCCGTACGATCAGACCATCCCTTTCCAGACGGTCCAAAGCATTGCGGACCGTCTGCCTGGAATATCCGAATTTTTTCTGAAGGATATGTTCGGACGGGAATTTGTCCTGGTTTTTGATCACCCCGCTGGTGATCAGGGTACGACCCCAGTTGTAAAGCTTCTGGTATTTCAGATTTTCCTGATTCTGACTTCCAGCTGTTCTGGGCATATCATCAAACCTCCGATACTTCTCCTGATACCGGCATTCCCGCCGCATAAATTTTCGCTGTGCTTACTTCGTTCTGCAGGCAGCTGCTCCCCAGCCGGTTATTTAATAACCTGCAGGGACTGACGGTCTGCAAATACTGCTACGAATACCAGGAAGACTACACCCTGGATCAGCTGCATGAGCTGTGTAGTGAAGCCCATCATGGTCAGTCCGCTGTTTAATACGATGTAAAGCAGAGAACCTACGATGATGTTCTCAAAGCGTACCTTTGCGCCGCCGGAGATTGGCATACCGCCAAGTACCAGTGCGATCAGGATCTGGGTCTCTAACTGGTTACCGCCGGAAGAAGTAACAGAACCAACTTTGATAACGTTGATAAACGCTGCAAAACCGGTAATTGCGCCAGCTAAAACGTAGATCCAGAACTTCATGCGGTCGGTGCGGATACCAGAGAACATTGCGGCCTTCTCACCTGCACCGATAGCTTTTAAGTAAGTGCCGAACTTCGTGAAGCGGAACAGTACAAATCCAATAGCCAGA
This sequence comes from Clostridium sp. OM02-18AC, assembly GCF_003481825.1. Taxonomy (GTDB): domain Bacteria; phylum Bacillota; class Clostridia; order Lachnospirales; family Lachnospiraceae; genus Brotaphodocola. The sequence goes on along the minus strand of NZ_QULW01000025.1, from coordinate 28,021 downwards.
ATCAGTACGGTACACGCAATCTTTAATCCGGTGCTGTCAAAGTTGATCAGCTTTGCAGAACCTGCGACCGGCGCGTTGGTGGTCAGATACTTGATAAATCCGCGGAACAGGAACATGGTACAGATCGTAACAATAAAGGATTTGATCTTGCGGTATACATAGAAGTAACCGTTGATTGCCCCGATCACTGCGCCTGCCACGATACCACCCACAATTGCAAGCGGAATGCTGGTCTTGGAAAGCATACATACTACGATGGATGCAATACCCAGGATAGAGCCCTGAGAGAAATCCAGACCACCCATGGTCATAATAAAGAATACACCGGTTGCTGCGATCATAGTCACATATACCTGTGACAGTACCAGCGGCAGGTTCTTCATCATTCGGAAATTCGTGAGTACATTAAACAGTAAGAAAATGATAATCAGTCCCGCGATCGGAAGCAAGGCACGGATCATCGACATTTTTGATATTTTTCTGAGCTGCTGCTCCTTCTGGTCTGTGTTTGTCTTAACTTGATTCTCCATTGCTGCCTCCTTATACCATCATCGTAATCAGGCTGTTCTCATCGAGGGCCTCATTACGCTCCAGCTCTCCGCTGGTCCTGCCATCCTTCATGATCATGATGCGGTCGCACATACCAATGAGCTCCATTAACTCCTCGGAAATCATGATGATGGACTTGCCATTCTTTCTCATCTGGTTCATTAACTGGTAGATATCCTGTTTTACCTTGATATCGATGCCTCGGGTCGGACTGTCTAATACAACGATATCAGAGTCTTTACCGATCCATCTTGCCAGAACAACCTTCTGTTTATTACCGCCGGAAAGGTCGGATACAAACTGATCTACATTGACCATCTTAACGGACATCTGCTTTGCATATTTGTTTGCAAACTCTTTTAACTTCTTATCGCTTAACAGATGGCTCTTACCGGCCAGGCTGTCTAAGGACGGAAGGCAGATATTATCACCGATACTCTGGTTTAACACAACAGACTCATTATCACGGTCTTTGGACGTGTAAGCAATGCTGTGTTTAATGGCAGTCGGAATATCATTGATCTGGGTTCCATCTGCCAGTTCTACGATACCGGTACGGTCATAGGAAGCGCCGAAAATAGCTTTTCCGATTTCATGCATACCGGACTCGGACAGACCGCCAAAGCCAAGGATCTCACCCTTGTGCAGGTCAAAGCTTACATCGTGGATCAGTCCAGGAACAGATACATTCTTTACAGAAAGAACCACCTCATCAGAAACCTTCTCTCCGTAATCGGAACGATAATAGTCACCAGTTACCTCACGGCCAACCATGAGACGCTTTAAGTCATCCTCTGTTACGTCTTTGCTCTTTACAGTGTCAATGTAAACGCCATCACGCATGATAGTGATGGTATCAGATTTATCCAGAACCTCCGGAAGGTCATGGGAAATGAAGATGATAGAGTTGCCGCTCTCGCGGATCCGGTTCATGTGCTTGTACAGCTCTTCACGTCCCTCCTGAGAAAGTGCGGTGGTCGTCTCATCGATGACAACGATCTTCGGATCAAAGTAGGTTGCCTTTACGATCTCGATCAGCTTACGGTCCTCAAAGTTATACTCATCAATAATGTCTGCTGCCTTGATACGCTCAAAGCCATATTTCTTTAAGAGCTCCGTTGCCTTCTTGTTCATGGCATTGGTGTTCTTGATTCCCATATGTACGAACTGGTCCTCATGACCCAGGAAGATATTCTCTGCCACAGTCAGGCCAGACAGGGTACCAAGCTCCTGCACGATAATGGAGACACCCTCGTTATTTGCCTCAACCTGATTTTTCGGATGGATCTCTTTTCCATCCAGTACGAAGGTACCGCTTCCGATGCTGTAGATACCGGTCAACATGTTGGTCAGGGTTGATTTACCGGAACCATTCTCACCGATCAACGCATGTACCTCGCCTTTGTTTACGTTAAATGAAACATTCTGAACCGCCTTCGTGATACCGAAGGACTTGCAAAGATTTTTTACCTCTAACCTTACTTCGCTCATTGCATTTCCTCCCTATGATCTACTTGACGATCTCGCCTTTTGTTACTTTGGTGGTTACCGTAATGATGATCAGCAGCGCAAGGCCGGTGATAACATCCTGGATTGCGGTCGGCGCACCCATGGCGATGAATCCGAAGAAGATGATGTTGATGACAAACTCACCGATCACAATTGCCTGTAACGGCATACCGTATTTCTTAAATGCAAGCCCAAAGAAGCAGCCCATGGTCGGAACGAAGTTACGGCTCATGGAGGCCATTCCGGTTACTGCTACCATGGAAGAACCATAGCTGATGGTCAGGACTGCCATGACGCCAAGGAAGGCGCCACTTAAGATGAATGCCAGAACCTTGTATTTATCTACGTTGATACCCATGTTCTTGGCTACAAACTCGTTGCTGCCGATCGCGTAGGTGTATGTACCGATCTTGGTGTAATTTAAAAAGATGTACGCAACCACGCATGCTAACACTGCCAGGATAATGTTGCCCGGCATCTGGCCAAAGGCACGCAGGTTAGACGGAAGCGTCTGCTCCACACCGCCTGCGATATAGTTCGCAACAGACTCATAAATCAGCGCAAGACCCGTGGTTACGATCATAGACGGAATGTGAAGCTTAACATAGAAAACGCCGTTCAACAGACCAACGATGGAACCGGTCACGATACTTCCGATGATGAGTCCGGCATAGCCCATTCCGAATCTTGATGCGAACACGCAGCCAACGATTGCGGAAAGCATGATGTTTGCACCAATAGAGAAATCAAACATTCCCATAACCATAACGAAATAGAAGCCAACTGCACCGACTGTGGCAATCAGGCTGGCCTGGAAATAGCTCAGCATGTTAGCCGGTGAACCAAAGTTGCTAGGTGTCAGGATCTTAAAGATCAGCCAGGAAAGCACTACCAGACCAAACAGGATCAGATAGCCCTTCACAGTTCCCGAAAGTTTTTTCTTTCCGGGTGTGTCAACAACAGGAGTACCCATATTTTTTACCTCGTTCTTATTTCATACTAAGACATGACGGCCGGCATCGCCGCGCGATACCGGCCGTCTTAAGCCACTCAGCCTAAATGAATCTCGTGTAATTTATTTGCCTGCACGTGCAGCTGCATCCTCGATGGAAATCTTAGCTGCTGCCTCTTTCAGACCGTCAAGATCCAGCTCAGACATGGAAACCAGTTCCTCATCGGTGTAAGGAAGCTGATCTACGAAGTACTGCTCGTAAGCTTTGTAATCATCTGCAGAAGATACATACAGGTACGGGAACGGAACATCCTCAAACTTGCCTTCGAATCCGCTGTAGTTGCCCTTGATTGCATTGTAAACCATCATGAAAGCGATAAGCGGGTCGCAGTAATGTCCGCCGGACTGACCAGCCATGGAACCATTCTCAAGTCTCTCGCCAAGGTCCGGGAGGAAGTCGGTGGAAACGATATCGATATCCTGAACTTTGCCTGCACGCTCAACAGCTGCGATAGCACCCTGAAGCGGGTCACCGCCGCCGCCTGCCGGGATGAGTGCATCAAGAGTCGGATCTGCAGACATTAAAGCTTCTGCTGCCTTGGAACCACCCTCGGAAGAAGTACCTGCGTACTGCGGCTCAGAAAGCTTAGCCTGATCATCCGGATGCTCGGAATTCCATTTCTCAACGCCTGCTTTATAACCTTCCCATCTGCCTAACCAGGTAGCATCACCCTGCTCCCAGCCGATCAGACCGATGTTTCTGTCGCCCTTGTCCAAAAGGATCTGAACCAGTTTTTCGCCGTTCTCCGGCTCGTTCTCATGAACTGCACCGATGTAGTACGGAGACTGGGTAGCCATATCGTAGATATCTGCGCTGTTGTCCTTGCTGATTACACGGAAGAACTGTGCCAGATATACTTTGTTGTCGTTTGCGGTCTTGATCGCAGAAGTCATCTCGGTATCGGAAGAGTTACAGATGATGATACCCTGGCATCCTGCTGCTGCAAGCTGCTCAACAGAAGCGGTAACCTTCTCAGATACATGTCCCTGGTCAACATACTGAACCTGTACCCCCAGAGCCTTTGCGGCTTCATCCAGGATCAGTTTACACTGGGAACCAAGAACGTCGGTAGAAGACCAGATGGAAACACCGATCTTGATGTCCTTGTTGTCAATACCGGAAGCTGCTGCTGTGGTTTCGGCACCGCCCTCTGCCTTGGACTCGCCTGCCGGAGCTGCCGTAGTCGCACTGGATGATGCAGCACCGCCGCCGCATGCAGTCAGGCTGGCCAGCATTGCTGCTGCTGTCACGGTTGCCGTTGCTTTTTTGAAGACTTTCTTCATTTTGATTCCTCCCAACATGTTATAGTTTTTGATTGTTTTCAACAACTCTCATGGCTTTATTATATGTTTTCCTGTCAAAATGCGCAATAGAATACAAGATATTTTTTATCAGAAGTTGTACTTTTTCTTATGAAACTTTATCTAAAAATTAGCATTTTCAGTGACATTTTTTATCAACAATGTGCATTTCTTATCATTTTCTCTGGTGATTCGCGCTTATTTTTTGTATGTTTATGTCAAAACATGTGCTATTTTCTTAACGTTCTCACTTTTTCCAAAATACAACTTTGCTCATTTTAAAAAGCTGTATTATTTTCATAGATCGGGCACAATCAGCAGACGCGCCATTGGCACTTCCCCGGTATGCAATACAAAAAAAGATCCTGTACCCGCATAAATTGTCAGGTACAGGATCTTTCCATATCTTTTTTTATTTTCCCGCATCTACATAAGTTAAACCATCTGCCAGAGTCTCACCACTTACCACGACCGTAAGAATTTCTACATTCATGTTTTCGCAGAACGTATTTGCAACTGCCTGCAGTCGTTTTTCCCGGTTATCGGTTGGGAACTGGCTCAGTTCCAGGGTGCCTTTCGCTGCAATCGAAGTATCCGCAGTTACACCCGGTCCTGCTTCCTGACTTTCCGCGCTGCCTTCCGCCTTAAAGCTGACCGCCTCTGTTCCCTCATCCAGCACACCGTACTGAACCAGAAGATCTGTCAGGCTCTGCTCTTCCAGATCTTCTACAGAGTCCATATTGCTCTGGATCTTGCTGCCGTCTTCGCTCAGACTGTAAACAGACACCATGGTAAGATCCGGTGCATCCTGGTCGACCGGTCTGCCGGTTACCACACCCGGACCTGCATCAGCGGTGGTCTCTACCACTTCTGCTTCCGGTTCTTTTACCTCACCGGTCTTATTTTTCTCGGTGGTCGGTGTACATGCTGCTAATGATAAGATCATCATGGCTCCCAGTAAGCCCATGACTAATTTCTTCATGATAATAAAGCCTCCTTGTGTATGTTATCCTTTTGCCTTACGGAACCACAGATTCAGCTTGGCAAGGGCACTGACCAGACTCTCAGTCTCGTCAGCAGTCAGATTCTGCAGGATTGCATCGATCATGTCATGGTGAAACTTCTCGTGATGCTGATACGCATTCCGTCCTTTATCAGACAACGAAATATAGACTACACGCCGGTCTTCCTTTCCTCGTTCCCGGGTCACGTAGCCTTTCTTAACCAGACTGTTCATGGCTATGGTCAGGGTTCCCACTGTCACGGAAAGCGTCTTCGCTATCGTAGACATATTCTTCGGTTCCCCAATACCGATTGCCTGAATCACATGCATATCGTTATTTGTAATATCCTGGAATTCTTCCGTGATAATGGCCTTCTCCTCTAAGTCCATAACATCACGGAACAGATTCACCAGGGCATCGTTTAATGTCGCGTAAGTATCCACTTTTCTCCCTCACTGCACACGAAGCCTGTCGCTCCGTCCTTGATTATACATGATTTACCCTCTTTCGACAACCGCGTTTTTCTTACGAGTTTGTGAAAGAATTGTGTACTGGTTACTGTCCAGTGGCAGAGTTCCCCTGAACGGAAAATCCCGCATGATACAATTCTGGCGGCAGATTTCTTCTGCATTATGCTCCCGTAATCCAGATACTTGCAGCAATACCTGCTGCTGTCGCAATCAAGGCCCCGGGCACGGTATAACGGGTCCGCCGCACCTTTACACTGCCAAAGTAAATACTCAGGCAGTAAAACACCGTTTCCGTGCTGCTCATCAGTACCGATGCTGCCATTCCGATCCGGCTGTCCGGTCCGTACTGCCGAAACAGATCCAGCAACAGTCCGGTAGCTGCAGAATTGGAAACCAGACGCACCAGAGTAATGGGCACCAGTTCCTGCGGAATATGGAGCAGTCCTGCTGCTCCAGCACAAACATCAGTCACGGCATCTAAAAGTCCGGAAGCACGCACCACACCAACTGCGCTCATGAGTCCGACCAGCGTTGGCAAAATCTCTGCCACGGTTTTCATCCCGCTTTTTGCGCCGTCCAGAAAATCATCGAATACCGGACGATGCGAGATCAGACCAAAGGCTACAACATAGCTGATCACAAACGGAAGCAGAATCTTAGAAATCCACAGGATCATGGACGTGTCACCTCTCTGACATTTCCGGCACCAGGAACACCTTTTTCAGAATTACGGCTTTCCATCATGTTCTTTCTACGCTTGCTCCTGTTTCGTTTTCTCAAATCCATGATCTTGCAGAAAACTACCGCAGTCAATGTAGAAACCGTCGTTGCCGCAAGCGCAGGACCAAGCACAGCCTCTGGCTGTTTTGATCCATACTGGCTCCGATACGCGATCAGTGTAACCGGGATCAACTGCAGCGACGAAATATTTAAGATCAGGAATGTACACATGGAAGCGGTCGCAGTCCGTGCCTCATCCCGGATATCTGCTTCCATCTCCTGCATTGCCTTTAATCCGGCCGGTGTCGCAGCCATGCCAAGTCCCAGCATATTGGCTATGATGTTCACCGCAATGGGCTCTCTGGCCGGATGCTGCCGTTCAAGCTCCGGAAACAGAAAGTCCAACACCGGTGTCATGCGCTTCGCCAGCCAGCCAATGAGCCCAGATTGGCTTCCGATTTCCATAATGCCGCACCAAAACGACAGGATCCCAAGCATAGTAATACCCAGACTCACGGATTCTTTTGCAGAGTCCAGAAGAGCCTGGGTCACTTCATTCCATGTTCCATTGATTGCGCCCCACAGCATTCCGGCTAAGAGCATGCCGCCCCAGAGATAATTCAGCAAAGTCGTTTCACTTCCCATATGGTCATGACACTGCTGTTTCCTTTTTTGCTACCTTGATATTGCCTAGCAATTGCTCTTTCGGAAACGCAGCACCGTTTGCTCTAAATCTATGGAACTTCAATCTCATTTATGTCATACATGGAGCATTTTTTTATACTCCCCCAACCAAATCCTGCACCACAGCTTCGACCGTCTCGATCTTATCGGCACGGTATGCGTTGCTGCCACAGAATAAAAGAGCATCATTTAACGCCCCCTCTGCTGCGTTAGACAGCGCTTTGGTAATGCAGTATGGGATGTTGGCCGGATCACAGTGCTCCAGGCACTGGTAGCAATGCGTGATCTTTGCCTTTTCCCCACGCTCTTTCATGGCAGTGATCTTCTCCAGGAACGGATTGACGATCGCACGGCCCGGCATTCCGACCGGACTCTGGGTGATCACGATGTCTTCTGCCTTCGCATCGATGTAGGCCTGCTTGTAGCTTTCCGGTGCATCGCACTCTTTGGTCGTAACAAAGCGCGTTGCCACCTGAACCGCATCTGCGCCAAGCTCCATGGCATGTTCTACGTCCTCGCGGGTGTAGATGCCTCCGGCAATGGCTACCGGAATATGCTGCTGATACTTTTCCTCAAACTGCTTTACCACCTTCATGATACCGCGGATTTCCTCATCATACAGTTCCTGATGGTAAGTATGCGGTACATCGTTCGTATCTGCACCATAGCGGCTTAAATCTTCTCTGGAAAATCCCAGATGTCCGCCTGCCAACGGTCCCTCGATCACCAGAAGATCTGGAATGCGTTTATACTTGCGGTCCCACATCTTGCAGATGACCAGTGCGGATTTTGCGGTGGAAACGATCGGCGCGATTTTCGTCTTTGCCCCTTCCACAAGCTCCGGCAAAGAAACCGGAAGTCCGGCGCCGGAAATAATGATGTCTGCACCTGCCTTTACCGCTTCTTTCACATACTGGGCATAATTGCGGGTTGCCACCATAATATTAAATCCAATAATACCTTTCGGCGCGATCTCCCGCGCTTTTTTTAGTTCCTCGCCAATGGCACGCAGGTTTGCTTCCATCGGTGCCTTCAAAAACTCCGGATCCTTAAAGCCGATCTGCGCCGTAGAGATAATGCCGATCCCTCCGGCTTTTGCCACTGCGCCAGCCAGGGAATGCAGACTGATACCAACTCCCATACCTCCCTGGATGATCGGATATTTTGCTGTAAGATCACCGATTTTTAATGCTTTCATGTTATTCATGCACTTCTCCTTGGGTCTGCCCGGACCAAACCAACGTGAAATCCTCTCACACGATTCTGTCCCTTGCAGCTGTTTACATATTCCGGAATCTCTGGTAACGGGACTCGCGGATTTCCTCTTTGCTCTTCCCATTGTAACGCTCAAAAAATGCAGTCATGCCCTGTCTCATATTTTCTGCAAGCTGCGGCATGGTCTCAATGGAAGCCGGTTCCTTCTCCGGGATCACATGCTCGATCAGGCCGCGCTCGTAAAGATCAGCTGCCGTGATCTTCATAACCCTTGCCGCATCCGGAGCTTTCTTACTGTCCTTCCAAAGAATGGACGCAAAGCCCTCCGGGGAAAGAATGGAATAAATCGCATTCTCCAGCATCCAGACCTCGTTGGCTACCGCCATTGCCAGTGCGCCGCCGCTTCCGCCTTCACCGATCACAATAGAAAGGACCGGAACCGTCAGTGCTGCCATCTCAAACAGGTTGCGGGCAATCGCTTCGCCCTGTCCGCGCTCCTCTGCCTCAATCCCGCAGAATGCGCCCGGAGTATCCACAAAACAGATGACAGGTCTGCCAAAGGTTTCCGCCTGCTTCATCAGGCGCAGTGCCTTCCGGTAACCATCCGGGGACGGCATACCAAAATTCCGGTGGATGTTTTCTTTGGTAGTACGTCCTTTCTGCTGTCCGATAACCGTTACCGGCATGCCGCAAAAAGTCGCGATTCCGCCAATGATGGCTCCGTCATCTCCAAAATACCGGTCTCCGTGAAATTCCATAAAATCATCAAACAGCGCATGAATATAGTCCAGTGCGACCGGACGTGCCGCGCTTCTGGAAAGCTGCACGGTATCCCAGGCATTTTTTCCACTTTGTTTCTGCTTTTCCAGATAGTTTTCCACAGACTCGGCTTCCTGCACCTGTCCCTCCTGTGGACGAATGGTCATCCCGGTCTTTTTGTGCATCCGCAGAATGTCTGCCAGCACATCGCGCTGGTTTTCACGGTCCACGATCTTATCGACAAAACCGTGCTCCAGCAAAAACTCTGCTCTCTGGAAGCCCTCCGGCAGCTTCTGGCCGATGGTCTGCTGGATGACGCGCGGGCCTGCAAATCCGATCAGCGCATTCGGCTCTGCCAGAATGATATCGCCCAGCATTGCAAAGCTTGCTGTCACACCTCCTGTCGTCGGGTCTGTCAGTACGCTGACAAAAAGCTGGCCTGCTTCATGGTGTTTTTCCAGCGCTGCGGAGGTTTTCGCCATCTGCATCAGGGACACAATGCCTTCCTGCATTCTTGCTCCGCCGGAGCAGGCAAAGATAATGACCGGAAGCTTTTCCTTTGTTGCGCGCTCCACCATGCGGGTGATCTTCTCGCCGACTACATGTCCCATACTGCTCATGATAAACCGCGCATCACAGACACCTATGGCAGTCTCAAAACCCTTAATGGTTCCCTTACCAGTTACGATGGCTTCCTGCAGGCCAGTCTTCTCCTGGGCCGCCGCTACCTTCTTCTCATATCCCGGGAAATCCAGCGGATTGGAAAACTCCATTTCCTTATTCCACTCCTCAAAACTTCCCTCATCAAGCAGCATCTCAATCCGGCGGTACGCATGCACACGGAAGTATCCGCCGCATTTCGGGCAAACGTACAGATTATTGCGAACATCCTCCACATAGATCGGCTGGCCGCACTTGTTGCACTTTTTCCAGAGTCCCTCCGGGATGTTTGGCTCTTCCTCGCTTTTTCCCTTACGGTGGTGCGTATCGATCATGGTATATGTCTTTTTAAACATATTTCTAAGCATAAATGATTCTCCTTAATAGGCGTTGGGACTGGCGCAAAAGTGTCATATACCACTTCACGACAGCCCCATAAACATTATTTGCAGTATTCCGGGAACTGGTCCGGGATGAAGCCCGTATCGATCTTATGTCCATCCTGGTAAACCGGATTGCTTAAGATCTCAAACTGGAAATCCAGGTTGGTATCAATTCCCTCGATGATCAGCTCGCCCAGGGCGCTTCTCATCTTCGCAATGGCCTCGGCACGGTCTTTTCCATGCACGATCAGCTTCATCAGCATAGAATCGTAGTTGGCCGGAACCTTATAATCGTTGTAAATGTGCGTGTCCACACGAACTCCGTTTCCTCCCGGAATGTGGATGTTTGTGATCTTGCCCGGACACGGCATAAAATTCTTCGCCGGATTCTCCGCGTTGATACGGCACTCGATCGCATGTCCCTGGATATGGATATCGTCCTGCGTCACGCTTAACGGTTCTCCTGCTGCCACACGGATCTGCTCCTTGATCAGATCCAGACCGCTGACCAGCTCTGTCACCGGATGCTCAACCTGAATCCGGGTGTTCATCTCCATAAAGTAGAAGTTTTTATTTTTATCCAGCAGAAACTCAATGGTTCCTGCATTCTCATAGCCAACGGCTTTTGCTGCCCTGACTGCCGTCTCTCCCATCTTTTTGCGCAGCTCCTCCGAGATCGCGATGGAAGGGGACTCCTCCAGAACCTTCTGGTGGCGGCGCTGGATGGAACAGTCACGCTCGCCTAAATGCACCACATTGCCGTATTTATCTGCCATGATCTGAAATTCAATATGACGTGGATTTTCCACAAAACGTTCCAGATACATCGTGTCATCGGAGAAGCCCTTCACCGACTCCATCTGGGCATTCTGGAAGTTCGCTTCAAAATCCTCCTCACTCCAGGAGACACGCATGCCTTTCCCGCCGCCGCCGGAAGATGCCTTGATCATGACTGGAAAACCGATCTCTTTTGCCATTTTAAGTGCTTCCTCCACGGTATAGACCGGCTCTTTGCTTCCCGGGACAACCGGGACACCAGCCTCAACCATGGTCTTTCTTGCCGCAGATTTGTTTCCCATCTTGTTAATGATCTCTGCAGACGGTCCGATGAACGCAATATTGCATTTCTGGCATAATTCTGCAAACCGCGCATTCTCGGAAAGGAAACCAAAGCCCGGATGGATGGCCTCTGCTTTCATCGCTACCGTCGCTGCCAGAATGCGTTCCATATTCAAATAACTCTGACTGGATGCTGCCGGTCCGATGCAGATGGCCTCATCTGCCAGAAGTGTATGCAGACTGTCGCGGTCTGCTTCCGAGTATACTGCCACGGTCTTGATTCCCATCTCGCGGCAGGCCCGGATGATTCTCACCGCAATCTCGCCGCGGTTAGCGATTAAGATTTTATCAAACATTCCCGTACCTCTACTCTGTTTCTGTCACTGTCTGCCTTAAATATCCTTACTGGATCGCAAAGGTCAGCTCTGCGGATACTGCTACCTTGCCCTCTGCATTGGTTGCAACGGCCTTGCCGACTCCGATCGGCCCTTTGCGCTTGATGATCTCACACTCCAGCTTTAACCGGTCGCCCGGCAGCACCATCTGCTTAAACTTCGCATTGTTGATCGCACCGAAGAATGCGGTCTTGCCCTTATTCTCCGGAAGACTTAAGATCGCTACGGCGCCAACCTGTGCCAGAGCCTCGATCATCAGCACGCCCGGCATAACCGGCTGTCCCGGAAAATGGCCATTAAACTGCGGCTCGTTAAAGGTAACGGATTTATATCCAACCGCACGTACGCCCGGCTCCAGCTCATCGATAAAATCAATCAGTAAAAATGGATGTCTATGCGGAATGATCTCCTGAATTTCTTTGATTCCCAGTCTCATAATGTTCCTCCTACCGGATGCGGAACAACGGCTGTCCGTACTCAACGATATCCTCGTTGTTTACCAGAACTGCCTCTACCACACCGTCATATTCGCTCTCGATCTCGTTCATCAGCTTCATAGCCTCAATGATGCCAAGCACCTGTCCCTTCTTTACGGTATCCCCCTCTTTGACAAATGCCTCTGCCTCCGGGGAAGCAGAAGAATAGAAGGTTCCTACAAGCGGAGAAGTTACAACCTTATCAGAACCAATGTCTAAAGTGCTTTCTTTCTTCTCCTCAGCAGGCTTTTCCGCTGCCTCAGGAGCGGCTGCAGGAGCCGCCGGAAGCGGCATCGGCATTGCACCCATCATCGGGGCTGCCGGCTGTGAGATCACAACCGGGGCAACCGGAGCCTGTGCCACGTTTTTCTTCTTTTTTTTCTTGAGGACCAGCTTCTGGTCACCCTCTTCATATACAAAACTGGTCAGGCCGTTATCGGAAACAGCCTGGATCAGTGTTACGATCTCATCAATCGTCATGGTCTACCTCCTAACGACTTACGCCTCGAATTTCTTTACCAGCAGGGTTGCGTTGTGACCGCCAAATCCCAGGGAATTGGAGATCGCACAATTTACATCCATCTGTACGCCCTCGCCCTTGCAGTAGTCCAGATCGCACTCCGGATCATCCTTCTCAAGTCCTGCAGTTGCATGAACAAAGCCTTCCTGAATAGATTTTACACAGGTGATGAACTCAACACCGCCTGCTGCGCCCAGAAGATGTCCGATCATAGACTTGGTGGAATTGATCCTGGTCTTGTAAGCATGATCACCTAATGCCAGCTTGATCGCCTTGGTCTCAAATAAGTCATTGTGATGGGTGCTGGTACCATGTGCATTGATGTAATCTACATCTTCCGGCTTCATGCCGGCATCTGCGATCGCCATCTCCATAGCCTTTGCCGCACCGCTTCCGTCCTCAGCCGGGGAAGTGATATGGTATGCATCGCCGGTTGCGCCGTAGCCAGCCAGCTCTGCGTAGATCTTTGCACCTCTTGCCTGTGCATGTTCTAAGGACTCCAGTACAACAACACCTGCACCCTCGCCCATGATGAAGCCTCCGCGCTCTGCGTCAAACGGGATGGATGCGCGGGACGGATCCTCGGTTGTATTTAATGCAGTCAGGGCAGTAAAGCCTGCTACACCGATCGGGGTAATGCTTGCCTCTGCACCGCCTGCTACCATTACGTCTGCATCGCCATACTGAATCGTACGGAATGCCTCACCGATGGAGTGGGTACCGGTTGCACATGCAGTTACCACGTTGATGCATTTCCCCTTCATGCCAAACTGGATAGAAACATTTCCTGCTGCCATGTTGCTGATCATCAGCGGAACCAAAAGCGGGTTCACACGGCCCGGTCCTTTGTCCAGAAGCTTTTTGTACTCACGCTCTACGGACTGCAGGCTTCCGATACCGGAACCGATGCTCACGCCCACACGGAACGGATCTTCCTGGCTCATATCAAGTCCTGCATCCTCCACTGCCTGTCTGGTTGCTGCAACTGCGAACTGGCAGAACTGCTCCATTCTTTTGGCTGCCTTTGGATCCATGTACTGCTTCGGATCAAAATCTTTCACCTCTGCTGCCAGCTTTGCCTTATAGTCTGTGGTATCAAAATAGGTGATCGGGCCAATGCCGACTTTCTTTTCTTTTAAACTGTTCCAGAATTCTTCTACACTGTTTCCGATCGGGGTGATGGCACCCATGCCGGTTACTACTACTCGTCTGCTCATATCGATTCTCCTGTTATCTTCCTTTCAACATTACATAGCCATTCCGCCGTCGACGCAGATGACCTGTCCTGTAATGTACTTTGCCGCATCGGATGCTAAAAATGCGACCAGATTTGCGACATCCTCTGTCTCACCGAATTTTTTCATCGGAATCTGTGCATTGATGTTTTCCTTAATGGTATCTGACAGCACATCCGTCATATCGGTTTTGATAAATCCCGGTGCGACTGCGTTGCAGGTAATGCCTCTGCTTGCCATTTCCCTTGCCACTGCCTTGGTCATACCGATCACGCCAGCTTTGGATGCGCTGTAGTTTACCTGGCCTGCATTTCCCATCACACCGGATACCGATGAGATGTTTACGATATGTCCGCTCTTCTGCTTTAACATCTGGCGGGAAATATGCTTAATGCAGTTGAACGCACCCTTTAAGTTGGTGTTTAAGACTGCGTCAAAATCTTCCTCGCTCATCTTCATCAGCAGGTTATCGCGGGTGATGCCGGCATTGTTGACCAGAATGTCTACGCGGCCGTAGGTTTTCACCACATACTCCATCATCTCTGCTGCCTTGTCGTACTCAGACACATTGCACTGCAGGGCCTCTGCCTTGCCGCCCAGTGCCTCGATCTCTTTTACCGTTTCCTCTGCTCTTGCTGCAGAGCCGTTATAGTTGACAACAACCGTCGCTCCTTTTGCTGCCAAGGTCTTTGCGATTTCTTTTCCGATGCCGCGGCTTGCGCCGGTCACCACTGCGATCTTTCCAGTTAACATCCGAGTTCCTCCACAACTTTTAACACGTCATCCAGCTTCTCTATATTAAGAACCTTTACGGTTCTGTCGATCTTTCTCATAAATCCGCTTAAAGTCTTACCCGGTCCGATCTCGACAAAGGTATCTACTCCGTCAGCCAGCATGGTGCGTACACTCTGTTCCCATCTGACAGAAGAAGAAACCTGTTTCATCAGAAGCGGTTTTACCTCTGCGGCATCCGTTACATACTGTGCAGTCACATTCGCCACATACGGGATCACCGGAGTGTGAACCTCCACGTTTTCCAGTACCTCACCCAGCTTCTCACCGGCACCGGTCAGCATGCGGGAATGGAATGGTCCGCTCACATTTAACAGAATCGTGCGCTTTGCCCCTGCTTCCTTTAGTTTCTCACAGGCAGTCTCGACTGCCTCTTTTTTTCCGGAAATTACGATCTGTCCCGGACAGTTATAGTTCGCGATCTGCACGCCATCGATATCTGCAATGGTTTCTTCAATGGCTGCGGCATCCATAGCCAGGACAGCAGCCATCGCTCCCTGTCCTGCCGGAACTGCCTGCTGCATCAGAATGCCTCTCTGTCTTACCGTTGCAATGGCATCCTTCTCGCTCATAACACCGGCCGCATAGAGTGCGCAATATTCGCCCAGGCTAAGCCCTGCTGTTACATCCGGCTTCACGCCCTTTTCTTCCAGTACCTTTGTCATGGCAATGCTGGTAGTCACCATCGCAGCCTGGGTATACTCTGTGATATCCAGACGGTCATTCTCCGTAAAGCAAAGCTCCGGAACGGAAAAACCCAGAATCTCGCTTGCCAGGTCAAAGGTCTCTTTTCCAGCCTTTGTCTGCTCATAAAAATCCTGTCCCATGCCGCACACCTGCGCGCCCTGTCCCGGGTAAATAAATGCGATCCTGCTCATCACTCTTGCTCCTTTTTGCGTTCAAATACTTAATCTATTCCTACTCTATTTGCGGCCCAGAAGTTTCTCCGCCTGTGCCATCATCTCATCGATCATTTCCTTACAGGTCTGCTCCTTGGAAACCATACCTGCAATCTGTCCTGCCATCACGGTTCCATGCGCTACATCGCCCTCCTGGACTGCCTTGCGCAGCGTTCCAAGTGTCAGGTACTCCAGTTCCTCAAAGCTCTTTCCTTCGTTCTCCAGCTTCACATACTCTCTGGTCATCTGGTTTCTCAGACAGCGCACCGGATGTCCATGAGTGCGTCCGGTTACGGTAGAATCGATATCCTTTGCCTTTAAGACACGGTCTTTATAATTCTGATGGACAATACACTCTTTCGCTACCAGGAAACGGGTTCCCATCTGCACGGCCTCAGCCCCCAGCATAAATGCCGCTGCGATGCCTCTGCCATCACCGATACCGCCTGCTGCGATCACCGGAATGGAAACAGCATCTACTACCTGCGGTACCAGTGTCATGGTGGTTGCCTCACCGATATGTCCGCCGGACTCTGTGCCCTCTGCTACAACTGCATCTGCGCCGTAGCGCTCCATTCTCTTTGCCAGAGCTACAGATGCAACAACCGGGATGACCTTCACACCTGCTGCCTTCCACATCTCCATATATTTTTCCGGGTTTCCGGCTCCGGTCGTAACAACCTTCACGCCTTCTTCCACGACTACTTTTGCTACTTCATCTGCGTAAGGGCTCATCAGCATCACATTGACACCGAATGGCTTGTCTGTTGCAGCTTTTACCTCACGGATATAATTCCGGATGACCTCAGCCGGTGCATTCGCCCCGCCGATCAGTCCCAGACCGCCAGCAGCGGATACCGCAGCTGCCAGATGGCTCTCTGCCACCCATGCCATACCACCCTGAATGATCGGGTATTCAATTCCCAAGAGTTCTGTAATTCTCGTTTTCATCTGACTCCTCCAACTCACTCTTTTAACAGGTGAAACATATTCTGCGCAGTTTCTCCCGTTGTCGCGGCATTCGCCAAAAAAGGGTGCAGGGCTTATGCCTCTACACCTTTCTCCTTCAGGTAATTCATAACATCACCAACTGTCAGCAGGTTCTGCAGGTCGTCAGACGGGATCTCTACGGAGTACTCATCCTCCAGAGCCATTACCAGCTCGAACAGATCCAGGGAATCCGCACCTAAATCCTCTTTGAAGGAAGAAGCCTCAGTGATGCTGTCTGCATCTACGCTTAACTGATCTGCAATAATTTCTTTCATCTTCTCTAACATAATTTTAATCTCCTTTACTATGTAATTGTTTTTATATGTTTGAAGAAAACGGATCGTAAATCTGTTTTCCTTACTACCATTCCAGCAGCACTGCGCCCCAGGTAAGTCCTCCGCCAAAACCGGCAAGCACCAGTTTGTCACCCCGTTTCAGCTTTCCTTCCCGGTTTAACTGATCTAACAGGATCGGAACCGTAGCCCCGGAGGTATTTCCATACTTGTCAATGTTCATCGGCACCTTATCGAGCGGCTGCTTCAACCGTTTTGCCACAGCCTCACAGATCCGGTAGTTTGCCTGATGAAGAATAAAGTACCGAATATCATCCATATCTGTACCGCTTTCAGAAAGTACCTGATGAATGCATTCCGGAACTTTTTTCACTGCGAACTTAAACACTTCCTGACCATTCATAGAAATGTAACCCAGTTCCGGTTTCTTTCCGTTTAAAAAGTTCCCCTCGCTGCGTGCTAGACAGGAAAGTACCATGCCTCGCGCACCGTCGGAACCCATAACACTGTGAATAACGCCGGTCTTTTCATCTGCGCGGATCACCGCTGCCCCGGCCCCATCACCAAACAACACACAGGTGCCCCGGTCGCTCCAGTCTGTCAGCTTGCTTAAACAGTCTGCACCAATGATCAGTCCTGTCTTGTACGTACCTGCCTGAAGAAAGGCCTGTGCCGTGCTGAGGGCAATCTCAAATCCGGAACATGCCGCACTGATATCAAATGCCATCGCGTGTACTGCACCAATCGCCGCCTGTACTTCACAGGCCCCATTTGGGAAACAGTAATCCGGAGAAGAAGTTGCAAGCAAAATAAACTCAATCTCTTCTGCCGTAACCTTTGCGTTCTCCAGGGCACGCTCGGCTGCCCGGGAAGCCAGTACACTGGTACCCTCTGTCTCAGCGATCCGGCGTTCATGGATTCCGGTGCGGGTAACGATCCACTCATCACTGGTATCCACAACTTCTGCCAATTCTTCATTCGTCACAATGCGCTCCGGAACATAAGAACCGGTTCCAATAATTCTGCCTGTCATGTTCGTACCTGTTTCCTCTTGAAATTCGTGCGATACTCTGTCGCAACCATCCTAAATTTACTTTTATTTTCAAATGTTTTGATATTCAAAGTATTTTGACGTTTTATATATTATAGAATAAAAAGCGTTTTGTCAAGCAATATTCCTGACAAAACGCTTCCTGGTTTCGGTATTCTTTTTTCCTGCCGCCCTGAGATCTGTTCTGCGCAAACGATTAGGACTGATTTTGAAGCTGATTGTCTTTTAAAAGCCGCATCATCAGAACCACCACATGCTTCAGATCTTTGTTCAGCGCTTCCCATTCGCATACCGGGAAGTCTTTTGCAGTGCTTTTCGCCGGATCGTCTTCAACCAGACTTAAAAATTCCGAACATTTCATGTCAAATGCTTTGCTGATCTTAGTCAAATTGTCGATGCTGACCGTACTTCTTTTGTTAAACATTGTTGTCAGGGTTGATTGCTTGATTCCACTTAACTGAGAAAGCCGATACCGGCTGTATCCTCGCTGCTTCATCAATTCTTCAATCTTCAGCAGCAACCTTTCATTTTCCATGTCATATCTCCTTATCCTTTGAATACCTCTATCTTATTGGATTTCAGAGACATGCCATAGATTTAATATTTTGATAATATATGGCGATATTTTGACATATTTTCCCATTTTTTTGCCGCAAATCCGATTATACATGCATCCTGCTTCGAATTCACGGCATTCTTTGTTCTTGTATTTCAGCCCTGCGTTTATGCTTCCTTATGTTCCATTAATATACGATATACATCGCGCTTTGTGATACCGCGGTCTTTCGCAACCTGCTTCATGGCATCTTTCCGATCCATCCCCTGGCTTAAGTAAAGATCCATATGTTCTTCCAGGCTCATTTCATCCCAGGATTTTTGCTGCTCTGCCTTCAACTCATCGATGCTTTTTCCCTCAATTACAATGACACATTCCCCTTTGGGCTCTTCACTTTCATAATGAACCAGTGCCTCCGCAAAGGTAGTCCGATATGCTTCCTCATATTTTTTTGTCAGTTCCCGGCAAATGGTAATGCGCCGGTTTGCTCCTAACGTATCGGATAATTCCTGCAAAGTCCGCACCAGATGATGCGGTGCCTCATATACGATCATCGTCCGTGTCTCGCTTTTTAATTCTTCCAGAATCCACTGACGTTCCTTTTTATCCACCGGAAGAAATGCCTCAAAACAGAATCGTCTTGTTCCCAGCCCCGATAAAGTCAACGCTGTAATGCAGGCTGCCGGTCCCGGCAGGGAAGTCACTTCAATTCCGGCTTCATAACACTGTTTCACCAGTTCTTCACCCGGATCTGAAATTCCCGGTGTTCCCGCATCGGTCACCAGTGCAATATTGACCCCCTGGCGCATCTGTTCCACCAGATAGCGTGCTTTGTCAATCTTATTGTACTCATGATAACTGGTCATCGGAGTTTTGATTCCAAAATGATTCAGCAGTTTGATGCTGTGTCTGGTGTCTTCTGCTGCAATCAGATCTGCTTCCTTTAACGTATTGAGTACCCGAAGTGTAATATCATCCAGATTTCCGATCGGGGTCGCACAAAGATATAACTTACCTGCTGTCTTTTCCTGCTCAGCCATAATTTCCTCCTGATAGCAGAAAATCCGTCATACCTCGCCTGCCAGACAAAGCTATAACGAATTTTCGCTGCAACTGTTTTTCTCTCAGTTCCGTTTTTGCCTTAATATGCGCAATCATTCTGTATTTTTGTTCCTGTACGTACTTGCGTGTTTTCTGTTCTCTAATATCCGTAAATATCGTAAATTTCCTGTGTATACACGCCAGGTTTCTGATATACAATGATGGGGGCTTCCACCTTCATCATAGATTTTCCGCCCCGCACGGCCTCGATCAGCACCATATTCGCATCCTTGTCGATAAAAGGATGTACCAGTTTCATACGCTTCGGTTCCAGTTTGTAATTTTTTAATGCTGTAATGATCTCAGCCAGCCTGTGAGGCCGGTGTACCATATAAAACCGTCCTCCGGTTTTTAAAAGCAGCGAAGCTTCCCGGCATACATCATCCAGCGTGCAGAACACTTCGTGGCGGGCAATTGCCTTGGGGAGATCCGGATTTTTCAATCCATGATTGTCATTCATATAAGGCGGATTGGAGGTAACCACATCAAAAGAAGCCTTGCCGAACAGCCGGCTGGCTTCTTTGATGTCTCCTCTTACGATATCTACCCGGTCTTCCAGATGATTCAGTCTTACACTGCGGTTTGCCATCTCAGCTACTTCCTCCTGAATCTCCAGCCCGGTAAAATGTCGTCCTTTTGTTTTTGCCTCCAGGAGAATGGGAATGATCCCGGTTCCAGTTCCCAGATCCACTGCCATCTCTCCCTCTTTTACCTGGGCAAATCCGGACAAAAGTACGGCATCCATGCCAAAACAAAAACCTTTCTTTTTCTGGATGATACGGTAACCATTTCTCTGAAGATCATCGATCCGCTCATCCTCACCGCAGATCACCTTATTCATTCAGTTTCGACTTTCCTTCCTTTTTTTCCAGTGCTTCCAGCTTCTTCAGTTCCGAATCTTCTGCCTGCTCTCCTTTGCCTTTTCTGCGGCGTGGTTTAAACTTCAACTGCTCTACTTTGTATTCCCGGATTTCTTTTTCATCTTTTTCCACCATAACGACAACCTTAACCAGCTGGCGCAGCACATTCACACTCTGTACTTCTCCCTTTAGGCCATCGTCGGTCGTTACATAATCTCCTACACCCGGAAGTTTGCTGTTTAAATATTCGTAGGTTTCTTCCTCATTCTTCAGGCAGCACATCAGACGTCCGCATACACCGGAAATCTTCGTCGGATTTAAGGAAAGATTCTGTTCCTTTGCCATCTTGATGGATACCGGAATAAACTCAGACAGGTAAGAATGACAGCAAAGCGGTCTGCCGCAGATGCCAATGCCTCCTATAATTTTCGTCTCGTCCCGGACGCCAACCTGGCGAAGCTCAATCCTGGTCTTAAATACGGATGCAAGATCTTTTACCAGCTCACGGAAATCGATTCTTCCATCTGCCGTAAAATAAAAAAGGATCTTGTTATTATCAAATGTGTATTCCACATCGATCAGTTTCATCTCCAGCTTATGCTTACGGATCTTTTCCTGACAAATTTTAAAAGCATCCTTTTCTTTTTTCCGGTTTGCCTCTTCCCGGGCAATATCTTCTTTATTTGCCATACGGATTACAGCCTTTAAAGGCTGTACAACCTTATGATCGTCCACATCGCGGTTTCCTAAAACCACATGACCATATTCAATTCCACGTGCAGTCTCCACGATCACATGATCACCATTTTTAATTTCCAGCTTTCCAGGCGAAAAATAATAAATTTTTCCAGCCGTACGAAAGCGCACTCCAATCACTGTTACCATAATTTTTCTATCTCCTATCTGTTTTCCAGTACATTTCTGCAACGATCAGAAATCATTACCAGACCTTCCAACACACTAACTATTTTCTTTCATAACCAGCAGCATCAGTTCCATGGCTAGTTCCATATTGACATTGGCATCCAGCCGGACACGGGCTTTCTCAATCGCTTCAAGCACTTTCTCCAGTCCTGCATAGGAACATGTCTGTCCAATTGCATTGATACTGCTGTATTCATCTTTAAAGATCAGCTGGTTCATATCGCGCGCAACTTTGTAAAGCAGCACATCCCGGTACCAGAGCTGCATAAAATCCAGACACTCATAGATATCCAGGTTTTCTTCTTTCATTTTACGGATATAATCCAGCAGTTCAGAAATATCCATCTCCTTCACATGTTTTAAAAGATGGAGCATTTCTCCATGCAAAAACTTAAAGTCCTCGGAAGAAGCCAGGGAAATCGCTTTTCCAAGGTTTCCACGCGCAAATGCTGCGTAAATATCGGCATCTGCTTCTCCAATATGCAGATTGTCCGTCAGATATTTCTTTACGGTAAAATCCCTAAGAGGCTTCAATTTTAACTGTACGCAGCGGGAAAGGATCGTCGGCAAAAATGCCTCCTGATTGGTTGTCAAAAGCAGGATAACCGCATAGGACGGCGGCTCCTCAATGGTTTTTAACAGCGCATTCTGTGCCTGCTGGGTCATCTTTTCCGCTTCATCCACAATATACACTTTATAATAGCTGCTGTATGGACGGATCATGATGGTATCATTGATCTGTTTACGGATATCATCCACACCAATCGTTCCTGGTTTTTCGTGGGACACATAGATCAGATCCGGATGGCTGCCGCTCAACACCTGTTTGCAGGCATGACATTCCATACAAGGCTCACTTTTTCCCTTCTCACAAAGAAGTGTGAGCGCAAAAGCATTTGCCAGGGATTTCCGCCCCATTCCGGCCTCTCCGGTAAGAATATAGGCATGCGATACCTTGTTGTACTCAATTGCCTTTTGAAAATGTTCTTTTATCTGTTCATGACCGATGATTTCCTGAAAATTCAACATGACAGTCACCTCGCAGTCTTTTCATTTTTACTATAAAAATTCTGCCGCCGATCAGGCGGCGTGAATTCAGGGATGCCAAATGCGCCTGCCAAAAGTATAACACACTTTTTCTTCCC
The DNA here is from genome assembly GCF_003481825.1 of Clostridium sp. OM02-18AC. Taxonomy (GTDB): domain Bacteria; phylum Bacillota; class Clostridia; order Lachnospirales; family Lachnospiraceae; genus Brotaphodocola. Next base: position 5,458 of record NZ_QULW01000025.1, on the reverse strand, counting down.
AGCCAATGCCCCGGCTCCTAAATCATAAAAATCACGGTTCCTGCACACAGGTAGAAAAACACGCTTTCCGGATTCGCTCTGTAATCTTTTTGACGCAGCTTTCCAATTCCGTATTTTCAAAGTTTTCCGTCACACCAAGACGTGCCAGGCGCTCTGGCGCAAAATCTGCTTCATCCGCCAGAAAACGCCGGCACATTTCGGCGTATTTGGGTTCCCTCTGCTGCCGTTCACGCAAAAGTGCACGCTCCAGGCGCACCCCATCCTCTACGGTAACATACAACGGAATCAGATTTTTTTCCCCGTAATATTCCCGCAGCTTCTCATACGAATCCAGGGTACCGATGACCAGATAATTCTGATGTTTCAGATCAATCTGCCCATCATCCACCGTTGCATAACTCCATGGTCCGTAAACCGTCTGATACGTCCGTACTTCAATTACTTTTCCACTTTGTTCCAGATCATGCAGTTTTTCATCGTCTATAAAATGGTATTCGACCCCTTCCCGTTCTCCGTCCCGGATCGGACGTGTCGTGTAGAGTACAATACTCTGCAACTGGGGACAGTCACTGCGCAGACGTTTATAAATACTGTCCTTTCCTGATGCACTCTTTCCCATCAGATAAAAAATTTTCCCCATTTTTTGTTTTCTCCTGCTGCTGATTTTTCAATTTTCCGATTCACAGAATCGTACTTCACTCACACAATCTTACCTCATTTGCCAGATTTTCTCTGGTCACCCGCAGATACTCCGCCCGTTTATCCTCCATTCCCTGGACTGGAAGTCCGATCTTCCGGTCATATACGACCTCACGAATGATTTCCTCCGTCATTTTTTCACCTGGAGTGATGATCGGAATTCCAGGCGGATACAAATAAATGAACTCCCCGGAAATCCGTCCTGCCGATTCTTCCAGGCGGATACGCTCAAGCGGTGCATTCCATGCCTCCGCGGGGGAGATACAGATTTCCGGTCTTTTTTCCCATCCTTTTTCTGCTTCACAGAATCCGCTTCTCCCACCAAGTCCTGCAGCCGCATTCATATCGTTTCCCTGCATTACTAATTTTTGATCTATCGCAAGCAACGCATTTGCCAGGCGCTCCAAATGCTCCTCCGAATCCAAAAAGGTCAGGATTGCTACCACATAATCCGCTCCGCACATTTCCAGCTCAATTGCAAAATCCCGGCGCATCCATTCACTAAGTTCCTCGCCTGTCATCGCGCCCCGGCAGGAAATCACCAGTTTTGATTCATCGACGTCGAATACGCCATATGCTCCATTTATCTTCCGGCTTAACAGTTTCAAAATCTGCAGCGCTTCCAGTCTTTCACGTATATTTCGAATGCGTTTTGAAAATGCTTCCATGCAATTGCTCCCATGTTTCTCCATTTCAAAAATACACTGCTCCATGACTGCCATAAACACATAGGAAGGACTGCTGCTCTGATACATCTGCAGGCAACGTTCCAGACGTTCCCTGCTGACCCTGTTTCCTTTCAGATGCAGGACTGCTGTCTGCGTCAGACTGGGCAGCGTTTTATGCAGACTCTGGATTACCAGATCCGCTCCACATGATAAAGCCGACTTTGGAAAACATCCATTGCCAAACGGGAAATGTGCACCATGCGCTTCATCCACGATAAGAGGAATGTTGTGCCTGTGAACAATCTCTGCAATTTTGCTGATATCAGAAACCACGCCGTCATACGTTGGAGACACGATCAAAACTCCGCGAATTTCCGGGCATTCTTCTAATTGTTTTTCCACATCATCCGGCGAGATTCCGCCCTGTATCCCCAAATCCTCAATAATTTGTGGATAAACGTATTCCGGTTTCAACGAATTGAGGATAAGTCCATGATATACCGATTTATGGCAGTTGCGGCTGACAAGCATCGTTTCACCCGGACGCATGACTGCCCCAATGGCACTTAAAATTCCACAGCTGCTCCCATTGACCAGATAATAGGTGCGATCTGCACCATACACACCTGCTGCCCAGCGCATGGATTCCTTTAAAATTCCCTCTGCATGATGCAGATTGTCAAAACCTTCAATTTCCGTAATATCAATGGAAAATGGGTTAGGAAACTCTCGCGTCATTCCAAACTCCAGATTCCGTTTATGTCCCGGCATGTGAAAAGCCGCTGCATCAGATGCAGCATAGCGCTTCAACCGCTCTGTTAATAACTCTTTTCTCTCCATTTGTCTCTATTCATCCTTCTATAATAAGAGATTGTAACATAGAACACCTTTACATTCCAACCTCTTTTCATTATAATCGATATGTTGCGAACCGTACGTTGCCAATGCTTCGCATTACCAATCGGCAGCATGAAAACATTCACAGAAAAAGAAAAGAGATGACATATTTTGCGCGAAATGGAATTCAAAATGGAACGCCAGGGTCTTGTGAAAATCGGGGATGTCGTAGATGTCACAGAACGAGAAGGCTTTAACTACAGCTATATCATCGAACCGGCTGTTGCCATGTCCGGCTGCTACAAGTCAAGGGACCGGCTCAAATCCAAACAAGGTGTAATAAAAGATATTCAGGAAAATTCACGCGGTTTTTACGTGATTGCAGAATTTGATGAATAAAACCGAACTTATTTTATGTACTGAGAAATAAGCTTATCCACTTATGTGACAAAAGAGGAGTTTATATCCAGAAAGAGGAACTTGTATACCGTAAGAAAAAACAGAGTTGCGACAGAAGATCAATCTTCTATCACAACTCTGTTTTTATCCGGAATCACCAGAACCTTGCGCCACATTGGTACCGGTACTTCTCCTTTTTTCCAGTAACAGTCTTCCCAATAACCATACACCTGACCATCCTGCATCATAACAAATTTAACCCGGTCATTGCCTGTCGTTTCCTGTCTTTCCCGAAGTTCTGCATCATCCAGATAACTCATTTGACCAGAACGGGAGATAACAGCAATCACCCCATAACCATTTTTCCAGTTTTCAGGGGCATAATTCCCATAGATCTGGTCTCCCTCTTCGGAATAATACAACTGCCAGATTCTTCCCGGATATCGTTTGTGTAATTCTTCCACTTCTGCATCTTCCTCAGTCAGAGAAAGGCGAAATAACTGACTGTACTGTTTTCCGCGCTCTTTTCCCTTCATCCATGCACTGTAATAAATCCAGTCTCCTACAATGCAGAAACTGTCAATCGACTTGCCCATAGACTCAAAAAGTTTTTCATTTCCGCCCTTTTTGCAAAAGATTGCCTGACCCTCTCCATCATTCTGCTCTTTCAAATAATATTCTGAACTTCCATACTGATGTTTTGCAGTCATGATATCTTCAATCCGGTTTCCAGACATTTTAAAAACACGATCACCATATTGGAGATTTCCATCTATGTCTGTCTGCAGTGTTCTTCCAAGGGTATCATACAAATAAATCTCATCATTTTGTACAGCTGCATAGGCGCCTATCTGCTGTGTTGCAAAAGCTGCATCTACACTGATCCGCTGCACAGACCCATACTGCATAATATAGATTCCATCTTCCCAAAACGTAAAATTATCTACATCCTGGGCAATCACCTCAATCTCCTGATCCGTATCCGACCGGTATAAGGTATGATACAAAGATGGATGAACCTTCGAAAGCTGACTGTCTTTTCGTTCCGGACAAGGCAGATAATACGTCCAGCCATCTCTTGTCTGAATTTCTTCATTGTAATCGTGCTCTCCTGCGAGGTTGCTTTCTTCCAATGGCACAGTATAGAGAATCTGCCCCGCTTCCGAGAGAACTACTGCTTTATCGCCTAATTGAATCTCTATCGTTTCCTTCTTTGCTTCCGTCTCTTCGGTCTGATGAAACGTCCGTTCAAATGGTGCCTGCAAAAGATCCAGCTGGTGTTTCACTTTCCAGATTCCAACAATCGCCAGCAAAATTGCCGCTATCAGCAGTACAATGGACCAAATTCTCTTTCCCCGGGAAACATCCGTCTCATCCGGGTATTCTCCGGTTCCTTCTACAATTCCCAGGCGGTCTTCTATTTCCAGAAGCAAAGAAGTCTCATCCAGATTCGTCAGATTTTCTTTTCTGGCTTCTTTTGACTGCATTTTTTCTTCTGCATAAGATGCCTCAATCATTTCCCGTGTAGCTTCCAACTTCGTTTCTGCCAAAAAATCAGATCGCTTTAAAAGCCAGTCTGCTGGACTCTTTTCCTTCTGAAGCTGACTTCCTCTCTGATAAGCTTCCATATAAACCTGAATCAAAAGTTCTTTTGCCTTCTCTTCCTGCCCGAAAATAAGCTTTGCATGACGGTACAAAGATTTGTAAGTCAAAATATACAGATTTTCAAACTCATGAATCCATTTATCCTGTTCTGAAACTTTATGCGTTTTGGTTCCTTTCATTCCATCGTTTCCTCTTTCATCGGAGCCCAGTAATACAAACATTTTTGAAGATAAATTGAAGATATTATCATTCGCTCGTTATATTTTATCATACAATAGATGATTACAAAAGCACTTTTTCTGTGCGGGGATTGTCTGAAGATATTTGTCACCTGAAACAAAAAATGGCTTAAATCCAAGGTTTTCAAGGATTTAAGCCATTTTCAAAGATGAGCGTGCGGGGATTCGAACCCCGGACAACTTGATTAAAAGTCAAGTGCTCTACCGACTGAGCTACACGCCCGTATGCCTTGGACCGGAATCGAACCAGTGACACGAGGATTTTCAGTCCTCTGCTCTACCAACTGAGCTACCAAGGCAAAATTGCGGGGATAGGATTTGAACCTATGACCTTCGGGTTATGAGCCCGACGAGCTTCCAGACTGCTCCACCCCGCGATATTCGCGAAAATATGAAGTTGTTGAGTGGGGGAAGGTGGATTCGAACCACCGAAAGCACAGCTAACAGATTTACAGTCTGCCCCCTTTGGCCACTCGGGAATTCCCCCATAATCATTATTTAATTACCGCAAAGCGGAAATCTCAAAGCCGATAATCGGACTCGAACCGATAACCTGCTGATTACAAATCAGCTGCTCTGCCAATTGAGCCATATCGGCGAACCAGGTTTTCTTTGAAAG
>NZ_QULW01000025.1:0-382 GCF_003481825.1 Clostridium sp. OM02-18AC | reverse complement strand
GAGTGGGGGAAGGTGGATTCGAACCACCGAAAGCACAGCTAACAGATTTACAGTCTGCCCCCTTTGGCCACTCGGGAATTCCCCCATAATCATTATTTAATTACCGCAAAGCGGAAATCTCAAAGCCGATAATCGGACTCGAACCGATAACCTGCTGATTACAAATCAGCTGCTCTGCCAATTGAGCCATATCGGCGAACCAGGTTTTCTTTGAAAGTGGGGCCTATAGGGCTCGAACCTATGACCCTCTGCTTGTAAGGCAGATGCTCTCCCAGCTGAGCTAAGACCCCATATTCAACTTTCGAATACCACTTTAGCGATATTCAGCGACCCGGATGGGGTTCGAACCCACGACCTCCGCCGTGACAGGGCGGCGCTCTAA
>NZ_QULW01000024.1 GCF_003481825.1 Clostridium sp. OM02-18AC | reverse complement strand
TGTGCAAGAGTAAACTCCACCGCCCTTTGGAGAAGTGGAATTTAAATTTTCATTTTAGGTTTATATTCCATGAGTATTTTTGAGGTTTCAAGTTGCGCGGATTTTTGGTATACTGAAAGCAGAAAGTTCGCCCAAGGCAATGGGAAAACGTTACCATAGCAGCTACGAAAAATCTGGTCTTTGTAGGTGCTGATTGATGGGGACTTTTGTAAATCCTGGAAATGGGGCATTTCAGGTAGCATTAAATTCAGAAATTTATGTAGATAAGACAGACTTATTAAAATTTACCAATAAAGTAATGAATACCTTACAGGGATACATCTGCAACAGCCGCCCGCGCCGCTTTGGCAAGTCTATTACTGCAAATATGTTAACTGCGTATTATAGTTGTGGTTGTGACTCAAAAGAAATGTTTACAGATCTGACTATTAGCAAAGATCCAGATTTTGAAAAGGTAAAGCTTTGGTACGATGGATATTTGCTCGGAAATGAGCAGGTTTATAGATCGAAATGATTGCAGGAAGTTCTGTGGAGGTTCAGACTGGAACGTTCCAGAATGATGCGGTGAACTTTGCCAATAAAGATGATGTGCTGACTTATCTGATTCATCTGGGATATCTGGCTTATGATACGAATACGGAGAGAGCTTTTGTACCAAATGAAGAAATACGCCAGGAACTGATTCGGGCAACGAAGCGGAAAACGTGGAATGAATTTTTAGATTTTCAAAGAGAATCGAGTATGCTGTTGGATGCAACATTGGACATGGATGCAGAAACTGTGGCAGCACAGATCGAAAAAATCCACATGGAATATGCTTCAGTGATCCAGTATCACAATGAAAATTCGCTGAGTAGTGTACTTACGATTGCATATCTGAGTGCGATGCAGCAGATTCGGGACAAACGTTATCCGGATTCTATTAAGGCTTATACGGGTGAAATCCTTTTTGTGGCGGTCAACTATGACAGGAAAACAAAAACGCATCAGTGCCTGATTGAAAAATATGAGAAATTGTGAGGCATCTTATGATTATACAAACTGGAATGAGAACAGACATTCCGGCATTTTACAGCGAATGGTTTCTCAACCGGTTAAACGCTGGATATGTTCTGGTACGAAACCCATACAACGAGAACCAGGTGACAAGATACAGCCTGTCGCCGGATGTGGTCGATCTGATCGCGTTCTGCACAAAGAATCCGGCGCCGATGCTGCCGCACATGGATGCATTAAAACCATATGGGCAATACTGGTTTGTAACGATCACGGCTTATGGAACTGACATCGAACCGCATGTACCGTGCAAAGAGGCCGTGATGGAAGATTTCAAACGACTGTCAGAATGCGTGAGCGTGGACAGCATCGGCTGGCGGTACGATCCTGTTTTTCTCGATGAGGAACACACGGTGGCATGGCATATCTCTGAATTCGAAAAGATGGCAAGGACACTGGCTGGTTACACAAAAACCTGTGTAATCAGCTTCCTTGATCTTTACCGGAAAGTAGAGCGGAATTTCCCGGAAGCCAGGAATGTCCCCCAAAAAGACCGGATCGCGATCGGAAAAGAACTGATCCGGATTGCGGCGCAGTACGGAATGACGGTCAGACCCTGTGCTGAGGGAACGGAACTGACAACGTATGGGGCTGACTGTTCGGGCTGTATGACGATCCAGACCTTTGAGACGGCGTTGCATGCCAGTCTGGATGTGCCGAAGAAATATCAGAACCTGAAAAACCGGAACTGCGGATGCATGCTCACCGCGGATATTGGAGCTTATGATACCTGTGCACATCTGTGCCGTTACTGTTATGCCAATTCCAATCTGGCACTGGTACGGGAAAACAGGAAAAAACATGATCCGAACTCCCCGTTTCTGATCGGACATGCGATGCCGGGAGATGTGATTCATGAGGCAGAACAAAGAAGCTGGATTGACCGGCAGTTGAAACTGGAATGGTAGAGGAGGGGTTTGAAGAATGGATCGAAAGGAATTGATTAGCAAAATAAAGAAATATCAACCCTTCAATGAGCAGGAAGAGATGGATAAGGCGCTCATATTGAATTGGATTGAAACACAGGAAAATGCATTCTCAAGGGAAAACACGGTGGCGCACATGACGGCTTCGGCTTGGGTGGTGAACAAAGAACGGAGTAAGGTCCTGATGATATACCACAATATTTACAACTCCTGGTCCTGGTTGGGCGGGCATGCAGATGGCGAGACAGATCTGCTTGCCGTTGCAGTCCGGGAAGTGAAGGAAGAAGCCGGAATCACGAATGTCCGCCCTGTGTCCGATGAAATCTTTTCCCTGGAGTCCCTTACGGTAGACGGACACGTAAAAAAGGGACGTTATGTATCCAGCCATCTGCACCTGAATGTAACCTATCTGCTGGAAGCAGATTCTGAAGAAGCTGTTTCGGTAAAGGCGGATGAGAACAGTGGTGTGGCATGGTTTACACCAGGAGAAGCTCTGAAAAAATCCACAGAGCCCTGGTTTGTAGAGCATGTATATGGGAAGCTTGTGAAAAAACTGAAGAACGAAGAAAAATATCAGAAATAAAGTCAGCCCAATCCTTTTTATGAACAAAAGGGTTGGGCTGTCTGCTATGCTTCCGGCTTCAACGAATCCGTTTGCGTAAAGCCAGGCACGGAGACTTTTCCGCATCAAACGATTTATCTGCAGGGCAGAAGATTTTTATGAAGAAAGATTCTGGATTGCCTTCCGGTTATAGACCAGATGCAGATACATGGCATCCTGTGCACGGAGCGGATCGTGGGCAGAAATCGCATCGGCGATTTCCCGGTGGGTTTCTATGGTTTCCGTATAGAGAGAATTTTCGGTTGTTTTTACAAAAAGAGGGATGGAACTGTTGATTACGGGAATGAGTCTTGGCACAACTAAATTTTTGCTGCTGAGTGCGATGGCAGTGTGAAACTCGATATCCTTTTGCGTGTGGTCCTTCTGTGCTGTCAACAGGTCCTCCACCTCATCGCACAGCCGGTTGATCTTTGTAATGTCAGTGTCATCTGCATGCGCGGCTGCCATGGCTGCAATGGAAGGTTCTAAGAGAAAGCGGACTTCCAACAGGTCGTGGATCAGCTTCTTTTTGTCTCCGATAAAGAGAAAACCAAGCGGATCCTCTACCATTCCGGGAGAAGTTGCAATGTAGGTACCGGATCCCTGGCGAATCGTAACAATATTTCGGGAGGCAAGCAGTTTCATGGCTTCACGGATGGAACTTCGCCCTGCATTCAGACGGTTAGAAAGAACCGTCTCATTAGGAAGTTTATCTCCAGGCTGTAGGTTTTCCTCCAGAATCAGTGAAATGATATCTTCAGATATTTTTTGCGGAAGATTTTTTTCTTCGAGATTCGTCATATGATTACTCCATTTCTGATCTTTTCGTTGCTGCGATTTCTAATCTTATTTATGATATCTTTTTTTTAATTCCATGTCAAAATGTTATTGTGCACGAAAACAAGAACGAAACTTTGGATATAATTACGGATTGCATAATTGAAGTTCAGCGTATATGATAAAAACATCAGATGATTTTGAAAGAGATAAGAACAAAATGAGTATTATGGAATCAATATAAATAAATAGGTCTGATGTATTTTGAATAAACGGGAGGAACAATATGAAACTAATCAGTCAGGAAATGAGAAAGCTTGCACCGGAATTGGACCCGCTTCGGATTGGGACAGGATGGAAAAAAGAAGATCTCGGCAAAGTTCAGATCATGGTTGAAAGCACCTACGGAGACAGTCACCCGGGCAGCGGACATTTAAACCAGCTTGTGGAGGAGGTGCGAAAAGGGATTGCAGAGGAAGGTGGATTTGGAGCCCGCTATTATTGTACGGATATCTGCGATGGAGAAAGCCAGGGTACGGATGGCATCAATTACAGTCTTGCCAGCCGTGAAATGATCGCAAATATGATTGAGATTCATGCCAATGCCACGCCGTTTGACGGGGCGGTATATCTTTCCAGCTGTGACAAGGGTGTACCTGGAAATCTGATCGGACTTGCCAGAGTGAATATTCCGTCCGTATTTGTGCCGGGCGGAACCATGAGTGCTGGTCCGGATATGCTGACCCTGGAGCAGCTTGGCATGTACAGCGCAAAATACGAACGTGGTGAAATCGATGAAGCAACGCTCGACTGGGCAAAATGCAATGCCTGTCCGAGCTGCGGAGCCTGCTCCTTTATCGGGACCGCTTCTTCCATGCAGATCATGGCAGAGGCATTGGGGCTAGCGCTTCCGGGCACTGCACTTATGCCTTCCACCAGTCCGGATCTGCTTTCTTTCGCAAGAGAAGCAGGACGCCAGGCTGTAAGACTTGCGAAGATGGAGCATATGCGCCCGTCGGATCTTGTGACCATGGACAGTTTTGAAAATGCGATCCTTGTGCATGCCGCGATTTCCGGAAGTACCAACTGCCTACTCCATATTCCTGCCATTGCGCACGAACTTGGTTTTGAAATTACGGGAGAAACCTTTGACCGGCTGCACCGAAATGCGAGATATCTTCTGGATATCCGTCCGGCAGGACACTGGCCGGCAGAATGCTTTTACTATGCAGGCGGAGTTCCGGCTATTATGGAAGAAATCAAAGAACATCTGCATCTGGATGCAAGGACCGTTACTGGAAAGACACTGGGAGAGAATCTGGAAGAACTGAAACACAATGGTTTTTACGAGACGTGTGCGAAGTGGCTTCAGAAATTTAACGAGCGCTATCATACAGAACTGAAAAAAGAAGATATCATCCGTCCGTATGAGCATGCGATCGGAACCGACGGAAGCATTGCCGTACTTCGCGGCAATCTTGCACCGGAAGGCGCAGTCATCAAGCATACGGCATGTCCGAAAGAAATGTTTCGTTCGGTACTTCGTGCAAGACCGTTTGACAGTGAAGAAGAATGCCTGGATGCGGTATTGAAGCACAAAGTGCAAAAAGGAGATGCGGTGTTTATTCGTTATGAGGGACCAAAAGGAAGCGGAATGCCGGAGATGTTTTATACATCGGAGGCAATCAGCAGTGATCCGGAGCTTGGCAGGAGCATTGCCCTGATCACGGACGGTCGTTTTTCCGGCGCATCGACCGGACCGGTGATCGGACATTGCAGTCCGGAGGCTGTAGATGGAGGTCCTATCGCGTTGGTAGAAGAGGGAGATCTGATCGAAATTGATGTGATGGAACGGAAGCTGAACATCATCGGTGTTGCAGGAGAACGAAAATCGATGGAAGAAATCGATGCAATCCTTGCAAAACGCCGGGCAAACTGGAAACCGAGAGAACGGAAATACAAAAAGGGTGTTTTGCGTCTGTTCAGCGAGCATGCGGCAAGCCCGATGAAAGGTGCTTATCTGGAATATTGACGTACGAAAGCCCCATCTTTTGAGAAATGAAAAAGATGGGGCTTTGACTTTGCGATCAGCGAAGCAGTTTGTGGAAAGCCGGGCGCAGGGTTTCTTTCATAGCGCACCATTTGTCTGCCAGGCAGACCAGCCAGGCTTCCCTGCATCCTGGGGGAATGGGAGTAAGCGGAAACATGTGGCGTGCAATCATGTTTTCCTCCCGCTTATTGAGCTTGTAGTCACGAAGCGCATTTCGCAGCGCTGTGTTCGGATGATGAAAGCCGTGGAGACGGTGCGATGCATCGTTTTCGTGCCAGTCGTACAAAAAATAATCATGCAGCAGAGCGCCCTTTACGAGGGAAACTTCATCCAGCGGAATGTGCCATTTTTCCATGAGGAAGAGGCTGACATACGCAACGTGAATGCTGTGCTGGTAGATGGTCGTGCAGCCATGCTGCATGGCTTCTTTTTCTTCATAAAATCTTCCCTCGTGCGCAAGCTCCCGGATGGTGTCAGCCAGCAGCTTTTGCCGTCTTGGGGACAAAGAATTTCCTGTTTTCATGTGGTGCGGATCACCTCGTAAATTGATTTTGGCAACTGTTTCTGGTATATCCGTAAACAGTTACATGTTTCTTCGTTTTGTATTATACTGATTTTTATAAAAAATGCAATGAGGGGCAGATTGGCATTTCGGAAAAATAGAAAATGAAGTATAATGGAGATAATGAAGCAGAAATCAGGAGGACGCAGATGGGAAATTATTTGAATCCAGACAGCAGCAAATTTGAAGAAGCTGTGAATTCGGATATTTACGTTGATAAGACAGGGTTACTGGCTTACACCAATTCTGTTTTGCATACGATGCAGAAATATATTTGCATCAGCCGTCCGCGACGTTTTGGAAAATCCACTGCGGCAAATATGCTGACGGCATACTATAGCCGTGGATGCGACGCGGAGAAACTGTTTTCACAATTTGAGATTGCAAAAGATCCTGGATTCAAAAAACATCTGAATCAGTACAATACGATTTCGGTTAACATGCAGGAAATTTTAAGCAGAAGCCACAGCATTCATGAACTGACCGAGCGCTTCAGTAAGCTGGTTATCCGTGATCTGAAGCAGGAATACCCGGATGTGGACTATTTTGACGATACAGACATGATCGAATGCATGCAGGATGTGTATTCCCAGAAAAAACAGGCTTTTATCGTGATTCTGGATGAATGGGACTGTATTTTCCGGGAGTACAAGGAAGATAAAAAAGCACAGGAAAAGTATCTCGATTTCTTAAGAGATTTCTTAAAAGATAAAGCTTATATTCATCTTGCGTATATGACAGGAATCCTTCCGATCAAGAAGTACGGAACGCATTCGGCGTTAAATATGTTTGATGAATTTTCCATGATCAATCCGGGACCGTTGGCAAAGTATGTTGGCTTTACAGAAGATGAAGTGAAAAAGCTTTGCAAACAGTTTCAGATGGACATGGCAGAAATAAAATGCTGGTATGATGGCTATTCTTTTGAAAAAAACATTTCGATTTACAGTCCACGCTCTGTTGTAAGTGCTATGCGCTTTCGAAAAATAGGAAATTACTGGAATCAGACGGAAACGTTCGAAGCACTGAGAATCTATATTGACATGAACTTCGAAGGATTGAAGGATGATGTGTTAAGCATGATCGCTGGAAATGCGGTTCCCGTCAATATAGGAAATTTCTCGAATGATATGTCAACTTTTCATTCGGAGGACGATGTCCTGACACTTTTGATTCATTTGGGATATGTTTCTTATGATTATGACAGCAGGACAGTCAAAATTCCAAATGAAGAGGTGCGGGCAGAGTATGTGAACAGTGTATCCGCGTCGGCATGGGGTGAAGTATCCAAGTCGTTAAAAAATTCGGCAGATACGCTGGAAGCCATCTGGCAAAAGAGACCAAAGCAGGTGGCAGAGGCAATCAGTCAGGCTCATTTTGAGACATCACATATTCAGTACAATGATGAAAATGCACTGAGTTACACGATTTCACTTGCCCTGTATGCGGCGAGAAATTTTTATGTCACTTACAGAGAGTTTGCAGGTGGAAAAGGGTTTGCAGATCTTGTGTTTGTGCCAAGAAAAAAATTTCCGGAAAAACCGGCAATGGTGGTGGAATTGAAGTGGGATAAAGATGCGGCTGGTGCGATCGCCCAGATCAAAAAGAAAGAATATTGCAGGAGTTTAGAAGAATACAGAGGAAATGTACTGCTGGTTGGTATCAATTACAGCAGAAAAACAAAAGTTCATGAATGTATCATTGAGGAATGCGAAATGTAATCAAGAAAAGCCGTCCGAGGGTTCGAAACCTGGACGGCTTTTTGCGTAGCAATCATCTTTTATGCAACTGTTTTTATCCGGTCACTTCTGGCAGCACCAGCTTCGGCTCTGCCATCAGGGAGTAATTGGTATGATAAATGACAAATCCAGGAGCGCCTCCGGCGGCTTTTTTCACGTGTTTTCGTTGGATATAGTCGATCTCGACCTTATCGTTGTCCCGGCCTTTGGAGTACCAGGCAGCCAGTGCAGCAGCTTCTTCAAAGGTGCGGTCCGGCAGCTCTTTTCCTTCGGTGCGGACCACAACATGGGATCCCGGAATGCCTTTGGCGTGAAACCACCAGTCGTTGCCGTTTGCAATCTTGAAGGTAACTTCCTCATTCTGGTAGTTGTTTTTTCCAACATAAATATCGAAGCCGTCGGTGGAGCGGTAGTGGTACGGGCGGCTGGTGATCTTCGGCTTTTTCGCTCCGTACGGGCGCTTTTTCACAAAGCCAAATTCCATCAGCTCTTCCTTGATCTGCACCAGATCGTCTTCTTTCAATGCGATATCCAGAGCCGTGCTGATGGATTCCAGGTGATCGATTTCCTGTTTTGTTTCCAAAGTCAGGTCGCTTAACGCTTCGTAAGTACGTTTTAATTTATTGTACTTGGCGAAGAATTTCTGGGAGTTCTCCTGGGCGGAAAGCTGCGGGTCCAACGGAATTTTGACTTCCTCATTGGTGTAATAATTCAGGCATTTCAGTTCTTTTTCCCCGCCTTTTAACTCGTATCCGTAGGTGTTTAACAGTTCGCCGTATACCTTATATTTGTCACGCTTTTCCGTATCCTTTAACTGCTTTTCCTGCAGGTCATATTTCTTGTAGTTCCGCTCTAAGGCAGTCTGGACGATCTTACGGAGATCGACCGATTTCTGGCGGATGCGGGTAACGGCGTTTTTCTCGGAATAGTAGCAGTCTAACAGATGGCTGATCGAGTCAAACTTCTTTTCCTGGTAATCGCCGGATTCATAGCAGGTCAGCGGGACAGAGGCAAATTCGACCGGTTCCTCGCCGCGGTAGATGATGTTCGGTGTGAAAGTTCCGGTTTTGACATCGTCCATCAGCAGTGTGAACATGTGGTACAAATGGGTCAGTTCTGCCGGAGTCAGTTCGTTAGCAGAGCGGTCACCGTCCACAGAAGCCATGTGGCAGATCTCCGTGCCGATGATCGGGCTGATGCCGGTGAGCTTCTGGTACAAGGCTTTCTGCACCGGAGCCGGGGTGGAACCGATCACACGGACAAAGTTCTCCTCCGAAATGGTAAGCGGGTCTTCCTTGTCTGTGGTGTGCGGGATGAAATACATCCGGCCTGGCAGTACCTCGCGCACAGAGCTGACCTGTGCAGAAACGTGTTTGATACTGTCTAAGATCGTGCCGTCTTCCTTGCAGAAGATGATATTGCTGTGCTTGCCCATCAGTTCCACGATGAGGCGTTTTCGCTGAAGGTCGCCAAGCTCATCTAAGTGCTCAATCTTCAATTCGATGATACGCTCCAGTCCCGGCTGGGAGACCTCAACGATGCGGCCGGTTCCGATGTGCTTGCGCAGCAGCATGCAGAAGTTCGGTGCGGTCAGGGGACTTGGTTTGTTCGTCTCTGTAAAATAGACCAGCGGCAGACTTGCGCTGGCGGAAATGGAGAGACGCAGGGTTTCCTTATTATTTTTTACCGTGAACAAAAGCTCATCTTTTTCCGGCTGGGCGATCTTGTTGATCTTGCCGCCCTCCAGTTTGTTGCGGATATCATGAACCAGGTTCGCGATTACGATTCCATCAAATGCCATATTAAATATAAAACTCCTTTCCATATAAAATGGAACTTGCCCCGTGCCGAAAACAGGGGCAGTTACGATTCTTCCAATTATACAGGAAGAAAACGAAATTTACAAGTTAGCGTTCAAAGACAGAGATTTTCAATTCAGAACCCCAAATTTCTGGGCACGCATGCGGGAACACCAGCTTTACAAGAACGTGGAAGTGGGGTGAAAAATTACAAATTGAGGTATTTCAGGCAGCATGATATAATCGAAAAAATGAAAGAAAAGATCCGAAAAATATAAAAATCTGGATTTATGATATATTTGTGAGTATGGAGGAAGGATAATGGAAAAATACGATTTCAAATATGAAACGAATGGGCAGACACGTATACAGCTCAGCGTAATAAAAGGCAGTTCTTATCGTTATCTGTGGCATGAAGAATTGGAACTTATGGCGGTTCTTTCCGGTGAACTGGAATATTTTGCCAGTCAGAAATCATACCATTTAAAGGCTGGTGACATGCTCTTTTTTCCTTCCAATTGCGGACATTCTATCATTTCCAGGGAAGCGGAAAACCGGACGCTCAGTCTGAAACTTCATCCCAGAGTGCTTACGGAGTGGGGCGTTTACGGTACATCAGAAACGCAGGCTATTTATATACCGGCAGAAACATCAGACTGCCTTATGAGGTACCGGGAGTGGATCGTGGACATCTATGAATGTTTCAAAAAACAAACTCCTGTCCGGTATAAAATGGCAGAATCCCTGGCGTGCCTTTTATTTGTTGATCTTTTGGAGCGACACGGACGGCTGGAAACAGAAAAAGCAGCAGATGTGGGAGGCGGAAACAGGAATCAGTATATGCCCCAGATCGATGCCTATATCCGGGAACATCTGACGGAAAACATTTCGTTGACCCAGCTGGCTGCACATGTGGGATATAACAAAACATATCTCAGCGGACAGTTTCGGCAATGGTTCGGCTTCCGGCTGTCTGATTATGTGAAACAAATGCGGCTTCAAAAAGCAATTCCGCTTCTGGAAGAACAGAAAAAGACCATTCTTGAGATTGCACTTGCGTTCTGGGAAACAGCAGTGATGCTGCCATGTCAGAAATCAATTTTGGAGATCATATCGTTGGAATGTTTACCGTAAGCGACTTTCCGGATCTTCTCTCCAGAAGTCATGTGCTCCCGCTGATCATCTTTGCGGTATTTCCTGGAAGTACGGTTTCCGCAATGGGGGATGAGGGAAAGCCAATTGCGGAAGGTCTTACTAAGATTGCATCCGTATTTTACAAAATGATCGGCATTCTGATGAAAGCAGCTCCGATTGGTTTGGCTGCGTATTTTGCAGATTTAACCGGTACCTATGGATCTTCTCTTATGGGAACCTATTTCCATGCGATCATCATGTATTACCCGACGTTGTTTTTGTATATGCTGGTGTTCTTTACGCTGTATACGTTTTTTGCAGGTGGAACGAAGGGGGGAAAAGCGTATTTTAAAAACATTCTGACTCCGGCTTTAACTGCACTGGGAACCAGAAGTTCTGCAGCAGCGATTCCGGGGCAGATGGAGGCATGCGACCGGATCGGAGTTCCGCGGGAAGTCAGCTCGGTTGTGATCCCGATGGGGGCAACCTGCCATATGGATGGTTCCTGCATGAGCAGTATTTTCAAAATTACGGTAATGTGCTATGTGTTTAACCGTCCACTGAATGGAATTTCAGATATTGCATTTGCATTTTTTGTGGCAGTATGCAGTTCCGTAGCCATGTCTTCCGTACCGGGAGGCGGAGCCATTGCGGAAACCATGATCATTTCCCTGTTTGGATTTCTGGTAGAAGGGTTACCGATCTGTATCATGCTGTCACAGCTGTGCGATGCGGCAACCACACTGGTAAACTCCAGTGGAGATACAGCAGCTTCCATGGTGGTTACCAGACTGCTGTACGGAAAAGACTGGTTGGAACAAAATTTATCTGGAAAACAGGAATGATGTATGGTATTCTAAATAGGATTTTTGTTTTAGTAAGATGAATCAATTACTAGGAAGAAAGAGGAAGTCAGCATGCATATCGGAGGATTGCTCGTTGGAATTTTTACATTTCTGATCATTGGAGCGTTTCACGGAGTTGTCGTGAAGACGGAATATTATTTCAGTAAGCGGGTATGGCCGGTTTTTCTGATACTTGGAATCTTTTTTCTGGTACTTTCCCTGCGGATTGCAAATACAGCAGCAGGAAGTATTGTGGCAGTACTTGGCGTGACGTTTCTCTGGAGTATTAAGGAGCTTTTCGAGCAGGAGGAGCGGGTGAAGAAAGGATGGTTCCCGGCAAATCCGAAACGGAAACAGAAAGATACCGATGCGTTTTGAGAGATTCCGGTATCAGTATCATAGGAAAAAGGTTTTTGAACCTGGCAGCATAACAGGAAAAAAGAAAAATGTCTTCTGACCAGATATGGAACAGATATCTGGCTTGAAGGCATTTTTTGATGTTCCATGCGGTCAAAAGGATGTCAAAACGAATTTCCGAATTTGAAATGCGAAGCCGTTGACTTGTTTTTCCATTTGAATTATAATGTAAGTTATCTATGGCAAAGGAGCAGACCACATCATGATAAAAAGCATGACCGGATTTGGTCGCTGCGAGATCGTTACCGCGGAATATAAAATCTCCGTAGAGATCAAGGCAGTCAACCACCGTTATCTTGACTTAAGCATCAAGCTGCCGAAAAAGTTCAACTATTTTGAGGCAGGCATCCGCAATCTGCTGAAGACTTACATTCAGCGTGGAAAAGTGGATGTATTTATCAACTACGAAGACTACACAGAAGAGAAAATGTGCTTAAAGTACAACAGTTCCCTTGCTGCGGAATATATGAACTGCTTCAAACAGATGGAAGAGCAGTTTGGCATCAAAAACGACATCACCGTGTCCGGACTTGCCAGCATGCCGGAGGTTCTGGTTATGGATCAGGTTGCGGAAGATGAGGACAAGATCTGGCAGGAACTTTCCGAGGCTGTGGAGGAGGCTGCAAAGAAATTTGTAGATTCCCGTGTTCAGGAAGGCGAAAAGTTAAAGACGGACCTGCTTGGCAAACTTGACTACATGGGCAGCCTTGTTGCTTTTATCGAGGAGCGTTCTCCGGTTATTTTAACAGAGTACCGCCAGAAACTGGAAGACAAGGTGAAGGAGCTTCTTGGCAGCACCCAGCTAGACGAGGGGCGCATTGCAACAGAGGTTACCATCTACGCGGACAAGATCTGTGTCGATGAGGAGATGGTCCGTCTTCACAGCCACATTGATGCGACCAGAAAGGAACTGGAAGCAGGCGGAAGCGTGGGAAGAAAACTGGACTTTATCGCCCAGGAGATGAACCGTGAGGCCAATACCACACTTTCCAAATCGAGTGATCTGGAAATCTGTGACAAGGCAATCGCCTTAAAGACAGAGATTGAAAAAGTCAGAGAGCAGATTCAGAATATTGAATGATATCAGGACCAAAAGGATTGTGAGAGCATGCAGTGTGAAACAATCTGGTATCATCCATCATGGAATAAGATAAGAATCGAGGATTGAGTATGAGCCGTAAGGGAATTTTAGCGGTTGTTTCCGGCTTTTCGGGAGCAGGAAAAGGAACTTTGATGAAAGCACTGCTTTCAGGGTATGCAGACCAGTATGCTTTATCCATTTCCGCGACCACACGCGGACCGCGTGAGGGCGAAGTGGACGGCAGAGAGTATTTCTTCAAGACAAAAGAGCAGTTTGAGCAGATGATCGCAGAAGACGCGCTGATCGAACATGCCTGCTATGTGGGAAACTACTACGGAACCCCGAAGAGCTATGTCATGGAGCAGCTGGAAGCCGGTAAAAATGTTATTTTGGAGATTGAAATCCAGGGTGCGCTTGCAGTCAAAGAGAAATTCCCGGACACTCTGCTTTTGTTTGTGACTCCGCCAAGCGCTGCGGAACTGGAGCACAGACTGCGCGGTCGCGGAACTGAGACCGAAGAGGTGATTAAAAACCGCTTAAAACGTGCCGTGGAAGAAGCTGAGTACATGGACCGTTACGATTACATTCTGGTAAATGACGATCTGGAAACTTGCGTAAAGGAAATGCATGAGCTGATCCAGGCGCAGCGTCACAAAACCTCCCAGAACCAGGAGTTCATCGCAGAAATGAAAGAGGATTTAAAGCAGTTTTAATCAGTGAAAACTGTTTTTATCATAGAGTTTTACCGTTTCTATCCGGTAAAAATTTTAAAAGAAAACAAGATATCCCCCAGAAAGGAGTTTTATTATGTTACATCCATCTTATACAGATTTGATCAATGCAGTAAACAGCGAGGTTGAGCCGGGCGAGCAGCCAGTGGTACAGAGCCGTTATTCTATCGTGCTGGCAACTTCCAAGCGTGCAAGACAGATCATCGGAGGCGCTGAGCCGCTGATCGCAAAATCCGCAGGCAAGAAGCCGCTTTCCATCGCTGTGCAGGAGCTTTACGAGGGTAAGGTAAAGATCCTTGGTGAGAACGACGAGGATGAAGATGAGGTAAAAGCAGTAGAAGCTGCACCGGCAGAGGCAGTAGAAGCTGCAGAAAGTACCGAAGAGTAAGAATTTTGTCTGGAGACATTTTTCTCCGGAAAGCAGAAACAATGGCAGAAAACGGAAAACGAATTTTGCCGCGTAATACACAAAAAGAAAGGAGAAAGCCGTCTCATCGCACATGGAGATGGCTTTTTCCATAAAAACAGGAGTTATGAATTTATGAAAATATTATGTGTTTCCCTTGGCTGTGACAAAAACCTGGTCGATACCGAGATGATGCTCGGTCTTTTAAACCGGGATGGCCATACCTTCACGGACGATGAAAACGAGGCAGATATCATTGTGGTCAATACCTGCTGCTTCATCAATGATGCGAAGGAAGAGAGTGTCAATACCATTCTGGAGATGGCAGAGCTGAAAAAGACTGGAAAGTGCAAGGCACTGATCGTGACGGGATGCATGGCGCAGCGTTACAAACAGGAAATTCTCGATGAGATCCCGGAGGTGGATGGCATCCTTGGTACTTCTACTTACGATGAAATTTCAAACGTATTAAAGCAGGCACTTGGCGGAGAAGAGCATATAAGCTGTTTCCACGATTTAAACGCACTTCCGGAGGTTGAGACCGAGCGTGTCATTACGACTGGCGGATATTATGCGTTCTTAAAGATCGCAGAGGGCTGCGACAAGCACTGCACTTACTGCATCATCCCGAGCCTGCGCGGCAATTATCGCAGTGTGCCGATGGAACGTCTGTTAAAAGAGGCAAACCAGCTGGCTGACCAGGGCGTACGGGAACTGATCCTGGTGGCTCAGGAGACAACTCTTTACGGTGTTGATCTTTATGGAAAGAAAATGCTTCCGGAATTGCTTCACAAGCTGGCAGAGATTCCGGGCATCTACTGGATCCGCATTCAGTACTGCTATCCGGAGGAAATCACCGATGAGCTGATCGAGGCGATCCGCACCGAAGAAAAGGTCTGCCATTACCTGGATGTCCCGATCCAGCATGCGAGCGACCGCATCTTAAAGCGCATGGGACGCCGCACCAACCAGGCACAGCTTCGCGAGATCATTGGAAAGCTTCGCGCGGCAGTTCCGGATATCGCACTCCGCACCACGATGATCGCTGGTTTCCCGGGTGAGACCCAGGAAGACCATGAAGAGGTTATGCGATTTGTCGATGAGATGGAGTTTGAGCGTCTGGGTGTATTTACCTATTCTGCGGAAGAGGATACTCCGGCAGCTACCTTCCCGGACCAGATCCCGGAGGAAGTGAAAGAGGAGCGCCGTGACGAGATCATGGAACTGCAGCAGGAGATCGCTTTTGAAAAGTCTGAGTCTATGGTTGGACGTGTCCTGGATGTCATGATCGAGGGCAAGGTGGCCGATGAAGCTGCTTATGTGGGAAGAACCTACATGGATGCCCCGAATGTAGATGGATATATCTTTGTTAACAGTGGTGAACTTTTCATGTCCGGCGATTTTGTCCGGGTGAAGGTAACCGGTTCCAACGATTACGATCTGATCGGGGAGGTATACGATGAATCTGCCGAATAAACTGACGGTCATGCGGGTGATCATGATCCCGTTTTTTGTGATCAGCCTTCTTGCCTTTCATGGGGAAGTGCGTTTGCTCCGCAATCTTGCAGCGGCGATTTTTATCGTTGCGAGTCTGACCGATATGCTGGACGGAAAAATTGCCCGCAAGTACAATCTTGTTACGAACTTTGGAAAATTTATGGATCCGTTAGCGGATAAGCTGCTGGTCTGCTCTGCACTGATCTGTCTCATTGAACTGGGACAGCTTCCGGCGTGGATGGTCATCATCATCGTCAGCCGTGAATTTATCATCAGCGGGTTCCGCCTGATCGCGGCAGAGCAGGGCATTGTGATCGCTGCCAGCTACTGGGGCAAGTTTAAGACCACATTCCAGATGATCGCAGTCATTTTGATGATCGTGAATCTTCCGGTCCTGTATTTCTTAACGGTGATCTGCACCTGGGCTGCACTGGTGCTGACTGTCGTGTCGCTGGTTGATTATATTGCAAAGAATCATAAAGTGCTTACAGAGGGGGCAATCTAAATGGTAGTGGAACTGATTTCAGTCGGTACAGAGCTTTTACTTGGAAACATTGTAAATACCAATACCCAGTTTCTGGCAGAAAAATGTGCGCTTCTTGGCCTGACCATGTACCATCAGGTGACGGTGGGAGATAACCATGACCGTCTGGCGGAGGTGATCCGGACTGCGTTAAAGCGCTCGGATGTCATCATCCTGACCGGAGGCCTTGGACCAACGGAAGATGACCTGACTAAAGAGGTCTGCGCGGAGGTTATGGGATTTCCATTAGTGGAGGATCCGCACACCAGAGAGCGGATCGAGGAGTATTTCAAAAATAATATTTATAAGGTGATTTCAGAAAACAACTGGAAACAGGCGATCATTCCGGCCGGATGCATCGTCCTGGACAATGACAATGGAACGGCTCCCGGTCTGATCCTGGAGAAATACGGCAAGTCTGCGATCCTGCTTCCGGGACCGCCGAATGAGCTGTATCCGCTGTTTATGAATCAGGTTTATCCGTATTTACAGAAGCTTCAGCCGGAGGTGATCCGTTCCCAGATGGTAAAAATCTGCGGAGTCGGTGAGAGTCAGGTAGAAGATAAACTGCTGGATCTGATCGATAAGCAGAAGAATCCGACCATTGCAACCTATGCAAAGACTGGGGAGGTCCACATCCGCGTTACCGCAAAGGCAGTAAATGAGGAAGATGCCAAGAAATTGGTAAAACCGGTTGTAAAAGAAATCAAAAACCGTTTTGGTGACTGCGTTTACTCAACCAAGGAAGAAGAGACGCTGGAGCAGGCAGTAGTAAAGTTACTGAAAAAGTATGAACTGACCGTGACGACAGCAGAATCCTGCACCGGTGGACTGCTTGCAGGCCGCATCATCAATGTGCCGGGCGCATCTGAGGTGTATAACGAAGGCTTTATCACTTACTCAAACAAAGCAAAACGCAAATATCTGGATGTCAGCAAGAGCACGCTCAAAAAATATGGTGCAGTCAGCGAACAGACAGCACGGGAGATGGCAACCGGTGGTGTGTTTGCAACCGATTCCGATGCCTGTGTAGCCGTGACTGGTCTGGCAGGTCCGGATGGCGGAACCGAGGAAAAACCGGTTGGTCTGGTTTACATTGCGACCTACATGAAAGACAAAGTCAGCGTCGAGAAATACCAGTTTAAGGGCAACCGGGAGAAAATCCGGGAACAGGCGGTTGTAAAAGGACTGGATCTGTTACGCCGTTCCATTCTGGATAATTACCGGTAATATGTTAGCGCCGGACAGGAAATGACAGCCTGTTTCTTCGGAACACAGATGTGCAAACAAATCGTGCGGACGCGGAAACAGCGCAGTGCAGGAGGGATGCTATGCAGTGGTACGATCATTTATATGTGGGGAAGAAGGCACGCCGGCATCGCTATGCGATCATCCAGGGAATCCGGGAGGAAAAGCTGCAACCGGAGGTTTATGTGATTACATCCCCGCAAAATGGAGAAAATCTCTGTGATATCTATCCTTCTGCGATACTTCTTACCCCGGCAGAAAAGAAAAAAGAGCGCAAGATCCTGGGCATTGCCGTTACATACTGGGAAGCGCTGGAGGTAGTCCGCAGGATGGTAGATGATCTGTATCAGAAAACAGGAGAGGTATCGGCGGCATCCTTTGCCCGCTTTACAGGAAATGATGTATGATAGCGATTGTACTGGGAATCTTAAAACTGATCGGCATTCTGATTCTGATCGTACTGGGTCTGGTCCTGGCAGTCATTTTCAGCGTGCTGTTTGTGCCGGTCCGGTACCGGGCAGAGGGAAGCTGTCATGAATCCCTGAAGGGGAAGGCTTCCATAAGCTGGTTTCTTCACCTTATTTCGTTGACGGCTTCCTATGACGGAGACCTGCATGTGGATTTTCGGATCCTTTGGTTTCATCCGGGCCGGGAAAAGCCAGAGAAAGAAACAGCGGGAGAAATGCTGGAAGAAAACTCCCCACAAGTTCCAGAAGAAAATTCAGAAAAAACTCTGGAAGAGAACGTGGCTTCTGCGAATACGAATCCGGAAGAACAAAAAAAGGATTCCGGGCAGGAATTGAAAGAACGGGTAGAGGCTGCGGAAGTGACGAAAACAGAACCGGATTTGCCGGATGTCCCAAAAGAAAACGAAACAGCATATTCTACGGAGAATGCTGGGAAAACAACGGAGCCCGAACAGAAAACAAAAGAGCATAAGTCGCGTCTGTCCATTCTGATGGAACGATTCCGCCGCTTCTGGATTAGCTGGAAAAAACGAATTTGCAGCATCCCCAGGAAGCTGCAAAGATTTGTGAAAAAGTTGAAACAAGGCAAACAACAGTGGGATGCCATCTGGAACTTTCTTCAGGACGAAGAAAATAAAGCGGCGTTTTGCCTGGCAAAGAAACAGATCTTTGGAATCATCCGGCATGTTTTGCCGCGGAAGATGGCAGGAAAACTTCGGTTCGGCTTCGGGGATCCGTATAGGACCGGACAGGTCCTTACCTGGATCAGTCCGTTTTACCCTCTGTATGGCCGGACAGTTCAGGTGACACCGGATTTTCTGGAAACCTGTCTGGAGGGAGAATTGAAACTGAAAGGACGTATCCGGCTTGCGACGCTTTTGTTTTTTGTATTCCGGATGCTTCAGAATAAAAATATCCGTTTATGGATTAAAAAATGGCGGGAGGCGTAAAGAAACAGCGCGCATTCCAAAAAGGAGGACAATACGATGGCAGAGAATCAATTTGTTTCAACAGTAGAAGCCCTGTTTAAGGGAATGGATCAGTTTGTGACAACCAAGACGGTGGTGGGAGATGCTGTAAAAGTAGATGATGCCATTATTCTGCCGTTAGTCGATGTGACCTGCGGTATGGCAGCGGGTTCTTTTGCGGATAACGCAAAGCACAATGGCGGAGGAGGCATGAGTGCCAAGATGAGCCCCAGCGCTGTCCTTGTGATCCAGAACGGTGTGACCAAGCTGGTCAACATCAAACAGCAGGATGCGGTGACCAAGGTTCTGGATATGGTTCCGGATTTTGTGAATAAATTTGTCGGTGGAAAACAGGAAACACCGGAGGTGTCAGAAAAGACGATGGAGACTGCCAATGAGATGGCAGCTGCACAGGAAACTTCTGCCAAAGAGGAAGAAAATAAAAATGAAGTTCAGGCGGAGTAAAAATCAGGAGAGAACAACCCTGCTGTCTGAAAATGTCTGTCGGAATTTCGTGTAAAAGACAATATGATAAGCCCTGGTTCATACCTTATGGAATCTGGCATATACTGATAAGGAAGAGCGGTTACTGTCTGCAAGGCATAGTTGCTGTTTGCATAATGCGTGTACAGCAGCCATATTTGCTGTGCAGACGGCAGCTATATCTTATCAGGAGGCCGCCATGAGGCGTGTTCTGGGGCTTATGCTTTTTTGTTTTGGAATCGGAATGACGCTTCTTTTGTTCATTCCGGAGACACTGTCGACGCTGATTTTTATTATCGGGTGTCTGACTTTGGGATATTATCTGTTCTGTTGCTAGATTGCAAAGGAAAACTACAAAAAGAACCGTTTTCGGAAGATGTATGTACAGAAGAGGGTGAAAAGAAAAAGCTGACAGAATGAACAACGAAAAAGAGGACATGTCAAACGACATGTCCTCAGCATTCAGTTCCAATTATGCTCTTTCAACTAAGCCAGAACGTAAGCAAGAAGTACATACATACATCTTCTTAGCTCCTCCATTAACTTTAACCTTAACGGATTTAACGTTTGCTTTCCAGATCGCATTGGATCTTCTATGGGAGTGGCTCACGTTATTTCCGAAGTGAGCAGCCTTTTCACAGATTGCACATTTAGCCATGATTGCACCTCCTTAACCGGTACTTGGTCCCGTAAGGAACCACAACATAAAGTATGATAGCAGAAAGTCATGGTTTTGGCAAGTGAAATTTTACATTTTTTTGAGAAAATATTTTTTATTTGTTCGATTTCCTGTTTTCGAGAAAACTCGTCATGGACAGCGGGAAAGATATATGGTATGATTAATTAGTTAAATCATGCCCTTTTTTATCCGGGCATTCAGAAAAATCATGTTGCCGGGCACGTATGTGTGAACAGCAACCATAAATTCAGATAGATATGGAGGGGTTTCTATGAAAGGACGCATCAACAACAAACTGGGCGAGATTCAGATTAGCTCCGATGTGATCGCCATGTATGCAGGCATGACGGCGGTAGAGTGTTTTGGTATTGTTGGTATGGCAGCTGTCAGCATGAAAGACGGTCTGGTTAAGTTGTTAAAGCGTGAGAGTCTGACTCACGGAATTACCGTAGAGGTGAAGGACAACCATATTTCCATCGATTTCCATGTGATCGTGGCTTATGGTGTCAGCATCTGCGCAGTATCTGACAATCTGATCGCAAGCGTAAAATACAAAGTAGAAGAATTCACCGGCATGGAAGTTGACAAGATCAACATTTATGTAGAAGGTGTACGAGTTATCGATTAAGGAGGACCTGACGGTGAGTGTAAAGGTAATTGACGCCCGTCTGATGCAGAAGGCATTTTTAGCCGGAGCAAAGGGATTAGAAGCAAAAAAAGAGTGGATCAACGAGTTAAACGTATTTCCGGTACCGGACGGTGACACCGGAACCAACATGACCATGACGATCATGTCCGCTGCAAGGGAAGTGGCAGCTGTACAGGAGCCGACCATGGATTCCCTGGCAAAAGCGATTTCCTCCGGTTCCCTGCGCGGTGCGAGAGGAAACTCTGGTGTAATCTTATCCCAGCTGTTCCGTGGATTTACCAAAGAGATCAAAGGAAAAGATGTAGTCGATGTAAAAACACTGGCCCAGGCATTTGTCCATGCAACAGAGACGGCCTATAAGGCAGTTATGAAGCCGAAAGAGGGTACCATCCTTACGGTGGCCAAGGGCATGGCAGATAAGGCTGTGGAAGTAGCAGAAGAGACAGAAGATGTTCTGGAATTTGGCGAGAAAGTCATCGAGCATGGTGACTATGTACTGAGCCAGACTCCGGAGATGCTTCCGGTCTTGAAGCAGGCTGGTGTGGTAGATTCCGGCGGACAGGGTCTGATGCAAGTATTGAAGGGCGCATTTGATGGTCTGAGCGGCAAAGAGGTCGATATCACCGTTCCGGGCGCAAAGGCAGCTGTGAACGTGCAGACAGAAGCGAAAGGCGCAGCAGCAACCGATATCGATACCGCACACATTAAGTATGGCTATTGTACGGAGTTTATCATCAATCTGGAAAAACATTACGACGAAAATAGCGAGCATGAGTTCAAGGCATATCTGGAATCCATTGGCGACTCCATCGTAGTCGTTTCTGACGATGATATCGTAAAGGTTCACGTTCACACGAACGATCCGGGTCTTGCAATCCAGAAAGCACTGACCTTTGGTTCCCTTTCCCGCATGAAGATCGACAACATGCGCGAAGAGCACCAGGAGCGTGTCATTCAGGATGCTGAGCGCAAGGCAGCAGAGCAGAAAGCGGAGGAAGAGCAGAAAGAGACTGCAAAAGCTGAGCCGAGAAAACCGTATGGTTTCATTGCCGTATCCGTAGGCGAGGGTCTGGGCGAGATCTTTAAGGGCATTGGTGCAGATTACCTGATCGAGGGCGGTCAGACCATGAACCCGAGCACCGAGGACATGGTGAATGCCATCGAGCATGTAAATGCTGACACGGTTTATATTCTGCCGAATAACAAGAATATCATTCTGGCTGCAGAACAGGCAAAATATCTGGTTGCGGACAAGCAGATCATTGTGGTTCCGTCCAAGACGGTTCCGCAGGGAATCACGGCCCTCATCAACTTCATCCCGGACCAGACTCCGGAAGAAAATCTGGAGACCATGGTAGAGGAGATGGGGCGTGTGAAGACCGGTCAGATCACCTACGCCGTACGCAATACCGTGATCGATGACATGGAGATCCACGAGGGTGATATCATGGGAATCGGTGATCATGGCATGCTGGCAGTTGGTACCGATCTGGAGAAGACTACCGAGGATACTTTAAAGGCGATGCTGGATGAGGATTCTGAGCTGGTTACCGTTTACTATGGAAGTGATGTCACTGCAGAGGACGCAGAGGCTCTGATCGAAAAACTTCAGGCAAGCTGCCCGGATGTGGAGATTGAGCTTCAGGAGGGCGGTCAGCCGATCTATTATTATCTGATTTCCGTTGAGTAGTCAGAACAGGAACAACGCACAGCCGGAAGGAAAATCTAGGGTGTAAAGCGAATCTATAAGGGGAGTTGTCTTTGCGGATAACTCTCCTTTTATTTCAGAAATTAGGATCACAGAATGAGGAGAAGTGAACCATGAATCAGCAGCCGATTACAAGTCTGAAAGGAATCGGAGAAAAAACAGCAAAATTATTTTCCAAACTGGGTGTGGAAACAGTAGAAGAACTTTTGCATGACTATCCGCGTGCCTATGATGCCTATGAAGAGCCGGTTCCGATCGGAAACCTCCGGGAAAAAGGCGTGTTTGCGGTATCTGGGCAGCTGATGAAAACACCATCCGTGCGCCGCTTTAAAAATATTCAGGTCATCATTACGGATGTGCGGGATATGACGGGAACCCTGCAGCTGACCTGGTATAACATGGCGTATCTGCACAATGTCCTGCAGATGGGGCAGATTCTGGTATTTCGTGGCCGTGTGGTCAAAAAAAACGGGCGGCTGACCATGGAACAGCCGGAAGTATTCACACCGGAGCAGTACCGGGGCGTCATGCATTCCATGCAGCCGGTGTATGGACAGACAAAAGGGCTGGGCAATAAGGCAATCACCCGTGCGGTGCAGCAGGCTCTTTTGCAGCGGCAGATGGAGCGTGAGTATCTTCCGGAAGAACTTCGCAGCCGCTATGAACTGGCGGAATATAATTATGCCATTGAGCATATTCATTTTCCGGCAGATAAAAAAGAATTGCTGTTTGCCAGAAAGCGCCTGGTGTTTGATGAGTTTTTGTTCTTCCTGCTTTCGGTGCGCCGGTTAAAGGAAAAACGTCAGGATCTAAAGAGCCGCTATATCATCTCAAGATCGTCTGAGGTTGACCGGCTTTTGGCATCCCTGCCTTATGAACTGACCGGCGCCCAGAAAAAAGTGCTGGAGGAAGTGCGGAAGGATCTGGAGAGCGGTCTGGTCATGAACCGGCTGGTGCAGGGCGATGTGGGATCCGGCAAGACCATTGTGGCGGTGCTGGCATTATTAGAGACTGCCATGAACGGATGCCAGGGAGCCATGATGGTACCGACTGAGGTACTGGCAAAGCAGCATTACGAATCAATCACGGAACTGTTTGAAACGTATGGCATTGAGAAACAGGTGGTTCTGGTTACCGGGTCCATGACGGCAAAGGAAAAACGTCTGGCCTACGAGAAAATAGCGTCTCATGAGGCGGATATCATCGTGGGAACCCATGCACTGATCCAGGAGAAAGTTCATTACGACCGTCTTGCCCTGGTCATTACCGACGAGCAGCACCGGTTTGGTGTGGGCCAGCGGGAAGCTTTGGGAAACAAGGGAAATGAAACGGACCCGGAGCTGACACCTCATGTGCTGGTCATGAGTGCGACTCCGATTCCACGGACACTTGCCATCATTCTTTATGGAGATCTGGACATTTCCATCATCGATGAGATGCCTGCGGAGCGTCTGCCCATTAAAAACTGTGTGGTAGATACCGGTTACCGTGACAAAGCTTATAAGTTTATTGCCCGCGAGGTGGCAGCCGGACGCCAGGCGTATGTGATCTGTCCGATGGTAGAGGAGAGCGAACTGATCGAGGCGGAAAATGTACTAGATTACACAAAAATTTTGCGGGAAAAGCTTCCGGCTGGCATTACCGTAGAGTATCTGCACGGCAAAATGAAAGGCAAAGAAAAGAATCAGATCATGGAGCGGTTTGCGTCCGGTGAGATTCAGGTGCTGGTTTCCACCACCGTTGTGGAGGTCGGTGTGAACGTGCCAAACGCAACGGTCATGATGATTGAAAATGCGGAACGTTTTGGACTGGCACAGCTTCACCAGCTGCGCGGACGCGTGGGCCGGGGTGCCCACCAGTCTTACTGTATCATGGTCAACTGCTCGGACCAGGACGGAACGCAGGAACGCCTGAATATTTTAAACCGCTCCAACGACGGCTTTTATATCGCTTCCGAGGATCTAAAACTGCGCGGTCCCGGCGATTTTTTTGGCGTGCGTCAGAGCGGTGACATGGAATTTAAAATTGCGGATATCTTTACGGATGCAAATTTATTAAAAACCGTATCCGAAGAAGTAAATCGTATCCTGAAACAGGATCCAAATCTGGAGAGCGAAGAATATCAGCCACTGAAAGAACGGTTGGATATTTATCTGAGTAAGAGCTACGACAAACTAAATCTATAGCGTAGCCAGTAGCGTAGACTGTTGCAGGCTGGTTCCCGTCGGACTGTATTGTCAGAAAAAAAGTAGTTGACAAATCCGAATTCGCGCATTATGATAAGTACCAACAAAGACAAACCGATGAGAAAGAGGAGTAAGCACTTCGCTGATATCACAGAGAGCTGCAGGTGGTGGGATTGCAGTATGGAAGGGATTGCTGAATGGACTTTCGAGGGCAGATCTGAAACCAGGGAAAACGAAAACATTCGTAAGACATGGGAGTAGGGACTGACGGAAACCGCAACCGTTACCTGGCGGCGTATATGTTAGTATACGGGTGAGTGGGTGCAAACCAATTTGAGTGGTACCGCGGATTAAGTGAATTCGTCTCAAATACAGAATGAAATCTGTATTTGGGACTTTTTTATTTTCCGGAAAGTGCGTCCTATGAAACTTTCAGGAAATACGATCCGGGAAAACACTTAGCAGGAACAGGCATCCGGCCTAAGGGTTGTCCTTGTAAAAAACAATGAAAAACCAGAACAGGCAAGGAGGATTTGATTATGAAAAAAAGTGTGAAAGTTATGGCAGCAGCAATGGCAGCAATGATGGCACTGGCAGGATGCGGCAGCAAGACCGCTGAGACAACTGCAGCAGATACCAAGGCAGCAGAAACCACGACACAGGCAGCAGAGGAAAGCAGTGCGGATGCAGCAGAGGCACCGGAAGTTGCAGAGGGTGAGTATACCGTAGGTATCGGACAGTTCGCAGAGCATGGTTCCCTGGATAACTGCCGCACCGGCTTTTTACAGGGCCTTGCAGATGAGGGAATCGTAGAGGGCAAGAACCTGACCGTCCTGTATGAAAACGCACAGGCAGACGGCGGAACCGCAAGCCAGATCATGAACAACTTTATTTCCAAGAAAGCCGATCTGATCTGTGCCATTGCAACCCCGATCGCGCAGAGTGCATACAGCGCAGCAAAAGATGCAGACATCCCGGTTATCTATACCGCAGTAACGGATCCGGTACTGGCAGAGCTTGCCAATGCAGATGGAACCCCGGTTGGTGAGATCACCGGTACCAGCGATAAACTTCCGGTAGAGAGCCAGTTAAAGATGATCCGCACCATGCTTCCGGATGCAAAGACCATCGGTATCATGTACAGCACCAGCGAGATCAATTCCGTTTCCGCAATTGAGGAATACAAGAAAGCAGCTCCGGAGTATGGCTTTGAGATCGTAGAGAGCGGCATTTCTTCCACGGCAGACATTCCGCTGGCAGCAGATGCACTGGTTGAGAAGGTTGACTGCATCAACAACTTAACCGATAACACCGTAGTCAGCTCCCTTCCGGTCATCCTGGATAAGGCTGCAAAGAAGAACATCCCGGTATTCGGAAGCGAGATCGAGCAGGTTAAGATTGGCTGTCTGGCAGCCGTCGGACTGGATTACGTCAGCCTTGGCGAGCAGACCGGCAAGATGGCAGCAAAGGTATTAAAGGGCGAGAAGAAAGCAAGCGAGATGAACTTTGAAGTCATTGAAGAGGCTGCTTTCTACGGCAACAACAAGGTGGCTGAAAACCTTGGCATCACCATTCCGGCAGAGCTTTCTGATAATGCGGCAGCACTGTTCGATGAAATCACAACAAACTAGGATGCAGAACATAACGGGGCAGACTCATCATCACACAAAGCAGGGCTGCCCCGTCCTGTGCGTTTAGAAATTCGGAGGAAACACATGTCTATCATCATTGGCGTCATTGAGGAGGGTCTGATCTACGCGATCATGGCACTCGGCTTATACATTACTTATAAAATCCTGGATTTTCCGGATCTGTCTGTGGACGGAACTTTCCCGATGGGAGCGGCTGTCACAGCGATGCTGATCCTAAAGGGCGTGCATCCGGTGCTTACACTTTTGATCAGCTTTGCGGCAGGACTCTTAGCCGGATGCATCACCGGCCTGATCCATGTAAAGCTGAAGGTGCGGGATCTTCTCTCAGGCATCATTATGATGACGGCACTGTATTCCATCAACTTAAGGATCGCGGGAAAGGCAAACCTGCCGATCTTCAGCAAGGAAACGATTTTTGAAAATGCATTTCTGGAAGCGGTTGTTCCGAAAGCCCTGGATCCGTATCTGGTCTGCATTATCCTGTTTGTGATCATTCTGGTCTGCAAGGTTTTACTGGATCTGTTTTTAAAAACCCGCGCCGGGTATCTGCTCCGGGCGGTCGGCGATAATGAGGTGCTGGTTACTTCTCTTGCGAAAGATAAGGGAATGGTCAAGATTCTTGGCCTGGCCCTTGCAAATGGCTTTGTTGCCCTGGCTGGTTGTGTATACTGCCAGCAGAAAGGCTTTTTTGAGGTCAGCACCGGTACCGGAACCATGGTCATCGGCCTGGCGAGTGTGATCATCGGTACGAAGCTGCTGAAGCGCTTCCGCAGCGTGCAAGCAACGACGGCAGTTATTTTCGGTTCTATCGTGTACAAAGCCTGCGTATCCCTGGCAATCGCCCTGGGCATGGCAGCGTCGGATTTAAAGTTGATCACGGCAGTTCTGTTTTTGATCATTCTGGTTGCGAGCAACCGGAAAGAAAGGAAGGTAAAGGCACATGCTTGAGTTAAGCCATATCCACAAATACTATAACGCGGGCACGGTCAACGAGATGTGCCTTTTCCATGATTTTTCCCTCTCCATCGAGGATGGACAGTTTGTGTCGGTGGTGGGTTCCAATGGATCCGGCAAGACTTCCATGCTGAACCTGATCTGCGGCAGCATCCCATTGGATGATGGTCAGATCAGGATCGGCGGTCAGGACATCACCAATATGCCGGAGTTTAAGCGGCAGAGACGGATCGGCCGTGTGTACCAGAACCCGGCAATGGGAACCTGCCCGTCCATGACGATCCTGGAAAATATGGCACTGGCTGACAACAAGGGAAAACCGTTTAACTTACGCCCTGGCACGAACCGCCAGCGCATTGAATTTTACCGGGAACAGCTCCACATGCTGGGACTTGGCCTGGAAGATAAGATGGATGTGAAGGTCGGAGTGCTTTCCGGCGGCCAGCGTCAGGCTATGGCACTTTTAATGTCCACCATGACACCGATCGAGTTTCTGATTTTGGATGAGCACACGGCAGCGCTGGATCCGAAAACCGCAGACATCATTATGGAACTGACAG
The DNA here is from genome assembly GCF_003481825.1 of Clostridium sp. OM02-18AC. GTDB lineage: Bacteria > Bacillota > Clostridia > Lachnospirales > Lachnospiraceae > Brotaphodocola. The sequence continues at coordinate 30,430 of NZ_QULW01000024.1, read as the reverse complement.
ACAAGGTCGTAAAAGAAAAGCATCTGACAACCATCATGGTCACCCACAACCTGCGCTATGCGGTTGAGTACGGCAACCGCCTGCTGATGATGCATCAGGGCCATGTGATCATCGACAAGGCAGGAGAAGAAAAGAAACAGATTCAGATCGATCACATTCTGGAGAAGTTTAACGAGATCAGCATTGAATGCGGAAACTAACTGGATGTGTTGTGGAAGCTGCAATGTTGCGGTCCATGCGTTGCGTAAACGATCATAAATAATTGTTGGAAAATTTAGAATAGTTTTATAAACGGAATACACCTCTTTATGGTATACTGATACCAGTAGAAAGAGGTGTATTTTTATGAAATTAAAAACGCGTCTTGCCATTGCATTTGTCACGTTCAGTGTACTGCCTATTTTGTTTGTGGGGCTGATGCTGTCTGTGGGACGTCTGTTCATGGTTTACCGGATGGATCAGTTTGGTCCGGAGGTCAAGAGTATGATCGCCCAGCTTATGATCACAGCGGTACTCATGCTGATGTTTATCTGCGGTTCCCTGACAATCTGGGTTTACCGTTCTGTCCTGCGTCCGTTAAGTAAATTGCAGGAAGCGACCCGGAAAATCCGGGACGGCAATCTGGACTTTACCCTGGATATCGAGGAAGATGATGAAATTGGCGAGCTTTGCCAGGATTTTGAGGAGATGCGCATCCGGTTAAAGGAGAGTGCCGAGCAGAAAATCCAGTATGACAATGAAAATAAAGAGCTGATCAGTAACATTTCCCATGATCTGAAGACGCCGATCACGGCGATCAAGGGGTACGTGGAAGGCATTTTAGATGGTGTGGCATCGTCACCGGAAAAGCTGGACAAATACATCCGGACCATCTACAACAAGGCCAATGATATGGACCGTTTGATCGATGAGCTGACCTTTTATTCCAAGATCGATACCAATAAGATCCCGTACACCTTTTCCCGGATCAATGTAAATGGCTATTTTCGTGACTGCGCGGAAGAAGTCGGGCTGGATATGGAATCCCGGGGGATTGAGCTGGGATATTTCAACTATGTAAATGAAGACGTAGAGGTGATCGCGGATGCGGAGCAGATGAAGCGCGTCATCAATAACATCATCAGCAATTCGGTGAAATATTTAGATAAACCAAAGGGAATCATCAATATCCGCATCAAGGATGTGGGTGATTTTATCCAGGTTGAAATCGAAGATAATGGTAAGGGGATTGCGGCAAAGGATCTGCCGTATATTTTCGACCGGTTTTACCGCACGGATTCATCCCGGAATTCGTCCAAGGGTGGAAGCGGGATCGGACTTTCCATTGTCAAAAAGATCATTGAAGATCATGGCGGCCGCATCTGGGCGACCAGCAAAGAAGGAATCGGCACAGAGATGCATTTTGTGCTGAGAAAATATCAGGAGGTAATACAGAATGAGCAGCAGAATTCTGATCATTGAAGATGAAACCAGCATCGCAGAACTTGAGAAGGACTATCTGGAGTTAAGCGGATTTGAAGTAGAACTGGAGGAGCAGGGAGATGTAGGACTGGAGCGTGCCTTAAACGAAGATTTTGATCTTCTGATCCTGGATCTGATGCTTCCGGGCATGGACGGATTTGAAATCTGCAGACGGTTCCGCCAGGTGAAAAATACGCCGATCATCATGATCTCCGCAAAAAAAGACGACATCGACAAGATCCGTGGACTTGGACTTGGAGCCGATGATTACATGACCAAGCCATTTAGCCCGAGTGAGATGGTAGCGCGTGTAAAGGCGCATCTGGCCCGCTATGAGCGCCTGATCGGAAGTGGCAACCCGGGAAATGAGATCATTGAGATCCGTGGATTAAAGATCGATAAGACCGCCCGCAGAGTCTGGGTGAACGGAGAAGAGAAAAACTTTACTACAAAGGAATTTGATCTTTTAACCTTCCTTGCGCAGAATCCAAATCATGTATATACGAAGGAAGAGCTGTTCCGGGAAATCTGGGATATGGATTCCATCGGTGACATTGCTACGGTGACCGTGCACATTAAGAAGATCCGCGAGAAGATTGAGTTCAATACCGCAAAGCCGCAGTACATTGAGACGATCTGGGGCGTCGGGTATCGGTTTAAAGTATAAGGCACATAAAGTACAGATGGAGGAAGAAACATGGGAATCCATGCAGGAATTTATATGGCTGCAGCCCTTTTGTCTGCGCCGGTTTTAACGGCAGGAAGTGGAGCAAACGCAGCAACAGGCACTATGCAGACTTCGGAAATGGCAGAACAGACTGATCATGAAGCAACGAAATCCGTGCAGGTAAGTTTTGACGCACCGGGCGGAAAAGAAAGCGGGGAGGCAGGAAATCAGATGGAAAATGAGACAGGTAGAAAAGCAGTGACCGTAGAAGCTTCTGTTTCTGTGGGTGCGCAGGCAGCAGCTTCTGTCATGGCAGGAACAGCGGATGTATCCCGCTTCGTACTCCCGGAAGAAGCCCGGGTACTGGTCGTCGTGGAAGGAACCGGTGCTTCCAATTGCGATGTCTACGCATTTGAGCGGAGCAGCACAGCTGCGAACTGGGAAAAACGGGTGGAGACCACCGGTCATCTTGGCATGAACGGAATGAGCAATCACCGCCAGTCCGGCGATAAAACCACGCCGATCGGTGTGTTCAAAATGAACACGCCGTTTGGCCAGGCAAAGACGGAAGCAGGCTTTCCGTCCGACTACATTCAGGTGGACCCCTCCTATGTATGGGAAGATGATTCCAACCGTCTGGTAAAAGGAAGTACGAGAGAGGGCGAACAGGTCGGAACCTCCGGTTATGCCGGATATTATGATTATGTCATTGACGCAGGCTTTAATCCAAATGGAATCAAAAACCAGGGTTCCGCTTTGTTTTTACATTGCTCCGGAGAATTTAAGGATTCCACCTCCGGCTGTGTGGCCATTGACCGGGAGCAGATGAAGCAGATCATGCAGCTTTATGGAAAGTACGGCAGTGGGGCATCGTTCATTGCACAGGCACCGAAAGGAACGTTTGGGCAGATTTATAATACATACGGAGTGAATCAGGGACTTTCGCCGGACGGAAACTTCTAGATTAGACTTCCAGATTGCACGCGAAAAGAAAATTGACATTCCAATTTCCGTATGTTAGAATACAAAATTGTGCTGAAGAAGATTCAGAAACCATCCTGAATCTTCTTTTTTTATGGAAATCGTATGCAAAAATCTGTCGGAGGCAGGTGGTTGCATGCCTGAGAACGCAGGATTCTCCCACAGGAATTGACCTGCGTGTTCCCCTGAAAACAGATTAGAATAGAATGAGGAAAATGAATGGAAACAGTAAAATTTGAAGAGTTACAGTTAGACGACCGCATCCTGCGTGCAGTGACCGATATGGGATTTGAGGAGACTTCCCCGATTCAGGCAAAAGCCATCCCGGTAGAGATGGAAGGCCACGATATCATCGGACAGGCACAGACAGGAACCGGTAAGACAGCTGCGTTTGGTATTCCGCTTCTGCAGAAGATCGACCCGAAAAAGAAAAAACTGCAGGCGATCGCCCTTTGCCCGACCCGTGAGCTTGCCATCCAGGTGGCAGATGAGATCCGTAATCTTGCAAAATACATGCATGGAATCAAGATTCTTCCAATTTATGGAGGACAGGATATCGTGCGTCAGATCCGCGGTTTAAAGGACGGTACCCAGATCATCATCGGTACTCCGGGCCGTGTGATGGACCATATGCGCCGCAAGACCGTGAAATTTGACCAGGTACATACCGTTGTTCTGGATGAGGCAGATGAGATGCTGAACATGGGCTTCTTAGAGGACATGGAGACCATCTTAAGCCAGCTTCCGGAGGAGCGCCAGACGGTCATGTTTTCCGCTACCATGCCGGCAGCCATCCAGAAGATCGCGGAGAATTTCCAGAAGGATCCGCAGATCGTCAAGGTGGTAAAGAAGGAGCTTACCGTGCCGAAGGTAACCCAGTATTATTATGAAGTAAAACCGAAGACCAAAGTTGAGGTTATGTGCCGTCTGCTCGATATGTACGCTCCGAAGCTTTCCGTAGCATTCTGCAATACGAAGAAGCAGGTCGATGAGCTGGTGACTGAGCTGCAGGGACGTGGTTATTTTGCAGAGGGACTGCATGGAGACTTAAAGCAGGTACAGCGTGACCGTGTTATGAACAGTTTCCGCAACGGACGCACCGAGATCCTGGTTGCAACCGATGTGGCTGCCCGCGGTATCGATGTCGATGATGTTGAGGCGGTATTCAACTACGATATCCCGCAGGATGACGAGTACTATGTACATCGTATCGGACGTACCGGACGTGCAGGCCGTGAGGGTATCGCGTTTAACTTTGTGGTAGGCCGCGAGGTGTATAAGCTGCGCGATATCCAGCGTTACTGCAAGACCAAGATCATTCCGCAGGCAATCCCGTCTCTGGATGATATCACCGAGATCAAGGCAGAAAAGATCCTGGATCAGGCAAAGGAAGTCCTGACCGATATGGATTTAAGCCGTATTTCCCATATTCTGGAGAAAAAGCTGCTGGAGGAGGATTACACCTCGTTAGAGCTGGCTGCAGCACTGCTGCGTATGAACATGGGCGAAGAAAATGAGGATATCATTTTCGATAACCGTCCGGCAAGATCCTTAGATGATCTGGATTCCAGACGTGACCGCGGTGACCGTGGAAACGGACGCGGCAGAAGAGATGGTAAGGGCAAAGATGGAAGAAACAGCCGTGGCGGCAGAGGAAAGAATCAGGATGCCGATATGGCCCGTCTGTTTATCAACATTGGTAAGGATCAGAAAGTAAAACCGGGCGACATTCTGGGTGCCATTGCAGGCGAATCCGGTATTTCCGGACGTCTGGTAGGCAGCATCGATATGTATGATAAGTACACCTTTGTGGAAGTTCCGCAGGACTGCGCAGAGGAAGTGTTGGAGTGCATGAAGAATGCCCGCATCAAAGGAAAATCCATTCACATGGAACCGGCAAACGGCAGATAAAATTTCTGATATGGAATATAGAAACCGGATATTGGCAAAGGCGCGTATGGAAAGTACGCGCCTTTTGTGGTAAAATATAACGAGCGCAAGAGAGCCAGGAACGTGCTTGCACGGTCATGGCGAACGGCGAGGCAAGCGAGTGACGCAAGTCACGAGAACGACAGACAGGAGGAACGGACATGAAGCAGTTTGGATTTATCGGTATGGGCAACATGGGATACGCAATCTTAAAGGGACTTTTAAAGACAGTAGAGCCGGATCAACTTATCTTTTCCGTGCGGAACAAAGAGCATATGGAGCGTGTGTCTGCAGAAACGGGAGTTTCTTATGCAAAGGATAACGTAAGCTGCGCGAAAGAAAGTACCTGTCTGATCCTGGCGGTAAAACCGCAGCAGTTCGATCCTGTGATCGGCGAAATCCGCGATGTAGTCACTGAAAACCAGATCATCATTTCGATCGCACCGGGCATTTCTATTGCAAATCTCCAGGAGCGGTTTGGAAAAGCCTGCCGGATCGTTCGTGCCATGCCGAATACTCCGGCGTTGGTCGGGGAAGGCATGACGGGAGTCTGCTATGATAAAGCATTGTTTTCTGAAAAAGAGCAGCAGATGATTGAGACCCTGTTTACCTCTTTTGGGCGCATGACGGTTGTGGATGAAAAACTGATGGATGCTGTAGTCTGCGCCAGTGGCAGTTCTCCGGCTTATGTATACATGTTCATCGAGGCGCTGGCAGACAGTGCCGTAAAGTATGGGATCCCGCGTGCTGACGCATATAAGCTGGTGGCGCAGACGGTGCTTGGCAGTGCAAAAATGGTTTTGGAGACCGGAGAACATCCGGGACTTTTGAAAGACAAGGTATGCTCACCGGGCGGAACGACCATTGCGGGTGTGGCAGCGCTGGAAGAATATGGTCTTCGAAATGCCCTGATGAAGGCAACGGATGCCTGCTATGCAAAGTGCAAGGGAATCCAGTAACCTGGAAGATCGGTGCAGATCGTGACACGGAACATAGAAAGATGACAGGAACCTGCTGAAAAATGGCATGGAAATGCTGAAAACAAAACTAGAAAAGAAAACAGGAAACAGAATCAGAAAAGACAATCAGATAACGAGAAGGAACGGAGGAAATCAGTATGAGCATGGATGAAAATAAGAGTCAGAATGCAGGACAGTCAAAAAATCAGGGAAAGATCGAATCAGTTATCCGTAAAGACCGCCAGCTGAAATATACCGGAACGATCTTAAAGATTTATGAGGATACGGTGATCGCGAACGGGCATGAAGCCCATTGGGATTTTATTCATCATGACGGAGCTGCTGCGGTAGTCGCAGTGGCAGATGACGGACAGCTTCTTATGGTTCGTCAGTACCGCAATGCGCTGGATCGGGAAACGCTGGAGATTCCGGCGGGCAAGCTGGATGCTCCGGATGAGCCAAAGATAGAGTGTGCTTACCGGGAACTGGAAGAAGAAACCGGATACCGCTGCGAAAACCTGGAATATCTGATGAGTTTGAATACAACGGTTGCGTTTTGCGATGAAGCAATCGATGTATTTGTAGCGCGAAACCTGATCCCGTCGAAACAGCATCTGGATGAGGATGAGGTGATCAATGTGGAACGCTGGAGTGTGGAAGATCTGCAGGAGCTTATTTATACAGGCAAGATGACGGATGCCAAAACTGTGGCAGCCATTATGGCGTATGCAGCAAAATATGGGAAGCAGGGAAAATAAGAATATTTGTAGCTGGGCACGCATGTGTGAACAGTAACGAATATTTTGTTCCCGTCTATGCATAGGTATAGAAAAAACAACGCAGCCCGGATGTTTCGAAGCAGATGGGCTGCATAGAAAAATGGTGGTGCCGCGGATGCGGACAGATCGTTCTGGAATGATGTTTGCAGCGGCTGTGTTTTTTGGATGGCTGTTTGCTGTACTGTCATGCAATGGATTCTTTTATAAAAATATCATCAATTATGAGATACTATACAGGGGAATTACCGATTACTGGAGGCATGCGTCTATGCGCAACAGGACAGACCGGATTGTTCTGCTCCTGCTGCGTTTTCTGGAGATGACCGCTGTGTTTGCTGTTACCCGATGCCGTCATCGCAAAGCAGGAAGTCTGCTGCTTGCCGCGTTGTTCAGTTTTGCCGGTGGAATGAATTTTGTCATTTTCATCTGGAGCTGCGGATTGGCAGGAGGAATTTTGTTTCTGGTTTCCGGGTTTCCGCAGAATCTGGCATATCTGTTCTGCCTGTTTTTCCTTTTGTTCAGCGGATGGTCAGACCGGCCGGTAAAAAAAGACCGCCTGATCAGTATGACCGTGTTTTTGCTGGCTGTTGGAATCTGGATGGAACTTTATGTGAATCCTCTGCTGGTAAAATATCTGTAGGAGCCAGATGCCATTCCATTTGCAAATTGTTCAAAAAAAATACAAAGATTCGTTTACAACATGTTGAGATGAAAAAAATGCGTTCTCCAACATGTTGTATTTTTATGTTAATCTCATGAAAACAGGCAAAAATGTTGAAAATATGTGTTTGATTTTATAGGAAAATGCGGATATAATGATATTCATCATTTGGGGGAAATTGGGGTTTTAAGAACATGACGACAGAAATTGAGGCTTTTATCCATTATCTTGAGGATGTAAAACAGTCATCCAGAAATACGGTAGTATCTTACCAGAGAGACTTAAGACAGCTTAGGGAATATCTGGAACGGCAGGGAATCGAAGAACCATCCAGGGTGACGAAAACCAGCCTGAATTCCTATATTTCATACTTGCAGCGCAAGGGAAAGGCCACCACGACGATCTCCCGCATCCTTGCATCGACCAAGGCATTTTTCCATTATGAACTCATGGAAGGAAATATTCGCAGAGATCCGGCAGAACTCTTAAAGACACCCAAAATTGAAAAAAAAATTCCGGTGATCCTTTCGGTAGAAGAGGTAAACCGTTTGCTGGAGCAGCCGGAGGGATCGGGCGCAAAAGAAGTACGTGACAAGGCGATGCTGGAGCTTCTTTATGCAACGGGGATCCGGGTTTCTGAACTGATCGGCTTAAAACTCCAGGATGTGAATCTGTCTGTTGGATTCCTCACCTGCCGGGATGAGGAGAAGGAACGTGTGATTCCCTTTGACAGAAAGGTAAATCAGTATCTGCAGGCTTATCTTGACCGGGCAAGACCGGAACTTTTAAAGGGAAATGAGTCTTCCTGGCTTTTTACAAACTGTAGCGGAAAACAGATGTCCAGACAGGGATTTTGGAAAATTATAAAATATTATGGCGATAAGGCCGGTATTCAGGCAGATATCACCCCCCATACGCTGCGCCATTCTTTTGCTGCGCATTTGATCAACAGCGGGGCAGATATCCAGGCGGTGCAGATCATGCTGGGGCATGCTGATCTGGCAACTACACTGGCTTATCAGAATTATATTCAGAAACAGCATTAAGCAATAATCAGTTACGGGCGCCGCGGATTGCGTGCGCCTGTTCTTGTTGCATTGCATATCGAGGAAGCGCCAGTGGCGCGTCTGCTGATTACATAGAAAGGAATCCTGATTTTATGGGAAAATCATTATACATCGCGGAAAAACCAAGTGTAGCCCAGCAGTTTGCGGATGCACTCAAGATTTCTGCGCGACGGTCGGACGGTTATATTGAGTCCGATACTGCGATTGTAACCTGGTGTGTGGGACATCTGGTTACAATGAGCTATCCGGAGGCTTATGACCCGGCGCTGAAACGGTGGAGTCTGCAGACACTGCCATTTTTGCCAAAGGAGTTTAAATATCAGGTGATCGATGGTGTGTCCAAACAGTTTTCAATCGTCAGCCGTCTGTTAAACCGGCCGGATGTGGATACCATTTATATCTGTACGGACTCTGGACGGGAAGGAGAGTACATTTACCGCCTGGTGGATCAGATGGCCGGTGTAAAGGGAAAAACCCGCAAACGCGTCTGGATCGATTCCCAGACAGAAGAGGAAATCCTGCGCGGCATTCGTGAGGCAAAGGATTGGAGCGAGTATGACAATCTGGCGGCTTCGGCGTATCTCCGTGCAAAGGAAGATTATCTGATGGGAATTAATTTTTCCCGCCTGCTGACGTTAAAGTATGGTCCGTCGATCTCTTCCTTTTTAAAGGCAGACCGGACGGTGCTTTCCGTCGGGCGTGTTATGACCTGTGTGCTTGGTATGGTGGTGCGCCGGGAACGGGAAATCCGGGACTTTGTCAAGACTCCATTTTACCGGGTGATCGGGACATTTTTGTCCCAGGATATGAAGTTTGATGCAGAGTGGAGAAGCGTGGATGGTTCCCGCTATTTTCAGTCTCCAAAGCTTTATAAGGAAAACGGATTCAAAAAGAGAGAGGATGCGGAATGCCTGATCGGTCAGTTGAAAGCAAACGATCCTCTTGTTGGCGTGTTAAGTAAAGTAGAGCGGAAGAAGGAGACCAAGAATCCGCCGCTTCTTTATAACCTGGCAGAGCTTCAGAACGACTGCTCCAAAATGTTTAAGATCAGTCCGGATGAGACGTTAAAGGTTGTGCAGGAGCTGTATGAGAAAAAACTGGTGACTTATCCGAGAACCGATGCCCGTGTCCTTTCTACCGCAGTGGCAAAGGAAATCACGAAAAACATCGGAGGACTGCGCAATTTTGAACCGGTAAAAGCCTTTGCCCAGGAAATTCTGGATCAGGGTTCTTATCAGGGAATTGCAAAGACACGTTATGTCAATGATAAACAGATCACAGACCATTATGCGATCGTGCCGACCGGACAGGGGTTTGGCGCTATGCGCAGCCTGTCTCCGTTGTCTCTGAAAATTTATGAAGTCATTGCGCGAAGATTTTTAAGTGTGTTTTATCCGGCGGCTGTTTACCAGAAATACGCGCTGGAGCTGACCTGCGGACAGGAACACTTTTTTACCAGCTTCCGGGTACTTACGGAACCAGGGTATTTGAAAGTGGCTGAGGTGGCAAAGCGGAAGAAGGCAGACGATACCTCTATATCGTCTGGTCAGAGTCCGGAAGGGGAAGGCGATGACAAAGAGGAATCCGAAACCAACAAAAAAGATCTGGAGAATCCGGCATTCATTGCTATGCTGGCATCCTTAAAGAAGGGGATGACACTCCCGGTAGAAGGATTTGCCATCAAGGAGGGAGAAACATCCCCGCCCAAGCGTTATTCTTCCGGATCCATGATTCTGGCGATGGAAAATGCAGGTCAGCTCATCGAAGATGAAGACCTCCGGGCGCAGATTAAGGGAAGCGGTATCGGCACCAGTGCGACCCGTGCGGAAATCCTGAAGAAACTGGTCAATATCAAATATCTGACTCTGAATGGGAAAACCCAGATCATTACCCCTACGCTTCTTGGCGAGCTGGTTTTTGATGTGGTAAGTGCATCCATTCGCCAGTTGTTAAATCCGGAACTGACGGCTAGCTGGGAAAAAGGTCTGACTTATGTGGCAGAAGGCTCGATTACGCCGGATGAATATATGGAAAAACTGGAACGCTTTGTGGCTGGCCGGACATACGGCGTGCTGCGTTTAAATAACCAGTATCAGCTGCGGGAATACTTTGAAGCAGCCGGGCAGAATTACAAAAAGAAGTAAAAAACGGAATTTTCCGTTCAGAAAATTTCTGTCTGCATGCAGGAACAAACAATCATCTTCCCTTACGGGGACAGGTGAAGATATATTAATAAAGAAAAGAGGAAATGATCATGAAAAAAGAAGAAATGAAGATCCGCGATCTGTATAGCCTGGAGAACACAATGGCAAGCGAATTGCTGGAACAGTTCACGTATCCATGGGAAGCTCTGGCGCATATTGGTGATTTTGTAGAACGTCTGGGCGCAACGCTGCCGAAAGAAGAGTATGCAAATCCGGCAGAGGGAATCTGGATCCACAAATCCGCTCACATTGCACCGACTGCAGGAATCATCGCTCCGACTATCATCGGACCGGAGGCAGAAGTACGTCACTGTGCATTTATCCGCGGTAAAGTTATTGTTGGTAAGGGTGCAGTCGTAGGAAACTCTACCGAGCTGAAAAATGTCATCCTGTTTGACGGTGTACAGGTACCGCATTACAATTACGTAGGGGATTCTATTTTAGGATATAAGGCGCATATGGGTGCCGGCTCCATTACCTCCAATGTCCGCTCTGACAAAGCTCTGGTGAAAGTACATGCCGAGGACGGTGACATCGAGACCGGTTTGAAGAAATTTGGTGCAATGATCGGTGACCATGTTGAGATCGGCTGCGGTTCCGTTCTGAATCCTGGAACCGTGATCGGAAAGAACAGCAGCGTTTACCCGCTTTCCAGCGTACGTACTGCAGTTGACGCAGATTCCATCTACAAACAGCAGGGTGAAGTTGCGAAAAGACAGTAAATAACAATATAAGTATATGACAAGGACCGTGTGAGTTGCCGAAAGGCAACTCACACGGCCCTATTAAAGTGAATCAAATGGTTATTTGGTTCCGAAAATCCGGTCTCCGGCATCGCCGAGACCCGGGCAGATGTACGCGTTTTCATTTAAGCAGCGGTCTAAGTGTCCAACATAGATCTGAATATCCGGATGCGCTTCATGCAGGCGTTTTAATCCTTCCGGAGCTGCAATGACCGCCATGAATTTGATGTGTTTTCCTCCGTGCTGTTTGATGAAATCGACAGCAGCAACAGCGGAACCGCCGGTTGCCAGCATCGGGTCAGTGACAACGATCGTTCTCTGGTCGATCGGGGTTGGAAGCTTGCAGTAATATTCGTGAGGCTCGTGGGTTTCCTCGTCGCGGTAAAGACCGATGTGTCCGACTTTCGCGCTTGGAACCAGTGCCAGAATGCCGTTTACCATACCGAGACCGGCGCGGAGAATCGGGACAATTGCCAGTTTCTTTCCGGCAATCATAGGAGTCATGCAGGTTTCAATCGGTGTTTCGACTTCGACCTCTTCAGTAGGAAGATCGCGCAAGGCTTCGTAGCCCATGAGCATGGCAATTTCCTCAATAAGGGCGCGGAATTCGTTGGTTCCGGTGTTTTTATTCCGCAGAATTGAAATTTTGTGCTGGATCAGCGGGTGGGTAAAGATGGTTACGTTTTCCATAAGATAAAATCCTCGTCTTTCTTTTATTTATTTTCCGGGGTGTAAACCGCCAGAATATAATCTCCGATTGCATGGGCAACTGGAAGGGAGACATAGACAGAACCTTCAAACTCGTAACTGAAACATTCCGGGAATGTGCCGCTGTATGGGAAATCTGCATGCTGGAACAGATCGGTATAATAGGCCTGATCCATGGATGCAAGGAATTCTTTTGCGGCAGCTGCTATTTCAGCGTCTGCTTCCGGAAACGTACAGTCATCGGACAGAACGTAGGCAGCCAGAGTAGACGGATCGACCAGCTTGGACAGACCGATATCGGCGCCGGAAGACAGATTTACGGTATTGGTGTAGAATACGGCGGTTGGGTGCATACTGTCCGGACCTGCGCAGTCGCCTTCATAGCGGACCGTGATCCGGTTTTTGGTTGCGGAGAGAATTTTGCAGGTGATCGTTACGGTATCTTTGGTTTCATCGATTTCATAGGCTTTCAGGATGGAAAGCGCATTTTCTTTTAAGTGTGCGTTGATCTCTGCGTTTACCGAGGAGTCAGAAATGACCGGATATTGAATGGAGACATTTCCGTTCTGGTAGGTTTCTGTTTTGACTGACAGGGAAGAAGCTGTGGCCGAACCACCAGCCGAAGTTCCCTGGGACTGACCGGCGGCATGTTCGATTGCCGGTTCAATGGTGATTTCCTGTGCTGTTTGATTTTCACTGCTGTTCTCTTCGGAAGCAGTGGTGGCTGCAGGAGCAGTCTGTACGGTGGATTCTGCCGCCTGACTGCCTGACAGATCGATTTTATCGTGTTTCTTTTTACACCCGGTAGCCAGGCAAGCAGTGGCAAGAGCCAGAAGGGTGATGGTCATGGTGTATTTTAATTTCTTTGGTATCATAAGTCCTCCATTTTAGAAATGGATTCGCAGTCGTTGTGCGAGTCCTGTTTTTGTTTTATAGCAGAATGTACAGCAGACCGGACATTCTTCCATTCATTATAACGCAAAGTGGAGCGGAAATACAGGAGAAAAAAAGAAATAAGAATATTGTAAGAAGACGACAGGAAAATCAGCAGAAGAATTGCTGGCAGGTCTGGATATAAAAAGAAATAAAAAAGAAAGAGCCATGAACAACTGAAAATCAACTGTTCAAAGCTCTTTGCCCCTGCCAAGGATGCCGGCAGCCGGACTCGAACCGGCACGAGGTCGCCCCCGTCAGATTTTGAGTCTGATGCGTCTGCCATTCCGCCACGCCGGCTTACTTACGCAAAAAATATTGTAGCATAAGTGCCGGAGCTTTGCAAGGGATTTTTAAAAATTTGTTGTTATTGGATATACAATTTAAATAAATAGCAATGGTTTCGCAGCTTTCCGATTAAAATAAATGTTCGAAACGTTTCATGGCTTCGATGGTGTTTTCATGATTGTTGAATGAAGTGAGGCGGAAGTAATGTTTGCCGTTTTCGCCAAAGCCTGCACCCGGGGTTCCGACTACCTGTGCATTTTCCAATAAGTAGTCAAAGAACTGCCAGGATTCCATACCATCCGGGCATTCAAACCAGATGTATGGGGAATGGATACCGCCAAAGAAACGGATATTTTTACGCTTTAAGGTATCTGCGATAATGAGTGCATTTTCCTGGTAATAGGCGATGTTTTCGCGGCACTGTGCCATGCCTTCTTCCGTGAAGACGGCAGCGGCGCCTTTCTGGATGATATAGGAGGTACCGTTAAATTTTGTGGACTGTCTGCGGTTCCACATAGCATGCAGGGACATCTCTTTTCCATTGGAAGCCGGGAAGACCAGTTCTCTCGGGACTACGGTGTAGCCGCAGCGGGTTCCGGTAAAGCCTGCAGTCTTGGACAGGGAGCAGAACTCAATCGCGCATTTTTTTGCACCTTCGATCGCATAGATGCTGCGTGGCAGCTCTGGGTCGGAGATGAATGCCTCGTATGCAGAGTCAAAGAGGATGACAGCGTTGTTAGCCAGGGCATAATCTACCCATTTCTTTAACTGTTCCTTATTGTATACAGCGCCGGTTGGGTTATTCGGGGAGCAGAGGTAGATGATATCTGCATGGACAGCCGGATCTGGCATTGGGAGAAAGTTGTTTTCTGCATTGCCGGATAAATAGGTAACTTTTTTTCCGTTCATGATGTTGGAATCCACGTAAACCGGGTAGACCGGATCCGGAATCAGAATCACGTTGTCGTTGTCAAACAATTCGGAAATGTTTCCGGTATCACTCTTGGCACCATCGGAAATGAAGATGTCAGCGGCATCGACAGAAACACCGTTACGGGCATAGTAAGCAGAAATCGCATCGCGCAGAAATTCGTAGCCCTGCTCCGGACCATAGCCTTTAAAGGTTTTGGCGGAAGCCATGGCATCGACTCCTTCATGAAGCCCTTTGATGGCAAGACTTCCAAGCGGAAGCGTAACATCGCCGATACCAAGGCGGATGATCTTTTTGTCTGGATGTGCTGCCTCGTAAGCAGCGACACGGTGAGCGATTTCCGCGAAGAGATAGCTTTCTTTTAAGTCCTGATAATGTTCATTTAATTTAGGCATGTGGGAACCTTCCTTTCGTATGACCGGCTGTATGTGGGGCATGCTCCTGCACGGCAATACGAAATTAGCAGCGGCAAACCGGTCTTCATAATGAAAGTAATTTTAACAAAGAATAAAAATCAAGTCAATCGGACGGAAAATAAATAGAGGAAGAAATTGAAAAATTAAGCGGAGTATTGTATGATGGTATGTATTCACAGGAACGAAAGTGAAGAAAATATGGTGGAATGCGGAAACAATGCATGAATAGTATGGACTGGCGAAAACGTGCAGAACACCCAAAGGAAGAACAACAAAAACGATGGCAGGAGGTGACAGAATGTATTCATGCAGGGAAGCAGAAAAAATGGTCATGCCTTATATCAACCATCAGCTCGACGAGACGCAGCTGGAGCAGTTTTTGAAGCATGTAAAAAGCTGTCCGGCCTGCCGGGAAGAACTGGAAATCTATTATACGGTTTCCGTAGGCTTAAAGCAGCTGGATGAGGGAACCGGGGTTTACGACATTCCGGGTCTGCTGGAAGAAAGCATGGAGAATGCCTGGCTTACAGTACGTACCGCGCGCTTGAGAAAGGTGATCTGTTATGCGGCGAATACGCTGAATGCAGCTTCTGTCCTGGTCATTTTACTGATGCAGCTTCGAATCTGGATTCAGCACTGAATTCGTTCTATATAAGGGAAAGGAAAAATCCATGGGAAAACTGGTTTTAATAGACGGGCACAGCATTTTAAACCGTGCGTTTTATGGTGTGCCGGAGCTGACAAATTCTGAGGGACTTCATACCAATGCGGTGTATGGGTTCCTCAATATTATGTTTAAGATACTGGAAGAGGAAAAAGCGGACCATCTCGCAGTGGCTTTTGACTTAAAAGAGCCGACCTTCCGCCACAAGATGTATGCAGATTACAAGGGCACCAGAAAGCCGATGCCGGAGGAATTAAGAGAACAGGTTCCGCTGATGAAAGAGGTACTGACGGCAATGGGAGTTCCGATTCTGACCATGGCCGGTTATGAGGCCGACGATATCCTGGGAACTGTGGCAAAGCGCTGCCAGGCAGAAGGTGAGGAGGTTTCCGTGGTATCGGGAGACCGTGATCTCTTACAGCTGGCCGATGCGCACATCAAGATCCGGATTCCGAAGACCAGCCGCGGTACCACGGAGATTCATGACTATTATCCGGAAGATGTAAAACGGGAGTATCAGGTAACCCCGATTGAATTTATCGATGTCAAAGCGCTTATGGGTGATACTTCCGACAATATCCCGGGTGTACCTTCAATCGGAGAAAAGACCGCCACGAATCTGATCGTGGCATATGGAAGCATTGAGAATGCGTACGCGCATTTGGAAGAAGTAAAGCCGCCGCGTGCAAAAAAAGCACTGGAAGAGCATTTTGACATGGCGGTTATGAGCAAAAAACTGGCAGAGATCTGCATCACCTGCCCAATTGCCTTTGATTATGAGGATGCAAAACTGGAAAATCTGTATACGCCGGAAGCATACCAGTATATGAAGCGTCTGGAGTTTAAGTCTATTCTGGCGCGGTTCGATGTGCAGGAGATGGAAGGCAATTCGGTCGAAGAGCATTTCTGGAGTATAGAGGATCTATCCGGGGCAGAGCAGATTTTTGAAAAAGCTTTGACTGCAAAACAGGTGGGATGCCAGCTGATCCTTTCCGAAAGCGGAGTAGCAGGTCTTGCCATCTGCACGGGTGAGGAGGAGATCTATACCATTCCGGCAGCTGGCTTTTTAACCGGGAATTATCTGTGTGATCATGTGGAAACATTGATCGTAAACCGGGATCCGTCTTTGGAACCGGTAGCTGTGCTGGATTTAAAATCCCAGCTTCCGTATCTGAATCTGGATTATGGCAGTGCGGTTGTGGACATGGGTGTGGCAGGCTACTTATTAAATCCGTTAAAAGATACGTATGAGTACGATGATCTTGCGAGAGATTACCTTGGCATGACGGTGCCGTCCAGGGCAGACCTGCTTGGAAAGAAAACACTGGCAGCAGCGCTTGGGGAAGAACTGCCGGAGGCAGTGATCTGTGGCTGCTATATGGCTTATGTGGCATACAAAGCGTCCGGTGTTTTGCGGGACCGTCTGGAACAGGAGGGCATGTTAAAACTCTACCGGGAGATGGAGATGCCGCTGATCTACAGTCTGTATCATATGGAACAGGCCGGAGTCCGCGTGGACAAGGAACAGCTAAAGCAATACGGCGAGCAGCTGGAAGGGAAAATTGCCACGCTGGAGCAGGAAGTATATGAACTGGCCGGGGAGAAATTTAATATCAATTCCCCAAAACAGCTCGGGGAAATTCTTTTTGAGCGCATGCAGCTGCCGCATGGCAAGAAGACAAAAACCGGATATTCCACAGCGGCAGATGTGCTGGAAAAGCTGGCACCGGATTACCCGGTGGTACAGAAAATCCTGGAATACCGTCAGCTCACCAAGCTGAATTCGACTTATGCGCAGGGGCTGGCTGGTTTTATCCGGGAAGACGGCCGGATCCACGGGAAGTTTAATCAGACAATCACTGCAACGGGACGCATCAGCAGCACCGAGCCGAACCTTCAGAACATCCCGGTCCGTATGGAACTTGGACGTGCCATCCGCAAAGTATTTGTGCCGGAAGATGGATATGTGTTCGTGGATGCCGATTATTCCCAGATCGAACTTCGCATTCTGGCGCACATGTCGGGCGATGAACGTCTGATCAACGCCTACCGCGATGCCCAGGACATCCATGCCATCACGGCTTCCGAAGTATTCCATACACCGCTTGCTGAGGTAACGCCGCTTCAGCGCCGCAACGCGAAAGCAGTAAACTTTGGCATTGTATATGGAATCAGTGCATTCGGATTGAGCGAAGATTTAAGCATCAGCCGGAAAGAGGCGCTGGAATATATCAACAAGTATTTTGAGACGTATCCGGGCGTGAAAACATTTCTGGATGACCAGGTCAAACTTGGCAAAGAACAGGGATATGTCACCACCATGTATGGAAGAAAACGACCAATCCCGGAACTGAAATCCGGCAATTTCATGCAGCGTTCCTTTGGGGAGCGTGTTGCCATGAATTCCCCCATCCAGGGAACTGCCGCGGATATCATGAAACTGGCGATGATCGCGGTAGACCGGGAACTTCGGGAGAAGCATCTGCGTTCCCGCATTGTCCTGCAGGTCCACGATGAGCTTCTGGTAGAAGCCCATCAGGAAGAAGTGGAGCAGGTGGTACAGATTTTGACGGATAAAATGAAACATGCGGCGGACCTGAAGGTTCCCCTTGAGGTAGAAGCTCATGAAGGAAATAACTGGCTGGATGCAAAATAACGGGCAGTCTGGATCAGATGGCGGATACCGGCATTCTGCGGCTGACTGGTATTCCAGATCAGGTAAGTCTGAATCTGGGGCAGATCCGAAACCGGAATTTTTACAATGTCAGAATCCTCTTTTAAAACATGGTCGAATAAAAAAGAGCCTGCCGTTTTAAGACTAATTAGCTGGCGGATTGCTGCCAGCTGGTTTGTGTGGAGCAGTACATCGGGCGTTATTTGTTTTTTGGAAAACATTTTGTATAAAAACGTCGTGAGAAAAGAATCTTCTGCCAGCAGTGCAAGCGGAATTCCGGTGGTATCTGCCAGGGTTAGCGACGCCCGGTCCCTTAACGGATGGGTGGAAGAAAGATAAAGACAGATATGGACCGGAAGCAGTGGGCAGCTTCCATAAACAGAGGAAGGCGGCGAATCGGATGCAATGATCGCAGCATCGAGCATGCCATCCAAAACCATGGATTTGTTGGTTACAGAACCATTTTCAACCATCTGAATCCGGGCATCCGGGTACGCCTGATGGAACGATTGAACTAAAGCAGGAAAAAGCAGGATGGAAAGCATGGGGGAAACTCCGAGCCGGATATCCTGCTTTTTTGTACCCATTGCCATCATTTTTTCAGAAAAAAGGTCGGCGTGTTCCATCAGTGCAGCAGCTTCTTTTCGAAAAATTTCCCCTTCTTCGGTCAGAATCAGACCGCGGCTCTGGCGATGAAACAAGGTGATGCCGAATTCCTGCTCCAGGGATTTCATGGCAGCCGTGAGGCTGGGCTGGGAAACATGGAGTTTGCCGGCAGCCCGGGATATATTGCTGTATTCACATATGGTTAAAAAGTATTTCAGCTGAAGAAGTTTCATGGCAATTCTCCTTTTGATCATAACAAAAGTATAGTATACCGCGGTGGTGATTGCAAGATATGGGAAGATGAGATATAGAAAAAAACTATATCATGCAAAGATAAGGGTATTGGATTTTTTGGTACGCCTTGCTTACAATAAAGGCAGCAAACGAAAAGAAAAAGGGGGATGCGTAATGAGTGAAAAGAAAAAAGACAAGAGAATGCTCTGGACACTGTTTAAAACGTGTTTTCTGATCAGTGCCTGTACCTTTGGCGGCGGCATGGTCATTATCTCCATGCTCCAGAAAAAATTTGTGGAAGAACTGCATTGGATCAGCGAAGAAGAGGCAATGGACATGGTTGCGATCGCACAGTCCAGTCCGGGTGTTATGGCAGTCAATACTTCTATTATTATCGGGTATCATGTAGCAGGACTTACCGGCGCCATTTTGACTGTTTTTGGAACGGTACTGCCTCCAATGGTGATTCTGACCATTTTGTCAGCCTGCTATGTTCAGTTCCGCAGCAATTATCTGGTTGCACTGATCTTAAAAGGAATGCAGGCAGGCGTTGTCGCTGTTATGATGAATGTTTCCATCAGCATGCTGAAAAATGTGGTAAAGGATAAAAAAGTGACATCCTGGATCATGCTGATCGGCGCAGCCATTGCAGCTGTCTGGTTCAAGGTGGATATCATTCTGATCATTCTGGTATGCGGAGTTGCCGGAGGACTGCTTTCCTGGTGGGAATACCGGAATGTGCCAAAAGAGGCATAAAGGAGGGGCGATATGTTATATTATAAACTGTTTGAAACATTTTTTCTGATTGGCTTGTTTAGTTTTGGAGGCGGCTATGCCTCCATGGAACTGATCCGCAGCCGTGTGGTTACCATGCAGCACTGGCTGACTGATACAGAATTTACCGATATCATTTCGATTGCCGAGATGACACCGGGACCGCTTGGAATCAACATTGCCTCGTTTGTGGGAACAAGAACGGCCGGGATTCCCGGAACCCTGATCGCGACACTTTCTTACGTTTTCCCTGCCATGGTGATTGTAATTCTGCTTGCGATCCTTTACGATAAATACCGCAGCTTAAGATATGTAAAAGGGGTTTTAAAAGGATTGCATCCGGCAGTAGCAGCTATGGTACTTGCGGCAGCTATTCGTCTTGCCGTCAATGCCTGGCTTGGCGGAGTACAGGCGCTGACCCGTGAGAATACCAACGTAGTTGCGGTCATTCTTTCCTTGATTTTTCTGTGCCTGCTGCAAAAGAAAAAACTTGGACCAATCCAGACAATTTTAGGCAGTGGAGTTGTCGGAGCAGTTATTTATGGATTACTGGGATCGGCTGTGTAAACAGCCGGTCTTTTTTCTTTGCGGGAAAAATGTTATGGAACACTCCCAAAAAGTATGCTATAATGTGACGAGCGCAAGAGAGCCAGAAACGGGGTTGTATGTCGCTGGGCACGCTTGCGTGGACAGCAACATACTGGCACGTTTATGGCGAACGGCGAGGAAATGAGAGACGAAGTCTCGAGGACGAGCGCAAGAGAGCCATTATAATTAAGAGAGGTTTTTTATATGAATAATACAAATCAGAATTCTGAAAATGTCAAGAATCCAAAGCTGGTAGCAGCACTCCAGGAAGTCTTAAAACACGACGATTTCCTGACCCGCAGCCATATGGCTGCAGCCTTAATGGAAGCACATCTGCTTTCTCCAATCCAGAAGCAGACGATCCTGACGGAGAAAAAAGGTCCGTCTACCTGGATCCGTTTTGAGGAGATCACGAATACACAGGGAGATAAATACTATCTTGCATTTACCGATATGGATGAATATTCCAAGTGGAATGAGGATGGCAGCCATGATCAGGCACTGATCATGACCATGGAAGATTTCGGAAATATCCTGATCCGCCAGGTGAATGATCTGAAGGGTTTTGTCATCAACCCGTATGGCGAAAATATCAGTATTTCCAAACAGCTTCTGTTATCCCTTCTGCAGCAGCATGAAACCAAAATGAGAGAGAAGATGGGCAACTAATATGATGGTACTTGGCCTCACCGGCGGAGTAGGAGCCGGAAAAAGCCGGATCCTTGAGCTGTTTTCCGAAGATTACGGCGCGCAGGTGATCCAGGCAGATCTTGTGGCGCGGGAACTGGAAGAACCCGGTCAACCCGGACTTACCGGACTGGTAAGTCTGTTTGGAAAAGAAATCTTAAATCCGGATGGGACGCTGGATAGGAAACGCTTTGCGGACCGGATCTTCGGAAATCCAGAAGCCTTAAAGCGGGTGAATGCCCTGATCCATCCGCTGACTTGGAACGAGATCCGGTGTCGGATCCGGGAAAGTCATGCAGATCTGGTAGTGGTTGAGGCAGCATTGTTCGATGAACGCAGCCGCAACATCTGCCAGTATCTTGTATACGTAGACACGGAGGACGAAGTCCGTATCCGGCGTCTGATGGAAAACCGCGGTTATTCCCGGAAAAAATGCCTGGATATCATGAAAAACCAGGCAGACCGGAGCCGCTTTGGAAAACTGGCAGATTTCGTGATCGACAACAGTGGGCCAATCGATGATGCCAGAAAACAGATCCGTCAGATGTTTGACCAGATCAAACAACAGGGAAAACAGATGCCGCCGGATGCCGCGGCAGAAAGATAAGGAAACATACCAATGAGATTAGTAAGTATTGCCAGCGGCAGCAGCGGAAACTGCATTTATGTGGGTTCTGAGAACACGCATATCCTGGTTGACGCAGGAATCAGCAACAAGCGTATTGAGCAGGGCTTAAATGAGATTGGCCTTAAGGGCTCCGAACTGAACGGCGTTGTGATCACGCATGAGCATTCCGACCACATTAAGGGACTTGGGGTGCTTGCACGGAAACATCATGTGCCGATCTATGGAACAGAAGAAACACTCAGAGAGGTAGCTGCCAATACCAAATTAGGGGAATATCCGAAGGAACTTCTGCATCCGGTCCTGCCAGATGCAGATTTTGAGATCGGTGACCTGACACTGGAACCGTTTTCCATCCACCACGATGCGGCAAATCCGGTAGCTTACCGGGTGAGCCATGAGAAAAAAAACGTGGCGGTGGCAACCGATATCGGCCATTTTGACCAGTATACCATCGACCATTTAAAGGATCTGGATGCGCTTCTTTTAGAAGCCAACCACGATGTGAACATGCTGGAAACAGGGCCTTATCCATACTATTTAAAGCGCCGTATTTTGGGGGATCATGGGCACCTGTCCAATGAGAATGCTGGAAGGCTTTTGAACTATATTCTAAATGATAAATTAAAACATATTTTGCTTGGTCATTTAAGCAAGGAAAATAATTATGAGGCGCTCGCCTATGAGACGGTGCGCTTTGAAATTGATCAGGGGGATACTCCATACAAGGCGAAGGATTTTCCAATCGAGGTTGCAAAACGCGATGAAATGTCGCAGATTATCAATCTGTAGATCATAAATACTTTTATACAAACGGAGGATAGCCACATGAGCAAGGTAATTATCACAGTTGTAGGAAAAGACACCGTAGGAATCATTGCAAGAGTATGTACGTATCTGGCAGAAAAACAGGTCAATATCCTGGATATTTCCCAGACGATCGTACAGGATTATTTTAACATGATGATGATCGCAGATATGGAGCATGCAACAGGCTCTTTTGACGAGATTGCTTCAGAACTGGAAAAAGTCGGTGAGGAGATCGGCGTAGCCATCAAGTGCCAGCGCGAAGAAATCTTTACCAAGATGCACCGTATTTAATGAAATGCGGACAGTACCGGATGGATGCCAACAGAGCATCCCGGTGATTCCAAGACGGAAGAAAAGAGGATACAGCCATGCTGAATATGTTTGAAGTAATCGAAACCAACAATATGATCGAGCATGAGAAACTGGATGTTCGGACCATTACCATGGGAATCAGCCTGTTAGACTGCTGTGACGATGATCTGCAGGCCCTGAATGAGAAAATCTACAAGAAAATTACCACCTACGCGAAAAATCTG
This sequence comes from Clostridium sp. OM02-18AC, assembly GCF_003481825.1. Classification (GTDB taxonomy): domain Bacteria; phylum Bacillota; class Clostridia; order Lachnospirales; family Lachnospiraceae; genus Brotaphodocola. Next base: position 7,505 of record NZ_QULW01000024.1, on the reverse strand, counting down.
GTTTCTACCGGAGAAGAGATTGCGCGGGATTTCGGTGTACCGATCGTAAATAAGCGCATCTCGGTAACACCGATCGCTCTGGTTGGCGGCTGCGCCTGCAAAAAGCCGGAGGATTTTGTGACCATTGCAAAAACACTGGATAAAGCGGCAAAAGAAGTTGGCGTCAACTTTATCGGCGGCTACTCTGCACTGGTTTCCAAAGGTATGACCCCGGCTGAGGAAAACCTGATCCGCTCCATTCCGCAGGCACTGGCGCAGACAGAGCGCGTGTGCAGCTCCATTAATGTCGGCTCGACCAAGACCGGTTTAAACATGGATGCAGTGCGCCTGATGGGCGAGATCGTGAAAGAAACGGCCGAGGCAACCAGGGAAGATGACTCCCTGGGCTGCGCAAAGCTGGTCGTATTCTGCAATGCGCCAGACGATAACCCGTTCATGGCTGGCGCATTCCACGGTGTGACCGAGGCTGATGCGATCATCAACGTCGGCGTCAGCGGTCCTGGTGTTGTAAAAGTAGCACTGGAAAAGGCACGTGGCGAGAACTTTGAAGTGCTCTGTGAGACCATCAAAAAGACGGCATTTAAGATTACCCGTGTCGGACAGCTGGTTGCACAGGAAGCTTCCAAGCGTCTTGGTGTTCCGTTTGGCATCATCGACCTTTCCCTGGCTCCGACCCCGGCGGTTGGTGACAGCGTTGCGGAAATCCTGGAGGAAATCGGTCTGGAGCGTGTAGGCGCACCGGGAACCACAGCAGCACTGGCGATGTTAAACGACCAGGTGAAAAAGGGCGGTGTCATGGCATCCTCCTATGTGGGCGGCTTAAGCGGCGCATTTATCCCGGTCAGTGAGGACCAGGGCATGATCGATGCCGTATCCTTAGGTGCTTTAACGATTGAAAAGCTGGAGGCGATGACCTGTGTCTGCTCCGTAGGTCTTGACATGATCGCGATTCCGGGTGATACCCCGGCAACGACCATTGCAGGAATTATTGCAGATGAAGCAGCCATCGGCATGATCAACCAGAAGACTACTGCAGTCCGCCTGATCCCGGTCATCGGAAAGACCGTGGGCGATACGGTAGAGTTTGGCGGTCTTTTGGGCTATGCTCCGGTTATGCCGGTAAACAAATATTCCTGCGAGAAATTTGTAACCCGCGGCGGCCGTATCCCGGCTCCGATCCACAGCTTTAAGAACTAATAACAGAACCTGTCTATAACTGCAGGTGATTGACCTTGTGTGTGAGCAGCATTGGCTGCAGAAACACGGAATGATTTTAAATTATGGCAAAAGAAACGTTAACGTCCATGCTGGACTATTTTATCAATGAGCGGCTGAACCAGCTTGTCTTAAGCAATCCGGCCGAAAAAGATCATCTGCAGAAAGTAAAAGTGCGCCCTATGCTCATCAAGGGCGCACTGGTCTTTCAGGCAGAAGAATTTACAAAAACCCAGGCATTTCACAAAAATCTGGGTGCACAAGAACTGAAAAGCTATTTAGGCGACATGCTTTCCGGCACCTTTAAACAGGCGGAAGTTTTGTCGGAACTGGGAAGCGCCACGGTACTGGTCAGCAAAAAGGGCACCATGACTGTGAAAACCAGAAAAAATCCTCCGGTAAAGATGCAGGCAGGAGAAACAAAGCTGCAGGCAGAAAAGGCGGCGCTGCAGTCCAGAGAACGGAAGATACAGGCTGGAGAGGCGAACGGCAAGCCGGAAGCAGGGAAGGCCAAACCGGAAAATGCCAAGACCAAGCCGTCAGCTGCGAGCCTTCCGCCCGAACTGCTTGAAAAACTGCAGCACAACCGCCAGAAACGGTATGTGATCCCGGAGGGACATCCGGTGCCGTTTCTAGTCGATCTTGGTGTGCAGACGCAGGATGGAAAGATCGTAAAAAGCCGTTACGACAAATTCCGCCAGATCAACCGGTTCCTGGAGTTTATCGAGGATATCCTGCCAAAGCTGGATAAGACCAGGGAAAATGTCATCATCGATTTTGGATGCGGAAAGTCGTATCTGACCTTTGCTATGTATTACTATCTGCATGAGATGAAAGGCTATCCGATCCGCATCATCGGTCTGGATTTGAAAAAAGATGTCATCAGCCACTGCGGGAAGCTGGCCGAGCATTATGGGTATGACAATCTGAAGTTTTACCATGGCGACATTGCTTCCTATGAAGGAGTGGACCATGTTGATATGGTTGTGACCCTGCATGCGTGTGACACTGCGACTGATTATGCACTGGAGAAGGCCGTGCGCTGGGGCGCAAAGGTGATCCTGTCGGTGCCGTGTTGCCAGCACGAACTGAATAAGCAGATGAAAAACGATCTGATGGAGCCGGTGCTGCATTATGGGCTCATTAAAGAGCGGATGGCTGCACTCTATACCGATGCGCTCCGTGCCGAGCTGTTGGAGCAGCAGGGCTACCGTACCCAGATCCTGGAATTTATCGATATGGAGCACACGCCGAAGAATATCCTTCTGCGGGCTGTGTATGAGGGAAAACCAAAGCACAACGAAAAGGAAATTCAGCAGATCCTGGAGTTTCTGCATATCGAACCGACGTTGTATCAAATTCTTGGCAAGGATAAGAACGAAAAGGCTGATGAAAGCTAAAAATAAACGATAACAATAAAGAGAAAAATCCGCTGCGGTTATGGGACTGCGACGGATTTTTCATTTTACACGATAATCACCGATTTTGTGTATTCGTTGCGGATCTGACGCCCTTTACCAGCCAGTATTGCCTGATAGAGATGAGATGCAAAAAAGTCCGTTTCTAAAATGGCCAGGGCATCCGGTGTGAGAAGCTTTCCTGCATTGGCAGTTTTGGTGATCAGCGGAATCTGGCTCTTTTCACGCAGGTGGGACAGAAGCAAAGCAGAGGACTTTTGGAACCCCAGAATGCGGGCATACGGTGCATAATCCAGCGCACGTGCATGCGAAACCTGTTCACTGGTAATGCCAAGGAGCAGATGCAGCAGCGCCCGGCTGATACGGGTGTAGGTGTAGCCTTTGGTTTTTAAGTGGTCGATTCGTTCTGTATAGGAACGAAACTGCAACACCTGCTTTGTGAGACGCGAAGCCAGCTCCGGGGACAGATCGGAAAATGTGCTGAACCCTTTTTGCTCCTGCGTCAGGGAAAGAAGACGGAAATTCAAAAGCGTTGTCAGATCGTCCGGAAAGACCGGGGCGTCCAGTGCGCCTTCGGAAATGAGGGCAGAGAGGGCGGCAGCAGGGATCTGGGAACGGAGCTTCTCTGTGATGGCGTCTGAATCAAAGTCGTTGTTCTGGATCAGACTTCGGATGGCAGAGGCAGATGCGAAAAAATGCGTGTCTGCCGGCGTTGCATCATTTTGTCTTGCTTTGGATATAGGAATCCGGTGAGAAGCAGAACCAGATGTGGAACTTTCTGGTGCGCTGCGGCGTGGTTCATCCTGCTCCAATTGTACGTCATGATATCCGGCTCCCTGTCTTTGTATGGTGACTGGTGTGACCAAACTGTTTCGTTTTTTCAACGCCTTTAAATACTCGATCGCGAGGATATTATTGGGGGAGGAAAGAAGCGCGGCAAGCTCCGGGTCTTTGGTGTATTCGGTTGTGGCAAGACTGCGGGCTGTGGGGTAGGTTTCTCCTTTTTTTAGATGCTCTTTGAAAAGCATTTTCCATGCCTCCGGCTCCTCAACCAGAATTTCCGCAGCATTCTGCAGCTTGTTTAAATTGCCGGATTCGCTTCCAAAACAAAGCAGATCGACGCCAAGTTTCTCTAACAGTGCCACGCCGCAGGAGGAAAAATCCTCCGCGCTGGAGGTGGCAAACAGGACCGGCAGTTCCACGACTAAGTCTGCGCCGCCGCATAAAGCCATGCGGGTACGGGTATATTTATCAAAGATGGCAGGTTCTCCCCGCTGGACAAAATCTCCGCTCATGGCAACGACCACGTAGTCTGCACCGGTCAGGCGGCGAAGCTCCTGAATCTGGTAATGGTGACCGTTGTGGAATGGGTTATATTCGGCAATGATGCCTGCGACTTTGACTGGAAACATGACTTCAGGATCCTTTCTGTTTTTGGAGAAATTTTTCTACCGGTTAATACAAGCAATCATATCATAAGGCACTCTGATCTGCAACGGATGCAGATTCAGGTTTTTGAGAAGGACTTTGGAAAAATCCCCTTTCATTGTTTTACAAAAAGTGCAAAAAAATACAAAATACAGCTTGTCTTTTGCTTTTTAATCCGTATATAATAAGACTATATGCATTAAATCATGAAAGGGGTATTATTATGGGATTTATTGATGTAATCAAAGCCAAAGCAAAGGCAGATAAAAAAACAATTGTACTGCCTGAGTCCATGGACCGCAGAACCTGGGTCGCTGCAGAGAAGATTCTGAAAGAGGGTCTTGCAAACCTTGTTATCATCGGTACTCCGGAGGATATCGGCGCTCACAGCGAGGGACTGGATGTATCCGGTGCTACGATCATCAATCCGCAGACTTACGAGAAGACACAGGAGTATATCGACCTGTTCGTTGAGCTGAGAAAGTCCAAAGGCATGACTCCTGAGAAAGCAAAAGAGACCATCTTAAGCGATTACGCTTACTATGGCTGCCTTATGATCAAGAATGGCGATGCTGACGGTATGGTTTCCGGTGCCTGCCACTCTACCGCAAACACCCTTCGTCCGTGCCTGCAGGTGATCAAGACCAAACCGGGCACCAAGCTGGTATCCGCATTCTTCTTAATGGAAGTTCCGGACTGTGATCTTGGCAGCAATGGTACTTTCGTATTTGCAGACTGTGGTCTGAACCAGAATCCGAATCCGGAAGAGTTAGCAGCAATCGCAGTATCTTCTGCAGAGAGCTTCAAGATGCTGACCGGCGAAGAGCCGAAGGTTGCTATGCTGTCCCATTCTTCCAAGGGTTCCGCAAAGCATGCGGATGTTGACAAAGTTGTAGAGGCTACCAAGCTGGCTAAGGAGATGGCTCCGGAGCTTGCACTGGACGGCGAGCTTCAGCTTGATGCAGCAATCGTTCCGGAAGTTGGCGCTTCCAAAGCTCCAGACAGCAAGGTTGCAGGTCATGCAAACGTTCTGGTATTCCCGGATCTGGATGCAGGAAACATTGGTTACAAGCTGGTTCAGAGACTTGGCAAGGCAGAGGCTTATGGCCCGATGTGCCAGGGTATTGCAAAGCCGGTTAACGATCTGTCCAGAGGCTGCTCTGCTGACGATATCGTAGGTGTTGTTGCAATCACCGCAGTACAGTGCCAGAACCAGTAATTTAAGTTAAGTATTATAGGAGAATATCACATTATGAAGATTTTAGTTATCAACTGCGGAAGCTCTTCCTTAAAGTACCAGCTGATCGACATGACCGATGAGAGTGTAATCGCAAAAGGTCTGTGCGAGAGAATCGGTATCGAGGGCTCCAAGCTTACCCATCAGCCGGCTGGCAAGGACAAATATGTCGTAGAGAGAGACATGCCGACCCACACCGTTGCAATCGAGATGGTTATGGAAGCTCTTCAGGATGCCGAGCACGGCGTAATCAAGAGCACCGATGAGATCGCAGCAATCGGTCACCGCGTACTGCACGCTGGTACCAAGTACAGCGAGTCCATCGTTGTAAACGATGACGTTAAGAAAGTAATCCGTGAGTGCTTTGATCTTGGACCGCTGCATAACCCGGCTAACTTAATGGGTATCGAGGCAGCTGAGGCAGCTATGCCGGGCAAGCCAAACGTAGCAGTATGGGATACCGGATTTGGTATGGCTATGCCGGAGAAGGCTTATCTGTACGCAATCCCGCACGAGTACTATGAGAAATACAGCATCCGTCGTTACGGTTTCCACGGCACCAGCCATATGTTCGTATCTGGCGAGGCTATCAAGTTCGGCGGACTGGATCCGAAAAATGCAAAGGTTATCGTTTGCCACTTAGGAAACGGCGCAAGCGTATCTGCTTCCATCGGCGGCAAATGCGTAGATACCAGTATGGGTCTTACTCCTCTTGAGGGTCTGATCATGGGTACCAGAAGTGGTGACATCGATCCGGCTGTTGTACAGTTCATCTGCAACAAAGAGGGCAAGGACGTCAACGAGGTATTAAACATCCTCAACAAGAAGTCTGGTGTACTTGGCATGAGCGGCGGCATCTCCAGCGACTTCCGTGATATCGAGAAGGCAAAGGAAGAGGGCAACCACTTAGCAGCAGTAGCTCTGGATGCATTCGTTTACCGTGTAGCAAAATACATCGGTGCTTACACCGCAGCAATGAACGGCGTAGATGCAATCGCATTCACCGCAGGTGTTGGCGAGAACGATAAGGCAGGCAGAAAGGCTATCTGCGAGTACTTAGGCTACCTTGGCGTGAAGATCGATGACCAGGCTAACGATGTAAGAGGAAAGAACGCTGTTATTTCCGCAGCAGATTCCAAAGTCAAAGTAATGCTGATCCCGACCAACGAAGAGCTTGCAATCGCAAGAGAGACCAAGAGACTGGTAGAGGCATAATTTGGTTTTTGAAAAAATTAAAATATTTGTTGACAAAGCCGGCGCACCTGTGTATAATTACACAGGTGCGTATTAGGAGACTAATATGCTTATTAATTTGACAGAGCTGTTTTCCGTAGACGGAAAAGAGAAAGACTATACGTGCGATATCGATATAAACCAGCTTTGCACCAGCAAGGATGCATACGACATCGTATCCCGCAGTCCGGTCCAGCTGCATATCCGCAATCTTGGTGATAAGAAGCTTCTTCTCACCGGCAACGCGCAGGTAACCCTGCAGATGCCATGTGACAGATGCTTGGAGCCGGTCGACATTCTTTTTGAACTGGAATTCGACGAAGAACTGGATATGGAGAAGACCGAAAGCGAGCGTACAGAAGATCTCGATGAACAGCCCTATGTAAGCGGCTATAATCTGGATGTAGACCGGTTGCTCAGTAACGAACTATTGCTTAATCTGCCTATGAAGGTATTATGCAGGGAAGACTGCAAAGGAATTTGCAATAGATGTGGTGCGAACCTTAATCACATGGAATGTTCCTGTGACCGGAGTTCGCCTGACCCAAGAATGTCAGTAATCCAGGATTTATTTCAAAAGTTTAAGGAGGTGTAAACCATGTCTATCTGCCCAAAGAATAAATCTTCCAAAGCAAGACGTGACAAACGTAGAGCTAACTGGAAAATGAGCGCTATGAATTTAGTAAAGTGCAGCAAGTGCGGCGCTCTGATGATGCCTCACAGAGTCTGCAAGGCTTGTGGTTCTTACAACAAGAAAGAGATCGTTTCTGTAGAGAACTAATTAGAAATGGCTTAGAATCAAGGATTGAACAGTTTTGTTCAGTCCTTTTTTCATTTTTTAGGTTAACAAGCGGGAATCCTTGGTTATTCAATTGCCGAGATGAAAGCGTCTGAAACGCAAGCAAAATCGAAAGCTTGTTCGATTTTGCTTGCGTTTCCTTCTGTATGATAGTATACTATGTGTATGAAAGAAA
>NZ_QULW01000023.1 GCF_003481825.1 Clostridium sp. OM02-18AC | reverse complement strand
GTAGCTGTGTAACCCACCTGGGTAGCAGTAAGGGTGTCATGGACGCACCCCTGAAACTATGGAGCTATGCTTTGTAATCAGATGCTCGGTAATTCAATTGCCGATGTAGTTCACATAAGCGTTATGTTCAGGCAGAAAAGTGGGAGAATGCACTTGGCGCGAAAGAGAAATCTGCGAAAGAAATTTTGATATTTGCAGAGAAAAAATGACACATCCAAAGCGTAATATTTATATAAGGGGAGGTAAGTGTTTTCCGGCACTTGCCACCCCTTGTTATTTGTGATAAAATACACCTTAACGTATCAAATTTTCAAAAAAGGAATGATGAAAGATGGGGCTGAATCAGTAGGATCAATATTGTTCATTGTCCGCTTCTACGGCGTGATTGAGCGACTGCCCGTTATGGGCTGAGCGAGGACATGAATACGAGAAGCAACCTGTAAAAACAATGGCAGCGCAAACCTAAAGCAGAGACTGCCACGGACAACGAACAAATTGGAGGAAAAGCATGATGTTAAATATCAAGAAATACAAAAGAAACCCGGTCATCCACTACCCGGAGCGCGAGTGGCCAAACAAGGAAATCGAGAAAGCACCGATCTGGTGCAGCGTAGACTTACGTGACGGCAACCAGGCACTGGTAGAGCCGATGGTAGTAGAAGAGAAGATCGAGTTCTTCAACATGTTAGTAAAGCTGGGCCTTAAGGAAATCGAGATCGGTTTCCCGGCAGCATCCCAGATCGAGTATGACTTCTTAAGACAGTTGGTAGAGCGCAAGCTCATCCCGGACGATGTCCGCGTGCAGGTTCTGGTACAGTGCCGTGAGCACCTCATCAAGAGAACCTTTGAGGCCATCCAGGGCATCAAGAAAGTGGTCGTTCATATCTACAACTCTACTTCTACCTTACAGCGTGACGTTGTCTTCCACAAAAATAAGGAAGAGATCAAGCAGATCGCAATCGAGGGAACCGAGTTAGTCAAGAAATACGCAAAAGACTACGATGGTGACTTGATGTTAGAGTACTCTCCGGAGAGCTTCACCGGCACTGAGCTGGATTACGCACTGGAGGTCTGCACCGCTGTTCAGGATACCTGGGGCGAGGCAACACCAGAGAAGCCGATCATCTTCAACCTGCCGTCTACCGTAGAGATGAACACTCCGAACGTATACGCAGACCAGATCGAGTGGATGGATAAACACTTCAAGAACCGCGACAGCGTAATCTTAAGCGTTCACCCGCACAACGACCGCGGCACCGGCGTGGCAGCAACGGAGCTGGCACTGCTTGCAGGCGCAGACCGTGTCGAGGGAACCCTATTCGGAAACGGCGAGCGTACTGGTAATGTCGATATCTTAAACATTGCTTACAACATGTTCTCCCAGGGCATCGACCCGAAGCTGGAGATCGAGAATGTCCGCGAGATCGCAGAAGTATACGAGCGCTGCACCAAGATGACCATCGACCCGCGCCATCCGTATGCAGGAAAGCTGGTATTCACCGCATTCTCCGGCTCCCATCAGGATGCCATCAACAAAGGGTTGCAGGCTCTGCACGAGAGAAACGGCCAGTACTGGGAGGTTCCGTACCTTCCGATCGATCCGTCCGACATCGGCAGACAGTACGAGCCAATCGTTCGTATCAACAGCCAGTCCGGAAAGGGCGGTGTGGCCTTCGTTATGGATACGTTCTACGGTTTCAAACTGCCGAAGGGCATGCACAAAGAATTTGCAGACGTCATTCAGAAGATTTCCGAGCAGCAGGGTGAGGTTGCTCCGGAGCAGATCATGGAAGAGTTCCGCAAGAATTACTTAGACAAGAAAGAGCCGATCCACTTCCGCAAGTGCCAGATCACCGATACCGAGTCTTCCGATGGCGAGTTTGCAACGCTTGCCAAGGTTACCTATACCGACCACGGCATGGAGAAGACCTTCGAGGGTGTCGGCAACGGTCCGATCGATGCTGTACAGCGCGGTCTGGAAGAAGCACTTGGCATCCAGATCAAGGTTCTGGACTACAACGAGCACGCACTGAACTCCGGTTCTAATGCAGAGGCAGCATCCTACATCCACTTAATGGATAAGGACAGCGGCAGAGTGACCTACGGTGTCGGCGTAAGCTCCAACATCACCAGATCCTCGATCCGCGCTATCTTTAGTGCAGTGAACAGATTGTTCTTTTCCTAAAATGATGTAAAAATAGAAAAAGTGGCAATCGCATGAAACGGAATGCGATTGCCACTTTTTGACTGGGGAATTTGCCGATTGCTGATGGCAGATTCCTTTTTCTGTCATTGTTTTGATTGATCGTGTTCGATCTGTAATAGTATAATATCGTATTTTATGGTAGCAAAACTACTGAATATCAAACGTCATATACGTATCTTCTGGAATCTCCGTTTCATACATCGGATCCCCATTCGATTCATATGCGCTCTTCTCATAAATCTTTAAGTTGATCTTGCGGTCCTGGAAAAATCCGCCGAACGTATCCTCTCCGGATTCTCCATAGCTGTAATCCTGAACAGCTGCCTCATCGTTGATTCCTTTAATGACTTCACTTGCATATGCTGCTGCGTCTGCTCCGCTGGTACCATCTTTCACTACAATCGTAAGATCCACCAGGGCGTTGTCCTCATCAATCGTGAAGTCGATCGTGTCAGCCATTGGGTAATCATTTTCGTCTAGGTAAGTTTCGTTCACCTCATCGTGAAACTGATCCATATCCAACTGAATGTTGTTATAGATATTAAAGTCCGGTCCTTCTGTCTGTTCTTCCGGCTGTACAATGTTGCTCTTAGTGCATCCGCATAAAAGAATGGTGCAGCCTGCAGCTGCAAGAAATGCCTTTTTCCAAAATTTCATCATGGTTCTTTCCTCCTGTATTCTGCTTGTCAGTCGGCAACACAGAGGCTGATCGCAATCTGCTCCCCTATTGCTTTCTGACGGACGATTCTTTCTGATCCGCGCTCCGGCATTTGTGCCGAAAACAGATAACATTATATACGAAAGCCTTACGTTTGAACAGTGATTTTCGAAAAATGTAAAAATTTTTCACAGATTTCCCACAATCCGTGAAGCTTTCCTAGATGTCTATGCAAACAGTGATAAGTAAAGGGCGGGAAGAATGGAAATGATACTGTTTCCATTTTCCCCGCCCGCAAAAAAATTACGGTCTTGGTCCGGTTGTCAGTCCGACCTGCAGAACATAGTTGCCAGAGCTGGAATTGCTGTTGCTGCTACCCGGAGAGGTGTTATTGCTGGATGAATTTACCGTGCTTCCGTTAAAACTCGGATCATTCTTGCCGGTAGCCGGACCCGAGGCAACGTACTCATTGTTGCTGTTGTTATTGGAAGAAGAACTTCCCGGTGTGGAAGCAGCGTTGCTGACAGTAGGATTGGTGCTGCCTGGTGTAACACCGCCTGTTGCTGTGTTTGTAACAGAGCCCGGAGCAGAGCTGCCGGAAGAACTGTTGCCCGGGGTTGTATTGTTGGAAGGATTGCTTCCATTCAGTGCATTCCCATTACTCGTCATACATGCGCCGTTCGCAGCAAAACTATAGGAAACTCCGTCGATCTTTAACGTTGTGTTTGCTGCCATGCGACCTTTATCTGACGGATTTAAGTAATAGTAAGTTCCGTTAATCTGGATCCATCCGGTGAGCTTGTGACCGGAGTTATTAAAATAGTAATAAGAATTCTCAATCTGTTTCCATCCGGTTGACATGCGTCCATTTGCCGGATCCATGTAGTAGTCGTTGGTGCCGTCACTGAGCCATCCGATCAGCATTTTGCCGTCGGTGTGGAAATAGTAGTAAGCGCCGTCCACCTGCTGCCAGCCAGTAAGCATCTTTCCGTCATTGCCAAACATGTACCAGCTGTCCTTGATCGCCCGGGCACTGTTCACAGTGCATGTGCCGTTATCCGGGTCAAAGTAATACCAGCCATTGTCCATGTTCACCCATCCGGTCGCCATGGCGCCACTGTCGGATAGATAATAGTAGTTATTGTCGATGCTGACCCAGCCTGTGTGCATGGTGCCGTCGGTCAGCATGTAATAGTACTTGCCGTTATCCTTCACCCATCCGGTCGCCATAACACCATTGCCCTGGAAGTAGTACCATTTGTTATTGATCTTCAGCCAGCCAACGGTCATCTTGCCGGTAGATAAGTTCAGATAGTAGTAGCCATTGTCCGTGTTCAGCCAACCCTTGTGCAATTCCCCATTTGCATCATAATAGTAATAGGTACTGCCGCTCTGCTGCCAGCCAGTCGCGGCGTACGCAGTTACGCTGGAAAACAGGCTCATGGCACCGAGCATTCCGGCGAGTGCGGCTGCGGTTAATTTCTTTGTATGTTTCATACCGTTCCTCCTGTTTCGTACAATACAGGATTGCGCAGCGCAACACGCGGCGGCAATCCTCCGATAAATCGATTATAGCATAGGCATGATGGAAACTGGTAACATTTTTCTTACAATAAACAAACCTTTTTATAATACTGCTTTGCGTACCGGTACATGATCAGCGTATACTCGCCAAATTCCTCCCCAAGCGATGCTTTGTATACCGCCCACAGCGCCCACAAAAAGCCGCCGAGCGCAATGTAAGAGTAGATGATTTTCCGTTCCACAGCCTCCGGTTCCCGGTCAAAGTAGATCTCCATCAGCTTTTCTACAGCGTCCTCATCGTAATAAGAGTAGATGGCGCACATGCTGATGTCGATGAGCGGGTCGCACATACCGGAATATTCCCAGTCAATCAGCCGCACGGAACTGTCCGGCAAAAACAGAAAGTTATCTGCCACGCTGTCGATATGGGAAAGCACTTTCGGGCGGTTCAGTGCATCTAGTTGGTCCATCAATTCATTCATATGGCTGCGGACCACCGCGTAATCCTCAAACAAGGTGCCGCCATGAGCCGCGCAAAGCCCCTCATAAAAAGCAATCCGCTCCCTGATATTGAATTCATGGTCCACGGTCAGCTTCGATTCATGCAGTTTATGCAAGACCTTCATGCACGCAGCCACATCCTCCCAGCTGTCGGCACGGGAATTGCGGGCACCTTCATAGTATTCCGCAATTTTATATCCGGTTTCACCATTCATGTAGATGATGTGCTCCGAAATCTTCAGCGGCTGAATGGCGCGGTACACATCCGCCTCTTCCTTACGGTTGATGAGCAGTTCCGTACCAGGTCCCGGAATGCGGCAGATATAATGCCGTCCCTGCAGCTGAAAGAGGAAAGATTTATTCGTCATGCCGGATTTCAGGCAGCGGATATCGTGGATCTCCGATTCCGGCACCTCAAATACGCGGGAGACAAGCTCCAGTGCCGTGTTATCTGAATGATTCTGGTAACGTGGATCAAACTGACGCAGTTCCTCCAGGTTTTCAAACTCATAAATCTGATTTTCTGGCTGGCGGTTGATGTCCATCTCCAGTTCATCCAGATGCTCGATCAGCACATTCTCCCAGTAAAACTCTTCCGTGCCCGGAGTCTGGTAGTACTGTTCCAGCAGAGGCAAAAACTGTTCCGAAAACGTTTTGGAAAAGAACACCGGTCCGTACATGACCCAGGAATCGTGTCCGCCGACTTCCACGTGGGTGATGCGTCCTTTCTTATTATAAGAAAGACACCACTCCGAAGTGTTCCCTTCCATATAAGAAGAAGCATACCAGGCACCACACTCATACGCGTGGAACATATTGTCGCGCAGCCAGTTGTCGGAAGAGAGAATGTACATATTTTTTCCGGCAAGAACCTGGCGCGCCCGGTAGATCGTGGTCAGCGTATTCTTGGCAGCGTATTCCGGATTGTAGAGCAGCTTCACCTGGTATTTATCGATCAGGTATTCAAACTTCTCCTTTAAATATCCAACTGCAATGGTAATGTTCGTAATCCCCACTTCGTGCAGCTGTTTGATCTGCCGCTCAATCATTCGTTCCCCAAATACCTCCAGAAGTCCTTTTGGGGTCTCAAACGTCAGCGGTACAAAACGGGAACCAAATCCTGCGGCAATAATCAGCGCACCGTCTACCCTGAACTGTTTCAGAAATGCATCCCCTGCGCCGGTCAGCTCATAGGTACCGGCAACGCTCTTGCCCTGGGCAATCAGCCTTTGCTGCATCGCCTCTTTAATTAACGTGTTTACCGTACCAACAGAAAATCCTGTTTTTTGTGCCAGATCCCGCTGCGTAGAGCGCGGATCTTCCTTTATATAACGGCAGATTAAACCGATCCGATCCATGAAAAAATCCTCCATAATCCATAAAAACTGTTCAAAAATAATTTAAAATAGAAATATATGAACAATATAGCACAAAGCCAGACAGCCGTATACCCCACAAATAAAATTGTACTAATATTAATACATATTTCGCAAAAACTATAACTTCCGTAAGATTTTCGTAAGAAAACGCTTAGGGTTTCGTTATAGCATTTCAAAAAAAACTATATTATACTGTCATTGTGATGGAGAGATGGAAACTTCCAGAAGCAGTTACATAGAATTGCATTTATTCTTAAACGTGGAAAAAATGTAAAAAACTATTGATAATTTGCCTTATAGGAAGTATAATCGTCTCGTAATGCAATTTAGGAATTTCGTAGCAAATTCAAAAAAGTAAAAAGGAGAGTGCATTCATTATGAGAAAGCAGACTAAATTAGTTGCAGTTGCATCTGCAGCAGCTCTGTTAGCTATCGGTGGTGCTATGACTTCTTTCGCAGCTCAGGGTTGGGTTGAGGAAGATGGTACCTGGTACTACTACGACAAAGATGGCAATAGAGTAGAGGACGAGTGGAAGAAATCTGGAGACAACTGGTTCTGGCTGGATTCCGAAGAAGGTGGCGCAATGGCTACCGACAAACTGGTTGAGGATGATGACAACACCTACTACGTAGATGGCAACGGTGTTATGGTTACCAATACCTGGGTTAAGGTTGTTAACGAGGATCAGGATGATGATGATGATCCGGCTGAGTATCACTACTACTACATGCAGTCCAATGGTAAAGCATACAAAGGCGATGGCAGCAGCGTAAGCAAGAAAGTTATCGACGGTAAGAGATATGCTTTCGATGAGGATGGTAAGATGCTGTATGGTTGGGTAACCGAGACCGGTACCATGGCTAACGGCGAGGACGAGTGGTCTGGTTCTGATGTAACCTACTACTTTGGTTCCTGGGAAGATGGTTCCATGAAGACTGGCTGGCAGAAAATCAACGTTCATGATAACGAGGATGGCAAGGACGATGATTACGACTACTGGTTCAACTTCAAATCCAATGGTAAAAAACGTGCTCATGGAGATACCAGTGATACCTGGAAGAGCAACGGTAAATACTATCACTTCGATACTCGTGGTGTAATGGTTTACCAGTGGTATGAGACTGAAACCGCAACTGGTTCCAACTCTGCATCCGCTTCTAACTGGGCATACTTCAGCAGCCCAGAGGATGGTGCTCGTGTAACCAAGGGTTGGTTCAAGGTTGTAGCTCCTACCGAGGACAACAGCTTCTATGAGAGTGATACCACTTTCGCATCCAAGGATTCTGATGATGAGTCTGAGAGATGGTACTATTCCGATAGCAAGGATGAAGGCCTTGTAGTCGGCGAGATCAAGAAGATCAAAGGTAAATACTATGGCTTCTGGCCGGATGACGGCAAAAAGGGTGGTCGTATGTTAGTTGGTCTGTGCGCACTGGAGATGGATGGTTCTAAGATCGTTAGCGTTATCAATGATGATATGGATTCTGATGATCTGGATGACTTCATGGACACCTATGGCGTTCAGGCTCAGAAAGATACCAATGTATATCTGTACTACTTCGGCAATGCTGGTGATCAGGACAGCGATGGTGCTATGAAGACCGGTAATGTTTCCATCAACCTGGATGGTGATTCTTATCAGTTCTACTTCAAGAAGACCGGTAGCGCAGACAGCCGTGGTCGTGGCGTAAACGGTGTTGATGATGGCAAGTACATCTACAAGTATGGTCAGAAGGTTAAAGCTGATTCTGATGAGAAGTACATCTTAGTACATGCTTCTGGTAACATCAATGATAATGCTGTAACTGTTGTAGATTATGACAATGCTGACATCAAGACTATCAGTGGTGTTAAGGACTTCAGCTTAGCTGCTAAGAAAGATAGCGATGAGGATAACCTGAAGGGTTATGCTGGATTCGGTACTGCAGCAGAAGGTTGGTACCTTGTAAATACCAGTGGTAGAATCCAGACTGGCACCAAGTCCGGTACCAAGGATGGTTACGATATGTACTGGTTCATGTACAAAGATAACATCAAGTTCTACGCTGATGACAAGAATGTTGCTGATTACGATGAGTTAAAGAGCAACGGATGGCACACCTACTTTGATGCAAAGACTACTAAATAAATTTTAGTTTTCTGGTAATCAGACAAATAAAGGAAGTCAATGCAAGACTTTGAGCCTTGTGTTGGCTTCCTTTTTATGTTTAAAAGCGTGTTTCAAAAGAAAGGCGACCACACTTTTCTATGTGGTCGCCAGTCTTATAGATTGAATTGAAAGAAAACGAACTCTAATTATTTAGAAGCAGTTGTACCTTTCTTTACAAGACCCTTCCAATCGGTAATTACTTCACCCTTCTTGGAATCAGTATTTGCAGATCTCAGAGTCTTGTTGTCGGTGTATACCTTCGGGGTATAACCATCCAGATAGTAGTAGCAGTCGTTACCATCTTTCAGGGCAGTCTTGTTCTTCTGAACATTACCGCTAGTATTAACAAGGTATAAGTTAGCATCATTCAGCTGAGCGTAGTTAACATTCTCGTTATCCTTGTTCTCGTAGCTCTTATCCATAACTAAGATAGCGTCATCTTTGTCAACTTTCTCAACCTTAACACCAGAAGCGTTAACGTTGGTGCTACCAGCATTGTTCGGATTTACACGAACCAGCTGATACTTATCATCGCTGTCAGCTTTTACTCTGCAACCATTCATGTAGATGTACTTCTTATCATCGATACCAGTTACACCCTGACCCTTACCGCTCTTAGCAGTACCAGTCTTCTGGAAGTAGAAGTTGTAAGAATCACCATCAAGTTTAACAGTTACGTTACCAGTCTTCATAGAGCCATCAGTATCTGCATTGTTACCGAAGTAGTACAGGCAGATATTGGAGCCCCAGTTGCTCTGGTTGTAAGAAGCATTGCTATTGGTGTAGTTACCATCAAGGATATCATCCATAGCGTCAGAATCGATATCATCATCAACTACTGCTGCGATGGTTCCATCAGAGTTCATATCAAGGATGCAAAGACCAGTTAACATAGAACCAGCTTTACCCTGACCATCCTCCGGCCAGAAGCCGTAGTACTTGCCCTTAATGCTCTTAATCTCGCCTACATACAGAACGCCCTTATCACCAGCGTAGAACCATCTCTCGCTCTCGTCATCTGCCAGTTTCTTAGCAAACAGTTCGCTATCACTAAGGTTCTCTCTGAAAGTGTTGTCAGTGTCAGTACCAGCAGCAACTACTTTGAACCAACCCTTAGTCTGGCGAGCGCCATCCTCTGGGCTGTTGTAATAACGCCAGTTAGTAGCAGAAGCAGTGGTACCAGTAGAAATACTTGCAACCTCTGCCCACTGATAAATCATAACACCACGGCTATCGAAGCTGTAGTATTTACCATTGGACTTCCAGTTTTCTTTGCTTGCTCTCTTCTCACCGTTAGACTTGAAGTTGAACCAGTAATCATAGTCATCATCCTTACCGTCTTTGTCATCGTAAACGGTAACTTTCTGCCAGCCAGTCTTCATTGCGCCATCTTCCCAGCTGCCGCAATAGTACTTAGCGTTTTCCCAGCCATCATCACCAGTAGACAATTCGCCATCGTTGGTTACCCAACCATACAGCATAACACCGTCGTTATCGAAAGCATATTTTTTGCCATCGATTACACGGAATTTGGTATTGCTAGAATTGTCAGAAGCCTTGTAAGCTTTACCACTCTTCTGCATGTAGTAGTAATGATACTCAGCCGGATCATCATCGTCCTGATCCTCGTTAACAACTTTAACCCAGGTGTTGGTTACCATAGCACCGTTACCATCTACATAGTAGGTATCGTCGTCATCCTCAACGAGTTTGTCGGTAGCCATTGCACCGCCGTCCTCGCCGTCAAGCCAGAACCAGTTGTCTCCAGATTTTTTCCACTCGTTCTCTACTCTGCTGCCATCTTTGTCATAGTAGTACCAGGTACCATCTTCCTCAACCCAACCCTGAGCTGCGAAAGAAGTCATTGCACCACCCATAGCTAACAGAGCTGCTGCAGATGCAACTGCAACTAATTTAGTCTGCTTTCTCATAATGAATGCACTCTCCTTTTTACTTTTTTGAATTTGCTACGAAATTCCTAAATTGCATTACGAGACGATTATACTTCCTATAAGGCAAATTATTGGGAAGGGGAAAAGTGCGAAACAGTACTCTTGTAACGAATGAATAGGCACCGTATAATGAAGAGTAGGAACAGGAAAAACCGATTGGCAAAAAACTTACCAGTCAATAATCTGATTGATGATATTCTGCTGCTCTGTACTGGTCTTTCTCAAATAAATTCGGGTTGTCTCAATACTGGCATGCCCCATCAGGTCTGCTAGCATAGCTATGTCATTGTAGCGTTCCAGAAAGCTTTTCGCGAAACGGTGACGAAAAGAGTGAGGATAAATAACGGACGGATCCAGACCATAGCGTGCGCCAAAATGCTTCAGCTGCATGGCAATCCCCCTGGCGGTGATCAGCTCCCCATATTTATTCAAAAAGAGAAAACCACTTTCTTTTTTACTTTCTTCCATCCATTTCAACGTTTCTTTCTGCAATGCCGATGGAATATAAATACGGCGCAGCTTACCGCCTTTAGAATACAAATCCAAATATCCAATCCGAACATGTTCACATTTTATCTGTACCAGTTCACTGACCCGGGCACCGGTGGCAGCGAGAAATCTTACCACAAAATACCAATACATTTCATTATCTTTTTTCAAGCAATTCTTAAAATACAAATAATCCGCTTCACTAATCACATTTTCGAGGAATGGTTTTTGCTGTACTTTTACGGATGTCAATTTCCATTGCTTTTTCTCAATACTTTCCAGATAACAGTTGATAGCCCGGATCCGAAGATTGACTGTCTGCGGTTTGTAATGTTCAATTAGATAAACTTTGTAATCCCGCAGGTTCTGTTTGCTGAGCTTGTCATACTTTTCCTCGAACTGTTGAATCGCGTAGAGATACGAGGTAATCGTGTTTTTGGACAGATTCTGGTCAATCAGGTACGTTTTGAATTCTTCTTTCATGAAGTTCCTCCTTTGTGAAATAGTCGACAGGTTATTGCCTTTGAATGGAAAATCCAATCGATACAGGCAATATATCGTTCTATCATTATATCGGAACAACAGCGCGAAAAAGCCATCCAAATTCATATAAGACTGAAAGTGAAATTGGAAGATTCTTTTCCCGGGCAAGGCTTTATGCCTTATGAGAGAATTTGTTTCGTGTTATCATAATTCTATACGTAGTACGTATAGAAGGGAGTGTTGCATTTTCATGAAAAACCTCAATATCCCAGTCGGCATTTCTGATTTTGAAAAAATCCAGAAAAACGGTTATTACTATATTGATAAAAGCACTCTGATTTCCACATTACTGCAAACCGAAAGTACAGAAGTGACGTTAATCACACGTCCCAGAAGATTTGGAAAAACTTTAGCGATGAGTATGCTGGCAAGCTTCTTTGATATCCGAAAAGATAGCCGCCCATTTTTTGAAAAACTAGATATTGGACAATATACAGGAATTTGTGAAAAATGGTTAAATCAGTGGCCAACCATCTTTTTTACATTTAAAGATACTGATGGTTTGAATTTTCAGGATGCATACGGAATGCTGGAAACAATGTTTTCTTTTTTATTTCAACAGTATGATTTTTTATTAGACAGTGAACGGGTAACGGAATACGATAAGATTACCTTTCAAAAAATCGTAAGCCGCTCCGCTTCTCTTGCTGAGATTAAAACCAGCCTGCTGCTTCTCACCAAGGTACTCTGTACCCACTAAGGAAAACCAGTCATTTTATTGATGGATGAATACGATGTGCCGGTCGCAAAAGCCAGCACAAATGGCTATTATCAGGAAATGTTAAACGTGATCAAAGCCATTATGGGCACTGCTTTAAAAGACAATCCGTCCCTGAAGTTTGCAGTGATTACCGGTTGTTTAAAGATTACAAAAGAAAGCATTTTTACAGGAACAAACAACTTTGTTTCAGATAGTATTTCCTCAAATCGATTGAATGAATATTTTGGTTTTACAGAAGAAGATGTTCAGAAGCTGCTCCGTGATGCCGGATTAGAAAACCATTCATCTGAAATCAAACAATGGTATGACGGTTATCATTTTGGAGATTTGGATGTCTATTGTCCATGGGATGTTACGAATTATGTTCACGATCTCCTGATAAATCCGAGTGCAGTTCCAGAAAGCTATTGGAAAAATACAAGCGATAATGCGATTATCCGCTCGTTTATTGATTATGCTGGAAGCAATATTACAAAAAATTGGAAACCCTGCTTTCTGACCAGCCGATTACTCAAAAAATGGAAGAAAACTTGACTTATGATTATCTTCATGCATCTGAGGATAACTTATGGAGCGTTTTGTACCTGACTGGATATCTGACAAAAGCGCTGTTTGATCAGGCAGAAGTTGTGCTGCCAGAAAAGACGGAATCGCTGCTCATCATCCCCAATGCCGAAATTCGTGAGATTTTTGAAACAACCATCAAAAAGTGGTTTGATGAAATCGCTCGTTCCTGGGATCGGAAGACCTTATTCCATGCTATTTGGAGCGGAGATAGCGAAACCGCGACTTCGGAAATGAATAAATTACTGCGAAAGACCATCAGTTATCACGATTACAAAGAAGACTTTTACCATGCTTTCTTTGCCGGTATTTTTGCTGATGCCGCTTATTCTGTGGAATCAAACAAAGAACACGGCGAAGGTCGCAGCGATGTGATTGTATGCGCTCCAGAAAATGGACAAGTAGCAGTGTTTGAAGTAAAATATACAGATAACCCACAAAAACTTTCCGACGAGTGTGATGTGGCACTCAGACAAATCGATGAGCGTATGTACGCGAAAGAATTCGAGGATGCCTATGACCAGGTCTTGTGTTATGGAATTGCGTTTTTCAAAAAACGTTGCATGATCAAGAAAAAATAGTTAACAGGCAACACATGGCGTACCTACTTTGGCGCTAAGGAAAGCTAATTAATTTAGTTTTTAAAAATCAGATAAACCAAGAAAGCTACTACATAGATTATTCTGTGCAGTAGCTTTCTTGATTTATATCGCCCCACTAAAAATGGCGGGAAGCTAAGTTCCCGCCATAAAATAGTATTTTGCTATTTTTGATTAGTCAAGGTATGCAGCAATACCAGCAGAAGTGATGTCTTTGTTATTCCAGTTACTCTTCAGGTTACCGTAACCAGTGTTACCATTAACTTTACCATCATTCAGGTCTTTGCTGTCGGTGTACATAATGATGTTGTCTTTGTACATGTACCAGTACCAGTCATCACCATCTTTAACACCAGTCTTGGTGCCAGTCTGAATCTTACCACTGGTATTAACAAGATACCAGCCCTGGGATGCAGTGCCAAAGCCATACAGAACATTGGTCATACCCTTGTCGTCTGCGTTAGACTGACCCCTGCTCAGACCAAGAAGTGCTCTTACCTCAGAACCATCGTAATCATCTACAGTTACAGCACTGGTAGAATTGATATCGCCAGTAGCATGAACAAGGATGTACTTATCCTCAGTATCAGCTTTAATCTTCTTACCATACTTATAGATGTAGTCGCCCTTCTCAACACCAGTTACACCACGACCTCTGCTCTCAGAACCACCATTGTTGCGGAACTTGAACTGGAAAGTATCGCCAGACAGGTTAACAGTTACATTACCAGTCTTCATATTGCCATCAGCATCAGCAGCGTCAGCATCACCGAAGTAATACAGATAGGTATCTGCGCTGTAGTTACCAGCATCTACACCATCCATGAAGTTGTCAAGATCGTCAGAATCCATATCTTCTTCGATAACTTTAACGATCTTCTCGCCATCCATCTCAAGTACGCACAAACCTTTCAGCATTGCGCCACCCTTTTCTCCATCGTCCGGACGGAAGCCATAATATTTGCCTTTGATCTTCTTGATCTTACCAGCTACCAGACCCTCTTCACGACCATCGTTGTAGTACCAACGAGCGTCTTCATTTCTAACACCATCAACAGATGCGAAAGACTCGGTATCCAGCTCTTTGAAGGAAGTATCCTCGTTCGGACCTACTACCTTGAACCAACCTTTAACAACCTTAGCACCATCTTCTGGGCTATTGAAGTAAGACCAGTTAGATGCAGAATGCAGGTTGCTGGTGGTGTTCTCGGTCGGATACCACTGGTAAACCATTACACCACGCTCATCGAAGTGGTAGTACTTACCATTGTTCTTCCAGGTAGCGTCTTTATCTTCGACACCGTTGTTCAGCTGTACACGTTTCTTACCATTGGACTTGAAGTTGAACCAGTAATCATACTCGTCATCTTTGTCTTCGCTGGTATCGGTAACAGTAATCTTCTGCCAACCAGTCTTCATAGAACCATCTTCCCAGCTACCGAAGTAGTAGGTTGCGTCTGCCCAACCATCTTCATCGTTAACCATGGTGCCGTCTGCGTCTACCCAGCCGTACAGCATGATACCATCCTCATCGAATGCGTACTGCTTACCATCGATGGTCTTCTTGTTTACTTTATCGCCGCTTCCTTTGTAAGCTTTACCATTAGCCTGCATGTAGTAGTAATGGTACTCAGCCGGATCATCCTCTTCGTCCTGATCCTCGTTAACAACTTTAACCCAGGTGTTGGTTACCATAACGCCATTAGCGTCTACATAGTAGGTCTTGTCATCATCCTCGATTAATTTGTCGGTAGCCATTGCGCCACCTTCTTCGGAATCAAGCCAGAACCAGTTGTCTCCAGATTTTTTCCACTGATCTTCTACTCTATTGCCATCTTTGTCATAGAAGTACCAGGTACCATCTTCCTCAACCCAACCCTGAGCTGCGAAAGAAGTCATAGCACCACCGATAGCTAACAGAGCTGCTGCAGATGCAACTGCAACTAATTTAGTCTGCTTTCTCATAATGAATGCACTCTCCTTTTTACTTTTTTGAATTTGCTACGAAATTCCTAAATTGCATTACGAGACGATTATACTTCCTATAGGGCAAATTATTGACAGGATGGATTTGCGTATTGAGAGAGAAGAGTTATAATAAAATTTGGATTATAATGGAGAAATGGGCATGTAGAGTTTGCGTTTTCATGATTGGAATGTGTTGTAATATGCATGGTGACATTGCGTTTTTGTTGGTTGAATGATATACTATATTGGATTATACGAAATAAATAAATGAATAGAGGAACACATGAAAATAGATGAAAAATATAAAAGATTGATAAAATTGTTTTTTTCAATGATTATGGTTTTACTGATAACTGTATTGTATCATCAGTTTTGGGTACGATATTTTAATAAGGTTATTTTATATCCTTTTTATCGTCGAGGAATGTGGATGATGGCAGGAATTTATGCGGGATTGTTAGTATTTTTCATGAATACTTATGGTGGCTTCAAAATTGGGTATTTGAGAAAATGGAATTTAATTTATTCGCAAATTTTGTCGTTGGCATGTACGGATTTATTCACATATTTTCAATTATCTGTTTTGGATAAACGGATGTTTGATGTGAAAGTAGTGTTTGTGCTGTTTGGTGTTGAGATAATAGTCGTTGTTTGTTGGACGATGGTATTTCAGCTTTTTTATGCTAATGCATTTCCGCCGAGGCGTATGATTTTAATTTCAGGAGACAGATCGGATTATCATCTATTAGAAAAGATTAATGCAAGAGATGACAAGTACATTATATGTGAAACTATTAATTATCAAGAAAATAAGAATCAAATTATCAAAAAGATAAATGAATATGATTCAATTATAGTCGGAGATATTCCATCACATGAACGAAATAAAATAATTAAATATTGCTTTGATAAAGGAATACGCACGTATAGCGTACCTAAGATATCTGATATTTTATTAAAAAGTTCGGATGAATTAAACCTTTTTGATACGCCACTGTTGCTTTCTCGAAATATGGGATTAACAATAGAGCAGCAATTTATGAAACGTATAATCGATATTGTTGGTGCGATATTAGGAATGTTTATAACAATTCCAGTATTTGTTATTGTTTGGATATGTATAAAATTAACAGATGGTGGACCTGTATTATATACGCAGATTCGTCTCACTAAAGATGGCAGACCGTTTAGAATATATAAATTTCGAACAATGGTGCAAGATGCAGAAAAAATTGGCGGAGCACAATTGGCCACAGATGGAGATCCACGTATTTTGCCAATTGGACGGCTGTTAAGAGCTACTCGTTTAGATGAATTGCCGCAAGTATTCAATGTTATAAAAGGGGATATGTCTTTAGTTGGTCCTAGACCAGAACGTCCAGAATTAGTAAAAGAAATCATAAAAGAAATTCCAGAGTTTCCAAACCGAATGAAAGTAAAAGCTGGATTAACAGGTTACGCGCAAGTGTATGGAAAATACAATACAACAGCATATGATAAATTGAAATTTGATTTAATGTATATTAGAAAATATTCTATTTTATTAGATTTAAAGTTGATTATTATGACACCTAAAATTTTGTTAATGAAAGAAAGTACAGAAGGCGTGAAAAAATAAAGTTTATTGTGTCTGGAAAATGGATGTCTTTAAATAAAGTGAATATTTTGCAGTATGTTTACGAGAATGCATTAGAGAATGAAGAATGATCTATTAAGGATCCTTGTTTTAGTGGAGTTTAGTAGTTAATAGGAGATGACAATGGTTAGTCTTAGACAAAATTTTAAAAAAATATTATTAGTATATGGAGCATATTTTTTGATTGCTGCAATATTTTATTTAGTTGCAGGAGAACAGATTCAAATAAAACATTATGTTTCTCAAGAAGTTGTACCGGATAGTAATGTGGGTGAACTGACATCTGGATCATTAATAGAGCAGGAATTAGAATGTCCGTACCAGAACTTGGAACAGATATCTCTTGAATTTATGAATTATATGCGAGAAAATTCAGGAGAGATATTCTTACAATTGAAGGAAAAATCGAGTGGTAAAGTTATAAGTGAAACCGCAATTGATGTTCGAAATATAGAACAAGATATGAACTTTTTATGGACATTTAATCCTGCTATAAGCGTGAAAACGGATGATAAGTTGCTTCTGTCTATTACATCAAATTCAGAGCCAGGAAAAGCTGTTTCTGTGTATTATGACTCCAGAGAATCTTATAATGAGAATAATTTATATATCAATGGGAATGTTGCGCAAGGAACGTTGGCAGTTCAGACAAGTTTTTCATCTAGATATTTTTTCGGAAAATATTTCTGGCAGATTGTTGGCGCTATAGCAGTGTTGTCTTTGGGATATTATATATCATCGCTGGCATTAGCAACAAAAGGGCATTACACACTTGGAATGCAATTTTATACTGTATGGAATAAGTATGGTTTTTTGATAAGACAATTAGTTTCACGAGACTTTAAAACAAAATATAAACGTTCTGTATTAGGTTATTTATGGAGTTTTTTAAATCCACTTATGACTATGACAGTACAGTATGTTGTCTTCTCTCAATTATTCCGTTCAGATATTGCAAACTTCCCAGTTTACTTATTATCTGGAATTGTTTTATTTGGCTTTTTTACAGAAGGAGTTGGGCAAGGATTAAGTGCAATTCTTGCGAATGCATCTTTGATTACAAAAGTGTATGTTCCTAAGTATATCTATCCTGTGACTAAAGTTGTATCGAGTTCAATCAATTTATTTATATCATTAATACCGCTGTTGATTGTAGTACTTTTAACGGGGCAGAGAATTACAAAAGCAATAATATTACTTCCATTCCCACTATTGTGCCTATTGATCTTTTGCATTGGCATGAGCTTTATGCTTAGTACATCAGAAGTCTTTTTTCGTGATACACAGTACCTGTGGGGAGTGGCAACATTAGCGTGGACATATGCTACACCATTATTTTATCCGGAAAATATTATTCCTGAAAGAGTCCGTTTTATTCAAACGTACAATCCTATGTATCATTTTATTAAGTTTGTCCGAATTATTTTAATGGATGGTGTTTCTCCAACACCAGAAGAGTACTTATATTGTTTGGCGTTTGCTTTTGGCACATTATTGATTGGCGCATTGATATTTAAAAAATTTCAAAATAAATTTGTTCTTTATATATAAAGGAGTTTAACATGGTAAATGTGGAACATGTAACAATGCAGTTTAATATGGCTAACGATAAAATTATTAGCTTAAAGGAAACTGTTGTTGCACTTTTGCGAGGCAAGTTAAAGTATAAAAAATTTACTGCTTTAGATGATGTTAGTTTTCAAGTAAAAAAGGGAGAAGTAGTTGGGATTATCGGAAAAAATGGAGCCGGAAAAAGTACGCTGCTGAAAATTATTGCGGGAGTTTTACAACCAACTAAGGGAAAAGTGACAGTCGATGGCAGAATAGTTCCAATGCTTGAATTAGGTTCTGGGTTTGATATGGAATTAAATGGGGTCGAAAATATATATTTAAATGGTGCTATATTAGGTTATTCAAAAGAATTTTTGGATAGTAAATTCGATGAAATTGTTGAGTTTTCTGAATTGGGAGAATTTATTTATATGCCAATTCGTAATTATTCATCAGGTATGATGGCGCGTTTGGCTTTTTCAATAGCTACAGTTGTGAAACCAGAGATATTAATTGTGGATGAGATTTTATCAGTTGGCGATGCCGGATTTCAGGCGAAAAGCTTAAATCGTATGATGGAATTAATGAGTGGAGGAACAACAGTTTTATTTGTCACTCATACGCTAAAACAGGTAGAAGAATTGTGTAATCGTGCAGTATGGTTGGAAAATCATAAGGTAAAGATGGTTGGAGATGCAAAAGAAATATGTGAAGAATATAGAAAGATGTGGAATGCATGATGTGTTTTATTTCTAGATGTTATCGTGGATTAAAAAGAAGATATAAAAGATTAATTGCTCCTAAGTTAAGTATTTATGAAGAGAAAAAAAACGTAGAGGGAATAAGCTTTGCGAATCATAAAAAAGTATCAGCAATTATTCCAAACTTTAACTATGAAAAATATTTGGATGAGCGAATTGATTCTATTTTATTTCAAACATATCCAGTAAGCGAATTGATCATATTGGACGACTGTTCCACAGATCATAGTGTGCAATTGATTGAAGAACGCATAAGAGCAAATAGAACTGGAATACCAATGAAATTAATTAAAAACGATAAAAATTCAGGGAGTGTATTTGCACAGTGGCAGAAGGCATTTGCATCTGCTACGGGTGATTATGTTTGGATTGCTGAGGCGGATGATAGTTGTAGTGTACATTTCCTTGAACATATTATGGAGGGATTTAAAAATCCAGATGTGGTTATTTCTTATTGCGAGTCATTGACAATGGATGAAAGCAATCGGTTGCTTATGTCTGATTTGAGAGAGTGGATTGACATATATCACACAGGTAAATGGAATAAAAGCTATATCAATGATGGGACGAATGAAGTTTCAGATGTGATGTGTATTAATAATACATTGGCGAATGTTTCAAGTGCTGTATTTAAAAAGGGTGACTACCATAATATCTTGGAAGAAGCGAAAAAATATCGTCTTGCAGGAGACTGGTATACATATATGAATATTTTAAGATTGGGCAAGATTGCATATTGTAAGGAATCGTTAAATTACCATAGGATGCAAAATAAGGGTGTAACTCTAACAACAAATGCGAAGAAGGAGTTTGATGAGATTGTTTCATTACAATCATATGCTATGAAACATTTTGATATAACAGAAGAAGTAAAGGAAAAAATTTATGAGAGACGTGCAACAAAACGTAGACAGCTTGGCTTGCAAGGATATCATGCTGTCGATTATTATTCCAGTATATAACACTGAAAAGTATTTGAGTAAATGTTTAGATTCAGTTTTAAATGCTGTAAGCAAATTGAATTTCGGAGTGGAAATCCTGCTGATTAATGATGGATCGACGGATCAATCGGAAATTGTAATTGAAGAGTATCAAAATAGATATCCTGATTGTATTTACAGTTATAGTAAACCGAATGGTGGTTTATCCAGTGTAAAAAATTATGGCTTGGATCGGGCTAAGGGAAGATATGTTTCGTTTATTGATTCAGATGATTATATTGAATCAGAAATGTTTAGTGACATGATGAACCAGGCTTTAGCAGCATCGGCAGACGCGATTGTATGTGATATTAAATTAGTATATGATAATGGGGCGGAACGTATATGGTCTTGCACAAACGCAACAAAGGCTGAAGTATATGAAGCTGTAATTGATATGCCGATGATGGCAAGCTCATGTAATAAGATCATAAAAAGAAAATTGTTTTCAGAAATTAGATTTCCTGTTGGAATTAATAATGAAGATATAGCGGTGACGCCTATTGTTCTTGGTCGTGCAAAAAAAATTATTGCAATCAATAAGCCATATTATAATTATTATCAAAGAAGTGGTTCTATACAGAACAATACATTTAGTGAAAAACGTTTCGCACTTTTGAGAACGGCAAAAATTTGTATTGATATGGCAAAAGAACTTGGAAGCGAGAAGCAAAATATAATTAAAAATTCATTGTATGCGCATCAAATTTTAGCATTAGCACTTTACCCAATACGTGAACAATCTTTTTTTAAACGTAGGCATTTACTTGGTGTTTACATGAAAGAAATCAACAGTATGTTTCCTGATTTTTGGAAGAATTCTGCTGTGCGCACCTATGGAGTATACGATGGTGAAAAAGAAAAGGTATTTAAGCAATTATCTATAAAACTGTTACGGCGGAAGTGTTATTTTATGGTTTGTTGTTTCTGGACTGTTGTTAATATAGTTTTAAATAGATGATTGATAATAATACAAGGGAGAAAATGGGTATGGATTCTTTAGTAAGTATTGTGGTTCCTGTATATAATGCAGAACGATATATTTTTTCTTGTGTCCATGCATTGCAGGGACAAGATTACTCAAATATAGAAATTATTCTTGTAGATGATGGTTCAACAGATAACTCACCATCTATTTGCGATGCGTTAGCTGGGATAGACACGAGAATAAAAGTTGTACATAAAAAAAATGGTGGTGTAAGTTCCGCCCGTAATAGTGGAATCGATATCGCAACAGGTCACTATCTGATGTTCGCAGATAGTGATGATTTGTATGAAAAAGATATGGTTTCCAGAATGGTGTTTTTAGCGGAGCGTTGGAACACAGATTTCGTGATTTGTGGTTTTTGCGTGGCAGATTCTTTTGAGAAAGCACAGTTACCAAGGTTAAAAGAGGATACTTCGGAATATGTGCATGCGCTGTCTAAAAGAGAATTTTTAAAAAATTTGGGATATATGGTAGCGCGCAGACCAACGATGTTTGCACCATGGAATAAATTATTTGTGTTAGATATTGTTAAGAAATATGAGATTAGATTTAAACCAGAGGTGAACTATGGTGAGGATTTTTTATTTAATTTACAGTATGTTCAATATTGCAACGGTGTTATAGAAACGGATGAACCATTATATAATTATTTAATGCAAAATCCGGATTCCCTGGAGGCAAGATATAAATCAGACTTATTTGAAAATCAAACGATGTTATATATGGCTGCGAAGCAATTAATGATAGAAAATCAAATTTATGAAGGGGCAAATGTGTATAATTTGGATTGTTATTATACACATAGGATTCTGTACTGTATAAAAATGCAGAATCATAAAGAAAATATAAGGTCGATTCCTGAAAGGCGGCAGTATGTTGCTCATTTTTTTGATAAAGAAGATGCGGCAGCTGCTGTGTGCGGAGCGAATTTAACAGGAGATAGGGAACTAAAGTTATTAACAGAGTTAGTAAAAGCAAAGCAGTATGATAGAATTTATGATGCTATTGTAAATGAAGAAGATTATCAAGACGATGAACTAAGCCATATACGTTATAAAGTTATAGAATGTGGACCTGGAGGAATCAGATGGATTCCATATACATTTAAATCAGTAAAGAAATATGGTTTAATTATTACTGTAAAAAGAGTTGTAGGAAAAGTTGTACGGAAGTTTGGAGGTAGGAAATGCCTGCTATAAGTGTAATTGTACCGGTATATAAAGTAGAAAAATTTATTGATCGATGTGTGGAGTCAATTGTGAATCAGACATTGAAGGATATAGAAATTATATTAGTCGATGATGGGTCGCCAGATCAATCAGGGATGATGTGCGATGGATGGGCTGAAAAAGATGAACGTGTTGTTGTTATTCATAAAAAAAATGGAGGATTGTCTGATGCTCGTAACTATGGATTAGATGTGGCTACAGGTGATTATGTGACATTTATTGATAGTGACGATTGGATTGATTTAGACATGTTGGAAGTATTGCTTGATGCAGCTAGAAAATATCAGGCAGATATAGCAGAATGCAGCTGGAGATGTATTTATAGCAATCGTATTGAGGAAGAAACAGACAATACAGGAGAATATGTTGTAGGTGATAATATATTTGCATTACGAGGAGAAATCGAATGGAAATATTTTAAACCAATTGCATGTAATAAAATTTATGATAAGCATATATTTGAGGACATAAGATTTCCGGTTGGAAAGTTGCACGAGGATGAATTTACAACACATCTGGCATTTTATAAAGCAAGAAGGCTGGTATATATAGATACTTCAAAATATAATTATGATCGAACAAGAGAAGAGAGTATTACGGCGGTATTTCGTGAGAAGAATCTTGATGTTATAGAAGCTCTGCAGAGTCGGTTGGATTTTTTCTATGAAAAGGGTTTAGTAGAGTTACAGCCACAAATGGAAAACTTATATTTTCATATATTGCTAGATCGTTTGTATAAATGCTACGTCTATGGAATAAGAACAGAACGAGTAAAGAAAATAATTCATGATACAAATGAAAAATATTTTTTGAATATGGGTTTACCATTAAGTCCTCAATGGAAGTATGAATTATCGATCCTGAAGGTGTCATATGGTTTGTTTGCACTTTGTAGAAAATACAAAACAATAGACAAAATTGTTCGAAAATTCAAGTTTGTTTTATATGGTACAAGTTGTTGTTAATGTGTTAGAAAATAAGGAGTATGAAATGAATGCGAAGCGAAAAAATAATATTGAGTTAGATCGCTTTATGCTTGCATTGCCGGTATGTCTTATGCATATTGGATCTTCAACCATGTTAGGGGTTAGAGGCTTTAGTTATGGTGGATATGCGGTTGAATGTTTTTTGGTATTATCAGGTTTTTTTTTGGCGCGTATGTTAGAAAAGGAAACAAATGGATCAATCTTTAATACAGCTTTAAATATTACAAAATCACGATTTAAAACGTTGGCTCCATATTATTATCTTTGCTTTGCCACTACATTTTTATATAAGTGTATTTATTATTATAGAGCCGGTATATTTACGCAAGTTGAATGGTCACAATTTTTGAATAATGCATTGATAGAACTCTTATGTTTAAATGGATTGTTTTATAGGACTATGCATGTAAATGGTCCAGGATGGTACATTTCAGCTTTATTATTCGGCGGTTTTATTGTAATATCTATTTATTTAATAATCAAGCGTATGTTAAGAGATAAATCACAAAAATGCTATATTTATAGTTCGCTTATTTTATTTTTTATATATATGTATGTGTTGAAAGTTGCAAATGTGAATATTGAAAGAATTATACGCACACTTGTTTCTCTTTGGATGGGTATGGCTGCATGGAATATTTATAAGAAGTTTAGTGAACATATAGCAAGTGTTCATTCGTGCGTGTTAGATATACTTGAAATTATTTTAATAATTATGTTGGTTAGTTGCTTTTTTTCAACTAATCTTTTGTGGGATAGAAAATATATAACATTAATATTTGCGTTATTTTTGGTATTACAGTATTGCGGTAATTCAAATTTGGATAAAATATTTAGTTTAGAAATATTTGGTTATATGGGTAAGCTAAGCTTGCCGATTTATTTAGGGCAGATGTTGGTCATTTGTAAATATGCTTTTAATCCGGGCTATGATATAACAGCAGAGGGATACTTAAGCTATATTCTAATACTATTTTCTGTTATATTATGGTCAATACTAATAGAGTGTTTTTTGAATATTTTAAAAAATAAGAAAAATATTGTTGAGGTAATGAAAAAGCTAGATAATAGGTATCTTCTTTTTTTCAGTATTGTATTGTTCATAACATCATTTTCAAACGATCGTGTTTTTTTTGTGTTTCAAGACATGAGTAAACTAAATTGGATGGTGTATATTTCTTCTAAAATCATTTTATTAATATTAGAAGTTACGATACCACAATATTTTTTTATAAAAATAAGAAAAAAAATCGATTATTCGTGGTTAAAAAGTTGGGTAATTTTATTTGGTGTATATACAGCCTGTTTATTATTAGTTTGGCCAGGAATTTGGAACAATGACGAATTCTTGATTTTAGGAACGATACAACATTGGGATATTCAGTTTCATCAAAGTTTGTTGACCAATTTGTTTTATATTTTGTCTATTATGATTTATCCAAGTTGCGGGACAATTATCTGGATACAAGTTTTGATTTGTTCTTTCATTGGAGCTTATTCCTTTAATATTTTGAAAAAGAAAAATAAATATATAGCATATGCTTTATATATAGCATTATTAATGCCACCAACGATTTATTATATTTTATATCCATTACGAGTTACTTTATATTCATTTTTGATGTTATATTTATTTGCATTTAGCGTTGAACTAATAAGTGAAACACGAGAAATAACTTTGGCTCAAATTGTGAAATTGGGTATAATGATTGCTCTTATTTCTTTCTGGAGAATTGAAAGTCGGTTTTTCATTATTGTTCTTACTTTATTGTGGGGAATATGGCTACTTGTAAAACATAAGAAAACCTTGTTTATATGGTTATTGGCTAGTGTTTTTTTACCGTTCGGTTTATTGTCTCATGTTAATAATGCATTCGTAGATAAAAAAACATCGCAGATTGCCACATTGAATTCTTTTGTTACAGGAATTAGCATACTTTTGACTAACGATGAATTACGCTCTTTCAGAGATATGAAGGAGGTTATTAGTTCGATTGATAAAATAATGAGTATTCGTATGTTGATTGAACATTCATCGGCAACAGATTTGTATGCCGTTTATGGATATATTGCGCCATATGATTTTACAGATGATGAATATCGAGAATGTTTAAAGAGCGTGGCTGAATTGATTATTTGTAATCCAATAGAATATTCTGAAGCTAAATATGAATTATTTGCGCATTCAGTTGCTGCTCCAAAATATGATTTTTGGATTAGTCCGGCAAAAAGTATTACTGATTCGGAAAAGATAGCTGTTTCATATGGAGTATCACCTTCTATATTAAAAATTTATAGACCATTTAATGAAAAATTACGGTCGGTGGTTTCATATTTTCTGACGGGAATGTATGTATTGCCGGATTCTGGGGTAATGGCATATAGCTATATGTGGAACTTATGGGTGCCAATACTGTTTCTTATATTTGGTTGTATAATACTAAGTATGTTAAAAAATTGGTATATGTTAATGTTGAATATATCGATTATTACAGACTTTTTGATTGTATATATGACAGCACCAAGTGTAAATAGCATGTATTTTTATCCGTTTTATCTTGTTGGGGTGTTTTGGTTTTCATATATATTGATACTTATTCTAAAAAAGAAAAACAGAAAATAAGAGATGAGGAATCTCTTTTATCCTAAAAAAGAGTGTTAGGTAGATGAGATGGCTTCGGTCTAGTTTTAATATGTACTATATTGTGTTTTTTTGGTTGGAATTATAATAAATGGCGCAAAATATTTAAAAAAATTTTGCACCTGGGTGAAAGGAATAATAAACATAAAAATGAGAGAAAACAAGGAGAATACTCGAGTTATTTATACGGATTTACTTCGGATATTGTCTATTTGCGCCATCATTTTATTGCATGTTGCATCCAAGAATATGTGGGCCTATTCGGTAGAGGATAGAAATTTTAAAATATATACGATCTATTCGTGTATGACACGTTGGGGTGTACCTATTTTTTTTATGATAAGTGGCTCTTTTTTGTTGCAACCAGAAAAGAATATTACTAGGAACAAAATTAGTGCATATTGTAAACGACTTTTAGTTGCTTATATTATTTGGTCATGTATATATGCTATTTGGAACACCGTTATGGAAAAAGGTTTTTCGTTAAATGCATTAGATATAGGAATGCTAAAGCTAGTAATTGATGGTCCATATCACTTCTGGTTTATGTTTGTTATGTTGGGTTTGTATATAGTAACACCTTATTTACGAAAGTTAGTTGCTACGTCTAGCAAAGACGAATTAAGAAACTTGTTATGTATTTGGGCGTTTTTTTCAATTGTAGTACCAGTACTTAAAACTTATAATTTTGATGGAAACTTGGTAAATTTAATTGAGCGCACAAAGATGATTTATTGTACAGGTTATTTTGGATACTATTTTTTAGGATATTATATGAGCAAATATGAAGTATGGAAAAGGCAGAGTGTGGGTGTTTATCTGCTTTTTCTGATGTCAATGGTATTGACAGTTTCCTTTACATTTCAAATAGAATCATTGAATGGAATGAGAAATGATTTTTGGCAAGACAATTTTTCACCAACAGTTGTTTTAACAGCGATGACTTTATTTTCAATATTTAAAAATTTAGAAGATTATTTAAACAGAATATTTAACGAAAAGATGAAACACAGAATAGTTATTTTGGCAAATGCAAGTTTTGGTGTTTATTTGATTCATGACTTGTTTATAACATTATTGTGGAAATTGCAAATTGATACTATGAGATTTAATCCTGTCTTAAGTGTTCCTATGATTTCTATCATAATAATTGCTTTGAGTTTTCCAATATGTGTGGGATGGCAACTGTTAAGAATAAAATAAATTGTTTATATAGTGAGCAATACTTAAATATGAATTATAATAAAATTCAATGTGGGTGGCATTTGTACAAAATTTTATACATAAGCGAAAGGAATGGATATAATAATGAACAAAATATTACTCTTTATACCTATGTATAATTGTGAGAAACAAATTATACGAGTATTGGAACAATTAAATGATGAAGTATGCAAATATTTGACTGAGGCTGTTATTATTAACAATAGAAGTACGGATCATGGGGAAGAAGTTGTAGAAAATTATTTAATTAAACATACACTTCCATTGAAAGTTAGTTTGCTTAGAAATGATGAAAATTATGGTCTTGGTGGATCACACAAAGTTGCATTTCAGTACGCTATTGATAATAATTTTGATTATATAATAGTTTTGCATGGTGATGATCAGGGAGATATTTCAAATGTCCTTCCTTATCTCCAACGTGGTGAGTTTGAAAAATATGAGTGTTTTCTTGGAGCAAGATTTATGAAAGGTTCTAAGCTTCAGGGCTATTCTCGATTTAGAACATTTGGAAATATAATATATAATTTTTTGTTCAGTATTGGTTGTCGCTATAAAGTGTATGATTTAGGTTCTGGTTTAAATATGTATAAAGTTGATATTCTGAAGGATAAGTTTTATATAAAATATAAGGATAATTTAATGTTTAATTATTGTATGATATTAGGATCTGCATATTATAAACACAAAGTGAAATTTTTTCCAATTGTTTGGAGAGAAGATGATCAGGTCTCAAATGTTAAAATGGTAAATCAAGCAATTACGGTTCTGAAGCTGCTTGGCGCTTATATCTTAAATAAAGACAAGTTTATACGTGCAGAGCACAGAGAAGTTTTAATAAAAAACTATTCAGCTCAAACTATTTATACAAATATACAAAGGTAAGGCATCTATATTATGAAGAAAGCTCAGCTTAAATATAATCTGATAAATATCTCTATTATTTTTCTTGCAACATTATTATTTATTTATGAATTTCTTGATGTAAATATATTGTTTGTAGAAAATAATGTTATATATATAATTATAATTGTAGCTACAGCATGTTTGGTGCATTTTATAAAGGCTTGTAGGCTTTATTTGGCGTTATATGGATCTAACTTGAAAACATTGGATTATATAAAAACATACTGTAAGGTGACGCCAGTAGGATTAGTGTTCCCATATAAATTGGGAGAATTTTTTAGAATATACTGTTACGGTAAAGTCCTTAATAATTTGCTGCAGGGAATTGTAACGGTAATGCTAGATCGTTTTATGGATACTATGGCACTTGTAACAATTATTTTGTTATTATGGATATTTAATGGAGGGCATATTTCAGCGGTAACATATGTGCTGCTTTTGTTTTTACTCTTTGCACTTTTGATTTACTTTTTGTATCCTGGAATATATTTGTTTTGGAAAAAATACTTTTTGAAAGCCAACGCAACAGAACGAAAACTAATGTTTTTAAAAGTACTGGATGCGCTGAATAATGTTTACCGAGAAATTTGCAATGTTTTGAAAGGACGAGGTATTGTTTTGTACTTTTTGTCGTTGGTAGCGTGGGCAATGGAGATTGGGAGTCTTACCTTGTTATGTGGAATAGAAAACAAAAATCAGTTAAATGATATTATCTCTCAATACTTGTTATCAGCAATTGGAGTTGGATCATCGATAGAATTGAAGCGTTTTGTCTTCATTAGTATTATGTTGTTGATGGTCGTATATTGTATAATAAAAATATATGAAGTACTTTGGAGAAAAGGAGCACGTAATGAAGGTTCTGGTAATATATGATGATACTGGACGAAAAAGTGAAGTTATTACAGATATCATTGGCGAAAAAGGTTTTGCAGATGTTGTAGTAAAAAAAAGAAAATTGGAAGAATACTATAGCAGTGAGATAAAGAAGCTTTATCCGGAGTTGATATGGAAGAAAATACATTCAACATTTGAATATGTAGAATTTATGAAAAAATTGGAACTAAATGCTGCTGAAGATATCAGAGTATTACATTGTTTTTCAAATTATCTTATATCTGATAGCACAAAGGCGATGCTTTCTTTTAAAAAATTAGAATACATAGATACATCATATGTAGCTCTTTGTGGGACGAAAGCTGCATTGGCAATGTTCCCTTCATTAGATGAGTATATTGCATTTGGCAAGAGTATTATATCTGGGGTGAAAGCTTGGGATCTCGCAAGAGACATAGAGGACTCATTTCAAATAGAAGGACTTGTAGATATTGGGGTAATAGGTAATTTTATCCAGTGCATTACAGGTAATTTTGATTCAAGATATTTTAACTCTCTTTCGGGAAATGAATACACATTAGTAAAAAGTTCCTCAAATAAGAAAAAAATTAAAGCCGAGTATATGTATTACCATTTGCTTCCGGAAGATATGCAATTCTGGTTTGTTATGCCATTTAATTATCAGGAAACAGAAACTATGGCAAGTTATACAATGGAACGACTTCATATGACTGATTTAGCAATTAAATGGGTTCATGGATCAATGGATGAAAATGAGTTCGAAGAGTTGCTGGATAGATATTTTTATTTTTTCAAAAGCCGACATCCTAAAAAATGTTCGAAAGAAGAATATAAAAAAATTGCTGATGCATTATATGTGGATAAAGTAAATGAGCGTATCAAAAATTTAAAACACCTTACGGAATATGATACGTATATTAAGCCATTACTAAGTTGTACGAAAGATTGTACGATTGATGCATTAGTGGAAAAATATTTTGAGTTAAAAACCAGAATAGAAAAGCAAGTAGAATATATGCCAGAAGTAGTTATAGGTCATGGAGATCCTTGCTTTGCAAATACATTATACAATAAATCGACCAAGACATTAAAATTCATTGATCCCAAGGGAGCAATTACGGAAGATGAACTATGGACTAATCCATATTATGATATAGCAAAATTGAGCCATTCTATTTGTGGACGATATGATTTCTTTAATAATGCTTTATTTGATATTAAGATAGATGCATCGTTTGATTATAATTTGGAGATACCTTTTGATAATTCAAGATATATAGAGTTATTCAAAAATAAGGTAGAGGAAGAGGGATATAATTATTTCTCTGTGAGAATATATGAGGCATCTCTGTTTTTATCTATGTTGCCGCTTCATATCGATAATCCACATAAAGTATTAGGATTTATTTTGAATGTGAGGAATATACTCAAGGAGATTGAAAAAAATGTTTAAAGATTATTCTTTGGTATTTGATATTGATGGAACACTTTGTCCTCTCAAGAAGAGCAGTGAACGATACGAGGATTTAATCCCATTTCCCGAGATGGTAAAAAAGTTGAAGTATTATAAGGAAAATGGTGCAAAAATTATCCTTTATACATCGCGCAATATGAATTCATACAATGGAAATATTGGACTTATAAATAAGCACACAGCAGCAATATTGACTGCATGGCTTGAAAAATGGGAAATACCATATGATGAGATTGTTTATGGCAAGGTATGGCCTGGACACAAGGGCTTTTATGTAGATGATAGAACAATAAGACCAGATGAATTTCTTAAGTATTCTCTAGAAGAATTAAATGAAATTTGTAAAAAATCAAGATGCCATTCTTTTGATAACGAACAGGAGAAAAATTAAATGGATAGCAAGATGATAGATATTGTAATTACTATGGGAGGATTAGGATCTCGTTTTAGAAAAATGGGATATACAGTTCCTAAATATATGATAGAGGCGAAAGGAAAAACTCTTTTCGAATGGTCAATGATTAGTCTTGAAGGTTATAGAGCACAGACAAATCAGTATATTTTCATTGCAATGAAGGATGAACAATGTGATGTTGAAAAATTTATAAATGAAAAATGTCAAAAATTAGGATTTCGCAATTATCATGTGATAGTTTTGGATTATTTGACGGATGGTCAGGCAACGACTGCAATGATGGCGCAAAAATATTGGAATTTAAATAATGCGCTTTTAATTTATAACATCGATACATATGTCGAAGAAGGCGCAATGAATAGTACTGAGTTAAGAGGTGATGGTTTTATTCCATGTTTTTGCGCGGAAGGAGATCACTGGAGTTTTGTTAAACTTGATGATAAAGGAAAAGTTGTAGAGATTAAAGAAAAGAAGAGAATATCAAATCATTGTACGCTTGGGGCATATTATTTTAAGTCTTGTAGACTTTATAAGGAACTTTATGAAGAATACTATAGTAAAACACAAGAATTAGTAAATGGTGAAAAGTATGTAGCACCATTGTATGATTATTTATTATCGAAGGGGGGAGAAATTTATATTTCAGATGTTACTCCAGAAAAAGTACATGTATTAGGAACACCAGAGGAATTGCAGACATTTTTGGAGGAATAGAATAAAATGAAAAGATTATTGCTCCAAGCAATTAAATTTGTTGGGCTGAGTGGTATTGGCTGGATCTTGGATTTTTGCATTTATATGGGATTAGGTTTTGTTTCATCGAAGCTATTTATTAATAATATTATCAGTTCATGGGCGGGGGTAACTTTTGTGTTTGTGTTTTCAACGCGCAAGATATTTCAAAATAATAGCGAAGTTCCACTTAAATGTAAATATATGATATATATATTATACCAATGCGTACTGATACTATTAATATCAAAGTTACTCAATGTAATTAATATTATGATTTTAAATTATATAACGATCGACATTGTAGTTCGTTTCTCTTTTGCTATAGCAAAAATCTTTGTTACACCGATTACTATGGTGTTAAATTTTCTTGTAATGAAGAGTATAATGGAACGGATATAGTGCTTATGTGGAGGAACTGATTATGAAAGTAGTAGCTTTTTTACCTGCTAAGGGGAATAGTGAAAGAATTGAAAGCAAAAACATGAAATTGTTGGATGGTAAACCATTATTTTTGCATACACTGGAGAAACTTGTTAATTGTGATTTTATTGATACAGTTTATTTAGATTCAGAATCAGACGAGGTGTTAAATTATGCATCGTACTTGAATTACATACCATTAAAAAGAGATCCCAAATTGGCAAATAATAATACAGATGGGCATAAATTATTTTACAATGAAGTTTCTCAAGTGGATGCAGATATTTACATACAAATTTTAGGAACAAGTCCTTTTATTAAGGAAGATACAATAAGAAAAGGAGTAGAAATACTGAAGCAATATGAGGAATATGATTCAGTTGTTTTAGTAAAGAGAGAAAAACAATATACTTGGAATGAAAAAAGTCCTAATTATGATTTGAATAATATTCCTAATAGTAAAGATTTACCAGATACAGTAATTGAAACTATGGGATTGTATATTGTTAGATCGGAATGTGCACATAATGAAAAAAAACGTATTGGTAAACATCCGTTTTTAATGAATGCAGATGCAATAGAAGCTGTTGATGTAAACTATCCAGATGATTTTTACCATGCTGAGATGATTGCGAAAGGATTGCATATGGACGAGGTGAAAAAATTTTCTGTAATGTCTAATCATCTAAGTTCATGTACATTTTCTGATATTTTATGGGATTTGGGAGTAAAAAATTGTTTTATTTCTGGTTTGCGTTTAAATATCAAAGGTAAGTGCGTGATGGGAAGGGCTAATACTTTAAAGCTTAGAAAATTATTAGAAAATGAAGATTTCAGAGGCATTTATAAAGGACTTGAGACATATAAAACAATGCGTAGCGGAGACATTATAGTAGTGGAGAATGAATGCAATGATAGAGCCTATTTTGGAGACTTGAATTGTAATTTAGCAATTAGAAGTGGTGCTATAGCAACGATAATTGATGGGGTTACTAGAGATATTACAAAAGTGACAGATTTAGCATATCCAGTTTTTTCGGAGGGATATTGTGGAGCTGATGTACGAGGAGTAGCAACGGTAGAAAGTTATAATAAACCAGTGTATATTAAGAATGTGAAAATATGCCCAGGTGAGTTGATTTTTGGAGATATCAATGGTGTTGTAGTAATTCCTCACAGATATGAAAAAATTGTATTAGAAAAAGTAGTACAGGCTATGAGAACAGAAAAGATAGTTATAGATAAAATTATAGACAATGTTGATGCATATACAATTTATGAACAGGAAGGTGCATTTTAAGGAAAAAGGCATGGATAAATTATTGATAATAGCAGGACCTTGCGTTATTGAGTCTGAAGAAAATGCAATGCTAATTGCAGAGAAGATGAAACAAATAGTAGCCAGACTAGGCGTTGATTATTATTATAAGGCATCTTTTGATAAGGCGAATAGAACAAGTTTGGATTCTTATAGAGGTCCTGGCATTGAAGCGGGATTACGAATATTAAAAAAAATAAGGGACACTTATAATTTGAAAATTTGTACAGATATCCATGAGCCATGGCAGGCAGAATTAGCTGCGGAAGTCTGTGATATTATACAAATACCAGCATTTCTTTGTCGACAAACAGATTTATTGGTAGCAGCGGCAAAAACTGGAAAGATAGTGAATGTCAAGAAAGCTCAGTTTTTAGCTCCATGGGATATGAAAAATGTAGTAGAAAAAATTGAAAAAAGTGGAAATAAAAATATTATGCTTTGTGAGCGTGGAACTTCTTTTGGATATAATACATTGATTGTTGATATGACTGGGATCATTGAACTGAAAAAACTTGGATATCCGGTAGTAATGGATGCTACTCATAGTGTTCAAAAGCCAGGAGGACTGGGAACAAAAACTGGGGGAAATCGGGAATATGTCGAACCATTAGCCAAAGCGGCAGTTGCAGTTGGAGCAGATGCATTATTCTTCGAAGTTCATCCAGATCCAGATTATGCACTTTCTGACGGACCTAATATGGTTGAATTGAACCAGTTTGAATCATTATTAAAACGGGTAATTCGAGTATACAACGCGGTACATTAGTGACAGAATATGAAGGTGACAAAGATGAATGTTCTGAAGGAAGCAGTGAGGGTATTTGATATAGAAATAGAGGCTTTACAGAAAACAAAATTAGCATTAGATGACACGTTTGTAAAAATTGTGGATTTGATTACTACATGTGAAGGAAAAGTAGTGGTTACTGGTATGGGCAAATCAGGACATGTAGCATCAAAAATATCAGCGACTTTTTCTAGTTTGGGAACATCTTCATTTTATATGAATCCCGCTGAAGCTATGCATGGAGATCTTGGAATGCTTTCTGCGAAAGATATTGTAATTATTATTAGTTACAGTGGCGAATCGGAAGAAATTGTGCGTATACTTCCTAATATTAAATTAATTGGTGCTATGATTATTGGTATTACTGGGAATGCTAGTTCCACATTATCTAATGCGGCTGATATAGTGCAGATATTGCCCCAATTTGAAGAAGCTTGCTATTTGGGATTGGCTCCGACATCTAGTACGACAAGTGTTTTGTGCTATGGAGATGCACTTGCGGTGGTAGCAAGTGGAATATATGGATTTAAAAATGCAGATTTTGGAAAGTTTCATCCAGCGGGTTCATTGGGGAAAAAATTGGTTTTAAAAGTTGACGATTTGATGGAAAAAAATTCTGAAAATGCAATAGTTCATGTTAGCGCACCATTGAAAAGTGCAATTATTGAATTGAGTAAAAAGGGATTAGGGATAGTTTCTATTGTGGGTGATAATAATAAATTATTGGGTGTGATTACAGATGGTGATTTGCGAAGACAGTTGGAATTAGGCGTAGACGTGTATTCGTTAAAAGTTGAAACAATAATGACACGAACTCCGAAAACGATAAAAACCGGAAAATTAGCAGTAGAGGCATTGACTCTGATGAAAAAAACGGGAATATCGTGTTTGCCAGTTATAGACGGAGAAAAAGTTGTTGGAACGATTCGACTCCAAAGAATAATTGGGGCAGGTATTGTTGGATAATTAAAGTTAATGAATACGAAGAATAATTGGAGGCAGGTATTTGTGAATATAGTCAAATATCTTGTAATGGATGTTGATGGAACTCTTACAGACGGGAAAATATATATGGGTGAACATGGAGAAATCTGTAAGGCTTTTGATGTTAAAGATGGATGTGGAATACATGAATTGGCAATCCCAAATGGAATTAAACCAGTTATTATAACTGGAAGAATATCAGATATAGTTTCTAGGAGATGTCAGGAATTAGAAATAGAACTGGTTTATCAAGGGGTCAAAGATAAGTTAAAAAAATTGAAGAGTACTATTTCTGATTTATCTCAAGTTGCGTATATTGGTGACGATATAAATGATTTGCCGTGTATGATGGAAGTTAAAAAAAACGGAGG
The DNA here is from genome assembly GCF_003481825.1 of Clostridium sp. OM02-18AC. GTDB lineage: Bacteria > Bacillota > Clostridia > Lachnospirales > Lachnospiraceae > Brotaphodocola. Next base: position 24,783 of record NZ_QULW01000023.1, on the reverse strand, counting down.
AGTTGTTGGCTGTCCGCAGGATTCTGTCAAAGAAATTCTAAATATCTCTGATTTCGTTTCATCTTATAAAGGTGGCAATGGTGCGGTGCGGGAATTTATTGAGTGGATACTTTATTGATGGTTTGATATAGGAAGGAAGAATTTATGTTACGTCAAATTTGGCCATTATGTAAATTATACCAATTATCTGAACGAGTTTATGATTTACAGGCACAAGTATTACAATTAAAAGATGAAAATATAACATTAATAAATGAAAATAAGATGCTAATAAATGCAAATATGAAGAATCAAAAAAAAATTGTAGATTTGAATGATATGCTTTCAAAATATCATAATGGTATAAAAACACTTGACGATCAACTAAAAAAACAATGCGACATATTTGAACGTTATCAACACGAAACGGCAGATTATGATTGGTATTCAAAATATGGATACGATTGGATGATATCTGATTTACAAATGAGTTACGTAGAGTCCGTATTACCAGGTAATAGAAAACGTCTATTAGATTTAAGAGATAGTCATATGGGAGAGAGTTGCTTTATTATTGGAAATGGACCTTCTTTGAGCGCAACCGACTTAGATATTTTGAAAAAAAATTGTATATTTTCATTTGCATCTAAGCGGATAAATCTGATATATGATCAGACAGATTGGCGACCTGATGTATGGGCTGCATCGGACTTGGACTATATTGAAACTAGTTTAGATGAGATTAAGGCAATGTCTGGGTATATAAAGATGCTTTGTGCACAAACAATTACACGTCAAATAGGAATCGATAAAAATGCGATTTATTATCCGTTTATTCAAATGGAACGTAGACCACCATGGTTTAATGCGGACATTATGAGGGGCGTACACTTTTGGGGAACAGTTACTTGCAAATTAATTAATATTGCAGTTTATATGGGATTTAAGTATATATATTTACTGGGAGTGGATAATACATTTCCATTTAAGAAAAATGAAAAGGGGCAGTATGTATGTGATTTAGATAAAAAAAATCATTTTAGTGATAAATATTATGATAAAAGATATGCAGATAAAATGTATGAAAATATTGATAATGTGATACGGGCAAGACAGTATATGGATGAATCATATAAGAGCTTAAAATGGCATTGCGATTTTTTGAAAGTAAAAGTGTTTAATACTACAAGAGGCGGTGAACTTGAAACTTTTCCAAGAATGGATTTAGATTATGCTATAGAGGAAATTAATAATAGGCGTGGATCAGAGTGAAAAATGAATTGCAAGTAATAAAGCGGATAGTGTCGGAATATATAGAAACGCTCACGTTGTTGTTTCAGTCAAGAATCAGAAGTTTAGTTAATAAGGTATTTGTTATGGGTGTATAGACGGTGAGTATGGATAATATTAATAAAAGTATATTGAAACGATTTTGCAAACCAAGTCTATTGGCAGTTTTACAATGGACTATAATGAATAATTTACAAATAGATAAAATTTTTTTATTTATATGATATAAATGTTTCTTTGTATAGTAAACGCTCCAAAGTAAGTACCTGTTCTTTACTTCTGGTTTCTGCGATAATAAAAAAGAACAGATGATTACGAACGTTGATAAAGCAGCTAATTTATTCGATAAAGATTCAACGATAGATTTGGTCAGAACATTTCAGAATAGCGGTTGGATTTTAAATAAACCTATTTCTGAAAATCTAAGAAAAAGTTTTATTTATTTTTTAGGACAAAAAGATTCAGATGGAACATATAAGCTATTGTTTCGTCTTTTCTGGAATCCTTTTATTCCAATTTTAGGATTATTAATGGCTGAAATATGTGCGATAATTAAAAAGCATGGCTATGGATTTTGATTAAAGTTGTGATTGTTATTTTGACAGAACTAGCGGCATGGTTTATGTATTACTTATCTGTGTATTTAATCGGATATGTGCTGATCATATATTGGTTACTATATATTTGCGGAGATGTTTCAAGAAAAAAATAAGTGCACGTTTGAAATGAGATGAGATGTTAATGACAAAAAAGTATAAAGTATCCATTATTATGGGAATATATAATGGAGAAAAAACGATGGACACAGCAATAGAATCAATAAGTTCCCAGTCTTTCAAAGACTGGGAACTTATCGTATGTGATGATGCGTCACAGGATAATACATGGGAAAAGCTACAGGCCTGGAGCCAAAAGGATTCACGCATTAAAGCAATTAGAAATTCCCAAAACCTGCGTTTGGCAGGAACGTTAAATAAGTGTTTATCACATGCATCGGGAAAATATATTGCAAGGATGGACGATGACGATATCAGTTATCCACAGCGTTTGGAAGAGCAGGTTTCTTTTTTGGAGACGCATCTGGAATATGCTTTTGTCGGAAGTCAGGTTGATGGATATGATGGGAAGCGGCTGATTCCTGATTATTGGAGAAGAAAAGAGAAACCTCAGAAAAAAGATTTTCTGGAAGCTTCTCAGTTTATTCACCCATCAGTGGTATTTAGGAAGGAAGCGCTTTTGCAGGTAAACGGGTATCGCGCAGTAAAGGAAACAAGGCGGGCAGAGGATTATGACTTGTTTATGCGCTTATACGCAGCCGGATTGAAAGGATATAACCTTCAAAAACCACTATTGAGATATTATATTGATGATAGAAAAACGTCATATCAATGCCGGATGGAAGAAGTGAAGGTTCGTTATCAGGGATTTAAACAATTAGGATTGATGCCGTGGGCGCTGCCCTATGTAATAAGACCATTGCTGGTAGGTTTGATTCCCAAAAGAATGCTTCGGATATGGAAACAGGATTTACGGAACTAAGGGAAAATAAAGATTATGGTGAAGATATGGTAGGAATTGTTATTCTGAATTATAATAGCTGGGATGATACAGAAGCCTGTATTCATAGTATTCTGGAAGCAGAGCCGGATCTGGATTACCGGATTTATGTGGTGGACAATGCTTCGCCGATGCGACCGACGGAAGCGTTGATCGAATGGCTAAAGAAGCAAGGTGTTGTATTGATCCAAAATGTTCGAAATAGTGGATATTCAGCGGGAAATAATATAGGAATAAAACAAGCGCTGCAGGATAAATGTGATACAATTTTGATTAGCAACTCGGATGTAAGATATGAACCACACAGTATTTCTGTGATGTATGAATATTTAAAAAAGAACCCGGATGTGGGCATTGTAGGGCCTAAGATCATTCGAAAAAATGGAACAGTTCAGAAAGAATGCATGTTGATGAAAACGGGACCAGGGGAAAAATATCTTCTCCGGACTCGTTTGTATGTACTATTCCCGGGATTATATCGGAAGTACTGGGGGAAAGATCATGATTATGATCATGAGATATTCGAAGTTTATGCGGTCCTCGGATGCTGTTTTATGTTTAGCCGGAACTGCGCAAACGAAGTAACCCCTTTGGATGAACATCCGTTTTTATACGAAGAAGAATTGATCTTGGGCATTCGGATGGAAAAATCGGGATGGAAAACGGTGTATAATCCAGAAAGTGTTATTCATCATCTTCATAGCCAAAGTACAGAAAAGGTCAAGGCATTTGCTTATACATGTAATATCTGCAGCGAGATATATTTTTGTAAAAAATATTTGAACATGAAAAACTGGCAGATTCGTCCTTTATATTGGTATCGGTCTGCGTTATATGCGTTAAAGATGCTGAAATGGTCAGACTTTAGGAATTATAGGAAGGAATATAAGAGAAAAACAAAGCTTGAATTTGATGAGATGTAACAATAATAAAGGAAATGCAACTTACTGACAAAAACTGGAAAGATGAGAGAAAAAATGAAAATTCAAAGCAGAGCTGCGTTTGCAGAAGCTTTCTTTCTCCTGTTTGTTCTTTTAAAACAATTTTATATATTTCCATCGGGAGGTGTGGGGATAGCGGATGCTTGTTTGTTTGTATCTTTCTTCCTTCTGCTTTGGGATTGTTTAAAAGAGAAAAAAAATAGTTTTCGATTTCAGGAGGATCGATTGCTATATGTATTTTTATTCTTTGTGATAGCGATTAACATTTGCTATGGAATCCTCCTAAAAAAAACGGAGTTTTTTCGTTATTCAGTATTTTGGATATACAATGTGGGGGCAATTTGGGTCTTCCGAAAATTAGCGTGTTGGAATGGACAACGTTTTTTAGTTGAACTAAATTGGATAGCCAAAGGAAATATATTGTTACAGTTATTGATATATGTTTCTGGGCATGGAAGGATATTCTACGAATATTGGGGAGCCATTCGCTATCAGGGGACATTTAATGATCCGAACCAGCTGGCTGTTTTTCTGTTTTTGATGATATTATTGCAGTATTTGTACAGTTGTCAGTATCGTGATCGAACATTCCTGCTTTTTTATATTTTGGCAATTCCTGTTATAATGGCATCGAAATCAACAGGAGTGCTGCTTGGCATTTTGGTGTTTACGATATTGGTGGTTGTATATTTCTCCTATCGTGTGGCCAGCAGGCATCATAGTGCCAGAAAAATATGGCTGTTGGGAGTATTAGGTGGATTTTTGGTAATTGCATTATTTCTGTGGTGGATTTGGCCTTCAGCAGAATTTGATGTAAAGGCAATGGATTATAATGTATTGACCAGAATTCAGGAAAAACTGTGGAAAATAGCGCATGGCGGTCTTGGCGAATTGTTTTTGGACCGTGGAATGGACAAGCTGCTGATTTATCCCCAGTATCTTTTATATGGAGCAGGGGAAGGCGGTTTTGAGCGTTTCACACTGGCGGGTCAGAGTAATGAAATTCATTGCTGCCTTTTTAGTATTTTATTTTGCTACGGTATTATACCGACTGTGATTTTACTTGTTTGGTTGGTGCAGAATTTGCGTTATGCAACTGCATCAATGAAATGTGCGGCGGCGGCACTTTTGGTGGAAAGCTTTTTCTTAATCAATTACCGCCAACCGTTATTTTGGATGATACTTTTGTATGGAAGCGTGATAAAGAAAAATCAGACATTGGATGAATGCAAAGAAGAGGATTCAAAATGAAAAAAGCACTTTTGGTAACGCATGTAAGTGGATTTGTTCCGCAGTTTGAGATGAATAATGTCCGAATTCTCCAACATATGGGATATGAGGTACATTATGCAAGTAATTTCCATAATCCCTCTTACGGTGATGATAACAGCCGTTTGGAAGGAACTGGAATTGTGTGCCATCAGATCGATTTTGCCAGAAGTCCATTGAAAATCGAGAATATAATTGCATATAAACAGCTGAAACATCTGATGCAAACAATTCATTTTGAACTGGTGCATTGTCATACACCGGTAGGCGGCGTTCTGGCTCGGCTTGCAGCCCATGCAACACACACAGGACCGGTTATTTATACAGTTCATGGATTCCATTTCTATACCGGTGCACCAATTAGGAACTGGTTATTGTATTATCCGATAGAACGTTTCCTTGCCCGTTATACCGATATGCTGATCACGATCAATGAAGAAGATTATCAACGCGCAGAAACATTTTCAGCGAAGCCGGTAAGGCGGATTCATGGAGTGGGCATGTCGTTGGAAAAGAAAGATATTCTTTTAGGTGCTCAATTAACAGAACTGCGAAAAAAACTGGGATTGGAAGACTCAGATTTTATCATAGTTTCTGCCGGGGAATTGAATAAAAATAAAAATCAGATTATGGTATTGAAAGCATTGTCTGAGATGGAAACTCAGAATTATTGCTATCTTGTATGCGGAAAAGGTCCATTAAAAGAGAAATTGGAAACATATGTCAAAGAACATCAGATGCAGGACCGAGTGAGATTTCTGGGCTATCGAAAAGATTTAGAGAATATTCTGCAGTTGGCTGATTTGTTTGTGATGCCTTCAATGCGTGAGGGTATGCCTACAGCAGTGATGGAAGCGATGAAATATCAACTTCCGGTTGTGGGAACGAATATTCGGGGAAACAGAGAATTAATTGTGGAAGGAAAAACAGGTTACCTTGTCCCTCTAAATGATAGTCAGGAAATGGCGAAAAAGATTTTGGATATCATGGATCATCCCTCTTTAAAAAAGGAAATGGGGGAGCGTGCTGCGGTCAAAATAACTGAATACAGCAGTGAACTGGTAGAACAGGAAATGCTGAAAAATTATAAAGAAGTGATTGCTGCATATAAACAAGGATCAACATAACTTTTCTGAGATCAATGCAATGACAGACAATATCGGCATTGGATATGCCGATATTGCTGTTTGCATGAATCGTTGTTGATTTTATGAATTTAAATTCTGAGATTTCTTATATTTTCTTACATATGCAATTCCCATGCTGAGCAGAATCCATAAGAATGGTGTAATAATAGGCAGGTTTAAGTTTACAAAAGCCTGGAAACTATAACAGATAACGGCAAAGAAGCATCCGGCAGTATAAGAAGTAACTTCGTCTCCGTCTACGAGACTCTTTCGGAAAGTTCGGATCATATGTTGACAGCTGTTGATCAGAAAAACCAGGTAGGCGACGAGTGCGATAGGACCGATGGTCAAAAGATACTGCAAATATTCGTTGTGTGCAGTGTCAAAAATCTGGCCGGTTGTTGCAAGCATTTCTTTGAAACTGGTTTTGGTCGTAAGAATTCCAAAAGTATCAGGACCGAATCCGAACAATTTGTGGGAAAGTGGAAACTGACCGAAAAATTCTAGAGATTTCCTCCAGATAAATCCTCGCTGGGTTCCCCACTGGTCATTGAATACCAGGTAGCTGCTAAGACTTCCGTAACGTGTACCATGTCCAAGTAAGTTGGCATCGATCAGGACAAGGCATACAGCCAGGAAACAAAATGCAATAAATCCAGTCCAGACTCTGACAAATCGTTTTTCAGGATGATTGTCAGGGTTTTCTTTTTTTGTTAAGAGATACCAGATAATGCCGCTGCAAACCCATAAGCCAATAACAAGAAGCGGAAGCCCAGGTAAGTTGACCAGAACTTTAAACAGGCTTTCCGGCGGGCTGACTTTGTCTGGGATGGTCTGGCAGATAAAATCAATGCATTGAATGACTGTTGCAAAGGTAGCAATCGTGATGCAGTAACGGACGATTCCCTGCTTTTTACGGAACACAAGGAATGGCAAAAAAGCAAACAATGCGCCAAGTGCCAGATAAGCATTATCACTGCTTCCAAGAATAATTGCAAAAAACGAAATTACCATGCAAAGATAGTACCAGATGCAGAGTCCTCGTTTGGAAGTAGTGGTAAACATGGTGGTTGCCAGTCCCATAAATACTGCGGTATAAGCAGTATAAGTGTTGATATTCCCAAGTGTGGATACAAATATTACATACTGCTCCTGTTTCATATGGGTGCGGAAATGAAGCAGATCCATATAAAAAGCGTCAGAAATGCCAATCAGACATACGATCATGCTTGCTGCCAGGAAGCAATGGAACATCCAGGCTTTTGCATGCCAGAAATGACTGACCGTAAAATAAAGCGCAACGTACAGTGTCATCAGGAAAAGCCCGCTGTAGCGGCCTTCATTACCCCAGAAAGATTCATAGAAGTATTCTGACTGCAGAGTGGAGATAACAGAAGCCAGCCAGAAAATAAAAACGGCAAAGTCAGCAATGGAAAAGGTTGACTTCCAGTTGCAGGGTTTTAATTTACCAAAAAGCGCTTTTGTGTGAATGCCCTGAAATTCTTTCTGATCAATAAAAAGCATAATGAGTCCGGCGATAAGAAGGAAACCAAGCATAATGAGTACAGTAAGATAGAAACACATATACTTGGTTTCGAGAATATCAAAATAGGAATTATGCACGATAAGTGGGAATACGGTTACCAGGATCAAAAGGAAAAAACTAATGATACCATTTGTGATTGACGAGCAGGTTGCAGAAAAGCTGTCCTGCGCGAATGGAGAAATATCTTTTGTCATGTTGCCTCCTTAAAAATCATATTGAAAACAGATATTCTATTATTATAAAGGCTTTTTTGAACGAAAACAATGAGAAAATCCGATCTGGGAAAAGATTTCAGAGGAACACGTTTACTGTAACTTGCCAGATCCCAGGAAATCCTGACAGGATTACGTTTTTCTGACATTTGTATTAGCAAAGCGTTAGATAATCTTCATATTTTAGGTAGTTGTGAAGAAGCTTCTTTTATGATATGCTTTTCTATGTTAGAGAAAGCAATGATTGTTAAAATTGCTTATGCATGTAATGAATAGTTTTGCTTTGTGAGAAAACAGAACTTGATTAAGAGAATAATTTTGGAGGTAAATACTATGAAAAAGAAAGCTGTTGGAATCGCTGCAGCTGCAGCACTTATGAGTTTATCTACCGGTATGACTGCATTTGCAGCAGGTTGGGTAACCGATAGCACTCCGTATGGAGACAAACAGAAATATGTATATGATGATGGAACCTGGTCATCTGGAAACTGGTTCACAGATCCGGATACCCAGTTAGTATATTATCTGGATCCAGATGGTTATAAGATGACAGAAACTACGGTAGAAGGCTTCTGGCTGGATGCAAATGGTGTTCGTCAGGAAAAAACTGAGGAGCAGATTGAGAGAGAAAACCGAGCAAAAGCAGCAAAAGCAGCAAAACCAAACCCAGGTAAGAAAGTAGCAGCAGATAAAGTAGCAGCGATTGAAGCAAAAGAGAAGAATGCAGCAAGCAGCACAACCCGTTCCGGATATATCGCAGAGTTAAAGACAATCATTAACAATATTTCCAGAGATTTGAATAGCGCTCGTACAGACAAAACTTCCGTTCAGCTGCTGACGACAGAGAATAACCTGGAGGTAGCTCGTTACTTCCGTACCACATCTGGCGTAGACTTCTATCATTTCAGCATGTGGACCAGCAAAAAGGATAAAGATCAGACGGTAGACTTTATGTATCTGTATGACGCCGCACCGGAAACTGACCGCGAGTTATACAATACCGCTTATGAGAAAACCGTTGTAGCAGCGCTTGGTGAGACCGAGGGTAAGAAACTGACCGATTATGTTCAGAGCCAGCGTGAGCAGGGTGTGACCAGTCTTGACAGCACCGGAACCACCGATACTGGCAACAGCTACACCATGAAGTACAGAAACAACCGCATCGATATCAGCGTTGTCTGCAGTGAGGTTGTTCCGCAGGCTGAAGATGCAGCAGCTGCAGAAACGAATACCGAGAATGCTGAGGAAACTGCTCAGACTGAGACCGTTACCTCCAGCACTGTAGTAGCAGGAGCAGCAAACTAAAATAGTAGCAGCTTGGTTTAAATAATATGGAATGAAGTTGGAGAGATCTGTTTAGGTCAGGAGGAGATTCTGGGCTGGACAGGTCTCTTTTGGCTTCTAGTGTGTTTGTCGAAAATTGTAGATTTTCTACCTTATTACAATTATAATTGTCTTAAGATTATAATTTGGTAAGGGGAAAAAATATGGTTAGGATTCTTCATATTTCGGATTTGCATATTATTAAAGGAGCAGAGTGGAATAATATGCGCGCGGCACTTCTAAATGAGGTGCAGAAAAGAACTTCGGCTCTTTGTGATGGAGAAAAGTTGATAATTATCACCGGAGATTTCCATAATTTTTCTGAGAGTACTTATAAAAATGCAGAAAACTTCTTAAAAGAGTTGTTTCAAATAATGAAAATTGATCCGGCTCAGGATGTGTTTATTGTTCCGGGAAATCATGATGTCGCAAATGAAGAAGAAATGCGTATGCTTTATGGTTCAGATTCTGACTGGAAGTTGGAACAGACGGCAGCATTGTCAGGATTGAAAAGCGGAAACAGAGATTTTTTAACATGGAGGTTAAAGGCATTTACGTCGTATTGTAATTTTGCCAGAGAATTAGGAATATATCCTTCAGATTCTAAAAATGTGCCTGCTGAAGTTCATATCAGAAACTGGAGAGAAAAACTGAATATTCTACATTTGAACACTGCATTAGTGGCAGATGGAACCCAAAAAGATAATCAACAAGTGGATGCTGATACGGCAACAGATGAGAAAATTTGGAAAAAATATTTTGAAGTTTCTCTTCCAACGCTTGCAATCGGACATAATAGTTTTTTTGATTTAGCGGAAAATCAACAAACAGAACTTGAAGCGTTATTTGACAGGAAAAATGTTAGTGCATATTTATGCGGGGATCAGCATAGCACAGAAAAAAATCGAAATATGCAAATGATACGGCTGAAATCGGGACATAGGGATGTTCCGGAAATCCCCAATGTAGTTTGTATGAAAGGGGCCGCTGATAAATCAGACTCATATTCTGAATTTGGATTTTACTGGCATGTGTGGGATAATAAAACGGATAAAGTGGAACTGATTGCTCGGGAGTGGAAACGAGACGAGGAGCAGTCGGAGTTTGTCGATTTTGGACAGAAGGGTGTCTATAGCATGCGGAAGGAAGATGAACAGACAAAAAGTACATTTGAGAAAAATGCAAAGGTCTTTGATTCTGAAACCGCAAGCAGAATATCAGAAAATCACAAAAAACTTTCCGATAAACAGCACATAAAAAAAGAATACTTTGAATACTTGGCAAAAGAACTTGGAATTATACAGTTTGAGGGAATCCCAACTGATAAAGATTCGGGAAGTGTAAAGGCAGAGTTGGAAAACATTTTTGTACCACTTAGATTTACCTATGTCCTACAAGAAGATGAAGATTTGGAATTGCTAAATGAAAATTACACGATTGGTCAAATTCTTGCTCAAAATAACCGGGTAGCAATTTTGGCGAAACCAGGAGGTGGAAAAAGTACTCTGATTCGTAGAATTGCACTTGCATATGCGTATAGTGAACGGAAAATAAAAGTAGACGATGATTTGCCTGATCAAGATTAGTTCCCTGTTTATATCCGTTGTCGTGATCTTGGTGAAAATGTTCAAAACAGTATTAAAGATAATATATTTGCTATTATAAATCGCGCTGAACTTTCTCAATACAAACAGTCGTTTGTAGAATTAATTGAGGAGTCTATACAGAAAAATCAAGTTTTGCTATTGATCGATGGATTGGATGAAATATCTGATGAACAACGTAGAATACGATTTGTAGATCAGTTGCAGACTTTTGTGGAAAGATACCCACAAGTACATCTGCTTATAACATCCAGGGAAGCGGGGTTTCGTGCGGTTGCATTGAAGCTGTCTAATTATTGCAAACAATATACAATTGCAGATTTGAATAAAAAGCAAATTTATATGTTGAGTCAAAATTGGCATGAAGTACTTTTGGGTAACACAAGACAAGCGAAAGAAGATTCTGATAGTGTGTGTAAAATTATTTTGCAAGATTCCAGAATTACTGCTCTAGCGCATAATCCGCTATTATTGACTACGTTGCTTTTTGTAAAGCGTTGGATTGGCTATTTGCCAACAAAAAAATGTCAGTTATATCAGGAAATGATAAAATTATTGTTAGTATCCTGGAATGCAGCAGCTCATTCAAAAATGGAAATGGATGAAACGGAACCGCAACTTGCGTTCGTTGCTTACGAAATGACAAAAAAGGGAAAACAGACGATTCAGAAACAAGAGTTATTGCAATGCATTAATAAGGCGCGCGAGGCATTACCTGAATTGCTTCATTATACAACAGTTTCACCATCAAATTTTGTTAATCAGGTAGAAGCGAGAAGTTGCATATTGATTCAACAGGGAATGGAAAAAAATGGAAAGGGAAATCTTGTGCCATATTATGAATTCTCTCATTTAAGTTTTCAAGAATATTTGGCGGCTAAAGCAATAGCAGAAAAGTGGCTTCCAAAAGAAGAACAGGATAAATCAATGGATTTATTGATTTTGAAAGAACATATGGAGGAGACACAATGGAGAGAAGTAATACCATTGACAGCTTTTCTATTGAATCGGCAGTCCCTGCCTGCGATTCAATATTTGTTTGGTGAGTGTTCGGAAAAACCAGAATATGCATTCTCATCGGAAGAACCAGATTCAAGAAAGTCGATAGCTGCATTTCATTTAGCAAATTGTATAGCGGCAGAAATTCCATTGGTACCTGAGTTACTTGAAAAAGTGTTGTTAGCAATTATAAATTGGAGTTATGAAATTCAGTACATAGGTATGCACAAGGTTGAGGAGAATACTGACGTATTAAAAATGATTTATCATAGTGAAAAGTATGGAAAAATTTTGAAGAACCTTGTAGAAAAACAATTGTTTGAAGGTAAAGTAATTTGTAGATGTTCAAGTTTGGCGAATGTATGGCTTAAGATTTATGAGGAGCAAAATAAAAGTGTAGGACTTCAAAAAATTGCGTTACTATTACAAAAAGATACACGCAGAGAAAATGTATCTGGTATGATTTTTATGATGGATTTGGCATATAAAATATGTTATAGAAAAAAAGAAAAACGAAACATTTTAAACAAGAATGGCTAGAAACAATATTTGCACGAATTTCTGACTTACTTAATAGCGATAATGAAGAGTACATTTTCTTTGCCTCCTGGTGTGTTGCTTGGGCTGGATATAACAAAGCGGATATTATTCCTGATAGCTGTATACCAGAGATTGCAGAACGATTGATTTATTTATGGTGTAGCATGCCAAAAGATTATGATATAAGACGGCAAGTTTCCTGGGCAATCTGCACCATTAGTCAACCGAGATTGAAAGTGAAATGGAGCACAGAATTAGAAAAAGCAATTGATGCATATACAGAGTCGGAGGAAAATAAGTTTGATAAAGTGGCAGCTTTATATTTAAATCTTTTATTGGGGAGAAGTACTATGGATGAAGTAGAACAAAAAATTAAGGGAAGTGAATTGAGAAAAAATCGTTTTTGGAATGAAATGAAGGCTGAAAATAAGCATTAAATTGTTGGCTGACAAAGAAATCAAGCAGGAGAAAGATTATTTAAGATTCAAACGGTTGCCGTGGAGTTATTCTACAAAGGAATACTTCAGCAAATTAGACAATATAGACAAGAGGAGAAAGATTTATGTGCGGAATCGTAGGATACACAGGACCGGAGCAGGCGGCTCCGATTTTATTAGATGGACTTGCAAAATTGGAGTACCGTGGGTATGACTCAGCTGGTCTCGCCGTTCGGGACGGCGAATTGCCGGTTCAGGTGGTAAAGGCGAAAGGACGGCTGAAAGTGCTGGCAGAGAAGACCGATGGCGGCGCAGCCCTGCGCGGGACCTGCGGCATCGGTCATACCCGTTGGGCAACACACGGTGAGCCATCGGAAAACAATGCCCATCCCCACATTTCCGACGATGGCAATGTGACCGGTGTACATAACGGTATCATTGAAAATTATCAGGAGCTGAAAGATAAGCTGGTGCGCAAGGGTTACACATTCTATTCCTCCACCGACACCGAGGTAGCCATCAAGCTGATCGATTACTATTACAAGAAATACGAGGGCACCCCGGTCGATGCCATCAACCATGCCATGGTGCGCATCCGCGGTTCCTATGCCCTCGCGGTCATGTTCCAAGCATATCCGGGCGAGATCTACGTAGCCCGCAAAGACAGCCCGATGATCCTGGGCGTGGAAGATGGCGCTTCCTTTATCGCTTCCGATGTCCCAGCCATCTTAAAATACACAAGAAATGTCTACTACATCGGCAACATGGAAATGGCGCGCGTTCGCAAAGGCGAAATCACCTTCTACAACCTGGACGGCGAAGAAGTCCAGAAAGAGAAAAAACACATTGACTGGGATGCAGAGGCAGCCGAGAAAGGCGGCTACGAGCATTTCATGATGAAAGAGATCCACGAGCAGCCAAAAGCTGTGGCAGACACCTTAAACTCCGTCTTAAAAGACGGTTTCATCGACTTAAGCGAGGTGGGACTCACCGATGCAGACATCGAGAAGATCAGCCAGATCTACATCGTAGCCTGCGGCTCCGCGTATCACGTCGGCATGGCAGCCCAGTATGTGCTCGAAGACCTCGCACGCATCCCTGTGCGCGTGGAACTGGCATCCGAATTTCGCTACCGCCGCCCCATCCTCGACAAGAACGCCCTCGCTATCATCGTCAGCCAGTCAGGCGAAACCGCGGACAGCCTGGCGGCTCTCCGCGAGGCAAAAGAGCACGGCGTGCGGACATTGGGACTTGTCAACGTAGTGGGCTCCTCCATCGCCAGAGAGGCGGATAACGTCTTTTACACCCTGGCAGGTCCGGAAATCTCCGTAGCCACCACGAAAGCCTATAGTACGCAGCTCATCGCAGCCTACACGCTCGCAATCCAGTTTGCGAAAGTCCGCGGCGAGATCACCGAAGAGCAGTACACCGGTTACATCAAAGAACTACAGACCATTCCAGATAAGATCCGGAAGATCCTCGAAGACAAAGAACGGATCCAGTGGTTCGCAGCCAAGCAGGCCAATGCAAAAGACATCTTCTTCATCGGCCGCGGCATCGACTACGCCATCTGCCTGGAAGGCAGCCTCAAGATGAAAGAAATCAGCTACATCCACTCCGAGGCCTACGCCGCAGGCGAACTCAAACACGGCACCATCTCGCTGATCGAAGACGGTACATTAGTCATCGGCGTCCTGACCCAGCCAGACCTCTACGAAAAGACCGTCAGCAACATGGTTGAATGCAAGAGCCGCGGCGCCTATCTGATGGGCCTCACGACCTACGGCAACTACAACATGGAAGACACGGCAGACTTCGTAACCTATATCCCGAAGACCGACCCGCACTTTGCAACTTCATTGGCAGTGATTCCGCTGCAGCTGATGGGATATTATGTGTCTGTGGCGAAGGGACTGGATGTGGATAAGCCGAGGAATTTGGCGAAGTCGGTGACGGTGGAGTAAAGGAAGCAAATGCGCACTACTGCAAAACGTTTTCTTCAGCAGCCAACCACGTATAAAAAGCGGAAGCAGGATCTGGAATATTCGGCAGAGGTTTATCATTGCAGCATTCATGAACTGGAGGATCCGGGGGTGGTGTATCCGGATGTGATAGAGTGGTAGAGGGAGGATATTTTCGTTAAAAGATTTGAATGGGTTTATGTTTGGATATTAATGAATGTGGGAGAGTGGGTTATCGTTAATTGGACGATAGCCCATTTTTATTGCCATGCATTTGACGGGAGCTTTCCGTGGCAGGTTCTGTAGGGGCGTTTGATGATCGATGGTCAGATAAAATCTGTAATGCCGCTATTTAAAATACCAGGTTTTGTGGACACAATGTAGCAATATAGAAGAAAAATGGTAGTGTGACATATTGCTCTTGCAAAACTGTGAAAATAAGCCATTTTGACAAAATGAAATAGCTGATATATATTATATATTATAAATAGTGCCGTGTGACAGAAGGAGAAAGGTGTATGGGACGAGTAGAAGAAATATTAGAAGTAAAAGGACCAATGCTTTCAGGAAAATTGGCTTCCATATTGGAGCAGGAATATTCAATGAGCAATGAAGCAGCCAGGCAGGCGATTTCCAGGGCAGGGACACCGGTGCTGAAATTGAAAGTTTTTCCATTCAGCAAAAATCAGGTGTTTTGTTATTTGGAGAAACAATATGGTTCACAAAAGTATAGGAAAAATTTGTATGAATCATTAAAAAAAGAGGCATTGGCTGTTTCTGTAATTTTACATGCATTGGAAAATAGCAATTTTATAATGAAGAAGAATCTGCTCCCTGTGTATTCGAAATCTCCGGTAGAAAATACAAAGGGACATCGAAAATTTGAAAATATCATATCTGATTTAATTCAACAAGGAATCATCGGTGAAATGGAAGAATATTATGTTGTTTCTCCGATGTATAGTGGTAAAGATTATAATCTCACATATTCAAGAAGTGAAGAACAAATTACAAACATCATTGTAACAGACTTTATTTCATGGGCTACAAAATTAAACATGATAGCCTATAATTCATCTAGATTATTTCCAGAAGAGGCAATATTTGCTCATTTTCAATGGTTTGCTACAATACCAACTTATGTAACACCACTATTTGATTATAAAAAGAATAGACCGGGATTTATGGTTGTTGATGTATTGATCAAGTCAGATGCTACAGTTCAGGATATTGAATTTTTTGTTGAAAAAATCAGGATAATTCGTAATTTTAAACGTCTTCCGGCTTTTGTGCCAGTGCTGCTTCTAAATAGTGTATCGAGTGAAGCCTTACAATATTTAAAAGAAAATAAAATTATTGTGGGAATACTTTCCAATTTATTTGATAAACGATACACACAAACAATCATGAATATTTATAATGTACTCCGAAATGCCACTGCCGTAATTATGAAAGAACCAGAAAAACTGGAAGAACTGATTAGAGAAATTGCAAAAAGTGAAGGCCGCTTTAATAATGCCATGGGTGATCTGTTTGAATGTATGGTGGGACTTTTCTTTTCCAGGCTTGGTTCAAGATATATTGAGATGAACAAATTGGTTCCGAATGGAAAAGGCGGGAAATACGAAATAGACGTTTTAGTTGAACGAGATGGGAAGATGATTGCCATTGAGTGTAAAGCTTACAGAGGAGCAATTGATAAAGAATACGTCGAAAAGTGGTTATCTTCCAGAATTCCGGCTTTTAGAAGTTTTCTGGGAAGAATCTATCCTGGCAGAGAATTAGAATTTTCATTGTGGGCATTAGGTGGATTTGATAAGCAGGCAGAAGATTTATTGAAAGAACATAAGGCAAATGTAAAGAAATATCAGTTATCGTATTACGACAAGGAGGGAATATATCAGTACGCAAAAGAGCGAAATGACAACACATTGTGTGAACAGGTAAAAAAGCATTTTAAGGGATATGGAGTGGATTTGGGAAAGGAAGAGTGAGTAATTAAGGAAAAAAGGCGGCTCCGTTAGTCTGGGCATGGTGGATTTTACTGCGCTGAGACTAACGGAGCTGTTGTATTATAGAATCAATCTCAAGTGCTGTGACAAAGATATATTTAAAAAGAAAACGAAAATCTGACAATTAACGAGAATGATATGAAATAAAAAGAAAAAACAAGAACATTTTTGTTACAATAATTGTGACGATGAAAGTTTGTGGTTCATAATTTCCTTATAGTATTAGATGCGTGGAAATAAGAGAAGAACTAGTGGTATTTATTTAGAGATTGATTCTGAAGAGTAAAATTAAGAGGAGCGGCGATAATGCGATTAACGATTAAAAAATGTAATAATATTGAAACTGGAGAATTCGATATTGTTGAGGGTAGACTTAATATCAAATATGCCATTAATGGAACTGGAAAATCTACAATATCAAAAGCAATAGAAGCATTTGTGTTGGATAATCAAGAAAAAAAACGTTCATTGTTGCCGTTCAAATATTATGGCGATGAAGAAGAAAATTTACCAGAATTGATAGGCTATGATCAGTTAAAAAAAGTTTCTATTTTCAATGAAAAGTATATTGAAGATTATGTGTATCAGAAAGATGAACTAATTAAGGACAGTTTTGAAATATTTGTGAAATCTTCTGATTATGATAAACATATTAAAGAAATAGAAAAATTGTTAGGTAATATCAATGTCACATTTCAAAACCATCCAGAATTGGAAGAACTAATAAGGATCTTTCAACAGTTTATTGACGGATTTGGAAAAGCAAAAAGTGGCTATTCTGCATCAGGAGCAATTGGAAAAGGACTTGGAAAAGGTAATAAAATTGATAATATTCCTAAGGGCTTGGAGGTATATGAGCCATATTTAAAGAACAATGATAATGTCAAATGGATTAGATGGCAATTAGAGGGAAAGCATTACTTAGACATGGCAGAACAATGTCCATATTGTTCTGGCTCGATAAAAGAAACGAAAGAAACAATTTTGAAAGTAAGTGAGGAGTATGATGCAAAAGCTGTAGAACAGTTAACAAAAATGCTAGATGTTTTTAAAGAACTGCTACCGTATTTTTCGAAAGAAACAGCAGTAAGAATTAATGAAATTACAAACAATATTTCTGGAATTACGAGTGTTCAAAAAAATTATTTACTGGAAATAAAAACACAGATAGATAGCTTTATGCAGCAGTTGTATGGCTTGAAGAAGATGGGATTTCATTCTTTGAAAAATGCAGAAAAAATAGCCGATGAGTTAAAAAAATATAAAATAGATTTGTCATATTATTCGCATTTAAATTCGAAATTATCTAATGAAAAAGTGGAATTGATTAACAAAACGTTGGATGAAGTTTTGGAAAAAGCTGGTAAATTGCAAGGGGAAGTTGCCCAGCAGAAGAAACTCATTAAAACAACTATTGAAATGTATAGTACAGAAATAAACGAATTTTTACATTATGCAGGGTACAAATATCAGGTCGCAATAGAGGAAGAGGAAAATACGGCCGATTATCATTTAGTATTAAGACACATAGACGGTAATGATGCAGTTCAAACGGTAAATGAACACTTAAGTTATGGAGAGAAAAATGCATTTGCCTTAGTATTATTTATGTATAGTACTTTAAAAGATAATCCGGATTTAATTGTTTTAGATGATCCGATTTCTTCATTTGATGGGAATAAAAAGTTTGCTATCATAAATATGCTTTTTATGGGGAAGCATAGTTTGAAAAATCGGACAGTATTATTGTTAACACATGAATTTAATACTGTAATTGATGCAATTTACAATATGCCGTATAATTTTAATCCAACCCCTAAAGCTACGTTTTTGACAACAAAACGAGGTATATTGAAAGAAAAGGAAATTACAAAAGCAGATATAAAATCATTTGGAGAGATTGCGTACACGAATATAACTTCAGATATGGATTCGCTTAATAAATTAGTGTATTTACGAAGATTATTGGAAATCAAAAATAGCACTGATTTGACATGGCAGTTACTGTCCAACATTTTTCATAAACGAGAAAAACCAGAGTATCATTTTTCAGATGGAACCTCACCTCGATTGATGACGAATGAAGAAATACAAGAGGCAACTAACGAAATACGAAGAGTCTATATTTCAGATTTTGATTATGACACGGAGTATCGAAAGACGCAAAATGTTACGGTACTGAGAGAACTGTATCAAAATAGCAAAAGCAATTATGAAAAATTACAAATATACCGGATTATGTTTAATGAAAATAATTCAAACAGCGTAATCAAAAAATTTGTAAATGAAACATTTCATATTGAAAATGATTATTTATTCCAGTTAAATCCGTGTGAATATGATACGGTACCACAATATATCATTGATGAGTGTGATAAAGATATTCAGAAAATGACACAGAGTTAAAAAACAAATTCTGTTGTAACTGGACGAAAAACTTAACTTTACGGATAAAAGGAAGTATGATATGACATATAAAGTTTTTTTGGCATGGCAGAGTGAATTGTATGATACACAAAAGTATATTAAAGGTCAATTAAGAAAAGTGAAGAATATGTTTGCTGAGAAAGGCGATAATTTAGATATTATTTTTTATCCAGCGCAGAATGAAGCAGGTTCACCAAGTATTCCTGATCTTATTATAGAACAAATTAAAGAAAGTGATGTTTTTATAGCTGATTTATCTACAGTTGCAAATTTAGAAAGTGGGAAAGAACTTTCTAATGCAAATGTAATGTTTGAATTAGGGGTTGCAAGAGCTTATCTTGGAGAAAATCGTATAATAATATTAGTGGATAAAGACGTTACTAATATAGAAAAATTGGCTTTCGATATCAACCACAGT
Organism: Clostridium sp. OM02-18AC; assembly: GCF_003481825.1. GTDB lineage: Bacteria > Bacillota > Clostridia > Lachnospirales > Lachnospiraceae > Brotaphodocola. The sequence continues at coordinate 5,141 of NZ_QULW01000023.1, read as the reverse complement.
AGAATAACATCATTTGATAAAGCTGATCAAAGTTTTTATAAAAATTTGTGTGAATATATTATAAAAGCTATAAATTATGCAAAAAACCAAAGAAATATATTAAATTATTCTATGAATACAATATTATCCCATTTATTGATTATTTATAATAATTGTTTCCGATTATTGAGCGGTTATGATGAAACTATTGAAATTAGGCAGGTATCAGACTCGCTTATAAATAGTATGAAAAATAAAATTTTTTGGGCTATTCAAATATATAATAATTTTGAACCAATGTTATTTAGTATGAATGAAAATATGAGGCAAGTTGTTAATTCTGATATTTTTGATCAGAATTACAAAATGAAGTTAATTGATTTGATGAAAGCAATAGAACATTATTGTTTTGTTTTTCAAAAGAATAGTGCTAGTTTTTTTTCTCAAGTTGAGAATGAGAGTATCTTAAATTACTTAATGGACTCGTGTGGAACATTTTTAAAAGTAGCTGTGTCAGACGATGAAATTGATAAATCAGTGTTTTTTAGGGATAACACATATTTGTTCTCATCTCCCAATATGCCTATATGCGACTGTTTTGATAAAAGAAGTATTAAAGAATACTTATCAGTGATGAAGGAAAGTAATGTAAAAATGCCTAATGGGCTTGTTACTAAAATTAAAGATCATAAATATATTTTATGTGATCGATTTTATAAGTTAAATGCTGATTCGGCGGAGATATTTACGGAACTTTTAGTGAAGATTATATTACTCATAGAGAGCATACTACAGGAATTAGGGCTGGTAATAAGAATGGAAGAAGATGGAAAAAAACAAAATTATTTTTCGTTTCACAGGAAATGACTCTAGTGCTCAGCAGACGATGAAATTTACTTTTGAAATTTTCATACTTTTAATGTTGCTGACTTGAAATTTTAAATTCCAGTGCACGGGTAAATTCCACCAGACATTAAAATCCTTTGATTTTATCGAATTATAATGAGCAAAATCTATGGATAACTGCTATAATTAAGCTGACTTCCCATAAAAAATCTGAGTTTATGACATGGAAAAGAGACCTCTGGATATTTGGTGTGCAAGGCTAAATTCCACAGGCCACATCTAAAAAATGTGAATTGCTAAGTTCCAGTCTGACAGCAGATTTTTATGCTAAGTTAGTGGTTAAAGCGAATCAGCTTAGGTGTCAGATTGACCTCGTCGGGTGGAATCGGCTTAAGCTGAAGTGCTTTTAAAATGTCAATGCCGTAGTTTTCGAGCGCAGCATCATAAGGAGTGCGGCCACCCAGGATTTCTCTGGGAGTGGAGTTGATATGATCCACAATGGTTCTCAGATCCCATTGAGTGAGAAATTCAAAGCTGGTTTTTTTGGGCAGAACCATGCGGAGCATAGTGTGTGCCTGCTCAATACCGCCTTTTTGTCCGCTTCTCATAGGATCGCAGAAATAGATACTTGAACGGATAATGGCATCAATCCCTGTTTCTAAAGAATCAGGATCGCCGAACTCTGATCCGCGGTCCGTTAGAATCGTGTTAAATAAAGTGAGAAAATCATAGGTACCCAGTTGATGTTCCAACTTGTCAAAAATAAGCCGCACAGCGCCCTTAGTACAGCGGTTCATAATGAAAGCCAGGAATAACTTCTCACGAGTCAAAAAGAAGGTGAGAATGACACGTTTGGATTCCTGCGAAGAATGGACGGTATCCATTTCGGCGAAATGATCAAGTTCCAGTTTTTGAAAATCTGAAAACATACGGCCTTGAAAAACAGTACGGTCTTTGATCTGAGTTTTATGAACTTTGCGAGGTTTGAACTTTACCTTGCGCTTCAAATCAACATTTCTTGCCGTAAGGACACCATCATTGAGGTAGGAGTAAAGTGTTCTTACTGACATATCCAACTCAGGATGGTTTGTAATGATCTGATAGGGCGATTGTCCCTGATAAATAAGAGGTGTAATGAGCATGTCCTTTTGACGCAGTTCATGCTTTGTCATGTTTATACCAGACCTGGACGAAGACAGACCTTCCTTGTATTTGCGGTCTACAAAGACAGCATTGTAACGCTACTTGTGAGCAATAGAACAATGATTGATGGCTTTTGGACATCCATTGCAGACGTAAGGAGCCTTATCAAGACGGTTACACTGTTCTTTAACGAAATCGGGGCAGGTTTGGTTACAGGTTGGACAGGAAGTACACTTAATGTTGCAGAGTATGATTTTTCTGCATACATTTGTTTTTCTGCAGTGGTATCTGTGAATGCAGAAGTTGCGAGCGTTAAGGAAGGATCCTTTATGATACCAATCGGTTACACGGTGGAGCTTCACTTCCTTCGAAATGGTAGTAGGATCCTTGCATAAGAACCGGGCGATATCTTTAAAGGAGCAGCCATTGTTCAGGGAACGCTCAATGTATTTACGGTCTTCAAGGGAAAGATGTTTCTGGTTACCAGGAATATATTTTCTCATGGAGATCTCCTTCTACTGCTGTCAGAAGGTCTCCATGAGCATAGCACGAATATATGAAAGATTAAACTCTACTCATGCAGGAGTGAATTCCACCGCATAAGCGGGCGGTGGAATTTACTTTTGAAAGTTTCAGGCGTGATATAAGTTGCAGAAAAATTGCATCCTGCTGTCAATATTAATATAATTTTCATAGTGACCGCGCGAGAAAGATACTGGTTTAAGCTGTATTCCGATTAATTGACCGCTTGGAGTATAGAAATAAAAATCAATAAAATAAAAAATATCCTAGTTTTCTGAAGCTTCTTGTATATTGGGGTTTACTATATTCCGTAGGATATGTAAAGCGATTTTTTCTTTGTTGTAGCCAGAAAAAGTACGTTTGAACATTACATCGCAGATGTAAGCGTATGCTTCTTCAGGTGTAATTTGATATTTTTTTCGGAATGCTGTTTGTGAAGTCGCTAGCAAGTTGTTCAAGAGCGTGCGGGGAAAGGATATTTGCAAGATACCAGTCTTTCCAGTCTCTCATTGTAGCTGGTTTAACTTCTTTGATCATGCGCATCATGGGTCCTATACGATCTACATGATTAAAACCTCCCTTATTATAATACTGATTTAATATAGCTTCATGTGTGACAAGTGTGTTTTGAATGTTCATATAAGTGCCTCCATTTTTGTTTTTTGTTTCATTCATAATATGGAGGATGAATCGGAGCATAAAATTCTAGCATGAATATGTGATTGGAAAAAGATTGTTGATTTTAGGCTGATGCTATAGGTGTGGGGGATGTATTAAAAGATGTAATGGAAGTTATTGCGCTTTCATTTGTAAATATCCAATAAGTCAAAGTTTTAAAGTAAAGGTCAATGCAGTTCTGCTTTATCGTCTGGAGCAGGAATTCATCCGATATGGTCTTCTCATAACCAGACAGAACATGGCAAACTGGATGATCTGGTTAGGAGAAGAATACCTTTCTGTACTGTATGATCATCTTTAAGTGCTGCTTTATGATTACCATGTCATTCAGGCAGATGAAACACCTGTTCTTGCAAATCGGGATGGACGCAGACGTTTTGATGAAGCACTCGCCGTAGTACCAACAGTCTTTGGTTAGAGTGAAGTTCGCTCGGCAGCTCTGCTGCTTTTTTATACTCAGGAGGTTCATATGCAAGAAACATCCCCTATCATGGGCTATATTATGTATCTGGAAAAGGAATACCCGTTCTTGTTTGAGGAGGGAGTTCTGCACTTATTTCCGCCCACCAGGCAGGAGTGGAGAGAGCGGCGTGGGAGTCTTTTTAAAGATTTGGAGAAATTTAAGACGCTGCATCAGAAGCAGGAGTGGATTGGCCATTCTCTGCTGAAGGGGCGGACACATGATGGCTCCTGCATTGTGTTTTGTGTTTCTAACAGCTCGTCAAATGATAATGGATTTGAGAGCTTTTCGGTTGATTATTACTTTAAATATAATGGAGCTTTTCTGGACGAGGAAACGATTTATGGGTTTTCGGTGACGGGGCGTGAGGTTGATTATTTTTATAACCCAAGGCGTGCGTTTGCTATGGACTCGGTGTGTGATGAGTCGGGTAATTCAAGGACGGGAGTGTATGCGGGACAAACAAAGTCGGATACTGCGGGGAGTTATTGGTATAAGAATACAGAAATTACAGTTTCGTTTCATGCAATTCCGACGATTCATTTTCGCTCGGAGACGCCTTTATCTGCGCGCAGCAGGATGATCTTTTCTTTTTCCAGACCGCAGAATCTGGGGTTTCTGATTGATGTGTATGAGCATTGTCTCAGATTTTTCTATTATGTTTGTTATCGGGTGAATGTGAAACTGGCTGCCCTGAATGTGTATGGTATGCGGGAGGGCCAAATTTCATGCGAGGGAGTGGTGGCTTTTTATGGGAAAGAGCATACGGAGGAGCCTGATCTGGAAAAGGCCCGGGAAATCATTACTTACGATGATCTGGAGGGGAAAATGGTGGAGTTATTTCCTCCGCTTGCGCAGAATCAGATCTATCTGGAGCATTTATGTTCTTCGGTTGCGGCCAGGTCTTCGTGGGGGATTAACCGGATCATATTGATGTTTGTGGCATTTGAGCGGGAGTTTCGAAATCTGTATGATGATACGGTCACACGTTCAGAGGCATATGTTGAAGTGCGGGAAGAAGTGCTGAAGTATCTGAAAAACCGGAAGGAACAATACACAGGGAAGAAGAAAAAATACGTTGGTGAAATAGAGCGGACTTTAAGCAAAACAGAGAATAAATATGCGGACCGGATGGAGAAAGCTATGCGTGATTGTGAGGAAATTCTCCGGCCTTTTCTGAAATATTACTACCGGGATTATCAGTCAGATATGATCGAGGATATTTGTGACAGAATGAATCAGCTGCGGAATGATTCTGCGCATGGAAATATTGACCTGAGAATTGACCCGGTTCATATATCGGATTTTGCGATTTTGGAGAGTCTGGTTTATGCCATGCGCTTGAAGGCGATTGGTGTGGAAACAAGAAAGATACAGGTGTGTCTTAAGACGTTAAAGGGCAATCGGCGGATATGTACGGAATGAAAGTTTGGTGACATTTAAAAGGTGATATGGAGACCGTTTCAAGTTTTGTGTAAATTCAAAAAACTGATATAAGATATGTCATTAGTTA
>NZ_QULW01000022.1 GCF_003481825.1 Clostridium sp. OM02-18AC | reverse complement strand
GGCAATTCATCCCACCACCTGAAGAGGATGGGGGAATTCTTGCAGTGTTACGTTAAATTCACAAAATGTTCATGAAAACAATAAGATTCTGATAAAATAAGAAAAAAAAGAATATTTTGCAACAAATCAACTGTACGAGTGCGGAAAAAAATGGTATGATGCAAGAAAGCAGAAAATACGTTACTGCATCGGCAAAAACCGCTGCTGTTTGCGCAACGCGTGAACAGTGACGAAAACACAGCAAGAGGTGAACAACATGCGGATCCTGATTATAGAAGATGAAACGCGTCTGGCGGTCACCGTGGCAGATCTGCTTGAGCATGCAGGCTACACTGCGGATACGCAGAAAAACGGGCTGACTGGACTGGAGGACCGGATATGCTGACTGGGCTCCGGAGCAGATTATTATCTGACCAAGCCCTTTGAAAATGAGGAGCTGCTGCTATCCAAGGTCTGGGGCTACGATGCGGATGTAGGAGAGAGGGAAAACAGCTTTATCGTTGAGTTTTAAGGATAATAGAGTAATAATCAGACAAAATCTCATATAAAGGGGGAACCAATCATGGCAGATTATATTATGGCACTGGACGCGGGGACAACCAGCAACCGCTGTATTCTTTTCAATAAAAAGGGCGAGATCTGCAGCATGGCGCAGCGGGAATTTCACCAGTATTTTCCGCAGCCGGGCTGGGTGGAGCATGACGCGGATGAGATCTGGGCCAGCATGCTGGGGGTGGCCGTGGAGGCCATGAGCCGCATCGGCGCAGAAGCAGCAGACATTGCTGCAATCGGTATCACCAATCAGAGAGAAACCACCATTGTATGGGATAAGGAGACCGGAGAACCCGTTGCCCACGCCATTGTCTGGCAGTGCCGCCGCACCGCAGCCTATTGTGATTCCCTGAAGGAACAGGGCTATATGGACAGCTTCCGGAAGAAAACGGGACTTGTTATTGACGCGTATTTTTCCGCTACCAAGATCAAATGGCTGTTAGATCATGTGCCGGGAGCAAGGGAACGGGCGGAAAAGGGCGAGCTTTTGTTTGGCACCGTGGAAACCTGGCTGATCTGGAAGCTGACCAGGGGCATGGTACATGTAACCGATTATTCCAATGCTTCCCGTACGATGCTGTTCAATATCAATACGCTGCAGTGGGATGATGAAATCTTAAAGATCCTGGATATTCCGAAATGCATGCTGCCGGAGCCAAAGCCGTCAAGCTGCGTATACGGAGAGACAGATCCTTCTTATCTGGGCGGAGCCATTCCCATTGCCGGGGCGGCAGGTGACCAGCAGGCGGCGCTGTTCGGTCAGACCTGTTTTGAGGCGGGTGAAGCGAAGAATACCTATGGAACAGGCTGTTTCCTGCTCATGAACACCGGAGAAAAGCCGGTATTCTCCCGAAACGGGCTGGTCACCACCATTGCCTGGGGACTGGACGGAAGGGTGAATTATGCGCTGGAGGGTTCCATCTTCGTAGCCGGGGCGGCGGTCCAGTGGCTGCGGGATGAGCTGCGGCTGATCGATTCGGCAGAGGATTCCGAGTATATGGCAAAAAAAGTGAAGGATACCAACGGCTGCTACGTGGTTCCGGCCTTCACCGGCCTTGGGGCGCCGCATTGGGATCAGTACGCCAGAGGAACTATTGTGGGTATTACCCGGGGCGTGAACAAATACCACATCATCCGGGCCACGCTGGAGTCTATCGCCTACCAGGTACACGACGTACTGGTGGCCATGAAAGCGGATTCCGGTATTGACCTGACTTCCCTGAAGGTGGATGGCGGAGCCAGTGCCAACAATTTCCTGATGCAGACCCAGGCAGACTTCATTCAGGCACCGGTCAGACGCCCGGCCTGTGTGGAAACAACAGCCATGGGTGCGGCCTATCTGGCAGGTCTGGCCGTCGGTTACTGGAAGAATCAGGAAGAAGTCAAGGAAAATCAGGAAACAGACCGGATCTTTATGCCGGAACTGGATGAAAAGACCCGCAGGACTATGGTCCGCGGGTGGGAGAAAGCAGTGCGCTACGCATACGGCTGGGCGCGGGAACGCTGAGTGCCACAACAGGATCAGGCTGTCGGAAGTGCAATTTGGCGATAAAAAACACCGGAGCGCTGGGCAGAAGGCTCAGGACTCCGGCGGTGCAAAAAAGTCGCGTTCAATAAACAGGCATACACTGTCGACAAAGCTGTCCGGATCACAGGGCTCTTCCTGATCGAGATAGCATTGTACAATATTAAAATAGAAATCTGTCATCAGGCTGGTGAATATAGGGGAAGGAAGCTTCAAGCGGTAGCCCTTTTGTTCAGCAGCCTGAATTTTATCATTCATAATGCGGATGAGGCCGGTGCGGATGATGCGCATCAGGTCACCATCCTGATTGGCACGGTAGATTTTCTGGTACAGAATCCGATTCTCGCCGATAAGACGCAGCAGGATCAGCAGGAAATCCCGCACGGAAGAGCGGTTGATGAAATACATGACATCTTCATCCAGGCCAAGCTCATCTACCATGGAGCCAAGGCAGTAATGGAGCAGGTCATATTTATCCTCAAAATAGCGGTAAAACGTAGACCGGGAAATCAACGCGGTATTGCAGATGTCGGTCAGTGTGAGCTGTTCAAAGGGCAGGGCTGCAAGCTGGGAAAAGAGAGCACCCTTTAAAAGCGCATAGGTGCGGCGTGCGGTAATGCTGGTTTTCCGGGATGTAGACTGTGCCATGATAACCTCCGTGATTGATGAATTTGCGCATGAAAAACAGAATGGGTTCATAATGTATAATTCTGGACAAATCTAAAAAAGGTGTTTCATTATGAACATTCCAAATAAAACTGATACTTGTGTATTTTAACATATACATAGATAATAATGCAAGAAAATGAAGCGGAATTCAGGAGGTTTCTATGGATTATCGAGATAAATTGCACAAAAACAAGGGGTTCTTAACGACTCCTATAGGTGTCGCATTTTTGGCGGCAGGACTCATGCTGCTGTCTTACCCGGTGCCGGTGCTGGCGGCTGCTTCTACCATTGAGGCAGGAAGCGGTGCTGTGGCAGAGACAAAGCCGGCGTCTGTATATGGAACGACAACAGTAATCGATTCAGAAGAAACAGAAACGGCCCGGGCAAACTGGGTAAAGGAGGGGGACGACTGGTATTATCTCCTGCCAGATGGAAGCAGGAACCGGCAGGATATCCGGTTTGACAATGCCCTTTATAAATTTAACTGGAACGGCTCTTTAAAGACTGCCCAGTGGGTACCGAATACCGGCGGCGGTGCTTATCCGGTGTTCTGTTACGATGAGGAAACACAGTTCTTGTTCGATCAGCTAAATGACGAGAAGCGGGATCTGTATTTTGAGGAATACCCGGACCGGGAAGAAGACTACAGTGGTGATGAAAAGACGCAGTACGACCGTTATGCCGGATTCCTCATGGATGAAAAGCTGAATCAGGCAGCAGCTTACCGTCTGGAAGCGGCTCTGGTCAATGGCTACAGCGGTGATGCGATTCCTGGTGAGGGAACCTTAAAGAATTACCTGGAAAAAATTTCCTACCGGAAAAATTCCAGCTGCCGGGAACTGTATCTGCGGGGGCGGGAAGACGCAGACGATGCGTTTGATAAGCTCATCGGCAAGACCCAGGACAAATACGATTCGAATGGGAAACGGAAGGATTCCCTGGAGTATTACCGGCGCATTGGTATGGCTCATGCGGAGAAAGACGGAGAGCAGTACTTCATGGTGATTTTGATGCGGTAGTACAAAAAACAAAAAGGAAAGAGGAGTAGTGTTTCGATATGGAAGACAAAAAATCCCTGCGAGATAAGATAAAAGAACATCTGCCCCACAAAAAAGGAGCAGAAAAGAAAAAGCAGAGCAGTTCGGCGGATACCGGTTTTACCATCCGTCTGGCGCGTTTCATCATAGAAAAACGAGCCTGGATCGAATCGGTATTTATTGTAGGATGTATTTTCTGTGCAGTTGCAATGCTGTTTGTGAATGTCAACTATGACCTGACAAAATACGTTCCGTCCACGGCGCAGTCCAGCATTGGTCTGGATGTAATGAAAAAGGAATTTGGTTACCCTGGCACGGCGCGTGTCATGTTGGAAGATGTAAGCCTGTACGAGGCCAAGCAGTATAAAGATAAGATACAGGCGATCGACGGTGTGGATCAGGTCCTCTGGTGCGACACCACGGTGGATATTTACGCCGGAGAAGATTTCATCAACATGGATGACATCAAGGATTACTACAAAGACGGCTGTGCGGTGATGGATATCACCTTCGATGAGGAATCGGATTCCGCGAGAACCGAGGCGGCGATCGATGAGATGAAAGCCATCACGGGGGATAAAGGCCGTTATGTCGGTATGGCAGTGCAGAACAAATCCCTGATCCAGACGACCCATGAGGAGATGAATAAGATCCTGGTGGTTGCAGTCATCATGATTTTTGTTGTGCTGTGTCTGGCAACAACGGCATGGACCGAGCCGATCCTGTTCCTTCTGGTTATGGGCGTGGCGGTTCTCCTGAATAAAGGAACCAACATTTTCTTGGGAACCATCTCGTTTTTGACGGATAATGTTGCGATCATCCTGCAGCTGGCAACCTCCATGGACTATTCCATCTTCCTTTTGGACGCTTATATGAACTGGCGTGATACCGGACTTTCTGAGGAAGAGGCAATTGTCAAGGCGGTAGAAGAAGCCATCAACTCCATTTTCGCCAGCAGCTTAACAACGGTCGTTGGTTTCCTGGCTCTGGTAACCATGAAGTTCAACATCGGTTTCGATATGGGACTGGTTCTGGCGAAAGGTATCATCTTCAGCCTTCTGACTGTGGTACTCTTCATGCCGGCCATGATCCTGAAATTTACCAAATGGAACGATAAGACCAAGCACCGCTCCTTCTTCCCGGATTTCACGAGACTGGGAAAAGGCGTGTTCCACATCCGTTATCTGGTGCTCGCCATTGTACTTCTTGTAACACCGCCTGCGTATGTAGCGCAGCAAATGAACAATTTCCAGTACGGAAACAGTGCGGTGGGCGGAGCGCCCGGAACCCAGGTTTATGCCGATGATCAGGAAATCACCCAGAAGTTTGGCCGGAGCAATATGCTTCTGCTCATTTATCCGAATACGGATCCGGTGGCAGAAAAGAAGTTATCGGATGACTTGGAAGATCTTCCATATGTAAAGAGCGTGACTTCTATGGCGAATACCTTGCCGGAGGGTATCCCGGAGGATTTCCTTCCAGATTCTACGGTGAGTATGCTCCATACCAAAGATACAGCGCGGATGCTTTTGTACATAAGGACGAAAGGTGAGAGCGATAAGTCTTTTGAATATACCGACGAGATCCGGAATCTTATGAAACAGTATTATCCGGACAATTCCTATGTGGTCGGCGAGACTCCGTCTACCCAGGATATCAAGTCAACCATCACCGATGATAATGCGCGTGTAAATGTTCTGACGCTGCTTGGCGTGTTCCTGGTTGTTATGTGCAGCTTCAAGTCCATGCTGATCCCGATTGTCGTTATGATCCCGATTGAAGTTGCGATTTTCATCAATATGGCAATCCCGTATGTGCAGGGCGTGGATATGATCTATATGGGCTACATCATCGTCAGCAGTATCCAGATGGGTGCGACCGTAGACTACTCGATCCTTTTAACGAATAACTACATTGCGAAGCGTGCGACCCTTCCGAAGAAGGAGGCGTGCATCGAGGCCGTGACCCGGTCCTGCTCCTCCATCTTCACATCCGGCGGCATCATCACCCTGGCGGGCTACATTGTATACCTGATCTCCACGACGGCAGCCATCGGTGATCTGGGTCATCTGATCGGACGAGGCGGATTCTTAAGTCTGGTTCTGGTGCTGACCCTGCTTCCGGCACTTCTGGTGCTGACCGACGGACTGGTCATCGAAAAGAAGTGGAAAGGATCCAGGAGAAAACTCAGAGAGCGTTATGTGACCAGAAAACAGCAGTTCCACAAGCGGGCAGAGCAGATCCGAACCAGACTGGAAGAACACAGAAGAGATCACTAACAGGCGGCTGGAAGCCCAAAATGGAACGAACTGGGCCGAGAAGCAGAAAAGATGAGGTAGCTGCCAGTGTGCAGAACAACGAAAAGGTGTGCTGCCAGAGCAAAAAACAGGAAAGACGAGAGTGGCAGCAGGAGGAAAATGTCATGAAGAAGAAATATTATAGATTGGGTGTCATGGGACTGGCGGCAGTCATGACCTGCACCGGTACCGTTTTGCCGGTGCTTGCAGGCCAGGCATCCGTGGCAGTCGATGAAAGCATGTATGTAAACCTGGATTACTACGGAAACGTGGACAAAGTCAACGTGGTAAAGGGTTGCGACTTAAACGGTCAGACCACGATCACCGATTACGGCGATTACAAAACCGTGACCAACATGTCCGATTACACGGAGCCGGTCATCGAAGGAAATAAAGTGACCTGGAATGTTCCGGCAGACCATAAGGGACGCTTCTATTATAAAGGAGAGATGGATGCGAAAAAGGTAGCCCTTCCGTGGAACTTTGATGTGTCCTATAAATTAAACGGCGTGCCGAAAAATGCCGATGAGCTGGCAGGTGCATCTGGGCTCATTGAGATTCACGTTGATGCGAAGTTCAATGACAGCGCGGATGTAAACGAATATTATAAGAACAACATGGTGCTGGCGGTAGCTGTTCTGGTGGATTTAAATGACTGCTACAGCGTGGAGGCAGACGGGGCACAGAAGCAGACCATTGGCGGTCAGAGCGCCGTTGTCTTTACCGCGCTTCCGGGTGAGGACGGAGACTACACCGTGCGCATTGGTACGGACAGCTTTGAGACGAGTGGTGTTTTCATGGCTATGACTCCGTTAACCGGCAGTGACCTGGAGCATGTGACGGATTTAAAGGAAGCAAAGGATACCTGGAAGGAAAGCGGCGACCAGATGCACGACAGCATGCAGCAGATGGCACTTTCCATCGAGGCGATGCGGGACGGTGTCAACGCTCTGCAAAACGGCATGAACTCCGCAGAGAGTGCGAGACAGACCTGGAGCGGTGCGAAAGACAGTATCCTGGCAGGCAACGACCGGGCGCTGGAAACCCTGAGCGCAGTATCCGACCAGCTCGAAGCCATGATCCCGCATATTGAGACTGCAAAGGATGCAGCGGATACGGCACACGACAGCCTGGGCGATATCGTAGCAACCGTGCGGGAAATGCAGGATCCGTTAAACAAGCTCCACAGCGCGTTAAAGGGCATTAAGAGTGGTTCCGAGGATATGGCGGGTCAGGTTTCTCCGCTGAACCAGCTGATGCAGCAGATCATTGCGCTGGATGCGAAGCTGCAGGCGAGTGAACAGATTTATGTAACTGCTGCTCTGCCTGGGTTGCTGACTAGCACGCAAGATCTGGAAGATGATTATTACATAGATGATGACTGGATCGTGAATGACGGCTGGGGCACGGATGAGGTTTATCTGCAGAATGACATGCAGGCAACGGAGAGTGACGCAGATGACGATGATGCAGGAATTGCCACTTATGCAGCGGGTGCCGGTGCATCTGCGGCTGCAGCATCGGGCGTTATGATGAATACAGAACGGCTGATCGAAAAGTTGCAGGAAAAGGCCCAGCTGTTGCAGACCTTATCCGCAGCCAGCAACAAACTGGCATCCGAACTTTCCAGTCTGCTGGACGATGTTTCTGACGCAGCAAAATACACCTCTGAGCTGACCGACAATCTGGAAATGCTCACCGAGGATACCGCAGCTCTGTACGATTCCATGGACAGCTATTACCCGGATCTGCAGGCAGCCCTGGACGATTCCGAGGAGCTGTTAAATCGCACCACGGAAGCGTTAAACACCGGAATCAGCACTGCGGCCATTGTGCAGAATACCCTGAAAAACAGCAGTGACAATCTGGATGCAGCCACCCGCGACAGCATCCGCGGCACCCTGGAACTTCTGGATAAGAGCTTAAGCGTACTGGACAGCACCGCTTCCATCCGCCATGCAGGCGTGACCATGAAAGAGGCAATCGACAAAGAATGGGATGACTTAGACGGCGATACCCGTTTCCTGAATATGGATCCGAATGCAGAAAAGGTATCCTTCACATCCGATGAAAACGAAGAGCCGCAGTCTGTGCAGATCATCCTGCGCACCGCGGAGATCAGCCTGGATGACGACGATGAACTGCTGGATGCGGAGAGCGAGGCAGCAAGCGAGAGCCCGTTAAAGCGGATCTGGAACGTACTCGTGAAAATGTGGAAAGCATTTGTGGAGATTATCAAGAACCGGTAGGAAGAGATAAAATGGCATTCCAAATGAATACAGTGGAAACGCGGCTGGCTGGCGATGTGTGGACAGGAATGGGAAAGCAAAGCCACAAAAACAGCTGCGCGAAAGCAAACGTGCGGGAACAGGAATGCATCGACAAAAAATGCGAAATGTTGGACAGGGGGAACACTACATATGAAAGAAAATAAAATCATCACGATCGGCCGACAGATCGGAAGCGGCGGCAGTCAGATCGGCATGGAAGTGGCAAAGCGTCTGGGCATTAAATGTTACGATAAACAGCTCATTGAACTGGCCAGCAGTTACGGAGAACTGGAGCAGAAGGTGCTGGAGGAAGCGGAAGAGAAACGCCCAAATCCGTTTCTCTATTCCGTACCGCGTCAGATGCAGAACGATAAGACCGGCCGCGGCATTGCCATCAACGATATGGTATTTAACGTGCAGTCGGAGGTGATTCGGCAGTTGGCGGCAAAAGAATCCTGCGTGCTGATTGGACGCTGTGCTGATTATGTGCTGCGCGAACAGCCGGGAGTAACGTCTGTATTTATCTATGCAGATATGAATGACCGGATCTGCCGGCTCATGGAAGCCCGTAAGATTACCCGCGATGAAGCAATCACCCTGATCAAAAAGACCGACAAGAGCCGGAGAAATTATTATGAGTGCTATACCGGAAAGCGCTGGGGAGCCGGAGCCAGCTACGATGTGACGCTCAACAGTGCGGAGCTCGGGTTCGATACCTGCGTGGATCTGATCTGCCATCTCTATGAGCGGAAACAGGAAGGGGAGACCGAAAAATCATGAAACATACAGTAAAACGTCTTTTTACAGGTGTGCTGATAAGTGCCATGGCTGTGCTTCTTTCCATCGGGGCAGCAGGTACCATGTATGCAGCATCCGATAAGAGCAAGGTAGGAAAGATCAGCCTGGTGTTCGACTCAGACCTGGGAATCGGGGTGGACGGAAAAGAACTTTCCGTTACCTGCGACGGCGCGAATACAGACCGTTACTACATCAGCGATGTGGATGTGGTCAACACCGACACCGACGATTTCAGCGACAGCAACCCGCCGGAAATCGAAGTCACCCTGTTTGTGGAAGATGAAGATCAGTGGTATTTTGCCAGCTCTTCCTCGGATGCATTCCGCTTAAGCCTTGCACCGTCTTCCAAGTCCCACTACGATAAGGTGGAGTTTGTCAGTGCAAAGCGGACGGAAAAGAATGCCATGCTGACGTTGCGTGTCCGGCTGATCTATGACAAAAAATCAAAGATTGACCGGCGTCCGGCAATTTCCCTGGCACAGAGCGATGCCTCTTCTTCGGCAGGTTTTGGCTGGGACAGCGCCCATCCTGGGACAGCATCCTGGAATGCGGAAAGTTCCGCTCGGTATTACCAGATCCAGCTGATGCGAAATGGCATCGACACCGGCATCATGCGCTCCGTTTACAAGACCAGTTATGACTTTTCCAGCCAGATGACGGAACCGGGAGACTACACCTTCCGCGTCCGCACCGTGCGCCAGTCCAGCCACAACAAGAGCGAGTGGGTGACCTCGGAGGTATGGACTGTGGCAGCGCAGGAGCAGGCGGAAGAAAACAGCCAGAATGTGGTTGTGGCAGGAAACAGTGGAAACTGAGTGCTGCAATTGCAAAATCTGCAAACAGAAAACCATGGATCAAGAAAGATAAATATTGAGTTTTGTGCACGTTTCCTGTATGATGGATATGCGCAAATCAGAGCAGACGGCTGCAGCGCAGGCGTCTGTTTTTGCATGATAAGAATTTAGATTTACCATCACACAGGAGTGAAATTATGAACGAGATCACAATAGAAGAATTTGACGCGCTGGACCCGGCTTCCTACCTGCTCTACGACATCCGCAGCACGGAAGAAATCAATCACGGTGCCATTAAGGGAGCCATTGCAAGCTCCGCAGAAGAGCTGGAAGAAAACCCGCCGGAAGAAAAGAATAAAAAGATCATCATCTGCTGCAGCCGCGGCCGTGTCAGCCGTGATGTAGCAGAGAATCTCTGCGAGCAGGGCTACGACGCAGTCAGCTTAAAGGGCGGCTACATTACCTGGCTCATGGCCGAGATCAAAAAGCAGGAAGCAGACGAGATCTGCGACTCCGTAGAAAAGAGCCTGCGCAAGAAATTCCACAAAAACATTTTCAGTAAATTTGCGAAAGCTATCAACCAGTATGAACTGGTGAAAGAAGGCGACCGCATTGCCGTCTGCATTTCCGGAGGCAAGGACTCCATGCTGATGGCAAAGCTGTTCCAGGAATTAAAGAAACACAACAAGTTCCCGTTTGAGGTAAAATTTCTGGTTATGGATCCGGGCTACAGCCCGGAAAACCGCCAGGTCATCGAGGAGAATGCCAGAAAGTTAAAGATTCCGATTGAGATCTTTGAGTCCGACATTTTCGATGCGGTCTATACCATCGAGAAATCCCCGTGTTATCTCTGCGCCCGCATGAGACGCGGTCATCTCTACACGTTCGCGAAGCAGCTGGGCTGCAACAAGATCGCGCTGGGACACCACTATGACGATGTCATCGAGACCATTCTTATGGGTATGCTCTACGGTGCCCAGGTCCAGACCATGATGCCGAAGCTTCACAGCACCAACTTCGAGGGCATGGAGCTCATCCGCCCGCTGTATCTGGTGCGCGAGGATGACATCAAGGCATGGCGTGATTACAACAACCTGCACTTTATCCAGTGTGCCTGCAAGTTCACCGACACCTGCACCACCTGCAACAACGAAGAAAACCAGTCCAAACGTGTAGAAATCAAAGAACTGATCCGCACCTTGAAACAGAAGAATCCATTCGTGGAGAGCAACATCTTCAAGAGCGTGGAGAACGTCAATCTGGATACCGTGGTAGCGTACAAAAAAGATGGGGTACGGCATCATTTCCTGGATGATTATGACGCGTAGGTTCCTGTTCAGAAACAGGGTTTTTGCATGGATATTTACAGGATTTATTCCCAGGAAAGTCCCGGAAGTTCTCTTTACTTGAAAAACAAGCTGTGCTATACTTAACTTAATTGTTGATAAATGAGCAGGTATTTTAAATGGATTTTTGCCTGTATCTGTGAAGCATTGAACAGATACAAGTCAAGTAAGAATGGAGGCGTTTTCAAATGGATATCATGATTTTTCTTGGATGCATTCTTTTGCTGGTGTTGTTCGTGGTAGTATCCGTGGTAGCCAGCATGCTGGGCATCATCGGCAGTGTTGTGGCAGAAGAGGATGACGAGGAATAAATATGGACGTAAAAAACAGCGCCAGATCGACATGAGGCGCTGTTTTTTATCGTCAGGCATCGGGGGAAAGTTGCTTTCTGCCAACGGAAGCTGCCCGGGGCAACTTTTGTCGCTGAAAAGTCCTTTACTTTTCTGACAATCGGACTTATAATAGTCTGTGTTTCCACAATATGTGCAGGCGTAGTTCATTGGTAGAACATCAGCTTCCCAAGCTGAGGAGGCGGGTTCGATTCCCGTCGCCTGCTCTTAAAAAATGGCTTAAATAAGCCATTTTTTATTGAGCGTGTTGCATTTCGTGTTGCATAGTTTCTAAATATAAGTTTTTAATAATTTTTCAGTAAATCATTTATCTTTATGCTCAAACCAGGATAAATCCCCACCGGAATATCAGAATCATAGGAATAGAGACATGGATCACTATCGCGGTCATAGTAGTAAACAACGACTTTTTCTTTTGCCGGATCCACGATCCAGTATTCCCGGACGCCGGACTGGGAATAAATTCCATTTTTTATTCCGTAATCTAATTTTCGGCTGGCTTGGGAGACGATTTCAAAGATCAAATCCGGAGCGCCCGAGCATCCCCGGTCCGTTAATTTGTTCGGGTCGCAGATCACAGAGATGTCTGGCGCTACCCAGTCCTTGTCATTGGCATCCAGGTTAACGGCGAAGGGTGCGGCATAAACTTTGCAGGATCCACGGCGAGCATCAATATAGTTTGCCAGTGTTTTGTAGATTTGTTCGGAAATTTCCTGATGGATCTGGCTAGGCGGAGCTATATCATAAAATTTTCCGCCGATCAGTTCCGCACGTTCCCCTTCTGGCAGATTCCAGTAATCTTCCGAGGTGTAATGATCTTTCGATAATGGCATGGTAACACTTCTTTTCTGCAATGATATGGTTCTTCAAAATTTTTCGATAACAAATCCCGCTTAAAATTGAAAATGTAACAGTGTTCATACGTATTTGTAATTGTACGGTATCATATTTACAAAACAAACACAAATATCCCTCTGATTGCTTGACATGATTTTTGAATGTTGCTATGATGGTTTACAACATTAAATTGCGAAAGCAAATCACAAAACTTGCGAAAAGAGGACCTGCATATGGAAGAGGAAAAGAAGTTAGAGTTTCGCGGCGGGATCGGTATGTCGCTGATCCCGGTTGGTATCTATGTGTTTTTCTGTATGGTGCTGTTTATCGGGTTTAAGGCATTCAATATGGAAGCTTTGGCGGTGGGCGGATTTCTGGCGCTTTTGATCGGAGGCGTCTTCTGTACCAGCTACAGCAAGTTCTGGGACAGTGCCATTCGCGGCATTTCCTCGATCACGTCAGTGTCGGTTGTTGTGATCCTGCTGCTGGTCGGCATGTTCAATGCGCTGATCAAGCTCTGCGGTCTGTCCGGCGGTTTTGTGTGGATCGCCAATGCCGTTGGTATGAAGGGCGGTATCTTTGTAGCGTTTACGTTTCTGGCTACCTGTATTGTATCCACTGCGACCGGTTCTTCCATCGGAACCATGTTCATTGCATTTCCGATCTTTTACCCGGCGGGTATGATGTTAGGTGCCAATGAGATGATGATGGCTGGCTGCATCGTATCCGGCGCTATTTTCGGCGACAACCTGGCACCGATCTCCGATACCACGATTGCCTCTGCTTCTACCCAGCAGTTCAAAAATGGCAAGCCGGCCGATATTGGCGGTGTCGTATCCAGCCGTATCAAATATTCTGCAGTCGCAGGCATCATTACGATCGTGCTGTTTGCGGTGCTTGGCGGAATTGGCGGTACCTACGAGGGCGGTTCCATTGATGCGGCAGCAAACCCGATGTCACTGATCATGCTGATCCCGGTTGTGCTGATGCTGGTCGTTTCCACCAAAACCCGAAATATTTACGAGGGCATTCTGGTTGGTCTTGCAGTTGGCACGGTGACCGGTCTTGCAGCAGGATTGTTTACTCCGGCACAGGTATTTTCCAATGATGCGGCGAACAATGCGGCAGTCGGATTTTTGGTAGACGGCATCAACAACATTCTGCCGACCTGCGCGCTGGTCATTTCGGTATTTGGTATTATGGGCGTTTTGACGGATGCGGGCATGCTGAACCTGATCGCAGAGAAAATCCTGGACAGTAAAATGGCAGAAAGCGCACGCGGCGCGGAGTTAGTCTGCATGGCAGGCATTGCGTTTACCACCATTTTGCTGGGTGGTGTGACCAGTGCTTCGATCCTGACGTTTGGTCCGATCTTAAACAAGATCGGTGCAGCAAGAAATATTCACCCGTACCGCCGGGCAAACCTGCTGGATGGAACAGCAAACAGCCTTCCGGCGATCATTCCGTTCATGAGCGTGTTCGTGTTCATCGGTTCCGCCCTGACCGGTCTGTCTCCGGTTATGGTAGCGGGCGGCACGATTTACGGATTTGCACTGTTCTTTGTATTTTTGATTGCGGTCATCACCGGCTGGGGATGCCAGAAAGAGGAATGATATGGACGATACCTTTGAGTTATATGATTTAAAAGTAGAAGTCGTGGCAACGGACCGTCCCATGGTCTGCAGTCACAAAGTGGGCGATTACTTCCTGGTGCAGGGCGAAAATCTGGTATTTCCGGAGCAGACATCGTTTTCCATGTACTCGCTCAGCGCGCTGCTTCCGCTGCTCCCGGCAAAAGAGCGGCCGCTTCATCCAAACGACTGGATGCTTTCCGACTGTGAGATCGCCTGTCCGGACCCAAACTGCGGGGCGAGATTTAAAATCACGCGGATTGGCAAACGGATCCAGAGCCACGGACAGTGCACGGTTGTGCCGCTTGCGAAACAGAATGTGGAATAATGGTACGCGAACAAGATTCATCACGAATTGAAAAAAGGAGATAACAGAACATGCAGAAAAAATGTCAATTGAAAAATGGATATACGTTTAACCGTGTGATCAATGGCTGCTGGCAGCTTTCTGCCGAGCATTGCCTTCAGGGACATCTCGATTACGACGATGCCATCCGTGCGTTTCATATGTTGGTGGAGCAGGGCTTTACCACGTTCGACTGTGCGGATATCTATACCGGTGCAGAAGAGGTGCTTGGCCGTTTCGTTATGGACTTAAAAGGAACCGGCCATTATAACGAGGAAGATATCCAGATTCATACCAAATTTGTGCCGGATAAGGATGTCCTCCCGGTCATCAACATGCAGTATACCGAGGGAATCGTAGACCGTTCCTTAAAGCGCATGCACCGGGAAGCACTGGATCTTGTGCAGTTCCACTGGTGGGATTTCAATGTGCCGGGCATGCTGGACACCGCGTTTGATCTGGTCCGTCTTCAGGAAAAAGGCAAGATCCGCAACATCGGTATGTGCAACATGGACACCAGTGCCTTGAAAATGATGGTCGATGCCGGTATCCCGGTTGTTTCCAACCAGGCTCAGTATTCCGTCTTTGACCGCCGCCCGGAGCGCACCCTGTTGGATTACAGTGCCGAGCATGGCATTTATACCTTCGCTTACGGCACACTGGCGGGCGGATTTCTGGCGGAGCGCTACATGGGCAAAGAATACGAGGCACCGGAAACCCGTTCCCAGGTCAAATACATGCAGATCATCGAAGATTCCCTGGGCTGGGACGGCATGCAGAAACTCCTTCCGGTCTTAAAAGAGATCGCAGAACATCACGGTGTGACGATCGCCAATGTAGCAACCCAGTACATCTTAAATCAGAAGAGCGTGGGTGCGGTCATGGTCGGAACCAGAAATTCTAAGCACGTGCAGTCCAACATCCAGACACTGGAGTTCGACTTAACCGCAGACGAGATGAAGACCATCCGCGATTTCGTCGACCAGTATCCGACCCCGGAAGGCGAATGCTATGAACTCGAGCGGACCTCCCCACGCTATAAGGGAATTATTTTGACAGACCGAAATAACGTGGAGAAATAACAAATTATTATATTTAACTTTAATAGGCTCGTGAGAACTGCATCTAGGCAACTCTCACGAGCTAAGTTATACAATCAATTCGTGATAAAAAATTACTGTAAGGAATCTTGAAGTTCTTTAAACTGCGTATACAGTTTTTCCTCATTTTTAGCAGCTTCTTCTGCTGTCATGAATTTCGGTACCTGTCCAAGCTCATTCAAAGCTTTCAGGCAGTCTTCATTTTTTAAAATTTCCTGTGTTGCCCATTCATATGCTTTTACAATTTCATCAGGAGTCCCTTTAGGAAAATAAAATGAAAAATCTTGTGGTGCGAATTCTACATCAATTCCCTGTTCTTTAAAAGTTTTAATGTCTGGTAATACTTCGGTTTCTTCCGGTCCTGGGAATCCGATACAGCTAAACTGACCCGCTTCCAGGTAATCTTTTGCTACGCCATAGGACGAAGGACTCAGTACAACCTGTTTGCCAAGTAATGCTGCCATTTTTTCTGATGTGGATCCAACATCTACAAAATCAAGATCTATTCCTGCTGCCTTTTCAAATGCCAGCAATTCATAATATGTGTATGCGCCCACTTCGGTGCAAGCCTGAAGCTTTCCTGGGTTTGCTTTTGCATCCGCAATAAATGATTCTAAGTCCGGATAGGCTTCTGCATTAGTATACAACTGCTGAGCTGGTTCTTCTGAAAAGTTTGGTCCCAATGTAAATGCTTCATAATTGTAATCTGTTACACCAGCTACATTCGCTACATTTACAAGATTATGACCATACAATACAGTAAGTCCGTCTGGATTTGAATTTAATACTGTATTGGCGGCTACAGATCCAGATGCTCCGGCTGAATTGACTACAACAGCATTCCAACCACAAACTTCTTTCACATACTGTGCCCACAATCTTGCTGATAAATCAACAGTTCCTCCTGGTGATGCTGGAAGAACTACAGAAATTGCACTTTCAGGTTTCCAATTGGGCTGTTCTGATTCAGGTTGTTCGGTTCCTGTTTCTGCTTTTTCTTCTTTCGTTTCCGTGGATTGTGAGGTTTCCGCAGCAACGGAGGTATCCGCTGGTGCTTTTTCTGTTTTTTGACCACAGCCTGCGGCTGTTACCGCGATAATCCCCATTAACGCCAAAAGTTTTACATTTCTCATAGTCTCTTCTCCTTTAATAATTTTTTATCGTTCAGTTAGCATATCACTGGAACAATACCTAAGTTGACCATCAATAATTGTTGCCATTGGCTTTAAAATTTGTTTACCTTCTACGGAATCATTGTATTTATCTCGAAATATAATCTTTTGATTAGCCAAATCTAATATAGAAATATCCGCCGGTGTTCCTTCTTTCAAAACACCTAACTTCCCAGTTTCACCAAACATTTGTGCTGCTGTTACGGTTGTTCTAAAAATCACTTGTTCAAGGCTCATTCCAAGTGCCATCAATTTTGACATTGTCATAAGTAAACTAAAGTCCCATGGATCATTCCAGTTTTCTATATTTAAATCTGTGCTAATTGTGTCAGGCAAAAATCCCTGGTTGATTGCTTCTTTGGCTAATGTAATAGAAAAATTTCCTTTTCCTTGGGATACATCGTAAATGACACCACGTTCTCTTGATTTCCATAACTCTTCTGGTATTTTTCCGTCGGATAAAATGGTATTGCCTTCACCATGATACATGTGGCACATGACATCATCTTTTCTCAGGTACTGGGAAAGCTCAGACATGGATACTGGAGGATCTGTGGGATGAATCAATACTCGTGTTTCCAGATGTTCGGCCAATTCAAGTGCTTTTTTCAGTGGATATAAGCCCATTTCCTTTACGACATTTTTACTGACTCTCAATTTTAGACCAATCACACGCCCTTTTAATTCTGCAAATGCCCGTTCAAATAAATCTAGATTCCATACATTTGGATCTATATTTTCTGCAAATTGCTTTGACATGATTTGTCCGCTTGCACTTGCATGGAGCATCATTTTGGTTTTCACTTCACAGGTATCCATGTATTGAAGCAGTCCTCTATAGTTTGATACTCCGGTACTTCCTGCATCAATCGTTGCGGTGACGCCATTTGGAATACACCCTAAATCTGCAGGCATTCCAATATAATTTCCTTTCCAGTTAATGTGTGTGTGTACATCAATCAAACCAGGTACTACCAAAAAACCTTTTGCGTTCAAAGTTTTTTCTGCTTCATATTCTAAATTCTGTCCGATGGAAATGATATATCCTCTGTGAAGTGCAATATCACCGATTTTATCTATTTTTTGTCCTGGATCAAAAATTCGCCCATTCTTTATCAACATGTCAATCATACGATTTTCATCCCTTCTAATGGCTTCTTGTATTCTCTGTGTTTTTTATTATAATAGAAACTGTAGTGTTATAAAAGTTTTTAAAATGACCAAAAAGTGTGCATTTTACATTACAGAAAAAGGGGCTCTATATGAACTTAAAACAACTCTCTTACATCATTGCTATTGCTGATACACAAAATATTTCTCATGCGGCAGAACAGCTTTTTATTTCACGTCCGGCACTTAATCATTATCTAACAACACTAGAAAAAGAACTTGGATATCCTATTTTTAAAAGAATTCAAAAGAAAATGATTCCAACGGATGCTGGTGCTATCTATATCAAATCGGCAAGGGAGATACTTGAAATTAAGAGACAGGCTTATAAAGCGATTGACGAAATTACAAGTGGAGAAAGTGGATGCTTGAATCTTGGAATAACACGTGTTATAGGAGCTGCCATGTTTACTTCTATATTTCCAGAGTTTCACAAACAATTTCCAAATTACACTGTAAATCTTGTAGAAGGAAACATCAACGAACTGGAGGAACGTTGTCTAAATGGCGAGATTGATTTCGCAATTATGGGACAAAGTTCCATTCAATCCCAATTAAAGCATATTGTTTTTAAACCATGTGAAATCGTACTTGCTTTGCCTTCTTCACATCCATACGCAAAAGAAGCTGAAAATCAACATCCTTATACAAAAATTGATCTTCAGCTCTTAAAAAATGACTCTTTTATATTAATGTCGAAGGCAACACGTATTCGAACGATTGCTGATTATCATTTTATGAAAGCAGGTTTTCTGCCGAAAATCCTACTTGAAACCAGCCTAAGTTCTGTTGCTTACGAAATGGTACGACAGGGGGTAGGACCTTCGATATTGATGGAATCTGCAATTAAAGATCATACTTCTGTTTCGTGCTTTTCCTTGAATCCATTAGAAGAATGGAAACAGAGTATAGCTTTTCGAAAAGGTACTATTTTTACCAAAGCTGAAACCTACTTCGTAGAATTAGTGAAAGCCTATTTTGAAGCTTATTAATAGAAGTGTAATTAATATAATAGAACCAGAAAGTTATTTTTCGGTGACTTCACGGTCCCATATCTTAGAATTAAATTGTTACTCCTGCTCCATCTCCGCATTTACGTAATCTTTGCAGGACCGCATGGCCTCGATGGTCTTTGCAAAAAGGTCATCCAGTTCCCATCCCAGGCGCTCGGCTCCGGTGCGGATGATATCGCGGGAGCATCCGGCAGCGAATTTTTTGTCTTTGAATTTTTTCTTTAAGCTGGAAACTTGCATATCTTTAGTGCTTTTGGATGGGCGCATGCGGGCAGCGGCACCGATCAGGCCGGTCAGCTCGTCAGCAGCAAACAGCACTTTTTCCATCTCGTGGATAGGCTCCACATCGCAGCAGATGCCGTAGCCGTGGGAACAGATGGCATGGATCATGTCATCGCCCACGCCACCTGCCTCTTCTCATCTCTGAATTTCCGCAAAAATTTCTCCCGCCAGCTTCCCCGGCAGCAAAATCAGGCGGCCATTGACCCGGAAGAGAAAAAAACGTCTGTGCCGGGAACGGCGGACACAGTGAATGACTGCACCAGGGACAAAACCCTGTTTTTCCAGACGTTCCCGTTTTACGGGTTCGCTGGCGATCCAGATGATGCGTGCATCCGCGGCAGATGGAATATGACTAAGGGGAAGAACCATAGCATTCCTCGCAAACCGTGATCTGTTACGATAAGATATGCGCAATTTCAGGGAAAATAGCTTGCCATGGCAGGGTTTGTCATGTAAAATGAGACACAGTCTTGATGCAGTGAAAAAACCATGAGGTCTGGCTGCGCTGCTGGAGATGGCAGCAGGTTTTTGACCGCAGGTATGCTGCGGGTGAACGGTAACAAGCTTGAGAGGAGTTTTGAATGAGTATTTTAAATGTAGAACATTTGAGTCACGGTTTTGGTGACCGTGCTATTTTCCAGGATGTGTCATTTCGCCTTTTAAAGGGAGAGCATATCGGTCTGGTGGGCGCGAACGGCGAGGGAAAATCCACGTTCATGAACATCATTACCGGCAAACTGCAGCCGGATGAAGGCAAGGTGGAATGGGCAAAACATGTGCGTGCCGGTTATCTGGACCAGCATACTGTGCTCGAAAAAGGCATGACCATCCGCGATGTGTTAAAGAGTGCCTTTGCGTATCTGTTTGAGATGGAAGAGCAGATGAACGCCATCTGCGATAAGATGGGCGAAGCCTCTGAGGATGAGATGAACGCCATGATGGAAGAACTGGGCACGATCCAGGATCTGCTGATGGCTCATGATTTTTATATCATCGACAGCAAAGTTGAGGAGGTTGGCCGTGCACTTGGACTGCAGGAAATCGGCATGGATAAGGATGTTTCCGAGCTGTCCGGCGGTCAGCGAACGAAGGTGCTTTTAGGAAAACTGCTTCTGGAAAAACCAGACATTCTGCTTTTGGACGAGCCGACCAACTATCTGGATGAGCAGCACATCGAGTGGCTGAAGCGTTATCTCCAGGAATACGAGAATGCTTTCATCCTGATCTCCCACGATATCCCGTTCTTAAACAGTGTCATCAACCTGATCTATCACATGGAGAACCAGAAGCTGGACCGTTATGTGGGCGATTACGACCATTTCCAGGAAGTTTATGCGGTGAAAAAGGCGCAGCTGGAGGCTGCTTACAAGCGCCAGCAGCAGGAAATCGCCGAGCTGGAGGACTTTGTAGCGCGCAACAAGGCGCGTGTATCGACCCGGAATATGGCAATGTCCCGTCAGAAAAAGCTGGATAAGATGGAAGTCATCGAGCTGGCGAAGGAGAAGCCGAAGCCAGAGTTCAACTTTATGGAAGCCCGCGCCGCAGGCAAGATGATCTTCGAGGCGAAAGATCTGGTGATCGGTTACGATGAGCCGCTGACCCGCCCGTTTGATATCAGCATGGAGCGCGGGGAAAAGGTTGTGTTAAAGGGTTCCAACGGAATCGGAAAGACCACGCTCTTAAAGAGTATCCTTGGGCTGATCCCGCCGCTTTCCGGCAGTGTAGAGTTAGGTGATTACCTGTATCTTGGTTACTTTGAGCAGGAGATGGCGCCGGGCAATACCACGACCTGCATCGAGGAAATCTGGAAGGAGTTTCCGTCCTATACCCAGTATCAGGTGCGTTCTGCCCTGGCAAAATGCGGTCTGACGACCAAGCATATCGAGAGTCAGGTGCGTGTCCTTTCCGGCGGTGAGCAGGCAAAGGTAAGATTATGTAAACTGATTAACCGCGAAACCAATGTCCTGCTTTTGGACGAGCCGACCAACCACCTGGATGTAGATGCCAAGGAAGAACTGGCTCGTGCCTTGAAAGCTTATAAGGGCAGCATCCTTTTAATCTGCCATGAGCCAGAGTTTTATGAAAGTTTTGCCACCCGCGTAGTGGACTGCAGCGAGTTCTGCCTGCGCGGATAGGATGTTATCATGCGTTATCGTTTCCGGAATGGGCAGACGATAACGCATTTTTTGTCATATTTTGTCGATGAACTTTTCTTGTACTGTTTTCGTTACTGTGCTATGATGATGGCACAGTAACGATTCATCTGAGATCTTGTTTTTCCTGTTATCTCATTTTTCATTACCCATTTCATTTTTTCCATTGATATCACACCTTTATATACCCACAGTATTACAAAATGATTATTTGAATGATTCATCCCATGTTATTTCTTACGCAGAAAGCGTATCCATGTTCGGTTCGGATTATAACCGCGCAGATCGCGCATTTTCAACAAACAGCAGCAAGGTTTCTCCCATCTGCGATAGATGGTGAGATGAATGACAGTCAGAAACTTAGAAACGGTAGATGGAAACAGGAATGACCCGTTAAGAAAACGGGATAGCCGGATTACAGGGAATCGAAAGAGAGGGGGATGCAATGATATTTGAGCATGTTTAAAAAGAGGAAAGCATGGCAGTTGGCGCTGCTTGTATGGCTTTGCTTGTTTCTGATTCCGGCAGTTCGGGCCTTTGGTGCGGGCACTGCGGCCAGGCATTGGAACATTGGAGACACCGTAATACGCCGGATTGACGGAAAAGATTACCGGTTTCGCTGCATTGACCAGAATTATGCCGACCATATGGACGTTCACCGGAACGGGGCTCTGTTTCTCTGCGATGAAGTAATCCCGGCCAATACCGGTTCCAGGTATGAGTTTGAGATGCCAGAGGATGGACCTCATGACTATGTGTATGTTCCGGGACCGATCGTGCGTTTTGGAAGCAGTGCGGACTACAAATATTCTTCTGTCCGGGGATGGCTTTCCAGGTCCGAGAGTGGTTTTGCAGATGCCATTATGGTCAATACGGGGGTAGAGCGCGCCTATCAGGGCAGTACAAAAGCAGAATACTGGGAACACCTGTTACAGGATGACCTGGCACCGCTTTATCTGGGAAGCCAGAAGATGGAAGACCGGCTGTTTATCCTTTCTGTGGATGAGGCATACCGTTACCGGAACTGGCTGTGGAAATTTCATGGGGCAAAGAAACGCAATCCAGAGACACAGATTGGGGAATTCTGCAAAGGATATTGGCTGCGGACACCATGCGGGAAGGCAGAAGGCACGGAAATTTACATTGTGGATCTGGTGAATGGGAATATCCGGCCGGAGAAAGTCAGTGTACGCGAGCAGAAATCGGGAAAGGGGATGGAGCAGGATGAAGAAATCAAGGTGACCGGTACAACCGGGGTGCGGCCTGCCTTTGTGCTGCCGCAGAGGTAACCGTGTTTGCTGGTCGGAGAAAGGTACGGAAGAACATGGGAAAATCAGTGAAAAAGAGGAACATGTACCTGGAAAAAACGGGAAATCAGGAAAAATCCGGGAAAGAACCTGGAAAAGAGATGAGCGGGCAAAAACACAGAAAAAAGTAAAACGTTGCGGGAAGAAACAGGAAAGTAAGGGGGATGTATGAAGAAATACAGGAAGAATTATGAGATGAGACGGAAAACAGCATCGGCAATGGCGGTTATGCTGGCAGTATTGTCACCGGGGGTACTTCCTGCCGGGTACGCCATGGCAGAAAGCGCGGGGGCGTTTGTGCCGGAAAGCAGAGCCGGATATGTGCGGGCAAGCGGGAGCGATTCGCTCTGGCAGGAGTCAGGACAGAAAACCACATGGAAAGGTGGCGCCAGACAGGCGGAAGCCGGGGAGAATAGCTTGAAGACAGAAAGATCCGGACAGGACGAACGGGAGACCCGTGCGATTGGAACGGATGATCTGGAAGAAGGTGAATCCGGAGTGGACGAGATAGAGCTGGAGATGGATCTGGCGACGGATTCTGATGCGGCAAGCGAAGCTGATTTAGGCATGAATCGGAAAAAACAGGCTATGGCTGATCTGGCAACGGATTCCAATGCGCAGCCGCTCCCTCAGATTGCGACCCAGTCGAACCTAGCCTTGTTTGCGGTTCAGCTTTCCACTACAGGGGATCTCTGGACGGATTGGAATGGCAATACAAATTTCCCGGGAGACGGAACGAAAGAATCACCGTATCAGATCGAAACGCTGTCGCATCTGATGGGACTTTCCGAGTCGGTGGCAGCAGGAAATGATTATGAGGGCTGTTACTTTGAACTGACACAGAGTCTGGATCTGGGCGGACTTTCCATAAACAATGGCAACTGGAATCCGATCGGGTGGTATTGCAACCGCGCGGAATTTGGCGGTGAGGTCCAGACACCGTTTCGCGGTCATTTTAATGGCTGCGGAAATACAATAACCGGATTTCAGATCCTTGGAGAATCAGACGGGATGAGCAACCTTGGCTTGTTTGGTGTGATTGACGGCGGAAGTGTGGAAAATCTGGAGATTGAGGGTGAACAGGTCACCGGAGAAAACTGGACCGGAATTCTGGCTGGTACGATAAAAAATGGTGCAGTGATCCGCAATGTCACCGTATCGGGCTATGTATGTTCAAAGCATTACGCGGGGGGAATCGCTGCAATTGCAAGTGGTACGGGAAACGGAACCGGATCCGGGACGCAGCTGCAGGAAGGCGATGGAGCGGTAATCATTGAAAACTGCAGGGCGGACGGAATCACCATGAATGTGAAGGAGTCCGACGGAGCAGTCGGAGGAATCACAGGCAAGGCAGAAAAGGCATACCTGATCGATAACGTGGTGATCACGCAAAATGGCAGTTCCGACCGCATTCAGGGCAAAGGCTATGTGGGCGGAATTGCCGGTATCATGAATCTGAGCGGCATTTACAATTCCTACGTCAACGGTACGATCGGCGGAAACGGAAGCCGTTCTGTGGGAGGAATTGTTGGAAAATATGAGAGCGGCAATCTGGTGTTGGCGCGTATGGCGGGTATCATCTCCAGGACCAACGCGGGCAGTGCTTCCCGGGAGGGCACGTTTATAGGAACCCGTGCCAGCAGCGACCGGTTCACTTACGGAACCGAACGGGACAGCCGGATTTCCTATTTGTTTACCAATACCCTGGCGAAGGCGAAGCAGGTATTTGGAAGCACGATCGACGGGGATAACAAGTTTGAAAAAGATGCCCACATTGGCTACTGGTCTGACATGGAGCGCAAATATAAAACGATATCCGGTCAGCTTGAATACGACTGCGGGGAGCGCTTCTTTTATGAGGAACTGGAGGATGGCGTCCGCTATATCGTTACCCAGAAACTCGGGCGGGAGTTTACCATGGACGGATATAAAAAAGACCTTCCGTTTGCCATGGATCATTTTGCGCCAGGATATATGGGAGAGCCGACAAGAGGGTATCTGGTTTACATTCCGAGGATTGACACGATGAATGCCAATGGAACCTATGACACGGATGTGGCAACGTTATCGGCAATTTCTTCTACGGGAAGTTCCTATTACCGGGATGTCGATAAGGATCATCCGTCCGCGATCAAAGCCGGGGCGACTGTGACCGTGACAACCGCACCCAACAATACAGCGGAAAACCGCTACCAGATGGTTGTGGACGAATCCGAGACCGGCGGAGTGAAGCCACCGGTTTATCTCGATGAGGACGGTCTGGAGCAGCCAATGCAGTATGTGGGTGCAGGTGCCTACTCGTTCCTCATGCCGGAGTGCGATACAGAGCTGACAGCGGAATACATCAAGCTGACTACGAAGCTGACAGCAGATCCAAATGAGACGCGGATCTCGGTTGTTCAGACACGAAGCGGGGACCGCAAGCATCCGCAGATCGTGACGGAAGTAAAAAATGAAGATGGCATTTTAATCGCCCGTTACGTGGATGGAAAGCAGGATCACAGCGTGGAGGTGCAGCCGGTCTATATTCATGTGGAGCACAATGGAAATGGGCAGACGATAGACCGCACCGTGCGCTGGACGGTCGATGACACGGATCTTCTGGAAAACCGTTCGGAAACCGGATATACCCGGAAAGATGCAGCGGTTCTGCCCAATATGAATTCTGCATTTGTCACAGATATCATAAACCAGGAAGTAAAAGCCCAGGCAGAAAATGAGTACCGGGAGAAAATCCGCGATACCGTTTACACCCGCTATGGTGTGGTGTCGGCAATGACCAATCCGGATACCTCATTGGACCATGCGACACTTTACGCAAACTGCCGCGTAGCCGTGGATTTCCAGATCGTGGACCGGACAACCCTGCGCGTGGAAACATTAAACCTGAATCAGAACGAGGCAGTCTTTACCATAACGAGAAAACTGACAGGAAGCTGCTATCAGCCGACCGAGAGCATCACAGTAACAGGACCGGTGACCCTGACTGCGGCATTGAATCCGGAGCACCCGTTCTATGAACAGGTGAGCTGGACCGATACGGAAAGCGGAAAAAATCTGCATCTGGAAGTATCGGGAGCAAACAGACAGAACTGCAGGATCACACCGGTATGGGATTCGAAAGGAGAGCATAATCCGGCATGGATCCAGAACCTGATCAGCCGGGACCGCACCCTGAAACAGGAAAAACCGCTGGAAAAAGTAAGTGGAAACGGAGTGAAAGAAGAAGTGGTGACGGCCGTC
This sequence comes from Clostridium sp. OM02-18AC, assembly GCF_003481825.1. Classification (GTDB taxonomy): domain Bacteria; phylum Bacillota; class Clostridia; order Lachnospirales; family Lachnospiraceae; genus Brotaphodocola. Next base: position 38,311 of record NZ_QULW01000022.1, on the reverse strand, counting down.
AGTGAGGATCAGACCCATGGGCATATCAAGGCGCAGTGCCGTGTTCGGATCGTGTTTGTCACACAGGATGAGACTGTGCCGAGAGTCAGCACTGGAGGATCTGGTGGTGGCGGAAGCTCCTCGGGAGGCTCCGGTGGTTCTGGCGGATCGGGAAGTTCGACCGGCATTACCTCTGGCGGGGTGACGAAAGCCGCTGGTCCGTCGATGCCTTCTTATGTGGTGACAGGAACCTGGGTGCAGAATGCGGCAGGCCAGTGGATGTTTGCGGACAAGGACCGCACTTACGCAAAGGAGTGGGCAGCCGTGCACAATCCATATGCCAATACGGCGGTCGGTCAGAGCGTTTATGACTGGTTCCGCTTTGATGAAGCCGGATTTCTGATGACCGGCTGGTATCAGGATACCGATGGAAATATGTATTATTTAAACCCATCTTCCGATGGAACACAGGGCCGCATGCTGACAGGCTGGAACTGGATCGACGGACAGTGCCTGTACTTTGAAGAAGCATCAAACGGTATCCGCGGTGCGCTGAGAAAAAATTATACAACTGCAGATGGAAAACAGACAAATGAGCATGGCGCGTGGGTCGTAAACGGAGTGCCTAAGCGCCAGGAAGAGGCGAAATAGAAGAATGAAACGATTCCTTAGCATCAGGAAGAAGTTAGCGCTGTTTCTGGCAGTCCTGCTGATCAGTGGGAAACTGCTCCCGGTTTTCTTTCAGCTTCCCTGGAAGGCAGAAGCAGCCCAGCCGGGCGATACCATGATTGCATACGGTTCCGGTTTCCATCATTACTGTATCGATGGAACCGGAGCAAACCGGGCATTGATCGATGGCGATGAATATGTGTACATACTGCCGTCCGAGACACTTACAAGAGAAGAAATGGCCATCGTATTCTGGGGCATGCTGACGCTGCAGGCCAGCTTTGGCAATGTACCGCAGATCAATGCGGTGATCCAGAACATCAATGCCGGTGCATCCGCACAGGGTGTTCCGGCCATCTCAAACCTGGTCACAGAGGCAGATCTGAAACTTTTGATCCATTCGCCGTCCGTCCGCGGAAAATACCCGTGGCTGAAAACCGTGCTGGAAAAAGAAGAAACGTATCTGCAGCTGGCGGGCCTGCTGGGAGGCACGGCGCGCAGTGCAGGTGCAGATCCTCAGGCGGAAAAAGCTGATCTGCCTGCCGGTCTTCTGCCTGTGCAGCAGGAAAGCATGCAGGCAGAAGAAAATGCTGCAGAAGCCAGAAATGCCCGTGCATCTGGCGGTGGTGTCCCGTCTGTGCTGCAGGGACATACCCAGGCGGGAAATCCGCTGCAGCTGACCCCGGTGCAGGGCGCAGAACGCTCCGGGGAATATGTTCTGGCATTGGATCCGTCCGGGGCGGATGCAGAATTTATCCGCAGTGTCCCGCTTAAATTTTCTTCCACGGGTGCAGAAGGTTCGTTTACCGCGCAGGTGCCTGGCGGCTGGGTATGCCAGAAGACAGATACCGAGATCCGGCTGACTAATACCGGAGGCGGCGGGGCACTGTATCTGATGTTCGATGTCCGCGGAACACGGTATGCTTCCGGCGGCGGAACGTTTTCTTCGCCGGAAGAAGTGTATGAACAATGTCTGCAGATCTGGCGCTGCAGCCGCTGTTCCGGGACACACCGCCAGATGTACAATGGCTCCGCGCCGTTGTCTGCGCACCAGCGCCTGGCGTTTGTGGAAGTCAATGTTCCCCAGCTTTGTTACTATGCAGGAACGGGCGGAGCAGTTTCTGGCGGAACCGGGCAGGGCGGAGGCATGGCTTTTGAGGTTTACCGTCATGAGGAAGACTGGACCTCCACCTATAATGTCCGCTTGAGAAAGTACGACCATGAAACCGGGAAACCGCTGGAGAATGCAGTATTTTCCCTCTATGAGCGGTTTGACGACAAAGAGGAGATCCATACAGACCGGGATGGTGCCGCGTATATCTATGCGGGAGGAGCACCCTATAAAAGCTTTCACAAAGACAGTCCGGTTTTGTGGGACGATTTCCGCTTTGTCTCTGCCATGATGACTGATGCGGCGGGAGAATCCGCCAAAACGGTCGAACACGGTTATCATTACGATAAGACCTTTTGTGACGGTCATCCGGCACCGGTTTTTGTCTCGGTACCGGAAGAAGAGGAAAATGAAGAAACCGGAGAGATAGAAAACCAGGAGGAAATCGATGCGGCAAAGGAGGAAAACCGCCGCCTTGCGGCGCTCTGGCAGAATACATACCAGTCCTGTGAAACCTGGTCAGAAGGAGATTTTTCCGGTGTCCATTTTCACTGGCTTATGCCGGAGGTGGACATGGGAGAGATTGGAAATATTGCATCCAGTGGCGGAGAAGAAGGCGAAACGCCTTCAGCCGGTGCCACTGCCTCGGCAGGCGGAAGCAGATCATTTTCCGATTCTGGCTGCGAGGACGATACCCGGGAAACCTATGAGCGTTTTATTTCCCTGAAATACAGTTATGCCATTGCGGAAGACACAGCGCGGGAAGGCTACACCCTTCATGGAAATCACAGCGATGACCTCCCAATTGAAGTCATCATCACGGATGCGTCGGAACACGGAGCCAATGCGGACTTTGCAGGCATTTACAGCAACGAAATCCGGGTAAGTGACCACGCAGTTCCGGAACCGGCGAAAACGCTGCAAAAACTGCGGCAGCAGGCAGAAGAAGGCCGGATGGTCGCAGAGATGGAAGCTCCGCTGGTGAAAAAAGAACAGAAATCATTCTGGCAGAAATTATTTTCCATATTTATCCCGGTATGGACCGATGAAGTGCAGCTGATCGACGACCGGAAAGCGGAAGAAAAACAGGGGGAATCCCCGGTTGCCGAAGCAACGGGATCGAATGCGAAAGCAACTGTGTCAGATGCAGAAGCGACAGTGGAAGCGAAGACGCCCGCAGCGGAGCAGGAAACCCTTATGCAAGATACAAAGATACGCATGCCAGCTGCGAAAATGTACACGGCAGTACAGAAGGCAACAGCATCGGATGTGGAGAACACAGAAAACACGAAAGACACAGAAAACACGGAGGATACAGATCGTGTTTCTCAACAGTGGATCCTGAAACTCCAGTTCCCAGGTGACCAGACGGAAAATCCTGGGGCGGCAGCAGTCACGGAAGCAGCGGAAACAGCCACAGCGGTGGCAGCCACAGCCTTAACCGGATTTTTCAAAAACGGCAGACGCGCAGCCTTTGCAGGAGGTGTAGGCTGTTTCGTGGAGACCTACAACCGGGGATTGAATGCTGCGAGCAGCGGAAGTGAGACGGATACAGGACCATCGGATCAATACAGTCACTGTAATAATGCGGATCACGAAGAGGACTGGTGGCGGATCTACGACCACCGGACGGAAGGCGAACTTCATATCAACAAGCGCGATATGGACTTAAAAAGCGGCGAAAGCCGGGATTACGATTCCTATGGCGACAGTCAGGGTGACGCAGTTTTGGAAGGCGCAGTGTATGGTCTGTTTGCGGCGGAAAACCTGGTGCATCCGGACGGAAAAACAGGAATCGTTTATCAAAAAGACGATCTGGTTGCCGTGACTACGACAGATAAGAATGGAGATGCCTCGTTTCTTGCCTTCACGGAAGCGCCGGGACAGTTTTACCAGTATGAAAGCGGACAGATCACGAACCGGTCGGGCGGATGGAACCAGTCGGCACCTTCCAATCTGTATGACAGAAGCCAGACACTGGATGATTATACCGCAGACGGACAATATCTGAGAACCTATCCGGATTACCAGGCGGCGAATGGAAATTGCTGGATCGGCAGACCGCTTCTGATGGGCGAATACTACGTGAAAGAACTCAGCCGGTCAGAGGGCTATGAACTGTCGGTCGGAAACCGGAAACATCCGTTCACGAATGCAGGACAGGATCTGAATGCTGCGGTATCAGCGGCAGCAGGTGATGGCTATGCAACGGTGACAAAGGGGCTCTATGCGCAGCAGCAGGTACAGGCTGGTGCGAGCGGCGCATACGGAGATCCGACGTTTCAGGAATTGTTTTTCGAGGTAAGCAGTGAAAAGAGCGGAGGTTTTGATCTGGTATTTTTCGGAATTCCGGCAGGAAGCAGACTGTATCGCCTGGACAAAACGGTAAAAACAGAACCGGCGCAGGTTGGAACCGGTCGTTTCACAGAAAAAATCGAGACGGACGCCTGGGGGAATCCGGTCTATGTTACCGCGGAAGAGAAAGGACAGTATCCAAAGTATCGTGCGGATGGAACCATGCTTACCAGAGAGCGCCCGGTAAACCGGACGGTAACGGGAGTAGAATGCGCGGAAGAAAAGAAGCTGGATACGTCCCGCTGCGAGGAACTGATGCAGCGTGCGGAAACCGGAATGGATGAAGCAGCGGTGCAGGAACGGCTGAGAAAAGCATTTACGCAGGCAGACAACGGATTTATCAAATACAAGCTGGAACTGATCCTGCGGGCGCATGGAAAAGGGACTCCAAAGCAGACTTCCGATGCCGGATCCCGCTATACGACTTTGGAGCAGCCGGTATATGATACCGGATTTGCAAGCGGAAGTCAGGTGCAGTATGGTGCACCTGTTATTACACTGCGCATCGCGCGTCAGAAAGAAAATGGCGAAGAAGCATCGGCAGGAGAAATTCTGGCTGCGCTGCTCGATTATTATCAGGAAAATGCGTATTACTCCTATGGTGGCGTGGACCGGATCGAAGAGACAGAAGATACGTTTCTTATCACGTTATATGCAGGCCGCGTCGGAAATCCGGAGAGTTTTTATGTGCCGGAGCGTGGAGAACGGAGTGCGGCATTTTATCTGCGGGTTCCTTTTGTACCGCAGGAGCATTCCGGTTCGCCCCGATATGTCTATGCCGTTTACACGGAAGCAGAAGAGGAAAACAGTTTTGGGGTATATACGGATTTTGCGGCGTCAGGAGGAGACGGAGCAGGAACTTTGGGGTCACTCCGGGTATCGGCGCTTCTTGTCCCGGACGCAGCGATGGATGCAGATGGCAGTCTCATAACCCGTTGTGTTACAGAAAACGTGTATTACGAACCGGGCGAGATACCGCTTGACGCAGCAGGAAACCGGATTCCCAAAATCCAGTATATAGAAGAAACTGTGCCGGGTGAGACCCGGAAAAACTATGGAAACTGGACGGAAATCACTTCTAAGATACAGGAAAATGTCTGGCACGCAGAGAGCAGCTATACCGATTTTTACGGAGCAGTTCACCGGGATGACATGGCACAGCAGTATGAATTTAAGCTGGTGCTGCCTGGCGCGGAGCAGGTTGTGCTGACACAGGAGGATATGGCAGGGCTGACGGGAAACTGGAAGCCGGGCGATACCATGGGTGCAGCGGCTTATTATGAAACCGTGAAACGGGCATTTGTGCGTGCCAGCCTGGATTATAAAACCGGAATCGAAGGAGCGGAAAACAGCTTTGTGAAACGCACGGAACTGGTGTACCCGGGGCAGGATGCCGTCTGGCAGGATGGCGCGGGAAGACCGGGAAGCGGGACTTTTGCGGACCCGGTCCCGGTGGAAGAGCGGAGTATCCGCCAGCAGATCCGGATCAGCAAGACCATAGAAAAGACTTCTTACAATAATACAGATTCCTACGCAGATGTGCATGAGGACTGGTGGACGAAAACGTATGACAAAGCAGAAGCAATGGAAAATTTCCGCTTTAAAGTGTATCTGAAATCAAATCTTCAGAAGCTTTACCGTGCAGAAGACGGTACCGTGATCTGGCAGGACCGGAAAGGAAACGAGCGGAATTTTGCCGGGCAAAAACAGGCGAATACTGCATTTCCGGAACTGGTAAACCAGATTGATACGAAAGTGCTGCATCGCACTGATCCGTTATATAAAAACTCAGACGATGCGGCAGTTTACAACGAGGCACTTTACGCGTATCAGGACGGAAAGATCCGGAAAGAGCCATCGCCTGGTTATACGGCACTTCTTGAGACAACAGAAGCACTGGTGGAAGACGGAAACCGGACACGCACGGTGAAACGCCCCAATTACGAGAAATTTTTTGATGCCATCGAAACCGCAAATCACGACAAGTGGGATGATGCGGCACCGACGTATACCAGCTGGCGCCCGATCGGCAATGCAGCCAACCATAGTGAAGACACTATCTGGAACATGAGAGTTTCGGACCGGGTGCGGCAGTTCGCCATTACCTGGTATTTGGATGCTGAGATCGCGAAATTGGTCCAGCCGTCAGAAAGTGCCGCACCAGAGAGTACTATGTCGGAGACCGCTGCGTCAGGAAAACAGCAGCCGGAATACACGGCCAATCAGGGCAGTACGGGTTTTTCGGATGAAATTCTGGACTGTGGACTGCGGGAAGCCATCATAAAGGCGCAGAATTATTTAAAACCATTCTTTGCCTATGATCTGGATGAATTGTATGCGATTGCATGGGATACAGAAGCAAACGGTGGGACAGACCGGGATGCTACGACGGTATCCGTAGACATTCGAAACGAGTCCACAGGCGCTCGAAACGAATCCGCAGATGTTCAAAGCAAATCTGCAGATGTCCAAAGCAAATCCGCAAACGTCCAAGGCAAATCTGCAGATGTTCAAAACAAATCCGCAGATGTTCAAAACAAATTCGTAGATGTCCGAAGCGAGTCTGGCGGGGCAGAATCGGAACTGGAATATTACGGGATTTCAGCGATGCTTCCATACGGAACCTATGTGGTTGTGGAGCAGCAGCCGAAATATGCAGATCTGGAAGATTTCAAAAACCGTCATTACGAGGTGGATAAACCCAAAGAAATTTCCCTGCCTGCCGTGTATACTGATGAAGCCGGCGCCCGGACTTCCCCCGGAAGGCTGGATCCGTTTTATCAGTACAAAGCGTCCTATACGGCAGCAGAACTGGAAAAACGTTATCACATCCGCTTCCTGGAAGAGTCCCATGTGATCCAGGCGCACAGCAACCGGGGCGATTACGAAATTTACAAATATGGAATGGAGATTGACCGGATCCAAAACGGAGTGCCGGTAAGTCCGGCTGTCGGTGATTATTTTGCATTGACACAGTCGGAATACCGGCCGTTTAAAAACTATTACAATGTACAGGATGACCGGGCTTCGGGCGCAGTGCCATATTATCTGAGTGAAGGACAGGCAGGTCGGAATCTTGTTTCTGCGGTATATCGTTACAGTTCCGTTTCGGAACAGTCCCAGATTGTGGATGACGTCTGGTATCCGGGCGGTACTGTCACAGAAGACAATGTGCCTGGAATTTATTACCGGGACCAGGTCACAGCCATGCTGGGATCCCAGACAGCGTATGATGGTCGTTATGCATCTGCCCTGGTGCCGTATTCAGTGCTGGGTGCAGATACTTTGAAAAACACAATCCAGACAGCAGATTCAGGGGCAACAGTGCCTTTGGACAATACAGCAGACTTGGAGAAAGCAGCGCCTTTGGACAATACAGCAGATTTTGGGAAAGCAGCGCCTTTGGACAATGCAGCAGATTTGGAGAAAACAGTGCCTTTGGACAATACAGCAGATTTGGAGAAAGCAGCAGATTTGTCTGGAACAGCAGATTCGATTTGTCTTGGATATGGAAATGTCCGCTTCCGAAACCGCCTCTATACGGCAAGGATCCGCCTGGAAAAACTGGATTCCGAAACCCATGAAAACATTTTGCATGATGGCGCCATATTCCGTATTTATGCGGCAAAGCGCGACGATGCGAAAGACGGGGAGGGAAAGGTCCTTTTTTATGAGGAAGATACGCAGATCGATGGGACAAAGGAATTTCTGACTGCCATGGGAGCAGCAGATATCCGCCCGGTTTTAAGAGGAAGAAGTCTCGGTGATCTGTATACTGGTGTTGTCCCGGCAGGGACTCCGGTATGCGACGAGTCCGAGCAGATCCTTCTGGGAGACCGGTTTGGCCTAGAAACTGGTGTCATGAAATCCTTTGTTACTGTGCGGGATAGTCTTGTTCCGGCTCCGGATGGAAAAAATCAGGCGATGAAGACGGAGAAAATCTCTGTAGGGGAACAGATTGCAGAAAACATTAAAGCTGTCAGAAACAGCAAGACAGCACAGGAGTTGGAATATCAGCTGCAGACGGTCGGCTACCTGAATACACCACAGCCACTCTCCGCAGGTACGTATGTGCTGTGTGAGACAAAACCTCCGGCGGGCTATGTCCGTTCCAGGCCGGTCGCGCTGGAACTTTATTCTGACCAGGTGACTTATTACCAGAATGGAAAACGGGACAAGCGGGTGCTTTCTGCCATTTACGAGGATCCGGCAGAAGAACAGACAACCTGGAAAACCAAGCCGCAGGATCAGATCCATACGGCGCGGGTATACCTGGAGAATGAACCAATTCGTCTGCAGGTGGAAAAACGTGCAGACTGTGCGGAAAATGAGGCGCCCGGTTATGCCGTCGGGGCAAAAATGACCTTGTTTGATGCCATTTCCCTGACTCCGTCCGGAGATTCCCAGGATTTCACCTATGAAGGTTTGGTGATCGAGCGCAATGATGCAGGGCATATTGAGCGTATGTATGTAAAAGAAGGTTACGGAGGGGAAAAAACGGAATTTCTTCCAGAGCGCGATGAGGAAGGACACCGGTATACGGTTACCTGGCCTGCCGGTACAGATCGTTATGGTGAGATAATCCAGGTGGAGGGAAACAGCTGGAATTCACTTACCGTCATGCGCCCGGATACGGATATCCTGTATTATGACCTGAGTGACCTGACGATCACCATTACACCAGAGACGGATGGCCGGGACGGACGTTATCAGGCTTTTGCCTGGAAGGGCGCGTCGAAATTTCTTGAATTTGCGGGAGGAGATCTGACAAAGATCAGCTATGATGAAAAGGATAAGGTCCTGACGCTGGATGAGGGAACCCATGTTTATCATCTGGGACGTGACGGAGCGCGGGATGCCCTGGTCGATCCGTATACCGGCATGGCATACGTCGTAAAGAATTTTGACGGAAACAACGGAAGCTGGGACCAGATCCGTGGAAAAGCTGGAACCGGAGCCGGAAAAAAGCAGGTGCTTGTCTGGCCGGTCAATCTCCGGAAGGATGCGTACGGCAACATCATTGCGCGGGATAAGATCACGACATTCCGCGCGGCGCTTGCCGGGGACGGAGATCACACCTACCTGACCGGAAGCTGGAAATCGGAGCATGGAGAAGAAAGTCACCGGGAATCTACGCTTCACCAGAACAGCTGGGGACAAAATCGGAATGAGGAAATCCTTCTGGATGACAATAACGGACAGTTTAAAAAATCGATGAATCCGGTTTACGACTGTCATGGTATGGTAATGTACTATCCGCAGAGTGAAGAAACATATGACAAGGCAGCAGAATTTTACGACCGGAATGGAGATTTTGTCCGTTCTCAGTTTTCGGATAATCTGGAAGCATATAACCATGCTGCATATGGAGTGCAGGAGCATGCGCAGCTTTTTGACGAAAACCAGACATTGCTGCACCGGCAGGGAGAAGCCTACGTGATGGAAAACACCTGGATTACTTCCGAAAAATATCCAAACGACCCATTTGCGGCGGATATGACAACGGGAAGTGCAGATGTTTTAGAGCGGGTCGCAGCAGGATGCTATATTATGGAAGAATTGCAGGCACCGGAAGGTTTTGTAAAGGCACTTCCGGTTGGAATTCAGGTAGAGGAAAAAAGTGAAAACCAGACCGTGACCATGGTCGATCAGCCGACAAAGACCGAATTCTCAAAGACCGATGGTACAGAAACAAACTCTGCATTTGATTGTGGATATGTCGAAGGTGCCGTGCTTGGATTGTGGAAAACAGGCGATGCAGGCTCCGATACAGCAGAAAACGATAATGCAAAACTGGCAGTGGCTGAAGGCAAAAGCGCACCTGTGACTGTCTGGACCACAACCAGCCAGCCCCATTCTGTCACGCAGCTTCCGACGGGACGTTACTTTTGGAAGGAACTTGAGGTGCCATCCGGGTTTGTTTCGCATGACCCAATCGCGGTTACGGTGGCAGAACGTCCGGAACTTCAAAAATATGAAATGAAGGAGGATCACACGCGTGTTGAGGTAGAAAAATATTATCTGGAAAACGGAAAAGATCATGCAGAGGGAGAACAGTTCCTTGGCGGTGCCGGTTTCACCCTGTATCCGGCGCGCCTGGATGCAGCGGGGAATATCTGTTACAAAGATGGCGCACCGGAGTACGATCCCTCGTCTGTGATCGCGCACTGGGTTACGGATGACGGTACAACTTACCGCAATTTCCCGGATGCATTTGAAACTATGTATCTGGAACATGGAGCAAAGCCTGGAAGCAGCGTCATGTGGGATGCGGGGGAACATCTTTACCGGGCAGAATATGAGGCAGGGTACAAGAAAGAACTGTTAAAACCAACAGACCCGGAGCAGACCGTTTATGTATACCGGATGAAAAATGGAGCAAAGATCCGGATCGGTGTGACCAGAGAGCAGGATCTTTTTGCGGATCATCCGTTCCGTTTCGAGTATCAGTTTGACTGGCAGAAGCTGTCAGACGTAAACACACATGCCTGTACGTATCTGACCGTAGAAAACCGCCAGCGTTTTGATTACCTTCCGGCCGGAGGCAGTTATGTCCTGGTTGAAACGAAAGTACCGTCGGGGTTTGCGCGGGCAGGTGAGGTACTGATTACGGTAAACGATACGGGAGATGTACAGCTTTACCGTGTGGAGAACGAAGAGGGGACATTGCTGATCTCGAAAGTGTATGAGGATGGGGACAAAGAACTTGCCGGAGCCAGGCTGGCACTTTACCGTGCGAATGAAGAAGGCGGTCTGACAAAAAGCAACAGCTATCTGTTTGATTCCTGGATAAGCGGAAGTGATGGCCGGTACACGGAACTGGATGCCATCAACCGCAGAATCCCGCAAGGCTATGCGGAGGGCGATTTAAAACCGCACCGGATCCGGCGTCTGCCGGATGGCATATACTGGCTGACAGAGCAGAAAAGCCCGGATTACTACACAACCTTTCTCCCGGTAGAGATTGTGTATGAATGGCAGCCGGAGATCCGTGTTGTGCGTGTGAACGACCGGCCGGTGACCGGTACTTTAAAACTGGAAAAGACGGACTCTGCGGGACGGATGCTTGAAGGTGCAGTGTTTGAACTTGCGGCATACCGGGAAACAGAGCGCCAGAAGCTGGTTCAGAAACTGGGACCCAAGAAAACGGAATATCGCGAAATGAACGGTCAGGAAACTGCAGATACACAATTGCAGCAGCCGGTATTCCAGCTCCGTCTGACGGCACCGGCTGAGCAGAAGAGTCTTCCTGTGGGAGAAACAGGGGCAGATGGCGCTATTCATCCGTTCTGGTATGAATTGCGTGAAGTGATCCCGCCGCCTGGCTATGCGCTGAATCCGGAAGTGATCCGGTGGCAATTTGAGCCGGATCTGGGAGTCGCACCTTACCCGTGGGGAGGAAGCGCACAGAAGCAGATCACGGTGACAGATCACAAAACCAGGATTGTGATAGCAAAGCTGGATGCGGATGCAATGTCTGCTCCGGATGGAACACGCAATGCCGGAGCAGGCATCAAAACGGATGCAGGAGCAATATCAGGTGCGAATACAATGACAGATGAAACTTCCAGGCAATATGAAATTTCCGGACGATATGAGATTTCCGGATTGGAAATACCGGATGTGGAAGAAATTCCGTCAGAATGGTTTCTTGTGGGAGCCCGACTGGCTGTTTATGAAATCACCGGAAAAAAAGAAGATGGAACGCCGGTCTATAATCCGGATGCACCGCTGATCAGCTGGATTACCCAAAAGAAAACACCGTGGCATGCAGTGGAAGGATTGACCGCTGGAAAAGAATATCTTTTGATTGAAGAAAAATCACCGGAAGGTTACGAGTGCTTTGAACCGGTCTGCTTTCAAATCTCGGAAGATGGCAGCCGGATTGTCCGTGCAGATCAGGCAAAGATCTGGAATGGAACGGGTCTGATCGTGGTGGACCGGAAAATACTGAAAGAAGACATACCGGAAACACCAGAGCCGGACAAGCCGAAACCGGAAGAAGAGAAAACGTCGGGAGGTGGCAGTTCAGAGTATGAGAACCCCAAAATCCAGCCGGTTCTTCGCATCGGAAAAATTCTTGCATGGTATCAGCCGTTGTCACCAGACGGTGCGGGCTGGCTGTATTTAGGACCAGATGGCCGGTGGAAGATCCGTCTTCCGCGTCTGGGAGATGAACGGAAAACCTGCTTTTTCGGTGCGCTGCTTCTTTTGTCTGCAGCCGGTCTGTATGCTGTGAACAGGAAGAATAAGGATCGAAAACACGTGCAAAAACAGAAAAATCAAAACGGGCAGGAAAAATAGCAGGGAAAATCCAAAGCAGAAAAGCAAAATCAAAGGGCGAAAAGGTTTGGCAGTCCTTTTCGCCCTTTGATTTTGGGAATGGTAGGTATACAAAATAAAAGAAAATGTTTTAGGGGGGCCGGGCAGTTTCGGGCTGCCCGGTATGAGTATGAAAAAGCTTTGTAATTTCAAGTTTTCACTTGAAACAAAGGTTCCATTACCCTTTCGGATAATGTACTTAGAGTATAGAAAAGAATTGTGACCAAACTGTGTCGCTACCATAAAAAAAATATAAACATAATAAAAAATAAAAAAACCCTTTCAAAAACCTCCTGGATTGTATATAATAAGAGAGATTAGAACGAAAATTGTGCTCTTTGCGCATATTCATAGATAGCTGCTCACGTATGTGTGAACAGCAGTGACAGAACTGGGAAACAAGGCAGCTGTGGCGAATACACAGTTGTGAGAAGAGAAACATCAGGAGGAAATTTATGTTAGTATCCAACGATATCGGAATCGATTTAGGTACGGCGAGCATTCTGGTATATATCAAAGGCAAAGGCGTTGTCCTGAAAGAGCCTTCCGTAGTAGCGATTGACCGTGATTCCAACAAGATCATGGCGATCGGCGAGGAAGCGCGCCTGATGATCGGAAGAACCCCGGGCAATATCATTGCCGTAAGACCGCTGCGTCAGGGCGTTATTTCTGATTATACCGTTACTGAGAAAATGTTAAAATATTTCATCAACAAAGCCGTTGGCAAGCGTACCCTGCGCAAACCGCGCATCGCAGTCTGCATCCCGAGTGGTGCGACCGAAGTAGAGAAGAAGGCAGTGGAAGACGCTACCTATCAGGCAGGGGCACGTGAAGTATCCATTATCGAGGAGCCGGTTGCAGCAGCGATCGGTGCCGGAATTGATATTTCCAAAGCCTGCGGAAACATGATCGTAGATATCGGAGGCGGTACTGCAGATATCGCAGTCATCTCTCTGGGCGGAACCGTAGTAAGCACCTCCATCAAGATCGCCGGAGACGATTTCGATGAAGCGTTAGTCCGTTACATGAGAAAGAAACACAATCTGCTCATCGGTGAGAGAACCGCAGAGGAAATCAAGATTAACATTGGTTCCGCATACCGCAGACCAGAGGTTTTAAAAATGGAGGTTCGCGGACGTAACCTGGTTACCGGACTTCCGAAGACCATTGAGGTTACTTCCGAGGAAACCCTGGAAGCGCTGCGCGAGCCGGCTATGCAGATCGTAGATGCTGTTCACAATGTCCTGGAGAGAACTCCTCCGGAACTTGCAGCTGATATTTTTGACCGCGGTATCGTTATGACCGGCGGTGGTTCCCTGTTAAACGGTCTCGATCAGCTGATCGAAGAGAAAACCGGCATCACCACTATGGTAGCGGAAGATCCGTTGACTGCCGTAGCAATCGGAACCGGTAAGTTCATTGAATTCCAGCATGGAGACAAAAAAGAGCAGGAATTCAACTAACAGATCGAAAGGGTCTCGTGTCCATCGCGGACGCGGGACTTTTCTTGTTTCATAGGAAAGTGCGTCCTATGAAACAAAAACGCTCCGCGGGGATGCGCACTCGGCGCAAGGGTGGATGGTTGCTTCGGCAACCGCGCCTCGGCGCGAGAATGCGCCAAGGCACATTCTTTCTTGTTTCACAGGAGATTTCCCCAACAATAGCAAGGATTCTCCCATCCTCTACAGGTGGCGAGATGAATTGCCAACAGGAAACTTAACGGCAGTGGTGGGCGGAGATAAATCGGTATCCCCCACTGACAAGAGGCAAATCATAGTCAGTCTCCGTGAAATGATCGACTGTGGATTGAAAAACAGCAAGAAACACCGATTATGCGGGAGGATACAGGAGAAACAAAAAATGGCGACAGTAAGCGGATATGTGGAACGAATCAAATATCGCAACGAAGAAAATGGATACTCCATTCTGGATGTCAGCGCGGATGGGCTGGATTATGTCCTGGTGGGAACCTTTCCTTATATCAGTGAAGGAGATTTTATCGAGGCAACCGGACGTGACGTGGAACATCCGATCTACGGTGATCAGATCCAGGTAGAATCCTATGAACTGAAAGCACCGGAAGATACGGCATCCATGGAACGCTATCTGGGTTCCGGAGCCATCCGCGGTGTGGGAACTGCCCTGGCTGCGCGTATTGTGCGCCGTTTTAAGGCAGATACGTTCCGCATCATCGAGGAAGAGCCGGAGCGGCTGGCAGAGGTAAAAGGAATCAGTGAAAAAATGGCACGTGCGATTTCGGAGCAGATGGAGTTGAAAAAAGAAATGCGCCAGGCTATGATGTTTCTGCAGGACTACGGCATTTCCATGAATCTGGCCCTGAAAATCTATAATGAATACGGTTCCCGCATGTACGGCATCATCAAAGAAAACCCATATCGTCTGGCAGATGATATCCAGGGAGTCGGTTTCAAGATGGCAGACGAGATCGCCCAGAAAGTTGGCATTTTCACCGATTCCGATTTCCGTATCCGCAGCGGCATTTACTATACCCTCTTACAGTCTGTGACAAACGGACACACCTACCTGCCGCAGGAGGAATTGCTGGCAGCAGCGTCGGAACTGCTACATGTAGATCCGTCTGTTATGGAAAAACATCTGACCGATCTTCAGATAGAAAAGAAGATCGTGGTGAAGGTGGATGAGGAGCATTCAGCAGCACCGAGCCGTCATGTCTACGCATCCCAGTATTACTACACGGAACTTAACACTGCCCGTATGCTTCACGATTTAAACCTGCGCGGTTCTGAGCCGGAGGCAGAGATCCGCAAAAAACTGGAAGTCATCTGCGCGGAGGAGAAAATCGAGCCGGATGAACTTCAGATCCGTGCAGTCATCGAGGCAGTCAACAGTGGTCTTCTGATCATCACCGGTGGTCCGGGTACCGGAAAAACGACCACGATCAATACCATTATCCGTTATTTCGAGCAAGAAGAGATGGAAATCCTGCTGGCGGCTCCGACCGGCCGCGCAGCCAAGCGCATGACTGAGGCGACGGGGTATGAAGCGCGGACCATCCACCGCCTTCTCGAACTGACCGGGGTTCCGTCGGACGATAAAGATACTTCCGGCATGCATTTTGAGCGAAATGAAGAAAATCCACTGGAAGCCGATGCCATCATCATAGATGAAATGTCTATGGTAGATATTTATCTGATGCATGCACTGCTTCGCGCGGTGAACCCGGGAACCAGGCTGATCCTTGTGGGCGATATCAATCAGCTCCCAAGCGTCGGCCCGGGCAATGTCCTGCGCGACATGATCGCATCCGGGGCGTTCAATGTGGTGCAGCTGACCCGGATCTTCCGTCAGGCGGCAGAGAGCGATATTATCGTCAACGCCCATAAGATCAACGATGGCGAGCAGATCCCGCTTGGAAAGCGCAGCAAAGATTTTCTGTTCATCCGCCGGGAACACCCCGACGCAATCATCAGCGCCATGCTGACGCTGGTGCGGGAAAAACTTCCGAACTATGTTCATGCTGATATGTTCGATATTCAGATCATGACACCCATGCGCAAAGGTGCGCTTGGCGTGGAACGGTTAAATACCATTCTCCAGAGCTTTCTGAATCCGAAAGATCCATCGAAACCGGAAAAGGAAGTGAACGGTACGATCTACCGGGTGGGCGATAAGGTCATGCAGATCAAAAACAACTACCAGATCGAGTGGGAGACCCGCAACAAATATGGGATTCCGATCGATTCCGGAGCAGGCGTGTTCAATGGCGACATTGGCATCATCCGCGAGATCAATACGTTTGCGGAAGAACTGACAGTGGAGTTTGATGAAGGGAAAATGGTAGACTACAGCTTTAAACAGCTGGAGGAACTGGAGCTGGCTTACGCCATCACGATCCACAAATCACAGGGAAGTGAATACCCGGCCGTGGTCATTCCGGTCTATTCCGGTCCCCGCATGTTAATGACAAGAAACTTAATCTACACAGCGGTAACCCGTGCCCGCGCCTGTGTCTGTCTGGTAGGCATCCCGGAAATGCTGCAGACCATGGTCGACAATGTCGTGGAGCAGCGCCGCTATACTGGCTTGAAAATACGAATTCAGGAGGTCATGCAATCCGAATTATAAAATCACCCACAAAATTATCTGAAAAGGTGGCCAAAAAACCGCTTGTAGAATCATCTGCAAACATAACTGCAAAATTGCCCTTGAAATTATCTCTCCAGGAAAATCTCCTCCAGCTTCTCTTTCCGCGCCGATGTCCGGTGTGCGGACAGATCGTTCTGCCGGAAGGTGCGCTGATCTGCGCAGGCTGTGTGCGAAAACTGCATTTTATCCGGCAGCCATCCTGCAAAAAATGTGGAGCAGAACTCATCAGCGACCGGGAGGAATATTGTCCGGAATGCAAACGGCATCAACGGAGTTTTGAGTCCGGCGTTGCCCTGATCCGCTACAACGACGCGGCGCAGAAATCCATGGCAGCGATCAAATACAAAAACCGGAGGGAATATCTGGATTTTTACGCAGAGGCCATCGTCCGGCGATATGGATATTTCTTTGCAAGACACAAAGATGCGGTTCTGGTGCCGGTTCCGGTACATCCGGCCAGGCTGCGCAGCCGCGGCTTCAACCAGGCGGGGGAGCTGGCGGTGCGTCTTGGACGTCTGAGTGGACTTTCTGTAAATGAGACAATGCTGGTCCGCACCCGGAAAACGGCTCCGCAGAAAGAACTTGGACCGGAAGAACGCCTGCGGAATCTGCGCAAAGCATTTGCGGTGCGGGAAGGCAGATCGTCTGGTCTCTTACAAAAGCTTGTCATCCGGTCTTCGGCAGTCAGACAGCTGTCTGACTGGCACTCATGCACCGCACTGCCCGCAACTGTCATCCTCGTCGATGACATCTACACCACCGGCAGCACCATCGAAGCCTGCACACGGGTACTAAAAGAGGCAGGAGTCCGGCAGGTATATTTTGTATCCATCTGCATTGGCGGAGGTGTCTGACCGGAAAAAATAAAAATCTAGCAAAAAATAAAGAAAAAGATTGACGCATGGACATCGTTATGCTATAGTGGTATGGCGAATGGAAGAGCTTAGGTCTTTTTTTTATGCTCAAAATTAGCTTACGGGCTGACAAGACACAAAAGAAAGGCTGAAAAAACAACGAAAAATCAAGTGGAGGTGGAAGTCGTGCGCACAAAGATTACACTGGCATGTACAGAATGTAAACAGCGGAACTACAACATGACGAAGGATAAAAAGACACATCCGGATCGCATGGAGACCAAAAAATATTGTAGATTCTGCAAAACTCATACTTTACACAAAGAAACAAAGTAAGGAGTGTGAACTATGGGAGAAACTACAGGCACTGAGAAGGCTCCGAAGACGAGCTTTTTCAAGGGTTTAAAAGCTGAGTTCAACAAAATCGTATGGCCTGACCAGGAAACCGTTGGCAAGCAGACAGTTGCTGTAGTAGCGGTTACCGCTGCGCTGGGAATTATCATCGCAATCCTGGATTTCATTATCAAATGGGGCCTCAGCTTCATTATTTAATTAAGGCGAGGGTGATAAGATGTCAGAAGCAAAGTGGTATGTAGTTCATACCTATTCGGGCTACGAGAACAAAGTAAAAGTTGACATTGAGAAAACCATTGAGAACCGTAACCTTCAGGATCAGATCCTCGAAGTTTCCGTTCCGATGCTCGAAGTCGCAGAACTCAAAAACGGCGTGGAGAAGCTTGCGGACAAGAAAATGTTCCCGGGCTACGTGCTCATCCACATGATCATGAACGATGATACCTGGTATGTAGTACGCAACACCCGCGGCGTGACCGGCTTTGTCGGACCGGGCTCCAAGCCTGTTCCGTTAAGCGATGAGGAGATGGAGAGCCTCGGCTTTGGAAAGACTGAAGTTGCTCTGGACTATGCAGTTGGCGATACCATTGTGGTAACAGCCGGCGCATGGAAGGACACGATCGGTGCCGTTAAGTCGATCAATGAAAGTAAGCACACTCTTACGATCAATGTCGAAATGTTCGGCCGTGAAACACCGGTTGAACTCAATTTCACAGAAGTGAAACACATGTAACAACGAAAAGGGACCGGCGAGGCCGGTTCGTGGGAGGGACACCCCCGACAATACCACATTATTAGGAGGTCATTATCATGGCAAAGAAAGTAACTGGTTACATCAAATTACAGATTCCGGCAGGCAAGGCTACTCCTGCTCCGCCAGTTGGTCCGGCACTCGGTCAGCACGGCGTTAATATCGTACAGTTCACCAAGGAGTTCAACGCAAGAACTGCAGATCAGGGCGATCTGATCATCCCGGTTGTTATTACCGTATACGCAGACAGAAGCTTCAGCTTCGTAACCAAGACTCCGCCGGCAGCTGTTCTGTTAAAGAAAGCCTGCAAGATCAAATCCGGTTCCGCAACCCCGAACAAGACCAAAGTTGCTACCATCTCCAAGGCAGATCTTCAGAAGATCGCTGAGACCAAGATGCCTGACTTAAACGCAGCAAGTCTGGAAGCAGCTATGAGCATGATTGCAGGTACTGCAAGAAGCATGGGTATCACTGTTGAGGAGTAATTCTTCATACAGAACTGAGATGAAACTTTAAATACGTGGGAGGGAACATCCCCGACAATACCACTAGGAGGTTATTTTATTATGAAACATGGAAAGAGATACGTAGAAGCGGCTAAAGCAGTAGACCGCGCTACTCTTTATGATGCAGCAGACGCTATCGCACTTGTTAAGAAGACTGCTGTAGCTAAATTTGATGAAACCATTGAGGCTCATATCAGAACCGGTTGTGACGGACGTCACGCTGACCAGCAGATCCGTGGTGCAGTAGTTCTGCCGCACGGAACTGGTAAAGTTACCAGAATCCTTGTTTTCGCTAAGGGCGTAAAGGCTGACGAGGCTCAGGCTGCAGGCGCAGATTTCGTAGGCGCTGAGGAGCTGATCCCGAAGATCCAGAACGAGGGTTGGTTAGATTTCGATGTAGTTGTAGCTACCCCGGATATGATGGGTGTTGTTGGTCGTCTGGGTCGTGTACTTGGACCGAAGGGCTTAATGCCAAACCCGAAGGCTGGTACCGTAACCATGGACGTAACCAAAGCTATCAACGATATCAAAGCTGGTAAGATCGAGTACAGACTTGATAAAACCAACATCATCCACGTGCCAGTGGGTAAAGCTTCTTTCACTGAGGAGCAGTTAGCGGACAACTTCCAGACGCTTATGGATGCAATCAACAAAGCAAAACCGGCTACCTTAAAGGGTACCTACATCAAGAGTGCAACCCTGACCTCTACCATGGGCCCGGGCGTTAAGCTGAACGTAGTTAAGCTGATGGCTTAATCGGATTTTGTAAAAAACTGATTGACAATCCGAATATAGTATGTTATCATACACAAGTATTGACTGCCGAAGACAGTAGGTGCCGCAAGGCGTAAGGTTACAGCCGCCTACCGAGGAACGTACAATTTGTATTTATGACGAATTTGTAGAGCCCCTCTGTCTGACAGTGGGGCTTTTCCTTGCAGTCTCCAGTTATATAATAAAACAGGAGGAAGACATTCATGGCTAAAGTTGAGTTAAAACAGCCTATCGTAGCTGAGATCTCCGAGCTGTTAAACGGCGCTGCATCCGCAGTAGTAGTAGACTATCGTGGTCTTACTGTTGCTCAGGATACCGAGCTGCGTAAGCAGTTAAGAGAAGCTGGTGTTGCTTACAAAGTATATAAGAACACCATGATCAAGCGTGCAGCTGAGGGTACCGATTTTGCAGCTCTGGATCCGGATTTAGAAGGACCGACCGCAATCGCTGTATCTAAGGACGACGCTACAGCTCCGGCAAGAATCCTGGCTGAGTTTGCTAAGAAAGCAGACAAGCTGGAAATCAAAGCTGGTGTTATTGAAGGTACTTACTATGATCAGAAGGGTATGCAGGTTATCGCAACCATCCCGTCCAGAGAAGTACTTCTCGGAAGATTGCTGGGCAGCATCCAGTCTCCGATCACCAACTTCGCTCGTGTGCTTAATCAGATCGCTGAGAAGCAGGGCGAGAGCGCTGAGGCTTAATTTGTTGACAGACCGGCAGTTTGCCGCATGATCATCCGAACTAAGTTTAAGCAATTCGATGAAAGTCGAACCACAATGATTGATTCAGAAATATAATTATTTTAATGGAGGAAATTAAAATGGCAAAGTTAACCACTGCAGAGTTTATCGAAGCTATCAAAGAGTTATCCGTATTAGAGCTGAACGAGCTGGTAAAGGCTTGTGAGGAAGAGTTTGGCGTATCCGCAGCAGCAGGCGTTGTAGTTGCAGCAGCAGCTGGCGCAGGCGAGGCAGCTGAGGAGAAGACCGAGTTCGACGTAGAGCTGACCGAGGTTGGCCCGAACAAGGTTAAAGTTATCAAGGTTGTACGTGAAGCTACCGGTCTTGGTCTGAAAGAGGCTAAGGACGTAGTTGACGGTGCTCCGAAGGTCCTGAAAGAGGGCGCTTCTAAGGAAGAGGCTGAGGACATCAAGGCTAAACTTGAGGCTGAGGGCGCAAAAGTTACCCTGAAGTAATAAAAACTCAACTAGAGCTTAAACCCCGGGATCCGCAAGGATTTCCGGGGTTTTGTTGTTATATGAAAATTCTGTATGAAACACATAAAAAAATACCCGGAACTCCTTGACGGAATTCCGGGTATTTCATTTTCTAGGTGGTAAATTATTAAGCTACAACGTGAACGTTAACAGCCTGAAGACCACGGTTGCCCTCAGCGGTATCGAAGGTAACTTTCTGGCCATCCTCTAAGGTCTTGTAGCCGTCAGCTACGATACCGGAGAAGTGTACGAATACTTCCTCGCCAGTCTCATCGTTGGTGATGAAGCCATAACCCTTAGTAGCGTTGAACCATTTAACTGTACCGTTATTCATTGTGGTACCTCCTATAAAAATTAAAATTTGTATTTTCGTATGAAACAAAAATCACATATTTTTGTAAATCTGGAATGTACTTCTTGACTTACAAAAATATGTGAATCAAAAGCTCATATCAAAATACACTGTGAGTTTACCACCCAACCCCCAATCTGTCAAGCAATTTTGGCATTTCTTGACATAGTAAAGTGATAGGAGAAAAATAGGATTATCCATGTGATTTGATGCTGCAGACACTGGGAAACAGATTTGTGTGATGGGTGCGTGGCCGGGGAAAGTAGCCGGCCGCGCACACTATGCCAAACCAAAATAGGGAAAAGATGTCATAAGAATAAAAACAGTTAAGCAAACGGTTTATTTAAGTCAGAAAGCCAGGCTTTCATAGGTCCGGAAAGCCATTTGTTCCGGTGATAAAGTGTCTGCAGGAAGATCCCGGTGCCGGAAACTTTATAATCCAGAGGAACAAGAACGTCTGCAGCCGAATGCTGCCTGACGATCAGCTCAGGGACCAGAATCATAGCATTCATGGGGCTGCGTGAATCCGGTGTTTCTGCGCTATTCTGAGCCCCCAGGGAAGCATTTGCCGCAACATAAAGGGCGAGTCCCGGATCAAAAATGTTCACCTGTCGGAAAAACGTAAAATCAAATGATTCATGACCGGATTCAAAATAGCCGGTACGAATAAGCGGATAAAGCGAAAGATCCTCTGGAGTCAAACCATGCCGTCCGGCCAGGGGATGTTCTTTGCTGACATAGAGACAGAGCAGCACCGGCTGATCTTCCCCGGCATGGATCAGGTCTTCGCCGGTGTACCGGGTATCCAGAGTCAGTGCAAGATCCACTTCATTGTGCCGAAGCCGGGAAAGCAACTGCTCTGGATCCGGAATTGTTTCGGTGTGAAGATTTACCTGTGGATATTTTTGCAGATACTGTGCAATCTGCGCACTGATTCGTGGTCCGGCGAGCGGACTGAAAATTCCAAGCCGCAGAGAACCGGAAACGGTGGAGGTATCCTGTTTCCCGACCAGAAGAGCATCTTCCGACATGCGGACAATGGCAGCTGCGTAGGATAAGAACTCCTGACCCGTCTGGGTGATGCGGATCTGCTTGCCTACGCGTTCGTAAAGCTGTGTGCCTAACTCCTGCTCAAGCTGCTGCATCTGCATGGTAACGGTAGACTGGGCATACCCCAGAACTTTTGCAGCTTTCGAGAGACTTTGGGTCTCAGCCACTTTGGTAAATGTAATCAGGTTTCTAATTTCCATGAAATACTTTCTATTATCGGAATTAATGAAACATATTAAAAATACTTCAAAATATTTGACATGACTATTGTAGCGCGTATCCTGTAAAAAGGCAAGCGCAGTTTTGCAATTACGGAACATAATTTTGCAAAAACCAGATATATATGAAATAGAAAGCGGGAGAGGGGAAAACGATGAGCAAACCGAAATGGAAAATCCGCACGTTGAGCCTGCTTCTTCTGGCGGTGATTCTGGCAGATGGGGCTCTGACCGGCGCAGCTTTTGCAGTTGCACAGCATGCTGCATATCCAGAACGTGTGGGACGGGCATACGCCGGAAATCAACTGGAAATTCCTGCGGTCCGGCAGGTTGCTGCATTCGTGCCAGAGCAACACGACTCTTCCGTTCCCCAGGTCGCCCTCACGTTCGATGATGGCCCTCACCAGACCTGTACACCGAAATTGTTGGATGGCCTGAAACAGCGCGGTATAAAAGCAACTTTTTTTCTGATGGGGGAAAATATTGCCGGAAAAGAAGAACTGGTACAACGGATGCAGGAAGAGGGACATCTGATCGGCAATCACAGCTACCGTCATATCCAGATGACAAAGGAGGGGGCAGAGCAGGCCTGTGCCGAGATAGAGCAGACGGAGCAGCTGATCCAGTCCATCACCGGAAAACGTCCGGAATATCTGCGGCCGCCTTACGGAGCCTGGAATGAGCAGTTGGAATGCCGTGTAAATCTGACCACGGTACTCTGGAACGTGGATTCCCTGGACTGGAAGTTCCAGAACACCAGACGGATCGTGCGGCGGGTCGAAAAAGATGTAAAAGATGGCGATATCATTCTCATGCATGATATTTTTCCTACGTCAGTAGAAGCAGCACTGCAGATTGTTGATGATCTGCAGAAACGGGGTTACGAATTTGTGACCGTGGAAGAACTTCTGGTAGACTGAATCCGGGTTGACTGGGCAATCGGCGTGGATTATACTAGAAAAAGCACAAATGTTCGCAAAAGGCAGCACCACAAAAACAGCGCCCCAAAGCAGTGTTGCAAAGGCAGCACTTCAAAAACAGTGCCCCAAATGTAATATCAAAAAACGAAGCGCATAAACCTCAAAAGCATCAATAGCAGGTTCAGCGGAATCGATTCAGCATAAAAATGAAAACTATACACACCGACAGGAAGGAAACATACACATGGATTTGTTTGACTATATGAGAGCGAGCACCCAGGAGCAGGAATCGCCCCTGGCGTCCCGCATGCGCCCCACCACCCTGGATGAGGTGGTCGGGCAGAAGCACATCATCGGAAAGGACAAGCTGCTTTACCGTGCCATCAAGGCAGACCAGCTTGGCTCCATCATTTTTTACGGACCGCCGGGAACCGGAAAGACGACGCTGGCAAAGGTTATCGCCAACACCACCAGCGCGAGTTTCCGCCAGATCAATGCCACGGTGGCGGGTAAAAAAGACATGGAGGATGTCGTAAAAGAGGCAAAAGATGCCCTCGGGATGTACGGAAAAAAGACGATCCTTTTTGTCGATGAGATCCATCGCTTCAACAAGAGCCAGCAGGATTATCTGCTTCCCTACGTGGAGGATGGGACCCTGATCCTCATCGGAGCGACCACGGAGAATCCTTATTTTGAGGTAAATGGGGCACTTTTGTCCCGTTCCCGGATTTTCGAACTGAAAGCACTGGAAAAGGACGATGTAAAAGAACTGATCCTGCGTGCTGTACACGATGAGAAAAAAGGCATGGGAAGTTACCACGCTGTGATCGATGACGATGCTGCTGATTTCCTGGCGGATGTCTCCGGCGGGGATGCCCGCGCCGCGCTCAATGCGGTAGAACTTGGTGTCCTCACAACAGAGCGCAGTCCGGCAGATGGCCTGATCCACATTACGCTGGAGGTGGCACAGGAGTGCATCCAGAAACGGGCGGTGCGCTACGACAAAGATGGGGATAACCATTACGACACCATTTCCGCCTTTATCAAGAGCATGCGCGGCTCGGATCCGGATGCTGCAGTCTATTATCTGGCGCGGATGCTGTATGCGGGGGAAGATATCAAATTCATTGCCCGCCGCATTATGATCTGTGCTTCAGAAGACGTGGGCAATGCAGATCCGCAGGCACTGACTGTGGCAGTCAGCGCGGCGCAGGCTGTGGAGCGCATTGGTATGCCGGAGGCGCAGATCATCCTGTCCCAGGCTGTGACGTATGTGGCGACCGCACCGAAATCCAATTCCGCGTGCAATGCCATTTTCGAGGCCATGAGTGCCGTGAAAAACCAGCGTTCCATGCCGGTTCCGGTACATCTGCAGGATTCCCATTATGGCGGTTCTGCAAAACTGGGTCATGGGATCGGCTACAAATACGCACACGACTATCCGAACCACTATGTAAAACAACAGTATCTGCCGGATGGCATGGAAGGAAGCGTCTTCTATCGCCCATCTGGAAATGGTTACGAGTCGAAAATTGACGAACATATGCGATTTTTGCGGGAATCGGTCCAGAAGGAAGACAATTCCAGATAAAATAAATCTTTCTTTTTTCAGGAGAATCCATTATAATAAATACGTACGCGGGGACAGCGCCATGCCGTCTCCGCATCATTGAAAAATGGCTGGCGGTGTACCTGGTGCACCGGTTCAGTACGAATCCATTATTCCAAAGTTCTTAGAAGATATCTGCCGCTTTAGGAGATATCTATCAATTTATATTTTATATCCCACCTAGATAAAAGTTCAGAATGGAGAAAATGTATGCGAGAAAAATTACAGACATTACCCGTTGCCATGTTGAAGGAAATGGCAAAAGAACAGGGCATAAAAGGAGCAACTTCCATGAGGAAGGCAGAGCTGATCGAAGCACTTTGCAATGCGGTCGGAGCAGTGGAAGAGCCGACAGGGACGACTGCGAAAGAACAGCCAGGAGAGCCGAATAAGGCACCTGCGAAAGAAATGTCAGCAGAATCAACCGGGGCAGCTGCGAAAGAGCAGTCGACAGAAGCGGCCGGGGCAGCTGCAAAAGAGCAGCCGACAGAAGCGGCTGGGGCAGCTATGAAGGGACAGCCGCGCCGCTATTCTTACCAGAATCGTCCGCAAAATGGCCGCAGCGGCATGGTGAGACGGAACGGGGAGCAATCTTACCAGAACCGTCAGGAGCAGAGCAGCGAGCAGACCTACCAGCCGCGCCAGAGCCACCAGGAGCAGAGCAGCGAGCAGACCTATCAGCCGCGCCAGAGCCGCCAGGAGCAGAGCAGCGAGCAGACTTATCAGCCGCGCCAGAGCCGCCAGACTCAGAATACGGAACAGACCAACGACCAGAGCAACGATCAGTCATACCAGAATACGCGTGATGAGGAAAATGAAAAGCAGCAGGAAGGCGTAGACAGCGGGGTACCGGCAAGCGGCATCCTGGAGGTTATGCCGGACGGCTTCGGCTTTATCCGCTGCGAGAATTTCCTTCCGGGCGAGAACGATGTGTATGTTTCCCCGACCCAGATCCGGCGGTTTGGCTTAAAGACCGGAGATATCATCAACGGAATCCGCCGTGTGAAGACCTCAAATGAGAAGTTTGCGGCACTGTTATACATTCGCAACGTCAACGGCTATCCGGTCAGCGCGCTGGAGCGCCGCCCGAACTTTGAAGATCTGACTCCGATCTTCCCAAACAGCCGTCTGCATATGGAAACCGCGGGAAAGAGCAGCACCGCCATGCGTGTGCTCGATCTTCTTGCACCGATCGGCAAAGGACAGCGAGGCATGATCGTGTCTCCGCCAAAAGCCGGTAAGACCACTCTCTTAAAGCAGGTGGCGCAGGCAGTGACCACCAACCATCCGGACATGCATATGATCATTCTCCTGATTGATGAACGCCCGGAGGAGGTTACGGACATCAAGGAGTCCGTGGTAGGCAACAATGTGGAGGTAATCTACTCCACCTTCGATGAGCTTCCGGAGCGCCATAAGCGTGTTTCCGAGATGGTGATCGAGCGCGCAAAACGTCTGGTAGAGCACGGTCGCGATGTCATCATTCTCTTAGACAGCATTACCCGTCTGGCAAGAGCCTACAACCTGGTAGTTCCGCCGAGCGGACGTACGCTTTCCGGCGGTCTTGATCCGGCAGCCCTGCATATGCCGAAGCGTTTCTTCGGCGCAGCACGCAACATGCGTGAGGGCGGCAGCCTGACCATTCTTGCCACGGCGCTGGTCGATACCGGAAGCCGTATGGATGATGTCATCTACGAGGAGTTCAAGGGCACCGGCAACATGGAGCTGGTATTAGACCGCAAGCTCTCTGAAAAACGCATCTTCCCGGCAATCGATATCTTAAAGTCCGGCACCCGTCGCGATGACCTGCTTCTCAGTCGTGATGAAGCCGAGGCGGTGGACATTGTACGCAAGGCAACCAACAGCTTAAAACCAGAGGATTCCGTGGAGCGCATCCTGGATCTGTTCGCGCAGACCCGCAGCAACCGCGAGTTTGTGGAAGTGGCGAAGAAACGCCGAATGTTCTAAAAAATTCGAAAAAATGGCGAAGAAGCACCGGATGTTCTGGGAAATTCGCAGAAGCGGAAAAGAAATGCCGGATGTTCTGGGAAATTCGCAGAAGTGGAAAAGAATACACGGCGAAAATATCTCGAAAATCGTAGAAAATATGCTTGCCAAGCCTATATTTCTATGATACAATTATGGAGCTGTTTATAGATGTGGCGTGATTTTAACGGTACAAACGAGACCGTTAGACGATCACAGTACTATATAATTGAGAAAGTGAAGAGGTGAAAATCATGAGAGAAGGAATCCATCCAGCTTATTATCAGGCTAAGGTTACCTGCAACTGCGGCAACGAGTTCGTTACCGGTTCCACCAAAGAAGAGATCCACGTAGAGGTTTGCTCTAAGTGCCATTCTTTCTACACCGGTCAGCAGAAAGCTGCTTCTGCACGCGGTCGTATCGATAAGTTCAACAAGAAATACGGCGTTAAGGCGTAAGCATAACGAGAGCGAAGTAAGGTTGAGACTCAAGTGGAGACACTTTGGCTCAGCCTTATTTTTCTTTATACGGATATTTTAAGGAGACACAGATCATATGAAATATTCCGGTATCGGCGGCCAGGCCGTCATTGAAGGAATTATGATGAAAAATAAAGACCAGTATGCCACAGCCGTGCGCAGACCCGACGGCGGCATCGAGGTCAAAAAAGACACCTACGTCAGCATGACGGAAAAGGTGCCGTTTTGCGGACTCCCCTTTGTGCGGGGCGTCTTCAGCTTTGCGGATTCCATGATCCTCGGCATGCGGACCTTAAGCTTTTCCGCCAGTTTCTTTGAGGATGATGAAGACTCCGAGCCAGGAAAACTGGAACTGTGGATGGACAAAGTATTCGGTGAGAAGGTTGAACAGGTCCTTATGGCGGTCGTCATGGTATTTTCCGTGATTATGGCGATCGGCATTTTTATGGTGCTGCCGCTGCTCATCGCGAACGCCTGCAAACAGGTCATCCATTCTGACACCATCATGGCAATCCTGGAAGGGCTCATCCGCATCGCGATCTTTATTGCATATATAAAAGTAATTTCCCGGATGGAGGACATCCGCCGCACTTTTATGTATCACGGTGCGGAGCACAAGTGCATCAACTGCATCGAGCATGGCATGACACTCACCGTAGACCACGTGCGGGCAAGCTCCAAGCAGCATAAACGATGCGGAACCAGTTTTCTGATCATCGTTATGCTGATCAGCATCCTGTTCTTCATGGTTGTGCGCGTCGACAACGTATGGCTGCGCATGGTAAGCCGCATTATCCTGGTGCCGGTCATTGCTGGTGTTTCCTACGAGTTTTTACGTCTGGCAGGCCGCAGCGACAACCCGGTTGTCAACCTTTTAAGCAAGCCGGGACTGTGGATGCAGAATCTGACCACCAGCGAGCCGGATGACTCGATGATCGAGGTTGCAATCGCAGCAGTTGAAGCCGTATTTGACTGGAAGGCGTACCTGCGGGAAAATTTCCCGGAGACGGAGATTTCGGAGGACGCATCATGACACTCTACGATCTTCTAAACGAAGGCAGTTCCGCGCTCCAGCAGGTGGGTGACACCGACGCGGAAAACGATGCAAAGCTGCTGCTTCTCACTGCATTTGATTTAAATCTGGTTCATTTTTTGATGGACCGGCTGCGTCCGCTCTCCGAAACCGATGCGGCTGTGCAGAAACAGATTCAAAATTACCGTGCCATGGTCACAAAGCGTGCGTCCCGTGTTCCGCTGCAGCAGATCCTGGGCAGCCAGGAATTTATGGGACTGGACTTCTTTGTCAATGAGCACGTGCTGATCCCGCGCCAGGACACCGAGACACTGGTGGAGCTGGTATTGGAAGAGCAGAAAGAAAAAAATAAGAAGCTGTTGGATCTGTGTACCGGGTCCGGCTGCATTGCCATCAGCCTGGCAGTAAAGGGCGGGTACGAATCGGTGACTGCCACAGACTTGTCGGAAGAGGCACTGCAGGTGGCGGAGCGGAACGCAAGAGCACACCAGAAAACAATCCGTTTTTTCCATGGTGATCTGTTTTCTGCCCTTCCGCCAGACGAAGAAAAAACCTTCGACATCATTACATCCAACCCACCATACATTCCAACGGCAGTTATTGCCACCCTGGAGCCGGAGGTGCGGGAGCATGAGCCGATGATGGCATTGGACGGCACAGAAGACGGTCTGAAGTTTTACCGGCAGATCGCAAAGGAAGCCGGAGCCTGGCTGAAACCGGGAGGCAGCATCTATCTGGAGATCGGATACGACCAGGGCGAAGCTGTCAGCGGACTTTTAGCGGATGCAGGTTTTACGAATGTCCGGGTTGTCAAAGACCTTCCGGGCAAGGAACGTGTGGTATGCGGCTGCTGGGAACGGTGAGGACAGCATACACAACGAGCATACACAATGACACAACGAGCATGCGCAACGGTAGGAATGCGAGTCACCGGGAGGGCGCTGAACGAACCAAACCGTTCCGAACACGATAGAATCATACACATAGATACTTGCTGCCGGGCACATATACGTGAACCGCAGCAAACCACGAACATCAATCAGTACCATTACAAAATATAGGAGGAACCCCATGTTTGACAGATTAGATGACATCCTCATCCACTATGAGGAAATCATGCAGGAATTAGGCGAGCCGAACGTAACCGAGAACCAGACCCGCTTCCGTAAGCTCATGAAAGAGCAGGCGGACCTGGCACCTCTGGTAGAGGCTTACAAGGCCTACAAGCAGGCAAAGCAGGACATTGAAGACAGTCTGGCACTTCTGGAAGAAGAGAACGATGAAGACATGCGCGAACTTGCCAAGGAAGAACTTTCCGATGCCAAGAAGCGTGTGGAAGAGCTGGAGCAGGAATTAAAGATCCTGTTACTGCCGAAGGACCCGAACGATGACAAGAACATTATCCTGGAGATCCGCGCCGGTGCAGGCGGCGACGAGGCAGCTCTGTTCGCAGCAGAGCTTTACCGCATGTACGTAAACTATGCAGAGAGCCAGCACTGGAAAGTAGAGATCATCTCCTTAAGTGAGAATGGAATCGGCGGCTTCAAAGAAGTCCAGGCTATGATCACCGGCAAGGGCGCTTACTCCAAGATGAAGTACGAGTCCGGCGTACACCGCGTACAGCGTGTGCCGGAGACCGAGTCTGGCGGACGTATCCATACCTCCACCGCTACCGTAGCAGTGATGCCGGAGGCAGAAGAGGTAGACGTTCAGATCGATATGAACGACTGCCGTATCGATGTTATGCGTGCGTCTGGTAACGGCGGACAGTGCGTCAACACCACCGACTCCGCAGTACGTCTGACCCACATCCCGACCGGAATCGTCATCTACAGCCAGACCGAGAAATCCCAGCTGCAGAACAAGGAAAAGGCATTCCGTCTTCTGCGTTCCAAGCTGTACGATCTGGAACTGGAAAAGAAGCAGAACGCGGAAGCAGCAGAGCGTCGCAGCCAGATCGGTACCGGCGACCGTTCCGAGAAAATCCGTACCTACAACTTCCCGCAGGGCCGTGTCACCGACCACCGCATCAACCTGACTTTATACAAGTTAGACAAGATCATGAATGGAGACATCCAGGAAATTCTGGATGCATGTATCGCAGCTGACCAGGCAGCAAAGCTGGCGAAGATGAACGAAGTGTAAAAAGGGGGCAGTTATGTCCGATATGGAACACAATCAAAAACCAAAAAAGAATTCCAGCGGTCTTCTTCGCCGCCTCATCATCGCCATCCTCTTACTCATCATGATCGCCAGTGCCCTCAGCCTGGTGAAGGAGTGGATGGATGCAGCAGCCCAGCGACGTCTCGAGGAGAGCCTGGCGCAGGCAGCGAGTCAGACGGAGGCAGAGACCACACCGCCGGAAACAGAAGAAACGGAGGCAGAGACCGAGGCGCCGTATGTCTCCCCGATTGATTTTGCTTCTTTATTAGAGACGAATCCGGACACCATCGGCTGGATCCGGGTGCCGGATACCAAAATCGATTATCCGATCGTCCAGTCTCCGGACAACCAGTACTATTTACATAAGGATTTTGAGGGGAAAGACAGTGTGTACGGCACCATTTATCTGGATGCCGACAGTAAGTCTGACTTCAGCGGTTGGAATAACCCGATCTATGGCCACCACATGAAGGATGGCTCCATGTTTAAGGATGTTGTGAAATTCAAGGACCAGGATTTCTTTGAGGCGCACCGCTATTTTGAAATCTATACCCCGGAGCGCACCATCCATTTAAAAACGCTGGGCTGCTACTACAGCGATTCCAATGGCATCGTCCGCAAGACCTCGTTCAAGTCCCAGGCATCGTTTGATCAGTGGGTGAGTGAGCGTCTGGCACCGTGCAGCTTTGCAGAGGTGCCGGAGCAGCCGTTTGATTCCATGTTTGTGCTGGTAACCTGCAGCTATGAGAAGAACGACGCCAGAACCCTGCTCTTTGCGGCAGAGGTTGATGAAGATGGGAACTTCCTGCCTGCAACCGGACGGAATGTACCGGAAACCAGTGCAGTTCCTGCGGAATCGACCAGTGCGGAAACCGCAACGGTTCGTAAGTAGGAGATTTGTTGCTGCTCATATGCTGCGCAGGCAGCAACAAATTTGGCAGATTCCTAAAACAAATAAGAAAAATGATTGTACAGATATCGCTGTAGAGATATAATAAAAATATCTCTACAGCGATATTTTTATTTCGCGCAAAGGAGGCGATGCGGATTATGAAGAAACTTCTCTATCATGGTTCTGACCATATAATTCCCAAGCCGGAATATGGACTGGGAAACTATAACAATGATTACGGACGGGGCTTTTATTGTACGGAAAACATAGAACTGGCAAAAGAATGGGCTTGTGCGAAAAATAAGGATGGATACGCAAACCGTTATCAGTTAGAAATGGATGGGTTACATGTATTGAATCTGAATCAGGATGATTACAGTATCCTAAACTGGCTGGCACTTCTGACCCGTTACCGCAGTTACTGGCAGCAGCGTTCCATTGCAGAAACAGCAAAAAACTATCTACAGGAGCATTTCATGATCGATATATCGGCATACGATGTCATCATTGGGTATCGTGCGGATGATTCCTACTTTTCTTTTGCGCAGGATTTTGTAATGGGAACCATTTCTTTCAAACAGCTGGAACATGCCATGCGCCTTGGAAAATTAGGAGAACAGGTGGTATTGAAAAGCCAGAAAGCCTTTTCACAGCTTCTTTTTCTGGGATATGAGGCGGCTTATGCGGAAGAATATTATCAAAAGAAGCAGCAGCGCGATAAGGCAGCACGGCGGCAATACCGGGAAACCAGAGGAGAAGGCGCGCAGGTTTCCGATATCTATATGATTGATATTATGAGAGAGGGGATGGAGAATCATGATCCACGCTTGCGATAAAGAATATCACAGCCATACGGTAGCAGAAGCGGGTTCCGGGCAAAGCCAGCTCCATGCTTACGATGAGGACTATCTCCCATTGGCACAGCGGGTGCTTGGGGATATGCTGGATTACGCGGTGAATACATTAGATTATGATCTGCAGGATTTTTATACCATGTTTCTGATCAGCGGCATGGCGGCGCAGTTTGAAATCGGCAATTGCGCGTTTGTTGCCGGGAAAAATGGCTGTGAAATAGCCAAGGAAGTACTGCGTCTTAGCGGACTTTCTGTTCCGGATGTGGAAGATCTGATGTATCTGGATAAGTCCCCGGAGTATTGGACGGGGTGGGTATTGGCGTATTATCAGTGGTATCGCGTGGAAAACTTCAAACAGATCCAAAATGCAGTTCCGGTTACGGAGGTCTGCGGCATGTATGATCCGCTCCATGAGGCAGATATCAGCAAATTTGTGGAAATTATGGATGAACGGATGCAAAAAGCCAGACAGGAGTCCAGACTGAAGCGCCTTAGGGCATACGCCAAATTATCCCAGCGGGAACTGGCAGCACAGTCCGGTGTCCCACTCCGGCAGATCCAGCTGTTTGAGCAGGGCGAGCGTGATATCGGCAAAACCCAGGCGCGGACATTGCAGAAGCTTGCACGTGTGCTGCATGTCTCGGCGGAAACACTTACGGATTCCTGAAGACAGGGGGTTACTGCTTATGCATATGTGCCCGGCAATGGGATTTTGCCGATTTGGAATGCGAAGCATCGGCAAAAACCCGAATCCAGATATGAATCCAGACACGAATTTCCACGCTTCCTTTCCGCGCGCAGATTGCAATCTCCGCGCATCTGTGGTATAGTACAAACTAGCTTAGACTGTCCGTACTTACAAAAGAGACCCGGGCGGTATTTTATGTTTTTAAAAGGAGAACACTTATGAAAGGTATCATACTGGCAGGCGGCTCAGGTACCCGCCTGTATCCGCTGACCAAAGTTACATCCAAACAGCTGCTTCCAATCTACGACAAGCCGATGATCTACTATCCGCTGTCTGTGCTTATGAACGCCGGCATCCGGGAAATCCTGATCATCTCCACTCCGGTGGATACTCCGCGTTTCGAGGCACTGCTTGGAGATGGACACCAGTTTGGCGTGGAACTGTCTTACGCCGTACAGCCGAGCCCGGACGGACTGGCTCAGGCATTCATCATCGGCGAAGAGTTCATCGGCGGTGAGCCGGTTGCCATGGTACTGGGTGACAACATCTTCCACGGCCAGGGCTTAAAGAAACGCCTGCGCGCGGCAGCGGCCAAAGAGAAGGGCGCTACCGTATTCGGTTACTATGTAGACGATCCGGAGCGTTTCGGTATCGTAGAGTTCGACTCTGAGGGCAAGGCAATTTCCATCGAGGAGAAGCCGGAGCATCCGAAGTCCAACTACTGCGTGACCGGTCTGTACTTCTATGACAACCGCGTGGTTGAGTATGCCAAGAGCTTAAAGCCATCTGCCCGCGGTGAGCTGGAGATCACCGATCTGAACCGCATCTACTTAGAGAACGGCGAGCTGGATGTTACCCTGTTAGGACAGGGCTTTACCTGGCTGGATACTGGTACCCACGAGTCTTTAGTAGAGGCAACCAACTTTGTCAAGACCGTCGAGACCCATCAGCACCGCAAGATCGCGTGCCTGGAGGAGATTGCTTACTTAAACGGCTGGATTACCAAAGAGCAGGTGCTGGAGACCTATGAGGTATTAAAGAAGAACCAGTACGGCCGTTATTTAAAAGACGTTCTGGACGGGAAATACATCGATAAACTTCACGGAAATGACATGAAGTAGAATAGTAGAAAAGAGGAAACAATCCATGACCATCATCGTAACAGGCGGCGCCGGTTTCATCGGCTCCAACTTCGTATATCATATGTTAAACAAGTATCCGGATTACCGGATCGTATGCGTAGACTGTCTGACCTACGCAGGTAATTTATCCACCCTGGAAGAGGCATTAAAGAACCCGAACTTCCGCTTCTGCAAGATCAATATCTGCGACCGCGAGGCTATCTACAAGCTGTTTGAGGAAGAGCATCCGGACATCGTGGTAAACTTCGCAGCAGAGAGCCATGTAGACCGCTCCATTGAAAACCCGGAGATCTTCTTAGACACCAACATTAAGGGAACCGCAGTGATGATGGATGCCTGCCGCAAGTACGGTATCAAGCGTTACCACCAGGTATCCACCGATGAAGTATACGGCGACCTTCCGTTAGACCGCCCGGATCTCTTCTTCACTGAGGAGACCCCGATCCACACCAGCAGCCCGTACAGCTCCTCCAAGGCAGGCGCTGATCTGCTGGTACAGGCATATCACCGCACCTACGGTCTGCCGATCACCATCAGCCGCTGCTCCAACAACTACGGTCCGTACCACTTCCCGGAGAAGCTGATCCCGCTTATGATCGCAAATGCACTGGCAGACAAGCCGCTCCCGGTTTACGGCGAGGGCTTAAATGTCCGCGACTGGCTGTATGTGGAGGACCACTGCAAGGCCATCGACCTGATCATTCACAAAGGACGCGTCGGTGAGGTTTATAACATCGGCGGTCACAACGAGATGCGCAACATCGACATCGTGAAGCTGATCTGCAAAGAGCTGGGCAAGCCGGAAAGCCTGATCACCCATGTCACCGACCGTAAGGGCCACGACATGCGTTATGCCATCGACCCGACCAAGATCCACAACGAGCTTGGCTGGCTGCCGGAGACCAAATTCGCAGACGGCATCAAGAAGACCATCAAATGGTACCTGGAGAACCGCGAGTGGTGGGAGACCATCATCTCCGGTGAGTATCAGAATTATTACGAGAAAATGTACGGAAACCGCGAGGAGGTATAATCCTGCGGTGACCATCATTCAGAAAGAGGAAACAACATGAAGGTTCTGGTAACAGGAGCAAAAGGCCAGCTTGGAACTGACCTGATGAATGAACTGGCAAAACGCGGCATCGAGGGCATCGGCGTCGACGTGGAAGAGATGGATATCACCGATGCAGAAGCCTGCAGACGTGTGATCAAAGCGTCCGGGGCAGATGCCGTCATCCACTGTGCCGCATATACTGCAGTAGATGCAGCTGAAGATAATGTGGAACTCTGCCGTCGCATCAACGGAGAGGGCACCCGCAACGTCGCGCAGGCATGCAAAGAGGCTGATGTGAAACTCATGTACATCAGCACGGACTACGTGTTCGACGGTCAGGGCACCCGCCCGTGGGAGCCGGACGATGAGCGCCATCCGTTAAATGTATACGGACAGACCAAATATGAGGGTGAGCTGGCAGTTGAAGAACTGTCCGACAAGTACTTCATCGTGCGCATCGCCTGGGTATTCGGCGTGGCAGGAAAAAACTTTATCAAGACCATGCTGCGTCTGGGCAAAGAACGTGGAGCAGTCAGCGTTGTCGATGACCAGGTTGGTTCCCCAACCTACACCTACGACCTGGCAAGGTTGCTGGTCGACATGATCCAGACCGACAAGTACGGTCGCTACCATGCCACCAACGAAGGACTGTGCAGCTGGTACGAGTTTGCGAAGGAAATCTTCCGCCAGGCAGGCATGGATGTTCCGGTGACTCCGGTCAGCAGCAGCGAGTTCCCGGCAAAAGCAACCCGCCCGTCCAACAGCCGCATGAGCAAGGAAAAACTCAGCGACAACGGCTTTGAGCGCCTTCCGGCATGGCAGGATGCGCTGGGCCGCTTCTTAAAAGAAATCGAATATTAAAATACGAAAGGTTCCCGGCGGCGCAGGTGTGCCTGCCGGGAATTTCAGGTTTTGCTTTTAAACTGAGCTAGAAAAGAGGAGAACAACATTATGGGAAAATATTTTGGCACCGACGGATTCCGCGGAGAAGCAAACGTCAACCTGACTGTGGAACACGCCTATAAAGTAGGCCGTTTCCTGGGCTGGTACTACGGAAAACAGGCGAAAAAGACTGCAGATAACCCGGAAGGCCGCTGCCGCGTTGCGATCGGTAAGGACACCCGCCGCAGCAGCTACATGTTCGAGTACTCCCTGGTTGCAGGTCTCACCGCCTCCGGCGCAGATGTTTACCTGCTCCACGTTACCACCACACCGAGCGTATCCTACGTCGTGCGCACCGAGGAGTTTGACTGCGGTATCATGATCTCTGCCAGCCATAACCCATATTACGACAACGGCATCAAGGTCATCAACGGCAAGGGCGAGAAACTGGAAGAGGACGTTATTGTTGAGATTGAGCGTTACTTAGATGGCGAGATGGAAGAAATTCCATTTGCCTTAAAAGATGCCATCGGCCGCACCACCGACTATTCCGCAGGCAGAAACCGTTACATCGGTTATCTGATCTCCATTGCCACCCGCTCCTTCAAGGGCAAAAAAGTGGCTCTGGACTGTGCAAACGGAAGTGCATCCGCCATCGCCAAGAACGTCTTTGACGCCCTGGGTGCCGAGACTCATGTCATCAACAACCATCCGAACGGATTGAATATCAATACCGATTGCGGATCCACCCACATCCATGTGCTGCAGGATTACGTGAAAGAGACCGGCTGTGATGTCGGTTTCGCCTACGACGGAGACGCAGACCGCTGTATCGCGGTTGACGGGAACGGCAACGTGGTAGATGGCGACTTGATCCTCTATGTGTGCGGCAAGTACATGAAAGAGACCGGCAGCTTAAAGAACAACACGGTTGTCACCACCATCATGTCCAACTTCGGTCTGTATAAGGCATTCGACCGGGAAGGCATCTCCTATGAAAAGACTGCAGTAGGCGACAAATACGTCTACGAGAATATGTCCCAGTACGGAAACTGCCTGGGTGGTGAGCAGTCCGGTCATATCATCTTCAGCAAGCATGCCACCACCGGTGATGGCATCCTGACCTCCTTAAAGGTTATGGAAGTCATGCTGGAGAAGAAAGAGACCCTTGGCAAGCTGGCTTCCGAGGTTGAAATCCTTCCGCAGGTACTGAAAAATGTCCGTGTCCATGACAAAAAGCTGGCACAGGACGACCCGGCGGTTCAGGCAGAGGTCAAAAAAGTTACAGAAATTCTGGGAAGCGACGGACGCATCCTTCTGCGCCAGTCCGGCACCGAGCCGGTGGTACGCGTCATGGTAGAGGCACCGACCACTGCGCAGTGCGAACAGCTGGTGGACCAGGTGATCGAAGTCATGAAGGCACAGGGACATGTGCTGTAGAAAGCGATAATGCAATAGGTGAATGCATTTGAAGAGGGAGATTGTAGAAGTATTGATCTGAAAAAAACAGCGGATTTGGCACTGTGCCTTTATGATGTGGTAGGCTCTTTTGTCCGTGAGGAAGATAACAGAGCAATTGTGAAAAATATTCATCGCCATTTAAAACGAGGGGCAATTCTTGTTCTCAGTGTTATGAATCGTGAACTGACTGAGCATATAGCCATTCATAAGGTGCCGGTTGTTGCAGAACATCTGGATGAATTGGCACGCTTGAAGCCAAGCAAAATTATGCAGAATAGTGGAAATATATTCTCACCAGATTATTATTTGTTGGAAACCAGTACAGGTGTGGTAT
This sequence comes from Clostridium sp. OM02-18AC, assembly GCF_003481825.1. Taxonomy (GTDB): domain Bacteria; phylum Bacillota; class Clostridia; order Lachnospirales; family Lachnospiraceae; genus Brotaphodocola. Next base: position 172 of record NZ_QULW01000022.1, on the reverse strand, counting down.
ACAGAAAAGAACAGTTTGAAAATGAAGATGAACTATCTGCTGAATATGTAATTCGTGACAAGCGTTATGATTGTGATGAATTTGCAATTTGCTGGAATCCGAAGGTTTTGGTATTTTAGGATAACAAGCGGGAATCCTCGGTTATTCAATTGCCGAGATGAAAGCGTCTGAA
>NZ_QULW01000021.1 GCF_003481825.1 Clostridium sp. OM02-18AC | reverse complement strand
GGGCAATCGAACGAGAAGCCCCCACTTCAGGCGCTAGCTAAGTGGTGGGAGTATGTCACAAGGAATAGATGAATGAAAAATTGGCGAAGATTTGTATTCTGGAATCTTCTCTTGCGTTTATTTCATTCAGTAAAATTTTAACCTGAATTATTCACGGCAAATCCGTGAGTGTGGCTGAAAGCCACATAGTTACTATATTTTAATTGAATATTGCTTTTCACTTATCAAGTGAATGAAAAAAGAGCATCCATTTGTGGTAAAATTAAGGTGTCTAATCAAAATAAATACCAACAAAGGTGCCCTTTATGAGTAAAGTAAACACCTTAACTCTAGAAAGCAATAGACAAATTAAAATATAAAATAAATTTTGATGGAGGTGATTTATCCTCCGATGCAGGCTTGCTTCTTATCAAAGAGTTTGTAAGCAAACTTGGCATTGACCGGCTTTTAAACCGTTCATTTAAGACCAACGATTCTGCAGTATTTCGATATCACACGGATAAGGATAACCTTCTCCAGATGATGCTCTATGAATAATTCAGGTTAAATATAATTTTGTAAATAAATGGTTTGGTGTTATCATGGAGATGACATATTTAGGGTAATCACAGCAAGCATCCTGACTTTTTTGAGGATTTTATCTTATTCCACCGTTACGGACTTCGCTAAGTTTCTCGGCTGGTCCACATCCAGGTCCTTTCCAAGAGAAGCGTAGTACGCGATCAGCTGCAGTACGACCGCGATCGGGAATACCGTAAAGTGGTCATCCACATCTGGAATGCGGATCAAAATATCTGCCAGATTCTCATCTACCACGGAAGATTCCTTCGTGAGCAGGATCACAAATGCCCCACGGGCCTTTACCTCGCGGATATTGGAAATGGTCTTTGCAAACACATGTTCCTGTGTTGCAATGGCAATGACCGGAACCTGGTCAAAGATCAAAGCGATCGTTCCGTGTTTCAGTTCTCCTGCTGCATAAGCCTCCGCATGGATGTAGGAGATTTCCTTTAGCTTCAGTGCGCCCTCCAAGGAAAAAGCATAGTCCAGTCCGCGTCCGATAAAGAACGCATCCGGCTTCGGAATGATATGGGAGACTACAGCCTTGATCTTTTCTTCCTGTGCGATCATGGTTTCCATAGCCGGAATCACATCCAGAAGATCAGCAAGGAAATCCATGGCTTGGTTTTTCGTAAATTTCCCACGTACCAGGGCCATGCGGCATCCGATCATATAAAGTGCGGCAAGCTGTACGGAGTAAGCCTTGGTGCTTGCCACAGCAATTTCCGGACCGGCATGCGTATATAAAACATAGTCACTTTCCCGCGCAATGGTAGAACCCTTTACATTTACGATTGCAAGGGTTTTCGAGCCATAGTCATGTGCCAGACGAAGCGCAGCCAGCGTGTCAATCGTTTCACCGGACTGGGAGATGATCAAGACCAGGGTGCGCTCATCAATCAACGGCTGTTCATATCGAAATTCTGAAGCAATGGTTACGGTAACCGGAATTCGGAGAATCGGTTCGATCAGGGCACGCGCCACCATGCCGGTATGCATGGCCGTTCCGCACGCTACAATGTGGATCTGATCGCAATTCTGGAACAGTTCATCCGGGATCCCATCATCTGAAAAGTCCGGAAGCCCTTTGCTGATACGCGGCATGATCGTGTTTTTCATTGCCTCCGGCTGTTCATGGATCTCTTTCATCATGAAATGCGGGTATCCGTTCTTCATGGCTGCATCCATGTTCCAGTTTACGGTCAGGATTTCCGGATAAACCTTAGAAAAGGTATCATCCAGATTGTAAACATGCACTTTATACGGAGTCAGGCGTACAATCTTATCTTCCGGGACTACAAAGTACTGATTGCTGTACGGGATCAGCGCGGTAAGATCGGAAGCGATCAGTGCACCGGCCGGAGTGTAAGATGCTACCAGAGGACTTACCTTTCGGATCGCATACACAGAGCCAGGCTGATCATCAAACATGATGCAGAAGCCATAAGAACCCTCCAGCAGATTCTGCAGTTTCCGGATTGCCAGAAGCGGATCTCCATCGTAAAGGGCGTCGAGCACGCGTGCAGCCACTTCACTGTCTGTCTGGGAAACAAGCTTGTCATCCAGATGGAAGCGTTCGGTCAGTTCATGGTAATTTTCAATAATTCCATTGTGGATCAAAGTTACCTTGCCTGCACGATGTGGGTGCGCATTTGCATCGGTTACTCCGCCATGGGTAGCCCAGCGGGTATGACCGATTCCGCTGTGAGCGGTTCCATGCACATGTTCTTTGCAGTACTCCCGCAAATTTTTCACTTTTCCGACCTTTTTTGCGATACAGATGCTGGTATCCTCCATACAGAGTCCGATTCCGGCGCTGTCATAACCGCGGTATTCCAGACCGCTGAGCCCGTCTAAGAGGATCTTTGCTGCGTCTAAAGGTCCTGAATATCCAATAATTCCACACATAATATCAAAAAATTCCTTTCTGTTCTGTTGTCATGGTGCCAAAATAAATGGTTTCTTTTTCACGGATTCCATACACGATTCGGATCGTTTCGGAAAAATGCGTACAAAAAGAAGACCCTCCGGTTATCCTGTGTTTGTTTTGCAGTTGCCCGCATATTTCACAGAATACACACGCCCGGAGAAGCATGGGAGAGTACCCGCCGAATGTTCGATTATCTCTCCACCTCGTTAACCTGCCAGCCAGCCTTATGCCTAAGGCTTTCACGTGCGGCGTTCAGGTGCATGGCGCTTAGCTTTGCTATTGGATTGTCGTTCCTCCTCAAAACGAAATCGCGTCTATTATAGACCAGAATGGTATTTTCGTCAACGAAATACCGTTTCTTCATGAAATATTAAAGTTTCCACTCTGTATTTCCGAAAACTTCTGTGTTAAAATACGATGTTGTATTATTATATGAAACCAAAGAAAAACGAGATCATAAACATGAAACGACATTTACATTCTGAGCAGATCGGGAAACTTCTGATGGATTCCATGATCCGCTATAAAAACAAATGGGCCGCCGCCGGTATGGCGCTGGTTCTTGGTGCCGGAAGCATTGGTATTTCTTTTCTATATCATCCAGCCGTGGACGAGATGCCCACCGAACAGGAAACGGAGGAAGAAACGACTGCTGCAGCATCTTTAGCTGCAACACCAGAGACCGAAACCGAGACCGTCTGGATTCCCACTCTGGATGAGTTAAATCTGGCTCACTACTTTCCAGAAGGGGAAGACACCACCGATATCACCAAAAGTCTTGCCGGACAGGTATTCCACGAACTGATGACGCGTGACGCAAACTGGTCCAGCGCCCTCTACAGTTATTCCGATGTCACACCGGCTGATATGGCAGCGAAGCTTGGACTTCCCAGGGAACGGATCCTTGGCAAATATAATCCGGAAGATTCGCAGCATAAAAAAGAAGATCCATCTACCTGGACCATCGGCAGTTTCCGCAATGTGCGGATCCAGGCAGTGGATGGAGAGGGTCATACGATTTCTCCTTATTCCGATGTTCCACAGATCATGGCTATGGCCAACGTCTATACCTATTATCATAATCCGGAAGACAGCGCCGCCTTTCTTTCCTATGCAAAAGCACTGTGGGAAGCTGCACATTCCTATACTATGTCCATCAGTGATGTATATTACTGTTCCGGCTGTGTTGGAAAATCTGCGGAAGAGCTGGAGAAAAAGGCATTGTTGGAAGAAGCAGAAGCCGAAAAAGAACAGGATGATCTGGAACTTCCTTATGAAACAGCCGGAGAACATACAGAATCAGAAACAAGTTCTTCCGAAGATAAAACAACAGCACCCAATGCGCATGGCGTGATTACAGCCGGAGCTGCCACAGCCGAAAAAAAGGCACAGGAATCAAGCAATGCGGAAAGCATTGCTGCTGAAACCAGGGAAACAGAAACCATACCGGAATCCACCAGCGGTGTGATCACGGCACCAACCAGGGCAGCGAATGCATCCCAGGCGTCTTCTTCCTATGCGGCACAGGAAAAGACTGCATCTCCATCCGATGCCGAACAGGCAGTCTCCATACAGGCATCCGAAGGTGGACAGTCCATTGCCGTTACGGAGGAAACATCATCGGAATCATCCGGGCATGCAACATCTGGACAGGATTCAGAAGCATCGGTTTCAAATGCCGAAACACCAGCCGCATCCGGGACAGGCCCGGCCACGCTGAGCTGCCCTGGACATGTCGACCTGACCGTTACCATGAAGATTGGTGGATTGACGGAAAGCGCCAGCCTTTTTTCACTGGATACAGCCGGAAATGACGAAAGCAAATTCACAGAAGGCGGCTGGCAGGGCTGGACAGAAGAGAACCGGCAGGCTGCGATTGCACTTGCATCCGAAGACTGGTACCAGAAATATGGACTGAGCGTATCTTCTATTTCTACCGGGACACCGCTGACCGCTTCGGAAATTGAAGAATATCTGGATGGGTTGCCAGCGGACATTTCCGAGACCAGAAAAGAACTTTTGCGGTTTGCATTGAATTCCGTCGGTAAGGTACCTTATTATTGGGGCGGAAAACCATCTGCCAAAAACTACGATGGAAATCATTTCGGTACGCTGGTCTCTCCAGACGTAGATGGCCGTACCCTAAAGGGTCTGGATTGCTCCGGCTGGATCAGCTGGGTATACTGGTCCGTGACAGGGAACCATCTGCCTTATGAAAGTACCAGTGGCCTGGCTGCCCTTGGAACACGGATCAGCCGGGAAGACTTACAGCCGGGCGACCTTTTGATCCGCACCGGAGCAGATGCCCATGTTGTCATGTTTCTTGGCTGGACTTCCGATGGAAAAGTCCGCTGCGTCCATGAAACCAGCGGTTCTATCAACAATGCCACCGTCGGAACCAGAGACGCTGGATGGTCATATTACCGAAGACTGATTGATTAAAATCAAACATTTTACAGATCCTGAATGAGATCAGGGAGGAGGAACTTTGAATTACAGAGACGATGCCTTTGAAGGCGACGAGCTGGACCGCATGCGTGCCAGACAGCAACGAAAAAAACAGGGAACTGCCCAAGCTTCCGGTTCCAGACGGCATAGTTCGGATCCTGGAATAACCGGTTACGCACGAAATACAGCAAGAACAGCACATTATGATCCAGTCGAAGAAGAGGAGGACTTACGTCCGGACCAGATTGAAGAACTGGATCTGGAGGATTATGACACCTATGAAAATGCACTGCAAAGAGAACTGGACCGCACCATCGAACAAAGCGAAATGGGAAATCCATATCCAAAGAACCGGAATGCAGCAGAAAGGAGGAGTCAACAGAACCGTATGAGACAGGATCGTTCTGCTTACGAAAGACCGCATAAAAAACGCAGAAAAAAGAAAGAAATGGGAAAAATCCTTTTCCTGGTTGTTATCCTTGTCGCCGGTCTTTCTCTCTATCATCATTTCCGTGATAATGGATACTGGACGATTGCAGTATTCGGAGTAGACTCCCGCGATGGAAATCTTGGAAAAGGGGCGCTGTCTGATGTAGAAATGCTGGCAAGCATCAACAAAAAGACCGGTGAGATCAGACTGGTATCTGTTTTCCGTGACAGCTACCTGCGCATTTCCAACAAAGAAGAAAAATACGACAAGATCAATGAAGCTTATTTTCTCGGCGGACACGAGCAGGCGGTTCAGGCATTGGAAAACAATTTAAACATCCGGATCGATGATTATGCAACCTTTAACTGGAAGGCAGTTGTCGACGCCATCAACGTACTTGGCGGTGTTGATATCGAAATCACCGACAAAGAATTTGCCTATATCAATTCCTTTATCACAGAAACCGTAAACTCCACCGGCGTAGGATCCTACCAGCTGGAACATAGCGGTATGAACCACTTAGATGGTGTCCAGGCAGTTGCTTATGCGAGACTGCGTCTGATGGATACAGACTTTAACCGGACGGAACGTCAGCGGAAAGTGCTGGGTCAGACGATGGAAAAGGCAAAATCTTCTGGATTTAAGACCTTAAAGACACTGGTTGGGGCAGTTTATCCTCAGATTTCTACCAGCATCGGCGTCAATGATGTTCTTACCCTTGCAAAAGGTGCCAAAAAATACTACATCGGCCAGACCTCCGGTTTCCCTTTTTCGCATCAGGAAACGAAGATCGGAAAGAAATCCTGTGTCATCCCGACCACACTGGAAAGCAACGTTGTCCAGCTTCATGCATTCTTATTTGATGATACCTCCTATGCAGCGCCGCAGTCTGTGCAGGAGATCAGCAGCTATATTGCCCAAAAAACCGGTCTTGGAGATCCTGGTAAAGATACCGAATCCGGCAAGAACATCGGCGCAGAGGGCAACAGCGGCGGTGGACAGACTGGTGGAAAATCTGAGCAGCCTGCTGCAGCGCCGGTCCAGACAGAGCCTGCAGTGGAAGAGAGCAGTACAGCAGGGATCGAGGAGAGTTCAGAATCTGCAGAAGAGACCATGGAAGCAACAGGAAACACAGAAACAAAATCCCAGGAAGAACCGGAAACCTCCTCTGGTGTGATCAGTGCACCGCAGGATCGTCCGGGATCATCGGAATCAACTGCGCCAGATCATGAAATGACAGGACCTGGTACATCGAATGCTCCTGGAAATTCATCAAATGGTCCTGTTTCATCCAATGCACCAACTGCCGCAGAAACGAATGCAGCCCTGGAAGCACCGGGTCAGAACGCAGTTGGTCAGCCAGAAGAAGCCGGTCCAGGTGTTTAAATCCAGATCCGGACATACACCGTACCGCGTTTCCTGTGAAACTCGTCATAATATACAGAAATATGTCTGTATCGAGTATACTTTTGTCTAATGAGACAAAATTCAAAAAATTACCAAAAAACTATTATACAAAATCAAAATTTCCGCTATAATAGCACCTCGGTAAGAAAATACAAAATACAGTTTTATGAGAACGCAGTGAGATGCACACCGGAAATCTGCCATAAAGGGTTCCGATATCTGAAATCAGAATGCAGTGGAGTCGCAACGAGTTTGACGACTTCACTGCATTTTTTGTTGCATTCATATTGATGCGGTGTTGGCAGTATACCAGCTGACATCTCTTTTATCCATGCGAAGTTCTCCTACATACTTTGCAGCTGCACGATGTTCTCATGCAATCAAGGAGGAAATTATGCCAAAATCTTTAAAACAGGAAATTGTTTATGGAATCATGATGGTCTTTGCCATGGTTTACGCTATGGTTTGCTACAATGTAACGCTGAACGTAGGCGGCATGCAGAACTTCGTATTTGCAGCTGCACTTCATGAACTCCCGATCATGTGTCCGCTGGCGTTTATCTTTGACTTTTTTGTAGTTGGACCAATTGCCAAAAAAGTTACATTCCGAATTTTCAATCCGGCAGAAGATAAGCCTATTTTCGTAATCCTGATGATCTCTGTCCTTTCCATCTGGATGATGTGCCCGTACATGAGCCTGATGGCAACCATTTTATTCAAGAACGGTCTGCAGCCGGAGTTCTTAAGCATCTGGATCTCCACCACGATCAAGAACTTCCCGATGGCATTCTTCTGGCAGCTGTTTGCAGCAGGCCCGCTGGTTCGTTTTATTTTCGGAAAAATCTTCAAATAAAATTGTTCTATTTCAGGTGTCCATACTGCATGGGCACCTTTTTCATTGGATTGCAGATAAAAAACCTCAGATAGCGTATCCGCTGATTCCACTGAATTTGAAAGAATTTTATTTTCATGGTAAAATATCATGCAAAAGAAGAAAAATGAAGGGGACCAACTTATGCGAACCAAAGACGAATTCAATGAACAAAAACAGCGGCAGCAGCTTTTGAACGCTGCCTGGAAACTTTTCTATGAAAAAGGATATCAGGACACGACCTTGGATGACATTCTGAAAGAAGCCCATTGCTCAAAAGGAAGATTTTATTATTACTTTCACGCAAAGGCCGAACTGTTGGATTCCATGTATGAACTGTTCGATGAAAAATATGAGGAGTTTTACCAGAGCATTGATCCGACACTGGGAAGCTTTGAACAGCTGCTTTCCTTAAACCGTTTCATGTTTGATTTTATGAGCCGTCAGATTGGAAAAGAATTGCTTACCAGCCTTTATGTCAGCCAGCTTTCCGGTACCACAGGGATCCGTTTCTGGGGAGAACAGCGTTCTTTTATTAAAATCATTCTAGAGATCGTAACCCAAGGACAGGAAAGAGGCGAAATCCGCAAAGATATCGACCGGCACACGCTGGCTTCTGACATCGTGGCAGAGGAACGCAGTCAATTAATTTCCTGGTGCCTTGCTGGAGGAAGCTATGACCTTGCAGCAGTCAGCATTCCAAAGCTGGAGCGTTCTTATATCGGTTATTCTTCTCAATATGAAGCAATCAAAAAACAATAAAAGGAAATTGGATGTTTTTCCGGTCAAAATGACACGGTTTACTTAATTTTAGAAGGTGCATGAAGGAATTGTTGCGCCTTCTTCTTTTTTTGTTTATAATAAGACCATGGTCTAAAAAAGAAAATGAACTAGGAGGTACTTTTATGCAGGGAGTGGCACAAAAGAAAAAGGACGGAAAAGTCCTCGATTTTATTGAGCGGGTCGGAAACCAGCTTCCTCATCCTTACATTTTGTTTTTATGGTTATGTCTCATCCTTGCGCTGATCAGCCTGGCCTGCAGCATGGCAGGTGTCAGCGTCGTAAACCCCACCAACGGAGAAACGGTTCTGGCCAAGAGCCTCATCAGCAAAGACGGACTGATCTGGCTTCTGGAAAATCTGCTTTCCAACTTCCAGGGATTCTCCCCGCTCGGTCTGGTCCTTGCCATGCAGATCGCAATTGGATTTTCGGAAAAAGTGGGGCTGCTGACCACGGCTATGCGAAGAGCGATTCTTGGAGTTCCGCTCTGGGCATTGACTGCAACCGTATTGTTCCTTGGTATCAACGGAAGTGTCGCTTCTGAGGCTTCCATCATCGTTGTTCCGGCTCTGGCAGCTGCTGCCTTCGAATCCGTTGGCATGCACCCGATCGCAGGACTTCTTGCCGGATATGCCGCAACCAATGCCGGTTTTACCGCCTGCGTGATCGTAGCCGGTACCGATGTGCTTCTTGCCGGTGTTACGGAATCCGCAGCGCAGATGATTGATCCGGCCATGACCGTAAATGCGACCTGCAACTGGTACTTTATGTTCGTATCTGTATTTACCCTGACTATAGCAGGTGTCTTTGTTAACAAGAAGTTTATCGTTCCGCGTCTTGGCACCTATGATCCGGCAGACGGAGAGGGTGTCGATGCTGTAGCATCCAGTTCTGAGATCACACCCGTTCAGGCAAAGGCACTGCGCGGTGCAGGTATCTTCAGCGTTCTCTACATTGTACTGTTCGCACTGATGGTCATCCCGTCCGGCGGTATCCTGCGTGCGGAGGACGGCTCCATCTTAAATGGACCGTTCATCAAAGGTCTGGTTCCGATCCTGATGATCTACTTTATCCTGGTAGGCGTTGTATATGGTCTGATCGCAGGCACGATCAAAAAGAGCTCCGATGTTCCGTTACTGATGGGACAGGCTCTGGAAGGCATGACCGGTTACATTGTACTGGTATTTGTCATCGCGCAGTTCATCAACATGTTCAGCTATACCAACCTTGGCATGATCATTGCCGTGAAGAGTGCCGATGCGCTGCAGGCAGCAGGCTTTACCGGCATCCCGCTGATGCTGTTCTTCATCATCCTTTGCTGCGTAGTTAACCTGTTCATGACCAGCGGCTCCGGTAAATGGTACATCTTCGCACCGATCCTGGTTCCGATGATGATGATGCTCGGATACAGCCCGGCATTCGCCCAGATCGTATACCGTATCGGTGATTCCACCACAAACGCAATCACCCCGATCTATCCGTATATCCCGATCGCGATCGGAATGGCAAAGAAATACGACCGCAACTTCGGTATGGGAAGCCTGATCTCCATGATGCTTCCGTACTCCATTGCATTCCTGCTCGTATGGATCGTCCAGATGATTGTCTGGGTACTGTTAAACCTGCCGCTTGGCCCGGGTGTCAACGTATTTTTATAAACAAACAGGAGACTTATCATGAAAAAAGGGATTATGAGTACACGGTATGCAGCAGCAGAGAAACTCCTGACTGCACATACCAGACATGCCGTTCTGAACGGAAATCCAAAAATCATCTGGAATCCGGATCACACTGCATTCCAGTATGAACGCCAGACCCGTTCTAACGGAGATGTTTTAAACGTTACCGTATGCGTCAATGCATCCGATGGAACAGAAACAACCATAAGCCTGAATCAGCAAGATTTACCTTGTAACGGACAGAGCTGCGAAAGCGGCTCTGTTTCCGGTTGTATTCCGGCAGATGATCGTATCACACCAGACATTTCAAAAATCATTCCAGAAAATACAATTTTTTCTCCGGATGGACATTATGCAATTTCTAATATCCGTCACAACCTGTTTCTGACTGAGGTAAAAACAGGAGAGCAGACACAGCTTACCTCTGACGGGAGCGAAGATTTCGAGTACGGCTGTTATATTGACATTTACAGCCAGATCACCGTAAAGCGTCAGAGAATGAAGGAGTGCCCGAACGTTTTATGGAGTCCGGATGGCACCCGTTTTATCACCTACCTTGCAGACCGCAGACAGACCAAGAAGCTCCCGCTGATCGCGTCCTATTCTGACAGTCTTAAGGATTTACGACCGGAGCTTTATGAATATCCGTGCCCGTTTGTGACGGATGCCGATGACGAGGTTCCTCACTACAGCCTGTATCTTGGCTCTGTCAAAGACAAATCCATGACACGGGTCGATGCACCGGAGTTCCTCTATCCTGTGTTTACCGCAGCAAACCAGTCTACGGTAAAGTGGATGGAAGATAGCAGACATTTCTATTTCACCTGGACCTCAAGAGGCTTTCAGAACGGGCGCCTCTACCTCGGTGATGCCGAAACAGGAGCCTGTGAGATCGTTGTAGACGAAACTACCGATCTGTTTCTGAACCTTGGCGCATTTGGCCTGGTAGACGGCTACGGAAGCTATCTGTTTTCCAACTGCATCACGCGTGACGGTACCTTAGCCTTCTGGCAGAGTGAGCGAAACGGCTATGCCCATCTTTACCGTTACCGCAAAAACAACCAAACATGGAGCTGTGAAGGTGATCTGTTTGATGAGTCTCACAAAGACCTGATCGTGCAAAAGCTGATCCGGGTTGATGAGAATACAGAAACGATCTATTTTATGGCAAACAACGTGCCGGAATGCTCCGACCCGCTGTATTACCAGCTTTATTCCATCCATTTTGATGGCAGCGCCCTTACCCGCCTGACCCCGGAGGATGCCGTTCACCACATTTCTATGGGACAGGATGCCTTTGTGGATACCTATTCCCGCGTTGACCTTCCTCCGGTTACCGTACTCCGGAAAACAGACGGAATGCTGGTGCGCGAACTGGAGCAGGCGGATATCACGGATCTTCTTGCCTTAGGTTACCAGATGCCGGAACGGATCACATTGACGGCAGCAGACGGAAAGACAAAGCTTTACGGCGTTTTTTTCCGCCCGGATACACCGGATTCCGAACATCAGGATTTCTGGCCGCTGATCGACTATATTTACGGCGGTGCCCAGCTTTACAATGTCCCGCGTGATTTCACCTGGGATAACGGCATGGATCGCGAGATCTACGGCGGACTGGAATCGTTTGCAAAGCTTGGATTTGCCGGACTGATCCTCGATGGTCGCGGGATCCCCGGTCGCGGCATGGACTTCCATAAGCTCAGCTACCACAACATTCATGCCTGCGCAGGACTGGAAGACCATGTCTACGCGTTAAATGAGCTGAAAAATCTGTATCCGCAGATTGATTTCAACCGGATCGGCATGTGGGGCAATTCTGCCGGCGGCTATGCAACCGTTTCTGCCATGTTAAAATACCCGGAGGTTTACCGTGTTGGTGTTGCTTCCTCCGGAAACTACGACCAGCGCATGTATGAGCATTCCTGGACCGAGCGTTACAACGGACTTTACAATGAGGAAGTTTACCGGTACGGAGACATCACCAGGCTGGCTGGCAACCTGAGCGGAAAGCTGATGCTGGCTTACGGCGCTATGGATGACAATGTTTCCATGGCACAGACCCTGCGGCTTTGCGATGAACTCAACGCACACAACAAACGGTATGATCTGGTTGTCCTGCCAAGAGCCAACCACAATGTACCGGCAAATGCCTACTTTGTGCGCCGGAAGATGGATTATTTTGTCCGGAACCTGCTTGGTACAGAGGATCCGGAAATCTTCGGAGAATAAGCAATGCCGGATCGCAACACAAAATTATAACAACAGGCTACTGTACTCACATTTAGAAACGGTAACCATAAAAAATGAACGATAAAGAGGATTTACAAATGGAAAAACGTTATCAGGTCCTTCGCTGCGGCTGTCTCTACGATGGCATTACCCCGGAGTGGAAGACTGGGCAAAGTATTTTAATCGAAGATGACCACATTGCTGAGATCGGCAATGAGGTGAATATCCCGGAAGGGGCCAGGATCATTGATCTGACTGACTGCCAGGTTACTCCTGGTATGATTGATGCGCATATGCACATGGACTTTTTTGACTGGCATACCGTACGCGAAGAGGTCTATTCCCAGAGTGAAGAAGCCAAAACACTGGCAATCGCCCGCTGTGCAAAGAAAGCACTGCGCAGAGGCTTTACAACCGTCCGCCATGTAGGCGGCATCACCAGCAACGGCTACGGTGTTCTGGATGTAAAGCATGCCATTGAAAAGGGCTACTTCGCCGGAAGCCGTATCGTGGCTGCCCCGATGTTTCTCTGCTCTGCAGGAAGCCACGGGGATCTCAGCCAGGGCTTTGCCAGAAATCCGCTTCTTTCCCAGAAGCTTCAGAACGAGCGCATGACCCTTGGTGTTGGCAAAGACTATTTTGTAAATGCTGTGCGGGAACAGGTCAAATATGGCTCAGATTTCTTAAAGATCATGGCAACCGGAGGCTTTTTCACGCCCTATGATACCCCGATCCAGCAGCAGCTCAATGACGAAGAATTAAAAGCCATTATGGATACCGCGCATGAGCTTGGAAAGACTGTGACTGCGCACGTGTACACCAATGAACTGATGCAGAAGCTGATTTCTTTCGGCATTGACGGAATGGAGCACGGAAGCCTGATGAATCGGGAAACCGCCCAGATCCTGGAAGAAAAGGGGATTTACCTGGTACCGACCTTCAGCCCGTACGAGGAAGCCGTTCACTATAATCCGGAAGAGATCAAAAAGAAACAGCCGGAGTTCCGCAAAAAACTGGAACTTTACAAGGATGCACTGCAGGCTGGCCGCGAAGTCATCTGCAGCAGTAAGATCAAACTCGGATACGGCACCGATTTTGTGGCAAACCACCAGAATTACGAGAGCGGCTACGAATATGAAGCATGGTTAAGCAGCGGCATGCACCCATTTGCCGCACTGAAGGCCGCAACCTCCGTGAATGCGGATATTTTACAGCTTTCTGACCAGATCGGTACTCTGGAACCAGGAAAACTGGCTGATATCTCTGCATGGAAGCGGGATCTGATGCATGACAAAAAAGCACTTCTGGACTGTGCTTTTGTCATGAAAGAAGGAATCCAGTACCAGACAGAAAGCTGTCTGTAACGCAGCCGAGGCGCAACGGCATTTTGGAGATACCCAATCGAATAAAGAAAAAAGGAAGTTGGTAAAATCCAGCTTCCTTTTTTTCAGGATAAACAGCCATATAAGCTGAATAGCAGTGTTCCTTTGCTATTTCCAACTATTCGCGAAAGAATAGTTTAACGAATAGTTGGAAAGCTACTTACCGGTTGTTCCCATATAATTGATCCCATCTGCATGTAATAAATCACTGCCAACCCACTCCTTATTTTCTGAGTCATAGATAAAATCTGTCACCTGGTACTTTGCTGTCCGGATGTCTCGAAGTACAACATGCAGGTTATCCTGTTCATCTGTCCATACATCGTCTTCATAGAATACGCCTCCAAATTGAAACTTTAAAAAGACAGCTCCAAACCGTGCCCCTTCATCCTGGAACGGATTCCTGAAATCAGAAGCACAACAATAGTCATAACGTATGGCAAAGCCAGGACTATTTGTGAGGGAATTCCGAAATTCTGCATGCTTGCAGCCAGGGCCTGTGCATACGCAAACATAAAACTATATACCGCTGCCATTACAGGATTTCCTTTTGCGATCATGATAGCTGCAACTGCTAAGAAGCCACGTCCGGCAGACATGTTTTCCGTGAAGATGGATGTACCGCCTAACGGCAGGATTGCTCCCGCAATTCCAACAAAAAAGCCGGTAATCAAGACAGAATACCACTTGTAGCGCAGAACGTTTGTCCCTGTTGTCTGGGCTGCCTTTTCATTAATTCCAACGCTTCTAAGCCTAAGGCCAAATGGTGTCTTATACATGGCAATCCAGGCACCCAGTATGGATAAAAGCGTAAAATACACCACAAGATTATGGGCACCCAAAATTTCTCCTAAATATGGGATTTTGCTGAGCAACGGAAGTTTGATCACCGGAAGGCTGATCAGACGAGAATCCATAAATGATCCGCGTTTCCCAAATATATTTAAGAGCAGAAAGGACGTAAATGCATCCATTCCGAGATTCATGGCAATGCTGACCACCATCCCGCTGGAGCCAAGATGAAATACCAGTGTGCCAAATATAACTGCACACACCAAACCGGCCAGAATACCGCATAATACTCCAATATAAGGATTACCTGAATAATATGTACCAAGAGTTGCAAAAAAAGCTGCACATAACATAAAACTTTCTAAGGCAATGTTAAAGATTCCTGTTCTGTCACCAAAGCAGCCTCCAACAGAGGACAGGATCAGCGGCACAGCCATTCTCAATGCCGCTGCCATGGTAATGGTTCCGATTAATATAGACAGCATTATCTTCCCACCACCTTTCTTCTAAACATACCAGCCAGTTTCCTGTAATCCAATGTGATAAACAGCACAAAAAGAGCCTGAATCAGCAATACTGTCAAACGATTTACATTACACATACGCTCCATGTGAAGGGAGCCTGCCTTCAAAATACCCCAAATCACAGCAACCACAAATACCATGATCGGATTATTCCCCGCGATCATAGAAATCATGATACCATCCCAGCCCAGATTGTTAGAAAAGCTGGCTGTAAACTTTCCATATGTACCCTGCACCTCAATACTTCCGCATAATCCGGCTACAAATCCGGAAAGCAGAAAGATTGCGAGGAAGGTTCTTGTCACATTGATACCACCTATTCTGGAAAACCTGCGGTTTTCACCAACCTGCTTTAACTCATAGCCGATGATCGTACATCGATAAACAAGATAAATGATCACTACAAGTCCGACCGCGATCAGGATTCCTGTGCTTGCATTTGTTTTCGGAATCAGATTTGTAAGGCGAGCTGTGTCTTCAATGGGAGGTGTGGACAATGCCAGAGAGTCTCCGGCAGCACTGATCCCCATTACAATGTAGGTAAGATACTCCGTGATCAGAACCGCAATGTAATTCAGCATCAGTGTAGTAATCATCTCATTGACATGAAATACCAACTTCATCACTGCCGGGACCAGCGCAAACAGCATTCCCGATACACCTGCTGCAAGCAGACATCCTGTCACATGAAGAGGCTTTGGCAGATGGATATAAAATCCAAACAGCGCCGCAGCATACGCTCCAAAGTAAAGCTGTCCTTCAATTCCAAGATTCATAACACCTGATTTGAATGCGATTGTTGCCGCAATTCCGGTTAAAATACAAGGTGTGATCCAGCGAAGCGTATTTCCAAAATTCCGGACACTTCCGAAAGCTCCCTGAAGGATGTATTGCATGGCAGTTGCAGGATTTTCACCCTGCCATAAAATAAGGACACTGCCGATCAACATAACAGCCATAAAAGAACATACATATTTCATCACATTCCAGGCGATATACTGCCCAGGAAGCCTTATTATTTTGCTCATGCGCAGCCACCTCCCGCCATCAAAAGGCCGATTTCCGTTTCCGTCTTCTGACCATGCACTCCTCCATCGTAGAGTTGTCCATCGTACATCACAAGAATGCGGTCTGAGACCTCCATAACCTCGTTCAATTCATGGCTGACAAGTAAAATTGCCGCACCTGCACTTGCAAGACTTTCAATCTTTTTCCAGATAAACTCAATTGCTCCGATATCAATACCACGGGTTGGATCCTCAATGATCAACAAACGGTTGTCCTGCAAGAATTCACGTCCAACAATCAGCTTTTGTATATTTCCGCCTGAAAGAGTCTGTATCTTCAGGTTCGGTGAGGATGCCTTTACATGAAAATCCTGAATGATATGATTGGTAAAGGATAATGCCTGCTTTCGATTCAAAAGATAACGGTTACCAAATCCCTTCACAATATGATAGCCCATAATAGCATTTTCCCATAGAGTTGCTTCTCGGTTAATACCCTCACTGATTCGATCCTGAGGTACATATCCAATATGACATAGCCTGTGTTCACGACAGTTTAAACTTGTAATATTTTTCCCATCAAAGAGAATTTCCCCATGACTTCCAGTTCTAAGTCCAAAGAGGGCCTCTACCAGTTCCTGCTGGCCAGAACCTGCTACACCTGCAATTCCGAGAATCTCTCCACTGCGGATTTCAAAGGAAACATCTTTGAGCTTTTCTCTTCCAAGATAATCCGGCATAGATAAATGTCTGACCTTTAAAAGTGCATCTCCCTGTTTCTTATCTTTCTTCTGTGCAGTCAGGATAACCTCTCTTCCTACCATCATAGTAGCAAGGCCGTGTTCATCTGTTTGATCTGGAGTGACTGTATCAACATAATGTCCATTTTTCAAGACTGTTATGCTGTCGGAGATTTCCATTACTTCCTTCAGTTTGTGCGTAATGAACAAAACCGTCTTGCCGTTTTTAACCAGAAAACGGATAGCTTCAAACAAACCCTGAATTCCCTGAGGTGTCAGCACAGATGTGGGTTCATCAAAAATAATAATATCTACTCCACGATACAGAATCTTCACGATTTCTACCTGCTGCAGCATCGAAACCGAAAGATTCTGAACAAATTCATCCAGGGGAATGTTAAAATGGTATTCCCTGCAAATGTTCTCCACATGCCGCCGGGCTTCTTCCCGGTTCAGGAAAATACCCCATTTTTTCTTTTCGTACCCCATCATGATATTATCAAGCACCGTCAATTCCGGGAATAGCATAAATTCCTGATGAACCATTCCGATACCAGCTTTACTGGCATCATTGGGATTTCGGAAATCAACTTTTTTTCCGTGTACAAACAGTTCTCCCTCATCCGGCCGGTACAGACCGCTGATCACATTCATGAGTGTGCTCTTTCCTGCTCCATTTTCACCAATAACAGCGTGAACCGTTCCTTTTCTGACAGACAGGCTGATCTTGTCATTTGCAGTCAGACTTCCGAAGCGCTTGGTTATCCCTCTTAATTCCAGCACAAAGTCCATAGATGCCTCCTTTATGTCACTATGACCTGCTATTTCAGTAAACTCTCCATATCAAGAGATCCGGATTTTACTGCTTCAAGAAGCTCATCCAACTGTGACTTTACATCATCTGGAAGTTTATCATAATCTCTCTCATCATAAATTGCAGACTGCGTCTCAATTCCGTAATTCGTTTTACCTGCTGCGAAATTTCCCTCTTTATATGCGGTAAATGAATCGAATACTGCTCCGTTAATATCCGTTAAGGAGGACCAGAATACACAGTCATCAACATCGCCCTGCCACTCGTCTACACCAATGCATTTAATTCCGGCATCTGAGCAGCCCTGAATTACGCCAAGTCCAGCTAAATTCGCAGTCTGGAAAATAATATCTGCGCCCTGGCTGACCATAATCTTAGTCTGTTCTCCTGCTTTTACCGTGTCACTGTCATCGCCCACATAAGCAGTCTGAACAACTACATCCGGGTTGCCATAATTTGCTCCGGCAAGATATGCATCACGGAAACGGTTAATAACCGGAATATCCAGACTTCCAATCCATCCAATAGTTCCGGACTCCGTTGTCTTAGCTGCTACAAATCCGGAAACAAACGCTGGTTCCAGGGAGTCTACATATACGTTGGCTACATTATCATACTTTGTATCCAAACTGCTATCGATCAGACAAAACATGGTATCCGGATATTCCGGTGCCAGCTCAACAGCCACCTCATTGATCGTATCAAACATGGTGTAGATCGGATTTGCGCCCATCTCTGCCATGGCTCTGATCTGCTCAGAATACTCAGCCTTATCAAGCGCTTCAATTAACTTGACATCCGCTCCATACTCATCCGCAATCCGTTCAAAACCAGTCCAGGTCAGATCTGTAAATGGAACACCAGCCGGCGCCTCAGAGATCAAACAGGTAAACAGTTTCTCATTTTCCGGCTTTTCCTTTTCATCTTTTTGATCCTTATTCTCAGTTTTTGCCTCACTTGCTGCCGGTGCCGGATCCTTAGGAGCTTCCTTCTTGCCCGCACATCCTGAAAGTGCACAAAGCACAGCTGCTGCAGTCAATACCAATCTCATCTTTCTCATATCCTTCTCCTTTTTTCTGAATGGTCAAAAATAGAACACAACTCTTTAATTTCATTTACCACACAATCCGGTGACTGTTCCATAAGGGAGTCCAGTGACCAGTTTCCTGATGGTACCGCTACTGTGTACACACCTGCCGTTACGCCTGCTTTGATATCAAAGGGGGATTCGCCAATATAGACACAATCTTCAGGATTCATCCCACAGGCTGCAGCTCCTTTTAAAATTGGTTCCGGATCCGGTTTGAAACAAGTTACATCATCTCTGGAAACCATATATCGAATATAGCGATCCAACCCCATTTGTTTCAGGATATGTGCGGCATTCTTTCTCCGTTCCGATGTGATCAGGCAGATGGGACATCCCAGACTCTCAATGTACTGCATCGTTTCCAGCGCTCCATCTATGAGCCTTGCATGCTCCATA
Organism: Clostridium sp. OM02-18AC; assembly: GCF_003481825.1. Taxonomy (GTDB): domain Bacteria; phylum Bacillota; class Clostridia; order Lachnospirales; family Lachnospiraceae; genus Brotaphodocola. Next base: position 46,953 of record NZ_QULW01000021.1, on the reverse strand, counting down.
TGTATGGGATACTGCCTTTTATATTCTTCAATAAACTGGGTGATCGTTTCTTTGTTATCCTGACTGATATCTGTAAGGGTAGTAAGCATGACCTCAACCGGAAGGCCAAACATCCCCATGATCTGTTCTTTTGAAGGAATCACCCTGCTTACCTTTTGAAAAGCAGCAAACAGTGCATCACAGATGCAGTCCTGTGAATGGATCAGGGTTCCGTCCAGATCCGTTAGCAGTGCCTGATATCCTGACATTTCAACTTGTCTCCTCATTTTTTCAATATTGCATGATCCAGTGCATGACTGCACGGACAATCTCTGTCGTCGGAAAGCGTCGGTATTGCAAGATACAGAACCTGCTTAAAGTCCTCAATACCCTGCTTGAGTAATCTTGGGAAGTCATCTGCTTCAATCTGTTCTCCGAGACACCAGTTCGTTGGAACGCAGATATGTGCATAACAGATTGCTGCTTCTCTTGCAAATACAGCCTCCGGCAGGGTAGTCATGCCAATAAGATCTGCACCAAGCTGTCTGAACATTTTCAGTTCAAATGGTGTTTCAAATCTAAGCCCCTCATTGACAAAAATAACTGCCTTGTCATGGACATGACCAGGTTTTACCTTATTTGCTGCATCAATCAGAGCCTTTCTTAAATCCGGACAATATGCCGGGGTCATATCCACATGATATGCTTCCACCTCATCATCATATAAGGAACGTGGAAATCTTCTGGTCCAATCACAAAAATCATGAGGAATCACGAGACTGCCGAGCTCAATTTCCGGGTTACTGCTTCCCACACAATTGGTCGCCAGAATCCGCTCGACCCCCAGTTCCTTAAATGCCCAAATATTAGCTCTGTAATTAATACGTGGTACAATGATCTTGTGCTCCTCACCATGACGCGGAAGAAAATAAACCTTACGTCCCTGAATAGTACCCTCAAATATCTCTGAGGAACGCCCATATCGATTATTATGAACAAACATTCTTGGGTTTTCTAAAAGCTCATAAAATCCACTGCCTCCGATAATTCCTATTGGTTTCATTGTTCCTTCTCCTTCTCCTTTTTATTTACTCTCGGAATTTCCGTGAGTATAGAAATATTCCATACTGAAATCGTTTTCAGTATGAGTAAAAAAATGTTGGCCTTTTTACGACCACATTTTTTGCCCTCCAACTATTACAAAAAAGAATGCGCATCCATATGGAGCACTTTCAATTTCATAGGACGCAATTTCCTATGAAATATGAATGACCGATGTACGTTCAATAAACTTTAATTCCAGGCTTTCTATACAGGCACCCGCATTCGTTCCTGCACCTTCCAGTCTGTCAAGCAACAGCTTTACAGCTGAACTGGCAATTGCAGAAGTGTCCAGACGAAAACTGGTGATTCCATAGCGGGCAAATGCCTGTACGTCTTCGTCAGATTCTTCAAATCCAATAAGAGAAATGTCTTTTCCCAGTACCATCCCGTGATTTCGAATAGCCTCAAGAACTCCGACAGTCAGTGTATTATTTCCTGCTATGATAGCCGTTGGTGGATCAGGCTGTTCCAGCAGCAGCGATGCATACCGGATACCTGCTTCAATCTTCCAGCAGTCCTGTATCACATATTCATTCCTCCATGGAAGTCCATGAGACTTTAGGCCATCACGAAATCCGCGGATTCGTTCTTCAGCAATACCATTTCCTTCAGCTCCAACAAGAAATACCATTTTTTGATGTCCATGTTGAATCAAATACTCCGTGCCTCGATAAAGTGCCTCGTAATTTCGGTTCATAACACAGTCAATAGAAGTATTTCCTTCAAAGTAACGGTCAATCAGCACCATAGGCTTTTTTACCTTTTGCAGCGGCAACAATTCCTTTAAAGAAGTAGCATTCAAAATTCCATCCGCCATCTGACAAATCGGACTTCCCAGAAACAGACATTCTTCTTCTGCAGATTCAGTTGTATATACAACTACATAATAGCCATATCTTTTCATTTCCTGGATTACCGTATTAATCAACTGAATGAAAAAGTGATTATTAATGACCGGTACGATCACGATCACCATCTGGCTTCGACCTCGTACCATAGCCTTAGCTGTAAAATCCGGCACATAGTTAAGTTCGTCAATGGCTTTCTGAACGCGTTCCTTTACCTCTGGATTGATCCACTTATAGTCATTGAGTACACGTGAGACCGTAGCTGGCGACACACTTGCATATTCAGCTACATCTTTAATCGTGATTTTTCTTTTTTTCATGTGCACTTTTCCTCTTTTCCATAACTGAAATCCTTTTCAGTAAGGCAATTTTACCATATAGTTATGGATATTGCAATACTGTATACAGTACTTCATTCATACTAAATTGTAATGAGTATTTATAAAAAATCCAGCAATAAAACGGAGTGTATCGCTCATGTCATGAGTTATACACTCCGTTTTCCGAAACATCAGAGCATCATACTATACTTCCTACTCTTCTGCTTGATCCTCGGTGATTGCCACTGCATCTTTGTTGTCTTCCGTATCCGGATCCTGGGCTTCTTCTGAGGAAGAGTCATCATCCACTAACGTGTCTTTCTTGACTTCCTCTGCATCTTCCTTTGCATCGTTCTCAGCTGTCTGCTGATTTGATTTGCTATCATTCGTATTCTTTGATTCTGCAGCATCTGTCTGTTTTTTCTTATCTTCCGAATCCTTGCCTTCAGCAGAATCCATTCTGTCCTGGTCTGTGGATTTTTCATCGCTGTCATCAGAAATGATCGTATCTTCATCAAGAATCTGATCATCATCTGATGCTTCTTCCTCATCAGAGACCAGCATAATTGCTGCTTCTGAATGCTCTTCAGCAATAAGTGCTCCATTCTGATCCAGCATGAATGTCAGATTTTGATAACCATCTGCTGAAATTACGATTTCGTTCTCACTCTCAGTGAGGGAATTCTTACCAATGTAAATTTGGCAATCAGTTGGCCTAAGAAGATACTTATTCTGTTCCAGATAGAATGAATTAGAAACTGCAGTAAGCTCCGTCTCATTCAAGGTGATCAATTTTATAGCATCAAACCAGTCATCTAACTTTTCACCGCTTAATGTTACTGTATAATTGCCAGACAACGTATCTTTTGTGGCGGTACTGACTTCCGGCGCTGCATTTTCCTCACCATCTTCGTTTCCGATATCACCATTCAAACCGTCGGAAATCTTTCCATTCTGATCCAGCGTGATCGTCACAGCCAGATCTTCATAACCCTCTGCCTCAATCACGACTTCGTTTTCCTCAGAATTTTGAAAAGCAAAATTGCTTAATAAGATCTGCTTCAGCATCAAACTCGTACGATATTCATTTCTGTTTAAATCATAATCAGCTTTTTGATACTCAGTTTCATTAACCGTAACGGTAGTGATCTTGTCGAACCACTCTGCATCATCAAACTGAAGTGAGAATCCATCGGTAATACCCTTGATTTCAACAGGTTCTGCAAGCGTTTCCTTATTTTCTGTATCCGGATCCGACGTTTCGTCTACCAGTTTTCCTGTTTTGTCAATATAGAAGGTCAGGTCCTCGTATCCTGCTACTGAAATTACAATTTTATTTTTATCTTCCGTGATTTCCTGATTTCCGAGCATAACAAAACCATCCGTCTCCGAAATCGTATACTGGGCAGACCCATAAACATAGTTTCCTTTTTCGTATGGCTTACCATTGACGCTTACATCACTGATATTTTTGATCCAGTCACAGAAGTCTGTGCCAAACCGGAAGGTATATGCCCCCCAACTATCTTCCCCATCTACTGCTGCCGGCGGCTCCTTCGCTTCATCCGGATTTGTTTCACCAGGATCCGTCTGGTCCGCTTTTGAAATTTCAAAGGTGATCGTCTGGTTTTCATAATATGTAGCTTCGATCGTTACTTCGTATTCACCCTCCGTATCAAACAGATCTTTTCCAAGAATCAGCTGATTTTTCTGTTCCTCACTGATGCTGTAACCAACTTTTTCCCAGATATTCTCCTGTCCATCCGGACGAATGTTTTTCACGGTTCCGTCTGGTTTTTTCAATGACACCTTTGTGATATGCTTCCAGATATCTCCGCTTTCGTCTGCATCATTTGTAAGGATCACTGCATCGCCAACTTTCAGATTCTCCTCTACCGACAGATGAACATCCTTTTTATCCTTTACAACCGGTACCGAAACTGTATTATCCTGATAGCCATCCAGCTTGATCACAAGCGTATTACTGTCCTTTTCAAGACGGAACACATCTGCATCCAGCCGCAATAAACGACCACTTTCCGTTAATGCATATTTCGTGTTGGAAAGCTCCTGATAATCTCCATTAACATAGAGCTTCGCCTCCTCCGCTACAGTCTTAAGATAAGCAAGATCTTCACAGGAAAGATAAACATCCGTTCCTTCTTTGATCTCCGTGATCGTATTTCCGGTCTCATCCGTCAAATGAATCACAGGAGCCTCTTTTCCAAGGTAATTGCCATTCATCTGTGTCTCACCAAGCAGGTTATCTTCCAGTACATATTTCACTGCATAAGGACGATTTGGAGTTGTCTCTGCATTTCCTGCTGCTAAATAATCCGCAAAGCTTAAATAAGTTCCGGCATTCTTTGCCTGCTCTACTGCATCCCGGTATGCTTTAAAGCTGTAAAAGGTTTTTCTGTCCTCGCCAATAACCGCATCGTAACCAGACATATCGGATAACCAGCGATCTGCAATCGCATCAGCAGCTTCATTTTCAACCTGGAGCTTGCTTAAGATCAGCGCGTTTGCGAGAAGATCCGCATCAAAAATCAGGTCAGCAGTCATCGTAGTGCTTCCACCGTCTGATCCGTCAGAACTTCCGCTGCTGCTTCCGCCGCTGACCGTTGCACTGGAGATGGCATCCACTGCGGCAAGTGTATAGGATGCATGTGCTTCTTCACGGACCGCACTTGCTGCGTCAGATACCGTAAAGGTGTAAGACATATCCTTAAATCCGGTAGCATGAACTGTGATGGTATATTTACCCGGAACCGGAATGTTATTTCTGCCGTTTGTGGCAGATTCGTCGTTATAAAGAACAAAGCTGTCACCGATCAGATACCAGTCACGAATCTTTTCCAGATCTTCGGTAGTTCCGTCCGGGCGTTTCAGCTCTACACGATTCACCGGCATCGTTGCTCCATACGTCATATTCTGAACTGTAAAATGAAGATTTTTCCCGCTGACGATCGCACCGGCTTCACTTAAGATCATGGAAGGTGCCGTGCCGTTTACAACCTCGATCGGAATCAGCGTATCCGTATTTCCTGATTTTACACGAAGATAATACAGACCATTGGAATAAAAGTTCGTCTGTCCAAGCGGCACTGTGATCTGTCCAACCGTTTTTCCGTGATGATCCGCAAGATCACTGCTCCATGTCAGATCCGCATTGATCGTATTTTTATTTCCGTTTCCGGAAACAAGATCCACATCAGAAATACTGTCAAACCACTGTTTATCTGCCTCAGATGTATAGTTAAACATCACGATGGCTTCACCACTGACATGATATACATTGTCTGCTGTCTCATCGTCCTTCAATTCTGCTTTCGGCGCATAATACCGGATCTCATCTTTTTTCTGTCCGAGCGAAAAAGTAGTTGTTGACGGCTTCACACGGACCTGACCATGATCATCATAATTGGTCAGCTGATAATCCCATACATTAACAGATCCATGTGCAAGAAATGCAGAAGGTGCTGTATGCTTTCTCACTTGAATCATGCCAGAACCATTCTGACTGCCTCCAAGGGACACGGTCTGTGTGTGACCTTCTGGATCCATCGCAGTAATACTGCCGGGATTTAAAACCGTCAGCTCCCATTTTGCAATGGTACCGTCCGTATCCACCGGAGTCATTGCCTCGGTGACATCAACTCCATCGATCATGACTCTGCAGTTATTCAGAGAATATCCTTTTGCGAAAGCAACTGACACGTATTGGCTCCAGCCAAGATCTACGACTCTGGTCTGGCTTTCCAGAAGAAGGGAACTCTGCTGTTCATCCCGTCCGTTTGAAGTACCAGGAGATGATGGATTGCTGTTCGTATTTCCGGAAGAAGTACCTGAACCGCTTCCAGATCCATTAGAGCTGCTGCCGGATCCGCTGGAGCTGCTGCCGGATCCACTGCCTGAAGAACCGCCACTGCTTGTCTGCGTACTGCCAGAGGCTCTGTTTTGTCCGCTCATCCCTGAATATCCCTGACCCGGGCGTTCCTGAACCTTTCCGTTTTCATCCAGCCATGCTCCATCCTGATCTACCGGATAGCCGTCCGGAGTCGTTCCGTTCGTAAACATTTTTCCAGGGTGTTCACCGGATTCCGGTTCAAAATAATAACATCTGCCATCAATCCACTGCCATCCGGATACCATAGCACCCTCGGTCACATCTGCATTCGTACTGTAGAAATACCAGGCACCTTTCTCATCTTTGATCCACCCGGTATGCATTCTTCCCTCAAGACCATCGGATTGCTGGTCAAAATAGTATTGTTTTCCATCGATAACAGTTTTTCCTGTTTTCATAACTCCGGTATCCGGATCTAAATAATACCAGCCGGATGCCGTATGAATCCAGCCCTTTGCAAAGCTTCCATCTGCTGCCTGGTATCTCCAGTTCTGCCCCTCACGGACCCAGCTTCCATGATCCGGTGCCCCCCCAGCTGTGATCGTCGCACCGTAACCAGTCATTGTCTGAGCTGCAGTCATAATAGCCAGACATACAGCAAACGCCTGTTTTTGAATCTTGCGTGTTCTCATTTTTCTTCCCCTTCCGTTACGCAATTTCATCCTGTAAATTAGCATATGCTAACTCCAATAACGGATTTAGTATAAAAAGTAGAACTTCGATTGTCAATTTCATATTCGTCAGATGAGAAACATTGCTCAATAAAGATAAGTATGACGCAGAAGCTTTTTTGTGGTAAGATAGTCTTACGTTTTAGAGAAAGGATCCTCGTATAAAAAAGATGAAACTTCAAAAACTACTCAGCCTGCTGCGTCAGGCCATTGACCAATATCATATGATTGAAGCAAAAGATCACATAGCGATAGGAATCTCCGGCGGCAAAGACAGCCTTACCTTACTGTATGGTCTCGCCAGTCTTCAGAAATTCTATCCGATTCCCTTTACATTATCTGCCATTACCGTAGATCTCGGACTGGAACCTATGAATCTGAGACCAATTCAGGAACTTTGCAGCAGCTTTCACATTCCTTACGAGATTGTGACCACCGAGATTGGAAAAATCCTCTTCGACATCCGCAAAGAAACAAATCCATGTTCTCTCTGCGCAAAGATGAGAAAAGGCGCGCTAAACCAGAAAGCCATGGAACTTGGATGCAATAAAATCGCTTATGCCCACCATAAGGACGACATCATCGAAACTGCAATGATGTCTCTTCTCTATGAAGGACGTTTCTATGCATTTCCACCAGTTACCCATTTAGACCGCACAGACCTTACCGTCATTCGGCCGCTGATGCTGGTTTCCGAGGCAGATGTAAAAGGCTTCCGGAACAAGTATCAGCTTCCGGTCTGCAAAAATCCCTGTCCAATGGACGGTCACACAAATCGCGAAGCAATCAAAAATCTGATCCGTTCCATCAATGCGGAGGCACCTGGTGTGCGGGAACGACTGTTTCATGCAGTATCATATGGAAACCTTCCCGGATGGGAAAACCCTGATAAACATAAATAACAAATTCGGAAAGAGACACAATTATGGCAAATATACCTTATTATCAGCAGAAAGACATTGAAAATATCAAAAAGCTCAGGGAAATGATGAAAGAGCTTCCTCCATTTTGCACCGAGTTTTTCCGTGGGATTGAACCGCGCACCTCTACAAGGACCCGGATTGCCTATGCCTATGACTTATCTGTTTTCTTTGACTTTCTGAAAAAAGAAAATCCTGTCTTTTCCAAAATGAAACGAATGGATTTTCAGCTGGAACAGCTGGATGAAATCTCGGTGACGGATCTTGAAGAATATATGGAATACCTGAAATACCGATTCAACGAACAGAATCATGAGATTATGAATCAGGAACGAGGTATCATGCGCAAAATATCTTCTCTGAAAAGCTTTTATAATTATTTTTTTCGAACAGAAAAGCTTGCAACAAACCCGGCAGCTCTCGTCCGGCTCCCAAAGCTGCATGATAAAGAAATCATCCGCCTCGATGTAGATGAAGTAGCCCTTCTTCTGGATGCCGTAGAGCAGGGAGAAGGCCTGACTGAAAAACAAAAAACCTTTCATAAACGTACACGGCTTCGTGATCTGGCACTCCTGACGCTGCTTCTCGGAACCGGAATCCGCGTTTCCGAATGTGTCGGTCTCGATATCAACGATGTAGACTTTAAAAACGGTGGCATACATATTCATCGCAAAGGCGGAAAAGAAGTAACGGTGTATTTCGGGTCAGAAGTAGAAAATGCACTTCAGGACTATCTTGATGAACGCTTTGGAATCATTCCGGAAGAAGGAAGCGAGCAGGCACTCTTCCTTTCCATGCAGCGCAAACGCATGAATGTCCGCTCGGTAGAAAACCTGGTTAAAAAATACGCTCATATCGTCACACCGCTCAAAAAGATTACCCCGCACAAACTGCGCAGTACCTATGGCACCAATCTGTACCGGGAAACAGGCGATATCTATCTTGTAGCAGATGTTCTCGGACATTCCGATGTAAACACCACCAAAAAACACTACGCCGCACTGGAAGATGAACGGAGAAGAAGTGCCAGAAATGTAGTGAAATTGCGGGAACCATAGAATTAAAAAGTAAATAAATTTTTCACTTTTAAGAACGAAAGGAAGAAACATTATGAATGGAACGTTATACGGTGTTGGTGTTGGTCCTGGAGATCCTCGCCTTATGACCTATCTTGCAGTCGACACAATTAAATGCTGTCCGGTCCTTGCGGTACCGGCAGATGGCAAGGGAAAGGCAGTCGCTTACCGGATTGCAAGCGGCATTGTTAAGAATCTCGATCAGAAAGAATGTCTGGATCTTACCACACCCATGACAAAAGACCGGGCTGTTCTGGACGCTGCATATCAGACCGCAGCGGACCGAATCATAGAAAAGCTGGAACAGGGACTGGATGTAGCCTGTCTTACCCTTGGAGATCCGACCATCTACAGCACTTATATTTACATTCACCGTCTGGTAAAAGCCCGCGGATATGATGCAAAGATCATCAATGGAATTCCGTCATTCTGTGCTGTCAGCGCCAAGCTTGAAGATAGTCTTGCAGACCGTTCTGAGCAGATCCATATCATCCCATCTACCTATGGAGTCGAAGATGCACTGAACCTTTCGGGAACAAAAGTGCTGATGAAAGCTGCTTCCAAAATGCCGCTTGTAAAAGAAGCTCTAAAACGCAGCAATACAACCTGCTCCATGATTGAAAACTGCGGCATGCCGGACGAGCATATCTATCACTGTATTGACGAAATACCGGATCAGGCAAGCTATTATTCTATTATTGTTGTAAAAGAGGAACCGCATGATTAAATTACAAGATCTAACAAAACAATATGATAAGTTCCTTGCGGTGGATCATCTGAACCTTACGATCGAAACCGGAGAGTTTTTTGGACTTCTGGGGCCAAATGGTGCAGGAAAAACAACAACGATCAGCATGCTGTCTACACTTCTGCTTCCTACCAAAGGCTCCATTCAGATTGACGGAGAACCGCTGACCAGGCAAAATGACCGGTTAAAAAGAAAGCTCAGCGTCGTTACACAGGAGTACTCGATGCGTCAGGACATGACTATGGATGAGATCATGGAATATCAGGGACGTCTTTACTATATGCCATTAAAAAAAATACGGGAACGTTCAGAACAATTATTGAACTTTTGTGAACTGCTGGATTACCGGAAAAGAACCGTCCGGAAGCTGTCTGGCGGAATGAAAAGAAAACTGATGGTCTGCCGTGCACTGTTAACAGAACCGGAAATATTATTGCTGGATGAGCCAACAGCCGGAATGGATGCTCTGGCCCGCAGACAGATGTGGAATCTTTTAAAAAAGCTGAACCAACAGAATCTGACGATTCTTCTTACTACACATTATATGGAAGAGGCTGAATCACTCTGCGACCGTGTCGGCTTTATGTGCCGCGGTGTGCTGAGAGAAACTGATACGCCCAGGCACATGATTGAAGTGCTTGGGCGCTATGCGGTAGATGAAACAAAACCGGAGGGTGTCAGATGCCATTATTTTTCAGAGAAGGAGGAAGCAATCCGTTATCTGTCCGACTCGCCATATGAGACATCACTGCGCAATACAACGCTGGAAGATGTCTTTCTTGAGCACATCGGAAAAGAAATGGAGCGCAGATGACCATGGGAATTCTTACTGTATTATGGGAAAAATGGGTGGAATTCCACCACAATTTTTTTAAGATCACATCCGCAGCCATGATTGCTCCGCTCCTGTATATTCTGGTATTCGGCTTTGGTGTCCAGACCGTATCACACGGCCAGCCCTATCTGAACTTTCTGATCCCAGGGGTAGTGGCTCTTACTACCATGAACGGAAGCTTCAATGCCATTGCCCAGACACTGAATGTACAGCGCCTGTATGAAAAAGCATTTGACCAGGTCATGATCTCGCCGACTCCTCTCTGGCAGTTTATTGCGGGTCAGATCATCGGCGGAAGTCTGCGCGGTGTCTATGCGGGAAGTGTGATCATACTTCTGGTCCTTCCTCTGCGGACCGGCCTCTGCTTTAACGGCTGGTCATTTCTGTTTATGTTTCTGAACGGAGCGGTGTTCTCCACCATTGGTGTTGTAGTTTCTTTTTACGCGAAAAACCATGCAGATGTGCCGCGGTTTTCAAACTATGTTATCATGCCGATGGCGTATCTGTGCAACACCTTTTTCTCCGCCCAGAATATGCCTGACGGGATCCGCCAGCTGATCAGCTGGCTTCCTCTGTCACAGACCAGTGCTGCCCTGCGGCAGATTGCCAATCAGGAAGCATTCTCCTTCACAGGGATCTGGATTCTGGTATTATATCTGGCCTGCTTTTCTGCTGCCGCATCCTGGTTTCTATACAAAAAGAAAAATCTGTGATCAAAGCTCCTTCACTGCAGCAAGCAGCTCTTCGGCTGCTTTTTTCGGGTCATCTGCTTTCATGATAGCAGATACCACTGCAATACCGTCCGCTCCGCTCCCCTTTAAAATATCCATATTTTTCCGGTTCAGTCCTCCGATGGCAACCGCCGGGATCGGAACGGCCTTGCAGATGGCAGCCAGTGTAGAAACCTCTGTGAGCACGGTGGTCACCTTGGTTGTGGTCGGATAAATTGCTCCGACTCCAAGGTAATCTGCGCCATCCTGGTAAGCCTTCTGCGCAGCTTCAACGGTTTTAGCGGTTGCTCCCACAATTTTATCCGGTCCGAGAAGACGGCGAACCTCTGCTACCGGAAGGTCTGATGCACCAACATGAACACCGGCAGCACCGCAGGCCATGGCAACATCCACACGGTCATCGATGATCAGCGGAATATGATAACGGTCTGTAATCGCACGAAGCTTGCAGGCTTTTTCCAGATAATCCCGCCCGCCGGTATTCTTCTCGCGAAGCTGCACCATGGTAACACCACCCTTGCACGCTTCCTCTACGGTATAAAGAAGAGATTCTTCGGTATGGTAAGTACTGTCAGTTACAAGATATAAGCTTAAATCCAGGTTGTTTTTCATCTTAAGTTCCTCTTTTCTATGAATGGCATCTGTGTTACCTGATACGGCGTATCTGTGCTTGATTCTGCAGCTGACTGTCGGTCATGCAGAAAACCTCATCCAGAAGAGCTGCCTGAAAGCTTCCGGGACCTCTGGAGCCGGATGCGGCATGTTCTCCTGAGATTCCCATGGTAATGGCTGCCAGCAATGCAGCAGGTGTACCGGCAAAAGCCAGTGCTACGCTTGCGGGAAGGTATGCCGCAGTCAGTGCTCCCACCATACAGCCGGTTCCCGTAATTCCAGACAATGCCTCATGACCGTTTGATACCAGAAAAACACTGTCTTTATCTGCGATCAGGTCCTGTTTGCCTGTTGCCATAACCGCGCACCCAAAATGAGCCGCCAGTTCTTTGGCAATTTTACAATACAACGCTTCATTTTCCGAGGATATCGCATCCTGTGCTCCGGCATCAATTCCAGTCCCATGGAAGGGAAGGTTTGCAACTGCCAGGATTTCAGAAATGTTTCCCTTTATCACAGAAAAGGTACCCTCCGTAAAAAGCTGTCTTGCAAAATCCCGGCGAAGTTTACTGCAGGTAACCCCGACCAGATCGATAAGCACCGGAATCTTTTTTCGATTCGCAACATCGAGTGAACGCTTCATGGATTCCATACGTGCATCCGTAATATTTCCAAGATTCAACATGAGAGCTGACGCCACTTCTGTTATTTCCTCTACTTCTTTCGGATGCTCTGCCATAATGGGGCGGGCTCCCGTCGCCAGAATGATGTTCGCACAGTCATGAATCGATATGGGATTCGTAATGCAATGAATCAGCGAAGCGTTTCTTTTCGTATGCTTTCGAATTTCCAGCATTTCCAGCATAACCTGCTGTACTGTTGTTTCCTTCTTTGTTTCTTCGATTTCTGTCATATACTTTTGCACCAAGACTTTCCTGAAATTTTGCAAGCATCCCGGTCTGGCTAAGCGCCTTTAAAAATACATAGGCTGCGATGCCACCCATAATGGTTGCAGAGATAAACATCGGGGTATAATAAAATGCATTGAGTCCATCCCTGCCCATGATAAATGCCATAACCGGATAAGAGACGATAGAGCCAATGATACCCGTTCCAATGATTTCGCCAATCACTGCACAGATAATTTTTCCCTTTGATGCCCGATAGAGCACACCAGATAAAAATGCACCAAACACAGCACCTGTTAAAGCTAATGGCGGAATTCCCATAAACATCATGCGGATTACGCCAATCATGCATGCACACAGCAGAGAATACCACGGTCCCATAAATACAGAACAGGTAATATTGATCAAATGGGCCGTAGGACACATTCCCTCAATTCTCAGAATTGGAGAAATAACCACTCCAATTGCAACCATCATAGCCAGAAATACCATGCGAAACGTTTTCATTCTTTGTTTTTCCATTTTCATCCTCCTGTTTTTTCGGATTTCTGACGCCAGAAAGGGGAATGATTTCTGCTTTTAGCGACAAAAATCCCTTGTTCGGTCGAAGTTCTCTTACTTCCTCTCACTCCGAAAACACGGATTCCCATCGCTATATCAACTCCTCCTGCCTGGCTGCAGGGCGCTCCCCCTCCGGCCATCTTTTCCAACAGAAAAATGCCGATTTCAGAAAACCAGATCACAATTTCCGGATTCTTTCTCATATCTGTTGTGCAGTCAGATTCTATTTTTCATGAAACAAAATGGAACGCCATGCGCATCCTGGCGGAGCGCTTTTTGCTCCATAGGAGGCAATTCCTATAAAGTCAGCGGACGCGCCAGTGGCGCCTCCTCGACATGCAAAGCAATAAAAATGCATCTTCCGGTAACTCGCAGAAGATGCATTCTATCGTTCTTGCTTCCCTCCGTTGGCATTACCCAAATCAGGTACGGTCGAAGATTCATCTTCCTCTCAGCCTGTCACACAGGCTCCCGCGCACTTATATTCATTTGTAACTGTTTCAATCAGATGATAGCATAGCACAGAGTTTTTTAGATGTCAACGGTTAAACTTTTTTATGCCAGTCAGAGTCAGCAGCATTGTCATGAGCTCCGCACATGGGAATGCTAGCCATACTCCATTCATACCAAATAAAAAAGATAGCAAACATGCACATGTCAGGATTGCAATAAACCCGCGTGACATGGAAGATAAAAAAGCCCATTGAACCGATTCTACCGCGCTGAGTATGTTTGCTCCCACAATATTAATTCCAGCGAATAAAAAGCCGGTAAAATAAATCCGCAATCCCTGTTCAGCAAGACTGGCAAGTTCCATATCCTGTTCCCGGTTAAAAATACCAGCCATCGGTTTTGACCAGATCTGGACACTTACTAACAATACAGCGGCAACGCACAATGCAGTTTTCAGAGCCAAACCAATTACCGTCTTTAAACTGTTTTTGTCACCCTGCCCATAAAAACGACTGATGAGTGGCTGGGACCCCTGGGCAATTCCATTGAAAAGAGCGACTGCAACCAGAGAAAAGTTGGCTACAACACCATATGCCGCTACTCCGACATTCCCGGACAACCCTAAGATAATGGTATTAAATGCCACGGTAATGACTCCGGAAGAAATTTCCCCCACAAAAGCAGACACACCAACCTGACAGGAAAAAAACAACTTCCGGATCGACAACGGAACCGGTTTGAACAAAATCGTATTCCGCGAAGACCGGAAATGTTTCATACAAATGAAAATACTGACAATTGGAGACAGCGCGGTTGCCAACGCTGCTCCAGCCATAGAGAGACCAAATGGGAACATCAAAACATAGTCAAACACAATGTTAAACAGATTGCTCCCAAGTGTTGCAAACATGGCAATGGATGGATCCCCGTCATTTCTCACAAATGCACTGACAATATGGTTCCACATGAAAAAAGGCGCAAACATGAGAAAAATACGGGTATATAAAATACCAGTAGCAACAATCTGCTCATCTCCCCCAAGAATATGAATGATTTTTCCCGGGAAAAAGATTCCTGCAAACACAAACACCAGACTTAGAACAGTAGCCCAGGCCAAGGCATGAAAAAAGTATCCTTCCGCTTCTTTTATTCCGTGGTTGCGCTCTACGGCAAAGCGAATTGCCGAACCTACACCAATCATGGCTCCAAATGCAAAAATCAGATTATAAAGAGGCAATACCAGATTCAGTGCTGTAATACCGTTGGCACCAACTGCTTTGGCAATAAAAAATGTATCTGCTAAAATGTAGAGCGACATTCCAAGCATGCCCAGCATATTCAGGGATACATAACGAATAAACTGTCTTCGGATGGTCATGTTACGCGTTTCCCTCCACTCTCTGATTTCCAAGCTGCCAGAAAGCTACTGCACTTGCAGCGGCTACATTCAGAGAATCCACTCCATGTGTCATGGGAATACGGATGGTATAGTCACAATCTGCAATGGTATCTTGTGCAAGTCCATCTCCTTCGGTTCCAAGTACAATGGCAAGTTTTTCTTCTGCAAGCACAGCCGGGTCGTCAATGCGTACAGACTGATCCGTCAATGCCATGGCAGCTGTCTTGAAACCAAGCTGGTGTAACGTATCCATCGCGGGGCGCGGCCATGTACCGTTTCGTTCGAACACAGTCCACGGGATTTGGAAAACCGTTCCCATACTCACCCGGATTGCGCGTCTGTACAGGGGATCACTGCAGCCAGAGGTTAACAGAACCGCATCCATATTCAATGCTGCGGCTGAACGAAATATCGCTCCCACATTGGTAGGATTCATCACATTTTCCAAAACAGCAATACGCCTTGCCCCGGAACAGACGGTCTCAATGGATGGCAGGTGCTTCCTGCGCATGGCGCAAAGAAGTCCTCTTGTTAATGCAAACCCGGTCAATTTTGTTAATACTTCCATAGGGGCTGTATAGATTGGAACATTCCCACAACGGGCAAGAATTTCAGCAGCTGCCTTGTCCAGCTCGTTTTCTTCTGCTAGGATTGAAACCGGGATATATCCAGCATCCAGTGCCCGTCCAATTACAATTGGGCTTTCTGCTATAAAAATTCCAGTATCCGGTTCAAAATAATGGAAAAGCTGATTTTCCGACAATCTCGTATAGACTTCCAATTCCGGCATCTGCAGATCTGTTACTTTTATGATGTTTGTATGCAGCATAAATTACTCCTTAGTCAAATTAATATCATATCCCATCTCAGGCACTGAGTGGGTATATAAGAATTCTAGTAGTATGATTTCAAAACAAACATAATTATAACGACTGCCAACGCCTTATGCAAGTTATTCAGCAAAATATACGACTGTCAGAAATTCTCCGGAATGAATCTGTTCGGATTTCAAACCATTCATGCGTTTCAATTCCTCGACATATTCTGCTTTGGAATAACCGCTCCCTTTATAATACTGATCCGCGAGATTCCAGAGATTATCCCCCTGACGAAGCTGTACACTGGTATAATAACGGTTCAATTGTACTGCAGCTTTCTCTTCTGCCCTCGCGTTCAACAAGGTGTGTCCGAAAAAACCAGAGCAAAATGCCAGAATCATTAATAAAATAACCATAAGGTTCCGTAATCTGCGTTTCGTATTTCTGCCTGTTTTCATAAAGATTCCCCCTGCGTAAAAATATTCCGAACGTACGTTTGTTATGCTGTCATTATACGTTTCGAACAAATGTTTGTCAATATGTTTTCCAAGAAAAACGAACAAAAGTTTGCTTTTTGAGTAAAACTATGCTACTATAATCCTATAAAAAAGAAACACTTTATATTGAATATATCCGCATGGAGGAATGATGATGGGTCAGGGTAAAATTACAGCAAAACAACAGGAAATTTTATCATATATCAAAGAATGTATTTTGAAAAAGGGCTATCCGCCTGCAGTACGTGAGATCTGCGAAGCAGTTCAGCTTAAGTCGACCTCATCGGTCCACTCTCATCTGGAATCCCTGGAGGCAAATGGATACATACGCAGAGATCCGACCAAACCACGCGCCATTGAAATCCTGGACGATGAATTTGCATTAAACCGCCGGGAAATGGTTCAGGTTCCTGTAATTGGTACAGTAGCTGCCGGAGAACCGATTCTGGCACAGGAGCACATCGAAGACTATTTTCCGATTCCGGCTGAAATACTTCCAAACAAAGATACCTTTATGTTAAAAGTCAAAGGGGAAAGTATGGTCAATGCGGGAATCTATAGCGGCGATAAGGTCATCGTCGAGCAGACCAATACGGCAGAAAACGGAGAGATCGTTGTCGCACTTGTCGATGATTCTGCCACAGTCAAACGGTTTTACAAGGAAAACGGGCACTACCGTCTCCAGCCGGAAAACGATGCCATGGATCCGATCATCACGGATCATGTAGAGATTCTGGGGAAAGTCATTGGATTATTCCGCATGATGGCGTAAATACGTAAATGCCATTCTGAAAGAATCGGATTTTTGTATTGAGCAAATACTGAAGTTCACCAAATGTTCACCATTTTCCGGAAAACTTAATAAAAAATCAATGGCTTTTTCATCTGCTTTGTAGTAAACTCTTGTTTGTTGGTTCCAAAAGTATGAATTGACAAAGAAAGATCAGAGGAGTGATATTATTATGAAAAAGGCATTATTGTTTACTGCAATCGCAGCAGTTTCCATCAGTGCAGCAGCCTGTTCCGGAAAAAAAGCAACCGAGACTACCGCTGCTCCGGAAGAAACGACGGTAGCAGAGTCTACTACGGAGGCAGAAGTTGATGAAGATTATACCAGTGGTGTGATCACAGCGATTGACGGTGATGTTCTTACCATAAAAGACGACTATAGCGATGAAGAAAAGAAATACGATATCTCCAGTGCAGACGTAACCAAAGAATTCCCGCTTTCTGAAGGCGACTGGGTAGATATCACGTTCCCGGCAGAAACTACGGACGACCCGGTACCTGTTATTGCCATGGAAGTTACCGCTTCCATGTTAGAGCAGTCCATGGATCCGGTTGCAGAAGGAACCGTTAAGGAAGTAGCTTCTGACACGATGACCCTGGAAGTAGACGGAGAAGAATATAAGATTCTGACCGGCAATGCTTATGTAGTCGGAACAGATGGCATCAAGGCAGACGCAGACGTTGAAGTTACCTACCTCGGCGACCTGGACGACGAGCCGCTGGCAATCAAGATCGTTGCTGCAGACGCAAAAGATTCTGATGAAGCCAAGATCAATGCTTTCGTAGGTAAAGTTGCACAGATCGGTGAGGATGGAGATCATATCGTTCTCGAAGCACAGACCGGCGATTTCTTCACCTTTGTTTCCAGTGATACGGACTTAAGCCAGTATGCAGAAGGTGACACCCTTCAGATTCAGTACGAGGGTTCCATCAACGACAAAGAAATCCAGATCACAAAGATCACAAAGAAATAATATCAAATACGCAAAATGCCACACCAGGCAGAGGATACCTTTCCTCGATATGCAGCGAAATCGAAAAGAGCCAGCAGACACAGTATCTGCTGGCTCTTTTCGATCTTATCGTATGTCACTTTGTTATCCGGTCACTTCGTCGCCCCGTTATCTGACTGCCGTTTTTCGTTGTCCGATTATGAAATATCATAGCCGACCATTCGGATATAATCCTTGATGAGTTCCACAACCTGATCGAGTTCCAGTTTGCTGGCATTGATCGGCAAATCATAATTCGTTAAATCTTCCCATTCCTTACCGGTAAAATACTTATGATACGCTCTGCGCTGTTTCGTGATCTTGTTTAACTTGTTTAAGGCCTCTTTGGTATCGGTAATACCGTCTGTTTCCTGCGTTCTGCGTACACAGGTAGAAATATCCGCATAAACAAATATTTTGATCAGATCCTCTTTTCCTGCGGTTTCCAGAATATAGTCTGCACACCGGCCCACAATGACACAGGACTGTGCAGCTGCCAGTTCCCGGATCACTTCTGACTGAAACCGGAACAGGTTATCTGGCGAAGTTACATCGCCCTCTTTTTTCGGCTCATCAAAAATACCAGACGGCAGGTGCAGATTGCCTACAATTTTTCTCAGCAGGTTATTTCCGGCTTTTTCATCTGCAAGACGGAAATAGCGTTCTCCGACCGCACTTTTTTCAGCTGTCATACTTAAAATTTCATCGTCATAAAATGGAATGTTTAAATCCTCTGCCAGTTTTTTGCCGACAATTCGTCCACCACTTCCGTACTGACGCTCTATCGTAATAACAAGTTTGTGTTTATCCATAAGATGTCCCCCTTTGGAAATCATATTCTGTCTTTTATTTCCCTATTTAGTATAACACAAAACCGGCAGAGTGCCAAACTTTTTTACACTCTGCCGGTTTGATTCTTTTTTTCTGATTATTCAAATGGATTTTTCCACTATTTTGCAAGGATCATACGATCGTTTGCAAACTCTTCTCCGCTGGCTTCCTCAAATTTATGAAGAAGATCCTCGACGGTCAGACGCTTCTTTTTTTCTCCCGCCACATCATAAATAACATTTCCCTCATGCATCATGATCAGGCGGTTTCCCATCTGGATCGCATCGCGCATATTGTGGGTGATCATCAATGTGGTTAACTTTTGCTCTTCGACCATTTCCGCAGTCAGATCGAGCACCTTTTTTGCTGTCTTCGGATCCAGAGCGGCTGTATGTTCATCCAAAAGCAATAATTTCGGTCTCTGCAGGGTAGACATCAGTAAGGTCAGAGCCTGACGCTGTCCGCCGGAAAGGAGTCCCACTTTGGAGGTTAAACGGTCTTCCAGACCAAGTCCGAGGCGTTTTAACATATCCCTATACAGCTTGCGTTCCTCATTTTTGATTCCTGGTTTTAAGCTGCGGACCTTTCCGCGGCGCAATGCCAATGCCAGATTTTCTTCAATTCCCATGGTCGCAGCAGTTCCATTCATCGGATCCTGAAACACACGTCCCAGAAACGCTGCACGTTTATACTCTGGAAGTCTGGTCACGTCTTTTCCGTCAATGACGATCGCACCACTGTCAATTGGCCAGACACCTGCAATCGCATTTAAAAGCGTCGACTTGCCTGCTCCGTTTCCGCCGATCACTGTTACAAAATCCCCGTCATTCAAGGTGAGATTCACACCGCGGAGGGCTTTCTTTTCATTCACAGTGCCCTTATTAAAGGTCTTTGTGATATTTTTAATCTCCAGCATCATTCACTACCCTCTCTTTCCCATTTTTGAAAAATAACGGTTCTTCCAGGTAGGAATTGCCAGAAATACAGCAACCACGGCTGCAGACAGAAGTTTCAGCAGATCCGTATCAATACCAAGCCAGATCACAACCTGAAGCACCAGATAATAAATAATGGAGCCAAGGGCAACTGCAAGCAGTTTGAAGCCGAAATTACGGAATATTTTTCCGAAGATTGCTTCTCCGATGATTACTGCGGCAAGACCGATCACGATTGCGCCGCGTCCCATATTGATATCGGCAAATCCCTGATACTGACACAGCATAGCTCCGGAGAGCGCTACCAGACCATTGGATATCATAAGCCCCAGAACTCGGTTAAAATCGGTGTTGATGCCCTGTGCACGGGCCATTTTATCGTTGCATCCGGTTGCCCTTAAGGAACAGCCAAGTTCTGTACCGAAAAACCAGTACAAGACAACGATCAGAACGATGATCGCGATCGCTACGATCAAGATCGTATTTTTGTAAAATGGAACCTTGCGGATAAAGCGCAAGGAAACCAAAAGATCAAATTTATCCACGTTAATGGCCTGATTGGATTTTCCCATGGTCTTTAAGTTGATGGAATACAGACCAAGCTGGGTCAGGATTCCGGCAAGGATCGCCGGAATTCCCATAAAAGTATGAAGAATTCCGGTTGCCAGACCTGCCGCCATACCGGCTATCGTAGCACCTGCCATAGCTGTCCACACATTATGTCCAGAGAGCATCAGCATAATGCATACTGCACCTCCGGTTCCAAGAGATCCATCTACGGTCAGATCTGCAATGTCCAGGATACGGAAGGTCAGATAAACTCCAATTGCCATAATTCCCCAGATCAGTCCCTGTGCCACTGCACCAGGCAGTGCATTTATCAAACTCATCATATATCAGTTACTCCTCAATCGCAACGTAATCATCCGGAACGGCAACACCAAGTGCTTCGCAAATGGTTTTGTTATATTTCTTGGTAAACTGTGGAGCATATTCGATCGGCATCTCGGATACATTGGACTCGCCAGTTAAAATCTTTGCTGCCATCTTGCCGGTTGCAACACCAAGATCATAGTAACTGATGGAAAGGGTTGCGACACCACATCCGCTGCAGATGCCCTCTTCTCCTGCAATGATCGGAACACCGGCAGGCTGGCAGATATTATTGATAATTTCTGTATTTGCTGCTGCGGTATTGTCAGTCGGAATATAGATCACATCTGAATTATTTGCTGCGTTGGTAGCAATGGTAGCCAGATCGTTGGAATCAGAAAATGCATAGTATTCACAGGTATAACCAAGTTTTTCCAGTTCTGCCTTTACCGTATCTACCTGATACTGGGAGTTTGCTTCTGCGGAACAATACAAAAGTCCTACCTTCTTGGCATCCGAGAACAGCTCTTTTATCATAGCTGCCTGCTCATTTAACGGAGCCAGATCAGAAGTTCCGGAAATATTGCCGCCCACGGTTCCATCGAATCCATCGATGCCAAGAGCCACACCATATTCCGTAACTGCGGTTCCAAGTACCGGAATCGTGTCGGTGCCAGCCTGTGCAGCCTGAAGTGCTGCGGTCGCGTTTGCAAGGATCAGGTCCACATCTTCCGATACAAAGCTGTTGATAATGGTAGCGCAGGTATTGGAATCGCCCTGTGCGTTCTGCTCGTCAAAGGTGACCTGATCGCCAAGTTCCTCAGTCAGCGCATCTTTAAATCCTTCGGTCGCAGCATCCAATGCAACATGCTGTACCAGCTGGCAGATGCCTACGGTATATTTGGCATCCCCGGATGCAGCATCTTTGGATTCTCCGGATTCTGCTGCCTTTGTGTCTTCCGTCTTAGCGTCTGCTGCTGCCTGTGTCGTTTCTGCGGTTTTACCAGAACCACATGCTGTCATGGATGCAGCCATCACTCCAGCCAAAATGAGTGCAAGTGCTTTTTTTGATTTTTTCATAATATTACCCTCCCTTTTCTTCCTATTCTGATTTCAGAATATTGCTTGAACTTTTTCCATCATACTACACTTTTTGCGCCGCGTCAATTTTAATACTTTAAATTCGTGTAAATTCAACGCATTAAAGTGATAAGGTTTTCTTTATATAGGTCATAACTTATTAAGTATTTGCACTTTTTTAAAATTTAACCTATAATAAATCCTGTAACAACGAAGTAATGTTCTGAAATCCAGTAAAGCTTCTGTTTCAAAACCAATGGCATTCAAATCCGATTTCTGCCAAATGATCGTGAAAAATGCTTGCCATACGGGGGAAATGGGGAGCTTTATTGGCATATATATGATTCACTTACAGGGGGATTTTCATGGAAGAAGTTAGTCTGCAGGAAATGCTTACAGCAAGAGAAGAGCGCTGCTGCCTGCAAACGAAATTGCTGCAGCAGTACAAAAAATGTCTGATCAGTTTTACATTAAATATACCAGGACCGGTTAAGGTTCTTCCAGGTGTTCCAAATGCCTTCGCTGCAGGGTGCCAGCGGATTGAAGCCTTATTAAAAGAACGGCTGCTGCTCATCCAGCATATGGAAACCATAAAAGCAAAAACCGGCTACGAGGCTTTTTACAGCGTAGATGCAAATCCAAATTTTGTAAAAGAACTAATGATCACTTTGGAAGACCAGGATCGCATTGGCCGTTTATTCGATATCGATGTACTCCGCGCGGACGGAAGCAAAGTGTCACGGGAAGAGCTCGGATTTGCGCCAAGGACCTGTCTGCTCTGTAAACAGCCGGCTCATGTCTGCAGCCGCAGCCGCAGACATACGGTTGCTGAACTCACATTAGAAATTGAACATATTCTGGAAAGTCTGTAAAAAATGTTGCAGTTTGCGCAGCACATAAACTGCGACAGCATAATTACATATTGTGGAGGGACTGGTATTTATGATTTCTTCTCTTTTTGCCAAAGAATGTGCCTACGCACTCATGGCCGAAGTTGGTGCAACACCAAAACCAGGGCTTGTAGACCGCCACGACAGCGGCGCGCATACTGATATGAATTACGATACGTTTGAAGCCAGCACCAATGCGATCGTCCCATATTTAAAACGCATGTTTGAAGCAGGAAACACCTGGGAAAACACAGATTTTAATGCATTATTTGAAAGCATTCGTCCGATCGGAATGGAAGCAGAAACAGCCATGTTTCAGGCCACCCATGGTGTCAATACCCATAAAGGCATGATCTTTTCCGTCGGAACCATTGCCGCGGCAGCAGGCCTTTTTTACAAACGCCACCAAAAATTTGATGCAGAAAAAATCCTGATGCTTTCCGGTTATCTCTGCTATGACGCCATGCGCAAAGATTTTCAAAAGATTGACCGGAAAAACCCGAAAACGCATGGGGAACTGCTTTATCTGCGCTACAGCACAAAAGGCATCCGGGGAGAAGCCCAGAAAGGCTTCCCTTCCGTCCGCACGTTTTCGCTGCCAGCCCTCCGCGCTGCCTTTCTGGCTGGTCAGTCCGAAAATGAGGCATACTTAAACACGCTTCTCACCCTCATGGCAAATGTAGATGACACGAACGTCTTAAGCCGCGCCAACACGGTTATACAGGGCTATGTAAAATCGGAAGCAGCCCAGATTTTAAAAGCAGGCGGCGCTTCTTCTGCTTCCGGAATCGAGGCCTTAAAAAAACTGAACCAGAAATATATCCATATGAATGTCAGTCCTGGCGGCTGTGCCGATCTTCTGGCTGTTACGATTTTACTCTATCGTCTGGAGCAGATCACCGTCTCATAACGCACATGCGGCAATCTCTTAGAGAAGTTCGAACCTTGAAACATAGGAAACCGTTACAGAAGTTCTTTGTAAACGCGCAGGACGTTATCGTGAAATACTGCCTCGATTTCCCCGGTAGTAAATCCTTCCCTGCTCATTTCATCTGCCAGAAGCTGCATGCCGGAAGCATCTTTCATCTCGGTCATGGTATTGATTCCGTCAAAATCGGAGCCAAGTCCAATGCAGCCGATGCCTCCGATCTGCTTCATATGTTTCATATGCGCTACCATGTCGCTACACAGACCGTGCAGCGGCTTTTTTTGTGTATATTGAGAAACTGTCTCTCCAGAGCCCGTGAACTGGTCTTCCCTGTCTTTTAAAAATGGGGCATAATAGTTAATACCAGCCACCCCTCCGCGTTCTGCCAGTGCCCGGATCATTTCATCGGTTAAGTTTCTCGGATGATGTGCCAGTGCCCGCGCGTTGGAATGACTTGCTACAAACGGTTTTTTTGTATAACGGAAGACGTCCCAGATTCCTGCATCATTCAGATGCGAAATATCTATGATCATTCCGAGGCGTTCCATTTCTTCCAGAAAAGCAATCCCGGTTTCTGTCAGTCCATGCTCCGTGTCAGGAACTGCCCTGGCCGGAGAGACGCTCTCATCCTTTCCATTTGGGAAACCAAGCTCATTTGGAAAATTCCAGGTAATCGTCATCATTCTGGCTCCCAGACGGTAAAAATCACGCAGGCATGCCAGATCGCCTTTGCAGATGCCCCCCTCTTCCAGTGTCAGCATGGCTGACATTCTGCCCTGATGCCGGTTTTCTTCGATATCCTTCCAGCTTTTTACGATACGGATCTGATCTGCATACTGCTCCAGTTCCGTATAAAACAGATCCACCAGCTTCATTGCATAATGAAACGGATCCTGTTCTCTTCCGAGATGTACAAACATCGCAAAATTCTGCAGAAAATAGTCTCCTTGTTCCATCTTATTTAAATCAATATGAAAATGGTTATCCAGAATGGATCCTGTTTCTCCCCGCTCCCTGGCCTGAAAAAGTTCCGAGATGGTGTCACAATGCATATCTACTACTTTCATGGATTTCTTTCCTCCCTCTAAAAACAGGAGACCGGGTTTGCCACCGGTCTCTTCTCTTATACCCATTATAATGTTTCTGCACGCTCTTCGATATTGCGCTTAAAATTGATTACCTCATGCTGGTAATCGCTATTCATAAAGCAGGATGTGATCATGAAATCCGCAGTGGCTTTGTTAACCGCCATAGGAATATCATAGACCTGTGCGATTCGCATCAGGGCTTTCACATCCGGGTCATGAGGCTGGGCTGTTAACGGATCGGAAAAGAATACGACAAAATCGATCACGCCTTCTACGATCTTTGCGCCAATCTGCTGATCACCCCCCAGTGGACCGCTGTTGTATCCCTTAACGGTAAGTCCAGTCTGATCCGTGATCATGCGGGCAGTTGTGCCGGTTCCATACAGATTATGCTTTTCCAGCTCTCCTTTATGTTCTTTGCACCATGCGATCAGTTTTGGCTTTTCGTTATCATGAGCGATCAGTGCAATGTTCTTTTTGCTGCCGATAGTAAATGTAATGTATTCCTGAGACATATAACAGATCCTCCTTAACGCTGCCGTTCACCCTTTTTTGTAAATAGCAGCTATTTTTCTCCTGTACGGATTAGCTAAAAGGTATCACACATTTGAAAAACATACAAGTGAAATTTTTGTAAAATCCTATTTGGGATCAGGATCATCCCCGGTGTCCGGCAATGTATTGAAGGAACTGTTTTCACTTTCAGAAACAGGATTCTGTAAAGAATCGATCAGTGCCCAGATCTCATCCCGCCCCTGTTTGGTCTCCGCAGAGAACGGGATCAGGATATCTTCTTTGGCGAGCCCCAGTCCCTCGCGCACCATCTTCACATGCTTCTGAATCTGGCTGCGTTTTAATTTGTCGAGCTTCGTCGCAACGATAACCGGCTTATACCCATTGGAAACGATCCAGTCGTACATCATCTTATCATTGGCAGACGGATCGTGCCGGATGTCGATCAGAAGGAAAATGCATTTGAGCATTTTCGATTTCTTTAAATACCGTTCGATCATCTTGCCCCATTTGGCCTTTACCTCAACAGATACCTTTGCGTAACCATAGCCCGGCAGATCGACAAAATACAGGTTGTCATTGACATTATAAAAATTGATCGTCTGGGTCTTGCCAGGCTGTGAGGAAGTCCTCGCGAGGGCCCGGCGGTTTAACAGACCATTGATCAGGGAAGATTTTCCTACATTGGACTTCCCTGCAAAAGCAAATTCCGGCAGAATATTTTCCGGCAGCGTGCTGGTAATGCCACAGACTGTCTCCAGTTCCGCTTTTTTAATAATCATCGTTCTTCCTCACTTTACCGTTATGCAAGTGCTGCAGCCAGCACATCATCCATAGTCTTCATATAAAGGATATTCAGTCCCCTGGTAATTTCCTTCGATAATTCTGCAATGTCGGCACGGTTTTTCTCTGGGACCAGAACCGTCTCCATATGAGCCATCTTGGCGGCAAGAATCTTCTCCTTGAGTCCACCGATCGGAAGTACGCGTCCGCGCAGGGTAATTTCCCCTGTCATAGCCACTTTTGCCAGCACCTTGCGGTTTACTACAGCAGAGAACATGGCAGTCGCCATGGTGATTCCGGCCGATGGACCGTCTTTCGGCACAGCGCCTTCCGGAATGTGGATATGAATATCATGCTTTGCAAAATAATCGTCCGGCACATCATACTGCGGGCAGATGGAACGGACATACGTCAAAGCCGTCATGGCAGATTCTTTCATAACATCTCCCATCTGTCCGGTCAATTTCAATTCACCCTTACCAGGCATTACATTGACCTCAATCTGCAGGGTGTCACCACCCACACTGGTCCAGGCGAGACCGCGGACAATGCCAACCTGATCTTCTTCATTCGCATCCTCAAAGGTAATTTTCTCCTTACCGAGATACTTTTCCAGGTTAGACTCTGTGACACGAATATGCTCTTTTTTGTGCTCCAGATACTCTCTTGCGGATTTGCGGCAGATTTCTCCGATGCGGCGCTCCAGATTACGCACACCGGCTTCGCGTGTGTAATTGTGGATGATCTTTTTCAGAGCAGAATCGGAAATGACAATCTGATCCTTCTTCAGACCACAGCGCTCCCGCTGCTTTTCCACCAGATAATCGCGCGCAATATGGAACTTTTCATTTTCCGTATAACTGTTAACCTCAATAACTTCCATACGGTCCAGGAGCGGTCCCGGAATGGTCTGGGTCGTATTCGCTGTTGCAATGAATAAAACATTCGACAGATCGATTGGAAGCTCTACATAATGGTCACGGAACTTTACATTCTGTTCGCCGTCCAGTACTTCCAGCAGTGCAGATGAGGTATCGCCTTTATAGTCGCTGCTGACTTTATCGATCTCATCCAAAAGCATCAGTGGATTGGCTACGCCTGCCTGACGCAGTCCGTCGACCAGGCGGCCTGGCATAGCGCCGACATAGGTTTTCCGGTGACCGCGGATCTCAGCTTCATCGTGAACACCACCCAGACTGATGCGCACGTACTTTTTGTTTAAAGCACGGGCAACCGAGCGGGCAATGGAGGTTTTACCGGTTCCCGGAGGTCCCACCAGACAAATGATCGGACTATTGCCTTTCTTTGACAGGACACGAACTGCCAGATACTCCAGCACGCGTTCTTTCACTTGTTCCAGACCATAATGATCTTCCTCGAGGATCTCTTTCGCGTGTTTTAAGTCATTATTGTCTTTGGATGTTTTATTCCACGGGAGTTCCAGAACGGTCTCGATATAAGTGCGAATCACATTGCTTTCCTGTCCGCCGCCGGGCATGCCTTTCAATCGGTCGATTTCCTTCTGGATTTTTTCTTTCACCTCTTTGTCTGCTTTCAGGGCGGCCAGCTGTTTTTCATATTCGTCTGCATCAGACATCAGGTCCTCACCGAGTTCTTCCCGTATGACCTTCATCTGCTCTCTCAGAATATAATCTTTCTGGTTTTTGTCAATATTTTCTTTGACCTTTTCCTGCAGTTCGCGGTGAATCTGGGATACCTCGATTTCATGGATCAGGTTTGATAAAAGCACTTCATACTGTCCTGCCAGGGTTGTCTCCTCCAGATAATTCTGGCGGATCTTATAATCCCAGGGAAGTTCGCTCGCCATCTGCAGCATCAGACTTTCCAGGTCTTCGCAAAGCAGCATATTCGGCAAGATCTCTTTGCTGAATTTGGGATGCTGACGGCCATAGGACTCCAGCTTTTCTTTTAAAATACGGGACATAGCTTCTGCAGCAGCTGCGTCAACATCCGATTCCTGTTCTTCGGTAAGCAAAATTTCACCGATCAGGGCAGGTTCCGTACTGTCTAAATCCAGAAGTTCTGCACGTTCCTGTCCTTCGGCCATGACACGGACAATTCCGCCTGGCATTTTCACCAGTTGTTTTATGTAAGAAGCGGTACCAATGTGGCAAAGCTGTTCCAATGTCGGATCCTGAATTTCCGGATCTTTCTGTGCAACCAGACAAACGCGCTGGTCACTGACCATAGCCTTTTCCACTGCAGCAATCGATTTTTTGCGGCTGATATCGAAGCTGATGGTCATTTCCGGAAGCATGGTAAGACCGCGAAGCGCAATCACCGGCATTGTTATAATTTTTGTATCTTCCATCAGGTTCCTCCTAAAAAGATTTAAAAGCAGAAAATGGGAGCCATAAGCTCCCATTCTCCTTTTTACGATCCGGCTTATGACAGTTAAGCAATTTCGTCGGACTTTTCTTTCTTCAGTCTCTGGGAGAGGGTCTTGCGCGGCACAGCCGTTTCGCGGTATACCAGCTCCGGCTCTCCTGTTTTGTCTACAACATCTTTTGTAATGGTACAGATGCCAATATTATTGTCAGATGGAATCTCATACATCAGATCCATCATCACAGATTCCAAAATGGAACGCAGTCCTCTGGCGCCTGTTTTTCTTGCGACTGCAAGTTTTGCAACCTCAGCAACAGCCTCCGGGGTAAACTCCAGTTTTACGCCGTCCAGTTCGAATAATTTCTGGTACTGCTTGGTCAGTGCGTTCTTCGGCTCGGTCAGGATGCGGGTCAGTGCCTCTTCATCCAGAAGATCTAGGGAAACTGTTACCGGCACACGGCCAATAAACTCCG
This sequence comes from Clostridium sp. OM02-18AC, assembly GCF_003481825.1. GTDB lineage: Bacteria > Bacillota > Clostridia > Lachnospirales > Lachnospiraceae > Brotaphodocola. Next base: position 18,039 of record NZ_QULW01000021.1, on the reverse strand, counting down.
GGATCAGTCCGAATTTTACCAAATCGTGCGGCTCTACCTGACGTAAAAGCTCATCGATATCTGTTTTATTTTTATCGACTACTTCCGCATTAAATCCAATGGAGCCGGCGCTGAGTCTGCTCTCAATGATCTTCTCCAGACCGTCAAAAGCACCTCCGCAGATAAACAGAATGTTGGTGGTATCGATCTGGATCAGTTCCTGATGCGGATGTTTTCTTCCACCCTGCGGCGGTACACTTGCTACGGTACCCTCCAGAATCTTTAAGAGTGCCTGCTGGACACCCTCACCGGATACGTCACGTGTGATGGAAACGTTCTCGGACTTCTTTGTGATCTTATCGATCTCATCCACGTAAATGATCCCGTATTCTGCCCTGCTGATATCATAATCTGCAGCCTGGATCAGCTTTAAAAGGATATTCTCTACATCCTCACCCACATAACCGGCTTCTGTCAGAGCAGTGGCATCTGCAATGGCAAATGGAACATTTAAAACCTTTGCAAGTGTCTGTGCGAGATAGGTTTTACCAGAACCAGTCGGGCCCAGCATCAGAATATTGCTTTTCTGCACATCGACATCGCTTCCTGCGCCGGAAGTAATCCGTTTGTAATGATTATACACTGCAACAGACAGCACTTTTTTCGCTGCATCCTGCCCAATGACATACTCATCTAAGAATGCTTTGATCTCCTTCGGTTTTAACAGGTTGATGCCTGCCAAAGGTGAAACAGGTTCCACTTCCTCTTCATTTTCATCCAATTCCTCTGCAAGGATTTCCCCGCAAAGTTCGATACATTCATCACAGATAAATACATTGTTGGAACCGGCAATCAGTTTTCTTACCTGATCCTGGGTCTTTCCGCAGAAAGAGCATCTGACCCTGTCATCTGTTCTTGTCGGCATAAAATAACACCTTGTCCTTTCCTGGTTGTAACAATTCCTGCATGTCAGACAGCCGCTTTAGTGTTTTGCGATCACCTGGTCGATCAGGCCGTATTTTAACGCTTCTTCGGCAGTCATATAGTTGTCACGCTCTGTGTCGCGGCAGATGACCTCATACGGCTGACCGGTATTTGCTGCAAGAATCTCATTTAATTTCTTTTTGGTCTGCAGGATTTTCTCTGCAACAATCTGAATTTCCGTTGCCTGACCCTGTGCACCGCCGGATGGCTGATGGATCATCACCTCTGCATTCGGAAGCGCGAAACGTTTTCCCTTTGCGCCGCCTGCCAGAAGAAATGCACCCATACTTGCTGCCATACCGATGCAGACCGTAGATACATCACATTTGATGTAATTCATGGTATCGTAGATCGCCATACCAGCTGTTACGGAACCTCCCGGGCTGTTAATATATAAGTTAATATCCTTGCCCGGATCCTCAGACTCCAGGAACAGAAGCTGTGCGACGATCAGACTTGCTGAAACGTCGGTCACCTCTTCTCCAAGGAAAATAATTCTCTCTTTTAATAATCGGGAATAAATATCGTAGGAGCGTTCTCCTCTGCTGGTCTGTTCAATTACATAAGGTACCAATGCCATCGTCAAATCCTCCTGTTTTTTCTTGCATTCCTTGCATCACAGGAAGTACCAGTGACAACCTTCACGGTTTCCTGTCTTTTGCAATGATAGGTGCAGACTCCAGGTCTGGCCCGAAATCTGCACCTAGTCATAATCATACTATTTCCTTTTCTGGAAGATATTATACTAACTTAGCCTCAGCTACCAGGAAATCTACTGCCTCCTGAACAGCCATATCAGCCTTCATCTGAGCCATTCCAGCCTCACCCATAATGTTCTTGATCTGCTCAACGTCCATCTTGTAGTTCTCAGACATCTTCTTGATCTCAGCCTCTACTAACTCGTCAGACGGCTCGATCTTCTCAGCTGCTACAACAGCCTCGAGTACCAGACGGGTGCGCAGTCTTAACTCAGCCTGCGGACGCATCTGCTCCTGGAGCTGCTCGATGGTGCTGCCGGTGAACTGCAGATACTGGTCAAAGCTGATGCCCTGGCTCTGCAGTCTGCGTGCATAGTCCTCGATCATGTTGCGAACCTGCTCGTCAACCATCGGTGCCGGGATATCCATCTGAGCGTTGTCAACAACTTTCTGTACTACGTTGTTCTCGTTCTCAGCGGTAGCCTGTGCCTGCTTGGTCTCAGCCAGTTTGTTCTTAACATCCTCTTTGTATGCGTCGAGAGTCTCGAACTCAGAAACTTCGCTTGCGAACTCATCGTTCAGCTCCGGAAGCTCTTTCATCTTGATCTCTTTGATCTTAACCTTGAAAGTTGCCGGCTTGCCAGCCAGCTCAGCTGCATGATACTCAGCCGGGAAAGTTACGTTTACTTCTACATCCTCACCGATGTTCTTGCCGATCAGCTGATCCTCGAAGGTATCGATGAAAGAATGAGAACCGATCACCAGGGTGTAATCCTCTGCCTTGCCGCCCTCAAATGCCTTGCCATCTACAAAGCCCTCGAAATCGATCACGGTCTGGTCACCATCTGCTACTGCACGGTCTTCTACGGTTACCAGTCTGGAGTTCTGCTCCTGAACTTTCTTTAACTCTGCCTCTACGTCAGCGTCGGTAACTTCCGGTTTTGCTTTCTCTACTTCGATGCCTTTGTACTCACCAAGGGTAACTTCCGGCTTGGTAGCTACGGTTGCAACGTAGATGAATGCTTTGCCCTTCTCAACCTGCTCGATGGAGATTTCCGGTCTGGAAACGATCTCAAGACCGCTCTCTTTTGCAGCATCCGGGTAGGAAGCGTTGATTGCTTCGTCTACAGCGTCCTCATAGAAAACGCCCACGCCGTACATTTTCTCGATCATTGCCTGCGGAGCTTTTCCTTTACGGAAACCAGGAATGTTGAATTTGTTTTTATTCTTGTTATAGGAAGTTTTAAGAGCTGCCTCAAACTGCTCTGCCGGTACTTCTACGGTTAATTTCGCCATGTTTTTTTCTAATTTTTCTACCTGTAAACTCATAATATGGGTTCCTCCTTACATCTATGTATGGCCGTCCCGGCAGGGCGCCACACTTCAATTCACCATTATAGCATAGACTTTTTATAATTACCAGTCCTAATTTTATCAGAATTCACAAAGTGCCCGCATTTTCTGGATCACATAAGGGTTAACCGGGCGGATTTCCAGTTCCGGACGTCCAAGATAATAGCCCTGGAACAAGTCTGCCCCGAGCATCATCATGGTATGGAGTTCTTCAATCCGCTCTACCCCCTCTGCAAGCACCAGAATCTTTCGTTCCTTGCAGTAGTGGATCAGATTTGCTGCCATTTCCTGCTTGTCCGGATTTTCATGAATGCCCTGAACCAGTTCCATGTCCAGCTTTACGATATCAACATCCAGATTCAGAAGTGTTCCTTCGCTGCTGTATCCGGAGCCAAAATCATCCAGTGCCAGCATACCGCCTGTCTGGTTCACGGAACTGATCTTAAATTCCATATCACCGCTGTTGATTGCTTCTCCCTCCGTGATCTCAAGCACAATCCGCTTAAAAAGATCCGGATAAGTTTCTACCAGATTGTCCAGACATTCCTGAGACAATGCCGTGTTTGCAATGGAATTGATGAACAGATGACTGCCTTTTGGCAATTCTGCTTCATGTTCCCGGAACCATTTTAATGCACAGACCCAGGTCAGTTGTTCAAACTGTGGCAATTTTGCCTGGCTTTTTGCCAGATTCAAGGCTTCCTGGATATTTTTCAGATTTTTTCCGTTCGGCCGCATCAGTGCCTCATATCCAAATACACTTCCATCCCGGCTTAAGATTGGCTGAAGTGCAAACGGGACATCATCACGCTCCAATAGCTGGTTCAGTTCCTCTCGTCCGGAAAGCAGATAAGCATTTTTCTGATAACTGGAAAAATCAAATTCCTGCAAAACCCCTTTTGTGCTGTGTTTCGACATATACATGGCAAAGTCCGCATAACGTGACAGTGTCAAGAAATCTCTTGCCTGACGCGGATACCATGTAATTCCGGCCGATGCACGAAGCGGCAGTTCGTAGTCTTCGTCTACTTTCAAAGCCACATTTCGGGCAGCTGCAAAAAATTTCTGGATTTCCGTACGGATCTGTTCTTCATTCTCCCCGCACAAAAATGCCATAAATTCATCGCCGGAATGGCGTTCTACAATAGCCCCCAAAGCGACAAGCTGCTTTAACTGATCTGCAAAGAGTTTAATGTAACGGTCTCCCATTTCATGTCCATACGTATCATTGACATACTTTAAATTATCAAGGTCCCACATAACCATTGCAGCACAGGACAACGTTCCACTGTCTAAAAGACTTTCCGTGTTCTTACGGAACGCTCCGCGGTTGTAAAGTTCCGTAAGCTGGTCATAATCCCGTTCCAGTTCCAGGCGTCTCTGTTTTTCTACTTCTTCTGATACGTCCAGAAGGACACCCGTTTCATTTCCATGTTCTGTTTTTACAATCTTCAGGCGCAGATAACGGTTCGCTCCATTGCGGGAAATCTGGTAAAGACGGACATCTTCGCTCTCTTTGATTCCGGTTCCAAGAACCTGCATCATTTTTGCAAACCCCTCTGATTCCAGATAGGTATATTCTTCGTCTATTTCCTGAAGACCAAGAAGTTCAAAAAGGCTGCGGCTGCAAAATACCTGTTTGCTCTCCGGGAGGTATTCAAACACACCAATCGGAACTCCGGATGCATCCAGAATACGCGAAATACGCAGCGCAGACTCTGCAACATCCGCGCTTAAATGCTCGATTGCACGGCTTAGTTCATCCAGTTCACTGATCCATGTCCGCTGCAGCCGGATGCGGCTTCCGTTCTTGAAAGAACGCAGCTGGCGGATCAGCCGCCGGATCGGACTTGTGAAATACTCTCCATATAATAATGCAAACAGAATTCCCGGAATCAGGGAAAAGGCGCATCCCTTTAAAAGTCCGTTCAGAAGTTTCTGATAAAACGATTCCATAACGCTTTGCCTGCGCAGCACTGCGATCATCCATTCTGTCTGGCTGTATGGAGAATCCGCTCCATAAATCGGAAGCTTCATGAAAGTAAGATACCAGCTGTCGTTCTTTTCATCTGTGATCTTCTTGATTCCTTTCCATTTTGTATCCACATAAGAAAGGCTTTCCCTGTTTCCAAAGCTGCAGTTATAGGCCGAGCCGTATGCCAGAACCGGAGTCAGCCGGACTTCATCTGTATTTTTTTCCGCAATCAGCTGAATGGTATCTGCATCACTTTGGAAAAGTTCATTTTTCAAAAGTGCATAAATCTGGGTTTTATTCAGGGTTCCGCCAAGAACACCAACAACAGAACCATCTTCCAGCACCAGCGGGATGGAATAACTGAGCCCATCCGTATCTGTCTGAAGTGCAGGGGAAATGCTGCTTAAATACCCATACTGCTCTGTGCTTTCAAGGATTTTCGCACTCTTTGCAATGGTATACGGGGTATAAAACGGATACTCTGAGACTTCTGTCTGTGACAGGTCATAATCCATCTGCCAGTCTCTGGAGAGTGGAATTTTGTAATCTTTTGAAACAGATGCCGTTCCCCTTACAAGAAGTAAATCGGAATTGTCGGCAGCAAAACTGCTGCTGTCCGTATCCGTGACTCCTACACCGGCTTTGTGCCCTGACTTGTTATGAGCGGAAGAAGGGCCGTCTAATATTACGTAAATGCTATTTCCATAGCTTCGGTGCAGCAGATCCAAAACATCCGGCATGATCGCATTTAAAATAGATGCATTCAGCTGCCAGTCTGTCTGAATATCATCTGGCTGGCGGTTTTGTTCCTCCAGAACGATTTGAATCTTTTTCTGAACCGTAACAGAAGTCCGGATATCGTTGAGCCAGTGCTGGACCATCTCCCGTTCCAGCAAAAGTTCGCTGTTCTGGACATCTTTCTCTATGGAATCGATCTCATTTGCATATAGGCTTTTCGCCACCGTGCCATTCGACAAAAAGATCATCATAAAAACAGTCTGAAATATCAGGATCAGGCAGAACGGAACAATAAGCCTGGATTTCATAGATCTTGCATTTTTCATGCGCCTCAACCTCAATCAGCTAAATGGTTCAGCTGGCTTTCTGTGTCTTCATACCACGCTTCAAACATATCATCCGTGCTATACTGTGCTACTGCATCTGCAAGGGAACTTCCCTCTGCAAGCAATGCCTGTACCTGTTCTCTGTTTGCTTTTGCCAGTGCAGGTAATGTCGAATCGATTATCTTTCGTGCATCATTCGCATGTTCAAAAGGTTTTGTCGTATACAGTTCGTACTGCTGTACCTGAGGAATCGCTGTATGGAGCATAGCTTCCAGTTTTGGATTCAGTTCCTGCCCGGATTCCTTAAAATAATTGTTGATTTCTTCCATATTATTGGCACTTACTTTCACAGGAAGATAACCGGATGCAGCAGAAAAGCATACATTCTGTTCGTCCTCAGTCAGCCATTTCAAAAAGGTCACGGCAGCTTTTTCTGTTTTTTCATCGGCATCGAACATGACAACACCTGCCCCCTGCTGGACTGCACATGCCTCAGTTCCCTCAAAATTCGGAAGAGGAAGCTGACTGCAGGTAATGTCCTCAGTTGTACCATCGTCGTAGGTAACCTGCTCCGGTGTATAAGCAGCCCCACTGGTAGACCCCACATATGCGGCAATCCGGCCAGTCTTTAAGTCATCGCTCCGGAACTTTCCTTCTGCAAGATAATAACCACTGATATAAGGTACATAATAATGATCCCAGAGTCTGCGCATCGTTTCTTTCTCTGCATCGGTTTTTATTGCACCGTCTTCACTTACATAAATCGTATGTCCAAGCTGATGACTTCCGATCAGCATGTAGTTTGCAAAAGAATCTCGACCAAAGAATGCCTGCCCGTCGTTTGGCTCCTCTGTTTTCGCATCCGTCCATTCATAATAACTTTTGGCTGTCTGTGCCAGACCTTCCCAGGTAGAAAGATTTTCCAGGGATGCACCGGTTTCCTTTGCAAATGGCTCCCAGGCAGTATTGTTGAGTGTCAGGACCTCGGTTGACTTTGCAATTGGGAATATCATCATGGAGGATTCCGAACCGAAATTGCCCTCTTCCACATAACCGGACACATAACTGTTATATTCCTCGTCTGTCAAAAACGGTCTGTAGTCCACAAGCAGGTCTTTTTGATACAGTTTATATGCCGTATCCGCATAAGAAGAACACAGATTCGGCAATGGATCGCTTCCTGTTTTCCCATCCATGCTGGCAGTAATTGCATCTTCTAATTCCGTGACACTGCCTTTGCTGAATGTTTCCACAATAATTTTCTGATCCAGTCCGACAGTATCATTGAACTTCTGAACCAGCTCATCGAATTGATCCTTCTGCGCTCCATTGTAATAATGCCACATGGTAATGTGTACCGGTCTGTCGTCCGGTGCTTCAGACTGGCTGCATGCAGTCAGCACAAAAGTACCCGCCAGCAGAATCGGAAGAACAACGTTTTTCTTCATAGTATGATTCACCTGACCCCTCCCCTTGTTTGTGCTTATTTTTTCATTACTATTTATCATACCACAAACCCTTTATCTTTCCAACGATTTCCGTTATACTTATGGAAAGAATTATAAACTTTCAGATATACAGGAAAAAGGATACAAAACTCGACAAAAAAGGAGAAATTATGGAAATTGAACGAAAATTTTTAGTCTCAGCGCCACCCTCAGATTACCATTCCTGGGAATCCATTTCCATGGAACAGGGATATTTGAGTACCAATCCGGTAGTACGGGTCCGAAAGGAAAATGAAGCATATTTCCTTACCTACAAATCCAAAGGTCTCCTGGCACGGGAAGAATACAATCTTCCGCTCACCAAAGAATCCTACGAACACCTGCGTTCCAAAGCCGACGGAATCATCATCACCAAAACACGCTACAAAAAGCCCATAGAAGGCACCAGTCTCATCATCGAACTCGATGTATTTTCCGGCGTATACGAAGGGCTTATGCTCGCAGAAGTAGAGTTTTCTTCCATCGAAGAAGCGAACCGCTTTACACCGCCTGACTGGTTCGGAGAAGATGTCACACTCTCTGGAAAATACCAGAACAGCAGGCTTAGCCAGGGAGCTAAATAACAATTTGATTCACTTTAATAGGGCCGTGTGAGTTGCCTTTCGGCAACTCACACGGCCCTTGTCATATGTTAATATGGTTATTGGATATCGATGACGCTCATGACATCGGACACATCCACTGCTTTGTCGATCAGTCCGTTTTCTAACATCCAGTCGATGTTCTCCTGCCAGCATTCTTCGGTCTGACTTAAAAACTCTGCGGAGTCTGTTTCCATGAGCGGAAGCAGCGTCTTGCAGGACTGCTCTTCTACACTCTGGGTCAGCGGGAAGTTTGCCTCGTTCTGGTTGTTCATTAAGATCGCAAGGCAGCCATCCGGATCGGTCTTGAAATCGTCAAAACCTTTCTTGGATGCACGGAGGAATCCTTCTACCACTTCCGGTTCTTCTTCCAGCAGCTTGTTGTTAGTCAGGAACACTTCTTCATAGTAATTTGGGATTCCATATCCGCTTACCGGGAAATAGTTTAATTCGAAGCCTTCTTCTTCCATCTGCGGAACCTCGTGGTTCACCAGACAGCCGATCGTGGCATCGACATTGCCGGTCGTCATGGAGCTCATCAGGTCAAAACCAACGTCGACCAGATTGACGTCGGAAGCATCCGCACCCACATACTCCATCATGCATTTTACCAAAGATTCACTTAATACGGTCCCGCCGTAACCAATGGTCTTTCCAACCATATCTTTCGGGCTGGTGATGTTTTTATCCTTCAGGGAAAGGATGATGTTCAGCGGAGACTGTACAATGGCTCCGATGGAACGGATCGATGCCTTCTGGTTTGCCACTGCCTGGATCAGGTCCTGCTGGTAGTACATGCCGATTTCGGCTTTTCCGGCAGCTACCATGGAAAGTGCATCGTTTGCGTTAGCCGGGAAACGGATCTGAACATCCAGTCCCTCTTCCTCGTAATAGCCACGCTCAATCGCGGTATAAAGGAAAGTATGGATGGCGTTCGGATACCAGTCCAGAACCACATTCACTTCGCGGAGATCTTTTTTCTCATCTTTTGCAGCATCAGAAGCCTGTTCTTTGGTCTCTGCATCGCTTGCTTCTGCTTTGCCGGTAGTTTCAGCCTGTGCAGAGGTCTCTGCCGGTTTTGCGCTGTTTGAGCAGCCGGAAAGAGCTGCGACGGTCATAGCTGCTGCGGTAAATGTTGCGATCAAAGTTCTTTTTTTCATAATGTTAAAGTCCTCACTTTTATGTATTATTCGTGTCATCTATCGTTGTTCATTTGTCCATAACTTTTTTCATTGCTGCTCACGCATGCGTGCCAGCAGGCATTGAATCCTGGAAAGCCGGATTCTTCTTTATCTATAAATCATTTCTCCAGCGGATCATCCGCTTTTCCAACAGTGTGACAAGCCACACAAAGAGCATGGCTACCACCGACAATAACAAAATCGGTGCAAAGACTCCGGCACCATCTAACTGCGTCATCATACGGCGGCTGAAGTAGCCGAGTCCATTCTGCGCCCCAAGCCATTCGCCAATTGCTGCTCCGATGATGGAAAGCGGTACTGCCATCTTGATCGCGGAAAAAAAATACGGCAAAACTGCCGGTACTTTCAGCTTCCAGAAGATCTGGACAGGGGATGCCCCGAAGGTAAAGAGCAGCTCTTCCATCTCGGTTTTTACGGACTGAAAGCCGTCAAACACGGTGATGGTGATCGGGAAAAAGGTAATGAGTACCGTAACCAGCACCTTTCCCCAGATGGAATAGCCGAACCACAGCACAAAAAGCGGAGCCAGGGCTGTAGTTGGGATGGTCTGTGACGCGATGATGAGCGGATACAATGCCCTTCTTGCGGTATCATTGGCATCCATCAAAACAGCAAGACCTAAGCCAAGCACAATGGAGATGCCAAGGCCAATCGCTACCACAGACATGGTTGCCGGCAAATGTGCCGTAAAAAGCGGTTCCCGAAGTTCCCAGAGCCGTACCAGGATCTGGATCGGGGAAGGGAGGATATAAGCCGCATTCACACCCATTGCTGCTGCCTGCCAGAAAAACAGCAGGAGAAACATTAAGATCATAGCCGGAAGGCTGGAATTGTTTCTGATTTTCTTTTTCACGCCTGGTTCCTCCTTAACATCTGGATCAGTTCTTCTTTTAATGTAAGGATTTCCGGACGTGCCAGTTCCTCCAGGGTCCGCGGATAGGCGGCCGGAACTTCAATGGAGCGCAGGTGGGTCATCGGTGTTTCCTCGACCACCAGGATCCTGCCGGATAAGAAAAGCGCCTCTTCTACATCGTGGGTGATAAATAATACCGTTTTCTGGTCCTGTTCCCACTGTTTTAACAGCCACTCCCGCATGGAAAGGCGTGTCAGATAGTCGAGTGCGGAAAATGGCTCATCGAGAAGCAGCAGATCCGAGCCGGTCAGAACGGTCCGCGCAAAAGCTGCCCGCTGACGCATGCCGCCGGAAAGTTCTCTCGGACTTTTCTCTCCCCAGTCGGAAAGACCGACCGAGACCAACGCTTTCTCTGCCCGTTTTTCCATTTCTGCTTTCGAAATCCCACCCTGGATTTCAAGCGGAAGCATAATATTTTCTTTCACTGTTCTCCACGGAAACAAAAGGTCATGCTGCGGCATATAGCCACAATAGTTTTTTTGTGTTTCAATCGGATTCCCATTGACCCGGATGGTTCCCTGATCCGGGGAAAGAAGCTTGTTAACCAGTCGGAAGATCGTACTTTTTCCACATCCAGATGCGCCGATCACACAGACAAATTCGCCATCCTGTACCTGAAAGGACAGCTGGTCCATGATCGGATACGCATCGGTATCGTACTGGAAACACACATGATCAAATTCCAGCATCCTAATCCCTCATTTCCCATGCCATGTCCCAGAACGCCATTTCATAACGGGAGCAGACTTTAAAAATATCAATCAGATGGTCCATCTGTGCCGGAGTACACTCTGCAGCAAGGCGGTCCATCAAACAGATCAGGGTCTCATTTTCCTCGTGGTAGGAATCGCTCGCATAGCCGGATACCCACTCTCCGTAAAACGGATGATCCTTCGCATTTGGATTATGCTGCACAAGTTCCTTTGCGATCGCCTCATAGCTTAATGCACAGGAAAGGATGGCTGCCATAACCTCTGCTTCTCCCCCTTCATAAGCTGCCCTTAACATATAGGAGGTATAAGAACGGTTATCAAGGGATACCGGGGTGGTTTCTGCCTCTTCCTGGGTAATGCCGAGCCGTTTCATGTAAGTGCGGTGAATGTCCATCTCCCCGTCTAAAATGTTATGTGTATAGGCTGCAAACAGCTTCATCACGGTTAAGTCCTTTGCCTTGGCCGCACCAATGGCAAAGACTCTGGTATAATCGATCAGATACAGATAATCCTGTATCATATAATAGCGGAATTTTTTCTGGTCCAGGCTACCATCACCGATCCCAGTCACAAACGGATGGTTATGGTACCCTGCCCAGATGTCTTTTACAGACTCTAAAAGCTTCTCGGTCGGTGTCATACTCATGCTTCCTCCTTGGCAAAGCCTTTGCCGCAAAATTCGAATGCATGATTCATCGGGCCGGAGCCGGCTCCCAGATCCAGCATGGCAGCAAGTGCGCCGGAGATGTATGCCTTTGCCTGCTCTACTGCGGTATCCAGATCATATCCCTTTGCCAGATTGGAGGCAATGGCGCTGGATAAGGTGCAGCCGGTGCCATGGGTATTCGGGTTATCAATCCGTTTTCCATTAAACCAGCGGTATCCGCCATCCCGGTATAACAGGTCATTCGCATCATTTAACTGATGACCGCCCTTTAAAAGAACGGCGCAGTGATACGTCTCACTGATCTTTTTCGCTGCTTCGATCATTTCCTCTGCCGTGGTGATATCCATATCGGAAAGCACCTTTGCTTCCGGAATATTTGGTGTCAGAACCGTTGCAAGCGGGAACAGACACTCCTTTAAGGTTCCGATGGCATCGTCACTAATGAGTTTTGCGCCGCTGGTTGCCACCATCACCGGATCTACTACAATATTTTCTGCTTTATATTCTTTCATTTTTTCTGCAATCGCCTGAATGAGGCCTGCAGAGGAAACCATGCCGATCTTCACCGCGTCCGGGCGGATGTCCGTAAAGACACTGTCAATCTGCTGCTTCAAAAACTCGGGTGTTACTTCAAAGATTCCCTGGACTCCGGTCGTATTCTGGGCTGTCAGCGCAGTAATTGCACTCATGGCATAAACACCATTTGCAGTCATGGTCTTTAAGTCAGCCTGGATTCCGGCGCCTCCGCTGGAATCACTTCCAGCGATCGTTAATGCTGTTTTCATTTTCATGATGAAACTCCTCTCATGCATCCATATTTTTTAGGCGGCTCAAGGTGGTGCCCCCAATGCACCGCCGCAAAGAAAAAGAGTTGCCGGGCACACCTTCATGAACCGTAAAAAAAGAAAAGTGAAACCGCGCAGGGACGCAATTCCACTTTCTGTTTTTATCCAGTCACAGTCACTTCCTACGTTGGCATGATCCAAATCAGGTATACGGGTCCTGGCGGTCTCACAGCCAGCTCTCAGCCTGTTTCCACAGGCTCCCCGGTACTTATGTTCTATTTTCTTTACAAATAATACTATACGCAGATTCGGGTGTTTTGTCAAGTATTAGCATCCCTGATATAGATCCTTTTCGGAATGCAAATGAAGTTCCACCTATGATGCCAGATGCGCAGTTCTCGCAATGATCGCATCCTGTACCGTCTTATCCAGTTCCGTAAAATAAGCCATATATCCGGCTACGCGAACAAGGATATTCCGGTAATTCTCAGGATTTTCCTGTGCTGCCCGCAATGTCTTATCATCCACTAGATTGATCTGGATATGCTGTACATCATGCTGTACATATTCCCGGATCACACTTTCTATGTTTCGACTTTCTCTTTTCAAAATCCGACGAGCGCTGTATAATAAATGAGAATCAAATTCAGCAAAGAGAGGAAATTCTAATGAAAAAAAATGACATTATCCTGATACATGGAACCAATTACAAGCAGATGGCAAAAAAAGTCATGGAAGCAGCCAACGTTGCAGAGGACATCGGTGATAAAAAGAAAAAGATCGCTTTAAAACCGAACCTGGTTACCGCAAAAGCTCCTTCCAGTGGCGCGACCACCCACAGTGAGCTTCTTGCCGGTGTCATTGAATATCTGCAGGAGCATGGCTTTGAGAATATTACCATTATGGAAGGCTCCTGGGTTGGAGACCGTACCGGGGAAGCATTCCGCGCAGCAGGCTATGACATGGTCTGCGACCGTTACCATGTTCCGTTTGTTGACCTTCAGCGCGATACCTGGAAAGAATACGATGCAGCAGGAATGAAAATCAAACTCTGTGACAAAGCAGCTGCTGTCGATTACATGATCAATATGCCGGTCTTAAAGGGTCACTGCCAGACTACCGTAACCTGTGCCTTAAAGAACAACAAGGGTGTAATCCCGAACCAGGAAAAACGGCATTTTCATACCATGGGACTTCATAAGCCGATCGCACACTTAAATACGATCGCCCGCAACGACTTTATCCTGGTAGATAATATCTGCGGCGATCTGGACTTCGAGGAGGGCGGAAACCCGGTTGTCATGAACCGTGTTCTCGGCTTCAAAGATCCGGTGCTTTGCGATTCCTTTGTCTGCGACAGCATGGGCTATTCCATCCAGGATGTTCCGTACATTCCGCTTGCGGAAAAACTTGGTGTTGGAAGCAGTGATACCGCACATGCGAACATGATCTACTTAAACCAGCCCGATCAGGCCGGAGTCAAATTCCGCATGACTCACCGTGTTCAGAAGCTGGCAGCCTACACCGAGCCGAAGGATGCCTGCAGTGCCTGCTACGGTTCCCTGATCTACGCTCTGGACCGTTTAAACGATGCTGGTTACCTGCGCCGCGGTCTTCCGTCCGTTGCCATCGGTCAGGGATATCAGAACATGCCGGAAGGATGTGCAAAGATCGGTGTCGGTCGCTGCACCAAGTGCTGTGAGAAGAGCCTCACCGGATGCCCGCCAAAAGCAGCAGATATTGTCGAATTCCTGAAAGATAACTGGAAGTAAGCATAGTCTTCTTTCATATATAATCTGTCGGATATATAGCCAAAATGAGAACGCATAAAAAACTGCGTTCTCATTTTTTATTGATCTTTCTTAATATTGTTTTGCATCTGTTTGCAAGTAAACCGACAGAACCTGTATCAGCTCTTGCACCCCGATCGGCTTTGCAATATGTGCATTCATACCGGCAGCCAGAATAAGGCTCTAACGGCATTTTCGAACTTATCGTTTCTTTTGTACATATGCGATAAATTCATCTTCCGGCATTGGTTTCGCATAATAAAAGCCCTGAATCTCATCGCATTTCAATTCTTTCAATATCTCCAGTTGTTCTTTTGTTTCTACTCCTTCCGCAACGACCTTCATATTCAGCAATTTCGCAAGCATGATGACCTGCTCTACTAACGTCTTCCCCTTTGCTTCACAGATATGGTCGATCAGGCTTTTATCAATCTTTAAAGCACTAAACGGCAGCTGGTTTAAGCTGATCATGGAGGAATACCCCGATCCGAAATCGTCCATATGCAGTTTGAATCCTGATTCTACCAGCTGTCCGGCTGTCTTGCGAAGCCGTTCCCCATAAATCGCAGCCGATTCTGTAAGTTCCAGTGGAACACAGGAAAACGGAATCTCATTTTCTTTCACAATATTGATGTATTGCTCTGCGACTCCATCCCGGAGGATACTGGACCTGGAAAGATTTACAGAAATCGATAATAACGGTTTTTGTGAATGGATCATTTTTTTCTGTAACTGGCAGACCTTCTTAAAGACATACTCATCCAGTTTTTCAATCTGACCATCTTTTTCATAAATAGGGATAAATCTTCCCGGCGGCACCATGGTGTCATCCGGTCGTTTCCACCGGACCAGGGCTTCTGCTGCAACAACCTGTTCCGTGAGGATATCAATTTTCGGCTGGTAATAAACCGTAAACTCCTGGTTTTCAATCGCACTTTCAAAACTATTTTCCATAATTTGATCACGGATCCGTTTTAAAGCCACATCTTCCGTATAGTATGCGACATCCGAGTCATAACTTTCCATAATGGTTTCGATAGCCAGTGACGCATAATCACACATCGTTGAGATCGGCAGGTCATGGTCTGCATCTTCATAAATGCCATATTTTACCTTGACACCATGAATGGGTGCATTCGCTGCAATCTTATTGGCCGTATCGACCAGTTTCAAATGATCCAGTTTTTCATCCCCGTAAAACATACAGACAAAAGAAGTGCTCCCTTTCCGCGCAATCAGTCCATCTTCTAATTTTTCACTGTAACAGGATGCCAGATAGCATAAATATTCATCCGCACGTTTTGTCCCGTAAATGCTGTTCACCAGCTTAAAATCTTTGATCTTTGCCACAATGATCTGCATTTTCTTGTTTGGCTTGAAACTCATGATCTGTTTCGCATAATGTAAAAATGCCTGTTCTGTATAAAATCCTGTGAGTTCATCCCGTTCTACTGCCTCCAGCGTCAGGGATGATTCCTTCAGGCGGATCACGTTGCGGATTCTTTTCCGGATGATATCGGAATTGTAAGGTTTCGTGATAAAATCAGATGCTCCCATATCCAGGCACAATAATTCTGTATCAATTCCATCCTTTACCGTAATAACGATGATGGGCACAGAAGAAAGCAATGCATCTTCCCTTACTTTCTTTAAAAATTCAAAGCCATTCATGACAGGCATCTGAACATCCAGCAAAACCAGGGACAATTCCTTATAATGATCCGACAGCAGCTGATAGCCCTCTTTCCCATTCTGCGCCGTGATAATTTCATAACGGTCTTCCAGAAGAGCACTTAACATTTCCCGATTTAACGCATCGTCCTCTACGATCAGGATTTTTCGTTTCCCTGTTGCTCCACTGAATTTCATCATGATTCCAAGTTCATTCAGCCGGACATCTTTGTCCTCACTTGCAAAAGCAAAGATAATTCTCTGGAATGTGTCAGCATCTCCCATTCTGGCACATTTCATACGGTAAAATGATATTTCATTATTTCGTTTTACACGGTAATGAATCGTAAACTGCGAAGCATGCTGCAGCTGCCGGCAGACATTGTCAAGTTTCGTGGCAACTTCCATTTTTTCTTTATCGTCCTGCAGCACATTGGCATCTATATAACGTTGCATCGCAATTTTGTATGGTTCTTCCTCATGCAAAACTTCTTTTACACCGACATCGGCATTTTCATATCGGTAAATATCTACACTTTCACCATCCCGGCTCACACAATAGATATTACTAAAATCTTCTCCAAGTACATTGATGATATCAGAAACGACGACGATTTCGTTGTCGACTGCTATGTTTTTCTCGTGTTTGTTTTTGGGGGCATTTGTCATATATAGTTCCCGTCTTTCTGAAATTGTAAATATACTAAACATTATACCCCCCCCGCAAGGGAGTGTCAATTCATTAACATGATAGATATGAAACGGAAAACGACTTTTTCCGGCACAAAATACCTTTATCCAATATAAAAAAGCGGTATGGTCTCTTTCTAACTTTTCCAGCTTAAAACCCAGATGCTTTCTTCTCCATTTCTGCATCCAGAACCGCTCTTAATTCCTCTGCACTGCCAACACGTGCACCCTCAAAGCGACCATTATTACCATTAATCTCGTTCAGCCACTTCACGCCAAGACCGCCTGCTTCCTCCCAGCGGTGCAGATTCGGCGTATGGTCATCAATGAGGATATCCGCCGTACTGAGTTTCCGATGCAGCATAGCTTCAATGAACTCCGCTTTATTCTTTCCATACGGAACAAACAGGCAGTGCGCAGAATCAATCTCAGGAAGATATTTGTCAAGCCACTTTTTCTTTTCCAGAAGCGCCCTGGTGTCTGTATAGTAAGAGGACAAAATATAAATGTTCTCACCAGCTTTCATTGCATCACGCATGAAATCCAGCAGTTCCACTTCTGGCTCCAAATCTGCATAATATCCTGGCTTTCTTGTTTCCTCAACTGGAACATTACGCCACTTTGCAATCGTGCCATCCATATCAAAATAAACCCGTATCTCATTTTTTAATTTCATTTTCCTCTGCTCCTTTTCTGCTTCTTTTCTTCCCCTTTTTCAGTTTCTAAAAAGAATATGGGAAACAGCTTGTAAAATAAAACGCCAAAAACATCCTTTTTACTTCTTATAAAATAGTAAAAAATTGTTATATCTTATAAAAGTTTGTCAAAAATACCAGTAAAAAGGATATCGGCGTGTGCAAACATCTGTTCTCAATCATAACAGATTCTGTGTAAAGTCGCAAGAGGGATTCTAAATTGCCCTATTTTTATGATTCTCATGGTGGGCAAAAATGGCAGGGATTATGGTTGCCTATCCCTGCCACTTTTATATGTTTTAATTCTTTGCTCCAAAAGTTCGAGAATACCCATCGCAAAAATAATAAATTTGATATCCTGAAAACTTAGGTTTTATTTCGGATGGTCGGATGACAGAAAACTGACCTGCTTTCAGTTTTACTGTTGTTCCATCTTTGTAATTAATCGTATCAGAAATGTTCTTCCACATATCATCAGTAATGGATGGATCATAATCATATTTCCCAGTTGCCTGATAATCTGCCATCAACACCGAGTAGTAACTTCTGAGGTTTGCTTCGTCCGTTGCAACCTTCGCTTTATGCAGTTGTGAAGTGAAAACCGGAATGGAAATTGCTACAAGAATACCAACAATTGCAACCACAATTAATAATTCTGCCAGTGTAAAGCCGCTGTCTCTCTTCTGTGTCTTCATCTTGCGTCTCCTGTTCAGTGAACTACATCGGCAATTGAATTACCGAGCATCTGATTACGAAGCATAGCTCCGTAGT
>NZ_QULW01000020.1 GCF_003481825.1 Clostridium sp. OM02-18AC | reverse complement strand
GGATTCATTATGAACCCTTGGTCCTTCTTTTTTATAGGCTATGTTTTTTCACAGCCCCTCGTTCGTTACTGCACAATATTGTTTATATTGATATGGTTTTTCTGTAAATCTCACTGATTTTTGCAACATTGTAATTTGGACCATATTCTTTTGCGATGTTATATATTTTTTCAACCGTAGCGAGATCAATTTCCAGTATTTCAGATATTTGTTTCGGCATAATTCCTTGTTCAATTTTTTTAACGATCAAATCCGTCAGTATTGAAGCCTCTCCTTGAGCCTTACCGATTGCCTGCCCGCGTTCTAATCTTATCGATAAAATACTCATTCACAGCCTCCTGTAGATTTATTAAATTTTGTTATAAGTTAAGACGAGGTACTAAAGAAGTTTTCCAAATGTTCGGAATAGTATGCTTGAAGCATATCATTGATTAAATTTTTTTCCAAGTTGGATGATCGATGATTATTTAAGCGAATCAGCTGCAGATATCGATAGTAGTTCTTGGGTGGCAGGCACCAGCAAAGATCTTGACAAGTGGAGCAGGAAAGATATGAAGCAATTGGCATAAGTGTGATACCGAGCTGATTTTTAACCATTTCCATAATGGAATTTGTATTGTTAATGTTACAGAATACATGGAAGCCAGGACAGTAGTCATTGAGGATATCTATAGCAACTGCGCCATCGGAGGTTTCTGCCGGGGAAAGAATAAATGGTTCTGCGCGAAAATGAGAAATATCTGTTTGGGGCGGAAACTTTCCAACGGGGACAGCAAATTCTGGGTGTGCTTTTAAAATGGGATGATCTGGAGCTAAAAATAAAGCAAAAGGTTCTTTGCGGATTAGTTCTACATTACAGTCTGGCAGTGACAAAAGAGAATCTCTGGCTAAAATAATAAAATCCAGTTCCAAATGCTTCAGTAGATGCAACAGTGAAAAAGCACGACCTTCCGATACAGAGATATCTGTATTGGCATAGAGTTCTTTATGAGATGCGAGTACTTTAGAAAAAATATGAAATCCATAATTGCTGGCTAATCCAATACGGATTCGTTGTTGAAATTTTAAAGTTTGTAATTGTGCGTATAGTCGGTTACGTACGTTGAGCATTTCACCTGCAGTTTGTACATAAATTTGCCCTTCAGAAGTAATTTTTAGACGGTTCTTTTCGCGAGTAAAGAGACGGATGCCGAGTTCTTGCTCTAGATTACTGAGAAAAAGGCTTAAGGCTGGTTCGGAAATAGATAAAATTTTTGACGCTTCCGAAAGATTTTCATGTTTGGCAACTTCACAAATATATTCTAATTCTTTTAAAATCATAGGACATTGTGCACTTTTTATAATAAAAGTGAGAAAAAAACTTAAATTTATAACTATTAAAAATATTCTATAGTAAACTATAAGGAAAATCAATAGTAGTTATAAAATATATATGTTCGACAAAAATGGAAAATATGTCTATAATTGAGAAAAACAAAGATATGATATTTCTATAAAACAAAAATATTCAAAACTAATGAGAATATTCTGAAAACAATGCAGAGCGAAAAGTTACAATATAGAATATCATATACATTTAAAAGGAGGAACTACTATGAAAAAAAGAAGACTATTGGCAGCGTTGATGACAGCAGCGATGACAATCAGCTTAGCAGCGTGCGGCGGTTCATCGACAACTTCAACAACAGCGGCTAATTCAACGGCAGAAACAACAGCAGCGGCTGCATCGGAGGAGACAAAGGCAGAAGCAGCCGCTGCTGTTGACTGGTCAGCAGTTGATGTTTGGGATTTGATTGATCAGCAGGAATTGAACTTTAAAATTGGCATCATGAGTAGTTCTGTTAGCCAGGGTGAAGAAAATTACCGTAGTGCGATTCGTCTGCAGGAGAAGTACGGAGAGGATAAGGTTCTGGTAGATACTTTCCCGGCTAATGCAGTTGCAGAGCAGGAAACTACAATTTCCAAGGTTATGGCGATGGCATCAGATCCAGATGTCAAAGCAATTGTATTTAATCAGGCACAGGATGGTACGATTGCAGCAATTAAAAAATTAAAAGAAGTGCGAGATGATGTTTTGACAGTTGCCTGCAATCCGAATGAAGATTATGATGAGATGGCAACAGTAGCAGACGTTGTCTTATGTAAAGATCAGCTTGGTTTTGCAGATCAGGTTGCAAACTTGGCTGTATCTATGGGCGCAAAGAATTTCGTGCACTATTCTTTCCCAAGACATATGTCTAATCAGAATATCGCAAAGAGATGCGAACGGATGAAAGAAATCTGTGAAGAGAATGGCATTAACTTCCTTGAAGTAACTGCTCCAGATCCACAGGGAGATTCTGGTACTGCAGGTACGCAGCAGTTTATCTTGGAAGATGTTCCGCGTCAGATTAAATCTCTTGGTGAAGATACTGTGTTCTTCTCTACCAATACTGCAATGCATGAGCCAATCATTAAATGCGTATTTGAGGGTCATGCGATGTACTGTGGACAGTCTGATCCAACTCCGTTTGATGGATTCCCGGCAGCTTTGAATATTGAGGTACCGGAAGACAAGAAAGGTGATAGTGATTATATGCTGTCAGCAATTCAGGAAAAGGTAAATGAAGCCAATGAAAACGGTCGTGTTTCCACTTGGCCGGTATCTCTGAATATGACTTATGTACAGGCTGGTACTATGTATGCAATGCTCTACTGCAGTGGTGTTGTTACTGAGACAAAGGGTGATGCTGCTCTTGAGGCACTTCAGGCATGTTACAGAACTTTATCTGGCGAAGGTGCAGAGGTAAATTATTGGACAAATAACGATGGTAAAGAATACGATTATGTATTCCGTGTCCTTGGCGGACAGCATGTTTTTGAATAAAAACAAGAAAACAGATACAGGCGGCGGTCTTTAGGCGCCGCCTGTTTTTTCATACGAAAAACAATCGGAGGTGGAATACGTGGACAAAAATTATATTCTGAAGATGGATCACATTGAGAAAGAATATTATGGAAATAAAGTCCTAAAGGGTATCAGTTTTGATATAAAACCCGGAGAAATTATGGCACTGGTTGGGGAAAATGGCGCTGGAAAGTCAACATTAATGAATGTACTTTTTGGTATGGAACAGATCCATCGAACTGGTGGGTTTAAAGGTCAGGTGTTTTTTGATGGACGGGAAGTACATATTGCGTCGCCGAAGGAAGCCATGGAATTGGGAATTGGTATGGTTCATCAGGAATTTATGCTTCTTCCGGGATTTACAATAACAGAAAATATTAAATTGAACAGAGAAATTTTAAAACAGGGTTTACTTTCTAAAGTATTTGGAAAACGTTTGAGTAATTTAGATCGACCAGCTATGAAACAGGATGCAAGAAAGTCCTTGGATAAAATAGGGTTAGAAGTTTCGGAAGAACAGACAGTTTCTGGTCTACCTGTAGGTTACATGCAATTTGTAGAGATTGCGCGTGAAATCGATAAGACGAATATGAAGTTGATCGTTTTTGATGAACCTACAGCGGTACTTACAGAAATAGAGTCACAGAGATTGCTGGATACCATGAAAAAAATTGCATCTGAGGGAGTTGCAGTTATTTTTATCAGTCATAAGTTGGATGAAATTATTCAGGTTTCGGACAGAATTATGGTTATGCGTGATGGTGAACAGGTATGTACAGTTGAGAAGAAAGATACAGATGCGATTAAGTTAGCTGAGTTAATGGTTGGTCGTGGAATTGATGCTGGTTCTATTGCGGAAAAAAGAAATCTTAATAACCGGGAAATTATTATGTCGATTCGTAATCTGGAAGTAGATATGCCTGGAGAAACGGTGAAAGGCTTTGACCTGGATATTAGAAAAGGAGAAATTATCGGACTGGGCGGATTGGCTGGTCAGGGTAAAATTGGAATTTCAAACGGTATTTTGGGTTTATATCCATCGGATGGAAACATTACTTATGAAGGAAAAGCACTTCCATTAAATAATCCATTAGGGGTGTTAAAGAGAAAGATTGCATTTGTTTCAGAAGACAGAAGAAATGTGGGATTGATTTTGAGTGAATCAATTGAAGAGAATATTGCGATTGGTGCTCTTCGGGTGAATGGAAGATTCTTGAAAAAGTTTGGACCAATTACGCAGATTGATAAAAAAGCAGTAAAAGAAAATTCTGATCAAATGATTCAGGATTTTAAAATTAAATGTGTGAGTGGGAAGCAGCATGTGTCTGATTTGAGTGGTGGAAATCAGCAGAAAGTCTGTATGGCAAGAGCGTTGACTATGGAACCTGATCTTTTGTTTGTTTCAGAGCCGACCCGAGGAATTGATATTGGAGCAAAACAGCTGCTTTTGGATCATTTGGTAAAATTAAATCGAGAAAAGGGTGTTACCATTGTTATGACATCCAGTGAATTAAAAGAATTGCGTTCTGTATGTGACAGGATTGCAATTGTGACCGGTGGAAAGTTGGAAGGAATTCTTTATCCAGATTCTTCGGATGCAGAGTTTGGACTGATGATGTCAGGTACAAAAGTAGATACTTCTTCGGAGAAGGAGGAAAAGGAATGAATGCACGTATAAAGAAAGTTATAAATACATTGGGAATTCCCAGACTGATTATTATTGGTTTGTTGGTGGTTATTCTCATTGCAATGCCAATACTTGGTCTTCAGATTGAGATGCTTTATACCCAGGCATTTGGACGTATTGGAATGTATATGATATTGGTGCTTGCCATGGTTCCTGCGATTGAATCTGGTATAAAAATGAATATGGCTTTGCCGCTTGGAATTTTATGTGGTTTGGTTGGAAGCGTAATCAGTCTGGATGCAGGAGCAACTGGTTGGACTGGATTATTTTCTGCAATGATTATTTCGATTCCAATTGCAGCTGTGGTTGGTATTCTTTATGGCATGATCCTCAATAAGATTAAGGGATCTGAGATGATGATAGCAACGTATTCTGGCTATACGGCGGTGGCTGTTATGTGTATTGCCTGGATGGCATTCCCAATCAAGAATGCGGAAATACGGTGGCCACAGGGAAACGGTGTCCGTTCTATCGTTTCCTTAACCGGAAAATATGAAAAGATATTAGATCATTTTTTAGAAATACGGATTACAGATGAACTCGTATTTCCCACAGGCTTGTTTTTGTTTGTTGGTTTGATGTGTCTTCTTGTGTGGATTTTTATGCGGTCCAAACTTGGAATCATAATGAAAACGGCAGGGGCAAATCCTGCGTTTGCAAGTGCAACTGGAATTAATGTTGATAAAATGCGCATTCTTGGAATGATGCTTTCTACAATTTTAGGTGCTATTGGCATTATTGTGTATGCCCAAAGTTATGGATTTTTCCAGTATTATATGGCCCCACTGAATATGGCATTTATTGCGGTCGCTGCAATTTTGATTGGAGGAGCAACCGTGAATCGAGCAGGTATTTTTAACGTCATTCTTGGAACAATCCTTTATCAGTCTATTATGACGTTTACATTACCGATTGCCAATGTCATTATGCCAGAGGGATCTTTATCGGAGATTGTGAGAATTATTATTCAGAATGGCATCATTCTGTATGCACTTACGAAAGCAGGTGAATCTCGATGAAAGAACAGATGAAAAGAATTGTAAAAGAAAATATAGTAACGCTTGTATTCCTCGTACTTTGTGTGTGTGGTTTTATTGCCTCAGGTCAAACATTTAGCTATGTCCTTTCTGAGGTTGCAACAAGATTATTTCGAAATTTTGGTTTGGTTTTCTCTTTGATTATTCCGGTTATTGCAGGTATTGGACTGAATTTTGGTATTGTTCTTGGTGCAATGGCAGCGCAGGCAGGATACATATTTGTGACGCATTGGAGAATACAAGGACTGTTGGCAATTATTGTGGCAGTGCTAATCTGTACACCACTTTCCATTATTTTCGGATGGCTCCTTGGAAAGCTGTTTAACAAAACAAAAGGCCAGGAAATGATTACTGGTATGATTACAGGTTTTTTCGCAAATGGTCTTTATCAGATGTTTTTTTTAGTATTAATCGGAACTTTAATTCCTATGACGGATGATCGTATTATGATTTATACCGGTATTGGTATTAAAGATACGCTGAAATTGGAAGATTCTGTAGTGAATGCTTTGGATAATGTATTGAAACTGCGTTTAGATCAACTTTTCATTCCTATTGTGATAATAGCAATTGCTGTATTGGCATTTTGCATTATAAAGACTTACAGAGAAAAGCTTCCAAATTATAAGCAAAAGCTGTGGGAGTATGGTGTTTATGCATTGGCAGTATTGGCTCTTTGGATTGTTGGAACATGTAATAAACAGGTTGCTTTTGCTATGAAGTTTACTAGTGTTCCAGTAGTTCCTTTGATTTTAATGGTTCTGTTTGGATTGATAGTCAATGCCATTTTGAAAACAAAACTGGGACAGGATTTCCGTGCAATTGGAATGAATATGAAAGTAGCAGCAGCGTCGGGTATTGATGTAGATAAAACGAGAATTATTGCTATTATTCTATCAACTATCATGGCATCATGGGGGCAGATTATATTTCTTCAGAATATCGGTAACTTTACGACTTATTCCAGTCATGAGAAGGTTGGCTTGTTCGCAGTTGCTGCAATTCTGGTTGGTGGAGCATCCACAAAAAAAGCAACTGTGAAGCAGGGGATTATTGGAATTATCTTGTTCCATACATTATTCGTAATTGCGCCGCTTGCAGGAAAAGCATTGTTGAATGATGCTGCTTATGGAGAGTATTTCCGTGAGGCGATTTCCTATGGTGTTATTACGCTGTCTCTGGTACTTCATATTTCGGGAAGAGGAAAAAGAAAAACAGCAAAGGCATAGCATCAACATTGAAAGAAAAGATGTTTTCGGAAAGGAGCGCAGTATGTTTGATATTAAAAAAGAAGTAGATGAAATGTATGAACAGATGCGGGAATGGAGAGAAGATTTTCATCGTCATCCAGAATTGGGATACAATCTGGAACGAACAGCAGGAATTGTTGCATCTCATTTAAAAAATCTTGGACTAGAAGTAACAGAACATGTAGGAAAAATGGGCGTGGTTGCCTTACTGAAGGGCGGAAAACCGGGGAAAGTGCTTGCCATAAGAGCAGATATGGATGCTTTGCCCATCCAGGAGGCAACTGGTCTTTCTTATTCATCAGAAACACCGGGGATTATGCATGCATGTGGACATGATGGGCACACGGCAATGTTAATGGCGGCTGCATCTGTTTTAACAAAGCATAAAGATGAAATACATGGTACGATTAAATTTATTTTCCAACCGGCAGAAGAAGGCGGAAGAGGAGCCTATGCTATGGTAAGGGATGGAGTGTTAGAAAATCCGAGACCAGATGCTATTATGGCTGCACATATGATGTTTTGGGAAGCTGGTACCATTACAATTCGAAAAGGTTCTGCGTATCTGGCATCAGACAGCTTCCGGATTAAGGTACATGGACATGGAGGGCATGGTTGTAAGCCACATGAATGCACAGATACGATTTTGGCAGCTTGTAAGATTGTTACAGATATTCAGATGATTGTGGCGAGAAAAGTAAATCCGCAAGACGTTGCAACTGTAACTGTTGGCGCGATTCATGGTGGAAGTAAAGAGAACATTATTCCAGAATATGCAGAGCTGATCGGTACGGTAAGAACTCTGAAGCCAGAAGTGAGACAGCGAGTGATAGATGGACTTCACGAAGTATGTAAGGGGGTCTGTGATGCCGTTGGAACTACTTACGAAATGGAATATGAGGAAGTTTGTGAAACTGTAGATAATAATCCAGCGTTAATGGAACTATTTGAAGAGGCTATTAAAAAAGTGCTTGGCGCGGATAAAGTCCTGGAAGCAGATCAGTGCAGACCAGGATCAGAAGATTTTAGTGCATATTTGACAACAGGTATTCCAGGAGGCTATCTATGGGTAGGCGGAGCATATCCGGGAGAAAAGACGCCATCAAAAAATCATCAGCCAACCTATAACTGGGATGAAAATGCCATGAAGGCCGGAGCGGCAGCAGAGGTAGCTTCTGCATTGGCATTTCTTAACAGCATGGAGTAAGGAGTGCAACGTGAAAAAGAAAAATTATGTGATTCAGGATAGAAAACCTGCTGTGTTGTATCATTATTTTGAAGATATTTCAAGTATTCCTAGAGTTTCCTATCATGAAGCTGCGGCAGCTGCCTATGTAGTTCGTGTTGCAAAGGAACATGGTTTGTGGTATTACGAGGATGATATTCATAATGTACTTGTGAGACGCCCAGGAAGTAAGGGCTATGAGCATTTACCGTCTGTGCTTTTGGAAGGTCATTTGGATATTGTTGGAGAGAAAACGGAAGATTCCAAACATAACTTTGATACGGATCCGATTGAATTGATTGAAGAGGGAAATATTCTTCATGCAAACCATACGACTCTTGGGGCAGATAATGGTTGTGCTGTCGCGTTAATGCTGACATTGCTCACCGATGAAAAATTGATAGCGCCTCCACTGGAGTGTTTGTTTACTGTACAGGAAGAAGTGGGATTACTTGGTGCAAAGCATTTTGATGCATCTCTTATTCAATCGCGGAAAGTAATTGGCTTGGATGCTGGCTCTGAAGGTGTCTTTCGCATGGGAACTTCAACAAAATTTGAAATGACTTCTTTTTATCCAACTCATCGTGAAGCTGTTCATGGCATAGCATATCACCTGGTAGTAGACGGTCTCAAGGGCGGAGATCAGGGAGCAGGGATTCCGCAGGAGCGAATCTGTGCTATTAAAATGACAGCACGTTTACTACATTATCTGAATAAAGTGATGGATGTACGTGTGGTATCTATGGATAAAGTTGGAAAAAGTATACCAGAAAGTTGTGACAGCCATATTGTGTTGGCAAATGGAGAAGAGTCCCTGATGTTTCGTATTATAGAAGAGCAGCAGAAACTTATCCGAATAGAACACGAAGATGCAGATCCAGATATCCGGGTCCGAATAGAACGAGAAGAACCGGTTGGAGATATGTTGAAGAAAGAAGAAAGTGATCGTCTGATTGAGGCAATCTATTTGATGCCTTATGGTGCAAGAAATAGAAAGCTTTGTCGCGTGGACGAAGTAAGCTGTTCTGTTATTATGAAGAAAATTTACACGGAATCGGATGGAATTCGCGTTTTTTCTGTTATTTCCACTGAGGAAATGGAAAACGGAGAAGCCCTGAATGAAGAAATGCAGACTTTTATGAAGCATTGGGGATTTGCTATAGAATACGTGAATCTGAACCGGGGGTGGCAATGGTCTAAAAAATCTGAGATTCGCGATGTGATGATTGAAACTTACAAAAAGCTTTTTGGAAAAGAACCCAAGGTAAACATCAGCCATGGAGGAAATGATTGTGTTGTATTAAAAGAAAAAATTCCGGAATTGGATATGGTGACGACGGCAGCTACTTATGTGGATTATCATACACCGAAAGAAAGATTGTATATGGATACATTTGAAAAGGTATATATGTTGATTCGAGAAACCTTGACAAATCTTACAAAAGCATAAATAAACGATAATAAATGCAGGCACAGAAACTTGTAGTTTACAGAAGTTTTTGTGCCTGTATTTGTTGCATAAAATTTCTTCAGAAAATTCGGATTAGTCATAATAGTGTATATAATTATTATAAACCATCTGCAGCAGTTGCTCTTCTTCGGAAGAGGCTGTGTGACCTTTTCGCTTCATGCAAAGCATATACCGATAATAGGCATGGGGAGGCTGACAAACCAGAAGCCCTTTATCCCGTGGAATACAATAAGATGGGATTGCGGAAAGACAGATGCCATCCAGAACCATGTTGCATAGGGTTTGTGTGTTGTTCATTTCCCAGGTTATAGAAGCATTCATATTGTAATCTTTAAAAATTTTGTCAGCAATTTGATAATCACAGGTGTTTCGAGGAGTAAGGGCAAAAGTTTCATTGGCAAAAAGAGACATGTCAGCGACAGGAGGATCATCATAATTGGTGGAAGATGCAACATCGGCATGAGGATGTTTTGGTGGAATTAGGAGAAACACTTTTTCGCGTTTCCATACCTCTGTATGACAGCGCTCATCTTTCACAATTTCTGGTCTTCCAATGATGATTACATCTAGCTTGTCCTGATATAGTAGCTCCATGAGAGCAACAGCACGCCCTTCTGTGACATTTACAGTAAAGTTTGGAAACTGCCTGGTGAATTCAGAAATGGTCTGTGAAAAAACAGACATTACCATAAGAGAAGAAATGCCAATATTTAAAGTCTGTGATTTTTTATTGAGATTTAGTTTCTCATACAGTTTTTCTTCCATGTGAAGAAGTTCACGGGCAGTCTCGGCATATAATCTTCCGGCTGGCGTGATAGTTAGTTTGTTTTTGGAACGTTCAAAAAGAGAAAGACCCAATTCTTCTTCTAATTTCCGTAAAAACAAACTCAGTGTGGATTGGGAAACAAAGAGGCGTTTTGAGGCTTTCGTCAAGTTTTGTTCTTCTGCAATAGTGATAATATAGCGCAGTGATTTTAAATTCATATAAGAAACCCACTTTCTCAATAATAAGTTATCTTTGATAGATACGATGGAGTTGTTTGACCATCCACTCATAAAAAGCGCGGATCGTATACACCACCGTCTGGTCGATGAGGAACCCATATGCAAAGGAAGCAAGGATGACGAAAATGACGGTTCCTGCGAAAACCAGAGGCTGCTTCCAGGTGATGTCCAGGTTCAGGGTGTAGATGACGATATGGTAGAGTACCCACCAGTGCAGCAACAGGATCGTGAAACTGTGTTTTCCGAACATCATGACCAGGGAATCCCAGAAATACTTTTGTGCCGGCTTTTTGTGCAGGGCGAGGGCGAAGATGCCGCAGGCCATGAAAATGGAGAGTGGAGCCATGTGAACGTAGTAGTTGACATAAGTTTGCCAGTACACATAAGGGTTCACGGACAGGACCACTTTCAAAAAGGACAGCAGGGCAGCAATCCAGATCCAACGGTCGTAGGTTCTTGTCTCCGGGCGGGATACCCAGTAGCCGATCATGGCGATGCCGATCCACTGGGCGAAAAAGGGCAGCAGGTCCGCGGTCATGGTGGTGTAGGTCCGAAGAAAGGAACACAGCAGGATGAGACCGGATAAAGCAGTAAGGGTGCGGTAGGTCATGGATTCAAACATGTAGCGGAGAAAGGGTACTGCTATATAGATGGAGATGGTCATGTAGACCAGCCACAAAAACGGGCAGTCTTCCTGGATGGAACCGGTCAGGATCCGGTAAAAGGCATCTTTGACGGTGGCTGCGCACACCGGATGCAGTCTTCCGTTCTGCCATATATAAAAGAAAAAGTAAATGACAGATGTGAGCACGACTTTGGAGAAGCGCCTTTGGTAGAAGGCTCCGATCCCTTCTTTGGTTCCGCGGCCAAACAGCAGGGCACCGGTCAGCATGAGAAAGCAGGTGTTGCCCAGATAGAAGCAGGTACGAAGGACGGCTGCAGTCTTCAAAAGAAGCGGTGGAACTTCCTGGATCAAGGCGGTAGTTTCTTCATTGACCTCCATGGAAAGCACCGGCAGGGCAATGTCGATGCAGTGGATCATGAGAACGGAGAAAACCGCAAACAGGCGGATATAGTCGAAGCGGATGTCGTAGGCCGGGGTGGCGGCGGTAAAGCCGATGGCTGTGCTGACGGATGTTTTTCTGTCTCTCAGATGAAGAAACAGGGAAGAAAGCGCAAGAACCCAAAACGGGAGAACGTGGTTTGGACGGAGAATGCCGTAGGCTTTTTTGTCGCACCAGATCAGAAATACCAGGGCACAGACGGAGAGGATGCCCCAGAAGAGGCATCGGGTGAATTTGGTCTGGAGGCGGAATGTTTTTTGGTCAGTCATAGAAACTCCTTATCAGGCAGATGGGTTACGGAATCGTGTTACTATGCGATACAGCAAAGCCCGGGACAGCCGCGAAGCGGCCGTTCCGGGCTTTTTTAATGCTTATGAATGAATTACGAATGTGCAGCAGTCCAATTACTGATTTTGGAACTTTGCGAGGATGCGAGCAGTTTCTGCATTGATCATATCCTGGGTGACATTCGGATCGGACGGATCCCAAGTCTGCTCGAATGGAATCTCGTATGCGATCGTCGGGCGCTCAAACGGTCCAACAACGGAAGAGTTGTAAACCTGAACGGTGGTTCCCAGTGCACAGTGATCGTAAACCCACTTTGCATCGCCGCTGATCAGGCGGATACAGCCTGCGGAACGGGCGATTCCCATGTTGTTGTAGGTGCTTGCCCATACGGTCATCGGGTTTGCAGCATCGTAGATGATGGAGTGGATCAGGATCGGGAGTCCGGCACCAAGACGGGTTGCATACTGGGTGTAGACATCGTGGATCATGAGTCTCCAGCGGTATTTTTCCGGAGTTTTAAAAGTTCCAACCGGAGTATCATCACCTACGGAGGTCAGGAAAGATTTTACCGGGATGATATAACCATTTCCGCCATCCTGTGCGTAGATGGTCATGCAGTTTAATTCTTTGTTGATCTTGATCAGGTACGGACCGTTGCTGCCAAGGAGGGATTCGACATCACTCCACATCTTGCCGTCTTCCCCGAAGTAATACTTCAGACCGTCGATGTACTGCCAGCCGGTTACCGGAACGGAGTCCTTGAAGTAGTAGCGGTCATTGCCAAGCCAGCCCCAGCCGGTGTAATTGTCGCCGTTGCCATGGATGTAGCGCATCTGACCGTCTACATACTGGATGCCGTCTGCGTGGGCGGATACCAGGTGATTGGAGGTATTTAAGCCACTGTCGGTGTTCTTTGCGAAGTAAGCCAGACGGAAGCCGGTTAAATGGAGTCCGGTGTTCATGGTACCAACGGTTTCTCCGTTTTTGCCCCAGCCGGTCTCAGTGCCGTCGCTCAAGGTTGCGCAGTAATAAATGTCGTACTGGTCGTTGACCGGACCTGCGAAGCGGTACTGGATCGCTTCAACCGGATACCAGGCATTGCCGTCAAAGGAGGTCTGCTGACCGCCGACTGCCCATCCGGTCCATCCGGTGGTGGAGTTGTAGGTGCGGTAGCGGACATCGCCGAAAATGTTCTCCAGATAAGTACAGATGGCGGTGAAACCTGCGCTCTCGGTGGAAATCTGCTGGTCATTTAAGAAAGCGCCGGACCAGTTTTTGCTGTCGTTGTATAAGATTGCGGTGGTCAGACGCGGCTGGCGCAGCGGAACAGACAGCGGACTGGTATGATTTGCAGCTGCTTCTGCTTCTGCAGCAGCCTGCTCGGATTCCAGCTGGTTTGCCTGATCCTGGGTCAGGGCGTTGGTCTGGCCGCTTGTGGCATCCTGGGAATTGTCGGCAGCTGCACTGGTTTCCGGTGCGGAGGTCTGTGCATTCTCAGTCTGGGAAGGTGCCTCAGAACTGCCGGAAACCTGAGTCTGGGAAGCACCAGATCCCGGAGCTTCGGTGGAAAAAGTATGACCGCCGGATGTGTTTTCCGGGGAAGCTGCGGTGCTCCCCGGACCGGACACTTCGGTCTTTTTGGTAGTGTCAATCACGCCGCTTGTCGCTGCTGTGGCATCTGTTTCCGCAAAAGCGCTGGTAACAGATCCGGCCATCATCATGCCGGCCACAAGCAGGGCAAGTCCTGCTTTTGTATGTTTACGCATGGAAAAAAACCTCCTGAAAATAATAAATATTACCATTCATTGTTAATCTATCATAAAAGAGGTAAAAAGACCATATCTGATTTACAATTTATCGGCGATCATGTAAAATAAAAGAGATTGGCAATAAAATCGTAACAAAATTGTCATAGAAATGGAAAAACGTGGAAGTCCAGAGAGAAAAATTGGAAAAACAAGAGGAAAGAAAAGCAATGGAACAGAGAGCAGAAATGAGCAGCAGGGATATTATGCAGGAGCAGGATCCTGAAAAGACAGAGGAACGGGATGCTGGAAAGATGGAAAGAGGTCACGATATCATGGTCAGCATCTGCTGCATCACATACAATCAGGCCGCTTATATCCGTGACGCGCTGGAGGGCTTTGTAAACCAGGAAGCCAATTTCTCTTATGAAGTCCTGATCCACGACGATGCCTCGACCGATGGCACTGCCCAGATCATCCGGGAGTATGCGGACCGGTATCCCAATTTGATCTTTCCTATTTTGCAGACGGAAAATCAGTATTCCCAAGGACTGACCAATGTCAGCGGCACTTTTAATTTCCCGCGGGCCAGGGGCAGATACATTGCCATGTGCGAGGGCGATGATTACTGGACCGACACAAAAAAACTGCAGAAACAGGTGGCTTATCTGGAGGCAAATCCGGGCTGTTCGCTCTGCTTTCACAGTGCAAAGGTAGAAGTACAGGGAAAGGCATTGACAGAGCATGCCATGCGGCCTTACAAAGGCAGCCGCATGATCTCGCCGGAGGAGATCATCGACAAGACATCCGGCTATCCGACCGCTTCGTTGATGTTTTACCGGGAGATGATCGACGCACTGCCGGACTTTTACAATCATGCGCCGATTGCGGATATCCCGCTGCAGCTTCTTGCGGCAAACCGTGGCTGGGCGTGGTATATGGATGAGCCCATGTGCGTTTACCGTCTGGGCGGTGCCGCTTCCTGGACCACGCTCATGAAGCAGGGCAACTACGAGAAAAAGCAGCAGGATTACGCAGCTGCCATGACAGAGATGTACCGTGGCTTTGATGCATTCAGCGGCGGTCGTTTTCACAATACGGTGGAGCATGCCATAAAACGGCTCATTTTCCTGACGCAGGTAAATACAAAACATTTTGATGCTATATTAAATAAGGAAAACCGGGAGTTTTACCGGGAATTAAATGCAAGGACACGGTTCTTTATCCGGTTTGAAACTTTGGCACCAAAGCTGTATGCGTGGCTGCAGAGGCAGTTCCACAGAAAGAGATAGTTATGAACGAAACAGGAATGAAAAATAAGGTGGCAAGCGGACTGTTCTGGAAGCTTCTGGAAAATGGAGGTGCCCAGGGCATTCAGTTTGTGATCGCGATCCTTTTAGCGCGGCTTCTGACTCCGGCGGAGTACGGAGTTGTGGGGATCATCATGATCTTTATCACCATTGCAAATGTATTTGTCCAGAGCGGCTTTTCTACGGCTCTGGTGCAGAAAAAGCAGGCTGATGAGGTGGATTTCTCATCGGTCTGCTATTTTGAACTTGCGGCATCCGTACTTTTTTATCTGTTGCTGTATCTGGCGGCACCGGCGATTGCGCAGTTTTATGGCATTTCGGTATTAAAGCCTATTGTGCGGGTGCTTGGCATCGTGCTGTTTCCGGGTGCAGTCATCTCGGTGCAGACGGCGTATGTGTCCCGGAACATGGAGTTTCGCGGCTTATTCTTTTCGACACTGGCGGCTTCGGCCCTCTCTGGTGTGATCAGTATCGTGATGGCGCTTCGCGGACTTGGCGTGTGGGCTATGGTGGGACAGCAGATCAGCTATTACATCAGCCTGATGATCGTGCTGTTTCTGACGGTTTCCTGGAAGCCGGGGCTCTTTTTTGCCTTCGACCGGATCCGGACGATGTTTGCGTTTGGCTGGAAGCTTCTCTGTGCTTCCCTTCTGGACACGGTATTTAATAATCTGTATGGACTTTTAATCGGAAAGATATATAATGAAGAGTTGTTGGGCAGCTACAACCGGGGAGAGCAGTTTCCAAAGCTGATCGCCACCAATCTGGGTGCGGCGATCCAGGCGGTACTGCTTCCGGCGTTTTCTGCCAGTCAGGACGATACCGATAAGGTGCGGGAGATGGTGCGCCGGGCGATCCGCTTAAGTTCCTTTGCGGTCATCCCGATGCTGATGGGGCTTTTCGCCGTGGCGGACACGCTGGTTTTAGCACTTCTTGGAGAAAAATGGCTGATCTGCGTGCCATTTCTTCGCATTATGTGTGTCTCCTACTGTTTCTGGCCGATCCATATCACGAATCTGCAGGCCATCAATGCAGTGGGGCGCAGCGATATCTTTTTAAAGCTGGAGCTGGTGAAGAAGGCACTCAGCCTTCTGGCACTGGTGATCGGCATGCAGTTCAATGTGTTTATCATGGTGTGCATCAAAGCCTTTCAGGATTTTGTGTGTACCTTTGTCAATGCGGCACCGAATAAGAAGCTGCTTGGGTACGACATCGCCCATCAGTGGATGGATGTAGCTCCGCCGGCGGCGCTGTCGGTTGTGATGTGCGCGGCAGTTATGGCATTTGGCGCATGGCTTCCGGACATGTCAGTATGGCTGAAGCTGGGACTGCAGATCATTTGCGGTGCGGTTGTTTATATTGTGCTGGCTGCTGCCTTCCGTCTGGAGAGTTTTTGCTTTTTGATGGGAATGGTAAAAGAGAAGCTGCGCAATGTGTAAAGAACGAGAAGGAAAAGCTGCCAGGTACGCACAGCGGGTAAACCGCAGCAGGAAAACGCCGGGCAGTCCGGCACTCGAGGAGAAATAAAGTTATGAAAAAAACAGTGATCATTACGGCAATCGGTTCCTTTTCCGCGCAGGCGGCTATTTCGGCCTGCCATGCGGCGGGAATGCGCGTTGTTGGATGCGATATTTACCCGGCTAAGTGGGTGGTCAATTCGCAGGATGTGGATGTGTTTTATAAAGCGCCTTACGCGACAGACCGCGGAAACTACCGGAATTTTTTAAAGGAGCTTTGTAAAAAGGAGCAGGCAGATGTGCTGATCCCGCTCACGGATGTAGAAATTGATGTGCTCCAGGAGTGGAGAACAGAATTCCCGAAAGATTTTAAAGAATTAGGCGCAGAAGTGTGGATTTCCGATGTTGACGCGATCCGTTTATGCCGGAATAAGGAAAAGATGGAAGCATTTTTACGGGAGCGGAAGCTTTGCCGGACCATTCCAGGTGTGCGTTTGTCGGAAATGGAAGCATTACTGGATCGTGGTGATCTGCCGGCAGAATTTTGGAAGACCGAACATGAGGGACAGCTTTCCGGATTTGCGGCCTTACGTTTCCCGTTGGTTGCGAAGCCGTTTGATGGTCGCAGCAGTCAGGGACTGAAAATCCTGGAATCCGAGTCGGATCTTCGCTTCCTGTTAAACCATTGCAGCGAAGAACGAAAACAGCAGTATCTGGTGCAGCCGAAGATTGGCGGAACTGTCATCACCGTGGATGTGGTGCGGAATCCGGAAACAAACCAGACTTTCTGTCTGCCAAGACGGGAACTTCTGCGTACCTTAAATGGCGCGGGAACTTCTGTCTGTGTATTTCGCAGTGAGCTTTTAGAGCAGCAGTGCCGGGATATTGCCGAAGAGGTTGGAATCCGTGGCTGTGTAAATATGGAATTTATTGAGTCAGACAGGGATGCAGGCGAGTATTATTTTTTGGAATGCAATCCGCGGTTTGCGGGCGGCATCGCATTTTCCGGGGCGGCGGGCTACGATATGGTGAAAAATCATATCCGCTGCTTTACGGGAGAAAAGCTGGAAGAAATGGCTGTGACCGGGGAACAGTATATTGCGAGACGGTACGCAGAATATAACATGGACGGTGCAAACCGGGCGGCTGGAGAAAGCCAGGAAACCAGTGCAGTTCAGGGAAAGGAAGACGAAAACAGATGATAAAACGACACGAAGAGCCGGTTATGGTGACACGTTCCTCACTGCCGCCGCTGGAAGAATATGTGGAGATGTTAAAACCCATCTGGGACAGCGCCTGGCTGACCAACATGGGGGAATACCACGAAACCTTAAAGGAAAAACTGAAAACCTATCTAAAGACACCGAATCTGGAACTGTTTGTGAACGGCCATATGGCGCTGGAACTGACGCTGCAGGCCATGAAGCTGACCGGGGAGGTCATTACCACGCCGTTCAGCTTTGCTTCCACGACCCACGCCATTGTGCGCAATGGTCTGACTCCGGTCTTCTGCGATATCAATGAAGAGGATTATACGATCGATGTGGACAAACTGGAGAGCCTGATCACGGAAAAAACTTCTGCGATTGTTCCGGTTCATGTATACGGAAATCCCTGCGATGTGAAACGCATTCAGGAGATTGCGGACCGCCATGGACTGAAAGTTATTTACGATGCGGCACATACCTTTGGTGCGACGATCGATGGAGTCGGGATCGGTCAGTTTGGCGATGCATCCATGTTCAGCTTCCATGCGACGAAGGTATTCCACAGTATCGAAGGTGGTGCGGTCGCATTTCAGAATCCGGAATTAAAGGATCTGTTATACCAGCTGAAAAACTTCGGAATCACTGGCTATGAGCAGGTAGAATATGTGGGTGCAAACGGGAAGATGAATGAGTTCCAGGCCGCGATGGGTCTTTGCAATCTGCGCCATGTAGATGCGGATATTGAAAAGCGGAAAAAGTTGACGGAGCGTTACCGCGAACGGCTCGGCGGCGTGCAGGGTATCTGCCTGTGCAAAGAAAAAGAAGGGGTGCGCTATAATTACGCTTACATGCCGGTTGTATTTGAAGGCTACGGAGCAGAACGGGACGAGATTTTTGATGCATTGAAGGAGTACAATATCTATGCGCGGAAATATTTTTACCCGTGTATCAATGACTATGCCTGCTACCGGGACCAGTTTTCTTCGGATGATACACCGGTGGCAAAGCGGATCGCGTCGGAGGTTCTGACCCTGCCGTTATACCCGGATCTTTCCCTTGAAACGGTGGATGAGATCTGTGATATCATACTGAAATGTGGAGAAAAGAAACAATGAACAAGGTGCTCATCGTAATTCCTGCCTACAACGAAGAAGCGAATATTGAGATGGTGGTACGGGAACTGGAGGAAGGTTATCCGCAGTTTGACTATCTGGTGGTCAACGATGGCTCCAGGGACCGGACCGCGGCAATCTGTCGGGAACATGGCTTTAACCTGCTGGATCTTCCGGTCAACCTGGGACTGGCGGGCTGTTTTCAGGCAGGCATGAAATACGCCTATTACAAGGGCTACGAATATGCGATCCAGTTTGATGGAGACGGACAGCACCGTCCGGAATTCATCGAATCCATGCAGAAAAAGATGGAAGAAGGATACGAGATCGTCATTGGAAGCCGGTTTGTAAATGGGAAAAAGGACTGGTCCATGCGTATGGTGGGAAGCCGTCTGATCGAGGCGGCCATCCGACTGACCACAGGCGTGACTGTGGCAGACCCGACATCCGGCATGCGGATGTTCAACCGGGAGATGATCCGGGAATTTGCGTTGAATTTAAATTACGGACCGGAGCCGGACACCGTGTCTTACCTGCTCAAGCAAGGAGCAAAGGTGGCTGAAGTGCCGGTGCATATCGCAGAGCGTGCCGGTGGTGAGAGCTACTTAAAGCCGATGGTGGCGGTGCGTTATATGGCGCGGATGCTGCTCTCGATTTTGCTGATCCAGAATTTCCGGAGCAAAAAGCCGGTAAACGGAAAAGGGAGAAAATAATCATGAAACACTGGACGCACCTTCTCATGAAAACAAGGCTGAGCCTGGAAAAAGAAAATATGATCTGGAACATGACCGGAAGCTTCTTCTATGCCTTTGCCAGTATGGTACTTTCTTTTCTGGTGCTGCGCATAGCCGGAGAAGAGCAGGGCGGGATTTTTTCCTTTGGGTTCAGCACGGTCGGGCAGCAGATGTTTCTGCTGGCGTATTTTGGCATCCGGCCGTTTCACATTACGGACGGGGCGAACCAGTACCGGTTTGGGGATTATCTCCATCACCGGTATGGGACTTGTTTTCTGGCGCTGCTTCTGGGTGCCGGATATCTGGCTGTGACCGGGTATTCCTGGCAGAAGGTCCAGATCATTTTTCTGCTGATCGCTTATAAGGTGATCGATGGTTTTGCCGATGTGTACGAATCGGAATTCCAGCGGCAGGGATGTCTGTACCTGACCGGACGTTCCAATACCTTCCGTACCATCCTTTCGGTTGGCGTGTTTCTGGTGACGTTATGTTCCGGTGCGGGACTTTTTGCAGCCTGCGTAGCTGCGGTGCTGGGACAGATCGCTGGCGTTGCTTTGTTTGACATTGTGGTGTTAAAAGAACTGCCCAAGGTGGATTATAACTGGAGCGGAACACAGGCAAGGGCGCTCACGGCATCGGCCATTCTTTTGTTTGTGTCGGTGTTTCTGGATTTTTATATTTTTTCTGCAGCGAAGTATGCCATCGATGCCCATCTGGGCGATGCAGCCAGCGGCTATTTCAATGTGATCTTTATGCCGACCTCGGTTATCAATCTGGCGGCAGGCTTTGTGATCCGTCCATATCTGACCTATTTAACGGACTGCTGGAATGCGCATCGTTTTTCAGATTTTTCAAAAAAGCTGCTTACGATCATGGCAGTGATCGGCGGTCTGACGGTTCTGGCGGTCGGCGGGACCGTGGTGCTTGGAAAACCAGTGCTTGCGCTTCTGGAATGGCTGCTTGGTGCGGCATACAGCGGAAAGCTGACAGCACTCTGGCCCGCATTTGTCATGATTGTGCTGGGCGGCGGTTTTTATGCAGTTTTAAATCTTTATTATTATGCGCTGGTCATTCTGCGGAAGCAGAAGCTGATCTTTGGCATTTATGTGCTGCTCACGGTACTTGCGGCAGTTCTGGCCCCGAAAATGACGGTGGCATTTGGGATTCTGGGCGCGGCAGCAGCCTATCTGGTGCTGATGGTCATCATGGCAGCCGGATTTGTGGGTGGCGCCTGGATCGAAATCAAGAGGGAAATGAAGGAGGAGCGTCATGACGGTTGATGTATTGATCCCGGTGTACAAGCCGGACCGGCGGTTTGCCAGACTGCTTCAGATGCTGAAAAAGCAGACGGTAGTGCCAGACCGGATCATTATCATGAATACAGAAAAAGCGTACTGGAATGCGGACGGATACCGGGATATCCCCGGAATGGAAGTCCATCATCTGACAAAAAAAGAGTTTGACCACGGCGGTACCCGCAATCTGGCGGCATGGTACTCGGAATCGGACATCATGATCTTTATGACCGATGACGCAGTTCCGCAGGATGAATACCTGATCGAGAACCTGTTAAAGGGACTGGACCAGAAGGGACCGGACGGCGAAGCGGTGGCAGTGGCTTACGCAAGACAGCTTCCGGCCAAGGATTGCCGCACGATCGAGCGCTATACCCGTGCATTCAACTATCCGGATACGCCGATGGTAAAGACGAAAAAAGATGTCAGTACCATGGGAATCAAGACCTACTTTGCTTCCAATGTGTGCTGTGCGTACCGCAAGGACATTTTCCGCAAGTTGGAGGGCTTTGTGAACAGCACCATCTTTAATGAGGACATGATCTACGCGGCAGCGGCTATGGATGCCGGTTATGCAGTGGCTTATGTGCCGGAGGCCAAGGTAGTCCACTCGCACAATCTGACGCCGATGCAGCAGTTCCACCGCAATTTCGACCTGGCGGTATCCCAGGCGGAGCACCCGGAGGTGTTCGCAGATCTGAAGTCAGAGGGAGAGGGAATCCGCCTTGTGAAACAGACGGCAAAGTACCTGCTGCTGCACTTTAAGGGCTTTCTGATCCCGGAGCTGGTTGTCAGCAGCGGCTGCAAATATCTCGGCTACAAGCTGGGACGAAACTATGAAAAACTTCCGAAAAAGATGATCCTCTGGTGCAGCATGAGTCCGCTGTACTGGGAAAAGAAATGGAGGAGAAAAGCATGATGACCACAACCCTGCGCATTGCGCTGATCCTGGTGTCTCTTAGCACCTTTTCCATGATCATGCGCAAGATCCGCCAGTCCCGGATGCAGATCGAGAGCGCGATCTTCTGGATTGTGTTAGCCCTGGTGCTGGTGGTGTACAGTGTATTTCCGAAGGTGGCCGATGCCTGCGCCAGCCTGCTTGGAATCTATGCCACAACGAATTTTCTGTTTTTGTTCGCGATCTTTGTGCTGATCTTAAAGGTCTTTTTTATGAGCATCCACATCTCACAGCTGGAGAGTAAGATCAAAGAGCTGGTCCAGGCCATGGCACTTGAGGAGAAAAAGTATGAAGAAGAAAAACACTAGCCTGATTGCCGGCATTTTGTGCCTTGCGGCTGCAGCTGCCTGGCACAGTCTGGATGTTAAGACCGGGATCCAGGCGACCGGCGCCTCCTGGCAGATGGGACAGTATCTGCTGTTGTCGGCGCTGGTGGCAGCGTTTGCTGCCGTGTGTGGATATTTCCTGCTGGAAAAGAACATTCCATGGTCATTTCCGAAGCTGGCGGTGCTCATGGCAGGAGGCCTTGGCGTGTTGTATCTCTTTGTATTGCCGCCGCTTTCGGCGCCGGACGAGATCAGCCATTATGTCAGCGCTTACCGGCTTTCTTCCCAGCTGACCGGGCAGCCACAGCGCGACCGCTACGGCCGGGTGCTTTTACGGGCGCAGGATGCCTGGGTGGAGGATCTGGACGGGGATTTTATCTACGAACCCGATGAAGATGGAAATCTTCAGGTGACGGAGGAGAGCCGCGAGCAGGCGGTGAAGCTGGGCGAAACCCTGGATGAGTCCGCCTACGAATTATTTCATGCATTAGGAATCAATGGACAGTATGCGCCGGAGCGGACTGCTGAAATTCAGGCGCAGGGTGCTTACGTGAGTTCCACCTACCCGCCGGTCACCACTACGCCGCTTGCCTATGTGCCACAGGCAATCGGCATCAGCGCGGCAAGGCTTCTGGGGCTGAATACGGTCTGCCTTTTGTACTTTGGACGGTTGTGCAACCTGCTCTTTTTTATAGGAATGTTATATTTGGCGGTGAAGCGGATCCCGTTTGGGAAAGAAGTGCTTCTGGGCGTGGCACTTCTGCCGATGACGCTGCACCTTGCGGCTTCGTTCTCTTATGATGTCATGATCCTCGGCTGCATGTTCCTTTTAACAGCTGTCTGTCTGGACCTGGCTTTTGAAGCGGAACAGGTCCGCATCCGGGATGTGGTGCTGTTAGCAGTTCTGGCGGCGGTGGCAGGTCCGTGCAAGATGGTCTACGCGCCGATGCTTGGCCTGTGCCTGCTGGTTCCGGTCCGCAAATTTGGCGGTGCAAGAAACTGGTTTGCCAGTGCGTTTGTCGTGGCGGGTGCGTGGGCTGTGTCCATGTATCTGGTTAATAGCCAGGTCATCACCACTTACGCGACGGCGACGGAGGCTGACAGCTATGTGGCTTGGGCAGAAGAAGCCGGTTTCAGCATGAACCTTCTCATCCATAATCCGGTGCTTCTGGTGCGGATGTTTTACCAGACCATGGTGTGGAATGCGAAAGACATGCATATCACCATGATCGGAGGATGGCTTGGAAATCTGGACCAGGTGCTAGATGTGCCGTATCTGGTTGTGTGGATCCTTACGTTATGTCTGATCGGTCTGGCACTGAAGATTCCGGCCGAGCAGATCCGCATGAATCTGCGCCAGCGATTCTGGATTGGATTTCTCGCAGCAGCCTGTGTGGGACTTACTATGCTGTCTATGCTGATCGCGTGGACACCGATCAGCTCCCGGGTGATCCTGGGCGTGCAGGGCCGTTATTTCCTGCCGTTTTTGCCGGTGCTTCTGCTGGCTTTGAAAAATCATACGGTAGTTTTGACAAAGGATAAAAACCGTAGTATATTGTATCTGAT
Organism: Clostridium sp. OM02-18AC; assembly: GCF_003481825.1. Taxonomy (GTDB): domain Bacteria; phylum Bacillota; class Clostridia; order Lachnospirales; family Lachnospiraceae; genus Brotaphodocola. Next base: position 45,166 of record NZ_QULW01000020.1, on the reverse strand, counting down.
GTGCTGTCTGAACGGTTATGCGCTGGTGCGTCTGTTCAGCATTGTGTGCATCCGTTTGTAAAACCTTAGAGAAATGAAAAGTGAGGAACAAGAATAATGGGAAAGATCAAAGTAACATCCTGTGATATCGAGGGACTTTATGTGATCGAGCCGACCGTATTTAAGGATGAGCGCGGCTATTTTGTAGAAACTTACAACCAGAATGACTTCAAGGAAGCCGGACTGAACATGGTATTTGTACAGGACAACCAGTCCATGTCCGTGAAGGGTGTACTGCGCGGCCTGCATTTCCAGAAACAGTATCCGCAGGGCAAGCTGGTGCGTGCCATCCGTGGTGCCGTATTCGATGTAGCAGTAGACCTGCGTGCAAACTCCAAAACCTACGGAAAGTGGTTTGGCGTGGAACTGACTGCCGAGAACAAAAAGCAGTTCTACATCCCGGAGGGCTTTGCACACGGCTTCTTAGTGCTGTCCGATGAGGCAGAGTTCGCCTACAAGTGCACCGATTTCTATCATCCGGGCGATGAGGGCGGTCTGGCTTACAACGATCCGGAGATCGGCATTGACTGGCCGTTCGAGGAAGGTGTGGAACTGATCATCTCTGAGAAAGATAAAAAGTGGAGTGGTCTGAAGGACACCTTCAAATTTAATGAGGAATAAAAATTTATGAATTATGTAATTTCTCTGATGAAAGAAATCGTCAGGAAACGAAAACTCATCTGGGATCTGGCGAAGGCTGATTTCCGAAAGCGCTTTGTCGGTTCGTACTTTGGCATCGTGTGGATGCTGGTGCAGCCGATCGTCACGGTGCTCATCTATTTCTTCATCTTCCAGGTGGGATTTAAGAGTGTGCCGCCGGTTCCGGGAGTGCCGTATGTGCTCTGGCTGATCCCGGGCATTGTGCCGTGGTTTTTCTACAGCGAGGCTTTAAACTGCGTGACAGGGTGTCTGCAGGAATACAGCTATCTGGTGAAGAAGGTTGTGTTCCAGGTTGAGATCCTTCCGATCATCAAGCTGATCTCCTGTATGCTGGTGCATGCCTTTTTCGCAGGGATCATGCTGGTCGTGTTCTTATGCTACGGCAGACTGCCGATGGCAACCTGGATCCAGATCTTGTATTACAGCTTCGCGGCAGCCATGCTGGCCCTGGCATTCGGTTACCTGACCTCTGCGGTCAATGTCTTCTTTAAAGACATGGCGCAGATCGTCAGCATCTGTCTGCAGTTTGGCATGTGGCTGACCCCGATCATGTACCAGGAGACCATGTTTGCGGACAAGGCTCCGTGGTTTGTGACGATCTTAAAGCTGAATCCGTTTTACTATGTGGTTGCCGGATACCGCGACAGCATGCTCACCGGAAACTGGTTCTGGGAACGCCCGAAGCTTGGCATTTATTTCTGGGTGGTAACGCTCGTCATCGGGCTTTTGGGACTCCGGGTGTTTAAACGGTTAAGACCGCATTTTTCTGACGTATTGTAAGGCTTGAAAAGAAAATGGTTTCTTGCGTTTTAAGCTGGCAGTTCCGGCAAAAAGAAAACGTATGACAGATAAGGGGGAATCATATGACCGAGTTAGAATTTCGCAACAAAGTCACATGGTTCTCTTTTGCGCTCAGTCTCTTAGTAATCTGGGTCCACTCCTACAATGCAGAGCTGTTTCTGGGCTATCAGGCAATGACCGGAACGGTTTATGTGCTGGAGCACCGGATCGGAGACTGGTTTGGGCAGATCGCGGTGCCGGGATTTTTTATGATCTCCGGGTACCAGTTTTACCGGGATTTCAGCTGGGACAAACTGAAAGGCAAATGGCAGAGGCGCGTAAAAAGCCTGCTTGTGCCGTATATTGTCTGGAATTTTCTTTACTATATCTGCTATGTGGTTGCCAGCCGCGTCCCGGCGCTGTCTGATGTCGTGGGAAAAGGAGTCGTGGAGCTGTCGCTTCAGGCGGCGGTGGAAGCTGTGGTTTCCCACACCTACAACAATGTGTTCTGGTATCTGTACCAGCTTATATGGCTGGTGGCGCTGGCACCGGTCCTTTATATGCTGCTAAAGCGTGTATGGAGCGGCTGTCTGCTGCTTGCCGCCTGCTGGATTCTGGTACGGTTTAGTCCATCTGGACTTTTGGTAAACCCGGATGCGCTGATCTATTACGGCACGGGTGCCATGCTGTCGCTGCACTGGAAGGCAGTGGCAGAGCAGTGTGAAAGCAGGATGTGCTTTTGGGCCGGAATGTTTAGTATGGCAGCAGCGGCGGCTGTCTATTATGTGGGACTCTGGCAGGCGCATATCCCGTCGTTTGTGTTGTGCCGTGTTCTGGCGGTGGCAGGGTTCTGGCTTGTGATTCCGGGAAAGCATCTCCCGGCGGCGAAGGAGTTTATGAAGCACAATTTTTTCCTGTATGCCGTTCATTTTGCTATTGTGCGGCTGATCAATAAGACAGCAGCCAGGCTTGGAATCATAGGGACAGCAAACTGGTATGGACCGTTCCTTTTGTTTTTGTTCATGCCGGTTCTGGTGCTTGTGATCAGCAGTGTGACCGGGGCATGGATGCGAAGGTACCTGCCGCGTGTATGGAGGTTGCTGACGGGAGACAGATGAATGGGCAGATAAATGGTTATTTTGGGGAATCCGGGGAAGCTGTCTGCGATTGTCTGTCACCATCACAACCCCTGTGAAGTGTGATGGATCTGTGATAAATAAATAGGAGGAGATGCGATGATAAAAAATATTGTATTCGACATGGGGAAAGTTCTGATTTACTACGAATCCATGCGGGCATGCCGCCATTTTATTGAAAATGAGGAAGACCAGAAAGCGGTCTGTACGGCTGTGTTCGATTCCCCGGAATGGATCCTGCTGGATATGGGAGTCATTTCTGAAGAAGAGGGACTCAAAAAAATGTGCGCGAGACTTCCAGAGCGTCTGCATGAAGCGGCGAAGCTGTGTTTTGACAACTGGGAGAAATACTGCATGTGGAAAAATAAAGATATGGAGGCACTGGTGCGGGAACTGAAAGCAAAAGGGTATGGCCTTTATGTCTGCTCCAATGCGTCTGTCCGGCTGCCGTCCTGCTACAAAGAGGTGATCCCGGCTGTCGAATGTTTCGATGGACTGCTCTTTTCTGCCGAGGTGAAATGCTTAAAACCGCAGAAAGAGATGTATGAGCATTTCTTCAACCGCTTCAGATTAAAGCCGGAGGAGTGTTATTTTATCGATGATCTGCCGATGAATATTGAGGGAGCAAAAGCCTGTGGTATGGATGGGCATTGCTTCGCAGATGGCAGCATGGAAAATCTGAGAAAGGATTTAGAGAAAGTATTATGAGTAAAATGAATTTGAATTTTGAAAAAACCAATGAGGAGCTGCTTGCATTCCTCGACAACAGCCCAAGTGCATTCCACGCAACGGCAAATATGTGTGAAATGCTGAAAAACGCTGGATTTACCAGTCTGTATGAAGGAGAAAAATGGAACCTGGAGGCAGGAAATGGTTACTATGTGACCAGAAACGATTCTGCCCTGATCGCATTCAAGATTCCGAAACAGGATTTCGCAGGCTTCCAGATCATGGCAAGCCACAGTGACTCTCCGGTCTTTAAGATCAAAGCCAATGCCGAGATCGTCGTGGAGAACCAGTATGTGAAGCTGAACGTGGAAAAATACGGCGGCATGATCTGCTCCACCTGGCTGGACCGTCCGCTTTCCGTGGCAGGCCGCGTGATCGTGCGTACTGCTGATGGCATTGCAACCAAGTTCGTCAACGTAGACCGTGACCTGATGATCATCCCGAATCTGGCGATTCACATGAACCGTCAGGTGAACGACGGGTATGCGTTCAATGCCCAGAAAGATATGCTTCCGCTGTTCTGCGAAGTTGCCGAAAAGCAGGTAAAGGGCTGCTTTACCGAGCTGATCGCAAATGAGGCCGGTGTAAAGGCAGAGGACATCCTGGATATGGATATGTTCTTATATAACCGCATGAAAGGTACCCTGCTCGGTGCAGATGGCGAGTTTATCGCAAGCCCGCATTTGGATGATCTGCAGTGTGCATTCGCATCCTTAAAGGGCTTTCTGGCAGCAGAGCCGAAGGACAGCGTAGCTGTTCACTGCGTATACGATAACGAGGAAGTGGGAAGCGGAACCAAACAGGGCGCAGAATCTACGTTCTTAAAGGATGTGTTAAACCGCATCAACACCGGCATGGGCCGCACCCAGGAAGAGTATTTAACCGCACTGGCATCCAGTTTCATGGTATCTGCAGACAATGCGCATGCCATCCATCCGAACCAGCCGGATAAGGCAGATCCGACCAGCCGCCCGTACATGAACCAGGGGATCGTCATCAAATACAGCGCAAACCAGAAGTACTGCACCGACGCAGTTTCTGCTGCTGTATTCAAGACCATCTGCGAGAAGGCAGAGGTTCCGTACCAGGTATTCTTAAACCGTTCCGACATCCTCGGCGGTTCCACTCTGGGCAATATTTCCGGAACCCAGGTTGCATTAAATACCGTAGATATCGGCCTGCCGCAGCTTGCCATGCACTCCAGCTATGAGACTGCTGGAAGCCGCGACACCGCATACCTGATTGAGGCAGCAAAGGTCCTTTATTCTGGAAGCTTTACCGGAAAAGGTGACGGGGCTTACCGTTTAGAATAAAAAAATTCCATGCACAGGAAACAAATTGCCATTTAGGGCAGAGCGCGTTATAATGGGCGCAAAGATTACTGTCTGCGTGGGAAGTGTAACGCGCAAAAATGGAAAATCAAAATCTTTGAGAAAAACAAAGGAGTTTCATATCATGACAAAGATCAGAACAAGATATGCACCGAGCCCGACCGGCCGCATGCATGTAGGTAACTTAAGAACTGCACTGTACGCATACCTCATCGCCAAGCATGAGGGCGGCGATTTCCTCTTACGTATCGAGGATACCGACCAGGAGCGCTTCGTTGAGGGCGCAACCGAGATCATTTACCGCACTCTGGCTGAGACCGGTCTGGTACACGACGAAGGTCCGGACAAAGACGGCGGCTGCGGTCCGTACGTGCAGAGTGAGCGCCAGAAAGCGGGCATCTACTTAGAGTATGCCAAAAAGCTGGTAGAAAAAGGCGAGGCTTATTACTGCTTCTGCACCCAGGAGCGCTTAAACTCCTTAAAGAAGACCGTAAACGGCGAGGAGATCATGACCTATGACAAGCACTGCCTGCACTTAAGCAAGGAAGAGGTAGAGGCAAACCTGGCAGCAGGCATGCCATATGTCATCCGTCAGAATAACCCGACCGAGGGCACCACAACCTTCCATGACGAGATCTACGGAGACATCACCGTAGACAACTCTGAGTTAGACGATATGGTCCTCATCAAATCCGATGGTTACCCGACCTACAACTTCGCAAACGTGGTAGACGACCATTTAATGGGAATCACCCATGTTGTGCGCGGCAACGAGTACCTGTCCTCCTCCCCGAAGTACAACCGTCTGTACGATGCGTTTGGCTGGGAGGTTCCGGTTTATGTACACTGCCCGCTGATCACCGATGAGTTCCATAAAAAGCTTTCCAAGAGAAGCGGTCACTCCTCCTTCGAGGACCTGATCGAGCAGGGCTTCGTATCTGAGGCGGTTGTAAACTACGTGGCACTGCTTGGCTGGTCCCCGACCGACAACCAGGAAATCTTCTCCCTGGAGGAGCTGGTAAAGGCATTTGATTACCACAACATCAGCAAGTCCCCGGCCGTATTCGATATCACAAAATTAAAATGGATGAACGGCGAGTACTTAAAAGCAATGGACGCAGACCGTTTCTACGAGCTGGCAGAGCCGTACTTAAAGGCTGTCATCAAGAAAGATCTCGATTTAAAGAAGATCGCAGGCATGGTAAAGACCCGTATCGAGATCTTCCCGGACATCGAGGCACAGGTAGACTTCTTCCAGGAGCTGCCGGAGTACGATGTGGCAATGTACACCCATAAGAAGATGAAGACCAACTCCGAGAATTCCCTCGAGGTATTAAACGATGTGCTGCCGATCCTTGAAGCACAGGAGGACTTCACCAACGACGCACTTTACGCAGCATTATCTGCTTATGTATCCGAGAAAGGCTACAAGACCGGCTTTGTCATGTGGCCGATTCGTACCGCTGTATCCGGCAAGCAGATGACCCCGGCCGGTGCGACCGAGATCATGGAAGTGCTTGGCAAGGAAGAGTCCCTGGCACGTATCCGCAAGGGCATTGAGATGCTTTCTGCAGTGAACGCATAGGAAGCTGCACATGGAGCCTGTCTGGGATGCTTTTGTGACAGAGAGATTTCAGACGGCCAGACGAAGAAAGGAACCGCATACATGGCGTTTCATGAATCACAGCTGCAGGCCATCCATCACCGGCAGGGCCCGATGATGGTGCTTGCAGGACCGGGATCCGGAAAAACCACGGTCATTACCCACCGGGTGAAATACCTGGTGGAAGAATGCAGGGTGGAGCTGGGCAGCATCCTGGTCATTACCTTTACAAAGGCCGCTGCGCAGGAAATGCGGCAGCGATTTGAGAAGCTGACGGAGGGGCGAAGACTCCCCGTCAGCTTCGGTACGTTTCACGCAGTATTTTTTGCAATCTTAAAGCGTGCGTACCGCTACGATGCCTCCAATATCGCGCGCGATGAACAGCGCACCGCTATCATCCGGGAACTGGTAGACCGCTACCAGATGGATGTGGAGGATGAGGCAGAATTCATCTCCCAGATTCTTTCAGAGATCAGCCTGGTAAAAGGCGAGATGATGAATCTGGACTATTATTATTCCAAAAACTGTTCGGAAGAGATGTTCAAGAAGCTGTACCAGGGCTACGAAAAAGCCATGGTCGAGAAAAGTCTTCTGGACTTTGACGATATGTTGGTGCTCTGCTACGAGCTGTTTACCCAGAGGAAAGACATTCTGGAGGCATGGCAGAGAAAATACCAGTATATCCTGATCGATGAATTTCAGGACATCAACCGGGTACAGTATGAGATCATCCGGATGCTGGCAGCACCGCAGAATAACCTGTTTATCGTAGGCGATGATGACCAGTCTATTTACCGTTTCCGCGGTGCAAAGCCAGAAATCATGCTCGGGTTTGAGAAAGATTATCCCCAGGCAAAACGGGTTCTTTTGGGGATAAACTACCGCTCCACTTCCAATATTGTGGATTACGCCGGTCGTCTGATCCGTCACAATAAAACCCGCTTCGAGAAAGAGATCCGCGCTGCAAGGGGAGCCGGGAAACCGGTCACGACGGTCGGATTCGCGGACGCCCCGACCGAGACCAGGACGATCATAAAAGAAATCCAGGATTATGTGCAGATGGGCTACCGCCTGTCGGATATTGCCGTGCTCTACCGCACCAGCATGGAGCCGAGACTCCTCATGGAACGGTTGATGGAATACAACATTCCGTTCCAGATGCGGGATGCACTGCCAAACATTTATGAGCATTGGATCACCCAGGACCTTCTGACCTACATCCGCATCGCGGCAGACCCGCTGGCGGAAAAACACCAGGCAAAGCGTGCCGATGCCCTGCGCATCATCAACCGGCCGAAGCGCTACATCAGCCGGGAAGCGCTGGATGGGCAGATCGTTTCCTGGAACCAGGTCAAATCCTGGTACCGGTCGAAAGACTGGATGGTGGAGCGCATCGAAGATCTGGAATATGACTTAAAGATACTCAAAAAGCTGGCACCGGTGGCTGCAGTCAATTATATCCGCAAAGCCATTGGCTACGACGAATACTTAAAAGATTATGCAGAGTACCGCCGCATGAAGCCGGAGGAACTCCTGGAACTGGCAGACCAGATCCAGGAAAGCGCATCCGGGTATAAGACCATGGATGCCTGGCTTCTTCATATGGAAGAATACGGCGAACAGCTCAAGCAGCAGGCGCAGAACCGGGAAACACGGGACCAGGACTGTGTGGTCCTTATGACCATGCACAGCGCCAAAGGACTGGAATTCCCAATCGTCTATATCATGGATGCAAACGAGCGGATAACCCCGCACCACAAAGCTGTCCTGGACGCGGATCTCGAAGAAGAACGACGCATGTTTTACGTAGCCATGACCCGTGCCAAAGACCGGCTCCATGTGTATTACACAAAAGAGCGGTATGGAAAGCCGCAGGAGCGGTCGCGGTTTATTGATGAATATTTATATCCGGATAGCGCGCCGCCAGGAGAATTCCGGCCAGGACCGGAAGTGAAAACGAAAGGAATGTTAGAATCCTGTAGGGCAACCAGTCAACAGAAAACGGCTGCAAAAACAGAACGACCGGCAATGCAGCAGAGTGCCGGAACAAAGCCGGTGTGGAATGGAAAGGTGGTCAGGTGATGCAGGACAAAAAGATGGAACAGCAGAAAATGAGTTCACAAAAACAGGAGCAGAAAGAAATGCGGCAGGGTCTTGTGCACATATACTGCGGTGACGGCAAAGGCAAGACCTCTGCAGCCGTGGGTCTGGCTGTTCGTGCGGCAGGCCGCGGCATGAAGGTTCTGGTAGTGCGTTTCTTAAAAACAGAAAACTCCGGGGAAGTGGAAGTGCTTCGGAGTATTCCAGGCATCACTGTCACCCACTGTGACCGTACCTTTGGCTTTGTGTTCCGCATGAACGAGGAACAGAAGGCAGAAGCCGCAGAGTATTACCAGAAACGGTTTGAGACAGCGGAAAAAGAAGCAGAAAGCGGAAACTATGACCTGCTGATCCTGGACGAGATCCTGGCATCCTGCAATTATGGCATGGTGCAGGAACAGTCTGTACTGGAATTTCTGCATACAAAACCAGCGGGGCTTGAGGTTGTCCTGACCGGACGGGACCCATCGGAGAAGTTTGTGGAGCAGGCGGATTATGTATCGGAGATCCACATGGTAAAACATCCTTACCAAAAGGGAATTCCGGCGAGGAAGGGTATTGAATTTTAAAACTGCCAGCCGAAAAAATATAACCGGAATCCGCAAAACATATTGCCTAAAACATTCCGGTCAGCTATAATGAACTGGCAACGTATTGGCAAGAAAAATCAGCGAGGTACATTTTTATGGCAAAGAACCAGAACGAAGAGATGGATTTAGAGCAGGAGGAGATGACTGTAACCCTCACCTTAGATGATGGCAGTGAAGTAGAGTGTGTTGTGCTCACCATCTTTGAGGCAGGCGACCGTGACTATATCGCACTGCTCCCGACCGAGGGCGCAGAGGCAGAAGAGGGCGAGGTATACTTATACCGTTACGAGGAAGACGAGGACGGTAATCCGAGCCTGGACAACATCGAGGATGACGACGAGTATGAAGTTGTAGCAGATGCTTTCGATGAGCTGCTGGATGACCAGGAGTTTGACGAGATCGTAGGCGAGGATGAACTCGACTAAACATAATAATATCGTGAACGTGACAGGGTCATGGAAGCTGCCGCAAGGCAACTTCCATGACCCTGTTATCTTTTGAAAATGCGTATGCACATGTAAAAATTTTCATAAAATGTAAAAAATGTCAGAAGACGGCAAGACGAGTCAGGATGCTGTCTGCATATTTACTTCCTTTCTCCGATTCATTATAATTTGTTTATCATTAAAATGATTTTGCGCGCAAATATAATGAAATGGAGGGTAAAATGAAAACATTTATACAAAAGCTGGGAAAATCTTTGATGGGGCCTTTGTCCATTATTGTAGCAGCTGGTTTATTATTGGGACTCGCTTCCACACTACAGAATCCGAATGTATTCGGAAATGTACTTCAGGATGTGGCATTTGTAAATAACTTTGTCAGCCTTGTAAATGCACTGGCAGGTGCACTGTTTGGTCTTCTTCCAATCCTGTTCTGCATGTCCGTGGCTCAGGGTATGTCAAGAGAAGACCGCGAAGTGGCAACGTTTGCATCGATCATAGGATTTGCGCTGTTCCATACCACGATCCGGTTTTTCTTAAGCCTGAAAGGAATCACGGCCGATACAGTTAGTATTGATTATCTGATGAGACAGGGGTATTCTTTACTTGAAGCGACGCAGCAGAATGCGGCTTATGATACTGTTATGGGTATCTTCACCTATCGCATGAGTATTTTTGGCGGTATCATTGTTGGTCTTTGGACGGCAATGATCCACAACCGTTTCCATGAGACACAGCTTCCGGTAGCATTCAGTTTCTTCAGCGGCAAGCGTTTCGTTCCGATCATGATGGTTGTGACGATCCCGTTCCTGGGACTGCTTATGTTCTTCGTATGGCCGGTATTTAATGTGATCATCAATGGATTTGGCAGTCTTCTTGCTTCTGCGGGAGCATTTGGTACGTTCATTTACGGATTCCTGGAACGTCTTCTGATCCCGACTGGCCTGCATCATATCCTGAATCAGCTGATCCGCTTTACTCCAATTGGAGGAACCGCTGAGATCGATGGCCAGCAGGTATCTGGTGCGCTGAATATCTTTAATACTCTGCTGATGCAGCAGAATCCGGATATGGATGTTATGCGTCAGGCAACACGCTTCCTGACACAGGGAACGCATCCGTTCATGGTATTTGGTCTTCCGGCAGCATGTTATGCCATGTATAAAACTGCATATCCGCAGAATCGTGAGAAAGCAAAAGGTATTTTACTGGCAGCTGGATTGACGAGCTTCTTTACCGGTATTACAGAGCCGATTGAGTTTTCCTTTATTTTCATCTCCCCGCTTTTATGGGTGTTCCATGCGTTTATGGCAGGTATGTCTTTCCTGATCAACACCTTCCTGAGTGTCTGCATCGGAAATGCAGGCGGCGGCTTGGTTGATCTTATGTTATTTGGCGTGCTGCGCGGACCTCAGACCAAATGGATCTTAAATGTAGGAGTAGGTCTGGTTTATGCTGTGATCTATTACAATGTATTTAAGTGGGCTATCGTGAAGTTCAATATTAAGACTCCGGGCCGTGAGGACGAGTCAGATGCGGTTGATTATAATGAAGAAATCACCGAGCTGGGATCAGCAATCATGGAAGCTCTGGGAGGCAAAGAAAATATTGTTGAAATTGATAACTGTATTTCCCGTCTCAGACTGGTGCTGAAAGATTCTGCAAAGGTCAATGAAAAAGCGTTAAAGGCAACCGGATCCCTCGGACTGATTCGTATTAATGAAGAAAATGTTCAGGTCGTATATGGAGCAAAGGTTGAGAAGGCAGCCGCAGAACTGAAACGTGCAGTAAAAAAGGCAGGGAGCAGTGCAGCTGGAAAGCACGCAGATTTTGAGGCTCCGGTAGCAGGAAGCCTGATTCCGATCACGGAAGTGAAGGATACTGCATTTTCCCAGAAGATGGTAGGCGATGGATTTGCCATCATTCCGGAGAGCAATACGGTATATGCACCGTGGAGCGGAACGGTTGCAGCCTGCTTTGAGACAAATCATGCAGTTGGAATCGTAACAGAAAACGGAGATGAAGTACTGATTCATATCGGCATTGATACGGTGAAGCTGAAAGGGGAAGGTTTCCGATCCTTTGTAAAGCAGGGACAGAAGGTAAAACAGGGAGAAAAACTGATCGAATTTGACCGGGAACTGATCCATTCACGAGGATTGGATCCGGTAGTGATTCTGATCTTCCCGAATAAGACTGTGAATGTAAATGCGGCGCATCAGAAGCTGAAAGAGCATCAGGAAATCAATGTAAAAATTTATTAAACGTTATACAGGGAGAAAAAATGAGAACAAATAAGGCGAGAATTCAGCATGATCTGGAGATATTGGCAACGTATACTTCTACACCGGGTCATGGTGTGACACGGTCTTCTTATTCGAAAGAAGATAAGATGGCCAAGGAATATCTCAAAGAAGAAATGCAGAAACTGGGGATTCAGATTTATGAGGACGGATTTGGCACACTGTTCGGAAGAAAAGAGGGAAAATTGAAGGATGCACCGGTTGTAATGTTCGGTTCCCATTATGATTCCGTGGTAAACGGAGGTGCCTTTGATGGTGCGGCAGGCAGTGTAGCTGCGCTGGAAGTTATGCGTGTTCTCCATGAGTGCGGTTTTGAGAATGACTATCCATTGGAGCTGATCTTAATGAATGCAGAGGAAGGGGCCACATTTGGTCCCTGCACCGGAGTTTCCAATTCGCGCGCGATGGTTGGTACTATGACTATGGAAGAGTTGGAGACCGTGAAGAACCGCTTTGGACAGACAAAGCTGGAAGCAATGAAGGAGTATGGCCTGATTCCGAATCTGGAATCAGCCAGACGTGCTCCGGGCTCGATCAAAAATTTTGTGGAAATGCATGTGGAGCAGGGACCGGTTCTGGATCGCGAAAATATTGAAATTGGTCTGATCAAATATCTGGCAGGAATCGGACGTTACACGATTCGTTTCCATGGGCAGACTGCAGATTCTACTGCGCCGATGGCTGAACGAAAAGACGCATTGGTTGCCGCAGCCTGCTTTATCACGATGTTTGATGAGCAGATCAGGGCTTTGGGACCGGATGTAACCGGCATGGTAGGCAAACTGGATATTACACCAAATTCCAACCAGTTTGTACCGGAACTGGTGGAAGGAAAGATCGAGATCCGGACATTTTCCAAAGAGTGTATCGAAAAGACGGATTTCCGGAAGATGATCCAGGATATTTTAGACCATGTTGCGCAAAAATATGGGATTTCCTGTGACTTGGAGGAAATACGCCGGATCAATTATCCAAACCCGACAGGCCCTAGTGTGATGTGCTGGGAGAATGTCAGGAAAATGGAAGCCATCTGTGATGAACTTGGCTACAGCCACTGCATTATCAACAACGGAACCGGACATGATTCCATGATCATGACCGATTTTACAGATACCAATATGATCTATGTTCCAAGCCGCAATGGAGGTGTTTCACACTGTCCGGAGGAGTGGACGGAATATGAAGATGTGAAGAAGGGTGCAGATGTTCTGCTGCATTTGATTATGGAACTGAGCAGAGAGGAAGAAAAATGAGAGGATCTGGAGAAATTTGCTATGGAACGGTGATGCCTCCAAAGCCGGATTGTACCGGAGTGCCGGTCCTGCTCAGTGATGCTGTCATGGAGAAACGGTGCAGAGCTGTGCTGGAACGAATGGAACAAGAAAATCTGGATTCTCTGGTTGTTTACGGGGATCTGGAGCATGGGCAAAATTTTGCCTATCTTACGGGATTTCTGCCAAGATTTGAGGAGGCACTGCTGGTTCTGAATAAAGGCGGGCATCATGCGATGATGATGGGAAACGAAAATCTGAATAAGGTATCCTGTGCTCGGATCAAAGCCCAGGCAATCCATGTCCCATTCTTTTCCCTGCCGAATCAGCCGATGGGCGGAGAGTGCAGTCTTACGGAATGTTTTCGGGAAGCCGGGCTGAAAGAAGAAAGCCGGATTGGAATTGTAGGCTGGAAATATTTTACCAGCCGGATTCTGGATAACAGACAGCTGTTTGATGTACCGTCTTATATTGTGGAAGCGGTTCGTGATGCCGCCGGGCCGGACGGAATCGTCGTGAATGCAGCAGATATTTTTATCGGAAAGAAAGGCGTGCGCTGTATCAATACGGCCAATGAACTGGCGCATTATGAATTTGGTGCAGCGCTGGCTTCGGACTGCATATTAAAGGCTATGGACCATCTGGACATTGGTGTGAAAGAAACAGAGCTTGGAGCAGATCTGCAGGCGTTGGGGCAGAAAAACAGCGTAGTGACGATTGCGGCGGCTGGAAAACGTTTTGAAAAAGCAAACCTGTACCCAATGGATAAGGATGTGAAGCTTGGAGATCCGGTCAGTCTGACGGTCGGATATCGCGGCGGGCTTTCCTCACGCTGTGGATATGCAGTTCACAGTGAGAACGAACTTCCGGAAGCGAATCGGAATTATCTGGATCGGGTCGTAAAACCGTATTATCATGCAATTGTGTCCTGGCTGGGAGAAATTCACTGCGGAATGAGCGGTGGAGAACTATATGATCGGATCGAACAGATATTGCCAAAAGAGGAGTATCGGTGGTCTCTTTGTCCGGGACACCTGACGGCAGATGAAGAATGGATGTCTTCTCCGGTCTATGAGGCAAGTGAGGAAATCCTGAAAAGTGGAATGATGCTGCAAACCGATATTATTCCATCGGTTCCCGGCTATGCGGGAACCAGTGTGGAAAGTACCATTGCACTGGCAGATGAAACGCTGCGCATGGAAATCCAAAAGGAAGAGCCACAGCTCTGGGAACGGATTGTGAAACGCAGAAGTTATCTGGAAAAGGTGCTTGGGATCCGAATGCATCCGGATGTACTGCCTATGTGTTCCACGGTTGCGTATCTGCGACCGTTCCTGCTGGAAAAAGGAAAAGCTATGTATGTGAAGCATCGTCAGGCTGATTCAGATAATTGATATACTGGTCATACAGCAGGTGGAGAACAAGGTGCAGGGTCAGGTAGGAAGAACGGTTGATGTTCATTTCTTTGTTCACGGCTGTACCCTGATAATAAAGGTTGTAAGCTGAAATCTCGGCCAGTTCATTGTTGGACATGGTTGTAACAGAAACCAGGGGAATCTTCATGAGACTGAGATTCAGGAGCGTTTCCCGGTATTTTTCGACATTGCCAGACCAGGACGCGACAAATAAAAGATCATTCGGACGCATGTATTTCTTCACGATCTTTAACTCAGTGTGAGTTGGGATAATCACAATATTTTTATTCACATTTAAGAAACAACGGGCCAGTTCCTGGAGCATCAGGCGCTGGCCTTGTCCTGTTCCATAAGCATAAATCCGGTCAGACTGATCGATGAGCCGGCAGATGTCCAGAACCTGACTGTTCTGGAGAAAAAGTTTGGTGGTTTGTGCAATATCCTGATTCAGAATTTCAATCAGGTTCAGAACTTCTGCGTTTTCTGCAGAATCGGAACGCAGAAAATATTTGAACTCACTGTAACCACTGAAATTCAATTTCTGGGCTGTGCGGAGGATCGTTGCCGTGGAAACGTTACAAAGTTTGGCAAGATCAGCAATGTTCATTTTCTTGCAGGACTCTAGATTAGCCTGCACGAATTGCAGGATGTGCTGGTCTACCGTATTCAGTTTTTCATAGTTTTCATTGATGACACGATCGAGCTGAATTCCCATAATATCCTCCAGACTTTGTAATATGAAAGATTATAACACAGGATATCGCAAATTGAAAGAAAATCGTCAGATAATTGCCCGGCAAATTCGTTGACAAATGCCATTGGAAAAAGGTATCATAAACTATAGCAGTAAGAGTGTTCTGACGGAAAAAGGAGAATGATCGTTATGAAGAAAAATATGTTTAAGGTTATGGCGCTGAGCCTGGCTATGGCTGCATTATCCAGCACGGCAGCATTTGCAGCAGGCTGGGGCAAGGTTGGCAGTGAGTGGTATTATTACCAGGAGGACGGAACCGTTGCAAGAAATACCTGGATCAATACACTGGTCAGCAACGATGAGTCCGGAGAATTGAGCTACCAGGTTGGCAGCAAGGATTTCGTGACCGAGGAGGGCAAGAGCATTGCCGCTTCCTACTGGGTACAGGGCAATGGTGTTATGGCAACCGGATGCTGGGTAGCGGACGGCGACACCTGGTACCGGGTAGATAACAAGGGCATGATCATGAAAGACCAGGTTTACACCGAGAACAAGGATATGTATTACCTCGATGCCGATGGAAAAATGCTGACCAATGGCTGGTATCAGAACGAGGAAGGCAAGTGGTACTACATGGGTGAGGATGGCAAGGCAGTCAAGAATGGCTGGAAGACCATCGACGATGCAGAGTATTACTTCTTAAAGAGCGGTACCATGGCAACGGACGTGAACATTCCGGGCGGCGGACACGTTGGTGCGGATGGCAAGCGCGACCGCTAAGGAAAGGATGGATGCAGGACGATGACAACGTTTATGAAAAAAGCAGCAGTGCTTTGCATGGCAGCAGTGCTGGCATTGTCTTCTGCATTCTGCAGCTTTGCGGAGAACGGCTGGAAACGCAGCGGAAGTGTATGGAATTATTATTATTCCAACGGGAAGATGGCAAAAAACACCTGGATCAAGAATGGCGATGTGCTCTTCTGGATCGAGGAAGATGGCACCATGGCTACCTCCAAGTGGCATGAACAGGATCATATCTGGTACTATCTGGATGCCAGCGGTGCCGCCGTAACCGGCTGGAAAGAGATTGATGACAAGTGGTATTACTTCCGGGAAGACCATGCCATGGCAACGGATGAGACCATTGGAAGCTATTATGTTGGCAAGGACGGAGCCTGGGACAGCCGCAAATGACCGAATGAGGGACAGATGGCAATGACTGCGGGGATGCAAAATCCACAAAACATGTTTTGCCATGTTCTGCAGACGGAACTATCTGAAAAATACTGGAATCGCCGGAGGGGATATGCCTTCCGGCGATATTTTTTACCTTTTTGATAACTGTAAGTTATGAAGACAATTCCTATCTCGTATGGATTTTTCTGTATAAATTCCAGTGTATCAGTTGAAAAATGACAATAAATGCGTTAATATGGGAAGAAATACGTTCCTTTTTGTTCTATAGGATCATTGCCTGAGAAATGAAAAGCTTTGAACAGGAACGAAAATACCACCGATTAAGAAAAAGGGAATGGATCAGAAAGAGGTAAGACACCATGAATTGTAATATCGTAACGATCCCTGGAGATGGAATCGGACCGGAGATTGTACGCGAAGCGTGCAAGGTCCTTGATAAAGTTGGCGAGGTATACGGACATACTTTCCAGTACACAAAAATCCTGATGGGCGGCTGCTCCATCGACGAATACGGAGTTCCGTTAACCGATGAGGCACTGGAGGCCGCAAAGAAGAGCGATGCAGTTTTACTTGGCGCTGTGGGCGGCAATGTAGGAAATTCAAAATGGTACGACGTGGCACCGAACTTAAGACCTGAGGCGGGGCTGCTTGCGATCCGCAAAGGCCTTAAGTTATTTGCGAATCTGCGTCCGGCTTACCTTTACAATGAGCTGGCAGATGCATGCCCGTTAAAGAAAGAGAACATCGGCGACGGTTTTGACATGATCATCGTCCGTGAACTGACCGGTGGTCTGTATTTCGGTGAGCGTCATACTGAGGAAGTAAACGGTGTGATGCAGGCAACCGATACCCTGACCTACAACGAAAACGAGATCCGCCGGATTGCCATCAAGGCATTTGACATCGCCATGAAGAGAAGAAAACACGTCATCAGCGTGGATAAGGCAAACGTGCTGGATTCTTCCAGACTCTGGAGAAAGGTAGTCGAGGAAGTTGCCAAGGATTACCCGGAAGTAAAGCTGGAGCATATGCTGGTCGATAACTGTGCTATGCAGCTTGTTATGAACCCGGCTCAGTTCGATGTGGTCCTGACGGAGAATATGTTTGGCGACATCCTTTCGGATGAGGCCAGCATGATCACAGGTTCCATCGGTATGCTGTCTTCTGCAAGCTTAAATGAGACCAAGTTCGGTATGTATGAGCCGAGCCACGGTTCCGCACCGGATATCGCAGGCAAAGACCTGGCAAACCCGATCGCAACCATTCTTTCCGCAGCGATGATGCTTCGTTATTCTTTCGATATGGATAAAGAAGCCGATGCGATCGAGGCAGCTGTGCAGCAGGTACTGACCGACGGTTACCGCACCGGCGACATTTACAGCGAGGGCTGCAAAAAAGTCGGAACCATCGAGATGGGCGACCTGATCGCGGCACGCATCCACTAACCAGTCCGAGAAACGTTACGGTTCACGCATGTTTGTCCGGCATCCGGACAGGAAAACAGAATTTTGTATAGAATTGCTACAATAGAAAACTGAAATGAATAGAAATCACATACCGGTATCTGCGCCTGCAGATGCCGGCACGCACATGAGGAGGAGTCAGAATATGAGAAGTGATAATGCAAAAGCAGGAATGCAGCAGGCCCCGGCACGCTCCCTGTTCCGCGCACTGGGATTAACCGATGAAGAGATGGAGCGCCCGTTAATCGGTATTGTAAGCTCTTACAATGAGATCGTGCCGGGTCATATGCACCTGGACAAGATCGTGGAAGCCGTAAAACAGGGTGTAGCCATGGCAGGCGGTACCCCGATCGTATTCCCGGCCATTGCAGTCTGCGATGGTATTGCCATGGGACATGTCGGAATGAAATATTCCCTGGTAACCCGTGACCTGATCGCTGATTCCACCGAGTGTATGGCATTGGCACATCAGTTTGATGCACTGGTCATGGTACCGAACTGCGATAAGAACGTACCGGGACTTTTGATGGCAGCAGCTCGCTTAAACATCCCTACCGTGTTCGTCAGTGGCGGTCCGATGTTAGCCGGTCACGTAAAAGGCGAGAAACGCAGCCTCTCCAGCATGTTCGAGGCAGTCGGATCCTACGCAGCAGGTCTTATGACTGAGGACGATGTCAAAGAATTCGAGTGTAAGGTTTGCCCGACCTGTGGTTCCTGTTCCGGTATGTACACGGCAAACAGCATGAACTGCCTGACTGAGGTTCTTGGTATGGGCTTAAAGGGCAACGGCACCATTCCGGCTGTTTATTCCGAGCGTCTGGTCCTTGCAAAGCATGCAGGTATGGCTGTTATGGATATGTTAAAGAAGAATATCCGCCCGAGAGACATCATGACCGAGGCAGCTTTCCGCAATGCCCTGACCATGGATATGGCTCTGGGCTGCAGCACCAACAGCATGCTGCATCTGCCGGCGATTGCGCATGAGGCAGGCGTTGAATTAAACGTAGACATCGCAAATGAGATCAGCGCAAAGACCCCGAACCTGTGCCACCTGGCACCGGCCGGACATACCTATATGGAAGACTTAAATGAGGCAGGCGGCATCTACGCCGTTATGAACGAGATCAGCAAGTTAGGACTCTTAAATCTGGACTGTATGACGGTAACCGGTAAGACGGTTGGCGAGAACATCAAAGACTGCGTCAACAAGAATCCGGAGATCATCCGTCCGGTAGACAACCCATATTCCAAGACCGGCGGTATCGCAGTGCTTCGCGGTAACCTGGCACCGGATTCCTGCGTGGTAAAACGTTCCGCAGTTGCACCGGAGATGCTGGTCCATGAGGGTCCTGCACGTGTATTTGACTGTGAGGACGATGCGATCGCAGCGATCAAAGGCGGCAAGATCGTGGCAGGCGATGTTGTTGTCATCCGTTATGAGGGACCGAAGGGCGGTCCGGGTATGAGAGAGATGTTAAACCCGACCTCCGCTATCGTTGGTATGGGCCTTGGCTCTACCGTAGCCCTGATCACGGACGGACGTTTCAGCGGTGCTTCCCGCGGCGCTTCTATCGGCCATGTAAGCCCGGAGGCAGCAGCAGGCGGCCCGATCGGTCTGGTAGAAGAGGGCGATATCATTTCCATCGATATCAATGCAAACACCATCAACATGAAGGTTTCCGATGAAGAACTGGCAAGACGCCGTGCAAACTGGACTCCGAAGAGCAAAGAGGTGACCGGTTACTTAAAGCGTTATGCAGCACTGGTAACCAGCGCAGACAAGGGCGCTATCTTAAAAGGAAACTAATTCATGTAACCCGTACCAGAGACAGATAAGGAGTGTTTTCACATGGCGGAGACCAGAGTACTTAATGGATCAGAAATCCTGATCGAATGTTTAAAAGAACAGGGTGTAAAGACCGTGTTCGGTTATCCGGGAGGGGCCATTTTAAATATCTACGATGCGCTTTACAAGCATCAGGATGAGATCACCCACATCCTGACCTCCCACGAGCAGGGCGCATCCCATGCAGCAGACGGTTACGCGAGAGCCACCGGAAAAGTCGGCGTATGTCTGGCTACTTCCGGTCCAGGCGCGACCAACCTGGTAACCGGTATCGCGACCGCATTCATGGATTCCATCCCGATAGTTGCGATCACCTGTAACGTTGGCGTGAGCCTGCTTGGCCGCGACAGCTTCCAGGAGATCGACATCACCGGTGTGACCATGCCGATCACCAAATATAATTTCATTGTAAAAGATATCACGAAGCTGGCAGACACGGTCCGCCGTGCGTTTACCATTGCACAGAGCGGAAGACCAGGTCCGGTCCTCATCGATATCACAAAAGATGTGACTGCGGCAGAGTATGAGTATACGCCGCAGGAACCGGCACCGATCGAGCGTCAGACCGATACCATCCGTGAGGAAGACATCGAGACGGCGCTGGAGATGATCCGCAACAGCAAGAAGCCGTTTATCTTTGTAGGCGGCGGCGCCGTGCTTTCCGGTGCATCGGATGAGTTAAAGGTGCTGGCTCACAAGATCCAGGCACCGGTTGCTGATTCCCTGATGGGCAAGGGCGCATTTGACGGAACCGATGAGCTTTACACCGGCATGGTAGGTATGCATGGAACCAAGACTTCCAACTTCGGCATCAGCGAGTGCGATCTGCTGATCGTGGCAGGTGCCCGTTTCAGTGACCGTGTGACCGGAAATGCATCCAAGTTCGCGAAGAACGCGAAGATTCTCCAGATCGATATCGACCCGGCTGAGATCAACAAGAACATCCATACCAATGCCAGCATCATCGGCGATTTAAAGGTTGTCCTGCGTAAGCTGAATGCCCGTCTGGATCCGATGAACCATGAGGAGTGGATCCAGCACGTAGAGCGGATGAAAGACATGTATCCGCTGCGTTACGATAAGAACCAGCTTACCGGTCCGTTCATCATGGAGACCATTGATGAGCTGACCAAAGGCGATGCTATCATCTGTACCGAGGTTGGCCAGCACCAGATGTGGGCTGCCCAGTACTACAAATACAGAAAGCCGAGAACCTTTCTCACATCCGGCGGTCTTGGCACCATGGGCTACGGCCTTGGCGCTTCCATCGGAGCGAAGATGGCGTGCGGCGACATGGGACATCCGGATACCCCGGTGTTCAACATTGCCGGAGACGGCTGCTTCCGCATGAACATGAATGAGATCGCAACAGCGACCCGCTACAACATCCCGGTTATCCAGGTTGTGGTAAACAACCATGTACTTGGAATGGTGCGTCAGTGGCAGAACCTGTTCTACGGAAAGCGCTATTCACATACCGTATTAAATGACGCAGTAGATTTTGTGAAGCTGGCTGAAGCCATGGGAGCAAAAGCATACCGTGTGACCAGACAGGAAGACTTAAAACCGGTTCTGGAAGAAGCCATCGCATTCAATGCACCGGTTCTGATCGAGTGCCAGATCAACTGCGATGACAAGGTTTACCCGATGGTATCCCCGGGAGCCCCGATCCAGGATGCGTTCGATGATACCGACCTGAAAATCAAATAAAGGTCGTTATTATATAATTATGAAAAATCGAATTTATGAAGAAGGAGGAAGAAACAATGGGAAGAGTCTACAATTTCTCAGCAGGACCGGCCGTATTACCGGAGGAAGTTCTGAAGGAAGCCGCAGAAGAAATGCTTGATTACAGAGGCACCGGAATGTCAGTGATGGAGATGAGCCATCGATCTAAAGCCTTTGAGACCATCATCGAAGAAGCGGAACAGGACCTTCGGGATCTGATGAACATTCCGGATAACTACAAAGTACTGTTCTTGCAGGGAGGCGCCCATCTGCAGTTCTCCGCCATTCCGCAGAACCTGATGAAAAACGGCGTAGCCGATTATATCATCACCGGTCAGTGGGCGAAGAAGGCATTCAAGGAAGCGCAGAAATACGGAAAGGCAGTGGCTGTTGCATCAAGTGAAGACAAGACCTTCAGCTACATTCCGGACTGCTCTGACCTGCCGATCGACGACGATGCGGACTATGTTTACATTTGTGAGAACAACACGATCTATGGCACCAAATACAAAACCCTGCCGAACACAAAGGGAAAAACGCTGGTGGCTGATATCTCTTCCTGCTTCCTCTCTGAGCCGGTAGATGTGACAAAGTATGGCTTGCTTTACGGCGGTGCTCAGAAAAATGTCGGTCCGGCCGGCGTTGTGATCGTGATCATCCGCGAGGATCTGATCACGGAGGATGTCCTTGCCGGAACCCCGACCATCTGCCAGTACAAGGTGCAGGCAGACGCAAAATCCCTTTACAATACCCCGCCATGCTACGGCATCTACATCTGCGGAAAGGTATTTAAGTGGTTAAAGAAGCGCGGCGGCCTGGAAGCCATGAAAGAGTATAACGAGAAAAAGGCAAAGATCCTTTACGATTTCCTGGATCAGAGCAAGCTGTTCCATGGAACCGTTGCAAAAGAGGACCGTTCCTTAATGAACGTTCCGTTCGTGACCGGCGACAAGGACCTGGATGCAGAATTTGTAAAAGAAGCAACCGCAGCAGGGTTTGTAAACTTAAAGGGACACAGAACCGTAGGAGGCATGCGTGCCAGCATCTACAATGCCATGCCGATGGAAGGCGTGGAGAAGCTGGTAGAGTTCATGAAACAGTTTGAGGAGGCGCATCAGGCATGAGAAAGATCCATTGCATCAACGCCATTTCCAAATATGGCACAGACCAGTTCACTGAGGACTATCAGCTGACCAACGAGGTAAATGAGGCAGAGGGCATTCTGGTCCGTAGCGCATCCCTTCATGAAATGCAGTTTTCCAATTCCCTGCTTGCCATTGCACGTGCAGGCGCAGGCGTAAACAACATTCCGTTAGAGGCCTGTGCACAGGAGGGCATCGTGGTCTTTAATACCCCGGGTGCCAATGCAAACGGGGTAAAAGAACTGGTGCTGGCAGGACTGTTTTTAGCATCCCGTGATATCGTCGGCGGCATTGAGTGGTGCAAGGCCAACAAAGAAGATGCAAACATTGCCAAGTCTGCCGAGAAAGCAAAGAAGGCTTTTGCAGGCTGCGAGATCAAGGGCAAAAAGCTGGGTGTGGTCGGTCTTGGCGCGATTGGTGCCGAGGTTGCGAACACGGCGATCGCCCTGGGCATGGAAGTTTACGGCTATGATCCGTACATTTCCGTCAATGCGGCATGGCGGCTGTCCCGCGATGTAAAACACACCACCAGTCTCGATACCATCTGCCAGGAGTGTGATTACATCACCCTGCATGTTCCGGCTGTGGACTCCACAAAGGGCATGATCAATAAGGCAGCGTTTGAGCAGATGAAAGACGGCGTTGTGATCTTAAACTTCGCCCGTGACATTCTGGTAAACGAGGATGACATGGCTGAAGGCTTAAAGTCCGGCAAAGTGAAAAAATACGTGACCGATTTTGCCAATCCGAAGTCTGTGAACCTGGAGAACACCATTGTAATCCCGCATCTTGGCGCTTCCACTGAGGAGTCTGAGGATAACTGTGCGAAGATGGCAGTTCAGGAAATCATGGATTATCTGGAAAACGGCAACATCCGCAATTCTGTGAACTATCCGGCGTGTGACATGGGCGTGAAGAAAACTGCCTGCCGTCTGGCTGTGCTGCATTTAAACATTCCGAACATGATCGGTCAGATCACCGGAGTGCTGGCTGCCGGAAAGATCAATATTTCCGACATGACCAACAAGAGCCGTGATAAATTTGCTTACACGCTGATGGATCTGGAACATGTACCGGATGACATCATGGTCCAGAAGCTCAATGCCATTGAGGGTGTATGCAGAGTCAGACTGATCTGATGAAGAAAACACTAAAATTTCATAGAGACTGCCGGGACAGGGAGGACAGCGCATTTGCGATGTTTGCCTGTTTCCCGTCAGAAAATTAGCGAAGAAGGCTGGGGATATCAAGAAGTCCCCAGCCTTGCTGGTTTCTGGGAAGTCCCAGGTCGACTGCCCGGTCCCTGAGGAAAAGTTTTACGTCCCGGTTGGACATCTCCGGATGCTGCTCCAGGAGAAGGGCAATGGCACCGGAAACAAAAGGTGTAGCCATGCTGGTACCGCTTTTTATGGCATAACCGCCGCCGGGACTGCAGCTGGTGATGGCGGCACCCGGGGCGACAATATCCGGTTTGCAGATGCAGGCGCGGGTAGGTCCTCTCCCGGAATAGTCAGACATGCGGTTTCCCATAACGTTGACTTCCTGGTGATCGTCAGAACAGCCAACCGTGATGACCTTGCGGCTGATGCCGGGCGTAGTGATGGTGCCGCTTTTTGGTCCCATATTGCCGGCGGCGACCACCACGACAAAACCGGAGTCCCAGAGTTCCTCCACGCCGCGGACCAGGGCAGAGTTTTCGCTCATGCTCCTGCCGGAAAAGGAACCGACCGAAACGTTGACGATCCGGATGTTGTAGCGCTCCCGCTGCTGCATTACGGTATGAAGTCCGGCAAGCACGTCGGAAACATAGCCGCCGCCCCGTTTGTCCAGTACTTTCACCGGAATCAGGTGGCAGCCCGGGGCGATTCCGCAAAAACGCCCGGCGCTTTCTTTTCCGTTCCCGCCGATGATGCCGCAGACATGGGTGCCGTGCCCGTTATCGTCGTAAGGGAGTTTTCGCCGGCGTACGATATCGAAAAAGGCAGCAATGCGTGACTTAAGATCCTCGTGCGGGAAGCATCCGGTGTCCAGCACAGCCACGCCGATGCCGCGCCCGGTAAGGCCGTCCGGGATGTGTGCAGAGGAAAAAGGAGAGGCTGTACGCATGGAAAACCTCAGTGCTCTTTTACTGTTAGGATATTCCGGTGATAAGGCAGTGGTGCGGCTGTCGATTTAAGAATATCTTCATAATCTATTTAAACATTATACAAACATTTTCGTAAGGCATATGTTATACTAAAATCAGAAAAAAGATAAACATCTGAACTCCTTAAAACTTTTTTGAAACGGATATGTAAGAAAAACCTGTGCAACCATCACGGCACAGGCTTTTTTCTTCTTCTATCCGTTTCTTTTTATTTGACAAGGTTTTTCGGGCATGCTATAGTGAAAGTGCAGTCCAAATGGGTAGTATTGCCCGTATTTCTAAAACATGTAACTGCTTTGCATTCTGTATGTCTGCAGTTACCAGGATTCCATGATCCGGCTTTTGTCAGCAGTCCGGAAAAATCAGAATTTTTAGATTCCCAGATTTCAAAATTCCCCAATTCCTATCCCTGAACGGTTCCCACAATTGCCGATGCTTCGCATTCCAAATCGGCAAAATCTGCTGCCAGAACTGTATCATACGGGATTTTCAGTTCAGAAAATCCCTGCCTGTGAATAGTAACCTAAATTCCCACATGAAAAGACAACAACTGGTTGACATTTGAGCCGGTTTATACTATGATTATAACATTGAAGAGAACATCTGTTCGCAACGGCAAAAAGCTTTGTGGATGCAGTGGTTCTATAGTTGGAGGATTATAACATGAATAAAGACGATAAATTAAAGGCACTGGATGCTGCCATTACCCAGATCGAGAAGTCTTACGGAAAAGGTTCTATCATGAAGCTGGGTGATTCCGGCGCCAACATGAACATTGAGACTGTCCCAACCGGTTCCATCAGTCTGGACATCGCACTGGGACTTGGCGGTGTACCGAAGGGGCGTGTCATCGAGATTTACGGACCAGAGTCCAGTGGTAAAACGACCGTAGCACTTCACATGGTGGCAGAAGTGCAGAAACGCGGCGGCATTGCCGGTTTCATCGATGCGGAGCATGCATTAGACCCGGTCTATGCAAAGAACATCGGCGTCGATATTGACAACCTTTACATTTCCCAGCCGGACAACGGCGAGCAGGCACTGGAGATCACCGAGACCATGGTGCGTTCCGGTGCAGTGGACATTGTCATTGTGGACTCTGTTGCAGCCCTGGTGCCGAAGGCCGAGATCGACGGCGAGATGGGTGATTCCCATGTGGGTCTGCAGGCACGTCTTATGTCCCAGGCCCTCAGAAAGCTGACTGGTATCATCAGCAAATCCAACTGCTGCGTTATTTTCATTAACCAGCTGCGTGAGAAGGTTGGTGTTATGTTCGGAAACCCGGAGACCACCACAGGCGGCCGTGCCCTGAAGTTCTATTCCTCTGTCCGCATGGATGTGCGCCGCGTAGAGTCCATCAAACAGGGCGGCGAGGTGATCGGCAACCATGTCCGTGTGAAGGTGGTTAAGAACAAGATCGCTCCGCCATTTAAAGAGGCAGAGTTTGATATCATGTTTGGTCAGGGCATCTCCAAGGAAGGCGACATTCTGGATCTTGCCGCGAAGGACGACATCATTGAAAAGAGCGGCGCATGGTATGCATATGACGGTGCCAAGATCGGTCAGGGACGTGAGAATGCCAAGACGTATCTGCGCAATCATCCGGCAGTCTGTGCTGAAGTAGAGAGCAAGGTCCGTGAGAAACACGGTCTTCCGGCAGATGAGACCGTAACTGCACTGGCTGCAAATGCAGCTGCAGAAGAAGCACAGGACGCACAGAATGCAGAAAACGATGGTGCTGGTCTGACCGACGCGGAGTAATTCCATGAAAGTCTGGAATTTACAGAATGGAATTGTGCAGGTGCAGGACCTGCATCCGGAAGAACTGCAGTATGGAAAAAAGGAGAAACCGGAGAAGAAAAGCAGAAACACAAACGGTTCCGGGAAAACAGTCCGGGAGTGCGCACTCGCACTTCTGGAATTTCGTGACCGCACAGAGCGGGAACTGCGCCAGAAGTTAAAAGAACGGGAATACAACCCGGAAGAAATCGAGGAGACGGTACTCTTTTTAAAAGAGTACCGTTATTTGGACGATGAGGCCTATGCCGGGCGTTACATCCGCTCCTGCGCATCCAGGAAAAGCCGCCGCCAGATCCGAGCTGATTTGGAGCGTAAGGGCGTATCCCGGGACATCATTGACCTTACCCTCCAGGAGGAAGAAGTAGACGAGGAAAGTCAGATCAGAAAGCTTCTTTTAAAGAAAGGTTATGAGCCGGGAAAGCGCATGGAGTTGGCGGATTACCGGAGACTTATGGGAGCTTTGGGACGCCGTGGATTCAGCAGCGAAGCCATCCGCAGGGTCACGGACCGTATGTCTGAAGAAGCAGAATAAGGAACAGGAACGACGCGAAGAACTTCCACAGAGTTATTGACATAATGCACAAAACAGTTTAAAATTGAAGTGTTGTATTGGTGTACAATGAAAACTAAATAAGGAGGTGCTCCTGTGTCAACAATAATAGCAGTTGTAATTACACTGTGTGTTGTGGCGCCTATTAGCTGGGCAGTTGCGACCGCGCACCGGAAAAGTGCTTACGAAAGCAAAATCGGAACCGCGGAAGAAAAAGCCAGGGAAATAATAGATGAAGCGTTAAAGACGGCAGAGACAAAGAAGCGAGAAGCTCTCCTGGAAGCGAAGGAAGAGTCCTTAAAGACTAAGAATGAGCTGGATAAAGAAACAAAGGAAAGAAGAGCTGAACTTCAGCGCTATGAACGACGTGTGCTGAGCAAAGAAGAGAACTTAGACAAAAAAGCAGAGAACATGGAACGGCGGGAAGCCGGACTTGCATCCCGTGAGGAAGCCTTAAACAAGCGTAACAGCGAAGTTGAGGCTCTGTACGAAAAAGGGATACAGGAACTGGAGCGAATTTCCGGTTTAACCTCCGAACAGGCAAAAGAGTATCTGCTCAGATCCGTTGAGGCAGAGGTCAAGCATGACACTGCCAAGATGATCAAAGATCTGGAGAACAAGGCAAAAGAAGAGGCTGACAAAAAGGCAAAGGAGTACGTGGTTACTGCAATTCAGAGATGTGCTGCAGACCATGTAGCGGAAACTACCGTGTCGGTAGTACAGCTTCCGAACGACGAAATGAAAGGCCGCATCATTGGCCGTGAGGGTCGCAATATCCGTACCCTTGAGACCATGACTGGTGTGGAACTTATCATCGACGATACCCCTGAGGCAGTCGTATTATCCGGATTTGATCCGGTACGGCGTGAAGTGGCAAGAATTGCCCTGGAACGTCTGATCGTGGATGGACGTATCCATCCGGCAAGAATCGAAGAGATGGTAGAAAAAGCGCAGCGTGAAGTAGAAGCGAACATGCGCGAGGATGGTGAGGCGGCAGCCCTTGAGGTTGGCATTCATGGAATCCATCCGGAACTGATCAAACTGCTTGGTAAGATGAAATTCAGAACCAGCTACGGTCAGAATGCATTGAAGCATTCCATCGAAGTTGCACAGCTGGCAGGTCTGCTTGCCGCAGAGGTTGGAGCAGATGTGCGTCTGGCAAAACGGGCTGGTTTATTACATGACATTGGAAAATCCATCGACCATGAGATGGAAGGCTCCCATGTACAGCTTGGTGCAGATCTTTGCAGAAAGTACAAAGAGTCTGCTACTGTCATCAATGCAGTAGAGTCCCATCATGGCGATGTTGAACCACAGGGTCTGATCCCTTGTCTGGTACAGGCTGCAGATACGATTTCCGCAGCAAGACCTGGCGCAAGAAGAGAGACTGTGGAGACATATACCAACAGATTAAAACAGCTTGAAGAAATTACCAACTCCTTCAAGGGAGTAGAAAAATCATTTGCAATCCAGGCTGGTCGTGAAGTTCGTATCATGGTTATCCCGGAGCAGGTAAGTGACGATGACATGGTTCTGATGGCACGTGAGATTTCCAAGCGCATCGAGGATGAGCTGGAATATCCGGGTCAGATCAAGGTTAATGTGATCCGCGAATCACGTGTAACAGATTACGCGAAGTAACAACAAACCAGCAACAAACCAGCAATGGGCAGCAACACAAAGCTTTAGCAGAAAAGTAAGACCGGTATTGGAAAATGCCGGTCTTTTTTCTTACATTTTTATGAGAAAACTTACGAATCTGCCAGACAGCTTGACATTAGAAATAAGATGTAATAGAGTGAAACTGTAATAATCCATTTGTGTCTGGAAGAAAACAGTGACTCACAAATACGATAGAAAACGCTGCAAAACAGTAAGGAAGCAGAGATGACGGACAGCAGGAAACAAGAGGTAACTGTGAGTCTGCCAAAACAGTTGCAAACAAAGATAGAAAGAGAGTGGGGAATATGATGAGTAAAAAGAAATGGCTCGGAATGCTTACGATGGCGGCATTGTTTGCCGGTCTGATGGCTATGCCGGTTATGGCAGCCAGCAGAAAAAAAATTAAATCCGTAAGTTTGAAGGTGGAAGCATCCATTACACCGGAGACCCGGATCGGCTCGGAAGACATCGATGTTGATGTAAAAGACAGCAGTAAGTATTCCTATGATACGTACGAAGTCAATAACACCGGTTTTGAGTGGGTAGCAACCGATGTTCCGGAAATTACGATTTATTTGCGTGCAGAAGATGGATATTATTTTTCCGTTACCAAACTGAGTGATATCAAACTGGATGGCGCAACTCTGGTAAAAGCATCGAAAGCAGATTCATCGGAAACATTAAAGGTGGTTGTAAAGTTGCCTTCCCTGTCTGAGTATGTGGCAGATTTTTCAGAGGAAGAGACAGTAAATCTGACAAACAATGGTTTTGCAACCTGGAACCCGATTTCCGGTGCAGGCAGCTATGAAATTATGGTCTACCGCGATGGCAACGCAGTTGGCGTAACCGCGCGTACCAGCACAGAGCCGAACTACAATTTAAAGAACGAGATAACCAGACCGGCCAGCTACCAGGTAAAGGTTCGTCCGGTCAATGGAGAGAATGCTTCCAACAAAGGTAAGTGGGTAGAATCCAACGTGGTTTCCTACAATGCGGACCAGGTTAAGGCAATCCGCGCAGGTGAGGCTGGCGGTCTCCCAGTTTCCGGTGAGTGGAAGAGTGACAACAATGGCTGGTGGTATCAGCACAGCGATGGCACCTACAGCAAGAATGCCTGGGAAGAGATTGACGGCAAGTGGTATGTATTTGATGAGAATGGATACATGAGAACCGGCTGGATCGACTGGAACGGTGAAAAATACTATTGTGACAATTCCGGTGCAATGCTGAAAAACACTACAACTCCGGATGGATATATTCTGGATTACGATGGACGGATCAAGAATCATTAAAAAATACGATAACAAAAACAGCCCAGACGTTAAGTCTACGGGCTGTTTTTGTTTGCCATTTTTTTACAGAACCCATTCCTCTAGAAAATGCGCTGCTCCATCTTCTTCATTATTTCCGGCTACAAATTTTGCTGCCTGTTTTACATCATCTTCCGCATTTTCCATTGCGGCTGAAATGCCTGCAGCCTGAAGCATGGAGATATCGTTTTCGTTATCCCCAATAGCCAGAACATTTTCCAATTGTATCCCCAGTTTTTTACAAAGTATATACAGTGCATTTCCTTTGGAAGCATTGGTGGAGTTTAGTTCTATAATGCCATCGCCGGTTCGCAGAAATATAATGCCTGGTATGGGGCTTCCTTTTTCCAGAAGTTTCTGTGCCAGTTCATCTGTTAAGATATAAGCCCCCATTTTCATCACGTTTACCCCGCTGGTCCTTAAAAACTCTCCCAGATTTTTCACAGTTCCTTCGCTGAATCTGATGTAAGGATATTTCTCCGAAAGCCCTGTTTTCTCCCAGCCTTCTGCCCGGAAAGTACCTTTGTCTGTATGGACATATACAGCCGCGGGAAATTGCTCCAGATAAGCAAGGGCTTGCAATGCTTTTTCTGTGGGAATACCTGTCTTGCTGATACTTTTTTCTTTTTGTACATCCATAAGCAAGGCACCATTGGAGCAGATGGCATATTTGATTCCTTTCACATTATTTAAGACAGCAGCTTTCATTCCATTTAAAGGTCTGCCAGATGCCGGCACCAGGAGTATGCCTTTTTCAACAATCTTTCTCAAAACATTTATTGTATAGTCTGATATGCTTTTGTCATTATGAAGAAGAGTTCCGTCCATGTCTACGGCCACCAGATAAATGGTTGGTTTCTTGTTGTGCATATTGATTTCCTCCGTTTGAATTTTTCTGTATGATTCATTAAGTATAGCATACTTAGCCTATATAACAGTGTCAATTCTAGTGTCGAAGCCATTCTCACCCATCAAACAATTCATCATTTTCCTCATCGATACTGACGAATCCCTTGTGAAACTGGCGAAATCGTTCAAAACATCTTCCTTTCAAAGCTATTTTTTGTATAATTGTATTTGCAGTCAGGTAGATATTAAAAACGCGTGAAAAGAATTCAAGTTAAATCAAGAAACAGGAGAATCATGTACATGCTCAGCACAAAAGAAGAACTTTATCTTTACCTGGAAAAAATAAGCAGGGGTTATGCTCTGAAGGATCTGAAATATTTTACGGCAAATCATATCAGCGAATCATTGAACATTTCCCGTAATCTGGCCAGTCAGTATCTGAACGAGTTAGTAAAAGAAGAGCGGGCCATTAAGGTCAACTCCCGCCCTGTTTATTTCTTTCATAAGAAAAATGTTGAACGCGAGGCCCAGGTCTCTCTGGAAACCTGCGTATTCTCCGGTATGGACGATTTTCAGCGGAAATGCCGAAGCGATGAAAAGAAAAGAGATTTTCAGAAAGCCATCGGTTATTACCTGAGTTTAAGTTCCTGCATCGAGCAGTGTAAAGCAGCTGTTAAATACCCGCCAAATGGTCTTCCGGCCTTGTTTAACGGAGCCGGCGGAACAGGAAAGGCTTTTCTTTCCAGTCTGATGTATGAATATGCTGTAAATGAACGGGTAATCGGAACTGCAGGCGCAGCTTCTCTCCCGCCTTACATCACAGTAGACTGCTCCGAATATGCCCAGAATGAAGAAAAATTTGCTCTTTCCCTTTGCGGCAGCGAAGATGGAAAAGGCTGGCTTGCAAAGGCAAACGGCGGCATCCTTTTCTTTGATGAAATTGACAGACTTCCATTTTCAGGACAGGAACTGATCTATTCCTACTTAATTTCGGGACAATATAAAGGATATCATGATGACGAACATGTTTTTGAGTCCAATGCAAGACTGGCATTTTCCACCACAAAAGCACCGGCGGAAGCACTTTATAAGCCACTTGCAAGGATGATTCCCATTGTGATCCCGGTCCCAACATTGCATGAACGCACAGCCGATGAAAAAGAGGAAATGTTAGTCTCCTTCTTAAAAGCAGAAGGGCGGCGCATGGGCGTAGATGTAAGCATCAGCCAGAACGCCTTCCACTGTATGCTGGAATTTTCCTACGAAAACAACATCGACGAATTAAAAACCTGCGTTACCAGCAGCTGTGCCGGAGCTTATCTGGAAAAAACCAGCGAAGGTATCGCTATCCACAGTTATCACCTTCCGGAATATATGCTCTCCTCCTTAAAACTGGAGGTTGAAGACAAAGACAAACGGATGATCCACTTAAACAGTTACAGCCGTGACACCTCTTTGGGGCAGACGGTACAGTATTTCCAGATCATGTTAGATGTCTTTGAAGATTACCGTCAGGATATGCTCAGTTTTGACGACCTGATGATGGAATTCCGGAAACAATTAAATGATTATTACGACTATCTGATCTACGGACAGAAGCTTGTAAACATCAAGATCTCCACTTACGAACAGCTGATCAATCAGATTTTTGAAAATGTAGGTGAAATGTATGGCATCAGCCTTTCCAAAAAATACAGCCACTTACTTGCCCGCCGCTTATATATACAGCTTCAGGGCGACCATCTGATCGACAACTGGATGAAACAAAACCATGACGAGATTGAAGAAATGTTTCAGGCTGTAAGCGCTGTTCTTGAAAAAGAATCAGTCATCTGTTCCAGGATCGTAAACCTGATCAAACTGAATCTGGACATTGAAGCAGACAGTTTAAACCAGCTGTTTTTGCTTTTAGATATAAAAAACCAGAACCAGAAGATCCAGGGACTTTCCGCAGCTGGTATTATCTTAAGCCACGGCTATGCAACAGCTTCCAGTATTGCAGATGCCGCTAACCAGATCATCGGGCGAAAGGTATTCGATGCCATTGATATGCCTCTTGACATGCAGATGAGTGACATCACCGGGCTGCTAGAAAAACACATTGAACGATTTATCACCTGTCAGGACGTAGTACTTCTGGTGGATATGGGTTCTTTAGAGCAGATCCACAGCCAGATGGGCGGCCTGCGAAATTTAAACATCGGCATCATCAACAATATTTCCACTGCCTTAGCTGTTGACATCGGCCTTGGCATCTGTGGGAACCAGAAGCTGGAAGACATCCTGAAACGGGCCAGCGAAAGCAATGTCTGCACCTACCGTATCATTCACAATGTACAGAAGGAAGACGCCGTGATCTTCAGCGGAGAAAACGGCATTGACACAACGGAAAAGCTAAAAGAGCTGATCTTAAAAGCTTCCGCCACTTCCATTCCTGTAAAATTTGTGGCTTATGATTATTACCGGCTGATGAAAAACGGCAGCCATGATGAGATTTTCCAGCAATACCATGTAAAATGCATCATCGGGCTTTTTAATCCGGAAATCGAAGGAATTCCTTTTATTTCTTTAGAGGATATTATTTCCATGAATTCCGCAGAAAAACTGACAAACATTTTTTCAGAGTACCTGGATGAAGAACAAATGGAAGTATTTAACCAGAACCTGGTAAAGAATTTCTCTCTGCAGAATGTAGTTGAATCCATTACCATTTTAAATCCTGACAAGCTTTTAGATGAAGTGGAACAGGCAGTGGGACGGCTTCAGAAGATCACAGGAAGAAAGATCGCAGGACGTATCATGATCGGGCTTTATGTCCACCTTTGCTGTCTGGTGGAACGACTGGTCACAAAAACGACCATTGATAATTACCAGGATCTGGAAGAATTTGAACAAAAACACGCCGAATTTATCAGGCAGGTAAGGGACAGCTTTCAGGATATCTCCCGGCATTACCGGGTGGCTCTGCCTGTAAGTGAGATTGCTTACATTTATGATTACATGCATTTGAATTCAAAAAATAAGCTTTCCGGGCAGGCAGAAAGCCCGGCCGTCCGTGAGGACGAATAGGAGGTAAATATGGGTATTGTACTTGCAAGAATTGATAACCGTCTTCTTCATGGTATCGTGGCTACACAGTGGGCCGGACGTTCCGGTGCACAGCGTATCATGATCATTGATGACACGGTTGCCAATAATGAACTGACCAAAGCCAGCATGAAGCTTGCCAGACCTACCGGAATGGCTATTTCCATCATTACCGAGGAAACAGCTTTAAATAACTTCAAAGCCGGAAAATACAATGACCACACTGTATTTGTACTGGTTAAAAGGCCGGGAACATTGGTAAAGCTGTCTGAAATCGGTGTAAAGATCCCGGAACTGGTCATTGGCGGAACTGTAAAACCTGAGGAAGGCGAAGAAGCTGTGAAGTTTTCCAAGAGAGCTTACGCAAAGCCGGATGACCTTGAGGCTTATAAGAAATTAAAGGCTGCGGGGACCAAACTCTATGCACAGTATGTACCTGCAGACGCAGAAATTTCTGTTGATGAATTTCTGAAATAACAAAGGGGGAAAATGTTATGCAATTGAGCATTTTACAAATTGTACTGCTTGTTCTGGTGGCTGCTGAGATCAACGTTGACCGCCGTGGATTATCACTGACCCATGCGAGACCTGTTATTGTAGGTTTTCTGTGCGGACTGATCTTAGGCGACATGAAAAGCGGTCTCTACATCGGTGGTACATTCACATTAATGGCTTTAGGTGTTGCTGCTGTTGGAGGTTCATCTATACCTGATTATGGTGTTGCAACTATTATTGCATGCGCATTTGCAAAGACAACCGGACAGGGGCCGGAAGTTGGTATGACGATCGGTCTTCCTGTTGGTATGCTGGGTGTACAGATGGATGTTTTATTCAAAATCTGCAACTCCTTCATTGCTCAGAAATCTCAGAAATATGCAAATGAAAAACAGTTCGGTAAAATGTATGCCATCCTTTACCTTTGCCCTGTTATGGTAGCTATATTTACCTCTCTTCCAACTGCTATAGCTTTAACAGCGGGAGCTCCTTTGGTTCAGGCTATCCTGGATGTGCTTCCTGCCTGGGTAACAGGTGGTCTGTCTGTGGCCGGAAAGCTGCTTCCAGGTCTTGGTATTGCCATGCTGCTCCATTTCATGCCGGCAAAGAAGTACTTCAACTACATTCTGATCGGTTTTGTGCTCAGCGCATACATGGGTGTACCGATCCTTGGTATCGCATTCCTTGGCGTAGCTTTAGCTTATAAGTTTTATATGGATGAAGAGGCAAGGGAAAATGTAGGATTTGCAGGAGGTCTTGAAGATGAATAATGAGAATGAAGTAATGGAAAAAGCTCCCGTTTTAACGAGAAAAGACTGTGTGAAAGGTGCCATCCGCTGGTCCTTAATAGCAACTACAACCTTTAACTACGATACGCAGCTTGCTCCGGCCGTTGTTTTCGGTATCGGACCTCTGCTGCGTAAAATCTACAAAGACGATGATGAATACGTTGAAGCATTAAACAACCATTACAAATACTTCAACACTATGCCATGGCTGGCAAATATCGTTCTTGGTGCTACTCTGGCGTTGGAAGACAAAGAGGGAATCTCTTCCCTGGATGCTGTACAGAATATCAAGGTCAGCTTAATGGGACCTTTAGCCGGTATCGGTGATACCTTATTCTGGACGCTGCTTCCTACTATCATGGGTTCCATTGCAGGATATATGGCTTTGGAAGGCAACCCCATCGGTGTTATCCTGTGGCTCATCATAAACCTTATCTTCATCGGCATCCGTACTCAGTTGATGTGGATCGGATACCGCGAAGGTACCAAACTGATCACAAAAGTAGGTGGAAAACTGGCTCGAATCACAGATGCTGCTTCTGTTCTGGGTCTTACAGTTGTAGGTGCGCTGTCCGCAACGGTTGTAACTGCAAAAACACCTCTGGCATTCCAGATGGGCGAAGTCAATTTAGCGGTTGCGGATCTGTTAGACAAGATCATGCCTTCCATGATCTCTGTAGCTACTGTCCTGGTACTGTATAAGCTTCTTGGAAAGAAGGGAATGAAGATCACTACTCTGATCCTGATCGTCATCATCTTCTCCATGCTCTGCTCTGCGCTGGGAATTCTGGCTTAATCATAACTTAAAAACATGCAACTGACGGTTCTGCCTCTCTTATTTGGCAGACAGAGCCGTCTTTCATTCAACTAAGGGGAGAATTATATGGTTGAAGTAAGTACAGCAAAACGTAATATTACACCTCTGTTTCCTATGTACATGCGCGGTTATTATATGAGAACGGGAAAATCTATTGGTGTTTTGGATGAACTTTACTGCAGGACCTTGGTCCTGCGCATTAACGGGGAGATTTTTATATGGTCCACCTGGGATCTGTGCCGGTTAGAAGAACCGATTTCAGATTATGCCCGTACGGTCCTTGCCGGAAAATACTCTGTTCCAAAGGAAAATATCATTATCGGAGTTATTCATACGCATTCCGGTCCTGATATTAGTTTTGAAGATGAAGGAGAAGACAGAAATCATCGCAAGGCCGTTTACAGAGAATATGTAATGAAACAGCTTTTTGACGCCGTAGATGAATGCTTTGAGCGTGGTTTCTTAGAGGTAACACCTTATATGGTAAAGGGAACGATAGAAGGTGTATACGGAAATCGAAACTATCGGGACAAACCAAGTGATAAAGATATCAACATAATCCTGTTCCGCAATGAAAATCATGTAGTAGCAGGTATGTTCCAGTTTACCTGTCATCCAACGGTCCTTG
Source organism: Clostridium sp. OM02-18AC (assembly GCF_003481825.1). Classification (GTDB taxonomy): domain Bacteria; phylum Bacillota; class Clostridia; order Lachnospirales; family Lachnospiraceae; genus Brotaphodocola. The sequence continues at coordinate 8,564 of NZ_QULW01000020.1, read as the reverse complement.
GCATCCACAATATGAAGATCAGTTCTGATCTTTTGGGAAATATTGGAAAAGCACTGGATGAAAAATACAATAGTATTTTCATTACCATGCAGGGCGCCTGCGGTGATATGGGCAATCGCCAGTACCGTCAGGGAAATAATGAAAAAGAGCTGTGGCGTGTCCGCGATGAAATCATGGAGCAGATTGATATTTTTGCGGAAACAGAAACTCCTATGGAGTTAAAGGTTGACGCCGTAAAGACTGCCGAATATACCGTTCACCAAGCCTATGACATCGATGCCATGAAGGTTCAATTGGCGGAAGATGAAAAGAAACTGGCTGCTGCTGTCACAGAGGATGATAAGAAACTTCTCTGGTCCGGTGTGCGACATTTGAAAAGAAAGATTGCAGCAGGCGGTGTTAATGCAACACTTCGCTCCGTTATCTTCCATCTGGGTGATCTGGAGATCATCACGATCCCGGGAGAGTTGTTCTCTACCTTCGGAATGGAGATCAAAAAGCATTTTCATGCTCCTATGCGTATTGTTTGGGGTTATGCAAATTACAGTGCAGGTTATATTGTAGAGAAAGATGAATATGGAAAAGGCTATGAAAGCAGGTCGACTCCATTTCCGCAAGGAGAAGCAGAACTTTACGTAGATCATCTGATCAAATCTCTGTAGAATCTGATCCCTGTCACGCTATCGCAATTACAACTATGAAACTATAAGGAGAAGCGTTATGAGAAGATATATTATCGCCTCCCATCATTTACTGGCCCACGGCCTGAAAGACACATTAAATTTTCTTACTTCCATGGACGGCATCATTGATATCAGTGCCTATATGGATAACACCGATCTTCCTACCCAGATCAAAGAATTATTTGATTCCTTTGACCCGGAGGATGAAGTGGTTATGATGACAGACATGTTAGGAGGCAGCGTAAATCAGCAGTTCTGTCCATATGTAAACGAACATCGACACCTGATTTGCGGTATCAATCTTCCATGTGCCTTAAGCCTGGTATTACAGCCTCAGGATATGCCTCTTACTGCAGAGACTGTCCGGACTATAGTAGAAGAATCAAGAAGTCATCTGATCTATGTAAATGAGTATCATGATGGGACAAATGAGGATGATGAGTAGGAAATATGTAAAGTGAGAAGGTAAACACGACGGCCTCCCGCATTGTGCGGGAGGCCATTTTTGTTAGAGCGCTATAATATCCCGGTCTTCCGGTACATAGAGATTCCCATGATAGTAAGCCTTTCCTTCGGCCATGTAAAGCTCTTTCCGCTTTCCAACGGATTTGTCTTCGGTATGCCAGAGCACCAGATTCGGAATATGCAGGCTTTCAGCCAGCTCGGCGGCATCCTTAACAGTGCTGTGATGCTTTTCGTAAGGCTTGAAACGGTCACGCTCTTCGTAGAGACAGAATGCCTCGTGAAGCAGCCAGTCGCTGCCTTTCACGTAAGGCTCGCAGTCCGGATTGTAAGGCTCATCACCGGCACAGGTCAGCTTTTTGCCGTTTTTCAGAATGGTGGTGAAGCCAAACTGCCGTGCCTTTGTGGAGTGGATATCGAAAAAGGTGACATCGTAATCCAGGATATGCAGGGTTTCACCGTCATGGACCGGGATCAGATGAATGCGGTCACCGATGAGACGGTAGAATTTGTCCTGCAGGGTCAGCTTACAGAAGGTGTCAATGGTGGATACCAGGCCATCGTGGCAGTAAATCTGGAAATCTCCGTCATATTTGCCGTTTTTCATGCGGGTAGCAATGAAACGGACCAGCCAGATCACACCGAGGATGTGGTCGGTATGCTCATGGGTCACGAACAGATGATGGATCTGCGGATATTCGATCTTCATATCCTCCAGAATCCGCAGAATGCCGTTGCCGCCGCCGGCATCGACCATGAAATACTGGTCACCGTCACGCAGGGCAAAACAGGTATTGTAATAATGAGTGGCATTGGCGTTGCCGGTGCCGAATACGTAAAGCTCTTCCATAGCAGGTACACTCCTTGTTTGTGGTAAATGGTTACTGTACACGGACAGGTATTTTCTGAACTGAAAATGCCGTATAATACAGTAACAAAGGGATTTTAAACAGCAACAATATCTTTGCAATTTGTCGTATTTATGGTACTATACTTCTAGAAAAAAAGCAACCTGAGAGGAGGCATACCGAGTTGAACAGAGAAGAATTTCTGCGGGGACTGGAGAATGCGCTTTCCGGCAATGTTCCGCCGTCTGTGGTGAGGGACAATCTCCGTTATTACGATGATTATATTCGTTCTGAGCGTCAGAAGGGACGTTCGGAATCTGACATTATGGATGAACTGGGAGATCCGCGTCTGATTGCCCGTACCATTCTGGATACAACGCCGGGAGCGGCAGAGGGTGAGTATGAGGAGTATCATCCGTTCGGCAGTTTTGCCGGAAACAGCGGCAGAACCAGTCAGCAGGAGGAGCCGCAGCAGGCCCAGTATGGGAATTACGGCGGAACCGGAAATATCCACTACTACAACCTGAACAAGTGGTACTGGAAGCTTCTGGCTGTTGTGGTCGTGATCTTGTTTTTTACACTGATGCTGACCATTATAGGCGGAATTCTGACACTGGTTATTCCGCTGCTGCCGGTGATCGGCATTGTGATCCTGGTCATGTGGCTGGTTCGCGGTCCGCGAGGCTGAGATATCTGAATAAAAATGCAGTCTGCACTCTGCTAAGGAATTGCAGGGTCACGCATTTCAAGAACCCGGGAATATTCTTTTGTTTCCGGGTCTTTTTTTGTCTCGGAGCGGTTCAGCTGCAGGAACCGGACAAGCTGGTAACAGTCGATCCAGATCTCGTTATTTCCATCCTTCTGGGATTCATCAAAGATGAGCTGAAGCCCAAAATGCAGATGCGGCTCATCGATATTATTCGTGTTTTCCGTTCGGCTGTAGCCGGTGCGGCCCAGATAACCGATCACATCCCCGGCCTGGACGATGCTGCCCTCCTTTAAGGCTTTGTGATAGGGATAGTTTTTTCGCAGATGTGCATAGTAATAGTAGCGTTTTTTGTCAAAGCTGCGGATCCCAAGCCGCCAGCCGCCGTACTGGTTCCAGCCGATAGCCTCCACATAGCCGGATTCCACGGCAATGACAGGGGTTCCTACCTGGCCCATCATATCATGTCCGAGATGCCGGCGCTTGAAGCCATAGCTGCGGGAAACACCAAAATCGTCATAATCCTGATAGGGAAAATGCTTGGCAATGGGAGAGAAGGCTTTTAATCCGTATTTGGTAACCCAGGACACGCTGCCGTCTTCTGCCGGCTCCTGAATTTCATAAGTGCCGACCATGCCGCCAAGAACTGCAGTGTAGGCCTCCAGATAATAGGCATAGTATTTCATATTTTCTGTCAGGGACTGCATGGATTCGCCACCTTTTATACGTTCTGCCAGTGCATCCATGTCGGTAGTGCGGAACCGGGAAAAATCACCTCCGCAGCGGGCGGCAAGGTAAGCGAGAAGCTCGATCCAGCTTAGGTGGCAGTCAGATGTAAAGCTGTCTACATCCAGACGGAGAGCCTGACGCAGCGCTTCATCCGGAACAGAAAAATCGACCCACTTAATATACTTTTTTTCTTTTGTTTGAGCGGAGTCTGACGGAGTGGCATTTGGGGTATTGGAAAAGATGGCTCCGGAAGATGTCTTTCGGGAGAAAACAGAAAGGCACAGGGCCGTCAGGATCAGGATTTCTGCGGTAACTACAAAACGGAGAAAGCGTGAAAGGGCATATTGAAACAGGAGAGAAGATTTCATGGGTCTGCTCCCTCGGCTTTTTACCATTTTATGGGTTGAATTATACAGATAGCACAGAAAACGAAAGGAAATTATTAAGAAAAAGTAAATTCTGCCCAGATTGCTTGACTGGAAAGTGTCATACGTGTATAATCAGTTTGTAACATAGTTAACAATTACGTAATATTTAGAAATAAATAGTTCACGATTGGAGAGCGGTTCATGAAGAAAACGGTATTATACATAGCAGCAGTGCTGGCAGTATCAGGCGGTTTGATGTGGCAGAAACCTATGGTTGCACACGCAGAGCCGGAGGTCATCCAGGAAGCTCCGGTTTCTACGGTACTTGAAGTGGCAACGGAAGAAGATTCCGACGAAGACAATGGACCGGCTCCGGAGATCCAGGCAGCAAAGAAGCTGGAAGAAGAGCTTGCCGCAGCAGAAGAAGCTGCAGCCCAGGAAGCAGCCCAGACAGCCAGTGCCCGTCAGAATCTTGTGGATTACGCACTCCAGTTTGTAGGCGGTTCCTACCGCGCAGGCGGCAATGATCCTCACACCGGTGTGGACTGTTCCGGTTTTGTGCGTTATGTCATGCAGCATGGTGCAGGAATCAGCATGAACCGTTCCTCCAGTTCTCAGGCAACTCAGGGACAGGCAATCAGTTCCAGCCAGATGCAGCCGGGCGATCTGTTATTCTATTCCGGTGGTTCCGGAATCAATCATGTAGCTATGTATATTGGAGATGGAAAGATTGTCCATGCCTCCACCTATGCAACCGGCATTAAGATTTCCAAGTGGAATTACCGCAATCCGGTCAAGATCGTAAGCATGTTCTAAAGGATAGAGCCGGAAACAATCGGACATTGCTTTTTCCATTGTTTTCCATTATAATGAGGTTGAAGAATGCTGTTCCCCTTAAATCAGCTTCTTCAACCTTATTAATTATTTATACTCCCTAAGAAAAGTCAGACAGCTCCCCTGTCTGGCTTTTCGCGTTGTGTGCAATCCGGTCAGATCCAGACCTGTGTATTTGACTTGAAAATTTGGTAAAACAGTTTTGTTGTGCTAAAAATTGGGAAAAAACGACAGTTGCGTTATGGTATATTCTGCGTTCGAATTCGCATACTAATCCCGTAACAAATTCACAGAGCCAAACAGGAGGGATGCATGATGAAAAATCATTACAGCGATATGGACAACAGCAGAGACTGCCACACTTCCAATTCCATGGATTCTGAGCGTAACAGCAGCCGGAATTCGAACCAGAATAAGACTCAGAACAGCAGCCGGAATTCGAACCAGAACAGTACCCAGAACAGCAGTCGCAATTCCAGCCAGAATGATACCCAGAACAGCAGCCGGAATACCAGCCGGAATACTACGCAGAACAGCAGCCGCAATTCCAGTCAGAACACCACACAGAACAGCAGCAGAAACAACATGGATCATTCCACAAGAAACTAAAAAACAAAAAATACGATCGAACAACGACTCAGCAAAAAAGGCCGCCTTCTTCGCGAAGACGGTCTTCTTCGCTTTATAGGAAATATGCATAAAAATTTGATAAAAACTTGTCAAGTATGCCGAAAGTGAGAACGTCAATGGAAAAAATGGGGATAGTGGATTGACGTTAAAAATATAACGTGTTATATTTTATAAAAACATAACGCGTTATATTTTTGAGCAGGAATAAAGTTATTGATTTCTGTTTATGGAGTTTACCAAAGCTGACAAGGAGAAGAATATGGAAAGAAAAAAGAATAAGGCAGTCTCGTTTTTTGCTATCTGTATGGCGATTCTGGTTGCATGCTCGTTCTTGATTTGGGGATTTCAGAGCAGTTGGGGGAATGTGAGGATTAAACGGTTGAATCTCACAAGTCAGGATGGAACTACAGTGAGTTCTCTTATTTACATACCGAAAAACGCAACCAATGACACACCGGCTCCATTGGCTGTCATTTACCATGGACGTTCCAATCACGCGCATTCCAATGATACCTGGAGTATGGAATTGGCGCGTCGTGGTTATGTCGTTTTATCACCGGATCTGCAGGGCGGTGGTGAGTCAGACCCGTCTGTGGATCGCAGTATTCAGGCAATTAGTGTTGCAGAATATGCCAACAGTCTTCCTTATGTAGAGAAGAATGCCATTAACCTGATCGGTTATTCGGCAGGAACCCATACCGTGCTTCAGACCTATCATGCAATGCCTGAGCGGGTCAAGAGTATCTGTGAAGTGTTTGGACCGTTTATGATGCAGATGGCGGGCGGTATTGATGATGTTGACACCAATTTCTGTCTGATTAAATCCGATGCAGACCAGTACGATTATTTCTTCATTGGTGATCCGCAGGCCTGTACAGAGTATGTGACAAAAGCGGCTGGTCTTCCAGAGGTTGTTTCTGGAGAAGATTATGACCGGAATGGAAAACTGTTTCGCTATTCTGAGATTAGTGGAACGTTACATCAGACAGGAAATATCAGTGGTGAGACGATTGAGGCAATCCTGTCCTTTGAGTCGGCAGTCAATGAAGAGCCGATCAGCCGTCCTTCAACTGATACGGCGTGGTTTCCACAGCAGATCTTTTCTGGAATTGCCTGTGTAACCATGATGTTTTTACTTGCGGCGCTGGTAAATCTGTTGATGCAGAATCCATTTTTTGCGTCTGCAGCAAACCCGGTACCGGTAAAAGCACCGAGAAGCGGAGCCAAAGCCTGGATTTTAGATATTTTGTTTACAGTAATCATCCCAATGATCATATTTGTGCCGGTATCTGCGTATGTCATGGTTTGGACCGGAGCCGGAACGGTCTGGTCTAAGTTCCTGACATCCGCAAACTTAAATGGCATCATGGGATGGCTTCTGGTACTGGCGGCAATCGGCATTGTGAGAATGCTTTTGACTGCTTCCAAACGGAAAAAAGAGGGAAAGCCGATGCACCTGTCTGAGTTTGCTCTGGGCGGTGCAGACGAAAGAAAAATTGACTGGATCAAACCGGCAAAAGGTTTTCTTATGGGACTGATCTGCGTAACCTTTGTGTTTGTATGGCTGGGACTGTTGGAGGGATTTCTCGGCATTAACTATCAGGTATGGAACCTTTCTACCTATTTAAAAATCTGTCCGATGAGAATTCTTTGTGCAATTCCATATGTGCTGATCATTTTCTTTGTTATGTTTACCGGAAATATGAGTCAGCGGGTGCTGCCGTCTACTGGAAATGCAAAGAAAGATATGTGGATTGCGGTTGCCGTGAATACCGTGCTGACTGCACTGGCATTGTTCCTGCTTCTTCTGATCCAGTACGGTGGAAGCATGCTTCTTGGAACCGGTCAGACTCTGATCCCGCAGATTGATGTATACGGAACTGGAAGAAATACCAGCTGTGGAGCGCTCGATTTTGCGTTTGGCTACTGTTATATGATGGGAGGAACCACTGGTGTTGTAACCTATCTGTATCGTAAATTTGGCAATATCTGGGTTGGTGTGATCCCGGCTGCCATGTTCGCTGGCATGGTAACTTTATCCGGCTTTACGCTGATTGGCTGATTTTTCTGTATTTCTTTCCTTTTCAAATCTAGGAAAATGGACTATAATAATCTGGTTACGATCTTATTTCGTTTTCATCAGGAGATATGTAAATGAGCAGGGACAGGCAGCAGGAAAAAGCCAGACGATCCAGGGAAAGACTTTTAGAAGCAGCAGGAAAATTATTGTCTGAAAAAAATATAGCCGATGTCGGCGTTCGGGAAATCGCATCGGAAGCTGGCTGTACAACCGGAACGTTTTATCATTATTTTACGGGAAAAGATGATATCATACACCATTTGTACGAGGGACATGATGTAGAAATGGGAGATATTCTGCGTCAGATGGCACAGACTCCCGGGATGTACTGTAGGAAAATCCAGACATTTTTTGCGCAGAATCTGTCTGGTGCAGTCTTAATGGATGGATGGGAATTTACCTGTCACCGGGTTTTCCAGGTGCGAAGACACAGCGGGGATGAAAATCAGCTCTATATGGGCATGCAGGAACTGATCCAGAAGGCAATCGAGGCTGGAGAACTGCAAAACAAAGTTCCTGCAAAAGAAATCAATGAATATCTGTTTGTGGTGTTCCGCGGAATTCTGTATGAATGGTGTATTTGTTCTCCAGAAAATTTGTTTCCGCTTTCAGAGCGCCTGGAGAAGATGATCGGATATGCGTTGCGGTCCTTTCAAAATGAATAAGAACAGGAATAAGAAGGAAGTCTCGAAAGGGACTTCCTTTTGCGCTGCATGTTATCTTCGCCTGCATAGAGCACATGCAGATTGTCCAAAACTGCATTGCCTGCATAAAATACAGTAAGAAGCAGGGACAGGCGGGATTCTATGTGGTATCTGATCAGTGGAAAAGAGCTGGATGAATACCTGGATCAGGGAATGGAATTGTTTCTGGTAGATATGCGGAGACCGGATGCGTATCACAGAGGACATATCCGGGGAGCGGTAAACATTCCGGCAGAAGAATTGAAACAGCGTGTCGGTGAGCTGCCGGTGAACCGCCTGATCGTTTTGTACTGTTATCATGGACCAAACAGCATGCGGGCGGCAAGGTGGCTGGCTTCGCTGGGATACGAGGCAGCCGATGTGTATGGTGGGATCCAGGCTTACCGCGGGAAATACCTGGAGTAGGCATAGTAAGATTTTGCGTTGCCGGGCAAACCTGCGTAACACAGGAATAAGAAACGGCTGACTTGAAATTTTAAATTCCAGTGCAGTGGTAAATTCCACCGGACATTAAAATTCC
>NZ_QULW01000002.1 GCF_003481825.1 Clostridium sp. OM02-18AC | reverse complement strand
ATGATTTTTTAGTTTAAAAGAGCGTGTGAAAAATGATTTCTCATTTTTTCACACGCCCTCGGTCGATAAAACTGATTTGTTCATTTTCGGAGAGGAAAAGGTTCAGACTCAGCTGTTGATAAGCTCCGTCATCACGACTTCCTCCGCCTGTGCTTTCAGGCTGTTCATGTGCTGCACCCACGCCATCTGCTGCGTTTCCTTGTCCGGTGCGGGGCTGTCCTTCAGGTACTGCTCCATCAGAAACTCCACTCTGGCTTTCGCTGTTTCCTCGATCTCCCACAGGTGCGGGAACAGGCTCTCCGTCAGAATCATGTCGTTCAGGAGCATCGGATTGTTCTGTTCCAAAAATGCTCGACGCATCCTGCCGTACTTGCCCAGAGGTTTCTCTCCCTCGTTCTCCAACTGAAGGTTCGGAATCTGATAATCTCCGGCCTGTCTGTAAGTCATCTCGCTCATAATCTGTACTCCTTTCGGTAGCTTTAATCTGCTCATGTTCTCCAATCGCTTTTTCGATTTCCTGAAACATCCTTGTGCTGATGGCATTCACCGCAGTACCAAGGGCATTTACCGTCTGTCTGGTGTTAAAATCAAACACCTTCTGGAAATCCTCATGCTCGAAGTAGTTGTCGGGACTTTCCACGAACCGGCAATACATCGTATAGGATACGCTGTTTGCCACCGCATTTTTGAAAGCTACTTCGATGTTGAGTTCATCATACTCCTCAAGGAAGCTGTTGGCAACGATGTCGAGGAACTGCTTTTTGTAATCGTCCCAATACTCAGCCGCCAGTGCGGATGCAATATCTTCAAGCTGTGCTTCCAGTACCCCGTCAGCGGCAACACCGAAGGTACGCTCCATCGCTTCCATGACATAGGAGCGGTTTTCAGGCGTCACCTCCCACGGTTTCAGTTCCGGGGAAGAACGGCGAACGCCGGTATCCGCCACATCAAACACATAGCGCAGATACGGTTTATCCCTGTTCATCACAAACAGAGCAATGCCGGTAGAGCCACGCTTTACATATCTGCGGTAATTTTCAGCGTTCCAGTCCTCATAGGGCTTGCAAAAGGTCGCATTGGGGCGCTGAGCATAAATCATCACCTGTTCCGGATAGGTGAACTCATAGTTGCGGGACATCGTTCTCAAAAACGAAGTCCAGTTATCTGTGTTCGAGGTGATTTTCCCAATCGTTTCTTTTGCTAATCCGGAATAAAATCGCTCTTTTGCGTTCATTGTATCCCTCCAATCCTATCAATCCGGATAAAGGTTCAGCTTCTCAAAGGCGGCATCGTCCATGGCTGAAACTTTACGGAGAACCGAGTCTGCCAAAGCAAAAAGCTCTGACTCGTCCTCCGAAAGCTGTTCCTTCATCAGTGTCAGTGCTTCACACAGCCCTGACCTTGTGCCAGGGCTGTAAAGCATCATCATGTTCCGCTCATCCTGTGTGAAATCCATCATTCAATCTCCCTTTCCGGGTGGCTCTTGGGCGGCTTATGGGAAACATCCGGCACGGGCTTTTCCTTTAACTGCTCCAACACCGAAGGACGTTCCTCTAATCCGGACGCTTTTCCGTTATTGATGATACCGTCAATCATCCCATAATCATCTTCCATTGCCATCTCTGCGTTTTTCAGGTAGTTTTCGGACTTCATAAAGTTTTCCAGCTTCTGAAACCCAACAGAATCTACATAGTGAAAGGATACCTCACCGACTACCTTTAAGGCTACGATGTCGCTGACCGACATACTGTGACCACGGAAATCATCCGGGTGGTCAATATTGAACTTTACATACAAATCTTCCAGCTGCCGATTCACATCCTCGGACATAGAAATGGAGCCATGATAGACCACCTCGTAACGGTCAATCTCAGGCTCCATTTCTTTCTTCTGAAGGTAGCTGTAATTTGCAAACATGAGCGGGATATTATCGTCTACATCTTCCCGCAGCTGAAGAATCGCATAGGAATCCGTGGGGCTTTCCAGAAAAGCAACCATTCTGTCATCCGGGGTGGTATTTCCGTGAACATCATCCCATTTTTCGTTTTTCATATCCGTGTCCTCCTTATCGTTCAGGCTCTTTGCGTTTGGGAGAGGGACTGGCAGGCGCAGCTTTTTCTGCGGCCTGTGCCAGTTTTTCCATGACCGACTCACGCTTCGGAGAGTCGAGCTTATCCAGCTGACTTTTCAGCACTTTGGCAACCTCAACCGCAGTTTCCTCACGGGCTTCTTCAATGGCTGTATTCAGGAACTCACGATACGGAGCCGTATTACCAGCGGCAAGATCTGCCTTGATTTCTTGGATATGCGCCTGCACATCATCGACCTGATCCATATATTCATAGGGGTCGAAGTTCTCTGCAAAACGGTCGAGCTTAAAAGCAAGCTCAGCGATAGGGTCATTGACCACCACCGCCTGTCTGCCGACTTCAAAAGCCTGCTCCATGACATCCTCATAGAACATTGCCCGCAGTTCCCGGCGCTCCAGCCCGAAGGATTCCAGAATATCCCGGCGGACTTCGAGCATGGACAGTTCAGGGTTATCAACCTGACCGCCATCAATCTCGTTGTAGTTTTCATCCAACAGGGTGTAGTCGTAACCATCTTCGCAGGTCTGCACCGCAAGGATTCTATCCTTTCCGACCTTCCATGCGGCTTCATCGCCCATAATCTCAGGCTCCGGCATATAGCTTGCGCCGTTGCGCTCCATAATTTCTGCAAACTGGCAGATATGAAACACATTGTATCCGATCTGCGTATGATACTCGTCAATGAAGGTGCAGGGCTTCACAACCATTTCATCCGGGTAGTGAATCTGCACACAGCTGCCATCGGGGATATGAAACAAATCCTTATAATGGCTGTCGATAAATCGGATTTCCTTACCATCCGGGTTGTACTCATTTGTCATTTGCGCTTTCCTCCATTTTCAAATTCCATACTGAACTTCGTTTTGCCATCATCTGATACCTCCATAAAGACGGTGGCATCAAAGGTGTTGCCCGTTCTTTCGGACTTGCAATTCTTGAGCTTTACCTTGCCGGAACCAAGCAATTTCTGCGCCGTGGCAGAAGTCATGCTCTTGCCGATGCTCGCAAAGTAGCGATTGTTTTTCCAGAGGGCAAATTTGCAAGCTCTGTTGGAACAGAAAAATGCCTTGGCTTTGTCCTCTACAGCACTGCCGCAGAGCGGGCATTTGCCGATAGAATTGGCTTCTTTCGACATCATAACCTCGGAATCACGGATTACTTCATAGTTCTGAATCAGACCGGCAATCACATCTTTGATCTCGTCCATAAAGTCCTCGCTGGCATATTCGCCTTTCTCAATGAGCAACAATTTTTCTTCCCAATCCGCCGTCATGGATGGGGACTGAATCTGTTCCGGCATGACTGTTACCAGAGCCGTACCCTTGTGGGTCGGAATCAGGTGTTTGGTTTTCTTATCACCCTTACGCTCCAGAAAACCGATGCGAACCAGCTTCTCAATGATACCGGCACGGGTCGCAGGCGTTCCCAAACCTTTGCGCTCCACCTCATCAGGCATTTCGTCCGCACCGGCAGTTTCCATAGCAGAAAGCAGAGTATCCTCGGTAAAGTGTTTAGGGGGAGATGTTTTCCCTTCCTTGATTTCCGTGCCGCTGACGGTCATTTCGTCACCAACGGAAACAGAAGGGAGTGTCTGCACGTTTTCGTCGGATTTTGTCGAATCATTTTTCTGAACCAGAGCTTTCCATCCATCCTGCACAACAGTTTTGCCTTTGGTGGAAAACACGGTACCGCCACAGTCCAGCTCAATAACTGTCTCTGCGTATCGGTGCGGATCGCCAACAGCTACGCACAACCGATTCGAGATCAGTTGCAAAATTGCAAGTTCACCCTTGGGAAGTTCGCTCAGATTGCATTTCTGCAATTCTCTGGTCGGAATGATGGCATGGTGATCTGTGACCTTTTTGTTATTCACAACCTGCTCTGCATGAACTGGTATGTTATCCACATCCTCCACGGGGAATGTGTGGAAAGCCAGCTTTACGAGGTCGGTCAGGCTATGTGCCATATCTTCCGTCAGAAACCTGCTGTCGGTACGGGGATAAGTGACCAGTTTCTTTTCATAGAGGTTCTGCGTGTAGTCCAAGGTCTGCTGTGCCGTGTAGCCAAGCACACGGTTGGCTTCTCTCTGTAAACTGGTCAGGTCATAGAGCGCAGGCGGCTTTTCTGTTTTCTCCTTACATTCAGCTTTCTGAACGATTGCCACCGAACAGCTTTGTTTGACAGCTTCGGCTGCTGCCTTGGTTTTGAAGCGTTCGCTTGCAGCCGTAAAACCATCCAATCCAATCTGAACTGTGTAGAACAGTTCAGGCTTGAATGCGGAAATGGCAGCTTCTCGCATAACAGCCATAGCAAGGGTAGGGGTCATAACACGACCAACATTCAGGGTCTGCCCGTAAAGGGTCGAAAAAAGTCGAGTAGCGTTAATACCAACAATCCAGTCGGCTCGTTCTCGACACAGTGCTGCTTCATACAAAGCATCATATTCCGTTCCAGACCTGAGATTTTCAAAGCCCTCCTTGATTGCTACATCTTCCATCGAGGAAATCCAAAGCCGCTCAAACGGCTTTCTGCACCCGGCTTTGTGGTACACCAACCGAAAGATCAGCTCGCCCTCACGACCGGCATCTGTTGCACACACAAGACTCGCAACATCTTCTCTGGCCATGAGCTTTTTCAGAATCCCAAACTGTTTTTTCGTACCGGCAGAAACCTCATACTGCCAGTCCATCGGGAAGATAGGAAGGTCTGCATAAGCCCATTTGCTGTACTTCGCATCATAGACTTCCGGCTGTGCCAGCTCCACCAAATGCCCTACACACCAGCTGACCACATATCCGTTTCCCTCTAAGTAGCCATCCTCACGCTTGGCAGCACCTAACACTTTGGCAATACTCTGTGCAACCGAAGGCTTTTCAGCCAAAACTAATTTCATTTGCATCTGCTCCTTTCACAAAAAAATAAGCAGCCACACACCGTAGTGCATGACTGCTATGTAAAAAGTTCGGAAAGGATTTTTGCAACCTGATACAATTTTCTGTTCTACAATCTCCGTCATAATAAAAATATCTCCATCATTTCAAAAGAGAATGACGGAGATATTTCACCTTGCTTATTCTTGTAGCAACCAATCGGCTATATCGTGAATTTCGATTCCTTCATAGCTATATTGGGGATGTTTGGTTCTGGCAATAATCATTTTCGGATAAGCGTCTCGAATCTGAAGCAGAGGAGAGCATTCTCTCTCAAATGTTTCCTGCCCGGAAATGTTGTCGCTGACCTGAATATAAATCTTTTCGCTACCTCTCTGAGCAACAAAGTCGATTTCCTTTTGATAGAGCTTGCCGACATAGACATCATATCCACGGCGAAGAAGCTCGATACAAACAACGTTTTCATATACTCTGCCATAGTCTATATTTCTGCTTCCCAGTATTGCATATCGAATACCGCTGTCACACAAATAGAACTTTTCAGAGCTTTCAAGGTATTTCTTACCTCGGATGTCATATCTCTTAATATCATAAAATACAAAAGCATTGCACAAATACTTAATGTACTTGCCGACGGTTACATGATTGGTTGGAGTCTCATTTGCTGTCAGTAGCTGACTGACCTTATTCGGAGAAGTCAGGTTGCTGATATTATCCATAAGGAACTCGCTCAGACGTTGTAAAACCAAAGTGTCCGGGAGAGTATATTTCTGTACCAAATCCCTTGTAACAATCGTTTCGTAGACCTCTTTGATATAGTTTGTTCTGTCTTTTTCGGTTCTATAAGCATAGGAACCTGCTAAACCGCCCTTGATAGCGTACTCATCAAAGAGCTTATCTTTGTCACTAATATCATCATAATACTGGCAATATTCCTGGAAGCTGAAAGGAAACACATGAATTTCAATATAGCGTCCGGTAAACAGAGTTGCCAGATCTGCACTCAACAGGAAAGCATTAGAGCCTGTTACATAGATGTCGTATTTTCCCTTAGAGTACAGGCTATTGATTGCCAACTCAAACTTGGGACACATCTGAACCTCGTCTACAAACAGGTAGTTCGTTTTTCCTTCCTGATAATGTTCTTCCACATAGGCGTGTAAGGCATGGTATTCCTTGATTTCTTCATACGCCAAATCCATGAAGTCGATGAAGATAATATTGATGTTTTCAAAATTGCTTTTCAGATACGCAATATACGCCTGCATCAATTTGGACTTACCAGATCGACGAATGCCCGTGATGATCTTGATGTCAGGAGTACCATTCAGTTCAATGATTCTATCGAGATATTTTGCTCTCGTGATTGTTTTCATATAGTCACCCGCTTTCAAAAATTGAAGTTTTTTCATTTCTCGAAACCGCTTCGCTGTACTTATTATACTGTCTGCTAATAGTATATGCAAGATGTCACTTTCAAAAACGCAAATTTTTTTATTTTTTGAAAGCGGAAACTATGTAAAGGCAACCCGAAGGCTGCCCCAGGCATCAAGCCTATCCTGTTTACACAGGTTCATTATCATCTTCATCGACGGAGCTATCTTCATCGTCGTCCTCAAACTCCGGATCGTACCCATAGTCCTCGTCATCGTCCACATAATCAGCATCTGGGTCAGGCTTTGCCGCTTCCTGTGCCTTCTTCTTTTCCTGGACTTTCTTAAATACGAAGAATCCACCACCACAGGCAAGCACAATCAGAGTAAGAATCGCCGGGAGCATATTTGTGGATTTCGGCTTTTCCTCCGGTGTCGGTTCTGTAATTTCAGGAACTGTTTCAACTACTTCCGGCTTTGTTTCCTCAACCGGCTTGGTGAACTCTGCAACTTCTTCCTCGTCCATCAGCTTGAGCAGGTCGGCTTCATCCACCTGATTCAGAAAATGCACGGTTTCCTCGCCCTTATCATCACGGTCAATGATGATATAGAAGTAGTTTCCGTTTTTGGTTACAGCGGTAATGAACTGCTTTCCGCTTTTCGTAGGCGAGCCAGCGTCATCAACCAAAGTCAGATTGCCGTCGGGAGTAAGCGGTAGCATCGGCTCCTCCGGCTCTGTTTCGGGAACTTTTTCTTCGACCGCAGGTTCTTCAGTCGCTACGCTTTCATCTACATAGGCAAATGCCGTTGTAGAAAACACGCCAAAACACATTGCACACGCCAGCAATGCGGCTCCAATTTTCTTAAATCTCATTCTGCGTTTCCTCCTCATTCATAGTATTGATCGTATCAGGCTTCGGAGCCATATCCGCAGCAAACATACGGAGCAGCTCGGAAAGCTGTTCGGGATTCAGGTTCGCAGCATGAACCATCTCATGGATTTCGGAATTTTCCTCCTCACGGTATCTGCGTTCCAGGTCTTTCACCTTAGCATCCCATTCTGCCCGTTTCTTACGGGCTTTTTCAAGGTCTGCACCTATTCTGTCTAACTTGGCACTCAATCGCCATCCCTCCTTTAGTTTCTGATTCTGCCGAAGCAGTAAAAATGCTGTTGCCAGTAATTCGATTCGATAGAAGCGTAGGAAATGGGGTTTCCGCAGTGGATCATCATACCATTGCCAACATAGATACCAACGTGTGATGCACCGGAGGTATCATAAGTGCCTTGGAAGAAAATCAAATCTCCCGGTTTGGCAGAGCTTTTCGGGATAATGTCGCATACGCCCATCAAACCGTTTGCGGTCAAACGACCAACACTCCAACCGTTTCCGCAGTGATTGATTACATAGGAAACAAATCCGGAGCAGTCAAAGGAGGTAGACGGGCTGCTGCCGCCCCACACATACGGGTATCCCAGATATTTTTCAGCTTCCCGAATCATATTGGCAAATCTTGTGTCTGTCAGCGCTTCGCCCGGAATATCATAATCGGTGTACTCGCCGCCAGGGGTGGCGTAAATGTCATTTCCGAAAATATCCGGTCTGTTGCCCCTTGTCTGAAGCAAAATTCTATATCGCTCCATATCATCTTCCGACAAGCCGGAATTTGAAATCACACTGTTCAAGCCCTTATTTCTGAGCTTCACATTCAGAATATAATATTCGTAATCTTCTTCCTCTGTTGTTGTCTCTCCCGTTTCGGGATCAGTAGAAGATGTTGTTCGTGTACGAATCTCTACTACTTCCGTCAGGGTCAGCTCATATTGTTGCTCAAATAGCCATTGCAGGGTAGCCTGCACCTCATCTCTGGTGTAATCCTCAAACTTCACCGTCAAATACGCCGCCAGCTCATAAGGATTGTGGTTGATTTCATCAAGGTCATACCGGTACTCGTCATATCCGCTATGAGTACGCTCGATATTATTGATTTTATTGCGGAGCGCAGCTTCCAAAGCCTTGTAATCATTGTCCGCACCAATAATATCTTCCTCTTTTGCAGTAAAAGAAGTTCCCAGAATGATCTGTGTGCCGCCTTGGAACATAGCCGAACAAGACGAGAACATCCCTGAGAGTATCATAAAAAGCAGTCCGGCAATCAAAACAAACAGAATCGTTTTAGAGTGTGTGGTGCAGAACTCCGTTACTCTTTCTGTGATGTTCTTGGCTCCCTGAGCTGCTTTGCCCGTTGCCTTGCCTGCACCCTTAGATGCAGAAGCCGTTGTCGAAGCGGTATTCTTACCGGCTTTGGCGGCAGCATATTCTTTCTTGATTGCCCTTTTCTGTTGCCAACGGGAAAAGGGATTGGAACCGGCATCGGGGTTGTCCTTTTTGAACTTCTCATACAGGGCATTTACATTTGCTTTATCTGACTTCTCAACCAGCTTTTCCGCCTTGTCGTAGGCTTTCAGCTTGTGACTGTAAACGGCATGATCGACGGTATAGACAGTGGATTCAACAGCCTTGGTCGTTTCCTGCACAGCCTGAACGCCGATATTATCATCCTCATATTCTGACACCGCCCGATGTGCTTTGGATGTGAGCGTGACTGCGGCACCACGGCTTGCCATGTGCTTTGCCACAGATGGGCGCTCGATTTCCGTAAACTCCGCTTTTTCAAAACGGAGCTTTGCTTTACGGGAACCGGCTGCATCTGTTTCCAGCTTTAGCTTCGGCTTTGCCTTTTTAGAAGCCAATTTGTCTGCCGCTTTTTCAGCCCTATCAACCGCCTTATCTGCACGGTCGGCAGCTTTCTTCACATGAGAATCTGCAAGGTCATCTTCGGTAAAACGGAGTCGTGTAGGTCTTTTCGCCATACATTACGCCTCCTTTTCCTGTGCCACCTCGTTTAACTTCGTGGTCATAATGCGATACAGTTCCAGATCTGTCGGGAATCGGTCAATGAACGGCAGAATCACATTGCCATAGAACAGAAGTCCTTCGCCCTCACCGGAGTTGGTTACATAGGACAGCTGATGCGGCGAAATGTTCAACCGCTGTGCCAGAATACTTCGGTCATCGCTTGCCTGATTCAGCATATAGATGAAATCAGAGTTTTCGAGGATGTTGGCAATCTCCGGGGAACGAAGCAGGTCTTTGACATTCTGAGTAATACCGGTCGGCAAGCCGCCCCATTTACGGAATCGCTTCCAGATTTCTACGGAATAGGTTGCCGTCTGTTCTTCCTTCAGAAGCAGATGGAACTCGTCAATATAATATCTGGTCGATTTACCGGCAGAACGGTTGGCAGTTACACGCCCCCAGACCTGATCCTGAACGATCAGCATACCGATTTTTTTCAGCTGATTGCCCAGCTCCTTAATGTCGAAGCACACCAGACGATTCTGAATATCCACATTGGTTCTGTTGTTAAACAGTTTCAGAGAACCCTTAACATAGATTTCCAAGGCGGTCGCTACATGGTGGGCTTCCTTTTCGTCCTGTTTCAGAAGGGCATCATACAAATCCTCAAGGATCGGCATATTCTCAGGGGCAGGATTGTCGAAATATCTCTGGTAAATCTGATGCACACAACGGTCGATAACCGTCTTTTCGATAGGCTGCAAGCCATCCTTACTGCCCATAATCAACTCACAGAGGGACAGGATAAAATCAGCTTTCAGTGCTACCGGGTTGTCATCCTCAGAGTAGTTCAGGTTGATGTCCATAGGGTTGATATAGTTGGTACTGGAGGAGCTGATTTTTACCACCTGACCATTGAACTTGTGAACCAGAGCCGCATATTCCGCTTCGGGGTCGCAGATGATAATATCGTCATCCGTAACCAGGAACGCATTGGTGATTTCACGCTTTGCGGAAAAGGATTTACCGGAACCGGGAGTACCCAGAATCAGTCCGTTGGGGTTCTTGAGCTTCTTTCTGTCCACCATGATAAGGTTGTTCGACAGAGCATTCAGCCCGTAATAGAGCGTTTCTCCACCATTCTGGAACAGCTCCTGCGTGGTGAAAGGCACAAAAATAGCCGTGGAACTGGTAGTCAGGCCACGACGAATCTCAATCAGGTTTTGTGCCAAAGGCAGGCTGCTCATCAGTCCGGATTCCTGCTGAAAATCCAAACGACGCAGATTGCAGTTATGCTTCTGGGCGATGCTCTGTGCCTGGAACACATTGTTCTCCAGTTCCTGCTCGGTGCGCCCGGTGTTCAGCACCAGAAATGTCACCATGAACATTCGCTCATTCTGGCTCTGCAATTCTTTCAGAAGTGACTTCGCATCTTTACCATAGGTAGCAAGGTCAGATGGGATAATGTCCATGTCATAGCCAGAACGCACAGCCTTTTTCTGTTCCTCGATTTTGGAACGGTCAAGCTCGGTGATGATTCTCTTGATGGTCTTAATCGCCGCAGTCTGGTCAACCGACTGGATGTGCATGGTCACGATCTGCGTGGATTCCATATCCAGAAAATCCGCCAGCATACGATCAGACAGGTCTGATGCCGTAATTGCCAGATAAGACATCGAACCGAAGATACTGCCCATCTGGAAGGTGCGGTTGGTCTTAAAGGCAAACGCCGTCGGAGCAATGAAGTCCTTTACGGACAGCCCGGATTCCACAAGATACTTCCAATCGAAGAAGAACTTATCATTATCACCCATGTGGAACATAGAGTGCATCAGATGCAGCCGCTCTTTGCCGTTCATGGTAGTGGCAATGACACCCAAACGCCGAAAGTTATTGAGCAGATCGTTTTCGATATGGTTGAGTCTCGGCTTTGCCTGCCGCATGGATTCGGCTTCAATGCCGAATGTCAGGTACTTGGTTTTGGTCAAGCCGTTGTTGCCCTGCGCCAACTGCTTTTTCAGCATCTGGCTATACTCGGCACGGACGGGATTGAAGCTGTCCTTCTTGAACGGGATACGGATACTCTTTTCAAAGCTTTCAGCATCGGTACTCAGGTTCATAAAGGAAAGCTCAAAGTGAATGGAGCTGTCAAAGAAATTCAGGAAACTGCACCACTCATCGAAGATGGCAGTCTTATCTTCCTGCTGTGCCAGCTGATAGTTGATGTCCTGAAACTGAATGGTCTTGGTGTAATAACTGTCAGTGACACGGCAGATGCCATCCGGGAACATTCTCTGAAAGGGAATGGACTGCTGTGCAGTCTGCGGAATACCGTTGTCCTTCTTTGCCCGTTCCACAACAGCTTTAATTTCTCGCTGCTGCTTCCGATTCAGATTTGCAGGCATTTTGATGTTTCTTGCCTGTGGCTTCTTTTTGAAAAACAATTCGTTCAACCTCCTTTTCCAGTTTGTACTGACGCATCAAAGCGTCATAATAGTTGTCCGTCTGATAAGGGCGAACCTTGGGACGAACGAATTTGGTCTGAATGAAGTGTTCTACAACCACTTCCAACGGCTGACTATCCTTTTCATACATTGCCAGAAAGAACAACGGTAACATGACGATCATCATGGACAGTGCTGCAAGGCTCACATTTCCGGTTGCTTTGACCAGAAAGAAAATCGGCACTCCGATGAGCGCCGCCGCACCAAAGCAAAGTAACTGCCGTTTCGTCAGATTGAAGAACACTTTTGTTTTTACCCTCGTCAGGTCACGAGGTACGGGAATATACGCTGCCAAACAATTTCCTCCTTCCCTTAGTGAGCGCTGAATACACCCTTCGCAAGCGAACCAGTCTTAAACAGGGTGAAGCACAAAAGGACGGTGTAGCCCATAACACCCCAGATAGAACCGATGATGTCATCACTGAATGCGATAGACTGAATCAGCACCGCATAAATGCCCACGCAGATCATAATCAGGAATCCCTGGAATCCGATTGCAAACAGCGAACGCAGATAATTCTGTCCGATATTGCTCTGTTCTCTGTTTCCAAAAGTGGAAAGCGGAATCGGGGCAAGGCTGACCATCAGATAAATTTCAATCATTCGACCGTAGACGATCACAAAGATGATGATTGCCAAAGCGGACATCGTGACCTGCACGATAAAGGATTGCAGGAACAAGCCGAGCAAAGGACCCAAATCCATTGCCATCAGCGTTTCTTCCATTGTTTCCAATGCCGAAGCATCTATGGCAGTATTTCCGGATATGATACCGGCGCTTGCGTTTATAACGTGCTGTGTCACATCAAACACAGCCATCGTGATATTGAATGTGTTTGTGATTAACATGACCGCAACAAAAGTCTTGAACACCCATTTGAAGAAGATCCAGGTTTCAAAATTTGCCAGATTGTTGTGGTCAATAATCATCTGAATTAGCTCATAACAGGCAATGAAGGTCAGAATCAAGCCTGCGATTGGGATAATCACTGACTCGGAGATGTTTCGTACCATGGCAAAGACACCCGGCGAAAAATTCGCCGGGGTCATGCCAACGGAGGTTGCTATCTCGCCAACCTGGTTGTTGACGGACTCAAACATCCCCGACAGATTTCCCATAATAGCTGAAACGAGCATTTCTTTCAGCCAGTCTGTGATCTGTTGGAGTATGCTGTCCAAAGGCGATTACCTCCTTGTTTTGTGATTAACCGAACAGTCCGGAGAGCAGAGGTACAAGGGTGGTGCCGATGAGGGCAACACCGCCGCCAGCCATGAGCTGTTTCATACCAAAATAGGTGTAAAACTCTGCTCGATGGCGGGCGGCGGCGTGTCAAGAAATTTATGGAATTTTTTTAGAACCGCCCCGGCGGGAACAGGTCAGGCCGTGACCTGTTCCACCTCCGGGATGGGTTTGAGATTAAAATGAATTTCAATAGAAATGTGTCGTGTCTTATCGCTGTCGATGTGTTCATGGACAACGATTTCTTTAATCAGACGGTTGAGGGTGGCAGCGTCCAGCTCCGTGATGTCGGCGTATTCCTGAATGGCGTCCACCCATTGCTTGGCGTCCACGGCAAGGCGGATTTCATCAGCCAGCTTCCTGCGCCCCTGTTCAACCCGTTCCTTTAGTTCAGCCTGTTCCTTCTGCGTCTTATCCAGCATGAGATTGAAGTTTGCTTCGCTGATACGTCCGGCAACCATGTCCTCATAGAGCCGCAGCACCATTTTTTCCAGTACCTCAATCCGTTCCTCGTGCTTCGTCAGGGAACGCTCCAACGCTTCCCGCTGGCCTTTCTGCTCGGCTTCACAGGTGTTGGTAAGCCGTCCGGCAACAGCTTCCCCGTCCATCAGGGCGGCCTTCGCACATTCCCGGATTTTGTTCAGCACAAGGCGGTAAAGGGTTTCGTACTCCACACGGTGCTGGGTACAGTGCTGTTTCCCATAGGCATTATAGGTCTTACAGGAATAAATCTGCTTCGGGTGCTTGTCGTTGGTGTAGCGGATAGTCAGTGATTTCCCACACTCGCCACATTTGAGAAGCCCCGCAAACAGGCTGATTTCCCCGGTCTGGCGGGAACGCTGCCGGGATTTCAGCTTGTCCTGCACGATGTCAAAGCTCTTGCGGTCAACAATCGGCTCATGCCGTTCCTCCACCACAATCCAGTCCTGCGGCTTTTTTTCCCCGATGGTGCCGATTTTGAAGCGGTAGTCCTTCTTCTGGGAAGCGATAGCCCCGGTATAGACGGGATTCATCAGGATGTCCTTGATTACCGAAAAATCCCACATATACCGCCCGTTTACCGGGTCTTTCTTTTCCCATTTAGTGCGGACATTGCGGAAGCCCCGTTCCCGGTTCCACCATGTAGGGCAAGGCACCTTCTGTTCTTCCAGCCTGCGCCGGATAAAGTTCGGGCCGTGTCCTTCCAGCGCCCAGCGGAAGATTTGCCGGACAATGGGGGCGGTTTCCTCGTCCACCAGCAGATGGTTTTTGTCCTCCGGGTCTTTCTGATACCCGAAAGGGGCGATACAGCCGGTAAACTGGCCTTGCTGGGCTTTCAGAAGGTAAGAGGAATGTACCTTCTTGGAAATATCCTTGCTGTACATCTCGTTGAGGATGTTCTTGAACGGCGCAATGTCGTTATTCTCCCGCATGGTGTCGATACCGTCATTCATGGCGATATAGCGGACGCCGTGGCGGGGAAAGAAGTCCTCAATGAGTGTGCCGGTCTGCAAATAATTTCTGCCCAACCTCGATAAATCTTTCGTTATGACAAGGTTTATCTGCCTGCGCTCGATGGCTTTGAGCATCCGTTTCAGGTCGGGGCGCTCCATGTTCAGCCCCGTGTAGCCATCGTCCTGATAGACTGCCACAACCTCCCATCCCTGCTTTTCGCAGTATTTTTCCAGCATATCCCGCTGGTTGGCAATACTGGCGCTCTCCCCGTCAAGGTCATCGTCTTTGGAAAGCCTGCAATAGATGGCTGCCCGGAAGCTGCCTGCCAGTATTGCGTCCATGTCTGTATATTCATATCCGTTCATCATAACCGTTTACCCGCACAATCCAGACGGAACACGGTTCTTCTGAACCTCATCCTTATTATACTCTAAATCTTGTGTTTTCGCAAGATTTTCTTTGCTGGTATTCTGCCCATATTTTTGGGCAATCAGGCTCACAAAGACGTCTGTGGCGTCCAGTTCGCCGTCAAAAACTGTGGTAACATGAATCTCTGTTTTCGTTTTTGCCATAGGCAGTTATCCTCCATAATAGAATAAGCCAGACAAGGAGAAGGTCGGCAACGAAGTCCGGCAACGGGCTTCAAAAAACCTGAAAACTATCTCTGTCTGGCAGTTTGGCTCTTATTTTTATTTTCTTTTATTTTTCTGTTGTTTTGGTTGCTGATAAGGGGAAAAGCCCGCAGTTACGGGGGGTTTCCCGGCAACCGGCTCGGCAACGGGAGTGCAACAGGGTCGGCAACCGGCTGCATTTTTCAGAAGGGAAGCTCCATCTGTTCCGTGACTTCCTCAAATCCTTCCGGGATTTTTTCAGCTCCGTTGCTGATGTCCGTTGCTTTCGTTTCACGCTCCCAGCCCTTTTGCCTGCCGTATTCCGGGAACACACGGGGGTTGGAAAAGTAATTCCAGCCCGTCACGCAATGGTTCATGATGTCGTTGACTTCCCGGATTTCCCATTGCTTCGGCTCGTCAAAGGGGTGGTTCAGGGCTTCCTTGAAAAGCTGCTTGGAACACACCATGCCGCCGGTATAGCGGTCAAGGTATGCCTGTATCATCCCGGCCTTGGTGTCCTCCGGCATGAAATCCCGCTGGTGTTCTTTGAGATAGCGCACCATTTCCGGGCTGAAAGACAGCTTAAAATCCCCGCTGCGGTAAACCGTCATGGCTTCTGCCCAGACCTGTGCAAGATAGGCTCTGGAAGCGGCTTCGTCCTCCAAAATGTGAACCTCGGCCTGTTCCGGGTACACCATGACCGGCAGGAAGCGCCGGTTGCCGGAACGGTCAAGGGGCAGGAAGTCAAGGGCATTGGAAGTGCCGCCGAACACACATTGCCGCAGCCTGTCCTCCGGGTGGGTTTCGTATGGGATTTTATAGACCTCCTTCTGTCGGCTTAAAAATGACTTGATTTCCTCAATGCTCTTGGCATTGGCGGTGGCAATCATCTCCGACATCTCGATAATCCAGTGGCCTTGCAGCTTGCGGTACACGTTATCATCATCCAGCTTCCGCAAATCATCGGAAAACCACTCGTCTTTTACTGCCAGCAGCCGGAAAAAGGTGGATTTCCCGGCTCCCTGACCGCCCACCAGACAGAGCATGACTTCAAATTTACAGCCGGGGCAAAATGCCCGGTGGATGGCTCCCAGCAGGAACAGCCGCAGGGCTTCATAGGTGTACTGGTCGGTGTCGGCTCCCAGAAAGTGGCGCAGGCAATAGCGGATACGCTCCTGCCCATCCCATGAAAGGCCGTTCAGGTAGTCCCGGACGGGGTGGTAGCCGTTTTCATTGGCAACAATCCCGATGGCGGCGGTAATCTTTTTCTCACTGGTAAGCCCATAGGTTTCTTCCAGATACAGGAGCAGATAGTTCATATCCGTGTCCGTGATGGCGGTGCCGATGCGGTGGTAGCCGATGGGCTTTACAATGTCCACTCGCTCGGTCAGCAGATTTTTTGCGATTGCCCCGGAAAGCAGCGGGTCATTCTGAAAGACGGTCAGGCAGTTGCGGATACTGTTGCGGACGCTGCCTTTCTCGGTGCTTTCCAGCATGGCCTTTACTTCCTCAATGCTCCGGGGCGGGGCTGCTTCTTGTATGGTCTGTTCTGCGGCCTGCCGTATCTTGGGCGGCAAGCTCTGCCATTCGTCTTTCAAGATTGCTCACTTCCTTTCCATAGTCAACGATAAGGACTGCCCGTTCCTCCATATCCGGGGAGAGCAGCACATCCAGCAGATATTCCACATGGGATTGCTTCTGCAAGGCTTCCACAAAAAGCGGGTGCCATGCTTCTTCCGGCATCTTAGGGGCATAGTCCCGTTTCCAGCGGCGCAGAAGATGGTAATAATCGGACAGCACCCGGAAGCAGTAACGCTCCATGCGGCAAAACCGCTGTTCCGGGGTTTCCTGCCGGGGTTTGGGTTTTCTCCTGCCGGGTGGTTCCCTGTCCTCATAGGGGATGGAGAACTCCTGCGCCAGCATGAGGGCGGCTTCCTTCGGACTGACAGCTTCCAGACGGGAAACAAAGTCAATCACATCCCCGTCTGCCTGACAGCCGAAACAGTGAAAGCGCCGGTCAACCTTCATGCTGGGGTTTTTATCAGCATGGAAGGGGCAGACACACATCCCGTTTCGTCCCACCCGGATTCCAAAATGCTCCGCAGCCTGCCGGGTGGTAACAGACTGCTTGACAGCTTTAAATACATTCAAATAAATCCTCCTGAAAATAAGAAAAGCGCCTGTCATTCTCGAAAAAGAAAATAGCAAGCGCCTATTAAAGTTCCATATCCTGTTTTTTCTCTGTGCGGGGCTGCTTCCGTTTCTCGGCCTGTTCTTCCCGGATACGCTGCGTCCGGCCTTTGACTGCCTGCTGGATGGACGGTTTCTTTCCCGGCTCGGCGGTCTGGCGGTACTGTTCAGACGGAAGAACCTGATTGAGCCAGTGACGCACATCCCGGAGAATCTTCACATCCTCCTGTAATGCGGACAACCGTTCCTTATATCCGGCAACTTCTCCGGCAAGCTGTGTCTGTTCCTCATTCAGCTTTTTAATGCTGTACTTCTTCTCCTTCAAATGCACCTTGAAATAACGGATAGCGGCATTATAGGCGTCCAGCTCGTCCCGATGGGCGGCGGCAAACTGTTCCCGTGGCTTCTTAAACCGGATGGCAGCATACTCCACATGAACCGGCTTATGGGCTTCAAAGTTGGCGATATGGGAAAGCAGGGTGTTGATTTCTTTCATACGCTGTTCTTTCGGCTTCATCTCTGCCCGGATGGAAACGGCCTGCCCGCTGACGGTATCCAGATAAGCGTCCAAACTCTGCACAGTGGACAGCTCCTTTTCCCGCAGATAGCGGATAGCTTCCATAACCTTGTTGAAATCGGCAACGCTGCCTGTAAGCTGGCCTTTGCTTGTCCAGCCTGTACGTTCCTCCCGGCGCAAATCCAGATATTTCCCCAGCAGCTCCGGCAGGGTGGGTTCCTTCGATTCCTGCAAGGCTTCCAGCAGGGCGGCTTTTTTCTCCTTCAGGTCTGCAATCCAGCCTTTCAGGTGGCGTACCATCTGCCGGATAGATTGCATAAGGGAATTGGCGGCTTTGATGTCCCGGTTCAAGTTGCCGATGTTGGTCTGTATCCCTCGTTTCTCCATCTGGCTGACTGCTGGCCCCATATGGACGGTGGGGATTTTATCAAGCCCCTGCCGTTCATAGGAACGAAGGTCAAGGCGCTCCGGGCGTCCGTTGGCTTCCAGATAGCGGTTAGCGGTAGCCGCCCAGCCCTGCCGCCAGATCTCTCCGTACTTCTGGTCGTTCCAGTCCACGGTATCCTCCTTGTGGCTTTTCCAGCTCCCGGACGGGAGCCGGATACGCTCGCCGTTCTCGTCAAGGTCATAAACCTTCCGGCTCTTGGGAAGCCATTTCCCGTTTTCGTCCATTGCCCGCATGGTCAGCAGGATGTGGGCGTGGGGATTCCCATTCCCTTTGTCGTGGATGGCAAAATCGGCAATCATGCCTTTAGAAACAAAAAACTCCCGGCAGTAGTGCCGGATAAGGTCGGCGTGCTGTTCCGGGGGGATTTCCCTCGGTATGGCAAGCACGATTCTCCGGGCAAGCTGGGAGTTCCATTGCTTCTCGATAGCTTCGGCGGCGTTCCACAAAGTATTGCGGTCTGCATACGCTGGTGGGGCGTGGGGCGGCAGCATGATTTCTGTATGGACAATCTCGCTTTTATGGGAATAGTATTTCTGCTTCTGGTCGTACTCGGAAAACAGCCGTTCCCCACTCTGGTAGGCGGCAGACGCAACGGCTGACTGGTGGTTGCTGCGCTGGATTATTTTTATATCATGGTGTGGACAGGGCATAGCGTTCCTCCTTCCTGTGGTTGATTTTGGGCAAAAGAAAAGCAGGAAACCGTTTCTGATTTCCTGCTTAGTGGTGTCGCTGGTAGGCGATTAGTATTCAGTTTTGAAGATTCGGGTCAGGTTGGCTCGATGATGGAAAGCTGTCTAATAGCTTAAAAGTTTTTGTTCGCAAATTTACTTGTAATTCCAGTTTCTGTTTTATAAAATCCAAAAATCAGAAAAATAATTCCAACAACTACTCCTGCAAATACGGTAGTCTGTGTAGAAATATTAAGAAGAAGTAAGGATATACACAAAACGATTTCTACCAAACCTAATGTTTTGCCAATACCAATAAAAATATTAGGTGCTATGCTTTGTGCATAATCCCAATGCTCTTGTGACTTCCGAGATGTAGGCGTATTGTATCCGTTACCGGATGTCATATCTTTTACCGGGTGCTTCTTTAAGATATATCCTACAAAAACCATAACAAAGGGTATGATGAAATTCAAAGCAATCAATCCATACATAAAACCATCTCCTTAGATAGTGTTCGTCATTAGCTTTATTATACTACGGGCAGTCCTGTTTTGGAATAGATAAATTGTAAACTTGCTGGACGGGAACAGCTTGCAGCGCAAGGTGTTCCCGGGCGGCAAGTCCACAAAGGGGTAGCTGGCGCAGCCAGCGCAGGGGAAGTGTAGCGTCCCCTGTGATGATTGGAAGCAGCCGCAACGGTGCTGAAAATCATCCGCTTTCCGCAGGAAGCCCCCGGCAGGGCGCAACGCACCGGCTTGACCGGTGTATAGTTGCGCCCTTACTCCGTAAGGGATTCCCCGGCTACCCGCCCTTTCACGCTTTCTGCAACTATTTCCTTCATGCCACTTTGAGAAAATGCCTGTTTCAGAATGTCCATCACATCCTCGTCTGTCAGCACTTCCGGCCTTAAAAGGAAACTTTCCAGCATAGCTCCTCTGGTACAGAGCCGGTGCGTCCGTTCCTTCCGGGTAAGCTGCTTCACCTGGTGTTCCAGTATTTTTTCTTCATGCTGCGCCCGCCGCAGTCTGGCTTCGCCTTTGGCAATCTCCTGATTCAGCTTTTCCAGCTTCTCATTTATCATGGCAGCCCTCCTTTGGGAAGCAGCGTGTAAATGCGGTTTGGTTCTCCCACACCCCGGCGCACCCGCAGGATAAGCCCGATGTCCTCCAATTCTTTCAGGGAACGCTTCACAGTGACGGGGCTGCGGGAGAGGGCTGCCGCTAATTCCATGATAGGAAAACGGACAAACAAAATGCCGTTGCTATCCTCTATCCCTGCCGTAAGGGTGGTGTTCAGCAGACGGGCATACATGACTTTTGCTGTGCTGCTGATCGGCAGCCGAAGCATTGCGGCGGGTAGCGGCATACAAGGCGGCAGAACCGTGTCTGCGCTCATAAATTCAAATTCCATTTAACTGATTTTCTCCTTTCGCTTGGCTCGTTTTGACAGGTAATGGGGGCAGTCTATCACGACAGCCCGGAAACTCTGCTTGCACTTATGCTGGCACTTCCGGCACAGGTCGTTGTAGGCCACACGCCCCCGGTCATTGAGGAAGAAGGAAAGCTCCAACTTCCGTTTCTTGCTCATTCTCGGCATAGTGCCTCCTATCATAGAAAATCCGCCCATTTCAGCCGTAACAACGGGAACAGGCGGATAAAGGTTTTTGGTGTCATGTTTCGGGGCGATTTTCAAGGAAAATACGGCCATAGAGCCGCTTTGAAATGCCCCATAGTATTACGGACGGGGCAGACTACACCCCGCCGATTTGTCGTGTTTGGGTAGCGTTTTGGTATCAGTTCTGCCGGGTTGTCCTGCTGTCGTTCCTGCCCCTGAATCTCACAGCGGCGTTTCGTTCCCGTTGGTACGCTCGCTGCGGTCAAGGTTCCTCCATTTCCTTGCCGCAGGTCGTTGCGCTACATCGCCGGGGAGCATATCCCATCAGGCCGGTCATTCGATTGGAAATAATCCATCGATGAACTGACTTAATCATAGCTCATTTTTGAACCCTTTCCCGTATGTCCATAAAATAGGAAAACCGCCCCAAAATCGAAAAATTCCACGATTTCGGAACGGTATATGGTATAATAAGGAATAACAGCGGCAGCCAGCCGCAGGAAGGAGCGATGTGTTTATGAAAACCCGCATTTCCGTACAGGAACGCCTGAAAGATTTACGGGTGGAACGGGGCTTGAATCTGGAAGAACTGGCACAGGAAACCGGCATTTCAAAATCAGCCCTCGGCAGTTATGAAAACGACAACGACGAATACAAGGAAATTAACCACGGCAGCCTGTTGAAGCTGGCAGACTTCTATCAGGTGTCGGTTGACTATCTGCTCGGCCTTACCAATAATCGGAGATATGAAAACACCCCGATAGAAGAATTACATTTGAGTGATGAAGTCGTGGAACTGCTGAAAAGTGAACGCTTCAATAACCGGCTGCTGTGTGAGATTATCTCCCATGAAAAATTTAAGGAATTGCTGGCAGACGCAGAAATCTATGTGGACGGGATAGCAACCATGCACTTCCATGACACAAACAGCTCACTGGCTGCTTTACGGGCTATGGTACTGGAAGAACACCCCGAAGCTGCGGCAGACCGGGCAATCAAAGTGTTGGAAGCCTGTCAGATAGAGGAAGAAGATTTTTTCTGCCATGTGACGCACAAAACATGGGACGTCATTCTCCATGATATACGCAAGGCGCACGAAAATGACAGCGAAAGTGCGCCGGATACCACGCCTGCCGATGAACTTATACGGGAAGTACAAAAGGCCATGCAATCTCCGGGGGACAGGGTTCAGCAATTCACGGAGATATTCTGCAAGGCGTTCCGGCTCAAATACAAGCGGCTCTCACAAGAGGAACGAAGCCTTTTGAAAAAGCTGTTCAAGAAATCCCCGCTGATAAAACAGTCTGGTATGAACTTCCGGCGCAGGCCGTGGAAATAAAAACAGCCGTTGTAGGATTTTGTTCCTACAGCGGCTGTTTTTATTTATGAATCTTCTCCAACAAAAGACAGGATATTTTCATCAGTTTGTAATGTAATTGTTGCGCTTTCTGAATCATCAGAATAAACTCTTGTTCCATATACGCCTGTAACAGGCTCCTCTAAATTTTCAAAAGTTAATCCGAGTTTCGAAGAAGAATTGTCAATCTTTTCAAGCGAATATGTACCTGTCCATTCTTGTTTATGAGTGTTATCTGTTAAGATAAAACTTTTTTCTTCAAAACTCAATGTCAAATCCAATACTGGTATGTCATCATGCACTGAACCTGAGAATAACATATTACCATCTAAATCAGTAATAAATTCTAAAGACCAGTTATATGATGATACCGACCGAGTTTGGGAAGAATCACACGAACATAAGCCTACACACATAAAAAAACATACGCATATTGCCAATAACCGTTTCATTTTACCTATTACCAACCTTAATTCACAACTGTTTTGCATTTAATTAGGGAAGTGTCACAGGGTAAGAAATAGCGAAAGCTCCACCGCCTGCCAAGGCATTATTAGCGGTAGCAACACCAGAAACAGAAACCGTTCCCTTATCTCCGCTATTACCTGTTCTTCCAGTATCCACATCAGTTTCGATTGTTTCTTCACCGTCGGCTAATTCTGCAAATGCCGTATTGGTGGATTTTTTGTTCATAAGCACATTAACTGTACCAGTCATACCAGTGAACTCCGGTTTTGGAGATTCATACCACGGTACATACAACTTCACATGAACTTGAATCCCATCATCCTCATCATAAGTTGCATAAGAGTTAATACGAACATTAGCGACTGCTCTTTTGGTGACACCATCGGAAATCATAACATCGGTTAAGTATCCGTCATATTCTCCAATGACTACCGGCTGTTGAGTATCCGTTATTTCCGTTGTTGTTTCCGCTGCAAAAGCAGGAACCGCACTCACAGAAAAAAGCATACAAAACGCTACCAACGAGGTAAACAATCTTTTACTAAATTTTTTTCATAAACAATACTCCTTTCTAAAATGACCAGAACCTACATTTTTTGTATTCAGTTATTGGCAATATGCTACTAACCTGCAAGCACACTCTCAAATCATAAAATGTTTCAAATGTACTTGTTTTATTTTATGATAGCACTTATTTACATTGGGTGCAATAGAAAATATACACCATTAAAATTTAAATTTTGTGCAAATCGAATCAAATATAAAATTATATCGCTTTAGATATTGTCCTGTTCTAATTTAATCACATTCATAATACCACAATTCAAGGCTTCACAAATGCGAACCAGCGTTTCCATGCTGATATTCTTTCCCTTGCCCATGTTGGCAATCATATTTGTGGTAAGACCGGCGGCAAGCCGCAAATCCTCTTTCCTCATGCCACGCTCTTTCAGTGTGTTCCATAGTGGCTGATAACTAATGTGCATAGGCTTCCCGCCTTTCTTTCCATCGTCAAGTGTTTTATACCCATTATAGCAGAAATCTTGCGTTTCCACAATATTTCTTGACTACACCGCCGGTTCCGTCTGGATTGTGCTTTTCCTTTCTCCGCTTTTATTACATCTAATTAGCCATGAGCTGCTTCATGCCCTGGGACTTTGCTTATGTGTGATAAAGAAGTAATAGAAGTGTAAAAAATTTTGCCGTTCCTATCCGGCACATGAGGTATGTCGGATAGGTCGGGCGGTTAGGTGTCGGGCAGTTCTACCTTGCCGACAAAAGAATAATAGATTTCGATTTCCTGTCTGCGTAACTTGCCCCGGCGTTTCCCGTCAAGGGCAACGCTTTCATGGACAACGATTTTCTCCACAAACTCCCGCAGCAGAGTAGGGGTAAGTTCTTCAATGGTAGTGTGCCTGCGTACCACATTCATAAACTTTTCAGCGTTTGCGGTGGCTTCCTGCGCTTTGGAAAGTTCTTCCCGCAGTCTGGCGGCACGTTCTTTCAGTTCTTTCTGCTCGGCTTCATAGTCTGCCGACAGCTCTGTGAAACGCTCGTCCGATATGCGCCCGGTTACGCTGTCCTCATACAGCCGCTTGAAGATAGCAGATAACTCGGCTATGCGTTTCTCGGCGGCTTCCAGCTCCTTTTTCTTGGCGGCGTTCCTGCGTCTGTCCCCGTCCTCATTCTGCTCGATTAAAAGCTTCATAAACCGGGCTTCATGCTTTGCCGCATAGCTGGTAACTTTCCGCAGATTGGAGAGTACGCCAGCGGTCAAGAGGTCAGTGCGGATAAAGTGCGCTGTGCAGTCGGCGGTGCGTTTCTTGTAGCTTCCGCAGATATAACAGTCCTGCTTGCGCTTGTCCGTCTGGTATCGCTGCTGGTACATGACGCTGCCGCAGTCGGCACAAAAGAGTATGCCGGAGAACAAGCCCACTTCGTCATAACGGTTGGGGCGTTTGCGCTGCTTGCGTAACTCCTGCACCCGTTCCCACGTTTCCCGGTCAATGATAGGCTCATGGTGGTTCTCAAAAACCGCCTGCTTTTCCGGGGGATTTTCTATGCTGTGTTTCAGCTTGTAGGACGGCTTCTCGGTCTTAAAGTTTACCAGACAGCCCGTATATTCCCGGTTTTCCAGCAGATGAACCACGGTATTGGTCGCCCACTTGCACTCATAGCCGGGGTGGTAGCGGCGGGTGCTGCCCGTCCTGCGGTATTCCAGCGTCCCCGGCGTGGGGATTTGCTGCTCGGTCAGCATACGGGCTATCTTGGTCGGACCGTTCCCGGCAAGGCAAAGGCTGTAAATCTGCCGTACCACCGGGGCGGCTTCCTCGTCAATGATAAAGTTTTCGTCCTCGTCCATGAGGTAGCCATAGACGGGCTTGCTTGTGATGGGCTTTCCGCTCATGCCCTTAGAGCGTTTTACTGCCTTGATTTTCTTGCTCGTATCTCTCACCAGCCATTCGTTAAAAATGTTCCGCAGCGGGGCAAAATCATTTTCCCCCTGTGCGCTGTCCACTCCGTCATTGATAGCGATGAAGCGGACACCTTTCTGTGGGAAAATCATTTCTGTGTACATTCCCACCTGTAAGTAGTTTCGCCCTAACCTCGACATATCCTTGACGATAACTGTCCCGACTTTCCCTGCTTCAATGTCTGCAAGCATGGCTTGAAATCCGGGTCTTTGAAAGTTCGCACCGGAATAACCGTCGTCGGTGTACCAGCGCAGATTAGAAAATCCATTCTGTTTGGCATAGGTTTCCAAAATCCTCTTTTGGTTGGAAATGGAATTGCTCTCGCCTTGCAGCTCGTCCTCATGGGACAGTCTTGGGTAAAGGGCGGTAATGAGTTGCTGGGTGGTCTGTCTTAACATAAATTCCTCCGTTTCCGACAGCCAGCCCCACTATTCCGTACCTTGATTGTACCACATGGGGCGGCTGTCTGTATAGCGGCAAAAGCGTCAAATCTGCTTCTTTACGGTCGGTAAAAATGACGGTTTTTCAATCAGGCTTATCACAGGTCAAATATCCGGCGGCGGCTTCTGCTTCCAGCACTTTCATCATCTTGTCAGCGGCGGTGTCGGTCGCCCCCTCCTTGAAAAAGCCAGACACCACAAGGATTGTGTTGCCTATCCTCGTTTCGGTCACGCAGTCCGGGCGGCGGGCAGGGCGTTTGTTTCTCTGGGTGTCGGTCATAGGCAAATCTCCTTTCCGGCAAGCAGCCGTTTCAGCTGTTCCATTTTTCCCTGTGCGGCGGCTTTCCTCAAATTCTCCCCGGTAAAGCAGAGAGGGGAACACATTTCAAGCAGGCGGTCATAAATCCGGGCGTGGGCGGTGTCCTCCGGGTGCTGCAATTCCTCCAGCGTGAGGTTGGTCGTCACAATCAGCGGCTTCCTGCTCCGGTAGCGGCTGTCAATCACATTGTAGACCTGTTCCAGACCGTATTCTGTGCCACGCTCCATTCCAAAATCGTCAATGATGAGCAGGGGGAAGCTGCAAAGGCGGGAAATATATTCGTTCCTGCCCGCAAAGCTGGCGGCAAGGTCGTTTAATATTGCTGCAAAGTTTGTCATGCACACCGGGACTTCCTGCTCCATGAGGGCGTTTGCAATACACCCGGCAAAATAGCTTTTCCCAGTGCCTACCCTGCCCCACAAGAGCAGCCCGTAGTTCCCGTCCTTTATCTGTTCCCAGCGTGCCACATATCCGGCGGCGTTCTTCATCTGCGGGCAGCTGCCGTTATCGTTGGCAAATGTCCAGTCCTGCATGGTCTTGTCTGTAAAGCCCTGCCGTTTCAGCCGTTCCACCGTTTCAAGGTGGCTGCGCCGCTTCTCGGCGGCTTCCCGTTCCTTACGGGCTGCCCGCTGGCAGTCGCACTCTGACGGGTGGCGGTCACGCCCGAAAAAGGTCTTGCCCTCCGGGAAATAGGCTTCTTTGGGTTTCCGGCATTTGCCGCAGTATAAAAGCCCGTCCTCCCCGGTGTAATCCTCCGGCTCGGCTGTGGTGTCGGTCATAGGCAGTATGGTGTTGTGGATTGTATCGGTCATAGGCTTTCTCCCTCCTTGAATGAATAGTCCGGTATGCCTTTCTT
This sequence comes from Clostridium sp. OM02-18AC, assembly GCF_003481825.1. GTDB lineage: Bacteria > Bacillota > Clostridia > Lachnospirales > Lachnospiraceae > Brotaphodocola. Next base: position 216,191 of record NZ_QULW01000002.1, on the reverse strand, counting down.
TGGCTTCTCTTTGGCAGCGTCCTCCTGCGCCCACTTGTAAATGGTGGCTGCATGGCTCTGGTACTGCTTCCCGGTGGAAGCGATGTGGCAGGAAAGGCGGTCAAGGTAATACTCCCACTTGCCGGGGAAGTCCTGTTCCAGCTCCAAAAGTTCTGTGTCAGAAAGAAATACATTTTTATATCTGCCATAAGCGGCGGGGGGCTGCCCCTCACTCGCTCCTTTTGTTTGGCTCTCTATTAGGTTGTTTATATTAGTTTGGTTAGGGGACGGTTTTCCGACCGTCATAAGGTCAGTTTTCCGGCTGTCAGTTGGTCGGTTTCCCGCCCTTATGAGGGGCGGTTTTCCGTCCGTCAGTTGGTCGGAAAACTGTACCACTGGGATAGGCGGCACTTTCACATACAGACGGTTGGCGGCAGAAAAGCCCGTCCGTCTGCGTTCCAGCAGCCCGGCAGCGTCCAGTTCGTTCAGTGCGCCCTTTATGGTGGTGCAGCCTTTATCCAGCATTTCCGCTATCTCTGCTATGGGGTAGACAATGTATGTCCGTCCCTCGCTGTCCTGCCAGCCGTTCTTCTGCGAAAGGGTGGAACGGTCTAACAGCAGCGCATATAACTCTCTTGCGGTGTGGGATAGGTCTGTTTCCAGCAGGAAACGGGGGTAAGGCAGGTAAGCGGGCAGCTCCGTTCCTGCGGTCATATAATCAGCGATAGGGTTCACCTCCTTGTGGTGTCTGTCTGTGGGTTCTGTTACGCTTTTAGGGGGCGTTTTTAAGGGAAAAGGATAAATGTATCACGCACCCTTTGACACCCTCCAAAAAAGCCTTGATTTATGCGGGTTTGAAATGCCCTAAAGCGTGACATTTCTCCCTTTGTTTCCGCTTCCGTTTGGCGGCGTTTATCCGCTTCATGCGTCCGGCGCAGTCCGGGCAGTATTTCCCCCGGTTGGATTTTGGGAAGAAGAACGCCCCGCAGACAGCGCAGCGTTTCCGGCTTCCCCGGCGCAAGAGGGCGGCTTCCAGTGCTTCATCAAGGGGCAGGACAGCGGCGGTAAACCAGCGGCAGAGCAGCGAATAGCTGATACTCTGTACACACACGCAAGGCTCGCCGTCCTCCAACAGCAGGCAGTTCCCGCTGTCATAGTTGCAGCACTCATGCACAAGGCGGCGGGCTGCCCGGTACTGGCGGTAGTCCATGCGGGGGATATTACCGTTCATGGCTCTGCTCCTTTCTGCGCTGCGGCTCGCTCCGGCGTAAAATCTGGTCGATATTGCCCTTGACAGTCTGCAAGCGGCGGTACTCCTCCCGTTTTGCCCGGTAATCGTTGTAGCCGCTGTTTTTCTCTTTGATAAGGCTTTCAATCTCTGCTTGCAGGGATTTATAGCTCGGCAGCTTGGAAATGCCGTTCTCCCTGAAATAGCGGGCGGCTGCGTCTGCTATGATAAAGTCACTTTCATGCTTCTGACGGTAGGCTGCTTTTGCTTTGGCGTTTTTCTGCTGTTTCAGCCCGTCCCGGACAGGGCGGGTCTTGGAATAGGCAAGCACCTGCCGTTGCAGCTCCTTTTTCCCGTTCAGCGTCTTTTCCACCTGCTTCAACCACGCAAGGCTTTCCTGCATGGCGGCATAGGCGGCAGAACAGGCTTCGTCCAGTTCCTCCGGGGAGGAAAAGCCGTACTGCTGATAGGCGGTAACGGTAGCTGCCATTTGCTTTAGGTTGTGCTTTGCCGCCCAGCGGTCATAGCCCACGCCCTTGCCCTCGGCTCGCTTGGCTTCCCGGTCAACCATGCGCTGCAAGGTGTTGTCTGCCGGGGTGGTTTTTGCAGCTTTTTCCCCTTGTAACGGCTTTTTAACTGCGGCAGGGTATTCGGGTATGGCTTTGGTCTGTTCGGCAGCTCTGTGGGCGTTCTGCGTGAGCAGGGCAAGGACAGCAGCCTTGTCAAAATCGTCCCCCAGCTTTCGGGCTGTGATAGGCTTTGTCCTGTCCGGCGTGAGGTAGGAAAGCCGCCCCCGGCTCTCCTTGACGGTCACACCCTCCCGCAGCAAAAGGGAAGAAAACTCGTCAAAGCTGCCAGCTTGGGAAAGTGCCTGCCGTATCGTCCGGCGCAGCTTCGCCTTGTCCGTTTCAAACTTGGTGGGCTTGGTCGGCTGTCCGGCGGCTTCTCTGGCGGCGTTCTCTTTGTCAAGGGCAAGCTGCCCTTTCTTTGCCGCCCAGTATTCCCGTTCGGTTATCCGTTCCTTGCTGCCGTTCAAGAGGTCGATTTGGTAAAGCCCCTCCCGGTGGCACATTTCCATGACTTCGCTCTTGAAATATTCCATAGCGGCGTTGGTGCAGCGGTGCTTGCAGCCCTCCAGCGTGTCGGCTGGTCTGTCCATGTAGGGCAGAAGCGGGACTTCGTAAATCCGCAGGGAGTTGATGACGATATGCACATGGATATTCCCGCTGTGGTTATGCCCGTCCGGGTGGGTGCAGATTAGGGCTTGGTGTCCGGGGAAATGCTCCTTGCAGAACTGCTCGCCCAGCTCCTGCGCCCGGTCTACGGTCAAGCCGTTGTCTGTCCCGTCCCGTGGGTCAAAGCTGATGATATAGTGGTGGCTTTTCACATCTTCCCGTTTTTGGTTTTTCTCATAGCGGAGATTGGCTCGCATACAGGCAACAGCGAAATCCTCGCCCCCGCAGTTGAGGGAAGAAATGCGGTAATCCTCCCTCGGTATCAGCCGCCCGTTTTCATCAAGGGTGGCTTTCATGGTAAACTCGTCATGCTCAAATGTGAGATAGGCTTCCGCTGCGCCATAGTCGGCGTTTTTAGAGCTGATATGTTTGAATGTTGCCAACAGCGTCACCCACTTTCTGCAAGACTTCAAACTTTAGGGCAGCAAGGTCGGAAACCGCCGCCCGTACCTCCCCGGCAAGCTGCGGATAGGGACTGTGCCACTCGTTCAGCGTCCGGGCTATCTGGTTTAAGTTGCCGCCGATCCTCCCGTATTCGGCGGTCAGCTTCCCGACAGCGGCAAGCAGCTCGTCATTGATGGGGGAAACGGTTATGATGGGGCGTATGGCTGCCCCGGTTATGGCTTGCCGGATAAACTCGGCTTGGCTCATGTGGTAAGCAGAAAGCCGCTGGGCAAACTCGGCGTATTCTTCCTCGGTCATGCGTGTTTTGACTACCCGGCTGCGGTGCGGCGTGTTGTATCGTTTCATAGGTGGTTGACCTCCTTTCTGTGCGTGGTGTCCTCTCACTAATAGGAGAAAAACAGGGTGTGAAGCGGAACTGTTTTTGAAAAATCCGAAAAATATTTTGAGGGGTTTTTCAGCGGCGCAAGCCGCATAAGCAGGGTTTGGGGAAGGCACTCCCCAACAAGATTCCCGCAGGGGCAAAATGAGCGATAAGCGAATTTTGGCACCTCGGTAGAATCTTGCTCTAAGAAACTGCCGGCCTGCCGTTCACTTGCTACTGCCACTTTTTCAGAAAATCTATAACCAGCTTTTTTTATAAAAGGCTGCGGGCTGGCGTTTTTCCCTTACTCCCTACAAACCACAAAAGAGCAGAATGGACGGACTTTCCGGCAAGAACTTTTCCGGCGGCTCGGTCTTTCCCGACAATAAGGCGTTTCGGAAGCTGCGTTTTGCCCGCTGTCTGAAAAAAATGGCAGCCTTTTTTGGTTTCACTGTCTAATACGGAACTTTTGGAAATTTGCCAAAAATGGACGCAAAAAAAGCAGCAAATCTTTTTCGGATTTACTGCTTCATGTGCCGCTGCGGTGCGGCGGGATGGATATTCAGTTGAAATAAAAGAGGATGGTGGTACTTTAGTCTATCGACTCTTTACTAACTATTAGGTAATCTTGAAAGATTTTCCTTGAATTTATCTAAAGAATGTTCATTGTTTCCCGCAAAAATAAGTGGAATTGTATATTCATATGATATGCCATTTTCATAGTCCGATAATTGTATTTTTATAGTATCATCCCTCTCATCTTTAGGTGCTATATATATGAATGAATTTTTATTTATATCAGATATTTTCCCTTTTTCAGAAGAAACAGTATAACCCCAGTCTGTTAAATTTGTCTTTATTGTAACTTCTGTTTCTGTTTCTTTTCTAGTCTGCAATGCTGTTTTATCGATTTGGATATCAAAAGGAGTCGAACCTAACAATTCACTGTTTATATTTACAAGTTCTTCTCCATTTGTTTTAGAAATATTAGATTCATCTTCATAATTTTGTTGAGATTCATCTTTTGGTGTTTCTCTGTTACATCCTAATAAAAAGCATAAAATAATTAGTACTAATACAGAAAGTTGTTTTTTTTGCATTTATTTCTCCTTTCATATTATCAAAGAAAGCACTGAGAGTACTTTCAAGAAATTTTGAAATATTCTCAATGCTTTCTATTTTTTGATCATAAACTTGCCGGTAATGATACTATGTTAATTTATCTCTTTCGCGTAACCTTTGTTGCAATATACACATGCACCATTCACCCATTTGTGAGACATTTCAATCGTCTCAACTTCATAAATGCTTACTTCTCCACAAATTAAACATTGTTTGTAATTATATACATGACGTGTCGCACATTTATCCCAGTCATCATATATACCAGGCATTTCATCTTCATATCCATAGTACTGGGGAGAACCCCAACTATGAGTATGAGCGGCAAATACAGTCATTGGAGCAGCTACAATTCCAGCTACTACTGAAAGTGCTAAAAGAGATTTTCTTAAATTCATAAGTTCCTCCCTTTCCTTAAAAATACATAGCTCTTTGTTACATTGTCATTTTAACATAATAATTGGTAAAATGCAATAATTTATTTTCTATTTACGAGAAAATACTGTGCATATTATCTTATTTAGGAATAGTTAAGGCGGCTACCTAAATCTTTTTATTACTTTACCGCACATGAGCATTTGCGCCGGGGTTATCGTTGCCGTAGCCCTCAAGCAGATTGATTGCACCCCAGATGCCAAGACCTGCGCCCAGAGCGATAACGAGAGTCTGAAGAACGGTTACTGCGCTATTGAAAAATGCCATAATATTTTCCTCCTAAAATTTGAAATTGTTTTGAGAATAGAAAAAGCCCTCCGTACTACCGGCATCAAAACCGGACGGAAGGCTTAGTTTACGAGAATCTTTTCAAGGAACTCCTCGACGGTTATCACGCCAAGTTTCTGTTCCATTCTGCTTCTTGCATATTCAGTTTCACAATCATATATATCACCACCACCTTTCATAAGAAACAGCCAATACATTGACTGCAACAAATCTTCACGAGAAGCACAGATTGTCGGTGAAAAAACGACAGGTGAAACCTTCAGAACCTCTGCGAGTTTCGCTGTGGTTTCTGCATTAGGGGTTCGAGCGTTTTTCTCATACTGAGCAATACGGACATCCGCTGTTTTCTCGGAATACCCCATCAGGAGTCCAAGCTCTTTCTGGGTAAGGCGGCGAAATCGTCTAACGAACTTCAATCGCTGCCCAATAGAGGTATCCGTGATCCACCAAGTCATTTTTTTTACACCTCGCTTTCTGCAAATTCTCGATATACAACCTCATTTTTTGCTCTGCGCTTGCCTACGGCTTCACTGGGAGCAAGGTCAGGGTAGGTTGCCTGCACTTTCTGTCTGCTTCTGCGGACAGTTTCAAACCCCGGAAAGCTGCGTCTATCCAGTTCCTTCAAAAACACAGGAACCGTCATGGCATGAATGTCGATGCCACGCAGACCGGAATAGTGTTCCAGTACCATCAGGTACAAATGATTGTCGGTATTTCTTGCCTTGTGGTCGTGTTCCAAGATGTTCTTAACCAGGGCAGATACCGTTTTCAGATTTTCCAAACAGAAACCTCCTTAATCCGCATCGACTACCACAAACTCATCACCTGCCTTGAGCTTCAACCTTCGACTCAGAAACTGCTCAATGTTGAACTCATTTCTCTTATCAAAGTCTGATGTGTACTTATAATTGGGGTGCTGCGTCAGATCGTACTTGTCAGAAAGAAACGGTCTGACACCACGCAACTGCAAAATACACTTGCTGCCATCCAGAACCGCAAGCTCATCTACGCTCGCAAGGTCTTTGCCACATTGTCAAGTGATGAATTCAAGAAAACGGCAGCCGCAAAGAAAAATCTTTGTGGCTGCCGTTCTAATTGGCGGCTTGAAGCAAAAAAATCCCCGGTTGTACCAGGGAAATAAAAACTTTAGTATAGCCTAAAAGAGAAAGCTAGCGCCTTGAGGCGCGGCCAAGTAGAGTGGGCTTAAAGCCTGCGTCCCGAGCCACCCGTTTTACGGGTGGCAGCGACTCCTTGTCTGTTTATCTTATACTTGTCAATTTATATTATCCAATAATGTGAATTATAATATGACAGTACGGATGCATATTATAGAAACATAACTTTGAAAGAATCAAGCATAACCTGTGGAGTGACTCTTCAACGGATAAACTATTTTCACTTCATACAGTTCCGACATATGGAATAAGGAACACCAATCGCCCTCAATACAACTTTCTTTCTATTAGTTAAAAATGCACATAATCAAAAAAGAAAATCGACTTATTTTAGACAAATTCATTGACAAGTTCTGCTTTAGGTGATAAAATAAAAGTGAAAAGTCGAAATTTATATTGTTGGGAGGTAAGACCGATGATTTGTTTTAAGGTTAAGTTGCCTAACTTAATAATGGAGCATTTTTACCGACGCTGCCAGCTTTGGAGGCTTAGAATTAAAATTGTTTCTATTTGCGCATAAGTTAGGCATGATTATTTGTCTACTTATGCGCTTTTTTATTTGAATTTTCAGTATTAGCAGAAAGGAAGTGTTATACATAGATAACATATGGCTTATCCTTTTGCTTCTATTAAGTTTTTTTATGATTTTTAAGCCGGAACTTTTATGGAAAATTGAACACTTCTTTTCTGTAAAAGGCGGTGAACCTACAGATTTATATCTTGGTTTGATGCGGGTTGCTGGAGTATTCTTTTTTATTGCATCCATCATTTGCATTATTGTTTTGGTTTTATAAGAGAAGGGGGGCTTTTAATGAAAAAGCTAACACGTAAGATTGTTGCACTTACTCTTTCCTTGGTTATGTGCATAAGTTTTTCTAACACTACTTTTGCTTATGCCGACAACGAGAATATCAGTTCTTCTGCTGAAGCAAGCAAAGTGAATTGGTGGAAGATTGGCTGGATTATCCTTTCAGATTATGTGGAAAAGCTTATCGATCTCGATGGACAGAGTGAAAAGGATAGTAGTTGGGCCTATCTTGTTTCACCTAGCATAGAATATAACACGGGTGATATGGGGCCTGAGGTTTATTTTCGTCCAGAAGTAGATAACAGCGTTGGTTCTATCCGTATGCATGGACATAGGATTATCTTTGTCGATATTTTTACACAGATTGCACTCATCTTGTCAGATGCCTCTGGTGATACGGTAAGTCAAGCAACTACTGGTACAAATCAGTATATGTTTTATACAAAGAAAGCAGGAGACAGTTCTGGTACATGGAAAGCACAGTTTGTTTCAACTGAGACATACAAATGGCAGTTGTATTATGCCCATTATTACAATGCCAATGCTCGTTCAAGTGTTCCTATGACGGAAGATGGATTTTACTTTGGGGATAATAACAGAGTTTATCAATTCTCTGTTGCAGAATCTTACAGACTTAATTCTCTTCCTCCAGAGGTTGTTGATATGACACAACTTAATGCTCAATTTATTAATCCTGCTGATGGAAAAACTGTAGATTATCTCAAAGACTTTAATGCTGGAGATCAAGTTCATTTCTCTGATATAATTATTGACATTAGTTATGATGCGACTGAGGATGCGACTACATTTTATTTTACCGAGGATACTTATGAGGAAAACATAGGATGGAAATTTGCAGGAAATCTTCTTGACCAATATTCCGCTGGTGATGTTCTGAATCTAACTTTTGATGTGTTGAATGTCGGAAACTATCAGGGCATTACTTTTGAAAGCCTCGACTACTTTGAAGCAGCTTACGCGCATAATAACGGTGCCGCTTATCCCAATATTCAAGATTACCAATAATTTGATTTTGACATAAGGACTTATAGAAGAGGGCGTGTTGCGGATAATTTTCTGCAACGCGCCCTTTTTAGTATGCTTTAGCAAAATAAAGTTATCCCTTTTACTCTGGCCAAAGGAATAACTTTATTGCCTGATAGCATTAAAAGAAAATTGTTGTATCACTTTTGATATAAATTAAAAGTATTTAGCGTCTAAATTCTACCTTGACATTTCCCCAACAAAATTGTAAATAATCTTAACCTCCTGTGTCCTCTGACCATCAATCTTCTTGATTTCTCCAATCAGAATCCGGCTAATGAGCCGGTTCAGCACCGCCTCGTCCAGTTCCTCGATGGCGGCATAGCGCCGGATTTCCTTGATAAAAGTGCGGACTTCGCTTTCTTGCGCATCGGCACGACCTTGCATCATTGCCAGGTCATGCAGGCGTTTCTGGTTGGATTCCTGCTCCTGTTCCAGCGCCGCCGTCAGCTTCACAAACCGCTGCTCGGTCAGGATGCCTTTGGCCTTATCGGTGTACAGGCTCAGGAACATCCCGTCAATTTCCTGATTTCGGGCTTCCAGCCGCAGGCGTTCCTTTTCTGTCTGGGAGGCGTCCACCAGATACCGGTGCTCCATCCGGCGGCTGAGCCGCTGGTAGAACGCATCGGCATCCTTCATAGCCTGCGCCGCCAGTTCCTGAATGTCTTTCAGCACCAGATTGTATAAATCCCTGGCCTCGATCTTGTGGCTGGAACAGACCTTGCAGCCCATGCGGTTGTAGGTCTGGCAGATATAGTACGCCTTGTCAATCGGCTCCCGCATTTCGCCGGTGAAGCGGTTCTTCCCGGTTCGGCCCACTTTCTCATACCGCACCTGCATGGACTTCCCGCAGGTGGCGCAGTAGACCAGACCGTGGAACAGATTATAAAAGGGGCAGGAATTCCCCTGAATGGTCGGCCTGCGGTCAATGAGTTCCTGCACCTGTTCCCATTCCTCCGGCGTCACAATGGCCTCATGGCAGCCCTCGATCACTTCCCACTGGTCACGGGGAATAATGTCATAGGTGTTGGAGCGGATGCCTTTCTGATGCGTCCGAAAGACCAAATGTGCGCCCTTATAGAATGGATTTCTCAGGATGTGACTGATTCTGGCTCCGCCCCAGAAATAATAGTTGGCGTCAAACTCCGTGTTGGCTTTGACATGGGTGATTGGGATTTTTTCTTCCATCAGACGTTTGGAAATCCTCATGCAGCCCAGCCCGTCAAGGGCATAGTCATAGATTTTGCGGATGATTGGCGCTGTCTCAGGGTCAATGATGAGATGCCCCTTGTCCTCCGGGTCACGCATCAGGCCGAAGGGCGGCGTCCCTCCGCAGAACTTCCCCTGCCGGGAGCGGGTGGTGATGCCTGCCAGCACCTTTTTAGAAATATCCCGGCTGTACATATCGTTCAGGATATTCTTAAAGGGCGTAATGTCCATCTCCTGACGGGTCAGGCTGTCCACGCCGTCCGTGATGGCGATATAGCGTACATTGTGTTTGGGGAAAAAGATTTCGATATAGCTGCCAGCTTCAATATAGTTCCTACCAAGCCTGGATAGGTCTTTGGTGATGACGCAGCCGATCTTCCCCGCCTCAATGTCAGCGATCATGCGCTGGAAGGCAGGGCGGTTGAAATTGCGGCCCGTATAGCCGTCATCCACATAATATTCATACTGGAACATTCCATGCTTTTCAGCAAAGTCCCGAAGCATGATTTTCTGGTTGCTGATGCTCATACTCTCGTTGTCGCCGCCGTCATCCAGAGAGATGCGGCAGTAGAGAGCGGTGATTTTCTCATAGACTTGTTTTTTCCTGCTCATAGCGTTCTCCTTCTATGAACAGGGACACGATACCATTATAGTACCATGTCCCTGCCCCTGAATCAACCGTTTTTACGCAGCGTTTTCGGCCATTTCCCGCTGCTGACGCCATTCCTCGAAGTGTTCGCAGGTCTGGCGCTCGATCAGCTGCTCAAAGGCTTCCCGCATGGACTTCTCCCCGGAGAACTCCCGCACCACCACAAAACGGACTTTATTTTTCTGCTGTTTGCTTTTTTCCATAGGCTACCTCCATAGAGTAGCAGGCCAGACGGCAGCACTGGCAACGAAGTCCGGCAACGAACCTCTGAAAACCTGTAAACTACCGTCTGACCTGCAAATCTTACTTTATCAATTTTCTTGAAAAATCTCGTTGTTTTCGTTGCCGGAGATAGAGATAGATATTAGAAAATACCTTATTTACAGGCTTTTTCCGTATCCAGACCGGAGAATCCCCGGCAACAAACCCGGCAACCAAGTGGCAACCATCCCGGCAACAGACCGCTAATTTTATGCGATCCACTCCTTCGGCAGTTCCAGCTGGCAGCATTCTTCCTCGGTCAGCTCCACAAATCCATCTTCGTTGCCGGGCAGTTCGTTGCCGGAAACGTCCCGTTCCCAGCCCCTCTGCCTGCCATATCCGGTGAACATCCGGGGATTGGAGAATGGTTTCCAGCCCGTCACCACCGTGTTCATGATCTCGTTGATATTGTGCAGCTGCCACCGCTTCGGCTCATCGTAGGTGTGGCCCAGCGCCTCCTTGAACAGCTGTTTGGAGCAGACCATGCTGCCGGTGTAGTGTTCCAGAAAGCCCTGTATCTGTCCGGCCTCGGTGTCCTCCGGCATGAAATCCTTCTGCACCTCCACCAGCTGGCGCTGGATGGACTTGCTGAACTTCATAGAGTAGTGGCCGCTGCGGTAAATCGTCATGGCCTCCGCCCAGACCTGTAAAAGATAGGCTCTGGAGGCGTCCTCGTCCTCCAAAATGTGAACCTCTGCATTCTCCGGGTAAATCATGATCGGCAAAAAGCGCCGATTTCCGGCCCGGTCAAGGGGCAGGAAGTCCAGTGTGTTGGACGAACCGCCGAACACACACTGCCGCAGCCGGTCTTTGGGCTGGGCCTCGTAGGGCGTCCGGTAGGTTTCCTTCTGGCGGCTGATAAAGGAGCGGATTTCTTCAATGCTTTTGGCGCTGCTGGTAGCCAGCATCTCCGACATTTCGATAATCCAGTGTCCTTGCAGCTTCAGATACACCCTGTCATCGTCCAGTTTTTTCAGGTCGTCACTGAACCACTCGTCCCGGATCGCCAGCAAGCGGAAGAAGCTGGACTTGCCAGCCCCCTGACCGCCCACCAGACAGAGCATTTCCTCATATTTGGAGCCGGGGCGGAATACCCGCCGGATAGCCCCCAGCAAAAAGTGTTTCAGCATTTCCTCCACATAGTCGCTCTCGTCCGCACCTAAGAAATGATGGAGACAGGAGCGGATGCGGGGCGTCCCGTCCCAGACAAGGCCGTTTAGCACGTCCTGTATGGGATGGTAGCAGTTCTCATTCGCCACGATGGAGAGCGCCGCCGTCATCTTTTTCTCACTGGTCAGGCCATAGGTCTGCTCAAAATAGAGAAGCAGATATTTCACGTCCGTATCCGTCAGGGCACTGGTATTCCTGCGCCAGCCTAAATCCTGTACAATGTCCACCCGGTCAGTCAAAAGGTTCAGGCGGATCGCCCCACGCAGGAGAGGGTCATGGCAGAACACCGTCCGGCAGTTGCCGATGGTGTTGGCGGGCTGGCCCTTCTCGGTGACGGACAGGCTTTCCCGCACCTCATCAACGCTCCGCTCCGGCGCTAAGGCTTCGGCTGCGCTCATGGCGGCCTGCCGGGTGGCTAGCGGTAAACTCTGATATTCGCTGCTCAATCTTCCTCACCTCTTTTCCATACTCAGCGACCACGGAAGCACGTTCCTCCATGCTGCCGGACAAGAGAATATCCAGCAGATATTCCGTGTACGGTTTCTTTTGCAGGGCCTCCACGAACAGCGGATTCCACGCTTCATCCGGCGTCTGCGGGGCGTATTCCTTCTCCCAGCGTTCCAGCAGATGCAGGTAATTGCACAGCACCCGGAAACATTTCTGCTCCGCCTGCCGGTAACGCAGTTCCTCGCTGATTTTTCGCTTGACCGGCCTCCTGCGGGGCGGGTCATGGCCTTTGGCGTCATAGTGGACAGAGAAATCCTCCGCCAGCTTCAGCGCCGCCTCCTTACTGCTCAGACTAAACAGACGGGCGGTAAAATCAATCACATCCCCATCTGCCTGACAGCCAAAGCAGTGGAACCGATGGTCAATCTTCATACTGGGATGTTTGTCATCATGGAAGGGACAGCAGGCCATGCCATTCCTGCCAACCTGCACCCCGTAATATTCCGCAGCCTGCCTTGTGGTGACAGACTCCTTCACCGCTTCAAATATATTCGATTTTCTCACCTCCAGGCAGAGAAAAAAGCACCCGTTTCCGCAGAAAATCAGGTGCCTCATAACTCCATATCGTGTTTCTTTTTCGGAGCAATCCGCCCCTCACGTTCCCAGCGTTCCCGGTTATCTCGGTCAGCGTTCAGCCTGCCTTTCGCCAGCTTCTCCCGGATGGATTCTCTGGCCTTCTCCTTAATCTGCTCCTTACCGGCCTTCTTGACCTCCGGCTGCATGAGAGTTTTCTGGATTTTTGCCAGGGCGTTCTGCATGACCCGTTTGATTTTGGTAATCACTCCATCCAGACGGGCGGCAGCGTAGTCACGCTCCTTCTTCGGGGCCTTCCGCTCCGGCGAAAGCACCCACTTTTTCGTTTCCTCGATCAGACGAATATCTTCTTTGTGTGTCTCCTGCCGGACGGTATCGGTCACCACCTCCACCGCCTTGTCATAGGCCGCATCGGAAACATCATCTAACAGCGTCTCCACGTCCTCGATTTTGAGCGTCAGTTCTTCCAGCTTCTGCTCCTGCGCCGCAAGCTGCTCCTTCTGCTTCATCAGGATATAATCCTGTTTTTCCAGATAGTCCCGCCCGCCGTAGGACGGCTCCTGATCCAGATGCAGCCCATGCCGTCTGGCGATGTCAAACAGGATCGTCCGGCAGACCGCATCAAAGGTCTGCTTGCGGTTGTTGTTCCGGCCTTTGGGCTTCTCCGGGTTGGGGAGAGGGATGCCAAGTTCTTCCAGCGCCTTTTCCTGCTGGGGGCACAGTTCCCCATAGCGGTTCTCACAGTCAAAGACGTGCCGCTCATGGATGTGGGGCGTCCCCTCGTCCAGATGGAGCGCCCAGTCCAGGATGTGGATATGGGAACCGAAGCGGCGCTCAAATTCCTGATAAAACTCATTGACGATGGAAAAGAGCGTATCCGGCGAGACGGATTCTCCCATCGTGCCGATCTGGTAGATACTTTCCTCCGGGCAGGTCTTGTTGTTTTTCAGCAAGTCCTCCACAGTGCGGTTGCGCTCGGTGTGCCGGGTTTTCTCATTCCGGGCGTTCTGAGCTTCCACATAGCCGCCGTAATGCTCGTAGTAATACATCCGCTCGATTTCCTCAAAGCTGAAATCCGGCTGCTCCGGGTTCTCCCGGAACTCATGGGTGGTAAAGCCCCGGTAGCAGTCCCAGTAGACATTTTGCCTTGCCCGTTCTGCGTCAATGTGTTCGCTGTTCTCCACATCGAACCGGCGGTCATTGTGGCGGGGATTATAGGTGCCATGCTTGCCGGAGCGTCCATTGTGTCGTGTCAGTTTCAAACAGATTTCCTCCTTCCTGCGAAGATGTTCTGGGGCCGGGGAAGGGGCGGCGAAGCCGCAAATCCTGCGAATTTTGCGTCAGGTAATACCCAATACAAGTTGACGCAGGCATCAACTTTCCCTGGGCAAGGCGTTTCACCCTTGACCCGATGGGGCGGCTGCCCTCAACCTGCCAAGGCACTTCGTCCTTGACCCGATAATGGCTGCCGCCCTTAACCTGCCAATGGGCGTTGCCCCTTGACCCCAGCAGTGCGCTGCCGCCCCTGCACCCCGCCACAAAGGGCTGGCCGCCCTCTGTACTTCCGCACCGGCGAAGCTGGCTTCCACCGCAGGAACGGTGTTTGCCAGTTTCACCGGCTCCGTATCCACACATTTGCGCCCATAGGCGGGGAGTGGATACGGAATACGCCTGCGGGGATTGCCGGTCAAAACATCGGGTGCAGACCCGTCATTTTTCCCGTAAACACCCCGATTTTAGGCGATTTTTTCTTCCGTTACCACCACCTGAAAGCCATGCTCCTTTGCGTACTCCCTTGCGGCGGCTTTCCGTTCTTCGCTGTACGGAGGCACCAGCCGGATCGACAGCCGGGACTTGTCCAGCACATAGGTCACGCTGCCCTCCGGCGTGCTGCGCTCCAACCGGCACAACAGTGGGTACTTCCGGCTGAAATCAGCCAGCCTGCGCTTCAAGCTGGCGTTGAAGGTGTAGACGCTGGCAAGGTTCTCCGCCTCGTTCCAGTTGATGATGGTTTCTTTCTCATACTTAGACAGCTTCTTCATACAGATCCTCCTCATAATCGGTGTAAGATTTCAGCACACGCAGGTTGCGCTTGAGACGGCGGTACTCGTCCATCTCCATGCGCAGATGGTGATAAAAATCCTCGTACCAGCTTTCGTTCATCTCCGTCTCCACCTTCCGGGCCAGCCCCAGCATCCGGCGTTTGGCCTCCGGGTCAACCGTCAGAGCCGTCAGCCATTTCAGCCGTGTCACCGTATTGTGGTGGCTGAGACAGCCGTAAGCGTAGAGAATCTTCTTTTCTTTCATACTCAGTGTCATAATGATTTCCTCCATTTCTTTGCTGCGGAGCCATGCGCCCCGCATGATAAACTTGTTTCCTGTCCGCCGGTCTGCCTGCAAGCCGCTCCTGCCCGGAATTTCTCCCGGCGTATCGGCCTCTTTGGTGTGCTCGATTTCTGTCCTGGCGTCACTTCCCCGGAGGCCATACCCCTTGCAGCCGGTCATTCGATTTTCAAGGTTCTGTGCCTGTCTGCAAGAACCAGTTTACCGAAAAAAGAGGCCCTTTCCCGTATATCCAAAACGTCGGAAAAACGCTCGAAATCCGCATATTTCCACGCTTATGGAATCGTGCTATAATGGGTGTAATCACTGAAAAAGATAACGAGAGAGGGGGCTTTGGATGTACGCAAAGCTGACAATCCCGGAGCGGCTCAAAGACCTGCGGGTGGTGGACAAGCACCTGACGCTGGAACAACTGGCGGAGCAGACCGGCCTGTCTAAATCCGCGCTGGGAAAATACGAAACCGATGACTACAAGGACATCAGCCCGTTTGCGATTGCAACGCTGGCGGACTTTTACGGCGTGTCCACCGACTATCTGATGGGGCTGACGGAAAATAAAAATCACCCAAACACAGAACTTCAATCTCTGCATCTGAGTGATGATATGGTGGAACTTTTGAGCAGCGGCAAAATCAACAACCGGCTTCTCTGCGAACTGGCTGCCCACCCGAATTTCCGGCGGCTGATGATAGATATGGAAATCTGCATCGACCAGATCGCCAATATGCGGGTGGAGCAGATGAATCTGGTGTTGGAGGCCACCCGGCAGACCGTCATGAGCAAGTATGCGCCCGGAGAAGATGACCTCTATATGCGGACGCTGGAACTGGGGCAGGTGCAGGAAAGCGATTTTTACAGCCATGTCATGCACGATGATCTGGACAGCATCGTCCGGGACATCCGGGAAGCACACCGCAAGGACAAGACCACCGCCGACCCGCAGCCCACGCTGGATGACGTCAAGGAAAAGTTTGAACAGGCGCTCGAACAGGGCAGCCAAGAGGAAGTGGTAATCCACGAATTTTGCGACAGAATGCAGATACCCTTCGAGAAGATTTCCTCAGAGGACTTCTCTGCATTTTTGCGGATACTGAGCCTGTCCAAAATGCTCAAAAATCCCAACAACATGAGAGGAAAGGCCAAGCCGCAGCCGTACTATGCGCCCAAGCGGAAGAAACGCAGATAACAGGAAAGCCGCCCAATCTGTACCGTTGGACGGCTTTCGACCCGTTTGTGGGCGGAATAAAATATGTGGTTATACATCCGTTAGCTGACCGTTTTCATCAGCTTTTTCATAAACTTCCAGAGACGGATGCCATCTTTGAGGCCCAGCCGGTAAAAGAAGCACTCGCTTTCTGCACCAGAATCGAAAATAGAATCACAGTAGTGTCTTACAGCGTCCTTCTGTTCCTCAGACAATGCGCTGATTGCTTTTTCATACTCGTTTTCCAAGCGAAGGCAGTCCTCTTTTTTCTCCGTGCCGGTTTCTGCCTCCCGCCACTTAGCAAACTGGCTCTGCATCCGCTCCTGAATCATCAAATCAACCAATTTTTCTATATCTGTACCCATAAGCGCCCCTCCTTATGCTGGGCGGATATAATTCCGGTATGTTTCCAGGACGGAATCTGACACACCGCTTTTATATACTTTGCGGATGTCGGAGATTTCCTCTTGCTTCAGCAGTTTCAGCCATTTCAGCAGCTCAGCCCTGCCGTTGGCAAAGTTACAATAACGCCCATCGGCGTATTCGATACGGTATCTCATAGACAGGCACCTCCTTAAACAAAAATCATCTCAGAGAGGATGATTTCCTCTGCTCGGCTGCGAATGCTGTTCATGCCCCCGACCCACGCAAGCTGGTCACGGGCTTTCAGTTCCTCGGTGACACCCTCCGCCTCCTGCATCTGCGAGACGATACACGCCAGCCGGTCAGCGGCCTGTTCGTTCAGGTCAGCAAGATATGTCCAGAGTTTTCCCGACAGAAGCAGGGCATTGTACTGGCCGGGCCGGTGTTCTTGCAGAAACGCTTTGTGCATCCGGCCCCACCGCCCAATGGGGCGGCTTTCCTCCGGTAGCTCCAGATCGGGGATGTAGTAGTCTCCCACCAGCGTGTAGCTGATTCCGTTTTGATGGATTTTCTTTGGTAAATGCTCCATGTTCGACCTCCTGTATTCAGTTATTTCAGAATCCAGTTGATCGTGTCCCTGTTCATGATAAATTCAAGGCAACTGAACTCTTCACGAACAAGTATGGCATATCTTTGCCTAACTTCTGATAATTCAAGCCGTAAGACGGGCTGTTACCTCTGGTGTTGGAGGTGTTGTAGGTGTCGATAGTTTCTTTTCCCAATGCCTGATTCAGTTCTTTGAGCGTGGTTGGCTCAGAACCACCCAGGAAAATTCGGGAATCCATGTTGCCGATGATGGTATCGGCATTGTCTTTATAAATGGCTTTCAGCTGTGATTGTGCCTGGAGAACAAGGCAAGCCGATATTTCACGGCTTCGGATTGTCGCTACCAGTTTTTCCAGATTGGGAATCTGACCGATGTTTGCCATCTCATCAATCAAGCAGCGCACATGAACCGGCAGTCTGCCGCCGTACACATCATCTGCTTTCTCGCACAACAAGTTGAACAGCTGTGTGTAAATCATGGAGATCAAAAAATTAAACGTCGCATCCGTATCTGACATAATCAGAAAGAGCGCCGTTTTCTTATCTCCGAGAGTATCCAACTGCAACTCGTCATAGGCAGTCACATCTCTGACCTCCTGAATATCAAAAGGAGCCAGACGAGCGCCGCAGGAAATCAAAATCGACTTAGCGGTCTTGCCGGCAGCCAGCTTGTATTTTTTATACTGACGGACTGCAAAGTGATTCGGCTTTTTCTTTTCCAGGGCTTCAAACATCAGATCCACCGGGTTCTGGAACTCCTCATCATCTTCCCGCACCTCCATTGCGTTCAGGAACTCAATCAGGGTGGAGAAATTCTGTTCCTCAACCGGAGCTTCATAGTGGATATATCCGATCAAGGCACAGTAGAGCAGCGTTTCCGCCTTCGTCCAGAACTCATCACCGGCTTTTCCATCACCCTTTGTGTTGGCAATCAGCGTTGTCACCAGTTTCAGAATGTCTTTTTCTGAATGGATATAGGCAAATGGGTTATAGTGCATCGACTTCTGAAAGTTGATGGTGTTGAAAATCTTGATGGTGTAGCCATGCTTCAAAAGGGCGTTGCCGCACTCAATCACGATGCTGCCTTTCGGGTCAGTGACCACATAGGAACTGTGCATCTGGAGAAGGTTTGGCTTCAACCAAAAGCGAGTTTTACCGGAACCCGAACCGCCGATAATCAGAACATTCTTATTTCGGGCATTGGCAGGATTCTTCGGGCGATTGCTCATCATCAGCCGCTCCGTTTTCGTCAGGATCACATTGTCCTCGAACTTTGGTGCAATAAACGGCTCAATATCTTTTGCCGTTCCCCAACGAGCAGAACCGTACTCAACATTGTGTCGGTACTTCTTTGCGTTTTTGCCTTTTAGATAGACAGCCAGCCGAAGTCCTGCGCCGCAGAGAATACCAATCAGCAAATCCAACGGGTGAAAGCTGGGAAACGGATTGTTCAGGGCTATCGGAAGGGCATGAAAAAAGCTGAGGATTTTCGCAGATGAATCTGCCCCCTCAGCCAATCTCCATGCTTCTCCTAAATTCGTAGCGAACAACCCTACCAGAAAATACGGTAAATTCAGAATCAGGAGCTTTTTCATTTTTCTCTTATCCATCACAGATCACGCTCCTGTTTCTTCTCTCGAACCTTCTTCGGAATCGCTGCGACAATTTCCTTGAACTTCTTCAGCTGCGCCAGAACGCTCGGCTTTTCATTCTTGGTTAATGCCCTTGCCTGATGTTCCTTGCAGATTGCATCCAAAGCATCTGCATCTTTAGAACGGACAAAAACAAGAAACCGGGGAGGATCAACGGACTTATCTTTTCTTACGGCAAAGTCCACGCCATACTTCTTGGCGAGCTTTTCAAAATCACGGATACTCTCTTTGTCGATCTCAACATTCGTAGCACCCTGATTCTGTCCCAAAAGCTGTTTCACGGATTGCTTTCCATGAACGGCAGGGTCTCGTGCCTTTTTCATCTTCACTTTTTCCCGGTGCTGCAAATACTTGCGGATACCGGCAATGATAGTGCGCCCCGTCAGCTTGGTTGTGCTGATCGCCAGGTTTACTGTTCTGTTTTCAACTTCTTCCTGCATGATTCATCACCTCCTGCAAGCAGTAGAGTGAACAGATTATCGTGCCATATCTCTGTGGTCGTAATACAGATTGCCCTTGGCAACTGCGGCATGGCTGATAATCTTGATATTGCCAGCTTTCTGGTTATCCAGAGCCTTCTGATAACCCACATCGCTCAAATACAGGCGATTTCTTTCGCCTTTCCAACCGACAGGCGATTCATCGGTCAGCACATCGAAAATAATCATGTGCTTGGTGGCGTCATCAAATCGTGCCAAGTCCATATAGGTATGTCCCTGGTACTCCTTGGCACCATCCTGAATCCGCTTTCGCTCCATCAGCTCTCCAATCGTCGAATTTCTTTGCATAAGAACCTCCTTACAGAACATCTCGGTCAGGGTTACTTTTGTGGGGAACCGAATCAGCTTTGACAGGTGCATCTTCTTTCTTCACCATGTCATCCGGCAGGGGAAGCGCCATAATGCTGCGCCCCATGCGTACAAAAGTCTCAGGCTGATGAAAGTGTTCCTCAAACTGCTTCATCAGTTCCGGGGACAGAGAACAAAAATCATCCTCGCCCAATCCCACAACCAGAAAATCACCGGCGATAATGTCATAAATATCGCCGTCATCATCACGCAGCGCACGGTTCAGTTCTTTGCCTACGAGTTTACCTTCGTCGTGCATCACCAGTGCAACCGGCTCATTGAACGGATAAGTTGCCTCAATATCGCCACCTACGGCTTTCTGCAAATCCTCCAGCTCACAGCCGATCTGCACAGCCTGCGGATACATGAACGGCTTTACCAGCAACACATTCATGGTATCTGCCTGTTCTTTCTGAACCTCCCGTTCCTCGGTCGTGCCGAACGCAACACCGGTAAAGTTTTCGGAGTCCAGAATGTACTCCGAATTGTAATAAGCGGCTCTAACCTGTTCCTCTGCCGCATCGTGAGATTCTGCTTGCACCGTAACCGTTTTCTCCAAGGTTTCGGTGATCTTCACATCGTATTCTTTCAAGTTTCGATACCTCCGTTTCTTTGGAAATAAGAAAAGCGACCATCCATGAACCTGTTACAGTTCATAAATAGTCGCATCCACATCGGCTAAAAGCTCGAACAAGCAAATATCGTCCAGTTCGCAAATCAGGGAACCCATGTCGAAGAAAATATCGTCCTCGCATTCCACCGTAGTAACCACGCTGCGGTGTTCGTTAAGACAAATGGCTTCTTCCTTGTCCATCGTGATCGTAGACATACAGGACACCACATAGAATGTCATATCTTCTGCTAACCACAGCTCCTTGCTCTGAATCGTGCGAACTTTTTCATCGCCGCTCATATCTTCTACATAGGACAGAAGCCGCACGGCTCTGCTGTTCAGAAGTACCTTTCCCTGATAGTCGATACCCTCACCAGCAGAGGACAATACTCGATACTCGCTAATCATCTCGGCATTTTTCTGAAACGACTTTGCCAGAAGCGCAGGAGAAATATCATCGAACTCCTCACTGTAGTTTACGAGCATATCTACCATATAATCAGGATCGCAAAGGTCGTAGAGTTCTTCCAAAGCGCCCTGAATGTTTTTGGGTGTAAACATTTTTTACCTTACCTTTCCATTGATTTTTCTCTTTTTTTCTGCCATTGCTCCAAAAGCTGAATGATTTTATCCTCCATCTGCTTGTTGGTATAGGACTTCGGGAAGTATTTTCGCAACGAATCCGTTTTGAAGGTTACTCTGTCCAGCTCTCCCTTCTTGATTTCATTCATAATCTCGCACATCGCATCCAGCGTACACTCGCCCTCCTGTGCGAGCTTTTTAATTCGCTGTGCTTGCGAAAGGGAAGGAGCTGCTTGAGCATAATCCATTGCAGAAAGAAAATCCTTCTGTTCTTCACTTGCCAGATAGGAAAGCTCCACCGCAGGATTGAATTTGATCTGACCCGTATCTACCATATCCAGCAGTTCCGGAATCAGTTCGGTCAGACGGATATAACGGTGTACCTGATTTCTGCTTTCTCCTGCCTCCTGACCGACTATATCCATTGCCTGCAACTTCATCCCAACTTGGGATGAAGTTAAATCGGTGCGTTGACCTTGATGTTTAATCGCATCCAGCTTCATCTTATAAGCAAATGCTCTTTCACTCGGCAGGATACTCTCCCTCTGCAAATTCGCATCAACCATCAAAATAATGGCTGCATCATCGTCCAGGTCACGAACAATCGCAGGCATGGTTTCCTTACCCGCAAGCTCCGATGCCCGGTGCCGCCTGTGACCAGAAACGATTTCATAACCACCGTCGGGGTCAGGACGGACAATCGCAGGAGTGAGAACTCCGAAATCTCGGACGCTCTCTGCCGTTTTCATCATTTCTTCATCATCAACCACACGGAAGGGGTGTCCCTCAAAGGGGTGTAGCTCAGAAAGCGGAATTTCCTGCACACGCTCCTGCTGGGCTTCAGCTCTGGATTGATCGGTGGAGAAAATATCATCGTACCCCTTCAAGCTGATGTTTGCGCCTTTTTTCTGCATTGTTTAACACCTCCTTCGTCAGAATTTTATAGGCTTCGGCAACTTTGCCTTTGGGATCATGCTTGAAGATACTGGTTCCCTCTGCGCTGATTTCCTCTGCACGGACAGAGCGGGGAATGTCGGTCTTGTAAACCTTCAGCTTTCCGCCGTAGCTCTCCCGAATCAGATTGCTGATGTCTTTGGAGTAGTTGGTGCGGCTGTCCACCATCGTCAGAAGAATCCCTTCAATCCTCAGTTTCGGGTTGATTTGCCTCTTGACCTTGTTGATGGTTCCAAGCAGCTGTTCCAGACCCTTTGCAGGAAGGTATGCTGCCTGAACCGGTATCAGCACATTGTCGGCAGCTGCCAACGCATTGACGGTCAGCATACCCAAAGACGGCATACAGTCAAGAAGAATGTAATCATAATTCTGTTTGACTGTATCCAGGTATTGCCGGAGAATGGTTTCCCGGCTCATGGCATTGACCAGTGCTACCTCCATACCTGAGAGTTCGATGTTGGACGGCACCAAATCAACGCCCTCCGGATGATGAAGAATCCCTTCATCGGGAGTAATAGGGTTTTCCATCATAATCTTTCCCATCAGATCGGAAAGTGTCGGAGACAGATCATCCGGGCAGGGATTGCCCAAACTGACCGTCAGGGAAGCCTGGGGATCGGTGTCTACCAGAAGCACCTTTTTTCCTTCAAGAGCCAAGCCAACGCCCAGATTCTCGGTGGTGGTGGTCTTTCCAGTGCCTCCTTTCTGATTGACCACCGCAATGATGGTTGCTTTTTTCGACATTTATCGTCACTCTCCTTCCTCTCGCTTCATTTTCAATTTCTTAAATCCTCCTTCCAAATATCCGTGTGACATATCGTGCCGAACAAGAGCATCGTAGTAGGTGTCTATTGTCGTCGGCGCATTGTATATCGTAGTCAGCATATACTGACGGATATTTCTAATCTTTGTGGTGTTCTCCTTGAAGCAGTCCATAACATATCGAATGTGTTCGGCATTCAGTTTCATAAACCGACTGCGGACAATTTCTGCCGGACGCTCCTCTGCACCAATGCGAATCAACGGTCGCTTCGTGCAAACTGTTTCAACGATCAACTCCAGAATGTTATCCAGCATTTCGGAATCGTAAGGGTAATCCTTCTTCAACAAATCCATACTGAGCTGATCCGAGAAATAATCAAAGTATTCTTGATACCGGTCATTCTCGTCCATCATTCCACCATTTCCGGAAGGAAAGATAGAATCAGTATCACTAAATTCAGTATTTTTAATATCAGTATTATTACATTGTGATTTCGGAAGTTCTTGAGTTGTGATTTCCATTGTTCCAGAATTGTGATTTTCACAATTCAAGAGTTGTGAATCCACAGCAGAGATAAAGTTCTTCACATAGATCAGGTTGGGCTTTCCCAAACCCTGGCGCTTACGTTCAATCAATCCTGCTTTCTTCTCAAGTTCACTGAGCAGCTTGATAGCCTTTTGTTCAGCACAGTTCAGAGCCATCTTCGCTTCGTCGATTGTAAAAATGATATACACTCGACCGTTTTTATCTATCCAACCATTCTTTGCAGACAGGCTCATGCGGTCAAGCAAAATGCCATACAGCATCTTGGCATCGGCAGAAATATTCCAGAACCTCTCGTTCGTGAACAACACCTTCGGAACTCGATAGAATGTGAATAGATCGGATTGCTGACCGTAAAAATAATCAAAACTCACACGGCTTCACCACCTTCTTTCTGCGGAAAACTTTCTGTTGTCAGCGGAATGCTGCGGAAAGTCGTATCCGTCTTTTCGTAAGGACATCGGGCAAAATAGTAGAAGCGGTATTCCTGTTCATACACATCCATATCAACGAAGCCCCACTTCACGCATAACCTTCTTCGTACACCAACCAATGCACGGGTGATCTCGCCCATAGGGACAGCCATCACATTCCGACTTGGGTTTCGGCGGCAAAGAGATTAAGTAGTAGCAATTATTTCTACCCAGACGGCAGCCCTTTCTGCCATTCGTCCAGAAGTAGCAGTAATGACAGTCGCTCGGCTTGTCTGCGGTATAAACAGGCTTGCTCAAATAAAACACCTCCAATCTCTTGTATTTGCCCATGGGTTTGGGCATAAAAAAAGAGCGCCTATCCATCCCCAATGCGGGGCAAATAGACGCTCTATGTACATAACGATATTTAATTTTATCTGCTATAACTGCATGGTATTCAAAACATCCGCCTTTTTTGATTAGCTGGATTTTTGGCACGATTTTGGGGCTGATTAGCAGGAAGGGCATTTTCATTAGCAAGAACAGCCCGTTTTCTGCTAAAAATTAGCTGGCGATTTTGTCTATAACAAGCGTTCGATTCTGGAGGGGTTGTCAAAAATCAAATTTTGGAGTAGAATTTTATCTCATACAGTGAAAGAGCTTTTTCGTAGCTTTTTATATAAGAAAAGCCGAAAACCCTTGAAAACAAAGGCTTTCGGCGTTGTTCACTGGCGTCCATAAGAGGATTTGAACCTCCGACCCCACGCTTAGGAGGCGTGTGCTCTATCCAGCTGAGCTATATGGACGTGTCTGATATATGATTATAGCCCGATCAAAGTCGAACTGCAATCCCTTATTTAGTTTTTTTTGAGGTGGCCGTTGTAACGCAACCTTAGGAGATAATGGTTGTTTCCTTATAAGGCGCTACGTGATATCTTTATGCACCGTATATCAATATTGTCTGATTGGTGAGCCGCACACGCCTTGGACAATTCCTCTGGTATAGTTTGCATTATGAGAAGTTCGCCGATGGCAGCGTGAAATGCATCGAGGATGAGATTCCATTTGAGCTGCCGGATGGATGGGCGTGGGCAAGATTAGCTTCTTTGATCGAGTTGTTTATCACAGGGCCTTTTGGAAGCACTCTACACAAATCCGATTATGTCACAGACGGAATCCCCCTGATAAATCCCATAAATATTATAGATGGGAAAGTAATCCCTGTTGATAAGATGCAAGTTTCGTCCGAAACTGTTAAACGACTTTCTTCATTCAAAGTTGCTACAAATGATATCGTGATTGCACGCAGGGGAGATATGGGAAGATGTGCAGTTGTTCAACTGGCGCAGTAAGGGTGGCTGTGTGGAACAGGTAGTTTTATTCTGCGCCTTCCTGCAGTTCTATGTTCTGAATATTTTGCAATCTGTCTGCGTTCTCCTTACGCCGTTGAGCATATGTCCGTAAATTCTATCGGTAACACAATGCTGAATCTTAATCAAACGATTCTTAAGAGTATATTGATGCCAGTTCCGCCTTGTGCTGAACAAAACCGCATTATTAAGGTCATTTTTGATGCCACCTATCTTCTTGCGAAGACTGTTGCTCATAGTGAAGAGTTAGCAGTGTGCGTGGCAAAGGCAAAAGCCAAAATTCTCGACCTAGCTATCCGCGGACAGCTTGTACCGCAAGACCCGAATGATGAGCCTGCTTCTGTTCTTTTGGAACGCATCAGGGCAGAGAAAGAAAAGCTCATCAAACAGGGCAAGATCAAGCGTGACAAGAAGGAATCTGTCATCTTCAAAGGTGAGGATAACTCTTATTATGAGAAGATTGGCGACAAAATCGAAAACATTGATGATGAGATACCTTTTGAACTACCAGACGGATGGAGTTTTATACGGCTAAAAGAACTGTGGGAGCTTATTTCCGGACGAGATCTTTCTCCTTCTGAATACAATGCTGACGGTGTGGGTGTCCCATATATCACAGGAGCTAGTAATTTTGTAGGTGGCAAGGTGGAATTGGTAAGATGGACAACTTCGCCGCAAGTAATCACAGAAATTGGAGATTTGCTCCTTACATGCAAAGGGACTATCGGCGAAATGGCATTCAACGATTTTGGTAGGGCACATATTGCACGTCAGATCATGGCTATTCGAAATAAGTTCACACTGAATTCGGAATACCTTGCGCTTTGTATGGGTTTCTATATCAACGCTATAAAAAATGCAGCTAAAGGTCTCATCCCTGGCATATCAAGAGAAGATATCCTAAATTTGATTCTGCCAGTACCTGCACTGAATTACCAAGAAAAGGTTGTTGAGAGAATGGTAGAAGTGACCAATATTCTCAGTTCATTGGAAAAGAGCCTCAGTTAAGGCTCTTTTCTATTGTAGCTAGGACTTCAAGAAGCTGTGTTGCTTTGTCAAAAATGCGTTGTTGCTCATTGATGGGCGGTAACGGAACAATAGTCTCTGCCATTTCAGAACCCGAGATTTCCTTGAATGTTGTTCCAGTTGCCCGCCGAACAATATCGGAAGTTCTCGCTTTAAGGCAATAATATAGATATGAGCTCATAGTGGAATTGTATGGTACAACAGATTTGAACCCCTGATTGGTTGAAATCGGGTTAGCAGCGATAGCAATATATCCAATCGGTGCTCTGCTCGAATAAAGTATGGAGTTTTCCGGGAGCAGTTGGGCAGAAGATGACTTTAAGCCCAATTCCGTAATAGTTCTTGCGCCAGTTGAAATGTGCATATCCTCGTAACCGCTTAAATCTGCAGGAGTTAACCAAGGAATATTTCCGTCCCAATACTCGTCAATATTTGTTTTAGGAGTTCCTCCACCAATGACCTCACCAATATGCTTTAACCTTGCAAACATCCATGATTCGGGCAAATCGAATGGAATTTCACTATCGATACACCGCACTTCCGAACCAATCTTCTCATAATAAGAGAAAGTCACATATTCCCTTTATAATATTTGTGCGGAAAGCCGCAAAAAATATTATAAGGAGGCCGCTTATTATGAAGCAGCAAGGCACATTTGAAGAACATCTGAGAAAGAGCAATCTTTCCGAAAACACGATCACATCGTATTTGTGGACGGTGGAATATTACCACGCACACTATGATGCAATCAGCAAGGAAAACCTGTTGGCCTACAAAGGATATTTGATGGAGTTTTACAAACCCAAGACAGTGAATCTTCGCATTCAGGCCATCAACAAGTATCTGGTTTATTTGGAAAAAGACAAGCTGCAACTGAAGGCTGTAAAGGTTCAGCAGAAGAACTTTCTTGAAAATGTGATCAGCAATGCCGATTACAACTTCTTGAAGAAGCAGCTCAAAAAGGATGGTAACACGGAATGGTACTTTGTGGTCTGGTATTTGGCTGCCACCGGTGCCCGGGTCAGTGAACTTATCCAGATCAAAATTGAGCATGTTGAGCTCGGGTATTTTGATCTGTATACCAAAGGAGGTAAACTGCGGAGACTCTACATACCGAAAAAGTTAAGAGCCGAAACCATCGAATGGCTGGAGGAAACAAACCGTTCCTCCGGCTATTTGTTTTTGAACCGTTATGGAGATCGGATTACTACCCGTGGCATTTCTCAGCAACTCAAAAACTACGCTGACAAATATGGACTTGATAAAAAGGTGGTTTATCCTCACTCTTTCCGCCATCGATATGCAAAGAATTTTCTCGAAAAGTATAATGATATTGCTTTGCTTGCTGATCTGATGGGGCATGAAAGCATTGAAACAACCCGCATTTATCTCCGTAGAACTGCCAGCGAACAACAGGCTCTTGTAGATAAAATTGTAACATGGTAAAAGTACAGCCGCCCTCATAATGAAGGCGGCTGATTTATCAAAAAAATGAATCCGAAATAACATTTAAATGCTTAAATAAGTTATTAATTATTTGAACAATGCGTTCTTGTTCAGATTTAGGCGGGATAGGGAAATACGCATTTTCGATATATTCCTTCCCGATCCGTTGTTGACCGACGGCTCCTGTAAAGGTTTGCTTCCCATTATCGACAAAATAATCGGATTTTAAATACGCTAACAAATATTGTGAAAGGATACTATTACCAATAGGCCTCAATATATGAAGCTCCGTTGTTCCTGCACCATAACCATTGGTCAGATTAATAAAAACTGTAGATTTACGGTTTTCAAAGCATGGAGTAATCTTGGCAATGCCGATGTCGCCCTCTGCGAAGTGAGTAAACCCGGTTTTTACTTCTTTCCAGCTACGCACCTCTGAGGTGTGCTTACCGCTATATCCGTCATCTATCAGCGGCATAGGAATGAATGATACATTCAGATCATCTTCCAACTTGTTTCGAGGATTGATAATAAATACATCTTTAAGGCGTACCCAGTACCAAGAAGTTGGAATCTTAAAGGGGAGTTCATCGTTGATGTCCACCGTTATTTGACTATCATTCAAATAATAAGAGTTATCCTCACCTTTGAAGATGACAGATTCCTTCTTATCACGCTTGATCTTGCCCTGCTTGATGAGCTCTTCTTTCTCTGCCCTGATGCGTTCCAGAAGAACAGAAGCAAGCTCATCATTCGGGTCTTGCGGTACAAGCTTGCCTCGAATAGCAAGGTCGAGGATTTTGGCTTTAGTATTCTTAATTATGTTTTGCAGAGCTTCTTTATCCGAGAATATACCATCAACAATATTTAGAGCATTTTGCGTTTTTGCGTAAATCCGCATCTGCTCCGTATGGGGAGCTACGGGTATTAGGAGTTCTCTTAGGGTTGCAAGGCCAACTGTTTTTTGAGCCGTGCCAGTAGCCTTGGCATCACAAATAGATTTTACATATGACGATCCAAGTATGACATAGAGATAGCGGTTCGAAATGGTGCAGGGACGAACTATTGCAATATGTCGTTGAAAACAGAACATATCATCTGTATCTACTAAGATCGGAATTCCATAGGAGCCAGTAACAGTAAAAAGCAAATCACCATTTCGAGGTTTACGAGTTTCGGGTAATCGATTGAAATATTCAATGCTTACAAAACGTGTATTTTCAAAAGATAATGCTCCACCAGACACATTTGAAATCACAAGGAATGGAATACCAGATGATGTCTGCGGAGGAGGTTGATGGTCGCCGTCACCAATCGCTTCTGCAACTGTGCCAAGCCTTGCCCACGCCCATCCATCCGGCAGCTCAAATGGAATCTCATCCTCGATGCATTTCACGCTGCCATCGGCGAACTTCTCATAATGCAAATTATCCTCACCGACAAAGATGACGGAATCATTTTTAATGTCTTTCTTTTTTAGTTTTCCATCCTTGACCATCTGTTGCTTCTGTTCACGGATTCTTTCCAAAAGAACCGATGCTGGCTCATCATTTGGATCCTGCGGAACAAGCTTACCACGGATAGCAAGGTCAAGAATCTTTTGTCGTAATGCCTTGGTATCCATTATTCTTCCACCTCTCCAATTAACGCTTCCAGCTCTGCAACAGCTTTCGCTATGTTATTAGACTTTTCCTTGATCATATCAAGTAATTCCACCAGGGTATAATCCGCCGTTCCGGAATCCGCTTTCATCCATGTAATATCTAAACTCGTCTTATCACGAGCCAGAATATCCTCGATAGTAAATTTACGCCATCTGCCATTGGGATTTTCTTCGCTGTATGTTTCTTTGCGCTTGCTCAAATCACCATCAGCATAACATTTCACAAAATCATCGAAATGTTCGGATTTCAGAGGATTCGTCTTGCCGAAAGAAGGCATATCATTTCTCAAGTCATAAATCCAAACTTCTTTTGTGTTATGCTTGTCGGTTTTACCACGAGTAAAGAACAGCACATTCGTTTTAACACCCTGGGCGTAGAAAATACCGGTAGGCAGACGAAGGATCGTATGCAAGTTGCATTTATCCATTAAGTCAAGGCGGATTCGCTCGCCATCGCCATCAGCAAAAAGAACATTATCCGGCAGGACTACTGCGGCACGTGCTTTGCCGTTTGCTTTCAAACTCCGGTAAATATGCTGAAGGAAGTTCAGCTGCTTATTGCTTGTGGGGAATGTAAAGTCATCACGTGTTGCACGCTCTCCGCCTTTTTTAGTACCGAAAGGCGGGTTAGTTAATACAACATCATAATCTTTCATGCCCATACCCGCATTGGACAGCGTATCCCCTAAAGTGATTTTCCCCTCAATATCATGCAGCATAGCATTCATCAAAGCCAAACGGTGCGTATCATGCACCAGTTCACAGCCGGTGAATGCTTCTTCTCGTTCGAATTTAGCAGTATCTGCATCTAAATCGAAGAAATCATCTGTCTGTGAACGTACATACTGACTGGCAGAAATCATAAAGCCAAATGTGCCGCAAGCAGGATCATTGCAGCGTTCGCCCGGCTGTGGTTTCACCAGCTTAGTCATTACATCAATCAATACACGAGGGGTGAAGTACTGGCCTGCACCGGACTTCTTCTCGTTAGCGTTCTTTTCCAAAAGACCTTCGTAAAGATTCCCCAGGCCTTCTTCTCTTGCAGAAAACCAATCAAGTCCAGCAATGGTTGTAATAATCTTTTCAAGGTTCTTGGGCTCATCAATGTTTGTCGACGAACCTTGATAAATTTCACGTACACGACCGGTGCATTCTTCACCAAGGTGTGTCAGCAATTTTTTGTAGAATTTTTTCAGTTCAATTCCACTTTTCGATGTAAGATTATCCCAACGATATGTCTCAGGAATCTGCGACTCAGCACCGGTTTCCTTTGCCATTTTCAGGAATAAAATATAGGTCAATTCGGTTACATACTGATGATATGTGATACCGTCATCCATAAGTACATTACAAAGATTCCATAACTTTGCAACGATTTCTCGTGTTGTCATTATGCAACTCTACCTCCGTCATCATAAAGATATTCGTTCAGTTCAAGAACAATATTTTCTAATTGGTTTTGGAAAATCTTATTGATTTTTTCAAATCCGCCATTGCTTTTAAAGCGACTGTCTTCGTCAAATACCTGGACATTCAGTACGGATTCTTCCATCAAATATTTTTCCATACGTCCAATCCAGCTCATTTCCTGTTTTGAAAAATGATGAGCCTTTTTCAATTTATCTACTGCTCTGCGAATTCTTGCCTCATGACTAATTAGCGCAGATCCAATAGTATATCTGCGAATAAGGCTGATAATATCAGCAGCAATTTCTTCATTCGTAAGCTCTGATATTGCCGTATTTAGCTGTTGTGTGGTAAATCCCTCTCTATCGAGAGTTAATCTTAATGCTTTCAGTGCATCCCGTGTCAAATCCTTTGGTCTGGTACAAACGATGCTCAGCGCAGCAATCTCATTCATATGAGTTTTAACATATTCAGAAAAAGCGTCCAGATAGTCTTCAGGTTTTTCAGAATTGCCGTAACCCCTTGTATGCTTTGTCAATTCATCTTCTTTCTCAGAAATAACCACCGGATTTCTACCGTCTGCACTTGTCTGCTGAATATACGCAAACATATCTCTATAAGCAAGCAAACGCTTTTTAGCATCTTCCGGAGATTGCTTTTCGATCTCAACGATAAACTGGGTAGGATCCATACCGTTAGTCATACCGATAAACTGCTCCATCGTTTTTTTGTCCATCCGACGCTTTTTGCGCTGAAGCTTTGCAAGGATCTGATTTATCTGAGCCTGAACCACATCTTTATCTTCCACTTCTTCTAATCCGTCCAGAAGTTGTGTGAAAGTAGTCGTGGGGTTCGCCACAACAGGCTTCATAGTGTTCACTGGTTCTAAAGAATCATAAACACCTACCGGATCATAAATCTCAAAGTGGGTTTTATGAATTTTCGGACACAATCTGGTAGCTCGTCCCAACATCTGTTCAAAAAGAATACGAGATTTCACTCTACGCATAAATACCAGTGTTGTAATTTCTGGTACATCGATACCGGTTGTAAGCAAATCAACAGTAACAGCAATACTTGGAAAACGCTCATTTTTAAAACGTTTGATTGCCTCTGCCACCTTCTTAGGATTACCACCGCCAACGCTGCCAGTAATCTTCATAATCGCATCATTATCAACGCCTGTTTCTGAATAGATTTCTTTCAGAATAGAAACAATCGTGTCGGCATGCTGATCATCAACCGCATAAATCAGAGTTTTACCCTGTTCTTCCGGATTTTCTGGGTCAATGTCTCTTGCGATTTCCGCCAGGACAGTTCTATTGAAATTCTCTGTAATAACCTGTCTGTTGAAATTTTCAACATCAAAATCAAGTTCATCGTTAAGCAATTCGCTATTCGTTATTTCGCCGGTCACAGGATCATATAGCGTCACGGTGTCACCAGATTTATAATGAATGCCGCCTGTACTAAGTTTTGTTTCCAAATGATGTGGAGCATCATGGTCAACAAGATATCCCTCTATAACAGCTTCTCTGTAAGTGTATTTGAATACTGGTTGGCCAAAAATTTCTGTTGTATGTAATGCCGGAGTTGCAGTAAGAGCAATTTTCACAGCATCAAAGTACTCAACTACCGTGCGATATTTACTCTGGTAATCACGCTGATCACGATACAGAACTTCTACATCGCCCATTTCTTTATCTAAAATATACCCACGGTGAGCCTCGTCAATAATAATCAAGTCAAAATCTGTTACGGATGGCATGGCCTCTCCTTCGTTATAAAGGATACGTTTTACCATGCTCTGAACAGTAGCAACCTGAATACGAGTTTCTTTCTCCACAGGTTTCTCATCCAGTCCCTTAATGTTATAGATTTCATCAAGAGTCATCAGTTCTTCGAGTTTTACTTCCTTAAAAACATCGGAAGCCTGATCTCCCAAGGAGGTTCTATCAACAAGGAACAAGATACGTTTGAAACGATTTGTCTTTAAAAAGCGGTAAATCATGCCAAGGACAGTACGGGTTTTACCTGTACCTGTTGCCATTGCAATCAACACTTCTTTTTGTCCATCAATAACTGCCATTTCAGCTGCTTTGATAGCTTTTACCTGATACTCTCGCAGATTTAAACCATCTTTATCTGTCAGCAAGTCATAGGGCATTACCTGCAACGCATTATTAGCTGCCTGGATATCTTTTTCCAATTGTTCCATAAGGCCATTCGGGCTAATCCAGCCATGCAATGCCATAGGAACATTAGAAGGCTCTCTTAAATCTAAAAACCAGATACCGGATTTCGTTTTGAACTGCTCCAGATATGGTCTGCCGTTTGTTGCAAAAGTAAACGGAACCTTAAACTCTCCCCATGTACCAATCTGATATTCAGCATCTTCTTTACGGATATTTCTCGGATAATCTTTACCCTGATAATCAATTACAGAGGGAATATCTTTATGTTC
Organism: Clostridium sp. OM02-18AC; assembly: GCF_003481825.1. Classification (GTDB taxonomy): domain Bacteria; phylum Bacillota; class Clostridia; order Lachnospirales; family Lachnospiraceae; genus Brotaphodocola. The sequence goes on along the minus strand of NZ_QULW01000002.1, from coordinate 183,521 downwards.
CGCTTTTGCCTCGATAATGCCAACAAGTTTTGTCCCCACAAACAGCGCATAATCTGCGTAGCCTTTTTTGCTGACAGTGGAATCTGTTGGCCATTCAGCAATCGCCATATTACGACCTTTTGCAGGTCTTGCACCTTTAGAATAGCGGATTTCCTGCGTATTGGCTTCCCAGCCAACCTGGCGTAGCTGCTCATCAATCATATAGCGGGTTTCCGCCTCTGACTTCTGGCGCTGACTTGCCATTTTATTAGCTTGTTTCAAACGAGCTCTCTTATCTACCTGTTCAGCCCGCTCAGCACATGCGATAGCAGCCTTTGTAAGTTCTTCTTCTTTTTCATCTTCCTGAGCTTTATTCAAAACAACATTCTTTTTTATTTTATCTTCTTCCTTTACAGGCATAACAAAACTCTGATGCTGGTAATTCCAGTCACCATAAGTTTGCATAAACCATTCAGACAAACTGTATGCCATCTGTAAGAAAACAGGGCAATCTGAGCTTTCAGAATAATTTTCATGAACAGCTTTATTTCTTACTTTACGAAGTGCATGCAAAATATCAGTTAAATCTCTCGTCAAGAGACCTTCTGAAGATAATGCATTGATTCGATTCACAGCAGAATTATCATAGGGAACAGGAATTTTATCGTATGTAAACATCAAGTTTACGATTGTTTCTCCAATCATTCCCAGTTTCATCAAGCACGAGTTCGGATCTGTGTAACAATACTGCTCTGCCAAATTACCAAAATTCGCCAAAACCGGAAACTCTGTTTCTAAGAATTTAAAATTGGAAGCCATTTAATACGTCCCCCTCTCGTTTATCATATGTTCTTATAATAAAATATTATCGGAACATAGTTGGTAAAAATTAAAATCCTATACGAGCTCTAATATCATTTAACCACTCGCCTTTATATTTAAAAAATCTCGGACCTGCAATCGAATATTTCTTTCCAGATATGAGTTTTGCAGCAGCTGTCAACGACATTTCTTTTCCTTGATACTCTACTTTTCTGTCCCCAACAACCTTGCACGTAATACTTGGATCATCATAATATTCGATTTCTTCTCCCACAAAAATTTGACATTTGGTAAAAGAAAAATTCTCTGCTTTTTCATGGCTCTCTGTGTCAATTTCCTGTGCCAACTGTTCTTCCTGTGCTTCTACATCACTTGGAACAACTAATTTTAGATTCTCCTTGCAATCATGAATTTCTGCCATTGCCTCCAAAATTGCGTATGCTTCTTCTGGCTTCATTGCGTAGAATTCACGCACTCTTTTCTGGCCATTAAATTCATCAACAGAACGCAAATCCGGATTTAACTTATCAATAATCGCATGTAACTTCAAATCTGACAATCTTGAATTCACTTCGTATGTAGCATATACTCGAAATGCAAACGGAATACATTCGCTGCGATTCAATTGCTTTAATCGTTTATCTATATCATCTGCATATCCTATTTTCACATAATCTGGAAAAGAAGGATTTGTGAGAATGTATATTACACCTTTTTTGTCATTCATATCCGCTTTCTCCATTTATAATTCAACTCTTTGCTTGCTTTTTTCAAAATACGGTTTTACCCATTGCACTGTCTCCAAAGTGTCAAATTGACACTTTGGGTCAAGCATTTGACACTTTGGAAATTAGCTTGTTTAATACCCAATCCTAAAATAATCCAAATACGCTTTATACTTGTCCTGTGCGGTCAGGCAGGTATCGGTCAGATAGCCTTTTTCGTTGTCCCATTCCTTTAGTCCACGGTAATAGAACAGCTTCAGATCGTCCTCGATGATGAACGGAACGATATTGTATTTCAGGCACTCCTTAAACATGATCAATCTGCCCACACGACCGTTACCGTCCTGAAACGGATGGATCCGCTCAAACTTCACATGAAAGTCCAAAATGTCCTCAAAGGTCTTTTCTTCCTTGGCGTTATATTCCGTCAGCAGGGCTTTCATTTTATCGGCAACTTCTTCCGGAAGGGCGGTATCCGTGCCGCCAACTTCATTCGGAAGTTTCTTATAATCGCCAACAGCAAACCAATCTTTTCTGGAATCGCTGGTGCCATTCTTCAAAACCAAGTGAAGCTCTTTGATGAACTTTTCCGTCAGAGCTGCTTTTGCATGATCAATGATCATGTCAATGCAGCGGAAGTGATTTGCTGTTTCAATCACGTCGTCCACGTTCAGAACTTCTTTTTCTACACCGATGGTATTGGTTTCAAAGATATATCTGGTCTGATCGTGCGTCAGTCGGATTCCTTCTATATGGTTGGAATTGTATGTCAAATCAATCTGTGTTTTGTGATAGATCCCGCCGGAGTATTTACTTGCCTTCTGTTCTTTCAGGATATCCAACAGAGTAATCGGCTCTTCTTTTCTTTTATTGGTACGCTCCGGTTTTTCTGCGTTTTCCGGAATGTTCCATGTCTTACCGGTAAGAAACGCACCATTCACACGCCCCTGGGCGCAGTAATTTCTGACACTACGCTCTGACACATCCCACTTTTTCGCTATTTCAGCAACTGAAAGATATCGCATCCATGATCCTCCACCATAAAATCTATCCCAAAAACTACGTTAATCTATTATATAGTATACCACGTTATCGGCAAAAATATCAATACCATTCAAAGTGAAATTGCTATGCTTTTTGCCGACACAGGAAATACTGCTTCTGGATATAGAAAGCCGGACTCCATCAAAAATGAAGTCCGGCAAGGCATTATCTATATACGATTTCTTTCAATACAATTTCTTCTGCCCGGTTTCGGATACTGTTCATAGCTCCGAGCCATGCCATCTGGTCGCTGGCTTTCAGTTCCTCTGTCACGCTCTCAGCGGCCTTCATCTGCTCAACAAACAGGGACAAACGCTCTTGTGCTTGCTCGTTCAAATCGGCAAGGTAAGTCCAGAGTCTGATAATTAGCCAGTAACTCATTTAATCCGTTTCTGAATATCTTCAACAGATGGCAGTTGCTTTTCTAGATTATCCGGCAAACTACTGGTTATTTTATATTCGCTTACCCCAATCGGCTTTGAAATATCCTTGAGTGAATATTCTGCAACCACATTGTTTTTGCTTTTGCACAGAAGCAAACCAATGGACGGATTATCCTGCTCTTTTTTCAAAATGCCGTCCACGGCTGACAGATAAAAGTTTAGCTGACCAGCATATTCCGGCTTGAAGTCACCGGTTTTCAATTCGATAACTACATAACAGCGAAGATTCAGGTTGTAGAACAACAAATCAATGTAAAAATCATCACCGCCCACATTCAGGTGATACTGATTCCCCAGAAATGCAAACCCTGTTCCAAGCTCCAGAAGGAGCTTGGTGACATCCCTAACAAGTGCCTGCTCAATATCCCGTTCCAGCATATCTTCTCTAAAAGGAATAAAATCAAAGACATATGGGTCTTTCATAGTCTGCACTGCTAATTCGCTTTGCGGAGACGGTAATCGGTGCTCAAAATTTGTGACCTTATCTGCCAAAACCTGCCGCTGATACAAGTTACTTTCAATCTGATGGATAAGAACATTTCGAGACCAGCCGTTTTCCGCTGATTTTTTAATATACCATTTGCGTTCATCCATATCAGCGACCTTATCCAGAAGAACTATATTGTGACCCCATGGAATTTGTGCAACAACCTGTTGCACAAATTCTCGGTCTGGATAAATCTCTGCGAATTTTGCCATATACTTCAAATTACGAACAGAATATCCTTTGCTTTCTGGAAAAGCAATTCGAATATCTGCTGCAAGGTTATCAATAAACTTGTTTCCCCATGATTTATGTTCATTGATTACGCAACCAATATTATAATAGAGAAGCAACATATCTGCATTCACATGAACTGCCGCACGATATTGTGCCGCAGTAATTTCACTCTTAATATTTTCAATAATGGAAAGATACTCAGCCGTATTCATTAACATACTCATCGCCTCGCTTTCACATAATTCCTATCATTATTTTCTCTATATAAGATGCTCATATACAATTCTTAAATAATTTAGGTAACCACATGAGCACAGATACAACCATATTAGCCATTCATCAGCACCGACATCAATTCGTTGACCTTCTTGTACACCCTTAGCTTTTTTGCATATATGGAAAGATTTTGCAGATTCTTCTTCTCATCCTTTGCATAAGCATTCAATGCCTTGCTAAATATTTCATGATCAAGCCTTGAACGATATTTGAAGCAATCACAAATCGTACGCTCTCGATCATATACGGAAAGCTTAACTCCGGAAAAATCATCCGCTACTCTCCCCAGTTCATATATTTCTGGTTGAACATAATACGTTTGCAAAGCCAGTGCATCTACTTCCAGTTTTGTCCGAGACATAGATCTTGGTACAGCAATAGACCATTTACGAGGAGCGAAATCGCTATAGCCATAATGAAAAAGGGCAGATTCTACACAGACAATTCCCTTTGGAATCAGCACTGCAAGAAGTTGCTCCTCAGAAGAGGTATCTGCCTCAGCAAGTTGATAATATCCGTGTCGAATGCGATCAAGGTATCCGGCATTGCACATGTTTACTACATCAGCAGCATGAATTCCTGCCTGAACAAAATCTGCTGCTTTGGCAATGCCATCCTTTTCTATAATAACTTGTTTTGCAATCGTTCTAATATCCACGTGTTCACCAACTTTCGTTTTTAAAATCACTCACATTTACTTTCTTTCTGTGTATGTATTTATTATAACAGCTGTGCTTTAATAAGCAATAATTTTACGCACATTTATTCAATATTTGTATGCGAAATTCTGCATTAATTCGCATTAAAATATTTCACATACAAAAAAGACCGGATGCCATCTCTCGTAGAATAACATCCAGTCTTGCTTATTTTACTCTTTATTACAGAACCAACTCATGAATTACAATCTTTTCTGCCCGGTTGCAGATGCTATTCATAGCTCTGACCCATGCCATCTGGTCACCGGCTTTCAGTTCCTCAGTTACGCCCTCAGATACCTTTATCTGCTCAACAATCAGGGACAAACGCTCCTGTGCCTGCTCGTTCAAATCGGCAAGATAAGTCCAGAGCTGTCCTTCCAGAACCAGATCGTTAAATCTCATAGGGCTATGCTCTTTCAGATACTCTCGGTGCATCCGCCCATATTTTCCGATAGGCCGTTCCTCATGGGGCAGCTTCAGATCCGGGATATAGTAATCTCCAACCAATACGTATTCGATATTGTTGATACTCTTTTTGTCTTTCATAAGCTTGACCTCGATTTCAAAATTTTTGTCACATCGAGACTCACTGGTGTAGTAGTGGTGTAGTAGCACTACCTTCAAGCCTGAAAAACCTTGATATTACAGGGGATTTTAGAGATTTCTGCAAATAATGCCGTGGCAAATAAAAAGCACTCTAATCATAATTTTCTCCTCCCGAAATGCCGCAAACTGCCGTAAACAGGCACAATTTGCGAACCCTGTAACGATTGTGATTTTTATTGTTCCTACACTTTATCGCAAATCGCAGCAGAATGCGGCAATTTACAGCAGTCAAACGTAGTCGTGTAGTAGTCGGATACGGCCTGTCCGTATACCATTTTTCTGCCTGAGCAATCGTTAAAATGTATGCACACTCCCCAATAGTGGGTGCATACGTTCTAACGATTGAATTTTTTTCTGTTTGTTGAATAAGTAAACGGGTTAAAACAGGCGATTCCTGCAAAAGATTTGATAACAATATTTCCTATTATTATATGGCAAACTGCCGCTGACATCAATCCCCAAAAAAGCGCACCCAGACTTCTCCAGGTGTGCTTGCCATATATCCTATTCTATTTTAGACGGCTCGGAACATACTCTGAGTCGCTACTTTCGGTTTCTCTGTCGTCTTTTCGACTTCTTTGCGGGCATCTTCCAACTCCTGCAGGCGAATCATCTCGTCCTTTGCATCATCCAGTCCAAGATGCGTATAAGTGTTCATGGTAACGCTGATATCGCTATGACCCATCAGATACTGCAGCGTCTTCGGATTCATCCCCGCACGGGCCATATTGCTGCAGTAGGTATGCCTGCAAACGTGTGGAGTAATGTTTGACATCTGAACCCGGTAAATATTATTGTATCGACCTACCATACTGTTGAACCGGTGTTCCCAGTGCATGGCCACCAGCGGCATTCCGTCTTTGTCTCTGAAAAGGAATCCAATATATCCATCCACCATTTTCTCGGGAAGATCGGTTGGCCTGTCCTCCAGAATGGCTCTGAACATCTGATACACTTCCTCCGTCATGCCTGAAATAGGAATTGCGGTACTGACCGATAAATCTGCCAAGACGCTCTCCCATATCAAGGCATCGAAATTCTGCGAACAGATCCATCAATCCATTACTGGATGGTGTTCCTGTAAGACCAATTACCCGGTTCAGTTTTGGTCTGACTTTCATAAAGGACTTGAACCTCTTTGACTGCCAGTTCTTGAACGAAGAAAGCTCATCCAGCACGCACATATCAAAATCGAATGGCAGTCCACTTTCATCGATCAGCCATGACAGGTTTTCACGGTTGATGATGTAAATATCAGCATCTGCCTGTAGTGCTGCGATTCGTTCTTCCTGTGTGCCGACCGCCACTGCATATTTCAGGTCAGACAGATGGTCCCACTTCTGTATCTCATCCGGCCATGAGACTTTTGCCACACGGATCGGTGCTACAATCAGCACCTTCCGAACTTCAAAGCTGTCATGCAGCATATCGTCAATGGCGGTGAGTGCAATACTGGTTTTCCCCAGTCCGCAGCCGAGTAATATTGCGGCTACTGGGTGCGTTTTGATATATTCGATGGCGTATTTCTGATATTCATGCGAATTGAATTTCATCAAGAATCCCTCCAATCTGCTCCGTGGCATCAAGGACATAAACCCGGAAACCTAATTTTTCTAATAACCTGTGTCTGGAAAGCTGCAAGGCTCTTGGTTTTTCTCCCGGTGCTTTTACTTCCACCATGCCAAACTTCCTGTGCGGAAGAAAAACCAATCGGTCGGGCATTCCATCAAAGCCCTGGCACACCCACTTAGGGCAGATGCCACCACGCCTTTTCACTTCCATCACTAACTGCTTTTCTATCTGTTTTTCTCGCAAGACTGACTCCTTTCATCAGCGGGATATTTTATAGGCGGTGACGCTCGTGTATCTCTATCCTTAAACCCTCTATATAGAATATTTTTTATATCCATATAGGACTTTTATATAGAGAGATACACGAGTGACATCTTTTTCGTTATTCCACTTTTTAGAAATGACTGTCCCGACCGTCACCACAATATATTGACCACCAAAATACACAGCGGAAAATATAAAAATCTATATTTTGAGTGTCATGACCGTCATCGTTACTCCAAGAAGTCCTGTCCGTCCTTCAGCTTTAAGCCGACAATGACACGACCGCTTTTCTTCCTGTAACGGAAAAATCCCGCTTTCTCCAGACTTCCGTAAAAGTCAGAAGTGCTTCTGACAAACTCGCCGCACTGAATGCACGACACCCTGTATTGCTGATACAGCTCCCCGGACTTCTCCGAATAAGACGGATCGACATCGCAGTGTTCCTCAATAAACTGCCCCAGCCAGTCGTTGTTCTCCCGATACTCTTTAATAGCATCAACCACCACCTGCGGCTCGGTGAACTTAAATCCCTTATTGATGGCGATCTCCGCACCCTCAATAATCCATTTCATGATGGCAGAGCCTGCGTGTTCAAAAAGGTAATCGGAAAAGTTCTTGATATCCGACTTGCCTGTGATTTTTGCATTGAAGGAAATGACGATCAGTCTGCGCCAGGTTCCGTCATCATTAGCAGACACCTTCGGCAGATGGTTGGTGTACAGCACCAGCGTATGGGACGGGTCGAAATGGAACTGGTCCTTATACTTCTTTTCTGCCTCAATAGGGTCAACGCTGCAGAGCTGCTTTACCATACCTGTGTTCAGTCGTGTGCCTTCTTCCAGCTCCGATGCAATGATGAGACGCTTACCTTTCAATTCTGCCATCTCAGGCTTCACATTGCGCTTGCAGTTCATGGTCAGTGCCTCAGCAGAGATTTTACCGGAGTAGTTTCCAAGCACACGAGCAATAGTGTTCCAGAAGGTGGACTTGCCGTTGGCACCGCCACCGTAAGCAATGATCATATGCTCCGCATACACCTTGCCGACTGCTGCCATACCTACGATTTCCTGCACATAGGAAATCAACGCCTTGTCCTTGCAGAAAAAGGTATCCAGAGTGTCCAGCCAAAGCTGCATCCCCTCATCTCCCGGAGAGCAATTTGTCACCTTAGTAATGAGATCATCCGGGTCATGTGGGTGGCCTCCTGCCATACCTTTGGTGAGGTCATAGGTCTGCTCCGGCGTATTCAGCAGCTCTGCAGCATAGTCCAGCTCCGAAACATCAATCGCCAGCATTGGCTTTGCAGCATTCTGCGTATTTACGATATTTTTGTAGTTGCGGTATTTCATGACGAACTTGTGGTAGGTCTGTGCACCCATCAGGGCATACAGCAGTCCAATTTTTGCGGCTGGAACAGCCTTTTCCAGCGTCTTACCACCTGCACGAACAGATTCTTCCGGCACTCCTGCTGCAATCAGTGCATCCTCTGCACTTTTGATGGCTTCGTTCGCATCGGCAAGCTGAATATCCAGGAAATTCTCCGTAATGCCAAGTGCCTTCTGTGTATCCTCATGCCAGCGGTCACCGCAGTAAGTAAGGAACCCTGTGGCATTGGTGAAACGCAGGCAGTCCATGTTTTCTCTCGACAGCACCTTTGCCTCGCCAATATCGGAATAATCCTCCGGCTTCAGGCTACCGGCACCGAACTCATCATTGAACTTGTCCGGTGGGATATATCCGTCCTGTGCCTGAACCTTATCGGCAAACTTCACAGCACTCTTCCAGATGGTATCCAGCTCCGCCTTTGACAGCGGCGGCTCACATTTCTCGGCACGCTTCATATACAGCTGATGTGCCTTGTCCGTGATTCCGAACTTCTTTAATACGCGCCCGGCAAAATGCGACATCGTATTGTTGCGGCTGCCCTCTGCAATAGAACCGCCCATATAAATTGGCATAGCGGCTTCTTCCTGCACCAGCATATCGGTTTCATCCAGGTCTTCATCAATCTGAAGAAAACCGTCATGCCACACCACATCGTCCTCCGTACATTTGCTCCCGAAGAAGAACCGGGCAGCATCGACTGCATTGTCATCAAAGAACGCATACTTTTTCTGAATCGCACTCTTGACCGCCGCATACAGTGTTGGATCGGTGTAGTCTGCTACCGGGAACAATACATGATATTTCGGACGAGCTGCTTTACCGTTCTTTTCCTTCATATGATTGCGGCTCGGAATCAGCACAAACTGCATATCCTCGAAGATTTCCGTGAGCTTGTCCGCTGTCAGCCATTCCTCCGGCTTTTCCGTGTGGTCATTATCGCAGTCAAGTGGGATGACCGATGACGAGATAAAGTTTTCGATGCTGCGATAGCTGTCCTTATACTTCGCAAACACCTGATCATGGGCGATTGCCTCGACCAGCTCTTTCTGATTGGTGATCTTCTTTTCGTGCGGATACAGGCAGTTCGCCGCTTTGCCGGTGCAATCCGCAGTATATAAAATCAGTTCCATTTAATCTGCCTCCTCGCAGTCTTCCGTAAAATAACGGATTTTCATGTTTTTTCGTTTTGCCTTGGCAATCTCGGCACTCATGCCTTCCATAACCGTTTCTCCGAACACCCACAGTTCCTCACATTTGCCAAGCAGCACCATGTCCATAAAAAGAGCAAGCTCCCGTTCCGCATCGTCATCCATGAACTGTGGAAACAGCAAATGCGGAGCAATCGGTATCGCTTTGCTGTCTACGGCATATCTGCTGTATTTTTTCGCTCTTTCTATATTCCCGGATACATCCCCGGAAAATGGACTGCATATATACACAAGCGGTCGATACCTCGCAGCTTTTTCCTCTCGCTCGACTTTTGAGAGTGCCTCATAGGTCGTTGGGTCATAATAGCCCTCGCTGTTAAACTTACTGATAGTCATCAAATCCCTCCTTTCCGATTAGTAGGGATAGACCTCTCCCTCTGGCAGTTATGTATTGCGATTTTAGCTTTTTCCGTTTTGTGAGCTGTATCTATATAAAAATTTCCCGACATATTTTCCCTATATAAAAAGGAAGTCCCGTCCACAGGTTGTGTGCCTGTGAACGGGACTTTTTCTGTAAAACGGAAAACTGGCGAATTTTAATACATATCTGCTGTCGAGGGAAGAACGAAAAATATTTTTTCAGAAATCCACTCACAAAACGGAAAAACAGCTTTCCAAAATACATAGCTGTCAGAAAGGGATAAACCTTTCGGAAACGGAGGTGCTGCAAATTGCAGGATGCGATGCGAGAACACACACAGCCGCTTGAGCCGGATGCAGTTGATGATGAACTCATTGATGTTCTTATCACCATCAGCGTGGTAGCCAAGAGGCTGGCAGAAAAACTGAAAACCAAAGCAGAAAACGACAAGGAGTAATGACCATGAGTAAAATGAGCGAACTGTCGTTGGTACTCGATGAACTGATTACCTGCGGCGAGAACATGATCAAGGCAGCAAATGCCCTGAAAGAAATCTTTTCTTCTCCTACAGAAGAAATCAATACTGCTCCGGCAGTAAAGACGGACAAGCCTGCTGAACCGGCAGACAAACCGCCAGCCAAGACCTATGAATTCACCGATGTGCGAAAAGCATTCTCGGCAAAATCCCATGAAGGATACACCGAACAGGTCAAGGCTCTCATCACCAAATACGGAGCAAGCAAACTCAGCGACATCAAGAAGGAAGACTATCCTGCACTGATGTCTGACCTGGAGGTGATCGGATGCCACAGCACGCACGATTAAACTCCTCTGCAAGCTATCGGTGGTTAAACTGTCCGCCCAGCGTTCTGCTGAGTGAAAAGTATCCAGACCAGACAAGTCCATATGCAATGCAGGGCACCGATGCACATACACTTTGTGCTTATCTCGTAGAAAAGGCGCTGGGCAGGGATTCTCCTGACCCGACAGAGAACCTCGATTACTACGACCAGGAAATGCAGAATTGTGCCGAAGGCTATGCTGCTTTCGTTATGGAAGAGTACGGCAAAATCAAGCAGACCTGTTCCGATGCAGATGTTCTCATCGAGCAGAGAGTCAGCTTCGCCCAATGGGTGCCGGAAGGCCTCGGTACTGCCGATTGCATTATCCTTGCAGACGGCGTGGCAGAGGTCATTGATTATAAACACGGTCTTGGCATTCTGGTGAGTGCCGAAACCGAGGAATTCGGCGGCAATCCACAGCTGATGTGTTACTGCCTTGGTGTTATCCAGATGTTTGACGGCATCTATGACATTGACACCGTAAAGATGGCAATTTATCAGCTGCGTCGGGATAACATCAGTATTCACACTATGACAAAGGCGGAGCTTCTCCGTTTTGCGGATGAGGTGCTTGCACCTACTGCACAGCTTGCCTTAAAGGGCGAGGGGGATTTCAAAGCCGGAAGTCACTGTCAGTTCTGCAAGGCAAAAGCCACCTGCCGCAAGCGTGCCGAATACAACCTGGAGCTTGCGAAATATGACTTTGCCATGCCCGCAGAACTGGAAGATTACGAAATCGATGCAATCCTTATGAGAATCGACCAGTTCACTTCCTGGGCAGCCGATGTAAAGGAATACGCATTAAACCAGGCTTTGCTTGGTACGGACTACGGTCACTTTAAGGTGGTCGAAGGCCGCAGCAATCGCAAATATGTAAGTGACGATGATGTTGCATCGGCAGTCCAAAAAGCCGGATATGACCCATACAAGAAAAAGCTCCTGGGTATTACGGCAATGACCTCGCTTCTCGGTAAGAAGAAGTTTGAGGAACTGCTTGGCAATCTTACTTATAAACCGCCGGGCAAACCAACATTAGTTTCTAAGACGGACAAGCGTCCGCCAATGAAAAATACAGCAGAAAATGATTTCAAAGAGTAAAGGAGACCACTATTATGAAAACTTTCACTAACCCTACTAAAGTCGTAACCGGCATCTGCACCTTCAGCTATCTTAATTGCTGGGACCCGAAGTCGATTAACGGCGGCACCCCTAAGTTCAGCGTTTCGCTGATTATCCCTAAGAGCGATACCAAGACCATTGAGAAAATCAAGGCAGCAATCCAGGCAGCCTACGAGGAAGGTCAGGCAAAGCTGAAAGGCAACGGAAAGAGCGTTCCGGCTCTCTCCGTTCTCAAGACTCCGCTTCGTGACGGCGATGCAGAGCGTCCCGATGATGAGGTCTAGGTCTACAGAAACAGCTACTTCATCAACGCCAACTCCGCTACTGCTCCCGGCATCGTAGATGCTGACCGCAATCAGATCATTGACCGTTCGGAGATGTATTCCGGTGTTAAGGGTCGTGCTTCCATCAACCTCTACGCCTTCAACTCTAACGGCAACAAGGGCATTGCCTGCGGTCTGAACAATCTCCAGAAGATTGCAGACGGCACTCCTCTCGGCGGCAAGTCCCGTGCAGAAGATGACTTTGCAACTGCGGAGGATGAGGATTTCCTCAACTAATAACAATCGCAACTATGACAATCCGGGTGGCAGGGAAACCTGCCGTCCACTATCAGAAAGGTAAGGTGACAACCTATGACAATGGAACTTGTAAACACACTGATTGACGCATCCATCCGGGGTACACTTCTTGGAATCACGATGTTTTTCTGGGGCTGTGCTTTGATTGCAGTATGGAAATGGCTCTTCGGACTTGCAAAGAGGTTCTTCCACTGGCTCTGCCCCAACTTCCGTAAAAACAAATCTGACAAGCAGTAATCCACACGGGGCGGCAGCCGAGCAAGCTGCCGCCCTTATTCTTATAGATCGGAGACAATCATGAACGATAAAATTATTTCACTCAGTATTGACCTGGAAACCTACAGCAGTGTGGACTTGAAGAAATCCGGGGTATATCCCTATGCGGAAAGCTCGGATTTTGAGATTCTGCTATTCGCTTATGCGGTAAATGAGGGCGAGGTGCAAGTCGTAGACATTGCCTGCGGGGAAAAAGTCCCCTATGAGATTTTGCAGGCACTGACCGATGATACGGTTACGAAATGGGCATATAACTGCCAGTTCGAGCGTGTGTGCCTGTCTTACTGGCTGAGAAGAAATTATCCGCAGTATTTCAGCAGCTACAGCATTGCGGAGGACTCCGTCGGAAACTATCTTGACCCGACTTCGTGGAAATGCTCCCGTATCTGGGGAGCCTATATGGGACTTCCATTATCCTTGAAGGGTATTGGTGCTGTCCTGAAACTTGACGAGCAGAAGATGGAGGAAGGCTCTGACCTTATCAAATACTTCTGCAAGCCGTGCCGCCCCACTAAAAAGAACGGTGGCCGTACACGGAATCTTCCAGCACATAATCCAGAGAAATGGGTGCTGTTCAAAAAATATAATAAGCGCGATGTTGAGGTGGAGCTTGCTATCAAAGAAAAGCTGGCAAAATTCCCTGTGCCGGATTTCGTATGGGACGAGTATCATCTCGACCAGGAAATCAACGACCGCGGCATCTTACTGGATATGCATTTCGTAGAACAGGCAATTACAGTAGATGCACAGACCAAGGTGTATCTCCGCAGTAAAATACAGGAGCAGACAGGACTTGAGAATCCCAACAGTGTAGTCCAGATGAAAGGCTGGCTTTCAGATAACGGTGGGCAGGCAGAATCTTTGGATAAGAAAGCCGTAAAAGAGCTGATCTCCAACAGCGAGGAACATATCGCTGATGTGCTGTCCTACCGACAGCAGCTCGCTAAATCTTCTGTCAGCAAATACACCGCCATGCAGAATGCTGTCTGTGCCGATGGCAGGGCAAGGGGTATGTTCCAATTCTACGGTGCCAATCGTTCCGGGCGCTGGGCAGGCAGACTGATTCAGCTGCAGAATCTTCCGCAAAATCATATGGACGATCTGGAAGAAGCACGAAACCTTGTCCGTGACGGCAACTTTGCCGCTTTGGAAATGCTCTACGATAACATTCCAAATGTACTGTCGGAGCTGATCCGCACCGCCTTTATTCCCAAACCAAGATACAAGTACATCGTTTCCGATTTCAGTGCAATTGAAGCTCGTGTGCTTTCTTTCCTTGCCGGGGAGCAATGGCGTGTTGATGTATTCAAGGCGGGAAAAGACATCTACTGCGAATCGGCATCACAGATGTTCTGCGTTCCTGTCGTGAAAAATGGCATCAACGGTCATCTACGACAAAAAGGCAAAATTGCAGAACTAGCTCTTGGCTACGGCGGCTCTGTCGGTGCTTTAAAGGCAATGGGTGCTTTGGATATGGGACTTTCTGAGGACGAGCTGCAGCCGCTGGTAAATGCCTGGCGTTCTTCCAATCCTCACATCACGCAGCTATGGTGGGATATTGATGCAGCGGTCAAAAAAGCTGTGATGTACAAAACCTCTGTGCAGTCACACGGTTTCAGGATTTATTACAAAAGCGGTATGCTGTTCATTGACCTTCCGTCCGGCAGACGGCTTGTGTATGTAAAACCCCGTATGGGTACAAACCAGTTCGGTTCTGACTCTGTTACCTACGAGGGCATCAATACCGGTAAGTGGACGAGAATCGATAGCTACGGTCCCAAATTTGTGGAGAACATCGTTCAGGCGGTCAGCAGGGATATTCTCGCTTATGCAATGAAAACCCTCTCGCACTGCTTCATCTGCGGCCATGTACACGATGAACTCATCATCGAGTGCAGTCCAGACGTATCGCTCTCCGCGGTGTGTGAGCAGATGGGTAGAACCCCTCCGTGGATTAGTGGCTTGCTGCTCCGGGCAGACGGGTACGAATGCAACTTTTATCAGAAACAGTAAAAATACGGCAGCAGTGCTGACCTTGGTTTGGTCAGTACTGCTGCCGCATTTCTGTTTAGGATTGCTCAAATATCTTCACAAATTCCTCTTCACTGTTTTTAATTTCTGCTACAAATTCCTTGTATTCACCAACATCGGTGGGGATTTTTAAACCGTGCTTTATAATGCTTACATCATCCCTCGGCGTTACATTTTCCTCATAGGTAGAACCACAATTCATCCTAAGCTTCATATCATCCGCACCTTTTGATTCTGGATAGAGATAATATCCGACTTTAGCATCAAAGCGAAACATATACGCCAGCACCTGCAAGTAGTCTCGGTTGCCAATATTCTCTGTTGGTTTATATTTAGCATCGGCAATCAGGCGATTTGTATTGCTCTTGCTTATAAAATCTGGATAGATCAAACCATTATTTCCTTCAAATAATCGCTGTGCCCCCTTGTCGTCCTTATTCATCGGATGATAGAATTTTTCACCAATCAGCAAATAAAGATACTCTTCCCACAACCAGGCACCATCAACTAAAATACCATATATTTGCTTGGAACCTGTACCAATTTGATGCTTTTGGCGTTGGAGGATTAAGATGCATAAACGCTGAAGTGAAAGATATTCTCTGTAATATGCATGATGAACCATATTCCGTTTATTCCGTTCTATAATTTTAGCTCTACTATATGGTTCATATTTTGCCGTCACATCAATGACAAGTTTTACTTCTTCCTTTGCTTTTGCAAGAATCTTGTTCCCATATGGTTTATGCTTGATAAACTCAATCGTATGTCGGACTAATTCCATCAGAGCATTATCATAGGAAAACTCTCGCTGCGTATATGCCACGTTTCCTGTAAACGGGGTGTTTAATCGAATCTGCCTTGCAATATCAATAGTTCCTTTTACATTTCCATCATTATATCTGCGGCTGATATATTCTTTATACAGTCCCTTTCTCATCGCAGATTTAAGATAATAGGGGAACAGAAACAACAAGAAATTGTAGATGCGGTTATCCTGATCCGCATCTGTTTCCAAATCCACAAGATTAGGAAATGCCATAACTTTTTCAAGTAAATATTGGAAAAAGTAATCACTATCTCCGCTAAAGCGTGATTCGATAATGAGTCGTTCATTTCCGCAGCCAAGGAACCCCATTACATTTCCCGACACATAATTATCATTCACGCTTTGCAATATTACCTGATCGCGTGTTATATCGGCTGCGTCCTTTACTATTTCAGGGAAAACAAATATACCTTCTCGTTCCAGCTGTTCTAAAGTCTTATCTACAATTTTGTCGGAAAGAGCTTTTATATCAGCAAAGGATTGTTTTTTCTGCTGTGAATTATCCTTAATCCTAAGCAGTTTCATTTTCATCACCGTCAGCTGGTTTCTGATAGCCATATGCTCTTTCGAATTTTGTCATAATTCCCTTTTCATCGTACATTCCCTGTATGTACTCTTGCAGAAGTGGCTGTAGATAATCCGTCCATAATCGTTCAAAATCAAGGGTCTTCAGCTTAAGAAAATAGGATGCACCGATCTGATAATTTTCATTCAAATCCTCTACTTCGGCAATGGCCTTGTTGAGTGCAGTCATCCTCTTGATGGCCTCGGCTTCCAATTCTTCATTATCCAGAGAAGCTAACATCTCAAGCCTGGCATCTGCCTTAATTTCCACAAAACGAAATCTTCTTCGCATTGCAAAATCGAAGCTATCCACAGAACGGTCAATATCATTCATGGTGCCGATGATGTACACATTTTCCGGGATATAGAATTTCTCATCCGGATTAGAATGCATATTTGCATATTGCGTAGAGATTTCACCCGATTTTCCCCGATACCCAGGATCAATAGCAAAGAACAATTCCCCAAATATCTTGGAAATCTCACCACGGTTTATTTCATCAATAATGAAAATGTACTTCTTCAGTTTTTCCAATCTGATAGGTGTCTTGGGTGCTGCAGCCTTCTTTGCCTTGATTGCTTTGTAGATAGCGAAATCATACGAAAATCCCTGTGTGGCAAAAGACTTTCCCAAAAATGTTGTAATATCCTTTATTTTTTCAAATTTCTGCCCGGACTCAAGCATCATTCGGACTTCATCTAAATTCAGTGAAAGCCTGTTAACAGTTGCATTACCCGGAATAGAAATATTAATATGGCTGTCATCCACGCTGGTTATAGTGAATTCGTTACCATTGATTGTCTTAAATGTATCCACGCCCAATTCGATACCTGAAAAGAACTCTGTCATGGATTCCTGAGCAGAATGTTCCTTTTCGATTGTTTCCTTGGATTTTAACGAGTCTTCATAATTTTTCCTTGCACGAGCCACGAATTTTTTGAAAATTCCATCCTGAAGTTCGAATCCCATCGTTCCGTCATCTTTGACAATTGGGCGCAAGCCTTCTACAAAATCAGCATAATCATAGCTTGGATGAAACTGCACAAATTCTACCTGTTTCTTCTGCTCGTCAGAAAGTAGCGTATAATCATCAAAATATCCATCACTAATGATGTCTGCTGCAATTTCCTTTGCAAGATAGGACTTACCTGTACCAGGCGCTCCTCTGAAAATCAGATTTTTTGATTCGATCAGCATGGAAGAATATTCGTTTCTGTATCCTTTGAACTGCTGCACAAGTTCCTCTTGAACAGCGGATTCCGTTTCTTCCGCTTTATTTTCCTTCTCGTCTTTTTCACGATATGTCAGGACAAATTGATCTCCACGATTTCCGAAACGCTTCAAGCACTCCTGCACAAAATAAACCGTAGAAAAGATATTCCAGCTATATATAACAAACTGTCTACCATTATCATAACCATAGGTGAGGTACTCGATGGTATTTCTATGCTTTTTGAATTCATCCACACTTGAATAAATGCCGCAAATCATTTCCTTTTCCGGATTATATTTGCAAACTGGAAAGCGTTCTTTATCTTCTACAGACATGGCAGATATTTGCTTTTCAAATACCTGAAATGCGATACGTGGCAGCGTCTGGTTTGTATTTCTTCGTTCGCCTTTGCTGTACGAACGCTTGATAATATCCCCATTTTCCTTTCTGAAATATGCATCGAGTGGCTTATAATTATCACCAAGGGATAGATTGTCCATAGTAAACCTTTCATCGGTCGATTGGACACTATCAGCAGTAATGAGCAATTCATACTTTTCCTGCCTATCTTTTCCTGAATCCATGCATCACCCCCCTGCTTATACATCATCATTTTCCATATGGTGCCGGTTCTTCAGCAACCATACTCAAATATTGCTTAGAATGATTTGTTGAAATAGTTGCTCTTTCACTCAAATCTGCAAGCTCTGCATCAAACTCTTTCATACGGTTTTCCTGATTAAAGAAATGGAGTCCCCAAATTCTGTAGTCATTGTCGTCCACAAAAGTGGTAGTTGGCACAGCATCTGCCTTTAACTGGAGCAGAAATTTTTCTTTCCACGCATCCTTTTCGAGGAGTTGTGTGCCCTTTGGCTCGATAAAAATCTGGAGTTGCTCAAATCCATCTGTTTTGTCCCTTTGCAGGAAAAGGACATAGTCAGGCTCGAAACGTTCACCATCTTCAAACGAATAGATGTGAAATTCCCGCTCGTTTCTGACAAGATAAATGCGGTTATACACCTTTCTTAAATCATCAACATATCCACGGAAGTAAGCGACAAATGCCTTCTCTTCCGAGGTTCCGTAGTTATCGGTATAGACAAACCAGTCCTCCGTGGTAAGATCGATTTTCCAATCGCTCTTTACGGACGGATCATTCTGTGAGATACCAACACCTCCATCGTGTGGATCGGTATAATTGACCGTCTTGTTGCGAAAAACATCTCTGATGTTCCTTGCCCTGAATGTCTTCGTTCCTCGGTATGTTTCTTCAATGCCGGAAATGGAACCCGCAATCTTTCCGAGTACATAGAAAACGGCCGAATAGAGAGTTTCCATAGTCGGATGCGCATCCTTGCTCTGAATGTCGATGCGGACAGCACCGAGGTATTCATTATCCGTGATGAACTGCCTCGTGGATGTAACATTAGGGAAATAGGAACGCAGGGTATTAAACTTAAAAATCGGGTATTTCATCAAAGCCTTGTTAACAATTGCATAATTAATGTCTGCGATTTCCTTGATGGTCATATGCGCTGTCTTCAAGTTGAAGGCAAGGTCGACACCCTGTGAGGTTTCTATCATAACAGAATCGATGCCGGAGGCTCCCGTTGCCGCTTGGAAACGATATATATCATCCCTTACGGTCGGCGAAAGGCCACGCACATCTCTTCTATCTTTTACCTCCCTGTCATTTAGGAAGATTAAGCCCTGTCGGTATATGTCGGTGGCTTTGAAATCATCTTTAAGAACATATTCACGCTGCACGATTTTGTCGGTATCCAGACCAATTTCACGCAGGGCATTACGCAGCTCCGTCACATAGCGATGGTCATTCTGACAATGATAATAGAGCGTCTCGCAGACACGCATTTCGCAGGTTATATCCTCGTCATATTTTCTCTGAAACTTCGGCTGCTCATCATCAAGCTGAAATGGGCAGTATCTTGCACCACGTCCGATTAGCTGTGCTTCCGCTATCGTGGCGGGAGCTATTTTTTTGCCGCTGGACTGCCTCGTTTCATAAAGGCGGACGATATCAAACAGGTTGAGGACATCCCATCCCTCATCCAACTTCTTGACCTCAAAGATTGCACGGTAAGGATTGTCCTCATCTTCAAGAGAATTCAAAAGTATCTGTTTCTGCGTGGCATCCTTATCATCATTTACGGAAACGCAATGCTCCTCGGAAAAGTCATCACGGAGCTCTGCAGCAAGCGTATCAAAAGAAATACCGTTGTTAGCGAAATAAGCAAAGGCTTTGTGCATGACCTCATTATTAACAGCAGTGGAAAGACTGCGCAGCTGTGCGCCGGTCAGCTTTTTCACTGTCTCTATAAACTCAACCATAAAGTCTTTACTGTCTGCAATCTTCGCAGCCTTAAAAAGTACAACAGGCTTAATCCCGAGACGATGATCCTGAAATACCTTCAAACGATATTGACTGAGTACAAGTGCCTGCAAAGCCCTCTCCATGACGGTCAAATCGGAACGTAACGTGATGATGTCCTTGGAATACCTATCACCATAAAACTTCGCCAGAGCATAGTCGAAGATGATCTTGTTCTCATATGCCGTACGGATTGCTGGGTTAGCAAGATCGCAAGTCGCTGTAAACTCCAGCAGGATGTTTTCAGCATTTCGGCTAAAAATATTCTTTACGGTCTGCTCCCAAGAATGATAGCTTGACTCCTCATCTGCTGACATTTTCTTTTTAGTATCAACGTTCAGATGGTGCGCCTCATCGGAAATCAGAACCACCTTCTGTTCGTCAAAGTCATCAAAGGACATACCATTTTCCTTTGCCATCCACATATCCATATGGAGTCCCTGAGTAGTGGTAAAGCAGATGTTGATGGCATTCTGGTCTGAGTACTGGAAATTGTCTACTTGATTGATGCGGATGCGCTCTCCGTCCAGCACAATCTCATCTGCGAAAAGATACTTTGAGGATATCGAATTGCAGAAATTCTCCCGTGTCTTTTCAAGAATATTAGAAAGGTTAACAAAGAACAGAAAATTCCGATACCCCTGTTTGTAGAGATACAGCATCAATCCCGCCATAATCAGCGTCTTGCCGCTGCCTGTCGCCATGTGGAAAAGCACCTGCGTAGGCTTCGGACGTTTACTACTCTCGAAATGTGTAATAAAGTTTTCAAACGCCTGTTTCTGATACGGGCGCAGCTCGAAATTTGGATTCAGGTTCTCCGGAATGTAGGAGGGGAGAACAGCACTGCTACCGTATTCACGCAAGGCGTCTATTTTTTCGTATAAGAATGCCATCGATTATCCCTCCCTGTAAAAGCTCCTCGTGAACGCTTTGTCCTCGTCGGAGATGCCGAACTCCGCATCATCAATATCGCAGTAGTTCACATACAGGAGATTTTTGTCCAAAATCTCCATAAGGAACCGCTTCTTGTCATCCAGCGAAAGTGCGGCGTAATCATCAGCAGCCGCATCGATATCAGCCGGATTCACCTTGTAGCTGATAAAGCCGGACTTTACCATCCTACCGTAAATATCGGACAAGTCAGCATCATCAGTAGCGGCTTCGATTTCTTCCACAATTGTCTGGTTGAGCTTTGCCAGTTCGCAATAGACAAAGGAACCGCCACCTTGCCACTTCACAGCCTTTGAAACTCCGGTGCTATCCCCTTTAATGACAGATTCAAGGCGAACAGTTGAGTCATCGTCTCCATATTCAAGCTGCTCAACCCCTATATACCTACGGCCTATCTTGTGTGCAACTGCACAGGTTGTACCACTGCCAAGATGATAATCAAGGACAATATCCCCCGGATTGGACGCCATCTCAAGGATTCGGCGTATGAGTTTTTCAGGTTTCTTTCCGCCTTTTAATGTCACGCCGCCTTCCCTTGCGATGCCCTCATATGGTGTGTCTGTCCAGATGTTAGAAACCTGCATTGATGGGACGAGTTCACCATCCACCTCATGCAGTTTTTTTGAATAAAAGGCAATCTCACGACCTTTATGAACATAAACCGTGTATTGTCCTTCTCGCTCAACTGTGAGTATGCGTTCGGGTTTCTTTTTAGACTGGTCGCGTGCTTCCACTACTGCTTGCCCAGCGTTATTTCCTATTGCAACAGATTGGAATACACAATCTGCGTGCTCAAATGCGAATTGTGCAACCATCTCATCTACGACTGGTTTACCAAGTTCATCACGCATCGCCTTTGCATCATTATAACCATGCTCCTCCGCCAACACATCGATAATATCCCTGATTATCCACTCGCTGGCAGGGGCTTCCTTATTGACCACAACAGACTTGTAGTTCGCGTCATATCCACTTTCAACATATTGAGGATTGTATTTCCATGCCCGTTTGCTCTTGGCAAATCCTAAAATATACTCGGCAGTTTCAAAGACACCGGGGTTTACCGATGCAAATCCTGACGGGGATTTTGTCTTCACGGTGATCTTGTTGATGAAGTTTTCGACACCGAATATATCTTTGAGGAGACAGTGAAGTTCACCTACACCATCGTCGCTAATCTGAACGAACAAAGCACCATCGTTAGATAACAGTCTCCGCGCAATTTCCAGACGATTCTTCATGAACACAAGCCAAGAAGACAACTTGAAGTTGGAGTTATATGCGAAAGTATCCTCATCTTTCTTCACATTGAAATAATAGGGCGGATCTATGTAAATGCACTTCACTCTTCCTTCAAACACCTTCAGCAGAGAACTTAATGCGAGCAGATTGTTGCCACGGATGATTAAGTTGTCATTGTCACGAAATTCCAAGGTGTCCTCAATACCATCTGCGGTATATCTCTTAGCGCCTCCGAGCACTTTAGGCATCAATAGTCTATCCACCTCTCCAGGCACTAAACTCTCATTATAAAAGACCTCATCGCGACCTTGCTCATTCTTCGTCTGACCACCTTCAAGAACACAATCTTTATAGGGGAAGACAAGCTCCACTTTACCAGAAGCAGAAATCAGCGCACCAGTTTCATCGGCAAGCCCAATCTTATTCTTGAAACGGGTATAACTATCCGGCAGGAATTGCCGATTGTTGACCACCCAGGCAAAGCCTATCTTGTCAAAGACCTTCACACCATTGACTTCTGCAAAGAAGCGAGTGCGTGTTTCATCGTTCGTAAGAAGAATCTGGATAAGATTCTCATCCATCTTCATTGCAGCCTCATAGACCGCATTACGCAGGAAAGTGCCATCCTCGGCAACAAACCTCTCGTCTGATTTCAGTACCGTCAGTACGGTTTCATAAAAATTCGTCATCTTATTCTTCTCCTTCATCTATAAACAGCTCAGGTACGTTGTACTGGATTTCTTCAGTGTCTCTCCTCACTAGTTCGTTAGGGCATTCCAACAGCGCCTTTTTCAGCAGCTTTGGATTGTCCAAAGTTCCTCGTATATACTTATCGGCATTTCGTCGGATGTATTCGGTTGAGTCCCGCTTAAAACCACTTCGCTGCAGAATGATTCGCAAGCGGTTTGTTGTTCCATACTCAACAAATTCGTACCAGTCGTTTGTGAACGGTTCATTAGGGTGTTGGTGTTTGTATTCCTCTGAAAATTTAAGGAAGTAGTTTGATAATCGAAATAAAAGTACATCCTCAATCGCCTCCAGCGTATCGGCAATGATTATGTTTTTATGTTTCTGTGAGCCGTCGAAGGGTTCCCATTTATTGTAGTCGACTTTTACCTCGCGCTTTTTCTTGTCATAATCATCTATACTTTGCCCGATGATATGGCTGAGTCCGTGCCCCTGCATCCACTGGGTCAGGAGAACGGTATACCATGTCAGCTTGGTATATGTTCTTCCTTCTCCCGCACCGAGTGTCCATTTTTCATAGATACGCCACTTAAATGCCACTGCCAGTTTGTTGAGAAACGCAAGCGTTTCATAATAATCCGCTCCGCGTTTCGGATCTTTGATCTCAGGGTAAGCCAGCCCGTCGCGGATGAGTTTTGCGATACCCTGTATCTGATCATACGAGACATTGATATCATCCTCCGGCTTTTTCTCTGGCACGGAAAAATGCTCCCGGATTATTGACTCAGTTTCAGGTGTCAGATACGGGGTAAACTCCTGTCTAATGCGGCTGTTCCTACCGTCCACAATATCTCCGACTAGGATCAACATCGTTTTTCGCATCAACTCGTAATTGTCTTCGCTCTGACTCTTCTTGGACTTGTGTATTTCTACACTGCCGGAAAGAAGTGTATCGATGATGAGCTTTTTCTGATTAACGTTCAATTCAGCTTCTATGGACAGCTTTTGTGGCGGCACATCACCCTTCAGCAGATCTTCAAATTTTTGCAGGTCTTCTTCACGTTCCTGTTTTTGAAGCCGAACAATAAAAACATTACCGTACAGATTGTATTTCGCACGACCGACACGGCCCACCAGATTCTTGAAGTCCACCTCGGAAAAGTTGTTTAAGCCCTTCTTGTAGCTTGTAATGAAGAGATTCTCCGCAGGAAGATTGACTCCCTCCAACAAGGTACTTGTGCAGAACATTGTCTTGATAAGACCTTCACGGTAATAGTCCTCAAGCTGCATCCTTATATTTGCAGGCAGATAACCGATATGGTATGCCACACCTCTTTCCACCAGTTCAGCGAGATAGTATTCCTTATGAACATCGCTGCGTATTGCCTCCGCAAATGCCTGTAGCTTTTTATCGCCAATTGGGATCTGCGTATCCGCATAGTCCCTTGCAAACCGAATGGCATCATTCTTTGATTTGCAATAAACGATGTTGTGCCGCTTATCGCCAATTCGAGCAATCACCTCACTCAACGAGTATTGATGGCTCATTTCGTGCAGCAGTATAAATTTCTTTGAGTATGAATCGAAGATACGGATATTGCGTTCCCATAGATCAACAATGTATTTTAGCTGACTGACAGGAGCATATCTGCACGCCACGGTAGCTTCTTCACCGATAGCCAAATCTCCCTTTGATACCGTATCGAGATAGACCCTCGGATTTGGAATATTCGGTGAAGCAAATATGATATGCGTATTGTTATTCCGTTCCTCTAACTTGTTGATGACCTTATAATAGAACGCACTTCTCTTATCACCGGAAGATATTTTATGAGCTTCGTCTACAAACAAATAATCGATCATAAGATCAGGATCATCAATCAGAATGTAAAGCATTCGCTCAGGTGTCAGGACGAAAATATAGTTATGCTTCGTCTCTAATGCCATCGAACCGGAGGATGTCACAATACGGTAATCCGTTTCCTTCAATAGAGTGGTGAGACTCTCGATTAATTCGCTCGTAACCTCGTTTATCAGTGCTTTCGTAGGGATGAGCAAAGCGAAATTCTTCTTTGTACCTTCCATAATCTGTTGCTTAATAAACGCACGCATCATAAAGGACTTTCCCATAGATGTGGGGGCGGAATAGCTGAAATATGGTCTAGACAGACTGTCATATATCTCTTTTTGTGCAGGAAAGAAACGAGCTCCACCATCGGATGGCACAGACAAGTAATCCATGTTGAAGTGCATGAACACACGCTCAAGCAGAGAAGCATTTTCAAAATCCGGTGTCAGCCTATTCATGCCGAGGAAATTCCCTGTATTGGCAAGAACAGAGCCAAGATAATACTTCACCTGCTCATCTTGAGGATACATATCATAAAGCAGTGCAACCATTTCCTGTGCACGAGTCTTATGAATATCCGACAGGTTTGTGCCGCAGGATTTTGAAAGCACATCTGCAAAGGTCAGAGCATCCCCAATGTTGACAAGCTGTTCCTCCATCTCATCAAAACTAAACAGGCGTTTAGAATAGTTGATAAGGATATTGTGATACAGCTTTTGCAGATAAGCATTATCATCTATTCTCGAAAACAAATGCTCCCCGAAGGTGACATTTCTAAAATTGCTCATGCTTGACCTCCTCCGGATTGCAACAGCTTATCCATGATATCTTTTTTGTCTTCGTCTGCATCAGCGAAGGAAAGCAAATAGATATACATAGAGTAGCCGTCGAATCCATACTGTGTGATTTTTGCTTCGATGAATGGCACATTGTTTTGGATGTCATTCCTGACCTGCTCAAGCACATCGTTCTGATATTCGTTTACGGGTTTTCCGTTTGCGGATACTCCGCTCAGGCTGTATCCCACGAACATACCAAACGCAGTGGCAGGCTTTTGACCGTTCGTTTCGGAAGGCAGGATTATTGCTTCAAGCTGATCATAAATCTTCGTTGGGAAAGAGGCCGCAAATATGTTTGACTCAACAAAACGTCTCTCGTCTTTCTTTCTGTTCTTTAGTTTCTGTGCATCTGCAAAGGCTGAATCTATTGCCGTTTGCAAGTCTCCTTTTATCATCGATGTTCCGAGAATAACCTGACTAAAAGGAACAGTTTCATTAGCAGTAAGAAGGTGGATGCCGGAACTTTCACTCGTCATAAGACCGCCGTGATTTCCTATTTCAACCTTGCTCATCAATTTCGGAGCAACGAGAACCTGCTCCAGAAATATATACAGCAAGAGTTCTCCGAGCTCATTGCCGGTCGGTAATTTTCCGTCAGCGATGGCTTTTTTGATATACGCTATTGCATCGTAAGCAAGTGCCGAAATCTCATCATCTTCCATGTAAGTCTCAATCTGTGCCCTGGAATAGACGTAATACCCGATATTGTTGCGAAGGTGCCTCCACAGACCGTGATAGTCGAAATCATAATCATCAAACTTCAAACAGAAAATTTGAAAGTCGTGTTTTGCGGATATGGAAAGCTTTTCGCTTGACACAGGCGTAAAAACTTTATCAAATTTCCCTTTGCTCGTCAGAGGTATTGCTGCCACAGGTTTCGGCTTTATTACTTCGTAAAACTTGATTGTGTCGGCCATTGGATTATAGGCCGCATAAAAATCCTTCTTGATAGATTTTGTGAATGTGGACTCTATCATGTTATCCGTTTTTGCGACAGCATAGATAAACACATCTGCCAAGAATTCAGAAAGCACAAACTCATTTTTCTTCTTAAGGTCATTCTTCGTGAGATTGCCAATGGTACCAAGCTGGGTAGTGTCGGCGATTGTAGCATCTTTCAGAATGACATTTTTCAATGCAAGCACGGCATTTTTCTTACGCGCCTCTTCCATTGCGGGGATGATGGTCTGAATAAAATACCGCTCGATTACATGGGCATCTTTCTTCAGGGCCATTTGCATAACTTCGGTGGGCAGATTCTGCCCCGCAGAGTGAATCTTATTATAATTAGTGTATGAGTAGGTGACTTCATACCCATCGGCTGAAATATATGAAAAGGCTGTGGCACCTAACGGGCATAACGATAACATGATTTTCTCGCAGAAGGAATCAAACTTGCGTTCTGCGGGAATAGCGCACGATGTCATAATTCTCACATATGAGCCAATGCAAAGATGCTCCATTTGGCTACCTCCTTCCGCCATAAATTTCGTTCACCTCAAATCAACCTTTTTTGATTACATCAACGATATCGCCTATATTACAATCCAAAGCCATACATATTTTACCGAGAACCTCCATACTCACCGCTTTGTTCTTTCCCATCTTGGCGATGGTAGATGATGTGATGCCAGTTTTTTCCATCAGATCTTTCTTCATCAAATTCTTGTCTATCAACAATTTCCAGAGCTTGTTGTAGTTATATTCCATCGGTGATCCTCCTTGCTCGAACATTATCTTATATCGTTGTATGGTCATATTATAGTATAAATCTTCACATACATCAAGCCTAAATCGAAAACGTTCGTGTTTGTCTTTGATTTCTCAAAGTTAATCCATTGTTCTGACATAAATTCAGAAAATTTGCTTTCTATTGAACGCTGCATGGTTTAGCCAAATACAATACCTTTTTATTCCAGGGCTTCCGTAACAAGCGGAAACCCACTTTTTTATTCCGAAAATCTTCTGATTTTCTTCTTTTTTCGTTCGTTTTTTCCATTTGTAAAACTAACTAAAATATAAGCATCAAGATACAAGGAGGTGAAAACATGGTAAGCAATAAAAAACAGACTAGCAAGAATGTGGCTAAAAAAGCAAGTCAAATCCTTAGGGACGGACGATACAGTCAAAAATCAAAATCTGTTGCAGGCAGTGCCTTAGCGCAGACCAAACCGAGCAAGGGCAAAAAATAATATCTTAACTCGATGGACGGCAACTTATTTTCCAATATGTCCGCCATCCCCCCTTTTAGTGAATCTCGTTATAAAGGTGCATCATTTGATCAATGCTGGCTCACACCCTATAACAAACAACTGAATACGAACAGCGAATCGATGAGCAGAGGAGCTGCAATCTGGAATGGAGAATATCTCCATGCGGACTGCGGTACGGATTTTTATTGCCTTTTCGCTGATTTGTCATGGATACCTCCATTCCCCACACCGAATGGAGGTATTTTTCATGACAAACAGAGTAAATTCAATCACACGCAACTATAACAACGAACCACTGAAGCCGGGCGAGGTCTTAGTGCCAACCATGTATGATGCAGCTTTTGCAAAGGCGCATTGTACCAACCCTGACTGCATCAAGATCATCACAATTGCAGGCAGAAACTTCAAAGTGCTGTACATGGCAGTTCCTGAGTCCGTTGCCAAAGCTGCTCGTAGCTCCTTTAATTTGGCACTGAACGAACAGCTCGGACATTACGCAGTACCAAGTTCCGTATCTATTGATCAGTTGGCTGACGATTACGATTTTGACCTTGCAACCGTACCGTCCCCGGAAGATATGATGATTGAGCAGGAGAACAAGGCAGAAACCGCCACATTATTTGCAAACCTTGTTCATCACCTTATCGACCGTTCTCCGAAGCATGGCCTTGCCGCACTACTTTTACTCAACGATGTCAAAGGTGCCGAATTCCACGAAAAAATGCACCTTGGTCACGATGCAGCAAACACCGTCCGCAAGCAATCTGCCGACCTTTTGAAAGCGGGTCTTGCGAATGTTGACATGGACAAGCTTCATATAAAGCAGTCCAAGCACAACGAGTATTACCGCACCGAGACATACCGCCTGTTGGATGCACTCTTGAAGCTGTACAACGCATAAAAAACGAATCTCCGGGGCAGCATTTGCCTCGGAGATTTTTATAATTTGATCGTAAAAATATACATCAAAAAATATCATACCTTAGTATCAAAACACCTTAACCGGAATATCCTCCTCCGGCTTCTTCCCGGAAAAATAATGTCCTTCAAGATACTCATTAAATTTCTCCCTGTGGATCATCCACCGGTTATCATTCCTCACAGCAAAGATGTTCTCACCATCTTCTGCGATTCGCCGCATTTTCTTGATTCCAATGCCGTAATACTCAGATGCCTCCAGTATCCGCAGCATATACTTTTCATTGATGTTTAATTTCTCTGCCATACAGCAATCAGCTCCTTGGGTTTTATGGTACTGACATTAACGCTCTACTCTGGGCAGAAGTCAACTTAATTTTCTCGATATGCGGAAATACTTTTTAACGGTATTATCGTTATAAAGTTTGCACCCACCTATAAAAATACCCGGATTTTCATCCGGGCACTTGTACATTTTTCTTTTTTAATCGTCTGAAACGTATACGAACAGTATGGTTATTGCTTTTACTCTGCCGCAGAAAGCCCCAGTTTGCCGCATTTATCTTTGATTTGAGGCATTTATCAAAGTCCTGCCGTGGCAGATGAATAGGACTTTTATCATTGTATTTTTCCTCCTGAAATGCTTCGTTTTGCCCTATTTTACGCACTTTTTTGGATTTCTTCAAGAGTTACAGTTTTCCGGAAACTGTAGTGAAAGTGGCAAAATACGGCAGTTCGAGACCAAGTGTAATAGTCTGTAGTAGTCAATTGGTAGTCAGTTTAGGGGGGGTGCAGACTACCGAGGTTTTTGAACCTTTTAACGATTATAAAGATAGGGGGTGCAGTTTTTTATAAGTTGATATGTAAAAATATTATTCCCTTATGACACCAGAAATAATTTCCTCTAATTCTGGATACGATACGATAGGAAATGCTATTTTTTTATATCTTGAAATCAGTACCTTATTCATACACATGTATGGTATTACTTTATATTCTGCATAATCTGCTCACCCAAGTTGCTGAATAACCTGAGCAGCATTCTCTTGTAAGTCCTGTATGGAAGAGAATATAGAAAACATCGTAGTATTTGTAGTACACATTATCATCATGGACGAACTTCAAAAACTTTTTCATCTGGTCCTTGGTTATTGCCTGCCTGGTATGTTCGGTATTTACAATAACTCCCGCCAACTCCTAATATTGCATTTTTATTATCACCTTTTCGTCTTTTCTCATAAGCATTTCTTATCTCATCTTCAGCACCTTCAAAATCTTCTTCCATTGTCTTTCCTCTTTCTTTATTACAACTGATCGTATTTTTCCGCTTTTCCTTTTGCCTTCTCTACCGGATACTTCGTCTCATTCTGAGTCATTTTCATATTCACAATCTCATCTGCATCAAGACCGAGTTTATCCAGCAGATTCTGACTGTACACCATTACGTCAGCCAGTTCCTCTTTGACATGCTGTAAATCATATTTCTCATCCGACCACTGAAAACACTCTAATAATTCTGCTGCTTCAATAACGATTGATTTTGCCAAATTTGCCGGTGAATGAAACTGATCCCAGTCCCGGTCTTCTGTAAATTTCCGGATTCTTTCTATCGTCTCCTGTTTCATAAATACTCCTCTTCTTTTGCTGCAGAAAGCAGCGCTGCCCGAAGCTCCGGATCACATGCATATATGTACATTCCATTTACTCCACGTGTCATGAGAACTCTCACTTCGTGCTGAATCAGGGTTTCACCAAATTTCTGTTTTGTTCCATCCGATAAAGTCCTGTTTCGAACTGCCTTTTCATTATGGCTGGCCGATGGATCAAATACAATCTTTCCATTTCTGTATTTTACGGAAGGTCCAAGAATTACTCCCGCATAATTTAAGTCAAATCCCTGAATCGTAAAAGTAGATCCCACTTCATTAATTGTCTGTGGCTGTTCTGCCCATGCTAATCCTTTTATACTTTGTTTTTCTTTTCTGGAAAGCCCGGTCTCCAGTTCCCTGTTCCATGGTTTGTGCCATTTTCCTATAAACACTTCCCAATATTTCATCATGCGATCTTCCGGCTTGTGATTCTTACTATATTCCCAATCATATGTTGCTATAACTCTTGATAATGCGGAATCATTCTCACTTGCCCTCTTTTTAATTTCCAGATCAAGCAATTCCGGTTTATCAAAAACTAAGATACTATATCCACCCGGCGTATTTGGTATCTTCTTTAATACTTGTTTTTTGGTAAACGAATCAATCCAATCCATGGTTTTTGCATCTACCTGCATACGCAGTTGTTTATCCAATACCATATAATTGTGCGCCATTTTCGCCTGTTTTCGGTATCGTTCCAGAGTCTGCGCTTCCCAAAACTGCTCTGTTGTAAGAATCTGATTTTCATCAAACATTACAACGGTCACTCGTGCCCTGTCAATAATATCCTTCAGCTGATTTTCTCCCCTGTATGATTGTTTGCCCTGAGTAAGCAGCAAGTGCGCTTCATCAATAAATGCTACATCTACCGGATCGTCCGCTGAATGATTATTAATAAACGTGGTAGGTTTACTAATAATGTTCCCATACTTTTCCGTCAAGCCCAGTTTTTCTGCAATTTGCTCATACACCGTGATCTGCTCGTCATGATTCACTAATAAATAGCAGTTCAATTCTTTATGATTTTCTTCTGCCTGGCAATACAGCTCGTAAAATGTACTGCTGTTAAGAACCGTCTTTCCTCTCCCAGATTATCAGCTTTTACAATATTCCATAAAATCTAATAGGACACTTACGTCTCCGGCCACAGCTTCCCCTCTTTATAATGCTTCCTGCAAAGTGCCACATAGCTTTCATTGGAACCAATCATAATCTGCGCACCTTCCCTTACAATTTTTCCATTTGCATATCTGGTATTGCACTGGGCACGTCTTCCACACCAGCAGACCGTCGGGACTTCCTCAATCACATCTGCAATCTCCATAAGACGCCGGGAACCCGGAAACAGATGGTTTAAAAAGTCTGTCCGCAGACCATAGCAGAGAACCGGAATTCCATAAAAATCAACGAGATCTGACAGGATATCGACTTCCCCCTCGGAAAGGAATTGCGCCTCATCCACCAGAACTGCATCCACTTTTTTCCCATGATACAAATGTTCCTCATGTTCCGGTTTCCAGTTTTCTGAAATTTCTTTTATAAAATCATCCACATATTCGGCCGGAGCAGAAAGACCCATACGGGATTTGATCTCACGTTCCCCATCTCTGTTGTCAGTCCTTGATTTTAGCAGCACGGCATATTGACCGCGCTCTTCATAATTGTAACGTACCATCAGGATGTTGGCAGATTTTGAGCTGCCCATCGCTCCGTATCGGAAATATAATTTTGGCATTTTTATCGTTTCTCCATCATTTATTTTCGTTTCTGGGATTGTCATATCCGTTCATTCCTGTGCTGCACGATCACAGAAAGTTCAGAAACTTGTGTTCTTTTTCATAAACCAATTCTATTATACTCTTAAAAAAGAAACTTCGTCAATCTTACATGCTTCTGCCAGATTAAATTGAAAATTTCAAAAGTAAATTCCACCGTCCGCTTATGCGGTGGAATTTACTCCTACATGAGTGGAGTTTAATCTTTCATATATTCGTGCTATGCTCATGAAGACCTTCTGACAGCAGTAGAAGGAGATCTCTATGAGTAAATATATTCCTGGTAACCAGAAACATCTTTCCCTTGAAGACCGTAAATACATTGAGCGTTCCCTGAATAACGGCAGCTCTTTTAAAGATATTGCCCGCTTCTTATGCAAAGATCCTACAACTATTTCGAAGGAAGTGAAACTCCATCGTGTAAGTGATTGGTATCATAAAGGATCCTTCCTTAACGCTCACAACTTCTGCATTCACAGATATCACTGCAGAAAAACAAATGTATGCAGGAAAATCATACTCTGCAACATTAAGTGTACTTCCTGTCCAACCTGTAACCAAACCTGTCCCGATTTCGTTAAAGAACAGTGTAACCGTCTTGATAAGGCTCCTTATGTCTGTAATGGATGTCCGAAAGCCATCCATCATTGTTCCATTGCTCATAAGTACCGTTACGATGCTGTCTTTGCAGACCGCAAATACAAGGAATGTCTGTCTTCGTCCAGGGCTGGCATAAACATGACAAAGCATGAACTGCGTCAAAAGGACATGGTCATTTCGCCTCTTATTTATCAGGGACAATCTCCCTATCAGATCATTACAAACCATCCTGAGTTGGATATGTCGGTCAGAACACTCTATTCCTACCTCAATGATGGCGTTCTTACGGCAAGAAATGTTGATTTGAAGCGCAAGGTAAAGTTTAAACCTCGCAAAGTTCATAAAACCCAGATCAAAGACCGTACTGTTTTTCAAGGCCGTCTGTTTTCAGATTTTCAAAAGCTGGAACTCGATCATTTTGCCGAAATGGATACCGTCCATTCTTCGCAGGAATCCAAACGTGTCATTCTCACCTTCTTTTTGACTCGTGAGAAGTTATTCCTGGCTTTCATTATGAACCGCTGCACTAAGGGCGCTGTACGGCTTATTTTTGATAAGTTGGAACATCAACTGGGAACCTATGATTTTCTCACTTTATTCAACACGATTCTAACGGACCGTGGATCAGAGTTCGGCGATCCCGATTCTTTAGAAACAGGATCTGAGGGTATTATCCGTTCAAGTATTTATTTCTGTGATCCCATGAGAAGTGGTCAAAAAGGTGGTATTGAACAGGCGCACACCATGTTGCGCATGGTTCTGCCAAAGAAAACCAGCTTTGAATTCCTCACTCAATGGGATCTGAGAACTATTGTGGACCATATCAACTCTACTCCCAGAGAAAGTCTTGGCGGTCGTACTCCATATGATGTCGCACTCGATAACTACGGCATTGACATTTTAAAAGCACTTCAGCTTAGGCCGATTCCACCCGACGAGGTCAATCTGACACCTAAGCTGATTCGCTTTAACCACTAACTTAGCATAAAAATCTGCTGTCAGACTGGAACTTAACAATTCACATTTTTTAGATGTGGCCTGTGGAATTTAGTCTTACACACCAGATATCCAGAGGTCTCTTTTCCATGTCACAAACTCAGATATTTTATGAGAAGTTAGCTTAATTATACCAGTTATCTAAAGATTTTGCTCATTATAATTCAATAAAATCAAGGAATTTTAATGTCCGGTGGAATTTACCACTGCACTGGAATTTAAAATTTCAAGTCAGCTGCCAGATTAAATTCAAAATATGTTTCGTGGAACGCAATTTCAATTTCCTAAGAAACAAAAAAGCGGCAAGACAATCTGCCTCACCGCTTACTTCCAACTTTTCCGTTTTTATTTTCTATTTTTCTGCAAATCTGCAAGATAGTCTATCGCAAACTGTACAAACATCGCCGCGCCCCGTTTCAAAGCGCTCTCATCCACACAGAATTTTCCATTATGATGACCATAGATGCAGCCTTTTTCCTCATTGCGGATTCCAAGGGATGGATAAATTCCAGGTACATGCTCCAGATAATCAGCAAAGTCATCGCTTGCGGTTACCTTTCCGGCATTCACCAGGAAATTCTCTCCATAAAGCTTTTTTGCTGCTTCCAGACCAATCTGCAATGTTTTTGGATCGTCATGGACGATTACACCGATTTTCGGAATATACTCCACTTCTGCCGTACAGCCGCACACGGCTGCTGCATTTTGTACGATTGAAGAAATCATATCTGGCAGTTTCTTTCTCAATTCATTTGAAAAGGTCCGGACAGTCCCTTCCAACCGTACTTCATCTGCGATGATATTGCGCTTCTGACCGCCGTTTATCGTGCCCATGGTAACGACCAGGGGATTTAACGGATCATTATGGCGAGAAACCAGAGTCTGCAGACACATGAGTACATTGCCGGCTGCAAGAACTGCATCGTGTCCGCGGTGCGGAGCGCTGGCATGCGCTGCATATCCGTGAATGATGATATTCAGATCGTCTGCACTGGCTGTTCGCGGACCGGGTTCCAGGTTAAAATACGGTGCTTCAATACCGGCTCCGACATGGCAGCCGTAAACTGCCGTGACCTCTTCCAGAACCCCTTGTCTGATACATGCCTGCGCGCCTTTTCCGCCCTCTTCTGCCGGTTGGAATAACAGGCGCACGGTTCCGGGAATTGCTTCCCGGATCTCCATAAAAATCTTTGCTGCCCCCAAAAGCATGGCCGCATGGCAGTCATGCCCGCATGCATGCATTTTCCCGGGAGTCTGGCTGGCATAAGGAAGACCGGTCATCTCCTGGATGGGAAGTGCGTCGATGTCCGCACGAAGCAGAACAACCTCGCTGCCATCCGCTTTTCTGCCTTTTATATCAACCCATAAGCCGGTATTTTCGTTTAAACGGTGCGGTGTCAGACCAAGACTTCTCAGTTCTTCCTCAATGCGGTCTGTCGTACCAAATTCCTCCCACGCTGTTTCCGGATGCTGATGAAAGTACCTTCTCAGTTCAATGATATCCTGCTCATACTTTTCTGCAAGTTCTGCGATGAGATTCATGCCTGCGCCCCTTTTTCTTTCTGAATCAGCTGATCCAGTTCGATCACAGACATAACATAAATCTTGATCGCCTCTAGGATCCCCTGGATATTTCTCGCCTCATCCGGCTGATGTACCCGTCCATGACCTGCCGGAAGGAAGGTTGCGCTCACACCATTGCCTCCGCCATACCCAACTGCATTTTTCAGTTTGCGGGCATAGGTTCCGCCGTCAATGATATACGGTTTTCTATCCGTATTGCCGGTAACCTCCTGGTAAACGTTCATGAGTGTCTGAACATAGTGGTCATCTTCCGGGATGTACATTGGATCATTGTTGGATACAATGCGGATCTCAAACATCTGTGAATCCACCGTTGCCTCCAGTGCATTCTCAATTCTCTCCCTGAAGTCCGTAACCGGATAACGGGCACTGAACAAAATGTTTGGAACATTCCCCTCTGTTCTCGCCATAACCGCAGAACATACCAGAGCACCTGACGGCTCATCCGACCAGTCGATACCAAGTGCGATGCCATCGGTATCGGAAAGCAGCTTTTCGTAAGCGGCTGCAATTTCGCGGTCATGATCCGGCAGTCCATCCACTTCTTTTAAGAATCGCATCAGCAGCCAGATTGCATTGACAGTGCCCTTCGGCATCGCACTGTGTCCACCTTTGCCCAATGCTGTGATACGGATCATTCCATCCTTTGCTTCTACACGGATATCCGGATGTGTCGCAACCAGGATTTTGCATACAGCAAACAGATTCTCATCAAATGAGATCAGCGCTTCCGCCTGTCCCGGTACCTTATTTTCTGCATCACCTGCAAAAACAGAATGGATTGCAGAAAAACCGGTTTTGGGCGCAATCTTAAACTTCAGATTTCCTTTTTCTCCATGGCACACCGGGAAAAATAGATCTGGTACCATGGAATAATCCGGCATCAGATGTTCCTTTGCAAATTTCTCTGCATCCTTCATTCCATGCTCTTCATTGCAGCCAAAATAAAGCATCACGCTGCTCTTTAAGGGAATATTCAGTTCCTGCAGGATCTTCATGGTATACATGCCAATCACTGCACCGCTCTTGTTATCGCCAGCTCCGCGGCCAATCAGAAAGCCATCGACCTCGGTCGGCTCAAAAGGATCATAGATCCAGCCATCTCCGGCCTCAACTACATCCAGGTGGGAGAAAATGCCGATCAGACCTTTATCATTCTGCTCACTGCCAAGAAAAGCAGTTCCATACCAGTAATCGTGGTTGTTGACCTGAAACCCCTTTTCTTCAGCCATCTCAAGTGCCTGATCCAATACTCTGGCACATTCCCTGCCGAATGGAAGACCATCTGCCCCCTCCCTGCTGACGCTTGGAAACCGCACCAGCGTTTTTAAATCTTCCAGGATTTCGGTACGGTGATCGCTGATGTATTGTTCAACCTGATTCATCAGTTCCATTTTTTCCATATCTTCAACCTTCTGTCATTTCATAAATATGGGAGCCATCTTAGCGGATCTCCCTGAAAAGGGCAGGCTCCCCGCCGCCTTGCCAGCGACGGAGAGCCGTTCTATCACCTATATGTTTTTGTTTCTTTCAAATGCACGAACCGTGTATTTGTTTGAAAACAGGTTTCCCGCTTATTTCTTCTCTGCGAAGTAAGCTCTCAGATAACGCTCGGTATCGCCCGGTTTCCAGTCAACCTTATTGCCGCAGTCAAGGCAGCTTGCCATGAAGCTGTAGCACTCGTATGCGTTGCCAGCCAGAACAGCCTTTACATCCTCAAAGTTGATTGCAGAAGAGATTGCCTTTCTTAAATCTACAGAATTGGAAACCTCAGAGTTGCCATGCAGATTGAAGCCAAGCATGTAAACACGGATGCCCGGGAATTTCTTTAAGGTTAAGTTGGAATCACCCTCTACAACATCGTATTTGGTGGAGTTAATGCCGTAGCAGTAGTCAACATCGCCGCTTCGTAAGGAAGAAAGTGCTGTGTCTTTATCAGAGATAAATTTATTTACCAGGGTTTTGATCTTTACGCAATCCGGCTCGTTGGTGCGGATATACGGGTTAGCCTTGAAGTTCATCTGGTAGTCGTTCATGGAAGTCAGAACGTAGGTACCGCTTAAGGACAGCTGGTTGTCAAAGGTTGCACCCTCTCTGGTGGTAACACCATCGCCATACAGTTTGTCTTTGGTCGCATCGTAGGTAGCAAAATCAACACCCTCGTTCATCTTCTCAACCCACTCACTGTCCACGATACCTGCGCCATGGAAAGTCAGTGCATTTAAGATCTGCGGATACGGCATAGCAGTGGTGCAGCGGATTACCTGATAATTACCAGCTGCATTGTCAACAGCGTCTCTGGAATCTACCAGATTGCTGATCGGGGTAATATCTTTTTCCAGAACGTCTTTTACGCTCTCACCGTCTGCAGTCTTCTTCTCTTCCAGTTCTGCAATGTCGGTAACCATCTCAACCTTATCCAGGTTGGTGTACATGCTGTAGGTCATGTGCATCGGGGTGGAATCTTTATCTTTTGCACGGTTCAGGGAGTATACTACATCTTCACCAGCAACTTTCACGCCGGAATCGTAAACATTTCCGTCTTTGTCGATTCTTGCAAATCCACAGTCATCTCTTAAGATGAAATAGAACTCGCTGTTGTCATCTGCGATCGCATAGTTGTAAGACAGGGAAGCATCGGTGCTTACAGACCAGTCTGGTTTTAAGGTCAGCAGATGGATGTACATGTGGTCAAGTGCATAACCGGAACTCTGGTCATCGGCACGGATCGGATCCCAGGTCGTAATGGTAGAACCAGTCTGGGTGATATTTAACGTTCTGGAATCATCCTGGGACGGATCTGCGTAATCGAAATCTTCCCATCTCTGGTTATTGTCAACGGTATCCGGATTCAGGACATTGCTGAATGCACGGCCGTTTACGCCCAGATAAACCGGGGCAAAGTAAGCTTTTTCTCCTACGCCGAGTTTCTCAACTTCACCATATGCCTCAGCATATTTGTCAGCGGTTACGGTTGCTGCATCGTCAATGAGTTTGTCCAGGTCTGCATCATTGACACCGGTGTAGTTGCTGTCGCCCTTGCTGTAGAATACACCGCGGATACCATAGTCCGGAGTACCTACCGGGTTTGCGAAGCTTGCCAGGGAAATATCGAAGTTACCATTCGCCTCCTGCTCACGGAAAGAAGCGCCGTCTGCTGCTGCAGTCATATTTACGGTGAAGCCTGATTTGGAGAGCTGGTCACGGATAACGTTTGCAACGTTCTCATCACTGCTGTTGTAGAGGAAGTTTAAATTTACGTCTCCAATCTCTACGTTTGCGTTTGGATCAGCCTCTGTCTCTCCTGCTGCCTCTGCTGCTGCCTTGGTGGTGTCGCTCTTGGTCTTTACGCCACATCCTGCCATGGAAGATGCAACGACTGTTGCGCACAATCCAAGTGCAACCATTCTTCTTTTTTTCATAGTATTTCCTCCTTGAAAAAAATTTTATATAAATAGAATCTTTATATACGCTTTAGCTTCTGCCCGGGAACTGTAACTTACCGGCTAACATCTCGTCCACACGGTGGCAGGCTACAAAGTGATCCGGCTGTACCTCGCGGAATACCGGGTTTTCTTTCCGGCACTGTTCCGTAGCAAATGGACAACGCGGAGCAAAACGACAGCCTGGCTTCGGATTTACCGGAGAACCAATCTCACCCTTTAAGATGATCTTCTCTTTCTTTTCCCGGATATTAACTGACGGGATTGCAGAGAGAAGTGCGATGGTATATGGATGGAGCGGATGCTTGAAAATCTCATTTTTGGAAGCTTTTTCAATCATCTGACCTAAGTACATAACACCAATGTTGGTAGAAATGTGCTTGATTACGGACATATCATGAGAAATGAACACATACGTCAGTCCCAGTTTTTCCTGAAGTTCCATCATCAGGTTAATGATCTGCGCCTGCACAGATACATCCAGTGCGCTGACCGGCTCATCGCAGATGATAAATTTGGGATTCAGGGAAAGTGCTCTCGCAATAACCACACGCTGACGGCGTCCGCCATCGAATTCATGAGGATACATGTTGTACATTCTCTTTGACAGTCCGGTGAGTGCCATTAATTCCTCAACTTTTTCTCTGCGCTCTGCTGCTGTTTTATAGATATTGTGAAGTTTTAACGGCTCTTCAAT
The DNA here is from genome assembly GCF_003481825.1 of Clostridium sp. OM02-18AC. Taxonomy (GTDB): domain Bacteria; phylum Bacillota; class Clostridia; order Lachnospirales; family Lachnospiraceae; genus Brotaphodocola. Next base: position 144,122 of record NZ_QULW01000002.1, on the reverse strand, counting down.
AATCTGGGAAATGGTAAAACGCGGATTTAAGGATGCATACGGATCCTGGAAAATAATCTGCATTTCCTTACGCATCTGGCGCATCTCTTCTTTATCGAAAGAACAGATATCCATTCCATCGCAAATAACCTTGCCGGCGGTTGGCTCATGGAGCCGCAAAATGGTACGGCCCAGAGTACTCTTACCGCAGCCGGACTCACCTACGATACCAAGGGTCTCGCCGCGTTCAATCTTAAAACTTACATCGTCAACTGCATGGAGAAGTCCGCCGTTGGCAACATTAAAATATTTTTTTAATCCAATAACTTCCAGTGTTGTTCCCATGGCTTACTCTCCTTCCTTTTCTAATTTTTCATCTACTTCATTGCCTAACGGGAAGAAGCATTTGAAACGGTGGCTGCCTTCTGTCATCGTCGGAGACTGTGTCTTGCAGATTTCCTGACAGTATTTGCAGCGCGGATGGAAATAACAGCCTGTTGGCGGTTCTGCCATGTTCGGAGTCATACCTTCGATCGGTACAAGCTTTGTGCTGTCCTCTTCCAGTTTCGGGATAGAGTCAAACAGACCGCAGGTATACGGGTGACGCGGATTCAGATATACTTCTTCGACCGTGCCGGACTCTACAATCTCACCCGCGTAAACGATTGCCACCTTGTCACAGGTTTCCGCAACCACACCAAGGTCGTGGGTGATCATGATCAGACCCATGTTGAACTTTTTCTTTAAATCCATCATGATATCGAGCACCTGCGCCTGGATGGTTACATCCAGTGCCGTAGTTGGCTCATCCGCGATCAGAAGATCCGGATTGCACAGCAGAGCCATGGTGATTACCACACGCTGTTTCATACCGCCGGAGAACTGATGCGGATAATCATCAAAGCGCTCCGCCTTCACGCCTACCATCTCTAACATCTCGATGCAGCGTTTCTTCGCCTCATCTTTGCTCATGCCTTTATTGTGACGGCGTAAAACCTCAACAAGCTGGTCGCCAACGGTCATGGTCGGGTTTAATGCCGTCATCGGATCCTGGAAAATCATGGAAATACCGTTTCCGCGGATTTTCTGGTTTTCCTTATCCGTATTGGTGATCATATTGCTTCCTTTAAAGTAAATCTCGCCGTCGGTAATTACCCCCGGCGGATCCGGGATCAGCTGCATGATTGCCATTGCTGTGGTTGTTTTTCCTGCGCCGGTCTCACCTACCAGACCGATACTGTCTCCTTCGTTCAAATCAAAGCTGATTCCGTTGACAGCATAGACCTCTTCCTCTTCTGTGATATAGTGCACATGCAGGTTTTTCACCTGCAGAATGCATTTTTTATCCTGCTGTTCCATGGTTGCCTCCTAATTATTTATTTCAGTTTCGGGTCAAGTGCGTCACGAAGACCATCACCCAGGAAGTTAAACGCGAGTACCAGAACTACAATTGCAAGACCTGGGAAAATAGCCATATAAGCATTGGTTTCCAGATAAGAACTTCCTGCCTTTAAGATATTGCCCCACTCAGGAATCTGCGGTGCAATACCAAGACCAAGGTAACTTAAGGAGCTGACTGCAGTAACACCGGAACCAATACCAAGTGTTGCACGAATGATCAGCGGAGCCATGGAGTTCGGAAGAATATGGTTAAAGATAATAATCTTATCCTTTGCTCCACATGCTCTTGCTGCCTCAACAAACTCAGCGTCGGAAAGAGTCATCACGGATGCACGGATGGTTCTTGCATATCCTGGAATTGCGCCTGCACCAAGTGCAATGGTAATATTCAGGGTGCTCGTACCGAATGCTGCAATGATTGCGATTGGGAGCAGCAGACCCGGGATTGCCATGAAGATATCCAGCACACGCATGATGATATTGTCTGTACTGCCGGAATAGAAACCTGCAATTGCACCCAGGATAATTCCTACTACAATCGAGATTGCGGTAGAAATGATACCTACTGTTAAGGAGATTCTGGCACCAAATACAACGCGGGTAAATACGCAGCGGCCATAATCATCCGTACCGAACGGATACGCCAGGCTTGGATTCTGAAGGATCAGGGAATAATCATTATCTACTGCAATGCTGTAATCAAATGTCATAATCGCGCATACAGACAAAGTAAGCAGGAATACAATGATGAATGCTCCAAGTACTGCCATCTGGCTGCGGAACAGACGTTTTACTACATCGATCCAGCCAATGGATACGTAATCATCTTTGGTATAAGCTTTGCGGAGCAGGATCAGGCCCAGTAAAAGGGAAAACAGATTACCGGTCGCTGTCGTCAGGATCAGTACAATGCCCAACGGGATCATGCACTTATCCGCACGGTTTCCTTTCACATGAGCAACTACCAGCGGAAGGCTGACTGCATGAATGAGGATCACGACTGCCAGAACGCCCATTCCAAGGAAGAATGTGTCACACACATACGGCTTGAAAACATTCAGGGCAGATACCATGATGATCAGGACTTCCACCAGAAGCATATAGCTTGCAACCTGATACTCCAGATTTTTCTTTTTCTTGATCAGCATCAGGCCGGCAACTGCACAGAAAATATTGCCGTTTACGATCGTTGCAATCAGCACGATACCAAGAAGACGCAGGACTGTGCTGATCTGATTATTTTTGATGATCTGTTTATTAACCAGTGTTCCGATTCCAAAGGCGATCAGTGCCTCTGCCAGAAATACTCCGGCTACTGCTAACGGCAATGTTCCAAAGGTCCGTGTTTTTAAATCGAACGACATGAGTACAATCACAAGGGCCAGACACAGGGAAGCACCTGCCGCAAATGCCAGAGATCCGGGCTCCTGATGACGGTTCAGCTTTCTCTGGTTTGCTTTTTTCACAAAGAAATTTTCGCTTTTCATGTTTCTCCTCCTCCCTTACTGGCTCTTCAGTCTGGACTTGATACGCGGGTCTAAGTATACATACAGAAGATCCACGGCCAGGTTCACAAGGCTGATCACGATGGATACGTATACAACACCGCCCAGGATAGCCGGAATATCCGGAAGGAACTGTTTCTCGATGATGTAGCTTCCGATACCTTTTACGTTGAATACTTTCTCAATGATAGCAGATCCGCCGAGGGTTCCGCCAAACTGTAAGCCTGCAACGGTTACGATCGGGATCATGGCATTTCCAAGTGCATGCTTCAAAATCACGCGCATGTTGCTTAAACCTTTTGCTCTTGCTGTTACGATGTAATCCTGACCTAAAACTTCAAGCAGTGCTGAACGGGTGTTACGTGCCAGGCTGGCTGCCAGATGCGTTCCAGATACGAGGGCCGGCATCAGCAGGGATATCTTATTTCCTTCCACATAAGAAGCCGGAAGTAAGTGTGTGTTGATCGAGAAATTCAGGATCATGATCATACCAAACCAGAATGCCGGAAGGGACAGACCAACCAGTGCAAGGAACATGAAAATGTAATCGAATGCGGTATTTGGCTTAATAGCAGAAATGATACCGATCGGAATCGAAATCACAGCTGCAATAACAAATGCATAGACACTCATTTCTACCGTTACCGGAAACTTTCTTAAAATAGCTGCCATAACATCCTCATTACCCTGATAAGAGTTTCCAAGGTTGAATGTTGCCAGATTCTTAAAGTTCCGGAACAACTGGATAATATATGGCTGATCCAGACCATGCAGATGATTGAAATCTGCAACCTGCTGCTCAGTTGCATACTCACCAAGTACATTCAGCGCCGGGTTGGATGATGCAAAATGCAGGATCGTAAATACTACCATAACAACACCGAACGCAACAAAGATCATCATGATCAGACGTTCAAATATGTAGCGGGTATACGGGTTTGCAAAAATCAGAAGCAGAATGTACATTGGGAATGATGTAATTACCGATAACATCAAAAGTCCCTGATTGTTTAAGGCTCTGCACAAAAACTGGATAAAGGACTGACGTCCGTGTTTTCCTTCTTTTGTGTACATTGCCTGGAGTCTTGCCTCAAGTTCTGTCTCGGTATCTTTTGCGATCTGCTTTTCCAGTTCTTTCTGGAACTGTGAGTTATCTGTACTCTTTCCAAAATGCTGGTACTTGCTGGTCAGATAATACCGGGCATCCTTGCGAATCCGCTCCAGCGTCCCATCTTCTTCTGCACTCTTTCTGACCGAATCCATATCTGCAGTGTATTCTGCAGATTCTTTGCCCCGGTTCATCAGGAATGCGAGGAACGCTACCAGAATGGTCGGAAATCCGAGTATGATCATCGCCAAACGATACATCGGTTTTCCAAAGGCGCGACTCATCAGTTTGTCTAATTTGTCTTTCATCTTCTTTTATCCCTCCAGACCTTTTTCCAACGTGTTCTATTCAAGCACATGTTGTATTGTTGAGAATATCTTAACAAAAAATTACCAATATGTCTAATATACAATTATAATGAATTTATATAAAAAAACGAATCAAACAGGTCAACATTTACATATTTTCAGCGAATTGTCTAAAAAAAGGCAATTAGAGATACCTTTCTCCAATTGCCTCTTTGCATATCATGTCTTAACAGTTATCACAACGGCAGGAATCTGTCATTCCCCTATTGTGATAGTAGTTCCTGGCGTAAGTACGGAACCCTTCTGCCACCTTATTAAAATGCCGATCTGTTTTCCAAAGAAGATAATAATGTCGGATGCAATCCTTTTCCTTAAATGGAATAAAAGCAAGCTGACGGTTTGCCCGGTTTTTCTCAATCTGACTTTCTGTCATAAATGCCACACCGGTTTTCGATGCCACTACCCCAGGCATATGGCAATGAAAACATTCTGTTGTTACATTTGGCACGAATCCGTATTTTTTGCAAAGCTCATCGGTAATCGTCCGGTGTTCATATCCCTTCGGCAGACTGATAAATTCTTCATTTTTTAAATCACACAGGCTGATTTCTTCACAGGAAGCATACGGGCTGTCCGAAGAAACAGCAAGAAAATACCGCTCTTTAAAAATTTCTTCCTCTGTAATTTCCGGATTCTGTCTCAAACAGCTGGCAAGCACATAATCAACATCTCCCCATAACAATTCTTCCTCGATTCCGTCTTCCATAATGTCAAACGAACGGATCCGGCATTTCGGATAAAGTTCCTTAAACCCAATCAGAACCATATGAGAAAACAGTTTGCTGACCAGTCCAAGGTTCAGTATCGCTTCACTCTTCTCACTCTCCGCGATCACCTCATTCTGCGCCCGTTCCAAAATTGTAAGCGCCTGATCTACCGACTCGAGATACATTTTTCCATATTTATTCAGACTAATTCTGCGCCCCTGACGGTCAAAAAGCGGAACTCCGATTTCGTTTTCCAGGCGGCTGATACTTACGCTCAGTGCCGGCTGTGCCACATTGAGCTGCTTAGCCGCATTGGTCAGATGCTCCGTCTGCGCAACGGCTTTAAAATATTTTAACTGGACAATATCCATGATAGCGCCTCCCCGTACAGTGCGCAAAAAGGCTGTTCCTGTGTAGGATCCCAGCCTCTTTGCATGTAATCTAACTTTTTTCTTTTATCAACTTGTTTTATTCTAATACATTTGATAAATTCTGTCAAGTTATGCGCGCATTGTGAATTTCCGTTGGTTTTCCAAAACGCAAGCCATTAGTATATTGATGATAGGAAAACAAATGGCAACGCTGTGCCGGTCTGAAAGTGAATCGGCAGAAAGGAATTCTATATGAGAAAATGCAGGCAGACACAAAACTTAAGAAGATGGGGTGCACTACGACGGATATGCTTATGTACAGAGATGGGACCTATGCTGCCGTATCGAATTATTATGCTGACGGCACAATCCGCTACACACTGGATCCAGATAATGGCTGTCTTCATGTCGATGCTGCCGGAAGTTATGACCCTTCTGCTTCCGGCGACTATTACCAGGCACCACGTGAGGCTTGTTGGGAATACGATGGAACATGGTTTTTCTATGATGCACAGGGGAACAAACTGATCAACGGAGTTACAACGGATGGCTGGTATACAGGTGAGAATGGGCAATGGAGACGTGAACTTGGTATGGCCTGCTTCACCCCTGGTATTTATCGCAATGATTGCACCCATGAGAACACGGAAAATGAAAAATGGGAATTCAGTGTGTATACCAATATGAGCTGGGAAGATTGGACTCTCCACGGTTCCTCTGATAAACGTGAAGTTGGACGCGTTGACTATACGTACATGGACTTCTACAACAATCCGATCTATACAAAAGAAGATATGGTTCTCTACAACAGGATCTGCTCATGGATCAATGGAAGCTGATTGAAAACCGAAGTTAGTCCGTTGTCCCCGCTTCGTATTCCTCCTGCCAGGGAGCGATACTCCGCTGGTTTCCGGATGGACTGCCCCGCTTCGCCCAGCATGGCAAAGAGGCAGTTGCTTCAACTTATACTATCAGCTCTATAACATCTGCCGTAAACGCATCATAGCAAATACCTTGCCAATCAAAAGCCGCTTTCGCGGCTTCGCTTAATTGCTCTTCTTCGGTTTTCGGATGTTCTCTGGTAGTTTTTCCGACCACGGAAGCAGATCATCTAAGAAAAATCGGTCTGTATCATCCATGTGCTTTGGAATCTCTGTCAGAAGATATTCAAAGTACTCGTATGGTTTTAAGTTATTCGCTTTTGCTGTTTCTGCGATGCTGTAAATGATAGCGGATGATTTTCTTCTGCAGAACGCGGCCAGCTGAATGCACCATTATCTAATCTTTTGTAGAAAAGCAGAAAACCATCACCTTCCCAGAGAAGACCTTTGGTACGATTTGTTCTCTTACCACAGAACAAAAAGAGCGTATTTTTATCGTAATCCTTCTGAATCTGGCATATAGATTCGGAGGGATTTCTAATATCGTCCGCAGTCTTAATCAGACCAATGCACTGACCCTAATATATACCCCTTAAATCCATGTCTTGGACCATGCGAAGTTCTTCTGCCATAGTTATACACCATCCTTTCTAATATATATATGATGGAGAATGGGATAGAAAATAAAATCGATTTTGAAGCGGATTGTAGTAGATACTGGTAAAAAGTTAGATTTTACATTGATTTACTGAAATTCTGCATGGGCAAAATACTATTTATTTGTAGGTTTTTAGTAAATTTAATAGATTCTTTCGTTCTGGTTTGTATTAATTGTGATACAATGATGGTAGCTGAATTGTAGCGTTTGCTTATGGTAAAGGAGGGTTTACTATATGAGCACATTTAAAACAAATGATGGTGTGGAAATCTATTATGATGTACGGGGAGAAGGAAGACCGCTGTTGATGCTGCCTGGTTGGACCTGTTCGACGAAGTTCTGGAAGCAGAATGTCGATGAATTGGCAAAATCTTGCAAGGTGATCACCATGGATTTACGTGCACACGGAGAGTCCGAAAAAGTTCTGCACAGCCATAGAATTTCTCGGTATGCCATGGATGTGAAGAATCTGCTGGACTATCTGGATATCAAAGATGTTACTGGACTTGGCTGGTCCATGGGCGCATCAATTTGGTGGAGCTACATCGAACTTTTTGGAAACGATAGACTAAGCGGACTGATTTGCGTGGACCAGTCTCCTGCTCAGTATATCGGACCTGATTGGCAATGGGGACAGAAAGGTTGCTATGATGTTGAGTCATTTATCAGATTGTGCTGTGGAATTCAAGCGGATCCAGAAGGCTCTGCAGCTGGACTGATCACTGGATGCTTAAATCATACACCGGATCCAGAAGATGCCAAGATGCTGGCAGCCGAAGCCAATAAGTGCCCGCCTTATGCACGCATTGAAATTATGCGTGATCATACAAATTTGGATTGGCGCGACTTTATCCCGCACATCAACCTGCCTACCCTTGTCTGTGTTGCCAAAAAGAGTAACATTTTCGACTGGCATGGTAGTGCCTGGGTTGGCGAAAACATTCCGGGGGCCAAGACTGTATTCTTCGAGGATTCCGGGCATATGCTTTTCTGGGACGAAGCAGATAAATTCAACAAAGAAGTGGCGGACTTTGTTTGCAACCACTGATAAATATGAAAAAGGCAGGACCAAAATCCTGCCTTTCTGTTCTATATAAATACTTATCGACTGTAACTTTTTCCTCGTTTTTCTATTCTCTGCGTCTTAGCACCAATCTTAATGTCCGGTGCGGAGCTTGCCAGCTCCAGATGCAAAGCGAACATACCCTTTTGCCTCAGCTGGATCGGTACAAATGAGGTCTTCCGCCGTACTTCCAGCCAATCAACAGTATATTCTATCCTTTTCCCATGTTTTGGAAATTCTCTTCTCAGCCCTTGCTTTGCTTCTTCTATCATCTCATCCATAGCATAAGTCGATGGTCTATTGGTGCGAATAAAACGATGCGGTGATGGCCGGTAAGACAGATTTCCTCCATCCAACACATACTTAATCTTTTCCATATCTTCAAGCAGCTCTGGATTGTGCTCATACTCCGGATAAGCAGGTACAGGCATCATGCGACCACCTACCATCAAATCAATACCGTCCTCAAAGATGTTATAATTGTCATCAGTCATAATCCCAATTGACGCAGCACCCAAGCGCATATCCGGCTCCGTCTCCTGATACACGAAAAAATGGCTTAAAACTAAGGGATTATCGCATCGAAGAAACAGTGGACTGCTCTCACTTTTTACACGCAAAATCTTTAAAACTGTCCATCGTTCCCTACGGAAAATTTGGTGATCGGCAGTTAAAATTCCACAACGAACTGCTTCTGGATGGTCGTCCGGTGAGCGATAGAAAGATACTGTCATAACCAGACCATACCACTTATTATTATCCGAGTGCCTCAACACGGCATTGTAATCTTTCCATGGATAATCCGGTTCAGTTTTGTATTGCTGGCGGCAATAATCGAACACTTCCTCTCTGGTCATTTTCTACCTCTGGCATTTTCTTTTTCTGTTAATTCCTGATACATTTTCATTAGTTCAGCTACGCAACTGCTTTCCGTAGTAGTCCTAATATCAAAGCCGTAATGGATACCTGAATTGGATTTGCTTCTTCAAATCCGAAGCGAATCTGGCCCTTCTGCAACTCAGCCAATACCTTATTTTCAAGCCTACGAATGCTAATATATGTTTCCGTAAGGAAGTTACCACTGCCACATGCTGGATCTGTTGCCGTGTCTAATTTGATACAACATAACGGAGCGGAATATCTACCCCTTAACGATGCACCCGCACAGGTGCATTTTTGCACACCCCTCATAACGATGCCGTATGCACCGTTACGGAGTAAGGTATTCGGTTTTATCGCTGCCTGTGCGTACACTGTGTTCTCCTCGTAAAACTGGAATTTTCAAATTAGTCTTTGCAAATAACCTTTGAACCTTCACCATCGATTACAATTCCCTGACGGTTGTTAATTGGGCATAGATTCAAATCCGAAAATTCAGTCATTATTTTCTCAGTAACCTTCTTAAATGGTGCTGTAAGATAATGCGGAAGAACATAGAAATCAATCAAATCAAGCCCTGCATCATCTTCTTGTGAGTAGTCCTCCGGCTTTTCATCCATTTGTTCAATATATTGGATAGTTGGAGCGCATATAATCGCACCCGCCGATTCACCGATCATCAGTTTTCCCTTTGCCAATTCCTTCTTCAATAGCTCATTCGCTCCCGTTTTACGGAGCTGATCCATAAGAAAGAAAGAATTTCCACCAGTAAAATAGATCACATCCGCATCTTCAAAAACGGACTGTATCGTTAAATAAGCCTCCGTTGAAATATCAATTTCCGTTACGGTTGCTCCCAGTTTATTGAATAGCTTTCGAGCCGAGCCGACATAACCGGTGTAGCCTTCACGCAGCGAAGCTGTTGGAATAAATGCGACTTTCTTATTTTCAATTTCTTCCTTTATCAGACTTCCTACACTTGAAAAATGTGAACATAAAAATAGTTTCATCAATATTCTCCTTTATAAATTAGAATTTGTTTATTTCTTCTTTTTCGGTTTTGGAGCTGGCAGTTCGTCATACATAGAACCAAACAAACCTGCCAAAAATCCCTTATTATCAACTTCATCTACCAACAACATCTCTTTTGCTCCCTCATAGGGTAATTCATATGAAGCTGTCGGCATATAACTAATTGCTGATTTTACTGGTTTAACAAGTAATCTATCATCATAGATACCACCTACAATCTTTCCTCGATAATAAATAATAAATTCTCCCATCATAGCTCGATAAGTAATTTCTTCTAACTCAGATAGCTGCCCTAAAATAAACTCTAAATATTCTTTGCTTGACGCCATAATTTCACCTCAACTTATAATTTACTTAATAATATGTGCTGTAATAATTGTATAACCATATGAATTGATAGTGATTTTGACATTTTCAATTTCGCAATACCAATTTTTACCTTGTTTGTATATATGGCACTTTTCATCCAACACCTTATTTTTGCAATACTCAACAACATCTACTATATCTATTTTTAGATTTCTTTTAATTCTATCAACTCCCAGTTCAGTTGTATGAATTTTGTTAATATTATCGAGTAATATTTTTTTATCTTCCATTCTTCTTTTCCTCAAATTACGATTGAGATTTCACCTGTTTTAGGGAATTTAATAACTGTTATATTTTGTTATTAAATTCTCTGCAAACCCTTGAAAACACTGGATTTATCGCAGGTGAGCTTTCCCTTATTGTTTCCCTTGTGTTATATCGTCCCGTCAGCGTTTACGAACTCTGATAAGGGCAAATACAAGGGCAAGAAAAATCTATAAAACAGTATAACACAAAATAAAAGTGACATGGTGAACTGATTGAAATGCTTCTGATTTTTGTAACAAATGACTGATTGAATGATAAGGAGATTCTATACGATGAGAACAATATTTGCAGAATACAATCCACACAGAAACAGCATTGATATTTATACTTCTGCTGGTTATATGCTCCGCATTGACTGTTGGGAAGCCGAAAAGGATTTAAAAACCACACCCGGATCAGACTGTGCATTGAACGCACTTGCCATTGATAAACCGCTTGAATATGCAAAATTATATCTTGATGAAACAATGCAGATATGGGTAGATGCAGAAGATTCATTAGAACTATGGTGATTTTTTCAACAGCACTAAGGTTACTTTTTCCCAATCTCATTTATTGAGAATCGTCTTTTTACCGTGCATATATATTCAATATCTTTTTATCTATTATAATGAAATCAAGGGCTGGTCTAATGCCAGCCCTACAAAAATGAAAATTCACATAGAAAATAAATTTACAATTTTTCCGATATAAACCTGTTATCAACAAATACAAACATAATTTATATTATCGTATCTATTGATATGATATGTATTTCAAAGAGTTACCAGAAGTTTTTGAAAACTTTTCCCTTGTGATATTATCTAAAGCTCCTAATTTTATACTTTTCCCATGATGGAGCAGCTTATTTGACCGTATCTTTAATAGCTGTATTTTTGTAATTAGATGTAACACCACCGGATTTTCATCCGTTGAATCATCCGCATATTTAAGACAATAAGAAAGACCGGTGCCATTACCTCCTGTCCACAACATATTATCTGTTGTGAATATCTGATATACCTTCGGTGTTTCTGCCGTATAAAATGTCTTTTCCCCAGATGCAGGCGTTTTCATATTATTGCCTTTTTGTTGGCGGTACATTGAAGATACCGTATTTAGACCAGAACCAATGTGCATACTTCTGTTCCTCCAATCATTTTATCTGAATTGTAAATGTACTGCTTCTCTGACTGTTTTCAGTGTCCTTGAAATAGTGTCAAAAAGAGGTGCTATGGCAGACAAAGAGCAATCATCCGAGATAAAGACCGTTACGGATTTATTAGATGAAATCGAGGATGAAAATCTGTATCAGGCATTGCTTACGGTGGACAGGCGTACTCTGCAAATCGTTCTGCTGAAAATGCAGGGCTATTCCACAAAAGAGATTGCCCCGCTTGTGCATTTAACGACGGGTGCTATCTATGCACGGTTAGACCATCTCAGAAAAAAGTTGCAGAAGATTTTATAGGCATCTAATACAGCACGCTTTCTTATGGGCTATTGGGTGGGGGATAAAATTCTCCCGCCCAATTTTAGAATAAGTGAATAAAATCCCTGTCCATAGGGAATACTAAAAAGTTTGTGCAAAATCTTGACAGCCATATTGCCGCTATGGTATTCTAAAATACTAATGGGGAAATTGGAAGATTGAAAATTAAATAAGTACATAGATATAAAATTGAAATGTTGGTCAATCGACAAGGCTGACATGGGTTTTGAATTTCAAAGCCGCTACATAACATTGCGAATCAGATTGAGAGGGAATCCTCTTGTCGTTCGTGGTGTGGTGCAGCGGCTTTTTCATTTATCCAAAAGTCAAAGGTAATCAAATCCAGAACGGAGGTGGAAGCACATAGGATTTTCTTTTCGGAGGGTAAGGGCAGGTATAAAGAATGTCGCTGCACAGAAAAGTTGCCCTGCGGAGATGTCCGCAGGGATAGCGAGCATCGGATTGTGTCAGCCACAATCCCAATCCACAGCCTAAAGGCGTGTGGACTAACTTAGGGGACAGGTCTACGCTCCGCTTCGGTCGGCGCTAAGCGGACGTCCACTGGACGTCCAGCGCCCCTAGCTACCCCGATAAAAGAAAAAATAAGACTGGAGGATTAAGAAAAATGAGTAGAGAAAAATCAGAAAAAGTATGCATTACTTTTAGATTGAGCGAAGAAGAACATGAAAAATTAAAGCAGTATTCATCCGCCTGCGGTCTGTCCGCAGCAGAATTTATGCGTCAGTTATGCAGGGGAAATGCCCCACAGCCAATGCCGCAAACCGAGTTTTGGGAACTGCTAGGCAAGCTCTATGAAGTGCATGATGCTTTCAGAAAATGCGTCCCTTTCTATCCTGCCGCCGCTGAAATCTGTAAGGAGATTGAGCAGTTAGTGATGGATTTGCAGCAGAGATTTACTATGCCACAACCGTTTGATATGGAAAAATATGCAGGGAAAGGGGTAGTCTGATATGGCGGCAACGAGCCTCTGGCACATCGAAGGACGGTTGAAAGACCTGATTTCTTATGTGGAAAATCCAGAAAAGACCGTGCCGAATAAGGAGATGCAGGACTTCTTTGACGTGTTCTCCTATGTGAAAAATCCAGAGAAAACGGACAATGGAGAGTTTGTTTCCGCCATCAACTGTTTAAAAGAAACAGCGTTACAGCAGATGATTCTGACGAAAAAGCAGTACCAGAAGACAGGCGGGTATATCGCTTGGCACGGCTACCAGAGCTTCAAGCCAGACGAGGTAACGCCCGAACAATGCCACGAAATCGGCTTGAAACTGGCAAGGGAGATGTGGGGCGACAAGTACCAGATAATCGTTGCCACCCACCTTGACAGGGGGCATCTCCACAACCACTTCTGCTTCAACTCCGTTTCCTATCTGGATGGGAGCAAATATAATTACTCAAAATCGGAGCAGAAACGGCTAAGGGAAACGTCAGACCGCTTGTGCAGAGAGTACGGATTATCGGTGATTGAGAACCCGAAGAAAGCCCCTTCAAGACCGCTGTATCTGGATGAAAAGAGCGGCAAGCCGACACGCTACAACGTCTATCTGGAAGATTTGGCGGAGGCAATCAGCGGCAGTCGGGATATTCCGCACATGATGAGATACCTTACCGACAAAGGCTACGAGGTTGATTTTTCGGGCGGGCATTGGAAGATGAAGCTGCCGCAGTATAAGCATTTTACAAGATTAGATACGCTTGATGAACGCTTAACGCCCGATTTTATCCGCTCACATTTAGGCACAAGGGCAAGGTACGGGAACTATAAAGCGAGGATTTCCTACTCTCCCCATATGCCAGAGGAATATAAAAAGGCTTGGAAACCGCACCAGAAAACCACGGGAATCTTAGCGTTGTATTATTACTGGTGCTATCAGTTGGGGATATTCCCGAAAGGCACGGACTACAAGCCGACAAGCCCGCTGATGAAAGAGGAGCTTCGGAAACTGGACGAGATTACCGCACAGGTACGCTATATGTCAGAGCATGACATCTCCACCCTCTCCGATTTGCACGCCGACAGGGAGAAAAACCAGACGGAAATGGACATGCTTACCGACTATCGGCGGCACTTGCAGAATAAGATACGGCGTGCTTCACCCGCCGAGAAAGAAACGCTCCGAGAAGAAAAAAACGGAGTGACGGAGCAGATAACAGAACTGCGAAAGCGGCTGAAATATGCGGATGGAATTGAAAAACGCTCTGCCCACATTGATGATTGTTTAAACCAAATCCACGATACGGCTGAAAAACAGCGTTCAAACCAGAACGGGAGGGCAGGCAAAACAGACCGCAGGAGGGAGGAATCATTGCGATGAGCAGAAAGTCCGAAGAAGAAATACAGGCAATCATGGAGGAATACAGGGACGCCCCTATGGTAAATCCCGATAAAGTATATCCCCCTCTGCCGCCCGTCCAAAACGTCACTCCCCTTGTCCGTGTTCCAGAGCAGATGAGCTTTACCGAGAAAATCGGCGGCACGGAATACACCGTCGACGCCCATTTCCGAAAGGACGGGCGGGATTTGCTTTCCAAGCTTACGGATATTTTTATGCGTGGCATGCAGGGATATGAATGTTATAATGACGGGGATTGGAGTGGCGATGACGGAGCATAGCAGACCGCAGAAGAATTACCGCTTTAAAGCGTTGAAGTTTGAGGACAGGTATGGTACACTGTACCTACACTTCACAATACCGTGTCTGCTGTCGGAAAGGAGAACCTTATGAAAAGACAGCAGGAAAAATTTACCGCCTTGTACTGCCGTTTAAGCCAGGACGACGGACGGGAAGGCGAGAGCAACAGCATTGTAAACCAGAAAGAATATCTGATGAAGTACGCAAAGGAACACGGTTTCCCTAACCCGAAATTCTATGTGGACGACGGCTATACGGGTACGAATTTTGCTGGGGTTAGATAGCGATACTTTTTACATCTACCATGTTGCGGCGGTCATGGTTGACAACTTGCGTCGGCTCCTGCTCGGTATCAACCTGTCCGACAAAGCTATAATGGATTTCGATTTTCCGGGTGTTGGTTTCCCGGTCTAATTCATGTATCAAAATACGGTCGATAAACTCATGGACGTTTTCATAGGTCAATTCCTGTATGTCGCTGTATTTCCCGACAATCTGAATAAACCTTGATATATCCCTTTTTCGCTCGGTAACGGTTGCGATCTGCTGTTGTAACTCGTCTATCCTTGCGGCAAGGGATTTCTTTTCGTCCTCATAGCCGGAAGTTAGAAACACAAACCGTTCATCTGTCAGTCTGCCTAATGCGTTGTCCTCATACAGCTTGCGGAAAAGCGTGTCAAGTTCGGTCATACGCGCCTGTGCTTTGAAAAGTTCCTTTTGCTGCTGCGCTAATGCCTTTCTCGCTTCCATGTCGCCGTACTCGGTAGCTTTACAGATAAAGTCCTGTTCGTGTTCCTTAACATACCGCAAAACCCGCCGCATATCTTCCAGCACTAAATCAAGAAGTACGTTTTTGCGGATATAATGAGAGGTACACTCGCTGCCTGTCCTTGCCCTGTTGCGCCATGCGCCGCAAGAATAGGAAAACTTGCGCGGCTCGATATTTACGCCCTGTTGGTAATACATCTTATGTCTGCAACCAGCGCAAAACAGCAAGCCGGAAAAAATATCAATCTCCGCTGCTTTTGTCGGGCGGTGGCGGGTAGCAATCCGCTTTTGCGCAAGTTCAAAGGTTTCCTCGTCAACAAGCGGCTCATGGGTGTTTGGGAAGAAATAGCGTTGTTCTTCTTCGTTCTTCCGGGTCTTTTTCGACTTGTAGGATACCTTGTGAGTTTTCGCGGTTATGGTATGCCCTAAATATTCCTGCCTTGCTAATATGTCATAGAGCGTTTTGTCCGGCCAAGTATAGGGGGCGATCATTGCCCGCTGATACCGCGCCTGTCCTGTACGCTGATAGCGCAACGCTCCAATCGTCAAGACTTTGTTTTCCGCAAGCCATTTTTGGATTTCGCACATACGCACGCCGCTAACAAACATAGCGAAAACCTGTTTGACAATCGGCGCGGTTTCCGGGTCGGGTATAAGGTGGTGGCGGTTGTTCGGGTCTGGGATATAGCCGTATGGATATTCCCCGTTGACGCGCTCGCCTTTTTGCGCCTGTGCCTGTTTAACTGCGCGGATTTTCTTGCTTGTGTCGCGGGCGTAAAACTCGTTAAACCAGTTCCGCAAGGGGGTAAACTCGTTATCCTCCCGCGCTGTGTCAACTCCGTCGTTGATCGCGATATAGCGTACTCCGTTTTCGGGAAATACAATCTCTATGAGTTCGCCCGTTTTCAGATAGTTTCTGCCAAGACGGGAAAGGTCTTTGGTAATGACCGTCGCCACTCGTCCGGCTTCCACTTCCTGCAACATCGCTTGCAGCCCCTCGCGCTCAAAACTCACGCCGGAAAATCCGTCGTCCACAAAAAACTTTGTGTTCAAAAAATGGTGTTCGTCCGCATAGCGTTGAAGTATCATTTTTTGGTGCTGTATGCTTCCGCTTTCTCCGGCTTGCATATCCTCTTGACTTAAACGGCAGTAAAGGGCGGTGATTTTATTCGACTGTAACATTAGTCCTCCTTTCCGACAGCCGAATAAACAGGTATAATGTGTTGCTATCATTATACCATATCCCGCCGCCTAATGCACTACTCGGACGCTAAAAATCCCGGATTTCCGGGCTTTTTCTGCAAATCCTTTACAATGAGTTTCTCAATCTTTTTATGGATTGTATCGGTTGCCTTTTCACTCGGCAACGCTTGAACAAGATAGGTGATTTTCCCTATTTTGCGTTCGGTTGTAATTGTCTGTTTTTTATCCATTAGAAAAACCTCCTTTTCCTGTATGGATAAACTATATTCGTCAAAAGGCAAAAACGGGCGGTTGTTAGCTGCAACCTCACGGGAGTTTCACCCCGGCCCATGCTTATGGGTGCGCCGCGCAATACTTTGAGGGTGTTCAACGCGGGAGTATCATTGTGCCGCCTTGTATGTCGTCGCCCACAAGCTGCTAAACCTGTTTTACGGCGCGGTAGTTCTCGCTCGGCTTTTCCCCTATGGGGAAAAGCTGTCATGGCGTACCCGCCGACTGGCTCGGTACAGACGGAATGTACCCGTTTGCCTGTTATGCTGCGCACCAAAGGCCGCTTTCTTTGTCAAAGAACAATAGGCTTTGTCGGCCTGCAAAAGCACATCAACAGCGGATATGCTTTTGCGGAACGACAAATAGCCCATAACGGGAAGCGTGGAAAGGGGACACGCTCCCCGCATGGGCTAAAAGATTATCCTACATGAAAAGCAAGGGTGCGGGTAATAAGGCGCACTTGCAGCCTGTTACGCATTTCCTCGTCCACATAGGAATAGGTATTGCCCGCGTCGTCTTTCAGCGTGCGGGTACAAAGTTTCGCTATGTAACCCTCGTAGTGCTTCAAGATCGCGCACATGGCGGTTGTGTCGCCGTTTGCCGCTGCGGAAATGACAGGGAACGGCAACAGATTTTCAGACTTCCTAACGGTATTCATCATCTGCTTTTCCCTCCAAATACTGTTTGATTTTCGCAAGCGCGGATTTCCTGTGCCGGAAAACCGTCGTGCGTACAACATTCAGCAGTTCGCCAATTTCCGCGTCGCTCATATCCAAGAAGTAGGACAAAAGGATAATGTCGCGTTTCCTTTCGGGCAAAGCGTTAAGGGCTTCGGCAAGCAGTTCATTTTTGACGAGTACATCAAAGCCGGACACTTGAAAACGGAAATAATCGCTTTCGTATTCGTCCGTTGTGAAAAGCTGCGCGAGTTCGCTTTCGCTCAAATCCGAAAAAGTAACTTCGCGTGCTGCGCGTTTCGCAAGAGTGCGGCGGTGGCTTTTCGCTTCGCCGACCAAAGTTTTCTTTGCTAATGCGTCGTACTGATGTTGTATTCTTTCCTTGTCGGAAGAAGATAGCTCCATAGAGTTCACCTCCTTCCCGCGTGGAGTAGAGGACGGGAGTTAAGGGCTTGTCCTCTCTGCCCCTTTCGCTCCGTACCCGTTCGGGAGATGGCTCTTGAGTGCGCTTTTCAGAAAAAAGTTGAAAAAAGCAAAATGCGCCCGTCCGCAAGACGCGGACGGGCGCAAAGGAAATGTAAGCAGTAGCTAAATGTATTGACAGTTCACATTCATAGCCGGAATATCCCGCTTGCGGAGCATAGCTTTTTTTGACCGCAAAGCATTAGGCGGGTTACAGTAAATAAAAATGGACACGGCGATACCTCCCCGATACCGCCGTATCCTTAAAAAAGGGCGACTTTAATACACTACCCGCAATCCATTCTATAATAGGGAACAGCGGCTTTTGCGCAATATTAAATAAAAAAGCCGATAACACATAGGTTTTTTGACCTAATGCGTTATCGGCTCTGCGTCTATGCGTCTGGCACTTTTAATCATTTTTTTTTGAATTTATTATATGTGTTAGCTAACTGTCCACAAGCCGCGTTAATCTCTCTGCCATGAGAAACTCTCATAGTAACTTCAAGTCCTGCTTGCTCTAATTGATGTTTGAATGCAACTATTTCCCGTTTCTGTGGTGCTTTAATTCTTGAATTGCTTGTTGGGTTGTATTGTAACACGTTAATCATAACTTTTTTGCCCCGAAACCATTTTGCAAGTTGTCTTACATCTGAGGGCCGGTCATTTATACCCGGTAAAAGCAAATACGCAAAGACAATTTTGCGATTATGCCTTTCAGAATAGGATAAGGCTTGCTTAACAACATCTTCAATAGCATATATGCGCATGTGAGGAATAATACGATTTCTTGCAGATTGTGTTGCTGCGTGTAAAGATATTGTCAACTGAATTTTAAGATGTTCCTCGCGCAATTTTTTTAATTGATCGACCGGACCAACTGTTGATATGGTAATGCCGTCGGTTGGAAAGTTGAGCCCATATCTATCTCGGAGAATATGGATTGCTTTTATCAAGTTGTCATAATTGAATAAAGGCTCTCCCATACCCATAAAAACGATACGGTTTACTTTTCGACGCAACAATATAATCTGTTGTACGATTTCTGACGATGTTAGATTACGAACAAAGCCATTTCGCCCGGACTCACAAAAAATACAACCAACAGGACAACCGACTTGTGTGCTCACGCAAACAGTTCCACCATCTCGCCGCTTGATAAAAACCGTTTCAATGTATTTGTTGTCTTTCAGTTCGTAAACATACTTTTCAGTATCACTGCTTTTGCAAATATTTTTTACCAACATTGATAGATTTTTTTTGCGTGGTAATTGCTTATATAATTCTTCATATAAGGCTTTTGCTTCATTCTCGCCAATAACTTCCGACATTTCTTTGTAAGTAAATCCGTATGGATCATTCCGTACTTCCGCAGGCGTATATTTAGGTAAACGTTTCATTTTTATATCCTTTCTTCTAAATAATAAAAGTTTGTTTTTCTGTATTTTTGATTACAATCTCTAATTTTTCTACATCAATGATATGCGTCAATTTGCATTTAGGGCAGAAAAGAGGAAAATCTTTTAATACAGTATTATGAAATACTTGAACTCTCGTCTTTCCGTTACAAATCGGACATTTTATCCAATATTTTTTAAGCATTATATTTCACTCGTCCTTTTTACACAAAAAAATGCAGGTCAATCCTCAACATGAGCATTGACCTGCATTTATAATGCACAGAGCAGTACAACAAAACTAAGGCATAGCTTGCACTATGTCTATACTATATCTATACGTCGTTAGTTTTTTGTATAGCATCCGCAAAATAAGCATGACAAAAAAGCCCATGTTGAAAATGGGAAAATCCTTTTTTTCAATGCTTATCTAATACGCATGCTATGCAACATAAACGCCGCCTCCTTTTACATAAATTTTATTTTATCAGAAAATCAGTCTACTGTCAATACACAACAGGAAGTATTTAACCTAATGATATGAATTGTGTGGACATATCCAAAAAGAAAGGTGAACTGTAAAATGTAACAGGGTGAATGAAAATGGCAAAAAGACCCGTACCATTGTACGACTTTAAGGCTTTCGGGGCAGCTATAAAAGCCGCGAGAAATGAATACGGCGAGAGCCGCAAAAAGGTAAGCGACGAGTTATATATTTCCCCGCGCTACCTTGCGAATATCGAGAACAAGGGACAACAGCCGAGTTTACAGGTATTCTATGACCTTGTAACCCGGTATCATATTTCGGTAGATCAATTTTTCTTCCCGAACAGCAATGCGGAGAAATCCACCGGGCGGCGGCAGCTTGACGCGCTGCTGGACGGTATGAGCGATAAAGGCATACGGATTGTAACCGCAACAGCAAGGGAGATAACGGAAGAAGCAAATGCAGGAATACGGCGTTGTCAAAAAGAACGTCGATAGTATTCTTTACCCGTCCCAAAGCAGGGCGCGGGAGCAGGAGCGATAAGGCGCAAAACATGGGGTGGCAAGTGGAATGTTAAGGGCTGAAAACGCCTGTGTTTCTGCGGCTTCCAGCGCATGAAAACGACATAGACGATAAAGTATATTCAAACCCGCAAAAACGGCTTTCTAATTGTCCACGCAAGGACAAAAAAAGAACAGGGGCGCGGTGCCGGAAATCGGCAACCGCGCCCCTGTTCTCTATGGGCTATTCCTCGTCGGTCAAGATAAACTCCCTTTCGGAAAACTCGCTGTCCGTCATGGCTTGCAGCTTGTTCACCGCTGCGGCGGCAAGCTGGCGCATATCCTCGTCCATGTAGGGCATGGCGGCAAGGATATTTTCAAGCGTTGTTTCCCGGCTGTCCTCGGCGTAGATCGCAACAATGTTTTCTTCCTCAATGGTAAAGCGGGTATTCATGCTATCAAACCTCCAAATCCTTTTTATGCTCTTTCTGTTTATCTTTCGGCTGCTGCGCCGCCTGTTTCTTGTATTCGTCCAGCTTCTTCAAAATGGACGGTTTTTTCTGCGGCTGTTCCCGTTTCTCGGCTTTTACCGCTTTTGCAAGGTCGGTAACGGAAATCGCTTCCCCCGCCTTTGCCCGCTGCTCAAAATCTGCAACGGTGGGCGTTTGCGGCGTATTGTTGATAAGCCCGTCAAAATTGTTGTCGTTCTGCTCTATGGTGTCCTCGACGTGCTTTAAGGGATTATCCCGCTGCGGCTGCTCGGCGGCTATGGCATAAGCCTGTGTGCCATTCCCCATAATGAGATACTTCCCGTCCTCCGACGCATGGTGAAAACCAAATCCCGCCGCTTCGATCTGTTCACGGCTCATATCGGTAATATGAAAATTGCCCCTCGGCGTTCTAACGGTTTCACCCGTCAAAAGGCTGTCGGGGGTCGCTTCCGGCTGCTGCTTTTCAAGCTGCCCGTCCTTGTAGGAATATCCTTGCGCCGCGATTGCTTCAAGGGTCTTGCCCGTAACGTCGCCATAAATCCGCTTGTCTGCGTCAACCAGCATTTGCAAAGTGTCTTGTACGGTGTCGGACAAGGCTTGCTGCTGTTCGGGCGGCAGCTTGTCAAATACGGGGGTCTGCTGCTCCTGCAAAAACTCCGGCACTTGCTGAAAACCGATACTGTCTACATAGTGGGCGGTGTCCTCGTCGTTCTGATGAAGCACAACAATGTCGGAAACGGAAGTCTTTTGAATATATTCGGTTGTATAATCAATCTGTTCCTGTCTGCTCCATTCTTTCGGCAGGGAAAATTCAAATGAGCGTCCAAGCTGTGCATCTGCATTTTTTTCTATCTTCAATACCTCATTCCATAGACGCTGTTTCTGAAATGTGATTTTAAACTTTTCCAGTGCGGCATCTTTATCATCCGCTCTTTTATAACGGATAGACTGTTGAAACCTTTTTATATTTTCTTCCGGTACATGCAGCCATTCAGGAGGTGCATTTTCGCACATCATCAGACTGGTGTAGACGACTTCCTTTTTGGAAGTATAGTAACTGATTCTGCCTGTTTCCTCATTCTTCATCACATCTCCATTAAGATATGCCGATGCGGATATGACAGATTTTCCTTTACTGCGCCCGACAATCTTTACTGTAAAGTGAAATATCGCCATGATACGATTCCCCCTTTCTGCCGTATCCGGCATTGATTTCCGACAGCATCTTCTTCTGGTTTGGCAGAAGTGAAGCTGTCGGAACGCCCTCTGCGCAAGAGTGCCCCCTGCGGCATGAGCAGGTCTGGCTGAAAGCCCCGCCGACGGAACGAGCCCGGCAAGCGTAAGCGCAGACCGGTTGCCACTTGTGGCAAACTTATAAGGACGACCTCTGGTTGTCCATAAGTGCGCCCTTCATTCAAAGGCAATGAAGGGAATGGAAAAACCACTCCCTCCGCCATTACACTTCCTCCATATCTGTAAGTGGCTCTTTCTGCATCGCCTTTGAGAAAAACTTTCCGTTTGTTTCCTGCCTTTTTAAGAAGCCTATCAACTTTGGTAAATCTTCCTCCTCAATCGGACAGCCAAGAACCGATTCCACCGCACCGCCAATCTGACAGAGCCTGTGGGTTCGTTTTTTACTTTCCTCGGCTTTCTTTCTCTTTTCCAGTTCCTTTCGCTGTGCAATGAGCTTTTTGGTAGCTTCGATGCTTTCCTGTTCCTTTTTCTCTAATGCACGTATTCTTTCTTCATAAGTCTTTGTTGATTTCGCCATATCGTCTTCATCCTTTCTCTTATAATCAAATCTTGCTCTGCTAAGATTTGGCACACGATTCTGGTCAGCTCTGTTGACATAATTCCAATCAGAATCGTGGTGCATCCTTGCGGAGCATTATCTTGTCGATGTTTTTCCGACAAGATAAACATTAGTTCCCGGTTGCATATCAGGAGAAGCACATGGTATAATCCTCTTGCGTGTAGGTATATCATGGCTTCGGTCTGATAGAACCTTTGGCGGTTTCGTAGGAAGCCGCCTTTTTAAGTTGCCACATTTCTTGTGACAGTTTTTACATTTCCTTTATCCCTCAGATCTCGCCCCTCGTTGGCTTCCATGAACTTTTCCAGAATGTCAGTTTTAATAAGGACTTTTCTTCCGACTTTTAATACCGGAAGTTTCTTCCATTCAACCAGCTTTCTCAAAGTGTTTCTGCCAATTCCTGTATAGTCGGCTGCTTCCTCGATGGATAATGCAATCTTTCTTTCCGTCATCTTGTCACCTCCTTATGAATTGCATTATGCAATTTCTGTTGTGCTGTTAGTATAGCGGTTTTATATTGTGTTGTCAAGCGTTATGAAATTTTAAAAATAATTATTATATTGCATATTGCAATTATGTGAGGTACATGCTATAATTCATACATACCGAAAAAGGAGGCAATCAGCATGAAAGATAAAGAACTACGCAAGCTGATAGGCAGCAGGGCAAAACAGCGTCGTCTGGAATTAAATCTGACACAGCCTTATGTTGCAGAGAAGATGGGAGTTACCGCTTCCACAATCCTGCGTTATGAGAATGGTTCGATTGACAATACCAAAAAGATGGTGCTGGAAGGTCTTTCGGAAGCACTTCATGTATCTATTGAATGGCTCAGAGGGGAAACCGATGAATACGAAACCGATATTACGGATAAGAAAGAATTACAGATTCGTGATGCAATGGGCGATATTCTCAAACAGTTACCTCTCGACCTTAGTAAAAAGGAAGATGCTTTTTCCAAAGATTTACTGCTGTTGATGTTAAAGCAATATAACCTGTTTCTGGAATCATTCCAGTTTGCCTGCAAGAATTACAAGGGCAACACGAATGAAGCTGATATTGCAAAAGTAATGGGGTTTGAATCGAATGATGAATATAACGAGATTATGTTTCTCCGGGAGATCACCCACACTGTTAATGCCTTTAACGACATGGCAGATATCGTAAGGCTTTATTCCAAGAAACCGGAAATGGCAGAACAAAGGCTTGAAAATCTTTTATCAGAAGTTTTGTATGAGGATTCCGATTCGGTATAGAACGACAACCGGAGTTATGATATACTTACACGCAAGAAGCATTTCATCAGTTCCGATTGTCTGATATCGAAAGGAGACACACGATTATGGCAAAAGGATCTGTAAGAAAAAAAGGAAAGAAATGGTACTACCGCTTCTATGTAGAAGATGCAAGCGGCAATCTGGTTCAGAAAGAATACGCTGGAACAGAAAGTAAAAGTGAAACGGAAAAACTGCTCCGTCAGGCAATGGATGATTACGAAAGCAAGAAATTTGTCGCAAAGACAGATAATCTTACTGTAGGAGAACTTCTTGATATGTGGGCGGAAGAAGAACTGAAAGTCGGAACACTCAGCAATGGTACAGTGGAAAATTATCTTGGTGCAATCCGTTGTATCAAGAAACATCCGATTGCAGAACGCAAATTAAAAACCGTTACTGCTGAACATTTACAGGCATTTCTCGATCTGCTTACATTCGGTGGGGAATTTCCAGATGGAAAAGTGAGAAAAGGATACAGTAAAGATTACATCCATTCCTTTTCAGCAGTATTACAACAGGCTTTCCGGTTTGCAGTATTTCCAAAACAGTTGATTACTTTTAATCCTATGCAGTATATTAAGCTGAAAAAACAGGCAGAGGATGTGGATTTATTCTCAGATGATGAGGTAGAAGAAGGCATACAGCCTATTTCCCATGAAGATTATGAGAGACTGATAGAATACCTCAAAGTAAAGAATCCACCTGCAATCCTGCCAATCCAGATCGCATACTATGCGGGACTTCGTATCGGTGAAGTTTGCGGATTGACATGGCAGGACATCAATCTTGAAGAACAATGCCTGACCATTAAAAGAAGTATCCGCTATGATGGCACAAAACATAAAAACATCATCGGACCGACCAAGCGAAAGAAAGTAAGGATTGTTGATTTTGGCGATACTCTGACTGAAATACTGAAAACCGCCAGAAAAAAACAGCTTAAAAGCCGGATGCAGTATGGTGAACTTTACCACCGCAATTTCTACAAGGAAGCACAGGACAAAAACAGAGTGTATTATGAATATTATCATCTGGACGGAACCGAAGAAATCCCGGTAGATTACAAGGAAATCTCCTTTGTCTGCCTGAGACCGGACGGATGTCTGGAACTGCCAAGCACACTCAGCATTGCCTGCCGATCAGTTGCAAAAAGGCTGGACGGATTTGAGAATTTCCATTTCCACCAGTTGCGACACACCTACACAAGCAACCTCCTCTCAAACGGAGCTGCCCCAAAAGATGTGCAGGAACTGTTAGGGCACTCTGATGTCAGTACCACAATGAATGTCTACGCCCACTCTACAAGAAAGGCAAAGCGGAACTCCGCCAGACTTCTTGATAAAGTGGCAGGCAACGACTAAATAAAAAATTCCCTTATTTCCCTTGCTGATTCCGCATAAGGTCAAAAATAAGGGAAAATACATATCATTTCACTATTTAAGGGGCTGGAAAGCCCGTAAAATAAGGAAAGTTCAAGAAATCTCTCCACAAATTACGATTTATCCAGTTAAGAAAACTGGAAGTTGTCAAAGAGAATTGTTCCAGTATTCCACAGTATTGCCATTCACATCATAGAATGTAATGGTTCCCGCATTTATAGGCAAAACAATCGCAAAAGGTTTATTGCTGTCAATGTCAAGCACATGAATTGTGTTGCCGTCATCTATTTCAAGCTGTGTTACCTGTTGCTGATTCATAGAAATAAATGCTCGCTCATTATATCCTTCTACGGTGTACTCGGCAATTCCTCTTTGAACCCCCGAAAGGTTTCCACCCCCACGGAAAAAGTATCCAAAGGAAAGACCAGGGCGGTTGAGATAGACGGAAAAAGAATGGTCACTCAAATCCTGAGGGTAAGAAATATATGCAGCCATCGTGCTGGAAACGCTTCCATCGACCGTCCAATCATCCTTAATCTTCTGCGACGAACGAATATCTGTCTCCAGCTTAGATGAAGTCACGCCGATCTCATTGTTCGTATAAAGAAAACAAACAAATAAAATACAAACAAGAACAACCCCTATCACAATTTTAAGAAATATTTTTTTCACGCTATCAAAACTCCTTGTCAAGTTCCGATTTTCTTAATTCTACAAATTGAAATTCTACTTCTATTTTTCAATAGCCCTCTCGAATCCCAGATAACGACTTCCCTGGAATGTCAGCTTTCCTTCGTCTCCTTCTGCCAGCATTCCATACTCTTTTCCATATACAGAAAATTCCATCCGATCACCGCTTTCCACCTCAAAAGTAACATAATAAGAGGTGCTGGTGGTAGTATGATACCCGTGAGTTCCTGAAGTGTCTCCTCCAACCGGCTCGTTGTGATGTGTCGTATTCTGTCGCTTGGCAGCCACCCTGGCTTCCACCGTTAAACGGGGAGAATTATTATTTTTATTCCAAGTTCTTATTCCACTTATGAAGGTAAATAGGATCATCCCAAATATCAGTAAAAACATAACTGGAAAAATCAAATCAAATAAATCAAACATCATATTCATAAACTCTCCTCCTGTAACTTCCGATTTGCAGCTTCTATTCTACCTTATTCGTATGGCGGCGGGGAATGATCCCCGCTTTGCAATCGCCCGCGCATGGTTGCAGGTTACGCCATCTGTCCACCCTTGTAGCTTTGCAGCCATACACATACAGCAAGGGGGATTTTCTGTTTCTATTCTACCACACATACGTGCTGTCTCATAGAAAATTCGGAGAGAATCTGGGAGAAACCAAACATTATTTTTCTTCTTCCTTTTCTCACCTATCTATTTTCTGTTTCCAAGTAGCCGCTTAAACACCGCATAATTGTTTCCACTCGGATTTACTGTTTGATCCCGCTTCGGACAGTACACGGCAAATTCCACGGTATCAAAATCGTATTCAAACTCAGCCAGTACTTCTTTATAAGCCCGTGCCACAACCTCCGGCGGATTCTGGAATGCCCCGCATCCAAAAGCTCCGAGTATCAGCACCTCTGCACCATTCTCCTTTGCTATGGAAAAAAGACGCTTTGCACGTTTTTTATGGATTGCAAGCAGTTCCATCGGCTTCACCGCAATTGCCTTGGATGGCTCCGGGTTCCACTTGTTGTTTGGATTCGGGCGGAGATTTGGGGCTGCAATCGTAATTACATCCAGACTCATTCGCTGACTTTCCGGGAGCATCTGCATTCGGTGATCATCCTTAAAAACCACAACATCTGGTGTGTAGATCGCATCATCATTATAGGTTGTATTCACCTCTCCATTCCGCAGCATGCTATATCGCCTGGTTTCATTAAGTATCACGTCCTTGTTTTGTATCTTGTATATAGAATAGCAGGGATCGTAAAGATAGGCAATGTGATTTTGTGGAATTGGTTGGATGTATCTTTATTATATAGGAAAGCCGTCAGCATCTCTTCCGCTGGCGGCTTCTGTTATCCTTTACTATACAAATTTCACACACAAGCAAGCATTTTTGTATCAACGCCAACTCTTACAAACCGCATATTTAAGCCATTTTTCGATGGTGTACAAATCTATTTTTGTACACCTATTTTAGTGTACAAATTTTTGTATAGTAAACATTTTTTCGAAAAGAGCTTAGATGTCCTATAAACCAGACAGTATCTCTTCTATAAAATTAGCAATTTTCCCCTCGATACAAGTTTTGTACAACGACTGTACAAATTTGTATACGAAGGTGTAAAATCTGGTAACAACTTATGCTATCCACTCTATAACATCTGCCACAATAAAAGCGCAAAGAAAAAGTCCGGAAACCCGCATAAACGCTGGATTCCCGGACTTATATCGTCTTCTATTAAATTGTACTAAGCTGTCAATTTTAGAAGCGGATCAAATGCGAAATTCGCATTAGTTACCCATCTGCTTTGCAACTTCCTCTGCAAAGTTCTCCTCTTTCTTCTCAAGGCCCTCACCGGTCTCGAAACGAACAAAGCCCTTCACAGTGATCTTAGCGCCGTTCTCTTTTGCTACCTGAGCTACGTACTGAGCTACGGACTGCTTGCCATCCTCTGCCTTTACGTAGGTCTGGTCTAACAGGCAGATCTCTTTCATCTCTTTGTTGATACGACCCTGGATCATGCCCTGGATTACTTTCTCCGGCTTGGAAGCTTCCTTCGGATCGTTCTGGATCTGAGCCATCAGGATGCCTTTCTCGTGCTCGATGAACTCAGCGCTAACCTCGTCACGGCTGGTGTACTTCGGATTCAGAGCTGCGATCTGCATAGCGATGTTCTTGCCCATCTCTTTTACAGCATCGTTAACAACATCGGTCTCAACGTCAACTAAAACGCCGATTCTGCCGCCAGCATGGATGTAGGATACAACAACACCGTTCTCCTCTACAACCTGTTTGAAACGACGGATGTTCATGTTCTCACCGATGATGGAGATCTGGGAAGACAGAGCCTCTTTTACGGTCAGGGTCTCGTCTGCTACCCACTTCTCAGCCATGAAGGTGTCCATGTCTGCTGCGGTAGTGGTCAGAGCCTGTGCTGCAACCTGTGCAACGTAAGCCTGGAATTTTGCATTCTTTGCAACGAAGTCGGTCTCAGCGTTAACCTCAACAACAACAGCCTTCTTCTCGTCGTCAGTCATAGCGGTTGCTACGATACCCTCTGCTGCGATACGGCCAGCCTTCTTCTCTGCGCCAGCAAGTCCTTTCTCTCTTAAGAACTCTACTGCCTTGTCCATATCACCGTCGGTAGCTGCAAGTGCTTTCTTGCAATCCATCATACCTGCACCGGTCATTTCTCTTAACTCTTTTACCATTGCTGCAGTAACTGCCATTGTTAATTCCCTCCATTTTATATTTTAAAAATTTTGTTTCGTAACGCAAAATGTGCCTTTGCGCCAAATGCGCATTCAGCGGAGCGTCTTCTTTCACAGGACGAATTTCCCATGAAACTTAAAATGCTCCGACCTGCATATCCTGCAGGTCGAAGCACCTTATTGTTCGATTAAGCCTCGGTAGTTTCCTCTGCCTCGAATGCCTCAGCAAAGTCAGCCTGAGCCTCACCCTGGTTTGCCTCGATTACTGCATCTGCCATCTTAGCCACGATTAATTTAACGGCTCTGATTGCATCGTCGTTACCCGGGATTACGTAGTCAAGCTCTTCCGGATCACAGTTGGTATCAGCGATACCGATTAACGGAATACCCAGAGTATGAGCCTCCTGTACGCAGATTCTCTCCTTCTTCGGATCTACGATGAAGATAGCGTCTGGCAGTTTCTTCATCTCTTTGATACCGCCAAGGTTCTTCTCCAGCTTCTCCCACTCTTTCTTGATCTCGATAACTTCCTTCTTCGGCAGTACGTCGAAAGTACCGTCCTCAGCCATGGTCTCGATTGCTTTCAGTCTTGCGATACGACTCTGGATGGTCTTGAAGTTGGTCAGCATACCGCCTAACCATCTCTCGTTTACATAGAACATTCCGCAACGCTCTGCCTCAGTCTTGATAGCGTCCTGAGCCTGCTTCTTGGTACCAACGAAAAGGATGGTGCCGCCGTTTGCAGCGATCTCGGATACTGCGTTGTAAGCCTCGTCTACCTTGCCTACAGACTTCTGTAAGTCGATGATGTAGATACCGTTACGCTCGGTGTAGATGTACGGAGCCATTTTCGGGTTCCATCTTCTGGTCTGATGTCCGAAATGAACACCAGCTTCTAACAGCTGCTTCATAGAAATAACGCTCATGTTTGTTTCCTCCATTTGGTTTTTTACTTCCGCCTGCGTCTTGTGCTTCCTCCGGGACCATACGGCACCACCGTCAGAATCAGCAGACGTGTTTTTTGTCAGCCTCACTATGATATCATAACTGCCATGGTTTGACAAGGACTTTTTCGCAAAAAAAGGATAAAAAGAACAGAGAAATTCCGTTCCTTTTATCCTTTCTGGTTTTCTGATACCGGCTTATTTTGACATTTTAATATTTTTCAGTTCATCGAATACCACATCGTTTAAGACCTTAATGTAGGTTCCCTTCATACCGGAGGATCGGGATTCAATGACGCCTGCACTCTCAAACTTGCGCAGCGCATTGACGATCACGGAACGGGTAATGCCGACACGGTCTGCGATCTTGCTGGCTACCAGGATTCCCTCGTTTCCGTCGAGCTCTTCAAAGATATGGGTGATGGCTTCCAGTTCGGAGAAGGATAAGGTACTGATGGCAGATTTTACGATCTGCACTTTTCTGGTCTCTTCTGCGTTCTCTTCATTCACGGAACGCATCATTTCCAGACCGACTACGGTGGTGCCGTACTCACTTAAGATGATATCGTCGATGTCGTACTGCTCATCGCACTTGTAAATGAACAGGGTACCAAGGCGCTCCCCAGCAATATCGATCGGGGTAATGATGGCCTGGTATTTCTTTACGTTTTCCTCTGCGAAACCAAGTGTTGCGAGGTTCACGTTTTCTTTCGTGGAGAGGATGCTGAGCAGTCGTTCATTCAGCATACGGTCTACGAATCCACCCACCTGATCTTCAATCAATTCCTCAATCTCATCTACACCGGGGCAAAGACCTACGCCAAGAACTTTTCCTTTCTTACTGATCACCAGAATATTGGAAAGAAGGATCTCGCTCAGGACTTTGCAGATGTCGTTGAATACCACTTTATGGGAATTGTTGTTATGCAGTAACTTATTGATTTTTCTCGTCTTATCAAGAAGCTGTACACTCATTTCAAAAAACCTCCTCAATTCATTGATATTCGTTTCAAATGTCTTCTCCAATATCTAAATATTAGCACGACTTTGGACAAATAACAAGAGTTTTTTGAAATTTTCAATTAATTTAATCATTGGACTGTTTTTCTTTGATATTTGTGGTGTATCCGCACTGTTCATTGGCGCAGAGAAGCTTGCTTCCCTTCTCTACCATGTAACTGCCGCATTTCGGACAACGCTCTGCAGATGGCTTCTGCCAGGACATGAAGTCGCATTCCGGATTGTTTTCGCAGCCGTAATAACGTCTTCCCTTCTTGGTCTTCTTGATGACAATATCTTTTCCGCACTGCGGGCATGCCACGCCGGTCTTTTCCAGATACGGCTTGGTATTTTTGCAATCTGGAAAGCCCGGGCAGGCTAAGAATTTTCCATGCGGGCCATACTTTACTACCATGTTCCGTCCGCAGACATCGCAGATCACATCGGACACTTCATCGGCGATCTTGACGGACTCCAGAGTTTTTTCTGCCGTGGTGACTGCCTGGTCCAGATCCGGGTAGAAGTTTTCCACGATCGTCTTCCACTTTACGGTACCGTCTGCCACTTTATCCAGAAGCAGTTCCATGTTTGCGGTAAAACTTAAATCCACGATACTCGGGAAACATTTCTTCATGATACCGTTCACGGCCTCGCCAAGCTCTGTCACGTAAAGGTTCTTGTTTTCCTTTGTCACGTAGCGTCTTGCCAGAATCGTGGTAATGGTCGGCGCATAGGTACTCGGACGGCCAATGCCCTGCTCCTCCATAGCCTTAACCAGGGAAGCCTCGGTGTAGTGGGCAGGAGGCTGGGTAAAATGCTGGCTCGGCTTTAACTCTGCCAGGTTCAGGACATCTCCGGTCTCCAGCTTTCCAAGGAGTGCATTGCCTGCTTCTTTGTCATCCTCCTGCACATAAACAGACATAAAACCATCAAACGACAATTTGGATGCCGCCAGGATAAAAAGATAATCACCTGCTGCCACTTTCACGGATGTGGTAGTGTAAACAGCCGGCTGCATACGGCTTGCAGTAAAGCGCTTCCAGATCAGCTGGTACAGGCGGAACTGGTCGCGCTGCAGGGACTCCTTCACGATGGTCGGTGTCAGGGTGATATCAGTCGGTCGGATCGCCTCGTGCGCATCCTGGATCTTGCCAGTGGTTTTCTTAGCCTGATCCTGCTGCAATACATAGTCCGCACCAAAGGTACGCTCTACGTATGCGCGTGCTGCTGCATCTGCCTCTTCTGCGATTCGGGTAGAATCGGTACGCAGGTAGGTGATCAGACCAATGGTACCGTGTCCCTTCACATCTACGCCCTCATAAAGCTGCTGTGCGATCCGCATCGTCTTCTGGGTAGAGAAGTTTAATACCTTGGATGCTTCCTGCTGCAAAGTACTGGTGGTAAACGGGATCGGCGGCTTTTTGCTGCGCTCACCGTATTTGACGTTTTCCACAACGTACTCTTTTCCTTCCAGGGCTTTTAAGATCTGGTCCAGCTCTTCTTTTTTGTGAATGGCAATCTTCTCATCCCGTGTGCCATAAAATTTGGCATTTAAAGTTTTTTTGCTGCCCTTTTGGGAAAATTCTGCCTCCAGGTTCCAGTATTCCTCCGGAATAAAAGCCTCAATCTCCTCTTCCCGGTCGCAGATCATGCGCAGAGCCACGGACTGTACGCGTCCGGCACTCAGACCACGTTTGACCTTTGCCCATAAAAGCGGGCTGATGCGGTAGCCTACCATACGGTCCAGCATACGTCTGGTCTGCTGGGCATCGACCAGATTCATATCGATCGCACGCGGAGCCTTCAAAGATGCTTTTACCGCGTTCTTGGTAATCTCGTTAAAGCTGATCCGGTAAACCTTTTTGTCCTTTGCCTCATCCAGCTTCAAAGCCTTCATGAGATGCCAGGAAATGGCTTCTCCCTCGCGGTCCGGGTCCGTTGCAAGATAGATCTTATCCGCTTTCTTCACTTCTTTGCGAAGCTTTGCCAGAATGTCACCTTTTCCGCGAATCGTAATATATTTCGGTTCGTAATCATGTTCAGCGTCAAATCCGAGGCTGCTCTTTGGTAAATCTCTCACATGTCCGTTGGAAGCATCCACCTCATAGGTGGAACCAAGGAATTTTTTGATGGTTTTCACCTTTGCAGGAGACTCCACAATCACTAAATTATTTGCCATAGCTACTCCTAAATACCGGATCTTGGAAAACCGGCATGCGGTTTTCAGATCTTTTTTCCATAATAATGATTCGCCGCACGAAACACGTAGCCCTGCAATTCCAGCTCCAGCAAGATCCCCATACACGCGCTGATGCTCATGCCACACTTACCTGAAATTTCTTCCAAATGTTTCGCCTTGAAATCTAGGCAAGCATACACCATTTTTTCAGGCTTTGCAAGTGCATTTACATTTTTTTCATGAATAATTAACCTTTTTCGGCACTTTACCCCCAGGTATTCCAGGATATCATTTGGTGAAATTGCCATATGTGCCCCCTGCTGGATCAGACGGTTGCAGCCTTCGCTTAAATGATCCGTGATCCGCCCAGGAATGGCAAAGATTTCCTTTCCCTGGTCCAGTCCAAGCTCGGCCGTGATGAGGGAACCACTCTTTTCTTTTGCTTCCACAACCAGAATGGCATCCGCAAGCCCGCTGATGATCCGGTTTCGCATTGGAAAATGCATCCGGTCCGGTCTGGTATCCAGTGGGAACTCGGAAATAATCCCTCCATGTTCGATCATCTGTCCATACAGCTTATAATGTGCAGATGGATAACAGATATTCACGCCGCACCCCAGCACCCCGTAGGTATCTGCTCCCGCTTTCAGGGCTCCCCGGTGCGCCGCCCCGTCAATCCCGAGAGCAAGTCCGCTGATGATCTGTGTTCCTTCTTCGGACAGCATCTGGGCAAACATTGCTGCCAGACTCTGACCATACTCCGAACAGCCCCTGGCTCCGACAATCGCCACCACCGGCTGCTCCGGCACCGGCAGTTTTCCCCGTACATACAGCCCCATGGGATAATCGTAAATCTGCAAAAGCTGGCACGGATACTCCTTATCCAACGGTGTGACAAAGCGGATTCCCCGCTCAGCCAGCTTTCCATACTGCTCCATGATGCTTTCTCTCTGCTCTACGGCTTTTAAAAATGCCAGAACCTGTTTTTCCCGAAGAATTCCAGACTCCCGCAAAGCTGTTTCTTCTATATTATATAGACAGGAAAAACTGCCAAAATATTCTCCCAGCTTTCGGATAGAAACCGCACCCACGTCCGGAATCTGGGTCAGGTAAAACAGCGCCTGTCGTTCCTGTTCCAGTTTTTCTGTTTCTGCCAAATTTTCGTACAGTTCTTCCACCCGCTATGCCTCTCCTTCTTTCCCCCAGTAACGTTCCTGCAGATCCCGGTAACCTGCCGCCTCTCTAAGATGTGCCCGCTCAATCTGTTCTTTTCCTTCCAGATCAGCCAAAGTCCGAGCTACTTTCAATATCTTATGGCATCCTCTGGCACTTAAGCCCAGTCGCGAAAAGATCTGCTGCAGAAAAGCCTCGTCCTCTTCCTTCAATTTGCAGAATTTACGGATCTGCCGGATTCCCATCTCACTGTTGGTATAAATGCCACTCCCGGCATAACGTTTTGACTGGATCTTTCTGGCAGCTTCGATACGTGAGCGGATCTCCTGCGATGATTCATTTACCTGCTCTGTGCGGATATCACGGTAGGTAACCGGAGCCGCCTCGACGCAGATATCGATCCGGTCTAACAATGGCCTGGATATCTTTCCCAGATACCGCCGCACCTGATGTTCCGTACAGCTGCATTTGGAACGGTCCGGATAATAGCCACACGGACACGGATTTAGCGCTGCTGCCAGCATAAAATGCGCCGGAAATGAAAAGCTGCCATTCACGCGCGATACCGTAACCTGATGCTCTTCCAGAGGCTGGCGCAATATTTCCAGAGTACGCTTCTCAAACTCTGCCAGTTCATCCAGAAACAGTACACCACGGGAAGCCAGCGATATTTCACCTGGTTTGGGCCAGAGTCCACCGCCGGTCAATGCCTGGGCGCTGATCGTATGGTGCGGTGCCCGGTACGGTCTTGTCCCGATCAGCGCATGGTCTTTCGGCAGCATTCCGCAGATACTGTAAACCTTGGATACCTCCAGCTGTTCTTCCCGGGAAAGTGCCGGCATAATGGTCGGGATCCGTCTGGCCATCATACTTTTTCCGCTTCCGGGCGGACCGATATAAAGAAGATTATGTCCTCCTGCCACCGCCACCTCCGTTGCACGCCGCATCAGGCGTTGTCCATTTACCTCGCTAAAATCTACCGGATAGTTTGTATCTGCCGCACAGAAACCCTGGTCTTTTTCAATCCGGAGTTTCCCCGTTCCATTTAATAATTCGATAATTTCCTGAAGACTCCGGATACGAACAATGTCCAGACAGTCTGCTGCGACCCCTTCCGCAACATTTTCTTCTGCCAGAAAACAGCGTCTGATCCCGCTTTCTGCCATGGCAACCACCATGGAAAGCACGCCGCGCACCGGCTTGATGCTTCCATCCAGACCTAGTTCTCCTAAAAAGCCTGTTTCTTTCAAAGAAGAAGGTTCTAAAATTCCATAAGCTGCCAGCACTGCTACCGCCACCGGAAGGTCGCACGCCGTTCCTTCTTTGCGCACGTTAGCCGGAGACAGATTCACTGTAATCTTCTTCGAAGAAAGGCGGAATCCTGCATTGCGCAAGGCTGTCCGCACGCGCTCCTCCGCTTCCTTCACCTCAGAGGCCAGTGACCCTACCATATAAAAACCAGGCAGACCGTCACTGACGTCTGCCTCTACCTGGACCACATAGCCGTCAATGCCGCGCAGTCCTCCGCTGTATACTTTACTGAACAAAGATAATCTCCTTTCCCGATGCTGTTTTGGAATTCCTGCAAGAATATACATAGATTTCTTAGAATTTAACCACATTTCTTTCTTGTGCCATCTTCACTATATCTGCACCATAGAAAAAGAGCCATCGTTTTTTTTCGCATAATCTGACATTATTCGATGCTGTTTGCACAGCTCTGCCTGACAGTAAAATCTGTTTTCATAAACCTGCTTCCATTTTTCATTCGTTCAGATCTTATGCACATATATCTCTGAAATTTCCTGCAACACAAAAAGGACAGAAACCAATTCTGCCCTTTTTGTGTTCCTATTCTATTTCATTTTTTCAGAGCATTACTGCCCACGTATTGCGCAAATCCGTCAAAACTTCCTATTTCAGGAATGCGCCAAACAGGATACTTGCAATGATCAATACGATACCACCGCCAAGACGGGAGGATAACTGTGCATATGCGATCAGGCCCATTCTGTCGCAGGCACCAAGTACTGCCAGGTCACCGGAACCACCACGGTTAGCCATGCAAAGACCAGCGGTGATAGCGGAATCGATCGGGAAGAAGCCTACCAGGTAACCAATGATTGCGGAACCCAGGATAGCACCGATTACGATTGCCAGAGCGATCACTACGTTACCAACAGTGATAGCCTTAGCCAGCTCGATAATGTTGGTATCGACACCTACACCTACCATGATAATCAGGATCAGGTTTGCGGTGAAGAAGGACTGAAGTTTCTTAGCTGCTGCACGTACGTTGTCTGGAACAATACCAGCTGCTGCTACTGCTGCAACGAAGATGATCATGTAAGCGAACTGATGGATTGCGGTACCAAAGATGGTCGGAAGGATAGTCTTTGCGAACAGTCTGCCCAGTGCATAGAAACCGATTGCCAGGAAGAATGCGCCGCCAAGATCTTTCATGCCAACTTTGACAGATTTATCCTCGGTAGCGAAGTCGCCGCCCTTACGGATCAGCTGGGTACCATCACCAGTCCAGCTGGTCTTCTTCTCACCGATCTTCTTTAAGATTGCTGCGGTGAGGATTGCAAAGATGTTTGCAATGGTCAAAATGGTAATTGCAAAGGAATAATAGTTTGCTGCCGGGTCACCGGTTACGGTCTCATAAATCTGGCTTAACGGAACAGCGCCTGCGCCGTTACCACCTCCCATGATCGGGCAAACATATTTTAATACAATATCAACCGGGCTGATACCGAATACCAGACCTGCTGCACAGCCAAATACAGCTGCACCGATCAGTCCTCCGAAGATTGCCGGAATGTATCCTGCGAAGGAACGAACCAGAAGCTTTCTGTCCAGTGCCAGGATGGAACCGGTAATCAGGAAGATAATGAAGAAGGAAAGGAAATCCGCATCATCCATGATCATGATCATGCCGTCTGCATACTTCTGCGGAATCAGGTTGTAGGTGAACAAGAATGCGGATACCAGGAAAGTCAGTACCAGACCGCCGCCGATATAGCTGTTCCAGAACGGAATACGTTCACCAACCTCGTTACAGATCAAACCGATGGATAACATCAGTGCGAAGCATCCTGCAAGGTCTGCAGAAAGAGCTCCGGTTGCTGCTGCTGCGATTACAATCACAGCTATTGCTCCGGCAAGCCACCACGGCATGCCGAATGTTTTCAGACTAAACCCTTTGTTTTCAGCCATTTCAAATACCTCCATATGTAAGTGTATTGGGTTTCCCCTTTTATATCAACTCGGCAATTCCCGGTGCCGGGTTCATATCATAATAATCAGTCTTTAAACTCATAATCCTTGATCTCGCGGACAACATCCAGTACAGTACCGTCACGGCTCTCGATGATACCAACCACGCGGTCACCAAACTGTACCGGATCCGGCTCACCTACGATGGCGTATGCCTTGTCACGCAGCTCCTCGATGGTGCAGAACGGAAGCTTCACATCCTTCATGCACTCGATCAGATCCTGTCTGCGCGGGTTGATGGCAATGCCGTAATCGGTGATGACAACATCTACGGTCTCGCCCGGAGTGGTTACGGTGGTTACATTGGTACAGATAGCCGGGATTCTTCCCTGCAGAAGCGGAGCAATGACGATGGTGCACTTTGCTCCTGCTGCGGTATCCGGATGACCGCCCTGTGCTCCGGTGATCATGCCGTCAGAGCCTACAACCACGTTGCAGTTGAAGTTTACGTCGACCTCAAGAGAAGCCAGGATCACGAAGTCAAGCTTATTGACATAAGCGCCCTTGTTGAACGGATCTGCATACTCGGATGCGGAGATCTCGATGTGGTTCGGATTGGTCTTGATGGACTCAATGGCACCCATATCAAAATCCTGAGTATCTACGATCTTGTCGATGAGACCCTTTGCAAGCAGGCTGCACATCGGAGTGGTGATACCGCCGAGACCAAGTCCCATCTTAATACCGCGCTCTTCCATGATCTTTCCAAGAGAGATGGTGGATGCGATGGAAGCACCGCCGACACCAGTCTGATAGGAGAAGCCATCCTTGAAGTACGGAGTGTTGATCACGAACTGGGTGCAGTAATCTGCCATCATGATCTTACGGACATCGGTGGTCGGTTTTGCTGCGCCGGTTGCGATCTTGGCCGGATTACCGATCTCATCTACTACGCAGACGAAATCTACCTGGGTCATGGAGATGCTTGCCGGGATGTTCGGGAACGGAACGAGACAGTCAGTGATCGCCACGACTCTGTCTGCGTACTGCGCGTCTACCATGGCGTAGGATAATACGCCGCAATCGCTCTTTCCGCCGTTTGCTCTCATGTTGCCGTACTCATCGCAGGTCGGTGCTCCGATGAACGCGATGTCAACATGAACCTCACCGGACTCGATGGCTCTGACACGGCCGCCATGAGAACGCATGATCGCGATTTCTCTTAATTTACCGGTGGAAATTGCCTCACCGATCTTACCGCGCACACCGGAAGACTGGATTCCAACGATGGTGCCATCTTCGATATAAGGAACGATCGCGTCGTTTGCCTTACCCAAAGAACTTGCGCAGATGGTGATGCCCTTGATGCCCATCTTGTGGATTTCTTCCATGACCATGTTTACCACATAGTCACCCTCACGGAAGTGATGATGGAAGGAAATGGTCATGCCATCTTTGATCTCACACTTCACCAGTGCCTCATGAATGTTCTCCACGATCTTGCTTCTATTCGGGTCCATCATGGCATGAGCCTTCGGAGCTGCTTTCTTATACTCGTGATTATCGTAAGCGTAAGCGCCCTTGAATGCTTCCTTACCGGTTGCCTTTAATACCTCTTCCGGGATTTCTCTTCCTACTGCATTGATCATCTTATAAATCCCCCTCATATACGCCTGAGGCTTTTGCCAGGGCAATGGTTCTCTTTGCGCCGTCGTAGAATGCGATGTCGATCATCTTGCCGTCTACGGTAAATACGCCGATACCCTGTGCTTTCTTCTCGTCGATCTCTTTGACAACCTTCTCTGCAAAGATGATCTCCTTCTGGGTCGGGGTGAAGATTTTATGGACAACATCGATCTGACGCGGGTTTACGAGGGATTTGCCATCGAAGCCCATCATCTTGATCATCTTGACCTCTTCCTCGAACACATCCATAGCATCCAGGTTGGTGAACACGGTATCCCAGCACTGCACACCGGCTGCTCTTGCGGCGATGATCATCTGCTGTCTTGCTCCCTGCAGCTCCACACCGGTTCCGGTGATCACGGTCTGCAGATCCTTGGTGTAGTCACCGCCGGAAAGTGCGATACCGATCAGGCGGTCAGAAGACTTACAAACCTCAAGGGCGTTCAGAACACCTTTGCAGGACTCCAGAGCTGCCATCAACAGGGTGGAACCTTCCGGTCTGCCGAACTCTCTCTCGGCTGCCAGTACATGCTCCTCTACGGTATGAACATCCTGTGCAGTCTCGGTCTTTGCGATACGGATGGTATCAGCACCGCCTGCTACGCAGACACGGATATCTTCCTTCCAGTGCGGGGTGTCCAGTCCGTTGATGCGGACAACACGCTCAACTCCGCGGTAGTCGATCTCCTGCAGTGCATGATACAGAGAGTATCTTGCAGCATCTTTCTGGTTCTCTGCTACTGCATCCTCCAGATCCAGCATAATAGAATCCGGTTTGTAGATGTATGGATCCTTAATGAGACCCGGCTTCTGGCAGTTTAAGAACATCATGGAACGTCTCAGTCTTTTTTTATTCGGATGGCTCATTATTTAATTACACCTCCCCATGGAAGATTCTCAGTGATATCGTTGGAACGGTATACTGCGCACTCAACACGTGCCTTT
The DNA here is from genome assembly GCF_003481825.1 of Clostridium sp. OM02-18AC. Taxonomy (GTDB): domain Bacteria; phylum Bacillota; class Clostridia; order Lachnospirales; family Lachnospiraceae; genus Brotaphodocola. The sequence continues at coordinate 104,141 of NZ_QULW01000002.1, read as the reverse complement.
AAGGTACAGTCCAATGCACCCTTGTCTACTACAGTTACCTTTGCGTCTTTTACATCCAGACGGTTTAAGGTTTCCAGGACGGTTGCCTTGATCTGTTTTCCAAACTGGTGAATCACACTGCTCTCGATGGAAAGCTCTACGGTACCATTTCCCGGCTCCACGGTTACCTGGGCGTCGCTGGACTCCAGGGTTCCTGCCATGGCAGCTTTCTTTACTTCCATAACTCGTTCCTCCTTAAAGTGATATTTACCTTTGTCATATCATAAGCAAAGCATTATTTCTCGTCAACTTCACTAAAAACAGTGTATCATTCAAGGTACAATTGTTCAAATACTTAAAGAATTATGTCAGATATAATTTTTTTATTATGTGATGATAATAATAATATAAATTTTTCATAAACTCAGCCCTATTGGCATCATTTCCCCGATAAGCGAAAAGAGACCTCCACCGGCATTTTTCTGCCAGTGAAAATTTCTCAGTTTTGTTTCTTTTATAATGATACAGATTCCACAATTACAGCGGAAGCATTCAGGCCTGCGCCTCTCTTTTTCTCCTGGATACCTGCAAATACGGCATGTGCCAGGCAGAGAACAATACCAAAAATCTGAACCGGGATCAGTTTACCCCAGAGCTGGCCAGCCTCCATACCAAGTACGGATGCTGCTCTCATGGTCGGACCTGCCCACGGCATCAGGTTTAAGACACCCATAGCCAGAACGGCTACACGAAGCAGGGTGCTCGGTCTCATATGCATCTTCTTATAAACCGGAAGCATGGCCGGAACTACAATTAAGGAAGGTAGATGCGCCGCCGCCATCCAGATGACCGATCAGAGCGATCAGGGCAGTCATAACGGTTACACCAATGACATTGTCACCAACGTGCTTCATCAGCTTGTTGATGATCACATCAAACATGCCTGCATCGGTCATGATGCCGAAGAACAGGACTGAGAATACAAACAGCGCTGCGGTCGGGCCGGTACTCTTGAAACCGCCTTTGATCAGCTCACCGATCTGTTCAATGGAATAATATCCGCCAATTACCAAGATCAGTCCCAGAATAGACAGGAAAATGATGAAGGCCATACTCGGCATGGTCTTGCTTTTAAACAGGGTTACCACCAGTGCAACGATACAGGCGAACCCTAAAATACCAACTACTAATTCTGACATAGATTTTTTCCCTATTTTTTGTTTTACAGCCAGGCAGGCTAGAACCTTGTTTTTGTCCCAGCCTGTCTCTCCCTAGGCCTGTATATGGTTTGTTGTAACGAATTTGCAGCCTCTGCAGCTGCTCTTCCGCTCATATTGCTTCATTGCAGCTTACATTCTTAGTCCTGAAACTCGTACTCTTTGATCTCACGGACAACATCGAGTACGGTGCCGTCACGGCTCTCGATGATACCAACCACGCGGTCACCAAACTGTACCGGATCCGGCTCGCCTACGATGGCGTATGCCTTGTCACGCAGCTCCTCAATGGTACAGAACGGAAGTTTCACATCCTTCATGCACTCGATCAGGTCCTGTCTGCGCGGGTTGATCGCGATACCGTAATCGGTGATGACAACGTCTACGGTCTCACCCGGAGTAGTTACGGTGGTTACATTGGTACAGATAGCCGGGATTCTTCCCTGCAGAAGCGGAGCAATGACGATGGTGCACTTTGCTCCTGCTGCGGTATCCGGATGACCGCCCTGTGCTCCGGTGATCATGCCGTCAGAGCCTACAACCACGTTGCAGTTGAAGTTTACGTCGACCTCAAGAGAAGCCAGGATCACGAAGTCAAGCTTATTGACATAAGCGCCCTTGTTGAACGGATCTGCATACTCGGATGCAGAGATCTCGATGTGGTTCGGGTTGGTCTTAATGGACTCGATCGCGCCCATATCGAAATCCTGGGTATCTACGATCTTGTCGATCAGGCCCTTTGCAAGCAGGTTGCACATCGGAGTGGTGATACCACCAAGACCGAGCCCCATCTTGATGCCGCGCTCTTCCATGATCTTTCCAAGGGAGATCGTGGATGCGATGGATGCGCCGCCAACACCGGTCTGGTAAGAGAAGCCATCCTTGAAGTACGGGGTGTTGATTACGAACTGGGTGCAGTAATCTGCCATCATGATCTTGCGGACATCGGTGGTCGGTTTTGCTGCACCGGTTGCGATCTTAGCCGGGTTACCAATCTCATCTACCACGCAGACAAAGTCTACCTGGGTCATGGAGATGCTTGCCGGAATGTTCGGGAACGGAACAAGGCAGTCGGTGATTGCTACCACACGGTCTGCATACTGTGCGTCTACCATGGCGTAAGATAAAACGCCGCAGTCACTCTTTCCGCCATTTGCTCTCATGTTGCCGTATTCGTCACAGGTCGGAGCACCGATGAATGCGATGTCGATATGAACTTCGCCGGACTCGATGGCTCTGACACGTCCACCATGGGAACGCATGATTGCGATATCTCTTAATTTACCAGTAGAGATTGCCTCACCGATTTTACCGCGCACACCAGAAGACTGGATGCCAACAATAGTGCCATCTTCAATGTAAGGAACGATTGCATCGTTTGCCTTACCCAAAGAACTTGCGCAGATGGTGATGCCCTTAATGCCCATGTTGTGGATCTCTTCCATTACCATGTTTACCACATAGTCACCCTCACGGAAGTGATGGTGGAAGGAAATGGTCATGCCGTCTTTGATCTCACATTTTACCAGTGCATCGTGAATATTCTCTACGATCTTGCTTCTCTTCGGATCCATCATGGTGTGTGCCTTCGGAGTTGCTTTCTTATACTCGTAATTGTCGTAAGCGTAAGCACCCTTGAATGCTTCCTTACCGGTTGCTTTTAATACCTCTTCCGGGATTTCTCTTCCTACTGCATTGATCATCTTATAAATCCCCCTCATATACACCTGATGCTTTTGCTAAAGCAATGGTTCTCTTTGCGCCGTCGTAGAATGCGATATCGATCATCTTACCGTCTACGGTAAATACGCCGATACCCTGTGCCTTCTTCTCATCGATTTCTTTGACAACCTTCTCTGCGAAGATGATTTCCTTCTGGGTTGGAGTGAAGACTCTATGTACCACATCGATCTGACGCGGGTTTACCAGAGATTTTCCGTCAAAGCCCATCATCTTGATCATTCTTACTTCTTCCTCAAACACATCCATCGCATCGAGGTTGGTGAATACGGTATCCCAGCACTGTACACCGGCTGCTCTTGCAGCGATGATCATCTGCTGTCTTGCGCCCTGCAGCTCTACACCGGTTCCGGTGATCACGGTCTGCAGATCTTTGGTGTAGTCACCTCCGGAAAGTGCGATACCGATCAGACGGTCAGAAGACTTACAAACCTCAAGTGCATTTAAGACGCCCTTGCAGGACTCCAGAGCTGCCATCAACAGGGTAGAACCTTCCGGTCTGCCGAACTCTCTCTCGGCTGCCAGTACATGCTCCTCTACGGTGTGAACATCCTGCGCGGTCTCAGTCTTTGCGATACGGATGGTATCAGCGCCGCCTGCTACGCAGACACGGATATCTTCCTTCCAGTGCGGGGTGTCCAGTCCATTGATGCGGACAACACGCTCAACTCCGCGGTAGTCGATCTCCTGCAGTGCATGATACAGAGAGTATCTTGCAGCATCTTTCTGGTTCTCTGCTACTGCATCCTCCAGATCCAGCATAATAGAATCCGGTTTGTAGATGTATGGATCCTTAATGAGACCCGGCTTCTGGCAGTTTAAGAACATCATGGAACGTCTCAGTCTTTTCTTATTCGGATGGCTCATTATTTAATTACACCTCCCCATGGAAGATTTTCAGTGATATCGTTGGAACGGTATACTGCGCACTCAACACGTGCCTTTAAGGTGCAGTCCAGAGCACCCTTGTCTACTACGGTTACCTTTGCGTCTTTTACATCCAGACGGTTTAAGGTTTCCAGGACGGTTGCCTTGATCTGTTTTCCAAACTGGTGAATCACACTGCTCTCGATGGAAAGCTCTACGGTACCATTTCCCGGCTCTACGGTTACCTGGGCGTCACTAGACTCCAGGGTTCCTGCCATGGCAGCTTTCTTTACTTCCATTTTTTATCCTCCTTTTATACAAAAAGAAAAAACAGGGGATGCAATTGCAGCCCCTGCTATTTACATCGTTTCCAGTTTATCACTGACCGACATCCGATTCAAATACTTAAATTCTTATAGCATGCATAGGCTTATGCCTATGGTTTTTTAGTATTTGATAATTTTTTTCCTATGCATGTATTGCGTTTTGTTTATAGTGAATTTTAGTCATCAAAGGTATATGGTTTGCTCTTGCGCACCACATCCATGATGGTGCCATCCCGGCTCTCAATGATGCCGACCACCTGGTCCTCAAACTGGATTTCTTCCGGTATTCCCACGATTGAGTATGCAATATCACGCAGCTCCTCAATGGTTTTGATCGGCAGGCCGGAATCTTTGTATACTTCGATCAGATCCTGTCTTCGTGGATTGATGGCAATACCGTAATCGGTTACCACGACATCGACCACCTCGCCCGGGGTTACCACGGTAACTACCTTGTCACAGATGGTCGGAATGCGTCCACGTACCAGCGGTGCGACGATAATGGAGCAGTTTGAGCCTGCCGCAGTATCCGGATGTCCGCCCGGTGCTCCTCTCACGATACCATCCGAGCCGGTCACTACATTGACATTAAAGTCCACATCCACTTCCAGTGCACCCAGGATAACAAAATCCAGCTGATTGACGAAAGCGCCCTTGTTCATAGGATTGGCATACTCAGAAGTCGAAATCTCATAATGGTTCGGATTCTTCTTGATGGATTCGATCGCACCAAGGTCAAAATCCTGCGCATCAACAATGTTGCGCACCAGTCCTTCCTCCAGAAGATCGCAGATTGGCTTGGTGATGCCGCCAATCGCAAAGCCCATATGGATTCCTTTTTCCAGCATGATCGGACGCAGCATGGTATTAACCGCCAGGGAAGCGCCACCGCCGCCAGTCTGGAACGAAAAACCATCTTTAAAATACGGGGATTTTGCAATAATCTGCGCGCAGTACTGTGCCATCATCAGTTCCCGCACATCTTTCGTCATACGAACCACATTGCTGACAATCTTGCCCGGGTTGCCGATTTCATCTACCACACAGACATAATCCACGTCTACCATGGAAATACTCGGTGGGAAGTTTGGTGCCGGAACCAGACAGTCTGTAACAACTACCACATTGTCCGCATACTTTGCATCGACCATGGAATAAGACAGTACACCGCAGTCGCTCTTACCACCGACTGCCCTTGCGTTGCCATATTCATCCGAAGTCGGCGCACCGATAAACGCAATGTCAATATGAACATCCCCTTCTTCGATAGCCCGCACTCTTCCTCCATGAGAACGGATAATAGCCGGATTTTTCAGCTTGCCGTGGGAAATGGCCTCACCAATACGTCCGCGCACACCAGAAGACTGAATGCCAGTCACCACACCCTCTTCTATGAGATCAGCTACCGGGTCATGTGCCGCGCCAAGTGAGCTGGCACAAATCGTAATATCTTTCACGCCAAGCGCTGCCACTTCCTTCATAACCATATTGACTACATAATCACCATCACGAAAATGATGATGAAAAGAAAGCACCATGCCATCCCGGATGCCGCATTTTAACAATGTTTCACGAATGGAAGGTACCAGCTTACTCTGTTTGGGATCCACATAGCCCTTCACAGCAGGCGCCGCTTTCCGGTAGCGTACACCATCCCGGGCATAAGCTCCTTTGTAGCCTTCCTTTCCATAGCGCTGTAAAATCTCATCCGGAATTTCCCGTCCAACCGCATTTTTCATGCGCGTTCCTCCTTTCATTGTGCAATTCAACCGAAACAGGATTTTGTCCCTTATGATTTCTCGTTGAATATTCACTATTTTTATGGTATCATAAACCTAGTTTCCGTACAACTACAAATTTTGTTATGGGTTTTATAATATTTTTATTATAAAAGAGGTATTACATGAATATCAAACATGCACAGTATATGCTGACCGTCATGCAGGAGGGAAGCATCACGGCAGCTGCTAAAAAGCTATATATTTCCCAGCCCTCATTAAGCCAGATGATCAAGCTGGTGGAAACCAATCTCGGCACTGCCATCTTCAACCGCTCCACCGATCCGATCACGCTGACCTACGCAGGTGAGAAGTACATCGAGGCCGCCAAACAGATCCTTACGATCAACAACAACCTCCAAAAAGAGATCGACGAGATCAACCATGAAGATCACGGCTGTCTGAAGCTCGGAATTCCGGTCCAGCGTGCCATGCAAGTGCTTCCCTATGTGCTTCCCCGGTTTATGAAAAAATATCCGTTCGTCGACATTGATCTGCAAGAACACGGTTCCTCCATCACAGAATCCATGCTGCTGGAGGGTTCCATCGATCTGGCCTGCCTGACCACCTATCCCAAGCATGAAGAATTAAATTATGTCTTGATCGAAGATGAGGATCTGGTCCTTTTGACCAGCCGTAATACCGATCTTGCTAAGCGGATTCCTTCCGGGACCCCGATCGAGATCAGCGAGGCAAAAAATGAAAAATTCATTTCCAGCCGTCCCGGGCATAACGTGAACACAGTGCAAAAGCAGCTCTTTGCCACATACGATATGCAGCCAGACATCCTGCTGCAGACTACAAACATTGAAGTTGGCAAGCGGACCGCCATCGCCTGTGATGCCGTCATGATCTGTCCGATCAACTATATTGAAATGTCACCGGAGCTTTATCCATACTGTTCAGTTTACCCGATCAAGGGAATTGAGAACCAGCGAAGCTTTTATCTCTGTCACAGAAAAGACCTATATCTCACAAAATATATGCGTGATTTCATCCATATCCTGACCGAAGCAGAAAAGCCGTTCCTGCATGGGACTGTGTTTTCTGATACCAAGTGATTTTTTTAGTTCAAAAAAAGAATTCTTCCCACAGCATCCTGCCATTGGGAAGAATTCTTTTTCTTTTAATCCAGGAAAGACCGGATGGTCTTCGGTGTGCGGTAATTCCAGGTAGAAATCTTGATTCCACTCCTGCGGCTTGCCGCATGGACAATCTGGCCGTTTCCAATATACATGGCTACATGGTTGACCGTTCCTTTGCTGTTGGTATAGAAGATCAGGTCTCCCGGGCGCATTTCACTGGATTTTATGGAACGGCCGGCTTTTGCCTGTTCTCTGGAGGTTCTTGGAAGACCAACCCCCGCCACATGGCTCAGCACATACCTCACAAATCCAGAACAGTCTGCACCGGTATGCGGGTCATTGCCGCCCCAGACGTACCGTCCGCCCACAAATTGCAGCGCATAGTTGACTACCTGGCTGCGCAGGGATGCAGACTGGTTTGCTTTTTCCTCAAGCGGTGAGAATTTGATCGCTTCGTTTAACGCATAACGCACCTCGACGTTATTATCGCGTGTGGAAATATACGCATTATCGGCTGACTCGCCGCCGTCACCATCACCGGTGTCCAGCTCGATCTCGACCCAGCCGTCCAGCTGGGAAACTACATTGTAGCGCTCTTCCTTGGAAATCTGGGTCCAGATCTTCGCATCCGTGTTCGGCTCTGCCCGGACATTTAAACGGTCGGTGGTTACGATTGCCATCAGGGAAGCTGCCCCGACTGCCAGATCTTTTGCCTCCTGGCCAACTGCCACATACTGCGGATCTGCTGTAATATAGCCAGTGATGGAGCCAGACTTGATCTTGTACCAGCCATCCACTGTCTCCAGGATTTCTCCTGCAGCCTTGCTCGGGAACTTACCGATGATATTCGCTGAAGAATCCGTACTTGGTTCCTTGCGGATATTCAGGTAGTTGTTCACCTTCGAAATGACCAGATTATCATACTGGTTTAACGCCATGGTCTTCAGGTCAAGCTTTCTGGCTTCATTTAAGGCAAATTCTACCGTCACAAACTCTGTAGAAATATAACCCTCGTCAATCTTCACCCAGCCGTTTTGCTCATCCTCCACCGGATAACGTTCATTCATCAGTGCCTGTCCCACCACATTTGCCGGATCCAGCACCGGTTCCTGGCGGATATTCAGTTTATCCGCCTGGATAATTGCCATCTTTGTAACATAGGAAAGCGCCTGCGAGCGGGCCTCATCGCCACTGATCACATACTGGTTATGAATGTAACCTTCTATTCCGCCAGACGTAATATGGTCCCAGTCCCCCTCCGTGCCTAAGATTTCACAGGCACTGTTCTGCTCCAGCTTTCCAATGATATTGCCATCTGATCCCGGCGTTTCCCGGACATTCAAATATCCGGATACCTGCACCAGACCAAGATTCTGATACGAATCCACAACTGCCTGTTTTGCCGCCAGGTCTTCCTGGTCAGCCTGCCCTTCTGTGTCTATGGAAAGTGCTTCTGCCTCTTCGGCACCGGATATCTCTTCCTGCGCATTGGACGCAGTGGCACCAGCTTCCGCTTTCCCGGAGTTTCCGGAAAGGACAGGGAAACTTCCTTTTTTTGCAAACATTACGACACACAAAGCCAGAAGGAGCAGGATGACTCCGATGCCTGCGTAATGCAGGTACTTCGCTCTCTTTCTGCGCCTTCTGGCTCTTTTTAGAATCTGGGTATAGTCTTTCTTTTCTTCAGACATGGTATTTCTCCTCATTTAAGCTACTTTTCAGTATATCATACCTTGCCTGATATTTTAAGCGATAGATGTGAAAAAAGTATTAATTTTCTTTTACATCTGTTACAATTTATGCGTTTTCTTTGTTCTGCGCTTCCTTTGCCTTTGCAAAAGCAATGATCATGTCAGCGGTAGCATCCGGTCCAAGCACGGAACTGTTGATGCACATATCGTAGCTCCTGGAATCGCCCCACTTTTTGCTGGAGTAATAATTGTAATAGCTGGAACGCTTTTTATCCGTCTTTACCATGATGTCTTTCGCTTTTGCATCATCTACATGGTACAGGTCCTTGATGCTCTGCAGCTTATTTTCATCGTTGCCGGTAATGAAAATCGACACGGTATTCGGATAATCTGCCAGCGCATAGTCTGCACAACGTCCTACGATCACACAGGATTCTTCCTTTGCCAGTTTTTTAATGGTATCAAACTGTGCCAGGAAAATTTTGTGGTTGATCGGCATATCCATATATGCGGATGTGGTATAACCGAGAGAATAAGTATCCATGACCAGAGAATACAAAAAGCTGCTGGTCGGCTTTTCGTCATGTGTCTCAAACAGTTCTTCGCATAAGCCGCTTTCCTTTGCTGCCCTGGTAAGAAGTTCTTTATCGTAACACTTTACACCAAGCTTTTCAGCAATTTTCTGACCGATCATCTTACCGCCGCTTCCACACTGACGTCCAATTGTAATAACAAGATTTCCTCTCATACGATCTTCTCCTTTCAGCATACACATGGTGTAATTCAAATTCTTTTATTAATTAGATTATAGCACAAAAAGCGCAAATAGTATAGTAACATTTTAGCTCATTTTGTATATTTTCAGAATATTTTTAAGACCTCTGGTAATCTGAACTAATCCTTCTCGAGCTTTCGCAGGAGCTTTTCAAAATATTCCGGGAGAGGTGCCCGAAATTCCATATATTCTCCCGTAGCCGGATGGATAATTCCCAGCACCCCCGCATGAAGTGTCTGTCCCTGGAGTCCGGAAAACGGCACTTTCGCAGGTCCATAAACCTGATCCCCCAAAAGCGGATGACCAATGCTTGCCATATGTACCCGGATCTGATGGGTACGTCCGGTCTCCAACTGACATTCCACAAATGTAAAGCGCCTGAACCGCTTCAGAACATGGTAATGTGTCACAGCTTCTTTTCCGTTTTTCTGGTTGATGCTCATCTTCTTGCGATCAACCGGGTGACGTCCGATCGGCGCATTGACCGTACCATCGTCCTCCTTGATGACACCATGGACAATCGCATAATACTTCCGGGTAATGGAATGAACTTTCAGCTGTTCGGCAATTGCATTGTGTGCTTTGTCGTTTTTGCAGACGATCAGGACACCGGTCGTATCCATATCGATCCGGTGGACAATTCCGGGACGCATCACACCATTGATTCCGGAAAGTTCATCTTTGCAGTGATGCATCAAACCGTTTACCAGCGTTCCGGTATAATGACCTGCTGCCGGATGGACCACCATTCCTTTCGGCTTATTGATCAGAATAATATCCTGATCTTCATATAAGATATCCAGGTCCATATCCTCTGCTTCTATTTCCGGCTCTACTGCTTCCGGCACTTCCAGGCGGATTGCATCGTCTTCGGAAAGCTTATAGTTGCTTTTCACCGGTTTTCCGTTCACTTCCACGCCCCCGTCTTTTAAAAGCTTTTGCAGATAGGAACGGGACAGATCCGCCAGCTGTTCGCTTAAATATTTATCGATCCGCTGTCCCGCACCATTCTGTACAGTCAATTCATAAGTCAACGGCGTTCCCCTTTCTTCCATTCAAAGATAACAAGGTCTTCCTCTTTATAATAGAAGCAAAGGAAAACCAGCAGCGCTGCCGTAGCTGTCGTTACGTAAATATCTGCTACATTAAAAATTGGGAAATCGATCAGTTTAAAGTATAAAAAATCCACAACGTACCCCTGGGTTGTACGGTCTACCATGTTGCCAAGTGCTCCGGCCGTAATGAAGATCGTGCAAAGACGAAGCGCTGTATAGCGCAGATTGCTCCAGCCCGGCATACGCCACATCACATAAATCGCCGCTGCCAGAACCACCGCACCGATCAAAAAGAAAAAGCCCTGTCTGCCCTGCAGCATGCCGAATGCAGCACCACGATTTTCAGAATAAAGCAGCTCAAAAACCCCATCCATGATCACAAACGGAGTTTTTCCTTTTAAATGTGCTACTGCCAGAAGCTTGGTATACTGATCCAAAAGTACCAGTGCCAGACTTAACGCCGCCCAGGAAAGCAAATTAAATCCCTTCGTTTTCATCGGTTCCTCCCATCAGCCACTCCAGGCTTTCTTTCATCTGTACATCTGTCACGGTCCGGTCAATAAATGCTTCGCCAATCCGGTGAAGCAGGATAAATTTGATCTTTCCAGAATCCATTTTTTTATCGTTCTTTGTCGCAGCAATGATTTCATCTTCTGAAAGTTCAAAACCGCCGATAGAAACCGGGAGGTCAAACGCTTCAAACGTCTTTCGGATCTGTACTGCCTCATCCATGGTGATCTCACCACGTTTTGCAGACAAATAAGCTGCCGCCACGCTGCCCAGGGCTACACACTGTCCGTGAAGCAGATGAAAGTTCATCAGCTTCTCGATGGCATGCCCCAATGTATGCCCGAAATTCAGGATTCCACGAATTCCCTGTTCTGTCGGATCCTGTTCTACCACATCGCGCTTGATCCGGCAGCTGATCAGGATCATCTGCTCGCAGACGGACAGATCTCTTGCAAGAATTTCTTCCCGATGCTCCTGCAGCCACTCGTAGTAATCTGCGTCCATGATCAGTCCATGCTTGATCACCTCGCCCATGCCGCAGGCAAACTGCTCTTTCGTCAGTGTCAGAAGACTGGAAGCTGCTGTGTATACAAGCTGCGGCATATGGAAAGCGCCTACCATATTTTTATAAGCATCAAAATCTACTCCCGTTTTTCCGCCAATGCTGGAATCTACCTGGGAAAGCAGTGTCGTTGGTACCTGGATAAAACGGATGCCACGCAGATAGGTGGCAGCCGTAAATCCGCAGAGATCTCCCACCACTCCGCCGCCAAGCGCAACCAGCATATCATTCCGGTCATACTGATTCTGGATCAGAAATTCATATAAACTCCGAACGGTATCCAGGTTCTTATGTGCCTCTCCTGCTTCAAAGACAAACAGATGTACTTCTTTGCAAACCGGCTGCAGCTGACGGATCACCGTTTCACTGTAAAGCTCTGCCACAGTACTGTCTGTTACGACACAAAGTCTTCGATCCTGAACGGAAAGAGAAGCAACTTCTTTCCCCAGTTTGTCATAATTTTCTTCCATTACAATATCATAAATGGGTTTTCCATCCCGATGTACTGTCATACGATCACTCATGGTAGCTGTACTCCTCTTCTAATGAAATCAGCAAAAGATACCTCCGGTACCCTCCTGCTGTGCCATAAAGAAATACAGACAATTTTCCTTCCAGTCCGTCGGAAAATTGTCTGTACCCCTGTTCCTTCTTCTCAAAAGGTATGTAACCTGCTTTGTCTGCTTGTAACTGTGCAGGCCTGCCAAACAGTTACGCCTGCTTCTTATAAACGGATGTTCAATCCTGATACGTCCAGTGTTCCATTCCCGATCATTTCCTGAAAATCTCCGGAAAGTTCAACAGATTCTGGTGTGGCAATAAAGATATAACTGGAAATTTTCTGGAGATTTCCGTTCATGGAGTAGGTTGCGCCTGATGTAAAATCAATGATGCGCTGTGCGACCTCCGTGTGGATTCCTTCCATATTCAGAACTACCGCCTTACCGGCCAGCAGATAATCACAAATTTCTCTTGCGTCCTCGATGGAAGTAGGTTTCACCATGGATACTTCCATGCTGCGCTTCATCGGAACTACTTTGGAAGAGCGAGAGAAGAATCTTGGTTTTTCATCGCCCCCGTCATCGTAACTTTCTGAATCATCACGTGCCGGGAAACGCCCCCTTTTGGCAGGCTTTTCTGCCTCATAATCTTCATCAGGACCAAAGTATTCTTCGTCCTCATCCGGACTAAAACGCATGGTATCCATCAGTTTGCTCAAAATGCTCATAACCTATTCTCTCTCCAATCTTATCTGGCACCAAATATTCCGGTACCGACTCTTATCATGGTTGCCCCTTCCTCTACGGCTACCTGGTAATCCCCAGTCATACCCATTGAAAGGACACTCATGTTAACATTATCAATGTTTTTCTTTTTGATGTCAACAGATAATTGATATAATTTTCGAAAAACCGGACGATTTTTTTCCGGATCCTCCACGAATGGTGCAATCGTCATAAGCCCCTGAATCCGAAGATGGGAAAATGCCGCAATTTGCTCTACCATTTCCGGAACCTCTTCCGGCATCATGCCAAATTTGCTCTCCTCTTTTGCCACATTCACTTCCAGCAGAATATTTGCCGTGATTCCAAGTTTCTCTGCCTCCTGATCGATCTGTTCTGCAAGACGCAGGGAATCTACGGAATGGATCAGAACAGCATGCGGAAGTACCTGTTTTACTTTGTTGCGCTGCAGATGACCGATCATATGGAAACGGGCATCTTCCGGCATACATGGGCACTTTTCCAAAATCTCCTGGACTTTATTTTCACCAAAATCACGCGCGCCTGCCTCATACGCCTCTTCCAGCATAAACAGCGGCTTTGTCTTGCTGACCGCGATCAGGGTTACTTCTTCCGGGGAACGGCCTGCTTTCTCACATGCTTTTCTGATATTTTCTCTTACTTCTTCTAAATGCTCTTTTATGGTGTTCATTGTTCTGCCTCCAAATTCTGTAATTACCGGTTACTGATAGATCAGCTGACCTTCGTATACCGTATTCGCATCCAGCACAATATGGTCATACACGGACAAGCCATAATTCGTGCCCTTCTTAATGGAGTAATATTCATCGTTGGATTTGATGATCTCAATCTGCTTAAACACGGCATAACCCTTATTAATATTGTAAACACCCTGAAGGGAAGCACTCTGCCCCACCTGATAACGGTCCTGTGAATCCGGTTTTACTACATAATCTCCAGCCTTCAAAGGCGCGTCTTCTCCCATTTCAATGTAATAGTATTCATCTGTTGCATAATATATGGTAGTTGGCACAAACTCAGCTGCAGTACCGCTCTCCGTATAAATTTCTTTCATGAAACCGGTATCACTGCTATCGCCGCCCTGCACCATATATTCCAGCGGAATCAGGTAAAAATCTTTTGTAGCAACCGCAGTAACCGGAATCTTCAGTCCGTCTGCCTTTTCGGTATCTACTTCAAACGTGACATAACGGTCTGACGCGAACTGCACCATATACTGATTCAAATCCAGTTTTCCGTAGGAAGCGCCATCTGCACCGGAAATGACAGAGAAATTACCAACCGCGTCCAGGTCATTTGACGAAAACGTGACATGAAGCTGTGTCTGATCTTTGTATTCTTGTTTTTCTTCCTCGGTAAGCGGAAATACGATGCTCCAGTTATCGGATGTGATCAGCTTATAAACCGGCGCTGACTGTTCAATCAGCTGACCGGCCTTGGTAATTGCCTTGGAATACCCGGAACGGTCGAATATACTTTCCGTAACCTGATCTGCCGTCAGGCTTTCAAAGCCATCTACCGCATAAGAAACCACACCGGATACCGGAGCTGTAACCTGAACGAAAGAAGCCCCCGCCTGCTGCATGATGCTGTCGAGATTGCCGAGCGCATTGAAGTTTGCATATTCTAACACTGCCGCCTCCAAAGAATACTGCAGATCATAGGTATTTTCAAACTTCTGGTCGCTGTAGCTCATGGAAAAAGAAGAAAGCTGCCGCTTGACATCGCTTAAGTTCGCATCCGTCAGTCCCACGTTTGCATCCGGATTTTCCTGCATCAGTTCTGCCATATTACCGGTTTCATCGATGGAATAGATCCGGGTACCAATGGCTGCCCGTTTGCCTTCCCGGATGTAATAATTAATATATCCTGCCTGAGCTGTGTTTTCCACCCGTTCCTCCCTGAGGATAATCCCGGTATACTGGCGGTCGTTTACGATGTTGCCTTCCACAACTTCGTAAAATTGAACCTTTTCTTTTTTTAAATACGTATAAACACTGAAAACCAAATAAATAAAGATAATCGCAAAAATGATCATTCCAACATTGATATTATGTGTACGGCGATATCTTACGATATTGGATTTCTTCTTTTTTTTCGCCAATGCCCTGTTCCTCCTGGCAGTCTGTGGTGTCTGGTTTATCGTTCTTTCGCAGCAACTGGAGTTTTTTCGCAATTGCTGTCACACAAACAGCCGGGGAGAACCTGCCGCCCCGGCTGTAAAGAATGCTGATTATGTATTACAGAGAGATCACTACGTCTTTCTGAGCGTTTTCCGGCATTTCTACTGCGTCCATAGAGATGCTTAAAACAAAGTTTACATTATACTTCTCGCTGATTCCCTCTAACGTAGTAATAGTCTCGCTGATGTCTTCTCCCTCTAAACCTGCAAGCTTCAAAAAGCTGTCTAAAAACATAGTCTCAATATCGTGATCCTGAGAAATGATACCGCAAATGAAACCGATGAATCCCTGGCTGGTTGATACCGGGTATTCGTTTACATTGATGAGACGGATCCGGTTGTTGAGCTCATACATGTGTTTGGAACTTTTGTCGAGATAGACGATGGAACCGGTAGCTGCCTTGATACCGTTGTTTGCCATATCCAACAGATGTTTTGTTTTTCCTTTGCCTTTTCTGCCTGCAATGATCTGAACCATAGTCGTGTCCTCCTTGGGTTTATTGAATCTGTATAAAAATTCTTTTATTATTAAAGTAATTATAGTACAAATATATGGAATGTGCAATCACTAATTGACAATTTTGCCAATAATATTTGTCATATTCTCGTAGAGGACGTCCCGGCTTTCTGCTTTCAGTACCACAGAGATATAATCCCTATTGTTTTCATCCTGGCATCCCAAAATCAGGCAGGAACCGGCTGCTCTTGTCGTACCGGTTTTCCCACCGAGCACGGTAATGCCTTCCGGTGCTTTGGATTTTCCATTCAAATACTGGTTACTGTTCTTCCATTCCTGGGTTTTTGTCTGTCCGCCTGCATCAGTATAGGATGCAGTATAAGAAACCGTGCCGACAATTTTCTGGAATTCCGGATATTTCATAGCCTCCTGAAAGATCAGGTACAGATCATAGGCAGTTGTATAATGATCTTCATCGCTTAGTCCGTGCGGATTTACAAAATGGGTATCCGTTGCTCCAAGTGCATGCGCTGTCTCATTCATTTTTTCAGCAAATGTCTCGGTGCTCCCTGACAAATATACGGCAATCGCTGCCCCGGCATCGTTTCCGGAAGGAAGCATAAGACCGTATAAAAGCTGTTCCAGTGTAAGCGTGTCACCCGGATTGATGTGCGCGAGAGAAGCACCGGTCTCCGTAATGACGGTTTCCTGACCCACCGTTACCTGGTCGTCCAGATTTCCATCCCGGATTGCGATCAGCGCTGTCATGATCTTGGTAATGCTGGCCGGATACAGGCGTTCAAACGGATTCTTCTGGAAGATCACTTCTTTTGTGTCTACACCAAAAACAGCTGCAGCTTCCGCTGTCACGGAAGCATCCGCCTCCCCTTCTTCCCCGGTAACGACGCATAAGTTTTTTGCAAAAGAATCCGCCTGTGCATGGTCCTGTGCATCTGCCGCCATGGTTTCCAGACGGAAATTTTCATATGTAATCTGTGTCTGTCTGCCGCAGCCGGCAATCCACAGGCTGACAAGCAGACAAAACACTGCTATCTCTTTTTTCTTTTTCAAACCGTGCACCTCTAGCGATACACTTCACGCCATTCCAGATCTCCACGATCCAGGGCTTTGATCAGAAGCTCTGCCGTTGCCAGATTGGTTGCAAAAGGAATATTGTAGATATCACACAGACGAACGACATCGTTGACATCCGGCTCGTGTGTCTTTGGATGCAGCGGATCACGCAGATAGATCACCATATCCATATCGTTGTGCTCAATCTGGGATGCCAGCTGCTGCTGCCCGCCCAAATGACCAGCCAGATACTTGTGTACATTTAAATTTGTTACCTCTTCAATGAGGCGTCCGGTAGTGCCGGTTGCATACAGCTCATGTTTATTCAAAATTCCTCTGTATGCAATGCAGAAATTCTGCATCAGCTTCTTTTTGGAATCATGTGCGATTAAACCGATGTTCATAACAGAACCCTCCTTTATTAGTTGCTTACTTTTCTCTGAAGTCCTACATTCATCACCACGCCAACCCCCAGATATACACTCAGCAGTGAGCTTACCCCGTAGCTGATAAAAGGAAGCGGCAGTCCCGTATTGGGGAGGATGCCTGTAGCAACAGCTATATTAGCAAAACTCTGGAATGCCAGCAGCGATGCAAGTCCCACACAAAGCAGACTTCCCATCAGATCTTTTGCCCGCGCTGCCATGATCAGACATTCATAAACGGTCAGTGCGATCAGAAAGATTACTGCCATGCAGCCGATAAAGCCCAGTTCCTCTCCGATGACGGCGAAAATAAAGTCCGTCTGTTCTTCGGACAGGAAATTTCCATTCTTTACCGATGCCAGAGTATTGTTATTGAGTCCTTTTCCCTGCAGCATGCCGGAACCGATCGCCATAATGGAATTGTTCTGCTGGAGATTGGCTTCCGCATAGTTTGCCGGATCAATGAATGCCATGATACGGCGTACCTGATACTCTTTCAGGAACGGTACCATGTTGTACTGGAGCAGATAAATAAACAGTGCTCCACATGGAACCACGACCGCCAGGGCTCCCAAAATCCACCGGTAACTCAAACCGGCTGCAAACAGCATGCAGAGAAAGATTACCAAGGTGACCAGACTGGTCGAAAGGTTTGGCTGCAAAAAGATCAAACCAAATGCTGCCAGAAATAACACCCCTGCAAAAAACAGGATTTTAAACTGGTTCAGCTTCTCCTGGTATTTGGAAAAATACCAGGCAAAAAAAACGATCAGACCAATTTTTACAAACTCAGACGGCTGGATCTGACCAATGACCGGAAGTACCAGCCAGCGCCGTGCCACACCCCTGCTTACACCGAATACCAGCACTGCCAGCAAAAATGCAAGGCTGGCACCATAGATAAGCGGTGCAAAAGAAACCACTCTGTGGTAATCAACAATGGATAAGATAACAACTGCTGTCAGTCCGACCAGGATTCCCACGATCTGTTTTAAGACCATGGAAGCATCCTGGTTTGAGGCGCTCCGGATAATCAGAACACCAGTAATATTTAACAGCAACACATAAAGGAATAAACGGTAATTGTAATTTCTGAAGTTATAATCTAGGAGCATTCTTCATTCCTCTTTATTGTAAATTGACGAACCGGGAAAGACGCCGTAATCCAAAAAATCTGCTGACACTCCGGATCCGGCCGTACCAGTCGCAGATCCATAGCCTCTGCATCGATCTGGGCGTATCTGGATAATACGCCCACCAGGTCATCGCGGATCATTCCAATGATTCCCGGGGTTATCCCGGACTGGTCCGAAACCAGAAGAAGTTTCAACCTGGATCTGGCTATCTCACCGGAATTACTCTTTGCGGATCTTCCAGGCACTCTCATCCGCTCACCTCCTACGCCCTCTTCAAAAAGCCGGATATGCGGACAAGAATTCCTTTGTGGGGCTCTAAATCCATAAGCGGTACCGATTCCCCGGAAATTCTTCTGCAGATATTTAAGTAGGCTTCCCCCGCCATGGAACTTGTGTCCACCAGCGGTTCTCCCTGATTTGCAGATATGACAACATCTTCGTCATCCGGAACCGCTCCGAGCACCGGAACTGCCAGAATATCCGCCACATCGTCCACGGACATCATATCGCCCCTGCGTACCATATCCATGCGGATCCGGTTCACGATCAGACGGATGTCATCCATGCGGGCTGCTTCCAGAAGACCAATGATACGATCCGCATCCCGGATGGCGGAAACTTCCGGGGTTGTAACAACCAGTGCCCGGTCAGCTCCGGCAATCGCATTCTGAAACCCCTGCTCGATTCCCGCAGGACAGTCAAGCAGAACATAGTCAAACTCTTCCCGCAGATCATCCACCAGCTTTTGCATTTGTCCCGGGTTTACAGAGGACTTGTCCCGGGTCTGCGCCGATGGCAGCAGGTAAAGGTTTTGGTATCTTTTGTCTCTTATCAGGGCCTGCTTCATACGGCAGTTGCCTTCCACCACATCGACCAGATTATAAATGATCCGGTTTTCCAGGCCCATCACAACATCCAGGTTGCGCAGACCGATATCGGTATCGATCAGCACAACGCTGTAGCCTAAAAGTGCCAGACCTGTACCGATGTTCGCGGTGGTAGTGGTTTTGCCGACCCCGCCTTTTCCAGAAGTAATTACCATGACTTCACTCATAGAAATGCCTCCTGAAAAATTTTACAAATTCTATTTTAACCTATAATCTTAAATATTTCCAGTATTAATTGAAATTTAACATATTTAAGAAAGATTTTTTTATTACTTTCGTACAAATACTACAATTTTCTACAGAAGCAACCATAGGACCCTTGCCGAGTTTCCGTCCCTTATCCCCATAATGGCAGGAAATGTCTGCAATATGAATCTGCAAAGGCGCCATTTCCATGGCTGCCACCACGGCATCCCGGTTTCCGGCTGCCCCAGCATGGACCGACCCCCGCAGTTCCCCAAGCACGATGATATTGCCTTTCGCACTCACTCTGGCGCCATGACGTACATCCCCGATGATCACAATGCTGGCTTCCGACTCAATGGATTCGCCGCGGTGTAAGTCTCCGCGATAAAACTGCCCCGTACGCTCGGAAAGCTCCATCAGTTTCTGATTCAGGGCTTTTTCACAGCGTTCGATCCGGTCCAGATCCTGATCCAGGAGGCAGAGCACCTCAATCCCGGAGTTTTCCGTAATGGTATTGACGATCTGCATTTCCTGTGCAGCCGTAAGTGGCCGCCCCTGCAGAAGCAGCGCCATCTGGACATTTCCCCAGAATTTGGCCGACTCCTTAAATTTCACAGCCAGTTCTCCGATCAGATCTTCAAAGCTGCAATCCGGATCCAGAATCACCGTCATGCCTGCTTTGCTGCTCTTGATCACAATTCTGTTTTTCATAATCTCATCCGCTCCTTTTTTGATCAGTCTCCGACCCGTACGTTGGAAACTTCCAGCGCTCCATTGCCAAGAATGGAATCCAGATCGGTGTATCCGTAGTAAAAGCGGTAAATATTTTTCGCAACAGCCGCTGCGTTTGAAGAAGAATATCCATAAGGAATATTCACCGTGACGCAGATTTCCGGATTGGTGTATGGTCCGTAGGAAATAAAGAATGCATGGTTGCCCCTGGTTCTTGACTCCTGTGCGGTACCGGTCTTTCCGGCAATTTCCACCTCCAGGTCTTTGAAAATAGCCTTTACCGAACCATCGGTAACCACAGCGCGCATTCCCTGATGAACGGCATCCCAGGTAGCATCTGCAATATCCACATGTCCTGTTACGTTCGGTGTGTAATCCTTGATCAGATTTCCCTCAGAATCTGTCATCTTGTCCAGAAGACTTAGGTCAAACACCGTTCCGCTGTTTGCGAGTGCTGCAACATAGCGGGACAGCTGAACGTTGGAATAGGAATTTGTTCCCTGACCCATGGCAGAACGCTCCGGATCTTCGGTGGTCAGTTCCGGCGTTGTCTCTGGAATTTCGATTCCGGACGGACGGTTCAGTCCAAACATGCTGGCATAACGGCGGATCGTCTCGACTCCCATGTCGGTAGAATAAACCAGCGTATCCCGGTTTGTAGACAGCCGGTGTGCCACTTCTGCAAAGAAATAGTTACAGGAGTTCTGGATACCGCCCACCACATTCAATGGTCCGTGGTGTCCCGGATAGATCCAGCACTTGATAGACGGATCGACTTCCTTGTATTCACCGGTACAGTCGATGGTCTCATAAAGGCTGATCACTTTCTCTTCCAGTCCGGCAATCGCCGTGATCGGCTTGAAGGTAGAACCCGGTGCTTTCTTTGCCTGGGTTGCGTTATTGTAAAGCGGAAGGGAAAGATCTTCCTGCAGCTGTCTCATATATGCCGGGTCCGCACTTCCGGAGAGACGGTTATTATCGTAACTCGGATATGTGACCAGTGCACGAACCTCACCCGTATTGACATCCGTGATCACGGCACCTCCGGTACATGGATCCAGAGCCAGCTGCGCTGGTGTCAGTTCAATATTCTGGATCTTGCGCCGGATAAACTGGAATGCATATTCTTCTCCATTTGTCGTCAGCAGCTGAACTTCATTCGCGTCATACGGAAGCACCCCTTGCGCGTACAGAGCCAGACAAAGCTGACGTCCGGTGATAACCTGATCGTTGATCAGATAGCGGAAGATCCGCTTGGTAAACTTCGCATCGCTCTTTAACTGTTCCAGCACATAATCGACCAGTACCTGGTAAATATCATCTGCGTTGGAATACTTGCTTGCAACATTCAGTTTTGTGGTATCAATCCAGTTTTCGGAAATACCTGCATAGATATAATCACGCAGGCTGATCTCATCGTCTTTCCACGCCTGATAACTTTCCCCATTCTGGTCAATGCGGTCTTTCTGGACAATTCCCACCGTACTGTCCGACAGCCAGTTATAAATGTACGCCATATACGCCATCATGTCTTGAGGCAGATCCTTCATCAAGGTTGGGTGATCACTCATCAGTTCATAACGAAGACGTTCCAGGATCTGTTCCCTGGATGATGTATAAATGGACTGGATCTGGCGTTCAATATCCGCTGCATCTTCGGAAGCCATGTGACTTAAGGAAAGCACATTGTTATTGATCAGCTGATAATAGGCATCCTTTACCGGAATGCTGATCTTGGAAGAATCCGTGATCGCAGAGGTATCTACATCCTGATTTACCAGTGCCTTTGCTACAATACCGGCTAACTGCTGCTCGATCAGATGATAAATACCGATCTGAAGGTCCCGGTCAATGGTCAGATAAATATCATTTCCCGTGGAAGCCTGACTCTCGGATATCACCTGCATGACATTTCCCACATTATTTACCACCAGGTTTTTATAGCCTTTATGTCCCTGAAGTTCCAGTTCCATGGAAGCTTCGATACCAGTACGGCCAACAATGTCACTGAGTTCATATTCCGGGTTGGTTTTCTTTAATTCCTCCAACTGGTCTTCCTGCACCTTTCCGGTATAGCCTATGATCGGTGCAAAATAAACAGCATCGTTATAACGGCGGATCGTGGTTTCCGCCACCTCTACTCCCTTTAATTCCGCGGTATGCTCCATCAGGTCTGCGACGGTCTCATCATCCACACGGTCACAGATGGTGATCGCCTCATATTTTTTATATGCGACAAGAGACATCGTATACCGGATATTGACAAGCTGGACCAGTTCTTCGTCAGAAAGGATCCGCGGATTTCCTTTTTCATCCTTCATTTTATCCAGACCATAGGAAGTTTTTTTCTTTTCGATCAGTTCCCGTGCGGTTACCGCAGTTGGATATTTTCCTTTTTCATCGTCCAGTTCATCAACCGATTTGCGCCCGTAAAAATCACGCAAAAAACGCTTTCTTGCCGCTTCCGAGGATGAGGTATAGATCATCTCCCCATCTTCATTCAATGCAATTTCAAGTTTTCCCTGTGCCTGATATCCATGCTTGTTTAAGATCCGGATCAATTTTAACAGCATATCGTTCATGCCCGCACTTCTTGGATAATCTCCCGTATCCTGTACGGTTACCGCATAAGCCAGCTCATTGTAAGCAAGCAGCTTTCCATTGCGATCATAGATATTTCCGCGGGTGCCCGGTGTTGTAACCGTCTTTTCGATCATCTGGACATAATCTTCCAGATAAGATTCCCCGTTCACAATCTGAAGATCAAACAATTTGAACGCAAGGACCAGAAACATTCCGGTAAAAACCAGAGCCAACGCGAAAATACGGGAACTCAGGATCCGCTTAAAAAAGTCACATATCTTATGAAATAAATCTTTCAGCACGTGTTTTGTCACTCCTATTATGTCTTGCTATTACATTGCCCCGTGTTCCCGGTCCCTGCGGTTATCCATCTCATCCAGCCTGCGGTTTGCTGACAGGAAAAAGCGGTAAATCAAAAGTGTTGTCACCACAGTGAAAATAAGCTCCGGAATAATGATTTCCCTTGCATAATAAAGAAAATCCAGGCGGCTGCGGATCAGAAAACGGAAAATGTAAATGTACAGGTTATAGATCAGTTCATTGACCAGGCTCATGAGAAGCGGCAGGTTGATATAATCCTCATAATAATACTGGGTACAGATGCCGTTAAAATAGCCAATGTTCATGAAAAGCAGAGTATAAAATCCAAAGGGTCCGCTGTAAAAAAGATCCAGCAGGATTCCCGCAAACAATCCATACAAAAGTCCCGCTCCTTTTCCGTAAATAAAACCAAAGGAAAAGGTCAGGATCAGAAGCAGGTTCGGGGTCGCGGTAAGAAACGGGATCAGCGGAAATACACAGTTCTGCACGGTAAATGCCAGAATCATCAGTATCACATTCAATAGGATCCGTTTCATGCGCCTGTCTGTGCCCCCTCTGTATTTTCTGTACCATCCTGTTTTGGGTCTTCTTTTATGGATGTAATGACCAGGACCTCCTGAAGACTGTCAAACTGGGCTGCCGGGATCAGATAGCCGGATTTGGTAAGTCGTGACTGATCCGTTGTAATATCTGCAGCATAACCGATCAGAATGCCCGGAAGGAATTTGGAACTGATGTTGGAAGTCACGATCCGGTCCCCATCTTTGAAATCTGCGTCCTGGGCAACATTGCTGATCCGCAGGCGCCCTTCCCCAAACAGGGTCAGATCACCGGAGACGATACAGGTATCGCCAGACTGCTGCGCCATGCCGCTGACACGGCTCACATCATCTATGATCGCGCGGACCGTAGCGTAATGCGCTCCCACATCGGTAACAATGCCGACCAGACCACCTCCGGCAATGACGTTGGCATCTACCTGAACGCCATCTGCAGAGCCCTTGTTGATCCGGAATACCTGGAACCAGTCACCGGAGTCCTTCGCAATGACCCTGGCACCGATCTTTTCATACTGCATATAGTCCTGGTCCAGCTGATACAGCTCGCGCAGTCTCTGCAGTTCAAACTGCTCTGACTGCAGGCGGCTGTTCGCCTCTACCAGGGCATCAATACGGTCCTGAAGAGCCTGCTTTTCCGCCATCGCGCTGTGCAGGGTGCTGTAATTGCTGATTCCGTTATACAAAGAGGTGCCTACCCGGTTCACTCCGGACTGGATTGGGCTAAGCACATACCCGACTCCGTTTCTGAGCGGATTTAAGAACCCGTCCTTAAAGGAAGTAATGCCGATCAGCAGAATGCAGAAAACCGACAATCCAATCAGAATGTATTTGCTGCGTTTTGATTCCATCTGTTATAATCCCCGTTCTTTCATGCTGACATAAGTGCCGTCACCTATGATGATATGATCTAACACCGCGATCCCGATCACCCTTCCGGCTTCCTCCACCCGTCTGGTAAGCAGGATGTCCTCCCTGCTTGGTTCCGGGTCTCCGCTCGGGTGATTGTGCACCAGGATCAGGCTGACCGCCTGAAACCGGAGTGCCTGGATAAAGATTTCCCTCGGTGTAGCAAGAGACGCATTCACCGTTCCTTTTGACAGTGCTACGTCTCCGATCATGTTTTGTTTGGTATTAAAAAGCATCATGTGGAACTCTTCCTGTTCCTTATGACGCAAGTCTTCCTGATAGTATTCTGCCACCTGTGCCGGCTCGTTATAACGGACCGGGCTCTTCATGGCTTTTCGTTTCCAGATGCGTCTGGAAAGTTCTCCAATGCACTGCAGCTGGATGGCTTTTACCTGGCCGATGCCCTTGATTCCCATCAGCTCCGGAAGGGAGAAATGCAAAAGTCCCAGAATTCCTTCTCCGGGACCTCCAAGCTCCAGGATCCGGGTGGCCAGCTCCAGTACGCTCTCCTGCGCACTTCCGGTCCGGAGGATCACAGCAAGAAGCTGTGCATCGCTCAAATGCTCCGGGCCGGATTTTACGCAGCGTTCATATGGCCGCTCCTCACAGGGCAGCTCTTTCATCTTTGTGTGTATCATATTGTTCACCCTCCATTCTCTCTCCAAGTACGAAGCCGAAGGGGACACCGCCGCATTTTGGTTCACGCATATGTGCGAGAAATCAAGGCGTTTTTAGTTTACCACAAATCAATTTTCGTGTATACAAAAAATGGAAAACTTTAGAAATGGTTAAGATTTTCGGCTATGAAAATCCAAGTATTCCTTCGGTATTACAGGGTTACGATCCCTGCCTCAACCAGTTTCTGCAGGGACATCAAAATACCAAGTTTTGCATGGTACCAGGTCAGTCCGCCCTGGAAATACACGGCATACGGCGGCTTGATCGGGCCATCTGCGCTCAGTTCGATCGAAGAGCCCTGGACGAAAGCGCCTGCTGCCATGATGACCGGCGCATCGTAGCCCGGCATATCCCACGGTTCCGGGGAGACGAAGCTGTCTACCGGTGCTGCTGCCTGAATTCCCTGGCAGAATGCGATCATGCCCTCTGCCGTCCCGAAGGTAACTGCCTGGATGATGTCGTGGCGGGATTCGGTGCTGTTCGGAACAACTGCAAAGCCAAGTTTCTCATAAACATTCGCTGCAAAGATCGCACCCTTTAATGCGCCAGCAACAACAGTCGGGGATAAAAACAGTCCCTGGAAGAAGGACTGGTTTAAACCAAGGCTTGCGCCGACCTCTTTGCCAAGTCCCGGTGCGCTTAAACGGTAGGAAGCCTGCTCAATACAGGATTTCTTTCCGACAATGTAGCCGCCGATCGGTGCCAGACCGCCGCCCGGGTTCTTGATCAGGGAGCCGACGATCATGTCCGCGCCTACATCCGTCGGCTCGATCCGCTCTACGAACTCACCGTAGCAGTTGTCTACCATGCAGATCACATCCGGCTTCACACTCTTACAAAATGCGATCAGCTCGCCGATCTGGCTCACGGAAAAGGTCGGGCGTGTCGCATAGCCCTTGGAACGCTGGATCGTGATCAGCTTTGTTTTCTCATTGATGGCCTTGCGGATATTCTCATAATCGAAAGTTCCATCCTCTAACAGGTCCACCTGACGGTATACCACACCATATTCCTTTAAAGAGCCGGCAGATTCGCGGATGCCGATCACTTCCTCTAAGGTATCATACGGTTTTCCAACCGGGGAAAGGAGCTCATCTCCCGGGCGCAGATTACTGGATAATGCCACATGCAGCGCATGGGTACCAGAGATCAGCTGCGGACGTACCAGGGCATCCTCGCCGTGGAACGCTTTCGCGTATACCTCCTCCAGAGTATCACGGCCCAGATCGTTGTAACCATACCCGGTCGTTGCAGCGAAATGGATATCGCTGACTCTGGACTCCTGCATCGCCTTTAACACCTTCATCTGGTTGTATTCTGCAGTCTGGTCAATGCCTGCAAAGCGTTCTTTTAAACTTTTTTCAATCTCTTCTCCAAATTCCAGAACTTTCTGGCTGATGCCCAGTTCCTTGTACATTTCATTCAGTTCCATGTTCGTTTCTTCCTCCAAAGTAATCGTTGCAGATCCAGTTTAAGATTTTTTTCTGATCTGCCCCAAACTGTTCGATTTCAATAAAGCGGACTTCTTTTTCCCGCTTAAACCAGGTCAGCTGACGTTTTGCAAAATGCCTGGTATCACGCTTGATGATGTAAACCGCTTCTTCCAGGCTGATCTTTCCATCCAGGTAATCCAGCATTTCCTTATAACCAAGACCCTGCATGGCGACCATGTCCCGGGTGCAGCCCATGGCTTTTAAGCGGTTCACTTCATCAAGAAGTCCCTGCTCCATCATGATATCCACACGTTTATCGATCCGCTCATAAAGCGTCTTGCGGTCACGGTTTAACACATAATAATGCAGATCATACGGGGATTGCTTTTCGCGCTCCCGCTTGTTATGCTCGGAAATCTTTTCACCGGTAAGGCGGTAATACTCGATCGCGCGAATCACCCGCTTTGCATTGTTTGCATGGATCGCCTCTGCAGACTCCGGGTCAATTTCTGCTAACATCTGGTGCAGGAACACTTCTCCCTTTTCCTCTGCCAGCTGCTCCAGCTCTGCCCGGAGCCCGATATGGTCTTCATTTTCCGTAAAATCAATATCGTAAGCCAGTGCCTGGATGTAAAACCCGGTACCGCCCGTCACGATTGGAACGTGTCCGCGGCTGTAGATTCCTTTCATGGCTTCCTTCGCCATCGACTGAAACCGGGTCACATTGAATTCTTCCCACGGCTCCAGCACATCGATCAGGTGATGCGGGACACCATCCATCTCTTCCTTTGTGATCTTGGCTGACCCAATATCCATGTGCCGGTACACCTGCATGGAATCTGCGCTGATGATCTCTCCGTTCAGCGCCTTTGCAAGTTCGATCGACAGCGCGGTTTTTCCCACCGCGGTCGGACCGGTAAGCACGATCAGTGGCTGTTTCATAGCTTCTCCCCTCATCATACAATTCGTTTAAACTTCTTCTCCAGCTCATATTTGCTCATGGAAATGATCGTTGGTCTTCCATGCGGGCAGGCATACGGGTTTTCCAGACCCAAAAGCTGGTCGATCAGTGCATCCGCTTCCGCGGCACTTAAGACATCATGGCCTTTTACCGCAGCCTTACAGGACATGGAAGCAACTTTTTCATAGATCAGGTCTGCCCCACGTGCCTGCGTATCCTCAGAAAGCGTATCCAGCATTTCCATCAAAAGATCTTTCTTTGCGATGGAAAACAGGTTATCCGGCACTCCGCGCACCGCATATTCCTTTCCGCCAAACGGCTCGATCTCAAAACCGATATCGGTAAAGATCTGCATGTTTTTCTCCAGCATCAGTGCCTCACGGCTTCCCAGAGTTAAAATGATCGGCGGATGGATCTGCTGGCAGGTGTATTCCCTAGTTTTTAAGGAATTCATCGTTTTCTCATACAGTACCTTCTCGTGCGCCGCATGCTGGTCGATGATGTAAAGCTGGTCGTTGAACTCCACCAGCCAGTATGTGGCAAAGAGCTGGCCGATCAGCTTGTGGCGGCTGCGGGACTGCGGCTCTAACAGTTTTTCCTCAAAGAGGTCCATCTGCACGGCGGTTGCTGTCTTTTCCATGGCAGTCCCAGACGCATTCAGGACTGCTTCCGATTGCTCTGCGTTTCGCTGCACATTTGTTTCCTGCTGCGCTGCAGATGCTTCCGCAGTCAGGTCCGGCATATGCCTTGTTGCTTCTATATTCGTTGTTGCTTCTGTGTACTTTGCTTCTTCCGCTTTCCCTGCTTCTTCGATTTTTTCCAATTCATCCGCAGGTGTTGTCCCCGGTGCCCGCATGAGAAGCTCCGTCAAAGCCTGGTTGACCTGGAAATTCTGGTCGGATGCCGCTGCGGACTGGCTAAACACGGTTGTTGCTGCCCCCCTCTGGTCGGATGCTTTCGCTGCCTGTTGCCCGGATTCGTCCAGACATTTTCCAGCCCTGTCTATGGTCTGGCGCAATGTTCCTGTCCCGATGCTTTGTCCAGTTCTCGCCCCTGTCTGCTGTCCTTCCGTCTCCCGCTTAAGCGCTTCCACTCTCTGCTGCGTGGAAAGCAGTTCTTCCCGTTCTTTACGGATCTGGGAGGTATTCTTTAAGGCCGGACGCTCTCCCGGGCGGTTTTTTAACCGGTATTCCTCCGGCGTCTCCCGCAGCACAAAATTTCCGTCATTTCCCTGCGCAGCGGATTTTGTGTCAAAAAGTCCCGCCCGTTCCTGCATCATGCGCTTCTGCTCGAAAGGCTCCGGGATCGGGATCTTCTTTTCCAGAACCGGTTTTCGCTCCCGTTCTTCCTCCAACGCCACCTTTGGGATCAGCTCCTTGTGGCGCAGTGCCTCTGCCACGGTATCCCGCACCATGCGGAATACCTGCTCGCCGTTCTGGAAACGCAGCTCCATCTTGGTCGGATGGACATTGACATCCAGAAATTCCGGTTCGATTTGAAAATGCAGCATGGTGAACGGATATTTGTGCTGCATCATAAACGGCTTATAAGCCTCCTCGATGGCTTTGTTGATGATATTGCTTTTGATGTATCTTCCATTAATATAGTAGTTTTCAAAATTCCGGTTGCTTCGGGCGATCGTCGGCTTTCCAATAAAGCCTTCTACGCTGAACGCTTCCCCAGCCACGGAAACCGGGAGCAGATTTGCTGTGATCTCCCTGCCATACACCGTGTAGATGATGTCCTTTAAATTATGGTTTCCGGATGTGTGCAGCTTATTCTGGTTGTTCTGAATAAACCGGATTGAAATCTCCGGATGAGACAGGGCGATTTTTTCGACCAGGTCCGCCACATGGGCACCCTCAGTCATCGGCGTTTTCAAAAATTTCCGGCGGACCGGTGTGTTGTAAAAGAGATTGCGCACGATAAACGTGGTTCCGTCCGGCGCTCCGATCTCTTCCATGCCGCGCTCCACACCGCCCTCGATCTGATAACGGTTTCCGGTTAAGGAACGACCGGTCTTGGTGATCAGCTCCACCTGCCCGACCGCCGCGATACTGGAAAGCGCCTCCCCGCGAAAGCCCAGGGAAGACACCGTAAACAGATCCTCCACGGACTGGATCTTGCTGGTGGAATGGCGCAGAAAAGCAAGCGGGATCTCGTCCTTTTCGATTCCGCAGCCATTGTCCGTCACCCGGATAAACGAGATTCCGCCCTCGCGGATCTCTACAGTGACCGCAGTTGCCTTTGCGTCGATGGCATTCTCCAAAAGCTCCTTCACCACCGATGCCGGCCGCTCGATCACCTCACCGGCCGCGATCTTGTTGATCGTATTCTGATCCAGTACATGAATGTTTGGCATGTTTTATTTTTCCTCCCCGCTCCAGCGGTTCTTTAACTTTGTCTGCATCCGGTACAGGGTATTTAAGGCGTCGATCGGCGTCATATTTCCCAGCTCCAGATTCTTTAATTCTTCGATGATATCATCCTCGCGGACCGTATCAAATAAAGTTAACTGGCTCATTTCCACATCGTCCGGCTTCGGGACCGGCTTGTGACCTGCCGGTGCGCTTCCCTCCGCGATCTCGCGGGTTCTGGCTGCCAGGTCAGAATCGACCAGCTGCTCCACCAGCTCTTTTGCACGATTGATGACGGAATCCGGCACTCCGGCCAGCTTTGCCACCTGAATACCGTAACTCTTGTCGGCTCCGCCCTTTACGATTTTTCTAAGGAACACGATGTCGTCGCCCTGCTCTTTTACGGCGATACAGTAGTTCGTGACACCGCTCATCAGGCCCTCCAGCTCTGTCAGCTCATGGTAATGGGTCGCAAACAGGGTCTTCGCACCAAGCAGGCGGGTATTGCTGATGTGTTCTACCACCGCCCAGGCGATGCTCAGTCCGTCAAAGGTGCTGGTGCCGCGGCCGATCTCATCTAAGATCAGCAGGCTGTTTCGGGTGGCATTTCTGAGGATGTTGGCAACCTCCGTCATCTCCACCATAAAGGTACTCTGACCGCTTGCGAGGTCATCGGATGCGCCCACACGGGTAAAGATCCGGTCGCAGATACCGATGTTTGCCTGGTCTGCCGGGACAAAACTTCCAATCTGTGCCATCAAAACAATCAGCGCGGTCTGGCGCATATAGGTGGACTTTCCGGCCATGTTCGGTCCGGTAATAATAGAAATGCGGTTTTTGGAATTATCCAGCGTCGTATCGTTTGAGACAAACATGTCGTCCCGCATCATCTTCTCGACAACCGGATGACGGCCGCCCTTGATCTGGATGCTTCCCTTCTCATTGATCTGCGGCTTCACATAGTTGTTTCTGGTCGCTACCGTAGACAGAGATACAAATACATCCACCGCTGCAATCGCGCGGGCGGTTTTCTGGATGCGCACCACCTCAGCCGCAATCGCATCGCGCACTTCACAGAATAAGTCGTATTCCAGGGAGAAAAGCTTGTCCTCTGCCCCCATGATCACATCTTCCAGGTTTTTCAGTTCGTCGGTCGTGTAGCGCTCTGCGTTGGTCAGTGTCTGTTTGCGGATAAAATATTCCGGCACCAGATCCTTAAAGGAATTGGTTACCTCAAAATAATAGCCAAATACCTTGTTGTATTTGACTTTTAAATTCTTGATCCCGGTGCTGTCGCGCTCTCTCGCCTCCAGCTCTGCCAGCCAGGTCTTGCCCTCGGTCTTGGCATGGCGCAGGCGGTCTGCCTCTTCGTTGTAGCCGTCTTTGATCATGCCGCCCTCACGCACGGTGATCGGCGGTTCTTCCACGATTGCCCGGCTGATCAGGTCATTTAAGTCCTCCAGCGGATCCAGTTCCTCCGTCAGTTCTTTTAACGCGTCCGAGGTAAACTCGCCAAGCAGCTGTTTGATGTGCGGCACCATGGCAATGGAATTGCGGAATGCCAGAAGATCTCTCGGGTTTGCGGTCTTGTAGCTGATGCGGCCGATCAGGCGCTCCAGGTCATAGACGGGGTTTAAATACTCCCCGAGTTCTTCCCGGCTGATATAGTTTAAATTCAGTTCTTCAATGGCGTTCTGGCGCTTTAAGATTTCTTCTTTGCGGATCAGCGGCTGCTCGATCCAGGTACGCAAGAGGCGGGCGCCCATGGCCGTTCTGGTCTTGTCAAGCACCCACAGAAGGCTTCCGCGCTTCTGCTTCTCACGCATGGTTTCCAAAAGCTCTAAATTTCTTCTGGTAGAAGAATCCAGCACCATATAGTTTCCGGTCGCATAAGGCACAATGGTCGTCAGATGATCCAGTGTGCTTTTCTGGGTCTCGTAAAGATACTGCAGCACGGCACCTGCCGCGATCACGCCGCAGTCATAGTCTCCCAGTCCCAAGCCTTCCAGGCTTCCTACCTTGAAGTGCTCCCGCAGAAGCTTTCTGCAGCTCTCATCCTGGAAGAAATGGGAATCCAGCGTGGAAACGGTAAAGTGATACCGATCCTTTAAATCCTCCAGGCTGATCCCGGACATGGAAAAGGCATCGTTGCAGATGACCTCCGCCGGGGAAAATTTATTGATCTCGTCGAACAGGGCACGGTCGGTGGAAACCTCGGTTACCAGAAAGTCTCCGGTGGTATTGTCCACGACGGAAACACCCATTTTATCTGCCAGGTACACAATGCCCATCAGGTAATTGTTCTTTGTCTCATCCAAAGCCTGGGCGCTGGTAATCGTACCAGGTGTTACCACGCGGATGACCTCACGCTTTACCAGTCCCTTGGCAAGCTTCGGGTCCTCCATCTGCTCCGCGATCGCTACTTTATAACCCTTCTGCACCAGGCGGCTTAAATAGCTGTCTACAGCATGATAAGGAACGCCACACATCGGTGCGCGTTCCTCCAGTCCGCATTCCTTTCCGGTCAGGGTGATCTCTAATTCCTTGGATGCCGTCAGCGCATCATCGAAAAACATCTCATAAAAGTCACCCAGACGATAGAATAAAATACAGTCATGATATTGTTTTTTGGTCTCCATGTATTGGGCCATCATTGGTGATAATCCAGCCACGTCTTACTTCTCCTGTCCTTCCACTTGCTTTCCCATGTAATAAAATCCCTTGGACTCCTCCAGCCATACATCCACGATCTTTCCGATGAGGCTTTCGTCTCCCGGAAAATGTACCACGGTATTGTTGCTTAAACGGCCGGTCACATAGCCTTCCTTATGGTCATCGAGGGTTTCCACCAGAACCTTCTGGGTCGTATGCAGGTCACGTCCGCAAACCTCAGAGGAAATCTTCTGGACCTCTTTTAACAGGCGGTCGAAGCGCTCCTTCACAACGTCCTCCGGAACCTGCTCCATCGCTGCTGCCGGGGTACCGGTACGCTTGGAATAGATAAAGGTAAACGCACTGTCATAGCGGACACGGCGCACCACATCCATGGTTTCCTCAAAGTCCTCTTCTGTCTCTCCCGGGAATCCGACGATAATATCGGTCGTCAAGGCGATATCCGGGATAGCTGCGCGGATCTTATCCACTAGCTTTAAATAGCCCTCTTTGTCATAATGACGGTTCATCAGCTTTAAGATACGGCTGCTGCCGGACTGTAACGGAAGGTGCAGATGTGCGCAGACCTTCTCACAATCACGCATCGCCTCGATCAGGTCATCGGACAGATCCTTCGGGTGGGATGTCATGAAACGGATGCGCTCCAGTCCCTCAATCTTATTAACCTCGCGGAGAAGCTCGGCAAATGTCATCGGCTCCTCCAGGTTCTTTCCGTAGGAGTTGACGTTCTGTCCCAGCAGCATGACCTCCACAACGCCGTCTGCTACCAGTCTCTTGATCTCATTGACGATATCCTCCGGCTTTCTGCTGCGCTCCCGTCCGCGCACGTACGGCACGATGCAGTAGCTGCAGAAGTTGTTGCAGCCAAACATGATGTTGACACCGGACTTAAAGGAATATTTGCGGTCTACCGGAAGCTCCTCCACGATCTTGTCGGTATCCTTCCAGATATCCACGACCATGCGGTTTTTGCTCATCATGCGGCAGCACAGCAGCTCCGCCAGCTTAAAAATATTGTGGGTACCAAAGATCAGATCGACATAAGAGTAGCTCTTCTGGATCTTCTCAATGACAGACGGCTCCTGCATCATGCAGCCACAAAGAGAGATCATCATGCCCGGACGTTTCTTTTTTAAGGTCTGCAGATAGCCAAGACGACCGTAAACCTTCTGGTTTGCGTTATCGCGCACGGTACAGGTATTGTAAAGGACGATGTCCGCATTCTCAGACTCGACCTCTTTTAAACCGATCTGCTCCAGAATGCCGCAGAGCTTCTCGGAGTCCCTGGCGTTCATCTGGCAGCCAAAGGTTGCAATATGAAAGGTTCCGTATTTGTTTTCTGCCTGAAGTTCAGAGAGCATTGCTTCGCCGTAACGCTCCTTTGCCTCCCCGCTGTCTTCCAAACGTTCAAACTGCTGTTTCCACAGTTTTTTCGCCTGCTCTATAAAATAGTACTGGCGTGCGCCCTCTTCTTCCGGCGCCGCAGCACGGATCATTTCAAAATCTGGTGTTTCGTTCTGTGTGTATGTTTTCATGTTTGTACTCATTCTTACCTCATTATCTGCGTTTGATGTTACAAATAAAAAATTATAACATAAAAAGGCCGGGATGCAAAGAGCAAAACGCTCCGATTTCCAGCCTTTTTGTCAATTTTGTTACGGTTCACGCAAACGCGTCTGGCACTTTCAGCCCAACCTTTTTTGTCAATTTTATTACCGTTTGTGCCTGCATATCATCAATGTGAATTGATCTTTTTCCCGGTGCGGAAATCCACACACTCCGACGCGTCATAGTAGATCCGGTCAGCTGCCTCGAGCACTGCCTTTCCGCCTGTCACGGAAACAATATTTACCGCACAGTTTGGCGGCACGCATCCATGCCAGAAATCGGTTTTCTCTTCATAAACATTGTGAAGGATTCCACGGCACGCGCAGCCATGACTGGCGATAAGAATGGTTTTCTCCTGCCAGTCAGGATTCCCTACCAGGTCCTCCCAGAAAGCTTTTGTGCGGGCGCAGAGCTGCTCAATGGTCTCTCCGTCTGCCGCTGTCTGGAAATGGAACGGGTCTTTGTAAAAGTCCTGGAAGTGCTCCGAAGGGATTTCAAAGTTTGCCTTGCGGCAGCCGAGTCCCTCCCAGGAACCAAACCCCAGCTCCTCGATCCGCGCATCTTCCAAGATCGGGATATCACGCCCTGCAAGCACCAGCTCTGCCGTCTGTCTGGCACGTTTTAAGGGACTGGATATGGCAAAGTCAAATGGAACGTCCTTTAAAGCCTCCCCGGTAATCTTCGCAAGCCGGATGCCATTTTCATTTAACGGGATATCGGTCTGCCCCTGAAGCCGTCCCTCTGCATTCCACGGTGTCTCCCCGTGGCGGATGATATAAAGCTGCATTATGGTCTCACCTGCCCGTTTCCGTAAATAATGTATTTCGTCGTTGTCAGGGCCTTTAACCCCATCGGACCCCTTGCGTGAAGCTTCTGGGTGCTGATGCCGATCTCTGCGCCAAAACCGAATTCACCGCCGTCTGTAAAGCGGGTAGATGCGTTGACATAGACTGCCGCTGCATCAATGCGGTTTAAAAACTCCTGCGCATGGTTATAATCCTGCGTGATAATGGCCTCGGAATGCCCGGTATTGTAGCGGTTGATATGGCGGATTGCCTCGTCCAAAGAGTCCACCAGCTTTAAGGAGAGGATGTAATCCAGATACTCGGTTCCCCAGTCCTCCTCGGAGGCTTCCGAAAACTCCGGCACGATCTGCTTCGCTGCCTCATCGGCACGCACCTCCACAGACTTTTCTGCCAGGCGCGCAGCCAGAAGCGGCAGGAACTCCCCTGCAATGCTTCTATGTACTACCAGGGATTCACAGGCATTGCAGACTCCGATCCGCTGGGTTTTGGCATTCATGATGATATCTAACGCCATGTCAAAATCCGCGGTCTCATCCACATAGATATGGCAGTTTCCGGTTCCGGTCTCAATGACCGGCACGGTGCTGTTTTGTACCACACTGCGGATCAGCCCTGCGCCGCCGCGCGGGATCAGCACATCCACAAACTCATTTAGCCGCATCAGCTCCTGCGTCACCGCCCGGTCTGTATCCGTAATAAGCTGCAGGGAAGACTCCGGGAGTCCCGCGCGGGAAAGCCCTGTCTGCAGCCACTTTACGATCTCCTTGTTGGATTCAATGGCATCGCTGCCGCCCTTTAAGATCACTGCATTTCCCGTCTTAAAGCACAGACCGAAGGCATCGGAGGTAACATTGGGACGTGCCTCATAGATCATGCCAACCACGCCCAGCGGCACCCGCTTTTCCCCGATGAGAAGCCCGTTTGGCCTTGGCTTCATGGAAAGCACTTCACCAACCGGATCCGGAAGCTCTGCAATTTTTAACAGACCGTCTGCCATCGCTTCCAGCCGGTCCGGGGTCAATTCTAACCGGTCGATCAGTGCCGGACTCATGCCGTTTTCTGCCGCCCGGATCACATCCTCCTGATTGGCCGTCAGGATATCTTCCTCTCCGTCTAACAGCGCCTTAGCTGCCTGGCGCAGTCCCTCATTTTTTTCGTTGACACCAAGATTGTTTAAATAGGATGCCGCTTCCTTTGCGCGGGCACCGATCACTCTTAAATCCATGCCGTGTCCTCCTGTCGTGTGGCCTGGTGGTTCTCCTAAATTCTGCCAGTCACACCTGCATGTCTGGCTGGAATCGCACCTCAGCCTTCTCCTGTTATGATATCATCCATCTGTCTGTCGTGTTCCTCGGTGGGAAGCTCTGAAAAAATCTGGAATGGGTAACAGACCGCAACTTTTCTGTGTTCCGGCTCCTCCGAAAAGAACCGGTCGTAAAAGCCGCCTCCATACCCCATCCGGTCCCCGGCTCTGGTAAATGCCGTCCCCGGCGTGATCACCACGGACTCTGGACAATGCGCTGCCTTGCAATGTTCTGCCGGTTCCGGGATATTCCGAAAGCCAGGTACCAGGTCGTTTCTTCCCTCCACCAGGTAAAAATCCATGCGGTTTCTGGTTACCCGCGGCAGTGCCAACGAAAAGCCCTGCTGCCATAAGGCATCCATCAGGCCAAACGTATCCACCTCACCGCCAAATGAAGCATAGCAGTATACCGTCTGCAGAATGCTTTCTTCTGCCTTCAGCGTATGTAACAGCTGCAATACCGCTTCCCGGATTTTCTCATCCATTGCCGCTTTTTCCGCGGCATGCTCCGGTTTTACAAGTTCTGCCCGCAGCGCTCGGATCTGACTGCGGATTTCTTTTTTTGAACCGAGTGTCTGATGAACCGGTTCCTCATGACTGAGTTCCTTGCAACAAAGTCCCTTATGACTGGGCGTCTTTGATTCCGCCATATTTTTTACCAAGATCGGTAATGCTGCCGTCTTTTTCCTTGATTGAAATATTGTTTAAGTGTGCCCGCATGTTGTTTTTGATCGCAGCCACATATTCCTTGCGCAGTCTTGCCTGCTCCTCTTTCTCTTCTTCTGTCAATCCCACAGACTGGGATTTATGATACAGGGTGTTGATTCTGTCGATACTGCTCTGGTCCATAAAAATTCTCCTTTTTCTTGTTGTCCTGTTTCTATCTGTTTTTGTTTCTACTTGTTTTTGTTTCTATCTATTTTTGTTTCTATCTGTTTTGTATCCGTTTCTTGTTTTCCTGCTGGCTTTCGCACCAGCGATGTTATCTTTTCTTTATACGTCCCCGTATTTTGTGTTGATGTAATCCATCAGATCAAAATCCCGGTTCGGGTGTGCGAGGAACAAGGTTCCCTTTTCCGCTCCATTCACCAGATCATGGATCACATTCACATCGTCCGCGTTGGCAATGATCATGTCCGATCCGCTGTCTGTCGCGATGCGTGCTGCTGCCAGCTTTGCTGCCATGCCGCCAGTGCCGACATCACTTCCCGAACCACCGCCCATACCGATCAGCTCCGGCGTGATTTCCTCTACCAGACTAATAAAACGTGCATCCGGATTTTTATGCGGATCCTCTGAGTACAGTCCGTCAATATCGGACATCAAAATCAAAAGATCCGCACCGATCAGCGCCGCCACGATCGCAGACAGGCGGTCATTATCGCCAAACTGGATCTCATGGGTGGATACCGTGTCATTTTCATTGACAACCGGCACTGCTCCTAAACGCAGCAGCTCCTCAAACGTGTTCTGCGCATTGACCCTGGAGGTCTCATTGGTCATGGTATCCTTGGTTAAAAGCACCTGTGCCGTGATGTGGTTATACTCGGAAAATATGCGCTGATAGACCATCATCAGCCGGGCCTGGCCCACAGCCGCATATGCCTGTTTTTCTGAAATAGTCTGCGGACGCTTCTGACCACCAAGCGCCTGTCTTCCCGCTGCGATCGCGCCGGAAGAAACCAGGACTACGTCCTTTCCCTCTCCCTTCAGGTCACAGATCACGCGGATGAGCTTTTCGATCTTATATAAATTCAGCTCCCCTGTCTTTTCATGAGTCAGGGAAGACGAACCGATCTTGATGACGATCCGCTTTTTCTCTTTCAGTTTTTCCCTGAAGCTATTCATCCTTCTTAGCCTCCTTATCTGAATGCCGCTACGGCAAACCTGTTTCCGATACAGTCTGCCCGGACATGTCCAAAAGCGATTTCCTATTTATTCCTGATCTGCCAGACATGGTGCATAACGCTTTGCAATGGCTTCTGCCACCTTTATGCCATCCATGGCCGCAGAGGTAATTCCACCTGCATAACCGGCACCTTCCCCACAAGGGTACAGCCCCCGCACTTCACTCTCAAACTGCTCATCGCGCCAGATGCGCACCGGCGAAGAGGTACGGCTTTCGATTCCGGCAAGCAATGCATCCGGGCGGTCGAAACCGTGGATCATATGTCCAAAGCCCTCCATGGCCTCAATCAGGGCCAGATTTAACGGCTCCGGCATAATGGAACGGACATCTCCAAATGCCCATTCTCCGCGCATCTGCGGATTTACGCCGCCAAGCTGGCTGCTGATCTTGTTCTGGCAGAAATCCCCGTAAAGCTGTACCGGGATCTTTCCTCCTGCAGCCTGGTATGCAGCCTCCTCCAGCTTTCTCTGGAATGCCACACCGCCCAGTGCTCCGCGTTCCGGGAAATCCTCCGGGGTGACGGTGACGATCAGGGCACTGTTTGCGTTTTCTCCCGCCCGGTCATGATAGCTCATGCCGTTGACTGCCAGTCTTCCTGCTTCGGAAGAAGCATTGACCACATAGCCGCCCGGACACATACAGAAGGTGTACACGCCGCGGCCGCTCTTCGTCTGCCTGGTAAGCTTATAATTAGCTGCACCAAGCGCCCCGGCATCTTCTCTGCCATACTGGGACAGATTGATCATATTCTGCGGATGCTGGATACGCAGTCCAACCGCAAATGCCTTTTCTTCCATCGGAACCTGACGCGAAAGCAGCATGGAAAAGGTATCGCGTGCACTATGTCCGATCGCCAGAACAACCACACTACCCTTTATGGTCTCTTCCGTTTTTTCCCCGGTCTGCGGATCTGCAAACGAAACCTTCACACCGCTTACATTTTGTTGCTCCACCAGAAGATCCGTCACCTGGGTATCAAAACGGACGGTACCGCCCAGACGTATGATTTCCTGGCGCATGGCTTTTACCACCTCTGCGAGCACATCCGTGCCGATATGCGGCTTGTGGTCGTAAAGGATCGACGGATCTGCGCCAAATTCTGTAAAAAGTTCCAGCACCAGCTGTCCACGCTTCAACGGGTCCTTCACCAGTGTATTCAGCTTTCCGTCGGAAAATGTTCCTGCTCCGCCTTCTCCAAACTGTACATTCGTCTGGAGATCCAGGGTTCCGCCCTGCCAGAAGGCATTCACCTTTTTCTGGCGCTCTTCGACCGAGCTACCCCGTTCCAGAAGAATCGGACGATAACCGTGGCGGGCCAGCATCAGACCACAAAATAGTCCCGCCGGACCGGTTCCGATGATGAGTGGCCGCTCCCTTAAGCGCTCCTCTCCTGCCTCCGGGAAGTGGTAATGCTCCTCCTTGCAGAGGCTAATCTGTGGATTTTTTCCTTTATGTAACAGTTCCTTTTCCCTGCTGGCGGAAACATCCACGGTGTAACTGTAAAAAAGCTCTGGCTTTTTGCGCGCGTCCAGGGAACGTTTCCGAATGTGAAGCTTTAGGATTTCCTCCGGCGCTATCCGCAAAAGCTTTGCTATTTTCTTCTTCAGTGCCTCCGGTGTATGGTCTGCCGGAAGCTTGATCTGTGTTAATCGTATCATAATCTATATTCTCCCTGCTGTTGTTCCGGCCACTGCCCCGGTGCTCCAGGCCCACTGCAGGTTATACCCGCCGCAGATGCCATCCACATCGGTCAGCTCTCCCACCAGAAACAGATGCTTCACCAGCTTCGATTCCATGGTGTCCGGGCGAAGTTCCCTGGTATCGACACCACCACAGCAAACCTGCGCCTGCTCAAAGCTGTTGGTCGCGGTGACCGGAACTTCAAATTTCTTGATCTGCATCGTCAGTGACTCCAGCTGGCTGTCCTTGATCTGGGCACAGGAGCGGTCCGGCTGGATTCCTGCCTGTTTTAACAGCACTGCTGCTAATTTTTTATTCAAAACGCCATTTAAGAACTCGCCGGAAGGACGGTAACCAAGCATCGATTTTCTCTGTTTTAACATTGCCCTGGTATCTTCCATGCTCTTAGACGGGAAGAAGTCCAGCACCGCGTTTACACGCCTGCCTGCGTCCAGTGCCTGGGAAGCATACCGGCTTACCTGAAAGGTCGGGATACCGGAGATACCATAATCTGTCAGCTGGACCTCGCCCTCATCTGCTGCCAGTGTTTTTCCGTCGCTCACAAGCCGCACCACAGCCTCACAGCGGACTCCCGCCAGCTGTTTGAAAAATGTCCCCTTGCATCTTAACTGCACCAGCGCCGGAAGCGGTTTGATGACCGTGTGACCGAACGCCTTTGCAAGCTCATAGCCGCTGCCGTCCGAACCGGACACCGAAGCCGCCTTGGAACCGGTCGCCAGGATCAGGCAGTCACCCTGATAAGTTCCCTGGTCACTCTCCACAAGAAAGCTTCCATTTTTTGTCTTCTTCGCGGAACGGATCTGACAGGACAAAACCGTTTTGATACCCAGATGCTCCGTCTCAAAGCGCAGCGCATCCAGCACCGATGCCGCCTGGTCCGAGTTTGGATAAATGTAACCATTCCGGTTTCTGGTGATGATCCCGATCCCGTCAAAAAAATTTAACGTATCCCAGACAGAAAAGCGGTCCAGCACCTTCATGGGAAACAGCTTCTGGCTGCTCCGGTAATGCTCCGGCTTCAGAGACAGGTTCGTCAGGTTGCAGCGCCCGTTTCCTGTAGATAATATCTTTTTCCCCACCCGGTCCATATGCTCCAGAATGGTTACCTCTGCGCCTTCCCGGGCCGCCATGATGGCCGCCATCAGACCGGAAGCCCCGCCTCCGATGATCAGTACTTTTCTCTTCACGTTTTCCACGTTGTTCCTCCGCTGTTTCTCAAGATCATTTTAGGAACGGTTCACAAAATACCTGTATCTGCCCAGTTCCCATTTCGGATTACTGCTTACGCGTATGCAGTAACCATTTGCGTTCTATTGTATCCAGTTTGCACGCTCTTTTCAAGCAGATTTTATAACATATCAGCTAGTATACGATTCCAGATAATGAAACACTTCTGCCATAGACGAAAACCAGATCCCTTCCCGCAGCTTTGTCCGCTCCTTTGGTGGAAAATCCATGAGCGGCATATGTGTATAAAGACAGATTGTTTTCTGATCCTTTAAAAAGATCAGAAGCATCCCATCCTCCGCCACCAGATAATACTCTTCCTGGACAGGATGCGCCTGTACCCGCTCCTGGTTTGCCGCCATCTGATCCTCTATGACCGTTTCCTGTGTCTCTTCTGTTTCCAGCTGTTCGATTCCGGTCTCATTTCTATTTTCCAGACCTGCACCTTCCTGACTGCGCCGGACAAAAAACGCGATCAGAATGCAGATCACACTCACTCCCAAAAACAAAAATAAACAGATCCTATACTTTTTCATGGAAAATCCCTCCATGGTATAGTATCTGCTTATTTTTCTTTTTTATCCACCTCCGGTGCCTACGCCTGCGTAAACCAGTCGATTTTATCCGTAAATTGGAATTGAGATTTCGCCTGTATCCTTTGTCTGCTTAAGACCGGATGGAAGTCTTGAACTGCCAGGTACATTAGGAAGTTGTTATATTGATTTCCGAATCCAATCATCAAGGAACTCTATCTGCTTATCTGTATGAAACCAGTGTTCTCCATCATTCATTACTGTAAGAATTGCTCCGGTTTGTTCTGCAAATGCATACATGGTTTCTCCTGAAGTCAGATTATCCTTTGCACCATATAAAATGCAAGTTGGAGTGTTCCACTTAATCGGGTACTTCCGTACATAGCACAGATATTCCCAAGATAATGTTTCTCCAAAATCTGTAGGTATTTCTTTCCGTAAAAATCAGAAAACTCAATTTTCGCTTCCCAGGGATTTTGCGATCTATAGTCAAACCCAATCACATCACTTTCAGGAAAGAGTGGCTTATAATGCTTTGCCTCTT
The DNA here is from genome assembly GCF_003481825.1 of Clostridium sp. OM02-18AC. GTDB lineage: Bacteria > Bacillota > Clostridia > Lachnospirales > Lachnospiraceae > Brotaphodocola. Next base: position 62,109 of record NZ_QULW01000002.1, on the reverse strand, counting down.
CTACTGTTCCTCCTTTGCCGTGTACATATATAACCAATTCTTTTGTTCGATATCACCTCCAAACTTCCGATTTTTCCAATTCCTTTTGATTGCATTGTTTCTTTTACAAAAATACCTTCAATATAATCATCATTCAATCCAATGAATCCATCTATCTGCTTTGCACATTCATCTTCATGCACATATATTTCTGCATGAGAAAGCAGTTCTCTCACCATGTCGCAGTTGGTACGCCAGTAATCGGACGGTATGAAATGATGTGCTCGAATATTCGTATCAAGCCAGATCTGCATCACTGCGTCTATATCATCATTGCTGTATTGTCTTACCAATTTTCTATCTCCTAATCTACCTATTCTTTCGTTTCAAAAACTGGAATTTATCGTCTTGTTCCATTCTTATCAAAATTCTTTTTTAATGCTATTTCTGTTGGGAGAATAGATCCAATTAAAGGAATAAGTTGAACACCACAGATAATTCCTCCTATACTCCCAACACAATCTTCATTTTTTCCAATTACTAAAAGCATGAATATTACTGTTATCGGCAACATAACCATTCCACAGACATACCAAACTTTACCACAATATTTATGAGCAAATTCCCATGTGTCTTTGTTCTTCATAGACATCGAAGTCCGATATCCAAATACTGAATTTATTTCCTTTGGAGCCTTTTTCATAAAATATCTTCCAAAACCAATCATCGTAAATGGAAGAAGCAAATCCATAATCAACATAAAAATCCAAAACCCCATTGTAAACCTCCTTTACTACAACTTCCGATTGAGATTTCACCTGTTTTAAGAGATTTAATAACTGTTATATTTTGTTATTAAATTCTCCGCAGACCCTTGAAAACACTGGATTTGTCACAGGTGAGCTTTCCCTTATTGTTTCCCTTGTGTTATATCGTCCCACCAGTGTTTACGGACTCTGATAAGGAAAAATACAAGGGCAAGTAAAATCTATAAAACAGTATAACACAAAATAAAACTGACATGGTGAACTGATTGAAATGCTTCTTAATTTTTACAATTAATGATTGATTGAATAATAAGGAGATGGGATACGATGAGAACAATATTTGCAGAATACAATCCACAATGCAACAGCATTGATGTTTATACCAGTGCGGGATATATGCTCCGCCTTATTTAGCGGAATATCCACATTAATATGTTTCAGGTTATGAACATGTGCATTTCGAATTTTAATCACATTCGGATGATTCTGTTCCTTCATTTTCTTATCCTTTCCGTATAACAATTTTCTTATCCTATTATACAGCAAAAGCGTATTATCGGTCGTATAAACCACAATACGCTTTTGCCTTTATGAAGCTACTTTGTTACACAATACTCATAAACCATTCCACCGTTTCTGGTGAATAATGAGAAAAGAACAAACTCTTTCCAGTATCAAGCACTTCCATCTGCTTCATTTCCTCATCTGTCAGCACAAAATCAAATACATTGAAATTCTCCTGCATTCGTTCTTCGTGCGTTGATTTTGGAATCACAACAACGCCATTCTGAAGCAAGAAACGAAGTGCCACCTGAGCTACACTCTTTCCATATTTTGCTCCGATCTCTTTCAGTACCGGAGTATTGAAGAAATCATTTTTTCCTTCTGCAAACGGTCCCCAACTCATAATCTGTATATTATGTTTTGCAAGATATTCACGAGCCACTTTCTGCTGCTGGAACACATGTGTTTCCACCTGATTTACCGCAGGAACAACTTCTGCGAAATGTGCAATGTCGATATAACGATCCGGATAGAAGTTTGAAACGCCGATTGCACGTGCCTTGCCTGCTTTAAAAGGAGTATCTAAATGTTAGATTTATCCGATCTTTACCAGTTTGTAACCTACGCAGACTGTGGTACCTTATCTGCTGCTGCAGATAAACTTCATATTTCCCAGCCGACACTTACCAGAACCATGCATGATGTGGAAGATGCTTTTGGGGTTCCACTCTTTCATCGTGGTAAAAACCGTATCGAATTAACTGCCACCGGTAAAGTTGCGGTAGAGCAGGCCAGGTCTCTGCTTTCCGAGTCTGAAAAAGCAGTTCAGACCGTACAGACATTTGAACGCAATCAGCATACGATTACCATTCATTCCTGCGCTCCCGTACCTCTATGGTCATTATTGCCTGAACTGTCACGCAGATTTCCTGATAATATTATTTCCTCAAAACTGACAAATATGGATGAAATCCTTCAAAATGCCAGTTCCGGCAATGCTGATATCGGTATTCTGCCACAGGCCTGTTCAGATAAAAATCTTCTCTGCATCCCTTATCTTAAGGAGCAGCTCTATGTCTGTATCCCAAAAGAACACAAATTGGCAGAATATTCTCAGCTGAGTCTTTCACAGCTTAACGGTTTTAACTGCCTTCTTCGTGATGAAATCGGTTTCTGGACAAATCTGGTAAAGAGCAAAATGCCAGCATCCCGCTTTCTGATACAGACAGATGAATTTGAGTTTGAAGAATTGGTCAGGACTTCCACATTATTATGTTTTTCCAGCAGTAAAGCACCCGGCTCAGAGCAGACTCTGAAAGGACGGAAACGGATTCCCTTAACTGATCCTGAAGTAAATGTTACCTATCACCTGATTAGTTCCGCTAAGAGTACTATTTTACAATCTGTTTCGCCCACTTTTGAATTTCGTTATCAGAAGTAATCTGTTTTTCTTCATTAAAGCGTACATTGAGTCCCGCATGAACCGTTTTTTTTAGACATAAACCAATAAAATATAACACAAAATACTAAAGCAAACACAACACCAAAAACATTTTGAATCACTCTAAGACTAACCGCTCCTTGTAGTCCATAAGTCTCTGCAGCAATGGCTAAAGCACCAAATGTGTTAAATACTGCCTGCCAGCCATATTGTGCTGAAAATCCTACACCGATTCCACCAAGAATTCCTATATATGCATAGATTGACGAAGGAAGCAGAAAATATAATACTGTAAAACATATAACACCTGCAATATTTCCGACAATCCTTTTACGGACTCTGTAGTGCATATCTTCCATAAGCGGCAAAATCGTGGACATGGCCGCAATACCAGCCCACATTGCACGTGGCATATTACAAAGTTCTGCAATGCAAAGGACAATCGGTACGCATAAAATCTGACATATCTGCCATTTTGTTCTGGAAGAAGTGATATCAAATTCTTGTATCAGATCTTTCAGATTTCTTTTATAGGTTCTGTTTTTATGATTTCGATAAAATACAAAGCAGGTAAGTGCTGCACCTAAAGCCATTCCGACTAATCGCATCTGATAGCTTTTTCCCGTAACATCATAACCATATAGCAGTAGATACCCAAGAACCAATGTAGATTGATTAAACATGAATGGATTATGGCATCCGAACAGAATCAACACAGCCAGTGCCGCAATATTTAACAGCATTCCCAATACCGGTGAAAACTGATTTGCTAAATGCGGACATACAGTCATAATTACAAAGAACAAAGCCAAAAGCATCGTAGATTGTCCGGTGTGGATCCCCAGATCCGCATTCCGAAACACCATGAGACATAATAAGACTACTACACCTACAATGCTGTTCTCATTTCCAAATAGGATACTGAAAATACTAACAAAGAAAAAACAAAATGCCATTGTAGCAGCTATCTTCACCAGATATACCCACATATGATATAATTTTTCTTTTAGTGTTTCACTCTTTTTCAACAGGTTTTTAGAACCTGCCTGATTTAACTGCAACTCCTGATAAAATGTCATGTAATTCCTCCTCTATCTGTTTTTCTTAAACTTATATGGCCTCATCTTTCTGTATTGGAAGCTCTACAACAAATCTGCATCCACCATATTCACGGTTTTCTGCTTTGATTGTTCCTCCGGCACTATCTACAATCCGTTTTACAAGTGCAAGACCTAGGCCATTTCCTTCTGCTTTATGAGATCCATCTACCTGATAGAACTTGTCAAATATTCTGGATTTTACATCATCCTCTATTCCTGGTCCTTCATCTTCCAGAATGAACTTAACAGAATCCTGTTCTTGTTTCAGAAACATCGTAATTGTCCCCTTTGAAGGACTGAACTTAATCGCATTATCCAAAAGATTTATCCAGATATGCATAAAAAGTCCTTCATTCCCAGTATATTTAACTTCCTCCAATTCTACCTGAAAACCAATTTCTTTTTCTGTCCATTTTGTTTCCAATGAAAGAAATGCCTGGCGGATCTGTTCATCCAGACGATATTCTGTTTTTTTCATTGGTATATTCTGATTCTCTAACTTGGATAACAGCAAAATATTACCAACCAATCCGGAAAGTCTTTGGGTGTTAAATAAGATTTTTTCTACATATTCCTCTTGATCCGGAGACAGTTCTTCTCCCTGAAGCAGCATTGTATATCCTTCAATGGCATTAATCGGGGTCTTAAACTCATGAGAAACATTAGACACAAAATCCATCTGCAGCACCTCTGTTGCACGAAGTTCTTTTGTCATAACGTTAAAACTTTGATAAGATTCTCCAACTTCTGCTATACGGCTGTTCGTTTCCAAATGCTGTTCAAAATCTCCCTGAGAAACTTCCTTCATTGCTTTACTAAGTCTGGTAATTGGTTCCAGTAACTTTGCATTGATAAAGGAAGTGATCAGCCCTGCAATCAATGTATTGAAAATCAAAAGCCAGCCAAGCACAGGTATGCTGCCCGGCAGATTAAAAAAATGATTCAAAAAAGCAAATAATAAAGCAGATATGACTGTTGAAAATACAAGTGCCAGCCAGATTGCACCAGTCAGACAGGATCGGATCCGCAATCCTTTTTCTTTCTTTTGTTCCATTATTTTTTCACCACCTTGTATCCAATTCCACGCATTGTTACGATTTCAAAATCAGGGTTATCTTTAAAACGCTCTCTGATTCTTCCTATATGTACCTCTATCGTATGTGGGTCTGCCTCCGTCTCGTATCCCCATACTTCATCCATCAACTGTTGTTTTGTAAATGTTCTGCCTGGCGAAGCTGCAAGCTTATATAAAAGCAGGAATTCTTTTTTAGGCAAAACAAGACTTTCCTTATCAGTTGTAACCGTCATTGCATCATAATCAAACTCTGTTGAACCGATCACAATTTTGTGTTCATTCAGTATCTGTGCACGGCGAAGCAGTGCTCCAACTCTTAAAACCATTTCATTCACATTTACCGGTTTTACCATATAATCGTCACTTCCCGAAAGAAATCCCTGGCGCATATCATCAAAGGAACCTTTCGCAGTGATCATAAGTACCGGTATCTGATATCCTGCTGAACGGAGTTCCGACACCAGTTCATAACCATCCATAACCGGCATCATAATATCGGAAATGATCAGATCAATATACTCTTTATCCAAGATTTCTAATGCCAGTGCTCCATCCGATGCACTTTTGACCTGATATCCATTCTTCTCAAGCACTTTTTGGAATAGCTGGCTTAATTCTTTATCATCTTCTACAATCAATATTTGAAACACGTTTTCCTTCCTCCTTATTAAAACAGATACCTTGCCCATCCAAGCAGATGCTGTACCAAAAGTACGTTTCTCTGACGCTTCTTTGTCAATTCAATTGGCTCTACATGATACGGATCACGATAGGTTCCATCTTCCAATACCTGTCGGGACACTCTTTCATATTCCATCATGCCTTCTTCCAACTGTTTATTAATCTCTTTGCTACGTATTACAAGCATCAGTTCCGTATCCAGATACGTGCTTCTCATATCCATGTTAAAGGAACCGATTACGGATAGATCATCATCAATCAGGATGCTTTTTCCGTGGTAAGAATAGCCGCCTTCATACTCCCAGATATCAATTCCTGTATTTAAAATTCTGTTTCTGTTTCTCGCATAATCAGCAGAACCAAACGGATTTCCATTGTTGGCAACCGAATTGGTCATGATAGAAAAATCCGGAACTCTCTCCGCAATCTCTTTCCATGTATTATACATCATATCATTGCAAATAATATATGGTGTATGAATTTTCACGCGCTCTTTTGCATTTTTCATTAGTTCTCCCAGTTGATACCAGACTACTGGTTCCTTGGGACCTGTGTGGATAGGATTTGACACTAATGCAATCTTTTCTGTCTCAAAAGTTTCGTCCGTGTAATCGGTATCGCAGATTCTTTCCTTATTCTCTTCAAAATATTTCTGATAGCCGTTCTGCAGCTCTAAAACTGCGTTCTTTACAGATTTTCTATTTGCCAGTTTTTTATTGTCATGAAAATAACCACTGTCTTCTTGTTCCCATATCGTTTCAAAATACTCTAACAACTGGTTAACTGAATTTTCTTTCTCAGGTTCATCGCAAACCACTAACACGTCTCTGTCATAGTTCTTATGTCCCGGAAAATCACCCAGGAAATAATTGTATGTATTTCTTCCCCCAAGAATATATCTCTTTCCATCTGCAATCAAATATTTATCATGCATTCTACCCATCATTTTCCACGGTTTCAACGGATTGGCCTTATTATATAGTTTAATTTCAACATTCTCATGGGAAGATAATCCATAGAAATACGGATTTCCTTCCATATCAATCCAGCTCTCCATTCCATCTACTAACAGACGAATATGTACACCCCTGTCTGCCGCATCATGCAGTGCTCCTAAAATCAATTTTCCACTTTCATCGGATTGAAATGCAAAAGTAGAAAGAATAATTTCCTTTTTTGCATTCTTGATCAAACGCACTCTTTGTAAAAGCGCTTCTGGATTCTTTTCTATGATTACTGCCCGTTCTGTATTTTCACTGCATTCGTTCCATGACCCATTTTTTGTTTCTTTTTTGGTTGTATTGGACACTTCCGGCTGCTTTTTATATGCAACGCAGATTCCGAGCAATTCATAAAAAGCCACACATAAAAAAATTGCCAGTATAACAAGAAGGATTTTACATATTTTATACTTTTTCATTGTACATCACCTGATTCCTTTTTATTTCATACTTATACAATACAAAGTCATTCTCAATTTAACCTCAACAAGGTTTGTTTTTTCATCAATGCAAAATCTTCTTTGTACAACAGACTGTTAGATATAGCAAAAACGGCCTTTCAAAAACAGTTAACTTCTAAATCAACTGTTTTTTGAAAGGTCGTTTCATCAGATTCTTATAGCAATCCAGCAAATAATCTCATAAATAATTGTCCCAGTCGCAAATATGCACTTCGTCCGGTTTGATATTGGTCTGTCACATCACGACATTCTCCCATCGTTCTTATCAGATCATTTTTTATTTCCACAACTGCCTGACAATCTGCCATAAAACAGCCGTTTTCAAAATGGTGATATAAACTTCGATAATCCAGATTAATTGTTCCACAAGTTGCCATACAGTCATCTGCCACACTCATTTTTGCATGACAGAAACCAGGAGTCCACTCATAAACACGAACACCATGTTTAACCAATCCATGATAAAAAGAACGAGTTATATTATAAATGAATTTTTTATCAGGGATACCAGGTGTGATAATTCTTACGTCTACCCCTCGCTTAGCAGCCAGACATAACGCATGCGTCATTTCATCTGTTATGATTAGATATGGAGTCATAAACCAACAATATTTTTCAGCTTTATTTATCATACTGATATAAACTTCTTCTCCTACTTGCTCATTATCCATAGGGCTGTCTGCATAAGGTTGAACAAACCCAGTTTGCTGTGCCGCATAATCATAGTGGAAAAGGTATTTACTAAAATCAGAATCATTAGCATTCTTATCACTTACTGCATTCCACATTTCCAAAAATGTCACCGTAAGCGACTGAACAGCATCTCCTTCTAAACGAATACCTGTATCTTTCCACTGTCCATACGGGTGTGTGTAATTAAAATATTCGTTTGCTAGATTATATCCACCTGTAAATCCGACTTTTCCATCAATAACTGTTATTTTTCTATGATCACGATTGTTCAAAAACAGATTTAAACCTGGCACAAACGGATTGAATACACGGCAATGAATTCCTATTGCCTCCATCTTTTTCACAAAATCTGTGTTAATAAAGCCTATAGAACCCATATCATCGTAGAATACTCTAACTTCCACACCTGCTTTTACTCGCTCTTCCAGAACATCTTGAATCTTATGCCATGCTTCAGCGTCTTCTATCGCATGATATTCCATAAAGATAAACTTCTGTGCTTTCTCCAAATCCTTAAGCTGTGCCTCTAATCCTTTCACTGCTTCATCAAAATACACAATATCCGTATTCTGATAGATTGGATACTGCGAATTTCTTTGTATGTAACTTGCTATATTTCCTGCTTTCGGAATTGTTTCTTTTATTCTGCTCAAACACTCCTGATTGTCCGGAAGCATTGGTAACAATTTGCTATCAATTTCTGCATATCGCTCACGCATTTTATGTGTGCCACCATTCAAACCAATCAACAAATACAGGCCTACACCCATAATTGGGAAAATTAGAATTAAGATGACCCAAGGCATTTTCATAGAGGATGTCTTATTTGATGCGTACAATCCCAAAACCAAGATCCCACTCAAAATCTTTGTAAATAAATTTATGATTTCTGCATATTCATTCAAGCGTGTTACGATAGTAATAATAAAAATCACTTCCAGAAGAATGCAGATTATGGAAAAACACAGCCGTTTTACCCCATTTTTTGTTTTTGCTTTACCCTCTAAAGTATCTTGTTTCATATATATTCCACCTTCCTACTTGCTCAGTTTTCTCCCTAAATTTCGTGTAACATACCAATTTTGTCTTTTATTCTCTGCATTTCATTATCTGCTTCAATGATAGCTCTTGCAGAATGAAGTAATTCTTCACTTATCTCATCATAGCCAGGCATTTCTTCAATTCCTTTTTTATAGCGAAGTTGATGTTCCAATGTTGCCCAGAAATCCATACCATTGGTTCGAATCTGTAATTCTACACGCATAGGTGTTTTACCCTTAGCAAAAAATACTGGTATTTCAACAATCATATTTTTCCCAGATTATTTCTCCATCAGTTTTTCAAACCAGGTATCCATAGCTAGGATGAATTGACTTACGTCTGGCAATTCTTGCAGCATTTCGTTTAGGGTTTTGTGCTTCACATATTTCTGCACATACACCCAACAGGCAACGCTACTGGCTTCTGATACAATGTCAGCTATGGTTTTGCGCATAAGCTCTTCAAATTCAGCAATTTTTTCTTTCGGAACAACATCACAGCAACAACTCAAATCGACTTAAAATTCCAGACTATTCGCATTCAGCAAGAAATACTTCATTCCCATGATGACAAAACCTTCATCATTTCTCCAAGGCTTTTTGCTGCCATTTACAATGACGATCTTCTTGAAAGAGTCCGGGATATTACGCAGAGAATTGAACTCCTGCGTCTGTTTTTCTTCCGAAGTCATGTCATATGCAACCTGGATATAGTATCTCTGGTTTCCTTGATTCACCACAAAGTCAACCTCCAACTGCTTGCGAACACGTTTGCCCTCTTTATCCTTATCGAAGATATCCACGACACCCACATCAACATTGTAGCCACGGATCAACAGCTCGTTATAAACAATGTTCTCCATGATATGAGTAGGCTCCTGCTGTCTGAAATTCAGACGTGCATTTCTCAGTCCCAGATCCGTAAAGTAGTATTTCAGATTTGCACCGATATACTTTCTGCCCTTAATATCGTATCGGCTTGCCTTGGAAATCAAAAAGGCATCTGTCAAATAGTCGATATGCTTGGAGATGGTTTTATTAGCATAAGTCATCTGGCGCTCACTAGCAAAGGTATTGGCAATCTTTGAAGGGTTGGTCGGTGCGCCGATTGCAGATGCAAGCACATCAACCAGAATCCCAATCTCATCCACGTTCTGAATCTTATTTCTTTCAATAACATCCTTTAGATAGACATTTGCAAAGATGTTCTTCAGATAGTCCGCTTTCTGTCGTTCGCTCTGGAAACTTACGATCTGCGGCAATCCTCCGTAGATCATGTAGTCATCCCATGCATCATCATAATCGCCGTCATAGACAGAATAAAACTCTGCAAAGGAGAGAGGGTAGATTCTAATCTCATCACCTCTGCCACGGAATTCGGTCACAATGTCGCTGGACAGGAACTTGGAATTACTTCCGGTGACATACACATCAATATTGCTCATGCGGAGCAGGCTGTTCAGCACTTCCTCAAATTGTGACATAAACTGCACTTCATCAAGAAGCAGATAGTATTTGCCATCGTCTTTCATGGCATCTTTGATGTACTTGAAACACACCTTAGGATCTCTTAGTTCCTCATTTTCAATACCGTCCAATGCAATCTCAATAATATGATCAACATCAACGCCGTTCTCCAGTAAGTATCTCTTAAAGATGGTAAACAGCAAAAAGGATTTGCCACATCTACGAATGCCGGTAATCACCTTTATCATTCCATTATCTTTTCGCAGGGTCAGCTGCTGTAGGTAAGCGTCTCTTTTAATCTCCATCATTACGCTCCCCCTTTCCGTGCATCTGCACACTTTTTAGTAATGAGATTCTATCACAGAACGACGTGCATTTCAATATGTATTCCCATTTTATGTGCATCTACACACTTTTATGTAACGTTGATAAATATATTTTCAGATTTTTTTGATTGCAGTGTCTATAATCGACTACTCCAATCGTTATTATAGGTAAACAACAAAAAGAAGATGGTTTCGATGTTTCATTAAATATGTTCGTTAGTCTTTTACGTTGTATGAATGAAAGGGAGCACATTTTATGAAGAAGATTATGAGTCTTTCTTCTGGACTGCCAGCTGATGAAACTCCTCAGACAAGTATACTCGTATGACGAAGACTGTGAAATACCACATCCGGCAGTCCTTCCCTTATTCCGTAGCTTTATTCATTGTTAATGGCTCGCCTGCTGATATTGCTTTCTATTGCTTTCTAATTGAACGAGGGTTTCCTTTGTTTTTGATTGGGAAAAACGCAAATTCAGACAATATATGATGACAAAATCCGCATTTCATCTTTCCATAAAAAATACAGCCCTGCCATAAACAGGACTGTATCATAATACCACTTAAAATTACTACTTGGTGAGCAGTTCAATGCAGTAGCCCACACTCCTCACACATCGTATATTAAAGAGTGAACAGGTTGAAGAGGCAAATAACTTTTCTTTCAGGTGACAGATGTGATAGCCTATAGTATTATTCTCAATATCATGTGCATAATCACCCCAAACCTGCTCATATATCTATCCGTAAGTCATCACTCTGCCCTGATTTGCGGCAAGATAACACAAGATGGCAAATTTCTTGGCTGTCAATCTGATTTCCCTGCAATCCCGATAAATTTTCCTTCGGTCAGGGTAAATTTCAAGCCCTGGAAGTTGCAATATCGGTTCTGTTCGTAGTTGGTATCTTTTGAAATCCGGATATCTTCCTACAACTTCCATTATTTCATTAAAAAGTTTTGTCTCATTATCATTAAGTTCCAAGATCAGTAATTGCCCGATATTATCACCTCTTTTGTATCTCACCATATCAGGAAATCCATATAATTACAAAACACCTGCATAACACATAGGATGCCACAAAATTATATATGGATACAAACATCCCATAATAAGTAAAATAAAGCACCTCTGTATTAACAAATTTCCTATTCCTTGCTAAAAATATTACTATTTTTTTTAATAAACACAGGAATAGTATTTAACGGTGCATCTACTTTTATCGTTTGTCCTCCTTCATACTCCTTTCCGGTTGTATAGTCAATCCAGCTTTCTTCTTTTGGAAGATAAACAGTGCGGCTGCGCTGTCCGGCATAAAGAACCGGAGCCACCAATACATCCGGTCCGTAAAAATATTCGTCTTCTGTTTCCCAGCAGACCAAATCATCCGGGCACATATAGAAAAGTGTCCGCATAACCGGAGTTCCCTTTCTATGCGCTTCTTCCATGATCCTTCTTGTATATGGCCTCATCTGCTCCCTTAATTCCATATATTTTTTACAGATAACATAAACTTCTTCTCCATAACTCCATACTTCATTCGCCGCACCGGAGCAGCAAGTTGCTCCTCCTGTGGTTCCATATTTCGGTTGCCCCAGACGTATTCTCTTGCTCCCGGATTCGTCGCGTCAAAATGGATCGTGGCACCTTGAAAATCCAGCCCTACACGAAATCCTCGCTCCGTACTGATCAAAAATCCTTTTTCCAGCATTTCCTCATAATTCTCACAGGTTTTATCCACTGTCGGCCAGATAGATACCATTAATTCAATCCCCACCTCCTGCAGCTCCTGAACCATGGCATCAGGTTCAGGCCAATATACCGGATCAAATTTCCATTCTCCCTGCTTCGGCCAGTGAAAGAAATCAATAACAATCAGGTCAATCGGCAGATTCCTTCTCTTGTATTCTCTCGCCACTTCCAGAAGTTCTTCCTGTGTCTGATAACGGAGTTTACACTGCCAGAAACCCAGCCCATATTCCGGCATCATAGGAACTTTTCCAGCCACTGCCGCATATGCCTCTTCAATTTCTGCAGGCGTATCTCCTACCACTACCCAATAATCCAAAACTTTGGTAGAATATACTTCAAAACTCATGATATTCTTTCCAAACACCGCGCGCCCCACACCCGGATTATTCCATAAAAATCCATATCCCAAAGACGAAATGGCAAAAGGTACACTTGCCTGTGAGTTACGATGTGCCAATTCTAAGTCTAAACCTTTCAGATTCAGATAAGGCTGCTGATACTGCCCCATTCCGTAAATCCTTTCATCCCTGTCCACGGATTCAAATCTCATAGTCAGATGATAATCTCCTCCCAGTATTGGCTTAAACTCTCGTGCCTCCACTTCAATTGCACTACATTTTCTATCCAGAATATCTCTCCGGTTTCTGCAATATCCTTCTAAAAGCAGTTTACCGTCCGAGTTATAAATCATGATTTTTCCAAGCCCCACTTCACGCATAACCTTCTTCGTACACCAACCAATGCACGGGTGATCTCGCCCATAGGGACAGCCATCACATTTCGACTTGCATAACACACAACATCAAAAGTAATACTGCTACTGATTTTGCATGTGGTTTTGCCTTAAATTGGTGTGCTCTTGAATCAAAGTAGAATCCGAAACCCAGATATTTCAATCCTCTTGGTCTATCTACTTTGCTCTTAGTCATGTTAACTTTGAGTCCTAGTTTCTCTTCAATAAAACGAGATATGTTTCTCATTACACGATTGGCAGACATTTCGCTTCCGACCATAATAATACAGTCATCCGCGTATCGTACAAAGCTAAGCCCTCTCTTTTCCATTTCCTTATCAAGTTCATTCAGCATGATATTTGCCAGTAATGGTGAAAGATTTCCTCCTTGTGGTGTTCCCACAATAGAATCCTCATACTCATCATCAATCATGATTCCACTGACAAGATATTTCCTAATGATAGAGATAACATCTCCATCTTTTATAGTTCTGCCTATGATGGTCATAAGCTTGTCATGGTTCACTGTGTCAAAGAACTTTTCCAAGTCAATGTCTACAATCCAGTCGTTGCCCTCGTTCATCATATCAAATGCTGTCAGGATTGCCTGTTGTGCACATCTGTTCGGTCTAAATCCATAACTGTGGTCATGAAACTGTTCCTCATAGATTGGCGTTAAAACCTGTGCAATGGCTTGTTGTATAAATCTGTCTGTTACTGTTGGTACTCCTAGATTTCTGACACCACCATCTGGTTTTGGTATCTCCACTCTTCGTACTGGCTGAGGTTTATATTTTCTTGTCCTCAACTGTTCCTTGATGTTTTCGCCGTTCTTTGCAAGATTTCAAATGGCGATAAATAAATCTCTCCACCATCATCAGTTTCATTTTCGTTTAGATTAACGATTTCTTTTTCCTGTATTCTCTGTCCCTCGGATTTCCTCATGATAGAAATAATCTACGATCACCGGATGTCCCTGCGGGACTCTGCCATAAGGCATTTCATTATCCACAAAGGGACAATCATACTTCTTAGCCATTTCCTCAGCTTTTACTTCAAGTGCTTCAAAGTAGCTGCGGTTATGCTTGTTATAGATCTCGTCGTAAAGTGGTACAAGATCAGGATAATTTCCGGCGATATAAGCCATAATTGTCTTTTTGAAACCGCCTCGAAGATTGAGATTTTCAAGCCAGAACAGATCGCACTGATCCTTTACCCTCTCAAAGATTGCTTCAAAATTCGTGATACCGGGGAATACCGGAGATACGAAACAGACTGTACGGATACCTGCTTCATATACCTGCTTCATTGCAGCGATACGGCGCTCAATGCTAGAAGCAGAGTCCATATCGTTCTTGAAATTTTCATCTAGTGTGTTGATCGACCATGAAACGGTTACTCGTCCAAGCTTCTTCAGCAGATCAATATCTCGTACCACAAGATCCGACTTTGTGCAGATCAGAATATCTGCGTCACTGCCGATCAGCTGCTCCAGAAGCTTTCTGGTATTCCCGAATTGCTCCTCCTGTGGATTGTAGCCATCTGTCACAGAACCGATGACCACCCGCTGTCCGGCATATTTCTTCGGATTCTTAATTTCCGGCCAATGCTTCACATCAAGGAAAGTGCCCCATTCCTCCTTGTGTCCGGTAAAGCGCTTCATAAAAGAAGCATAGCAATACTTGCAGGCGTGTGTACAGCCTACATATGGATTGACCGAGTAACCGCCTACAGGCAGACTGGACTTGGTCATGATGTTCTTTGTTTCCGCCTCATTAATGAGGATTCCATTTATTACTTCTGCCATGATCTCTGTACCTCCAACACTTTATTGAATTCATCCGGCATTTCCTGAATCATATTTTCAGTCCCTATGATAGGGACAAGATCTTCCTTCATAAATACCGGAATGTCAAGCACATGCGCCTGATCTGTCAGAGACCATGCCCACTCCGGCTCCGTATGAACCTTCCTGCTCTGAACTCCAGTCATGGTGCCGACAACGATCCAGTTGATCCCGGAAAGATCAACTGAACCTGGATTGTCGAATAGCGGCTCAAAGGTAACATGATAGTGTTTTGCTCTGACATTTTCCCGTAGTGCGTCAATACGCCACAGTTCTGCTTTTCTCGTCACCGTAACACCAAACCATGCGTTTTCCAAATCTGTATCAAAATCCAGCAGATCTGGTCGCTTTGTAAGGAACAGGAACTGATGCTGTGGATTTTCACGGATTTTTTCAAATACCTCGTCTCTCCATTCTGACTTCCAGCCGGAAAGATCGCTCATGCCGGTAAGAAGAAAGTTCTGCGGACGTTTCTTTTCCATCATCTTGAGCTTACCCGGAAAGAATTCAGGGTCAGCAAAGTCATCAATCATATGCCAGCGTTTCACATTATTGCGGGCATAGCAATATGCACACCCCACTGTACATCCGATTACGATATTCATGTTTTGAATCTGATCTTTGATACAAATACTCATGATTTCTGCCACTCCTCAAGATTCTTTCTGATACGGTCGAGGCATTCCTCAAACTGGGTAATTTCTTCCTCCGAAAAACCTTTGTAGTAAATACTGCCCATTTTATCAGATACAGAATCGTATTCGTCCTTTAAGGCTTGTGCTTTTTCAGTCAGAAACAGGAGTGTTTTCCTTTTGTCCGTTTCAGACTGAACGCGTCTTATCAGCCCTTGATTTTCCATTCTTTCCAGCATCGTAGTAAGAGAAGTTATCGCTAATCCACATTTAATCGAGAGTGATCTGATTGAGATTCCATCTTCCTGCCACAGTACATAAAGAATACGCCCTTGGGCTCCGTTAAACGCATCAATATTCTTTTCGCTGAGAATCTTCTCAAAGATTCGATCTCCAAGTTGTTTTATTTTGGTAACAAGAAATCCGCCATTCATTTTCACGCAAAAACTCCTATATAGTATTTTATCAAATAATACTATATAGGAGTTTTACTGTCAACAGTTTGTATAATCTTTTGGTTCTGCACCAAAAGTCACCTTTGCTACAGACAACTTACCGTCCTCGATACGCTCAACAAGTGATTATACTTTCATTCAATCTTCGCCGGCTGCATATCATTCGTGGTGCAGATGCAGATCCAGGTCTTGCCAGGATTTAAGGTGATCTCATTGCCGGAAGCATCGTAGTAATGGGTCACACCAAACTCTCCGTCTTTTTCACAGGTGATGTCTTCCACCTTACCATTGGAAATATAATATCCCCAGGTATCGGCCTGCACGTTGATATTGCGGTACTCTGTCGATGCGTAATAAGCCGCCGGACAGTACTGGATGATGATGTTTTTCACTGCGATCTGCCCTTCGTCTCCCATATGCGGGCCTCCGTACTGGAACCGGTAATACAAACCATCATCCTCATGATATTCAAACCACGGATTGTTTAATTTGTAGCCAGGCGTTACCTTATAGGCATCGCGCACATCGGCTCCATGCATAACTGCTTCCGTTCCTTCTTTTGCAAATCGGAAATGCCCGTCATAGTCTGCGTCGTATTCCTGGCTGTATCCCAGCTTTTCGATCGCACGCTGGATCCCGGCAAAGCTTGCATAGGCATTGTGCGGAGATTTTTTATCTTTGGAGCGGAAATATGCGGTACTTCCCTGTCCTTCGATTCCATTGATGTTATCAATGAATTTTAAATATGGCTTTGCAAAGGTACTCTGGCCAAAATGCGCATAGATTGCATCAAATTCTCTTGCAAAATATACATAATAAGTACGGCAGCTGCGCACTGAACCGATCCGGGTCAGGTCATCATAATTTTCCATGATCGCCAGGTAACGGTTCATGGTTGCCTCAACCGGAGCCTCATAAACCACCCCGGCCCGGTTGATGCCATACTGCGGCAAAGCCGCCTTGTCATTGCTCATCATGATTGCCAGCGGACGCCGGTTTCCCTGGGATACCGGCACCATTTCCCCAGTCAGATAACTGCGGATCATGCCATCCTTTTCGACTCTTGGCTCCTGCTCATCCGGATCAGCCAGATCGGTCTCCTGCACAGGCGCTTCGGTTTCCGGTGCCTCGGTTTCAATCTCGATTGGCTTTGTCTCCGGTTCCGGCACTGCCGATTCTACGGATATCTTATTCTCTGCTTCCTTTGCCTGGCAGCCGGTCAGTGCCACAGCCCCCACCGTGAGACACCACGCTGCCATAACCCCTAACGCATACTTCTTCCCCTTGTTTTTTCTCATCTATGATAGCCCTCTCCTGCCAGTATTTCCCGTTGTCTGGTTTCCATAACTTCCCGCTCTGCATCTTCCATGTGGTCATAACCACACAGATGAAGCATGCTGTGCGCGATCAGAAAAGCAAGTTCGCGCTCCCTGGAATGGCCATATTTTTCTGCCTGCTCGATCACCTTTTCCACCGAAACAATGATGTCACCCAGGATCAGCTCTCCGGTCTCCGGATTAAAATAATCCTCCACCGCTTCCTCCACATGGCTGAAATCGGATTCTTTCTCAAAATCGATCATTGGGAAAGAAAGGACATCCGTCGGACGGTCGATCTGGCGGTAATCGCGGTTGATTTCCTGAATTGCGTCATTGTCCGTCAGGATCAGGTTTACTTCTGCCTCGTAAGGGCATTTCTCATAATCCAGCGCCGCCGGGATGATGTCGTTTGCCACCTTTTCATAGTCCACATCCAGGGGCTTGTCTGTCTCATATTCGATATTAATGGTCATGGTATCTTCCGCCTTTCTGACCGGCACACCAAGTCTTCCGGTCCTGTTTTATCGAAACGATTCTGTGTCGTCACCGCACGTTTTGCATCGCAGCTTTGTTTCTATTTATGATATTTGAAATCCCTCAGCCGATGCGTTTTCTCCTTTGCAGGCTGTTTTGGCGTGGTTTTCTTTTCGTAATCGTCGTAAGCCTGTACGATCTTCTGAACCAGCGGATGACGTACTACATCATTGCTGGTCAGGTTGCAGAAACCGATATCGTCAATCTTTCCAAGCACCTTCATGGCAACGTCAAGACCGGATACCGCGCCGCTTGGCAGGTCCTTCTGGGTCTTATCTCCGGTGATGATGACCTTGGAACCAAAGCCGATTCGGGTTAAGAACATCTTCATCTGCGCAGGTGTCGTATTCTGCGCCTCATCCAGGATGATATAGGCATTGTCCAGGGTACGGCCTCTCATGTACGCAAGCGGTGCCACCTCGATCAGTCCCTTCTCCTGGTTATGCAAAAAGCTCTCTGCACCCATGATCTGGTACAGGGCATCGTAGAGCGGGCGCAGGTACGGGTCGATCTTGCTCTGTAAGTCACCCGGCAAAAATCCAAGCTTCTCGCCTGCCTCAATGGCCGGACGCGTCAAAATGATACGGTTTACATCGCCATTTTTAAAGGCGGAGATCGCCATGGCCATGGCAAGGTAAGTTTTACCGGTTCCGGCAGGTCCGATGCCGAATACGATCATTTTCTTGCGGATGGTATCCACATACTGTTTCTGTCCTACGGTTTTCGGTTTTACCGGCTTTCCGTTGATGGTCCGGCAGATGATATCTTTATCGATCTCCAGGATCGCATCGTCTGACTCGGTAAAGCAAAGAGATAATGCATAGTCTACATTCTGCTCGGTAATGGCATTGCCGCGCTTTGACAGCTCAACCAGATTGTTGAACACGCTCTTTGCCCGGCGGATCATCAGTTCCGGTCCGATCAGCTTGATGGCACCGTCTCTTGCCACGATCGTCACATGCAGCGTCCGCTCAATCTTTTTTAAATAGCCGTCAAACTGGCCGCATACATTTTTCTCATGCTCTGCCGGAATATCAATTATTGTCTCAATTACACTCATTCTGTATTATTTGCTCCTTACTGTTCACGTGGTATGTGAACAGTAAGGAGATTTTGCCGATGCTTCGCATTCCAAATCGGAAAAATCTGCTGCCATTACTGTATCATACGAAATTTTCAGTTCCGAAAATTTCTACCTGTGAACTATTCTAGCTTTTGACCGGTCCCGGCAGGCTCCTCCACAGTCATGCTTCCGCAGATGGTCCAGCCGGTACTGTTATCTAATATTTTAACATCATTTTCGATTATTTGTACCCCTTTTTGTATAAAATCTTGTAATTTCCTTTCATGAACTGCTTTTGTTAAGGCATCTAGCTCTGTTTTCGTACGTTTCCGCTCCACAACTTCATATTCCCTGGCCGTGATCTTCTCCGCCCACACAGGCAGATAAAAGTCCTCAAACAAGACCAGCTGCTTTCCGGCACGCGTAACTTCCCACAGCTTCTTCTTTTGTATAGGGAGCATGGCAAGAAGATCTATTCTGCCTATGCGCAGCCGGAATCCGGTCTGTTCTTTTCCTGTATAACTTTGGATCTGTTCAAAACGAGGTACGGTTTCGCGGTAGCTTTCCTGGGTCTGCAGCAGGATATCTGCATCTGCACGCACAAACAGATTGCGCACCACCTCGCCGGAATCATCGGTAATCGGAATTATGCCCTCCACCAGAAGCTGTCCCTCTTCCACCTCATCTCCCGGCTGCACAGCTGCTTTTCCTGCCCTTACAACCATAGAAACGACTGTTCCTGCCTTTTCGGTCACCAGATTGCGCGGTGTCTCATCCTTTAATGGAATTTTTCCGGCTGTTTCATTTTCCCGGATCCGGATCTGCAGCCTGGTACCGGCTACATGGGCAGATACCCAGACAATCTGGGGACAGCGACTCCGAAGCTCCTCCTCGATCCGGTCACAGTCCACCTGGGACTTTCGCATTCCATAAATTATTCCGATTTCCTGAAGCTCCCTGCTCAGGGTATCATTGGAAAAACGAAGGTTCCCGTCAAAGCTGATATTCCAGATAAACCGGGACATCACAAATAAAAGGAGAAAAAAGCCCGCGATGCCTGCTGCAAACAATTTTCGTTTCCGGTTCCGGTATAAAAAAAAGGGCAGTCCCAGTTTTTCCTGAACACGGACCCTGACACCTGCCTTGCGCACGAACGGTCGGATCCGGAAAAAATCAGAAAGCAGCAGAAAAAACTGGTACTGTTCCTTTTCAAAAGTCAGATTCCACAACGAAATCCCATTTCCCCGGCACAGATTCAAAAAACGTTCCGGCGAGCCTCCTGTCATGCGTACCTTTACATATCCGGTGTAGCATTGTTTCAGCCACCGCACGCTGCATACCGCCTCCCGACTGTTCCAGACTCATCCCGTTCCCTTTTTTGTGTCGCTTCCGCTTCGTCGCAGTTTTCTTTTTTCCAAAACAGGTGCGCCTCCCTGTCCTGCTCTTTTCAGTCACAAAATTCCATACTCTGGATCTGCCCGGATATTTTCATGGCATCCCGGTCGTAATATTCAATCTTCAATCGTTTTCCACAGATCTGAAGCCTGCAGTCTTTCCCTTTCAGACGAATGCAGGAATCATCAAACCACAGGATCCCCCGGTAATTTTCCACGGTAACGCTGTACCTCCCAGAAAAAGACAACAGGATTTCTCCAAGAACTACATCTCCCGGAAGCTTCAAATGCTCTGTTGCAGCCTGTTTTGCCTGATCAAACACGATATCGCTCCCAGTCTCTGTCTGCAAAGCCTTTGCAAATAAGATATGAAAAAATCCCTGGTCATAGACCAGGGATCAGAGAAATACTTAATTAAATTTGCGTTTTCTTGCAGCTTCAGACTTTTTCTTGCGTCTTACGCTTGGCTTCTCGTAATGCTCTCTCTTACGAATTTCCTGCTGAATACCAGCCTTTGCGCAGTTTCTTTTGAATCTGCGTAATGCGCTGTCCAGACTCTCGTTCTCTTTAACGATAACGTTTGACATAGCTCACACCTAACCTCCCTCCAGTTGTGTACTTGTGCATAATACAACTGTTTGGGTATTTTATAGCACTGGTATGATTATAGCACAAAATCTCTATTCGTCAACTGTTTTTTTAAGTTTTTTTGCGGATTTTCGTATTTTTTTGCAGGACAGCCGGAACACGCTGCTATTTACGCATCGCGCAAACAGTAACGTATCCCGGCTGTCTGTGTATTACAACATATTTTACTGGATCTGCTCTGCTGCAGTCTCGTAAGCCTTCTCAAGTGCAGCGTCCACACCGGCCGGGTTCTTACCGCCTGCCTGTGCCATATTCGGACGTCCGCCGCCGCCACCGCCTACAAGTCCGGCAATGGCCTTGACTAAGTTGCCAGCATGAGCGCCCTTCTTCTGAGCCTCATCGGTTGCGGTTACCATCAGGTTGACCTTATCGCCCTGAACGGATGCCAGAACGATCACGCCCTCACCGAGCTTCTCTTTCAGCTGGTCACCCAGTCCGCGCAGGCCGTTCATGTCGACATCTGCAACCTTTGCAGCCAGAACCTTCACGCCTTTGACATCGCGAACCTGGTTCATGACATCGCCTAACGCTTCATTTGCCAGTTTGCTCTTTAATTTCTCGTTCTCAGCGTGCAGTGCTTTCATCTCCTCCAGCATGGATTCGATCTTGCTCTTTAAATCAGCCGGGGTGGTCTTTGCTGCCTTCGCCGCCTCTGCTAACTCCTGCTCCATGTTCTCATAGTAGCGCATCAGACCGTCACCGGTCAGTGCTTCGATTCTGCGGACACCTGCTGCGATGCCTGCCTCAGAGAAGATCTTGAACGCATGGATCGTGCCAGTAGAAGCCACATGAGTACCGCCGCAAAGCTCCGTGGAGAAGTCGCCCATCTTAACCACACGGACCTTCTCACCATATTTTTCACCAAACAGTGCCATAGCACCGGTCTTCTTCGCTTCATCCAGACTCATCTCCTGAGTTACAACAGTCAGATTCTCCTGAATCTTTTCATTTACCAGATCTTCAACCTTTTTGATCTCCTCCGGAGTCATGGCAGAGAAATGAGTAAAGTCAAAACGGAGTCTGTCCGGAGTTACCAGGGAACCGGCCTGCTCTACATGGTCACCGAGAACGCTGCGCAGTGCCTTCTGAAGCAGATGGGTTGCACTGTGGTTCTTCTCGGTAGAACGGCGGGAAGCCTCATTTACCTGTAAGGTAACGGTCTCGCCCACTGCCAGCATGCCGCTGGTCATATGTCCTACATGGCCGATCTTTCCGCCCTGTAAGTGAATGGTATCTTCTACAACAAAGGTGCCATTGTTTTCTCCGGTGATCACGCCGGTATCGCCGCACTGACCGCCCATGGTTCCGTAGAACGGCGTCTCATCCACGATGATGGTTCCGCGCTGACCGTCGGTTAAAGCTTCCACGATCTCGGTATCGGTCGTCAGAACCGTGATCTTGGACTCATGCTGCAGTCTGTCGTAGCCAACGAACTTGGAAGTGATCTCAGCCGGGATAGACTGGTATACGGTAACATCTGCACCCATGTAGTTGGTTGTCTTACGTGCTTTTCTTGCTTTCTCACGCTGATCTTTCATCGCTGCCTGGAAGCCGTCCTCGTCTACCGTCAGGTTCTTCTCTTCCAGGATCTCGATGGTTAAGTCTAACGGGAATCCGTAGGTATCGTACAGCTTGAATGCATTCTCGCCGGAAAGTACGGTCTCGTTCTTTGCGGACATCTCGCTCTCCATATCTGCAAGGATTGCAAGACCCTGGTCGATGGTCTTGTTGAACTTTTCTTCCTCTTCTGCAAGAACCTTTAAGATCATAGCTTTCTTCTCTTCCAGTTCCGGATAACCATCCTTGGAAAGCTCGATGACCGTCTTGGAAAGCTCCGGCATGAATCTGCCCTCAATGCCAAGCAGACGTCCATGACGTGCCGCACGGCGGATCAGACGGCGCAGAACATAGCCACGGCCCTCGTTGGAAGGCATGATGCCGTCGGAGATCATGAAAGTACAGGACTTCACATGGTCAGCGATGATACGCAGGGAAACATCTTTCTTATAGTCTACCTGATACTCGGTGTGGGCCAGGGCACAAACCTCATCCAGAAGTGCCTTGTTGGTATCTACGGTGAACAGGGAATCTACATCCTGAACAACCACAGCCAGACGCTCCAGACCCATACCGGTATCAATATTCTTCTGCTTTAACTCGGTATAGTTGCCATGTCCGTCGTTCTCGAACTGGGTGAATACGTTATTCCATACCTCGATGTAACGGTCACACTCACAGCCTACGGTACAGCCCGGCTTACCACAGCCGTACTTCTCACCACGGTCATAGTAGATCTCAGAACACGGACCGCACGGACCAGCGCCATGCTCCCAGAAGTTATCCTCTTTGCCGAAGCGGAAGATCTTCTCTGCCGGAACACCGATCTCCTTATTCCAGATGTTGAATGCCTCATCATCATCCAGGTATACAGACGGATACAGACGGTCTTTTTCCAGTCCTACAACCTCAGTTAAGAACTCCCAGGACCAGTGGATTGCCTCGTCCTTAAAATAATCGCCGAATGAGAAGTTGCCCAGCATCTCAAAGAAGGTGCCGTGGCGTGCAGTCTTACCGATGTTTTCGATATCACCGGTACGGATACACTTCTGGCAGGTGGTCACACGTCTTCTTGGCGGGATCTCCTGTCCGGTGAAATAAGGCTTTAACGGTGCCATACCGGAGTTGATGAGGAGCAGACTGTTGTCGTTGTGCGGCACCAGGGAAAAGCTCTTCATTGCCAGATGTCCCTTGCTCTCAAAGAACTCCAGGAACATTCTTCTCAGTTCATTTACTCCATACTTCTTCACTTTACTACTTCCTCCGTATTATCACTGTTTGCTGTATGAAACAGGAAACAGCTGGATTTTGCCAGACCGCCCTTTATGCGCGGTCTGCATCTTTCTTGTCTCTGAACTTCTTGCCGCAGATAATGCCCGCGTACGCGACTGCTGCAAAGATAACGGCTTTTACGGTATATCCAATCAGACTTGTTGCGATTGCTGCCATAGTAAATTCCTCCTTATTGTTCAGAAAATATATCAATTCATCTTTGTATCTTACCATAGGAAAAGACAATTATCAAGACCCAAACAGGCAGGAACATCTGGTTCCTGCCTGCTCTGATCCTTCATTCCTGTTCACGCCATACAAACAGGAAGCGATTATTCATTTTTTCCGTCCAGAATCGCTTCATAACGCTCTGCCAGTTCATAGACCCGCTCTCTTGTGATGTCCCGCAGGAAACGGATATATTCCAGTTCTTCCAATGCACTGCCATTCTGTCTTTTTGAGTTTGATACCGCAGTACTCTCACGATCTCGCACCCAGCTTCGCTGTTCTGCAAAAAACGTGTTCTTTTCCTCACCGGACAGCTGCTGTTCCAGCACTTCCAGAATCCCTTGAAGCTTGTTTTCCCAGATTTTCCGTTCCGAGTCTGCTGCTGCCTTCATGGCATTGGCACTTCCGTCCGCAGCTGCCTCACGCCGGCTCTGTGCCTGCTCGTCCAGTTTGGCAAGTTGGGACATAATCCCGTTTTTTTCTGCCTGTGCAGTCTCTGATGGATACATGGACTCATCCATTGCCTGTGCCTGTACTGCAGCCCCGGCTTCCGGTGATCTCTGCACTTCGGATGACGGTGCCGCTTTAAGAAGCGGCTGCGACTCTGATGCCCCGGCATTGCCTGCTGCTATCTGTGCTTCTTCTGTTTGCCCTACACCAGTCCATGTCTGACCGCTTTTTGTCTGCCCAGCACCAGCCGACGTCTGTCCGGATTCTGTTTGTCCAGCTTTTGCCTGTCCTTTTTCCGCCTGCACAGCCTCGGACAATACCTGTGCTTTTTCTTGTGCCTCCTGCATGCCCTGTGCCTGTGCCACAGCTTCTTCCGCTATGGTCATGGTTTCGGATTCCTTGCTTCCTTCTGAGAGTTCCGAAACATATTCGTTCCCACCAGCTGCCAAATGCCGGACGGAATAATTCGTTACGCCAATCCCAGCCACGCAGATCACTGCAATGGCTACCCAGATTCCTTTTAATTTCATAAATTTCTTCAATCCTGTCTGTGGTATGATTCTGTCTGTTCCATATAAATACACCGCCTGCACCAGTCAGAGACCCGGTACCGGCTGTTTATTGCTGAACTTAACATACCACAAACAGGACGAAATGAAAATATAAGTTCAAAAGAAGTAAAAAATTGTAAGAAAGCCTTAACAGTTACCGCTTCCACAACAAATCAGCGGCTTCCAGCACTTCTACGCATCCAGTCCTTCATCCACCAGAAGATCCGTTCCGTCTGCTGCCGTTGTAGCCAGCTGGTCGCACCGCTCATTCTGCGGGTGCCCGGCATGTCCCTTCACCCAGATAAAGTTCACACGGTGTGATGCTTTTGCCTTTAATAAACGCTCCCAGAGGTCAATATTCTTCACAGGACCGCTCTTTCCGCGTTTCCAGTTGTTCTTCACCCAGTTGTCGATCCAGCGCTGGTTGAAGGCATCCGTCAGATATTTGGAATCTGAGTACAGATCTACCTCGCAGGGGCGGTTTAATGCCTCCAGAGCCATGATTGCCGCCATCAGCTCCATCCGGTTGTTGGTGGTCTTTTTGTAGCCGGCAGACAATTCCCGCTCGTGGAGCACGCCCTTGCTGTCCGTAAAATGCAGCACGGCTCCGTATCCGCCCGGTCCGTCTGGGTTGCCTCTCGCCGAACCATCTGTGTAAATCTGTACTTTTGACATAATCTAATTTCTCCTATCTGTCCCATTTATCGCATAATGCATTGATCTGGTCTGCGAATTTTCCCAGATCCTTGTTGGCTCCGCCCTCGTTGCGGCGGATGACGCCCATCAGGCGCTCGCCTGCAGCCAGAAGTCTCGCAAAGACTCCACTCGCTTTCTTCGCCGGTGCGCTCTTGGCCGGGATCGGGATTCCGGCAGTCTCGCGTACCCAGATGCCTTTGATCAGATCAAATTCCGCACCAGAATACGGTGCCTTGGCCGGCACGCCGGTCTTTTCGGTTAAAAGCTCCGCAAAGCGGTCGCAGACCTCGTCATTGCCATGAACCACGAAGAACTGCTGCGGCTTCTTCTCAAATGCCAGGGCCCAGGCCAAAAGTCCATTCTGGTCCGCATGACCGCTGATATCGTGAAGCACCTCAATGTGTGCCTCCACATCGATACTCTCACCAAAAAGCTTTACTTCCTTGCTTCCATCCACCAGTGCCCTTCCGATGGTACCCACTGCCTGGTAACCGGCAAAGACCACCGTACATTCCTTGCGCCACAAATTGTGTTTTAAATGGTGGCGGATACGGCCTGCATCGCACATACCGGAAGCAGAGATGATAACCTTTGGTTTGGCATCGAAGTTGATGTTAATGGATTCGTCGCTGGTTACGGAAAGCTTTAAGCCCGGGAACGAGATCGGGTTGATGCCCTCCTCAACCAGTTCCTTTGTTTCCTCATCGTAGCACTCCACCTGGTTTTCCTTGAATACGTGGGTGGCCTCCACGGCCAGCGGGCTATCGACATAAACTTCAAAATTATCGTGTCCCCGGATCAGATGCTGGGATTTGATCTGACGGAAATAGTAAAGCAGCTCCTGGGTACGACCTACCGCAAAAGCAGGAATCACCACATTGCCGCCGCGGTCCAGCGTTTCCTGGACGATCCGCACCAGCTCGGAAATATGGTCTTTTCCTTTCTGGTGGAACCGGTCCCCGTAGGTGGACTCCATCACCGCATAATCTGCTTCCGCTGTGTAGATCGGATCGCGGATCAGCGGTTTGTTGAAGTTGCCAATATCACCGGAAAAGACAATCTTCTTCTCCACACCGTCTTCCTTCATCCAGATCTCGATCGAGGCAGAACCAAGAAGATGGCCGATATCCGTAAACCGGATGGAAACCTCATCGTTGACTTCCACAATCTCTCCATAATTATAGCCTTCAAAATGCTCCAAAACGCCCAGCGCATCATTCATCTCATATAACGGCGGAACCTCCGGGCGTCCGGCACGTCTTGCCTTCCGGTTCTTCCACTCCGCATCCATCTCCTGAATGTGCGCACTGTCCTTTAACATGATGTTGCACAGGTCACAGGTCGCATTGGTTGCGATGACCCTGCCTTTAAATCCTCTCGCATAAATGTAAGGCAGCATACCTACATGGTCAATATGCGCATGGGTCAGAAGTACGAACTGGATATCCGACCACGGCACCGGCGGTTCTACATTTTCATAAATGTTAACACCCTGCTCCATACCACAGTCAACCAGAAATTTTGTTGTTCCCACTTCCAGATAATGACAGCTGCCTGTTACCTCATGTGCTGCTCCGCTGAAAACTAGTCTCATATGGCACCCTCCTTTTGTATCTATGTGCTCTCGGAGTCCGAGGGTACATGTTTAAATGATGATGCAGATCAAGCCTCCGTTGCTGTCGTTGATGATCTTCTGGAGCGCATCCTGAAGCTTTGCCTGACACTCCTCCGTCATCTGGTTCACTTTAGCCTGAATCCCATCTTCTACAATCTGTTCTATGGATTTTCCAAATATATTTGTCTCCCAGATCCCGTTTTCTTCCCGGTTTGCATTTTCCTTCATATACGCGATCAGATCCTGCGCCTGCTGCTCGCTCCCCACAATGGGCGCGATCTCCGTCTGGATCTGGGCGCGGATCAGGTTGATAGACGGCGCTTCGGCTTTCATTTTGACGCCGTAACGGTTTCCGTGACGGATCACCGCCGGTTCATCCAAAACAATCTCTGACCGCTCCGGTGTCACCACGCCATAGCCCCTTGCCCGCACCTGTTCCAGCGCGTTCTGGATCTTATCGTACTCCGTGCGCTTCGCTGCCAGCTCTTTTAGCTGCTGCATCAGCTGGTATTCATCTGCGATCTGGAGTCCGGAAAAATCACTGAGAATCTGATAATAATAGCCTTCATCAAACAGCATCCGCACCTGGACTTTGCCATCGGACAGTTCCATACGCCCGGTTTCCATACCGCTTACCGCCTCTGCCTCTTCATCTTTCCAGGATGGCTTTAAATCTTTCATCCGGCGGATGTGGCTCATGGCGTTTTTCGCTGCTTTTACTGCCTGCTGCTTTAACCAGTGGGAGGATGGCAGGATTTCCAGCCACTTCGGGATCTGGAAATCCACCTCCGTCACCGGAAATTCAAACAGGATCTGCTTTAAAATCTGGTAAATATCCGTGGTTTTTAACTGCTCGCAGTTGACTGGCATGACACAGACCTCATACTGTGCTTCCATATTCTTTGCAAGCGTTCTTGTTTCCTCTGAATACGGGCGGCTGGAGTTTAAAAGTACCAGAAACGGCTTTCCGATCTCTTTTAATTCCCGGATTGCCGTTTCTTCTGGTTTTATGTAGGCTTCCCGTTCCAGTTCGCCAAACGAGCCATCGGTCGTGATTACGAGACCGATCGTGGAATGATCACGGATGACTTTCCGCGTTCCGATCTCTGCAGCCATGGTAAACGGAATGCTCTCCTCAAACCACGGGGTCTTCACCAGGCGCTCCTTTTCGTTTTCCATGTGTCCGCTGGCGCCATCCGTCATAAAGCCTACACAGTCCACCAGCCGGACACGGACCTGAGTGTCTTCCCCAAGATCAATCTTAGCTGCTTCCTTGGGCACAAATTTCGGTTCTGTCGTCATGATGGTTTTTCCCGCCGCACTCTGCGGCAGTTCATCCCGCGTGCGGTTTTTCTGGTGTTCATCGGTGATCCCCGGTAAAACCATCTGCTCCATAAACCTCTTGATAAACGTTGATTTTCCGGTCCGCACCGGTCCGACCACGCCAAGATAGATCTCGCCGCCGGTCCTGGCCTGGATATCCCGGTATACACTGTACTGATCCATATAGACACTCCCCCGCCAAAAACAGATTTATTTGTTGCTGTGAGCAGTAACATTTTTTGCTGTTGTTAACACTATATGCAGGAGTGTCCGTAAATCATGCACTTTTATCGTAGAAACTACCGTTTTCCCATGTAAAGATGGCGCGGAATTCCGTCTACCATGACCGACGGGGAATCGCCCTGGATCAGCGGTCTGACATAATCGATAAATTCTTCGGTCACATAAGTACCATCCTTGGTGATCCATTCTCTCGGGACCATCTTTTCACCATTGGCGATCTTATGGACATCGTAAATACCGGTTGCACACTGGTACGGGTCGTCCGAAACGCGGTCGATGACTACCATCTTTCCGGAATCGCCCTCATCTGCCGCCTTCACTGCGGCACCGCCTACCATAAAGGCTTCGTTTACATCAACGCGGGATGCCAGGTGGGCTGCGCTTCGCTGCAGGGTTGAAAATTCTACCGCACGGGTCTTGCAGCCAAGCTCTGCATGGATCACATTCGACAGATAGGTGGCCGTTCCCGCCAGCTGCTTGTGTCCGAAAGCATCTACATAATCGGATGCGCTTCCAAGCTCACTGACATAGCGTCCGTCTTTGATGCGGATTCCCTCGGAAACCGCCACAACCACGACGTCTTTCTTCTCCAGAAGCTTTTTTACCCTTCCGGTAAACTTTTCAATATCAAACGTCAGCTCCGGCAGATAGATCAGGTCCGGTCCGTCGCAGTCCTCGCCACGCGAGAGCGCTGCAGCTCCGGTCAGCCAGCCTGCATTGCGGCCCATGATCTCGATGATGATCACCTGTTTCTTTTTATAGGAAAAGCCAAGTCCATCCCGAATGACTTCCTTG
The DNA here is from genome assembly GCF_003481825.1 of Clostridium sp. OM02-18AC. Lineage (GTDB taxonomy): Bacteria > Bacillota > Clostridia > Lachnospirales > Lachnospiraceae > Brotaphodocola. The sequence goes on along the minus strand of NZ_QULW01000002.1, from coordinate 32,470 downwards.
GTGGAGGTTGCAATGTACTTCGCCGCACTTCCGTAACCCGGAGTGTGATCTGTCAGCGCCAGATCGTTGTCGATGGTTTTCGGAACACCGACAAACTTCTGGGACTGCCCGGTTAAGATTGCGTAATCCGAAAGCTTCTTGATGGTATCCATGGAATCATTTCCGCCGATATAGATAAAACATTCGATATTCAATTTGTTTAAGATTTCAAAAATCTTCACGTAGATTTCCTGATTCTCATGGATATCCGGCAGCTTGTAACGGCACGTTCCCAAAAATGCAGATGGTGTGCGCTTTAAGATTTCCACGTCCAGATCACTGCGGATATATTTGGACAGATCCACATACTGCTCATCCATCAGCCCCTGAATGCCGAAAAGCATTCCATATACCTTTTTTGCACCGCGGTCGATCGCCGTGCGGTAAACACCTGCAAGACTGGAATTGATGACGGCAGTCGGCCCTCCGGACTGTCCAACGATTACATTGCCCTTCATAGTAAACCCTCCTTATCAAATTTTCCCCAATGCTATGTAATGCAATAATACCACAAAAAGGAGCGAAAAGTCTAGGACTTTCCACTCCTTTTTGTAGTATTTTCAGACAGTTTATAATTTTGAAACAAATTCTCTTTTTTTGTCAAATTACCTCGTCTGTTTCACTTTTTGTTGCGTTTCGCACAATCTTTTCCTTTTACTCGCTTAAGTATGCCTTCTTGACGGAATCGTCGTTCATCAGGTCTTTGGCATCTCCGCTGAGCGCGATCTTACCGGTTTCCAGAACATATGCGCGGTTCGCAATGGAAAGCGCTTTCTTCGCGTTCTGCTCAACCAGAAGTACCGTCACACCGTCTGCGTTGATCTTCTGGATGATATCGAAGATTTCATTTACATAGAGCGGGGACAGACCCATGGACGGCTCGTCCATAACGATCAGCTTCGGATGAGACATCAGCGCACGGCCCATAGCCAGCATCTGCTGCTCACCACCGGACAGGGTTCCTGCCATCTGGTTTTTACGCTCTTCCAGACGCGGGAAACGCTCGTAAATCATCTTCAGGGTTTCTTCCATCTCGTTTTTGTCGTTTCTGGTATAAGCCCCCAGCTTTAAGTTCTGAAGTACGGAAAGCTCTGCAAATACGCGGCGTCCCTCCGGCACATGGGCGATTCCCATGCCAACCAGTTTGTAACCCGGAATCTTTGTAATATCCTGTCCCTCATAGGTAATAGTACCCGCCTTCGACGGGATCAGGCCGGTAATGGTCTGCAGGGTCGTTGTCTTTCCTGCACCATTTGCTCCGATCAGGGCGATGATTTCTCCCTGGTTTACCTCAAATGAGATTCCCTTGATTGCCTGGATCACACCATAGTAGACTTCCAGGTCTTTTACCTCAAGTATTGCCATCGCTCCAACCTCCTACTCTCCAAGATAAGCCGTGATGACGCGCTTATCGTTCAGTACTTCCGATGTCTGGCCCTGGGTCAGTACCTGGCCGAAATTTAATACAGTCAGCTTCTCGCAGATACCAGAAACCAGCTTCATGTCATGCTCGATCAGAAGCACAGTCATATCGAAATGGTCGCGCACAAAGCGGATGGTATCCATCAGCTCTGCCGTCTCGTTTGGGTTCATGCCGGCAGCCGGCTCATCCAGAAGAAGAAGCTTCGGATCTGTTGCGAGTGCACGCGCGATCTCCAGTTTTCTCTGCTTACCATAAGGAAGGTTGGATGCTTTATAGTCGCACTCCTTGTCCAGGTCAAACACCTTTAACAATTCCATGGCACGGGCATTCATCTCTTTCTCTACCTTATAGTAACGTGGGAGACGAAAGATTCCTTCGATCGTGGAATACGGATGATGGTTATGCAGTCCGACCTTTACGTTGTCCAGAACACTTAATTCCTTGAACAGACGGATGTTCTGGAAGGTTCTCGCGATTCCTGCCTGGTTGATCTCAATAGTATTCTTGCCAGTCAGCTCTTTTCCGTCCAGAAAAATAGAACCGTGATCTGCCTTATAGACACCGGTCAGCAGGTTGAAGACTGTGGTCTTACCTGCTCCGTTTGGTCCAATGAGGCCGTAAAGCTGTCCCTTTTCGATGGTCAGGCTGAAATTGTCGACTGCCTTTAAGCCACCGAATGAAATGCCGATATTTTTTACTTCCAGCATAGCCATATTATGCAGCCTCCTTTGCAGATTTCTTATGTTTAAACCGGTCCATAAATACGGAACGCATCTCGATTACTTTCGGGCTGGAGGTGAAGATCATCATAACGATCAGCACGATCGCATAGATCAGCATACGGTAATCGTTCAGTCCGCGTAAAAGCTCTGGAAGCATGGTCAAAATGAGCGCTGCGATCATGGAGCCGCGGATGTTGCCCAGTCCGCCCAGAACCACAAATACCAGGATCATGATGGACATGTTGTAGCCGAAGTTCTTCGGGGTTGCTGCCAGGGAGGATAAGTTATGTGCATATAACACACCTGCCACGCCAGCCAGTGCTGCTGAGATTGCAAATGCCATCAGCTTATATTTGGTGATATTGATTCCCACAGACTCTGCCGCAATGCGGTTGTCACGGATGGACATGATCGCACGGCCGGTACGGGAATTGATCAGGTTCAGTACGATAAACAGAGTCAAAAGTACCAGAATGATACCTACCGTGAAAGTTGCTGCCTTCGGGGTACCGGTAATACCCTGTGCACCCTTGATGATGACAACGCCATCTGCTCCCATGCCAAGGGAAGTGGTATCCTTGATGGAGAAATGGAATCCGTTGGAATCCAGTCCTACATACATTACGTTGATCAGGTTTTTAATGATCTCGCCAAACGCAAGCGTTACGATCGCAAGATAGTCACCCTTCAGACGCAGTACCGGAATACCGATGATAATTCCGAATACGCCAGCAACTGCTGCACCGATAATGAGTGCCAGGAAGAAACGCATGCCCACAGACGGGATCACATTTTCCATGCATTTTGTGAAAAATGCGCCGGTAAACGCACCGACACACATGAAGCCTGCATGTCCAAGGCTTAACTCACCCAGAATACCAACCGTTAAGTTTAACGATACAGCCAGGATCACATAAATACAAAGCGGAACCAGAAGTCCCTTTAACAAACTTGTCATATTTCCGGTCGCAGTTAAGATCTGCACCAGGATCCAGCAGGCAATCACGATTGCATAGGTGATGCCGTTCTGGACAAATATACTGTTCTTCTTCATTCCATTCACCTACACTTTCTCCGTAATCTTTTTGCCCAGGATTCCGGTAGGACGTACCAGAAGCACCACGATCAGTACGGTAAATACGATCGCATCGGAAAGCTGGGAAGAAATATATGCTTTGGAAAGGTTCTCGATCACACCTAACAGCACGCCGCCGATGAGTGCGCCTGGAATCGAACCGATTCCACCGAATACAGCTGCTACGAATGCCTTAATACCAGGCATGGAGCCAGTATACGGAGTCAGGGACGGATATGCGGAGCAAAGCAGTGCACCTGCGACTGCTGCCAGCGCGGAGCCGATCGCAAAGGTGATCGCAATGGTGCTGTTTACATTGATACCCATCAGCGTTGCAGCGCCGGTATCCTCAGATACCGCCAGCATAGCCTGTCCAACCTTGGTCTTGTTAATAAAGGTTGTCAGAGCCACCATGATGACAATACAGGTAATGATCGTAACCATGGTAACACCGGAAATAGACAGCGCACCACCGGCCAGCTTTAAGCTTGGCACGTTCACAATGGATGTAAACTGGCGCGCGTTGGAGCCAAAGATCAGCAGTGCCACGTTCTGCAGCAGATAGCTGACACCGATGGCTGTAATTAAGACCGCAAGGGAAGATGCGCCGCGCAGCGGCTTATAAGCCACACGTTCGATCACAACGCCAAGCACCGTGCAGGCGATGACTGCAACCAGCACGCCTGCAAGCGGCGGAAGCCCCAGGGTGCTAACCATGGTAAAGATCACAAAGCCACCAACCATAATAATATCACCATGAGCGAAATTCAGCATTCTCGCAATACCATAAACCATGGTATAACCCAGCGCAATGATCGCGTAGACACTGCCCAGGCTGATTCCATTGATCAAATAAGACAGAAAACTCATGTACCTACCACCTCTTTACTTTTTTCTATAAAATAAAACATAACTGGAATTATAACATAGTCATATTTGAAGTTCAAGCAGAAGTTCGCGAAACTGCACCATTTGTCCGCAAGGCAAAGACAAACCTGCAAAGCGTCGCAGACAGGGACATACAAAAGAGGAATCCGAACTTCAACCAGTGAATATGTCATTTGTGGCTTTGCTCTACGCAAAAGCAAAAGAAAAGAGGACCGTCTGCTCAAGACGATCCCCTTTTGGATAGTACATTGTCATTCACACATATGTGCCAGGCAACGTGATTCCATTTTTTTGCACATTAACATTGCGGAAACCGCAAAATTACTGCATCTCGTACTCGCCGTTTACGATCTTAACAGCCTTCGGTGCCTTGTTCGGCTCGCCGTTTGCGTTCCAAACCATGCCTGTACCAGTCAGACCATCGATAGAGATCTCGGTCATAGCCGACTTTAATGCATCACAGATATCGGAAGCGCTCATATCGGCGGTAACGCCAGCCTGCTCAACTGCTGCCTTAATTGCGTAAATTGCATCGTAGGAATCTGCAGCGAACTGGTTCGGCTCGATGCCGTAAGCTGCTACATAAGCCTCGGTGAATGCCTTACTGCTCTCCTCAGTGGTGGAGAACGGGGTTAAGAGCATCAGACCCTCTGCCAGGGAAGTATCGAAGTTCGTTACAGAAAGGATACCATCCATACCGTCACAGCCAAAGAAGATCGGAGCGAACTCTTTGTCGTGTGCCTGCTTTAAGATGATAGAAGCCTCCTGATAATAGATCGGAAGGAATACCAGCTCTGCGCCAGCGTCTTTTGCCTTGTCAAGCTGTACGGAGAAGTCGGTGTTGCTGTCTGCGGTAAATGCCTCGTCAGCTACGATCTCCAGACCCTGGTTTGCTGCCTCTGCAACAAATGCCTCACGGACACCAGAAGAATACTCGGTAGAGCTGTCGTAGATGATCGCGATCTTGGTAGCCAGCTTGTTCTCGCCAATGTACTTAGCGGAAGCGGTACCCTGATCGGGGTCAGCGAAGCATACGCGGAATGCGTTATCGGTTGCTACGCACTCAACTGCGGAACCGGACGGAGTGATCAGGAACATATTGTCAGCCTCTGCCTCTGCACCTACAGCGATACACGGTTTGGAAGTGGTCGGACCGTCTAATATCTGCATACCCCAGTCTTTTAAGGTATTGTATGCATTGATGGATTTCTCCGGGTCGTTCTCGTCATCCTCAGCCTTGGTCTCGATCATCATACCGTTGATACCGCCAGCCTCGTTGATCTCCTTTGCTGCCAGCTCTGCGCCGTTTGCTACTGCATTACCGTAAGCTGCACCTGCACCGGTTAACGGTCCGATGACACCAACTTTTAAGGTGCCGCCTTCTGCTGCTGCCTCAGTCTCTGCACCCTTTGCTGCAGTGGTCTCAGCATCGCCTGCTGCCGCGGTAGTCTCTGCCGGCTTGCTGCCGCCACATGCTGCTAAAGATGCTGCCATCATAGCTGCCATACCAAAACTAAGCAGTTTTTTCTTCATAATATTTCCTCCTCTTAATGAAAACAGGCTTCCTGAACCTTCAGGAAGCCGTGCCCTTAAAGTTGAACTAATTATAGTAGTCCGAAAAACACTTGTCAAGAACTTTCTTACGTTAAAGTGAAAATAAAGTAAAATATTGCGGGATTTCCGTTCAGAAAATTCCTACCACGGAATATTTTTACTTTCCACTGTTTTATCCCGCAGCATCAGGTCTGCCACTGCTTCTTTTGCGGATTTTCCATCAAAGAGCACTTCATTGACCGACTCGATGATCGGCATGGAAACCTGGTATTTACGTGCAAGGGCCAATCCCGCCTTTGCGGAATAGACGCCTTCAACCACCATCTGGACCTCATCCATGGCTTCCTTCATGGTATAGCCTTTTCCGATGAGGATACCGGCGCGGCGGTTGCGGCTGTGCATGCTGGCACAGGTTACAATCAGGTCGCCGATCCCGGTCAGACCGCCAAAGGTCTCTGCCTTTCCGCCCATCGCGATGCCGAGACGACTGATCTCAGCCACACCGCGCGTAATGAGCGCTGCCTTGGTGTTGTCACCATAGCCAAGGCCGTCTGCGATTCCGGCTGCCAGGGCAATGACATTCTTTAATGCACCGCCAATCTCGATTCCCAGGATGTCCGGGCTGATATAGACACGGAATACCGGACTCATAAAGATATTCTGGATTTTTTCTGCCGTTTCACGGGTCTTTGCACCTGCCACACAGGTGGTCGGAAGGCCGCGGCTTACTTCCTCCGCATGGCTTGGTCCGGAAAGGACGGCCACATCCGCTCCCGGAAGTTCTTCTTCGAGAATGTCCGTCAGCGTCATCAGGGTTGCTTCCTCGATTCCCTTCGCTACGTTAACCACCAGCTGTCCCTCTGCCAAAAACGGTTTCATCTTTTTTGCAGTCTCCCGCACATAGATGGAAGGAACCGCAGTCACCAGAAGATCCTTATCTTTCATAGCTGACGCTAAATCTGCCGTAAATTCCATGTCATCCGGAAGCACCAAGTCCGGAAGTGTTTTTAAGCCTCTGGTTTCTTTCAGGCTTTCCACCTCTTTTTCAAAAGCGGACCATACCGTTACCTGATGTCCGTTCGCAGAAAGCAGGGACGATAACGCGATACCCCAGCTTCCGGCTCCGATCACACCGATTCTTGCCATAGTCACGATTCCTTTCTGGCACCCAGCTTATTCTCTGTGCCGTTTAACAGTCGTTTGATGTTTGCGTGATGACGCCAGATTCCCATAACAGAAATCAGGCCTGCCAGCACATAAAATTCTGTCAAATGCGCCGCCGCAATGCCAAAGTCACCGCGTGCGCCGCAGATTACCATACCGATAAAGAAACAGATCATCACCAGGATCGATCCTAAGGAAACATAGCGGGTGATGGCTACTGCCGCCGCAAATACCGCCAGACAGACCAGCATAACCCGCCAGTCTGTAGAAGCCAGAAGCCCTGCAGATGCCGCAATGCCCTTTCCTCCTTTAAAGCCCATGTAAAACGGGAAATTGTGTCCCAGGATCACACCAAATCCGGTGTAAAGTAAGTATACATACAGCATTTCCGGCTGGCTGCGGAATAAAAGCCGGGTCAGCAGGCAGGCAACGATCATCTTGCCTGCATCGCCTAAAAATACGATCAGTCCCGCTTTTTTGCCCATCACACGGAGGACATTCGTGCTGCCGGAGTTTCCGCTTCCATAGTTGCGGATATCCATATGTTTGGATCGGCTGTAAAGATAACCGGTCTGAAACAGACCGAACACATAACCCATGATCAGACAGACTGCCCGTTCCATTTAATTCTCCTTTCCATTTCTTTCACGGATCAGGAATTTTAGAGCGGTACCCTTAAATCCAAAGGATTCGCGGATCCGGTTCTCTAAGTATCTCACGTAGGAGAAATGCATCAGTTCTTTGTCGTTTACAAAGATTACGAAGGTCGGAGGCTTTACCGCTACCTGGGTCATGTAATAAAGCTTTAAGCGCTTGCCCTTGTCAGACGGCGGCTGCTGCATGGCAACGGCCTCGGTCATGATCTCGTTGAGCACACCGGTCGCAATACGCAGGGTCTGGTTCTCGCGGACCATATCGATCAGCTCGAACATCTTATTCATACGCTGTCCGGTCACTGCGGAAATGAATACCATCTCTGCATACTGCATGAAGGACAGGGTGTCCTTGATCTTTCTGGTAAATTCGTAGATGGTCTTGTCGTTCTTCTCGACTGCATCCCACTTGTTCACAGCCACGATGATGCCCTTGCCGCGGTCATGGGCAATACCGGCGATTTTCGCATCCTGCTCGGTCACACCCTCGGTCGCATCGATGACCAGAATGACCACATCGGCACGCTCTACGGCAGATACGGTACGGATGATGCTGTAGCGCTCCAAATCTTCCTTGATTTTGCTCTTGCGGCGGAGTCCTGCCGTATCGATGAAGATATACTCGGTTCCGTTGTAGACAACCTCGGTATCGACTGCGTCACGGGTTGTTCCTGCGATGTTGGAAACGATCACGCGGTTTTCGCCAAGCAGCTTATTAATAATAGAAGATTTTCCTACGTTCGGCTTTCCGATGATGGCAACACGCGGGCGCTCATCCTCTTCTTCCTCTAACTGGTCTAAGGTGAAGTGCTTGGATACTTCATCCAGCAGGTCACCGATTCCCAGACGGGAAGCTGCGGATACCGGGATCGGGTCACCGATTCCCAGGTTGTAGAACTCGTAGACATCGTTTCCAAATTTCTGGATGCTGTCTACTTTATTGACTGCTAAAACAACCGGCTTTCCGGATTTGCGGAGCATGTCTGCTACTTTGGAGTCGGAATCCTGCAGGCCCTGACGTACATCCACAATGAAGATGATGACGTCAGCAGTGTCGATCGCGATCTGTGCCTGCTCACGCATCTGCGCAAGAATGATGTCACGGCTGTCCGGCTCAATACCGCCGGTATCAACCAGGGTAAAGTTCATGTTCAGCCAGGTGCAGTCCGCATAGATTCTGTCTCGGGTTACTCCAGGGGTATCCTTTACGATGGAGATGGTCTCACCTGCCAGTACATTGAACAGGGTGGACTTTCCCACGTTCGGGCGCCCTACAATGGCAACGATTGGTTTACTCATATGTGATCTCCTTTAATTCATATCCGTCATAAACGGTATCTTGTTCTTCTTCCAGGCCAAGAACGGCATCCACCAGATCCTGACCGCTTGATTTTACAATATTCACCGGGACTTGTAAAGCATTTTGCACATCCGTACGGGTAAGGTCGTCGAGGAGTGTTTCCTCTCCGCTCCGGAACATACAGATTGGAAGCAGCAGTCTCTCACCCAGTGGCACCACAGAAAGCTGTTTTTCCAGATCCTGACCGGTAATCAGTCCGGCTACCGTAATGCTCTCTCCAAAAAAGTCATTGCGGATTGCATACAGATTCACCTTTTTCTGCGGAAACTTCGCCTCAATCTTATCCAGCTGTTTTCGCAGATACGGATAAGCCAGACGTCCGGTTGCAATGGACAATACCTCTGGCTTTACCTGCAGGTTTTCCGGAAGTGCCTCCAGGGCTTCCGTTACTTCGCTGTCCAGAAGCCGCAGCATACCCACACCGTTTTCCAGCTGCGGGAATCCGTCATACCGTTCTGTCTCCGGGAGTTCCCGCTCTGCCAGGATATAAAACTCATCGCTGGCATGGATAAAATGGATGCCATACTGCTCATACACGATCTTCTGCCATTTTTCAATGATGTCAATGGCACTCTCCGCATCTTCCTTCTCAAATGGCTTTAACGGATACAACCCATCCCGGTATTTGGAAAGTCCGACCGGCACGACCGAAGCACTCTGCATATATGGAAGATACTTTGTCATATCCCGGATGGTATGGTCCAGTTCTTCCCGGTCATTGACCCCCTTGCACAAAACGATCTGCCCGTTCATGGGAATCCCGGCTTCGCAGAGGCGGTCGATCTTCTTTAACGCGTCTCCGGCAAACCGGTTGTGCAGCATCTCACAGCGCAGCTTCGGATTGGTCGTATGGACCGAAATGTTGATCGGTGCCAGTTTAAAATCAATGATACGCTGGATGTCGTGCTCCTTCATATTGGTCAGGGTCACATAGTTTCCCTGCAGGAACGAGAGGCGGGAGTCATCGTCCTTGAAATAAAGTGTTTCCCGCATGCCCGGCGGCATTTGGTCGATGAAACAGAAAATGCACTTGTTGCTGCAGGACTTGTAATCACTCATAAGTCCATTCTCAAAGGTAATACCCAGATCCTGGTACTCATTTTCGATCTCCAGCTCCCACTGCTCTCCGTCTGCCTTTTCCACCAACATGACCATGCTTTCACTGTCTACATAATATTCATAATCAAAGATATCTTCTACTTCATTTCCGTTGATCGTGAGCAGGCGGTCGCCCGGCTCTAACTCCAGCTCCTCTGCGATGGAACCCGGATCGACGGATTTTATCAGATGACCTTTTTGTTTCTTCATATAATATCCTTTCTGTATTGCACTCTTTTCATCATAACAAGATTCCCGTTCTTTGTCAAAGCTATCCGCGCATACCTTCCACCCAAACGCCGGATTTTTGTGTATTTTTTTATAAAATACCCGTGAACTCTTGACGCACCCATTTTTTAAGGATATAAATAGGATGAATTCTGTTGCTGTCCGCATTCTGTGTACAGTAACCAAAACCACAATATTCTACCTGAAGGAGTATGTACCAATGCCTAACAACTATGTGTTTAATGACATTCTGCCGGTAGCGCCGTTAAAGCTCGCTGCCCTGGAAAGCTGTAAGGATCTGGCAACCAAGGTAAACGACCACATTGTTACCTTCCGCCGCAACGACACCGAGGAACTGCTTCGCCGAAAGCAGGACTTAAACTACCGCGGCTACGATGTCGATTCCTATCTTCTGGACTGCAAATGTCCGCGTTTTGGTTCCGGCGAGGCGAAAGCTGTCATCAATGAATCGGTCCGCGGCGTTGACCTTTTCGCCATGGTGGATGTCACCAACTACAGCATCCCGTACAGTGTCTGCGGTTACACCAACCATATGTCCCCGGATGACCATTTCCAGGATCTGAAACGACTGATCGGTGCTTCTGTTGCCACCGCACACCGTGTCAACGTTGTTATGCCATTTTTATATGAAGGACGCCAGCACAAGCGCACCAAACGTGAATCCTTAGACTGCGCTATGGCGCTCGAAGAGCTGATCTCCATGGGTGTCTCCAACATCATCACCTTTGACGCCCACGACCCGCGTGTCCAGAACGCAATCCCGCTTAGCGGCTTTGATAACTTCATGCCGACTTACCAGTTCGTAAAAGCCCTGTTCAGCCATGACAAATCCTTAAAAATCGACAAAGACCATCTGATGATCATCAGCCCGGATGAGGGCGCCATGAACCGTGCCGTTTACCTGGCTAACAACCTGGGCGTTGACATGGGTATGTTCTACAAGCGCCGTGACTATTCCAGAGTCATCAACGGCCGCAACCCGATCGTGGCTCATGAGTTCCTGGGTACTTCCGTAGAAGGCAAGACCGTTCTCATCATCGATGATATGATCGCATCCGGTGAGAGCATGCTGGATACCGCAAGGGAATTGAAGGACCGCAAGGCAGAAAAGGTCATCATCTGCTGCACCTTCGGTCTGTTCACCAGCGGACTGGAGAAATTTGACCAGTATTACCAGAACGGCTACATTGACTACGTCATCACCACCAACTTAAACTACCGCCCGAAAGAGCTGTTAGACCGCGAGTGGTATCTGGAAGCTGATATGAGCAAGTATCTTGCAGCCATCATCAACTCCTTCAACCACGACGTTTCCATCGGCGCTGCACTTTCCCCGACCGAGAAGATCCAGAAGCTGGTAAAACGCTATCACAACGACGGTTACGATTACTTCCAGACAATCCAGTAAATTTACGTAAAATCGGATTCACCCTGTCAGATTTTCCTGTGGAGCAGACTGGCAGATGACAAAATATCAAACATGAAAAAAGAACTTTACACAGTATACCATCTGCTGTGTGAAGTTCTTTTTTAGAAAAATAGTAACGGTTCCTGGCGCTCACTCTTTGAGTGCCAGAAAAGCCGCCAGATTTCCCCGCTCTGTCCCCATGATCCGATGGGAAAAGAGATGTCCCGGGTTGCAGCGCGTGCAAATGTCGGTTGTGTGAATCTGGTTTTTGGGGATTCCTGCCTCGTTTAATACGATCTGGTTCGCCCGCCACAGATCCACCTGGTATTTTCCATTTTCTTTCCGGTAAAACAATTCTGCATGATATTCCTTTGCAAAATTTCCTGCAAATTCCTCAGCCACCTCCGGTCCTACTTCAAAGCAGTCCTGGCAGATGCTTGGTCCGATGCATGCGACCACATTCGCAGGATCCGTTCCGTACTCACGGTTCATGGCCTCCAGGGTCGCCTTTCCCATGCGATGCACGGTTCCGCGCCAGCCGGAATGGGACAGGCCGATTGCCTTATGAACCGGGTCCACAAAGTACAGCGGGACACAGTCCGCATAAAACGTCACCAGCGTAATACCCGGAATGTTGGTGATCAGTCCGTCCATATCCTGGTAATCCCGCTCTTTCCCGATGCCTTTTCCTGCGTCTGCTTCTGTCACGGTCCGCACGTTTATCGTATGTGTCTGATAGGAAAGTACCATACGATCCACATCGGTACCCAGAATCGATGCCATGCGGCGGTAATTTTCCATCACATGCGCGGGGTCATCGTTTCGGGTGAAGCTAAAATTCATTGTGGAGAAAACGCCCTCGCTGACACCGCCATGACGGGTAGAAAAAGCATGACTCACCAGACCGGTTTCGTCCAGAGCAGGAAATGCCAGATAGGTGACGCCGTTTTTCTCACGGATTTCGATTTCCGGAGGGTTGCTGTTCCGCTTACGGATCCACGCTTGCTGTTCCATCTTCTCATCTCCTATATCGTATTCTTTCATTCAAATGCATCCCGGATCCAGCTAATCTGGTCTCCCAGAATACTCACAACATCAAAGCGGCATGGCATGTTTTCCCGGTAACGGCGACTGTACAGATAAAACTGCGCTGTATAGCGGATTTTCTGCTGTTTGGCATAACCAACTGCCTCTGCAGGCATTCCATTCCGGGCTGTTTTCCGGTACTTTACCTCAAAAAACACCAGATAACGCCCGTCCCGCCCAATCAGATCAATCTCTCCCTGACGGCAGCGGAAATTGTGTTCCAGAATCTTCACACCCTGACGCGTCAGATACTGTGCCGCCAGATTCTCCTTGATGGTTCCGGTCTCCCGTTTATTTTCTTTATTTTCCATTCAAGTTCCCCGGAATTTTTTCCTCACTACACAAAGTTTTTGATAAAGGTTCTTCTGTGAATCGGCGTCGGTCCGAATTCTTTCAGCGCCGCAATATGTGCTGCAGTTCCGTATCCCTTATGCTTGGCAAATCCATATTCCGGGAATAAGGTGTCGTACTCCAGCATCATATGGTCCCTGGTCACTTTGGCCAGGATGCTGGCTGCCGCAATGGAAACACTCTTGGCGTCTCCCTTGATGATCGGCACCTGATTGATCGCCACACCCGGGATCGTCACGGCATCATTCAATAGCAGATCCGGCTGTACCACAAGTCCGGCAATGGCCTGACGCATCGCCTCGTAGGTTGCCTGCAGAATGTTGATCTCATCGATCACATCCGGTCCCACAATGCCGACACTCCACGCAACGGCCTTTTCCTTGATTTCCTCAAACAGCGCTTCCCTGCGCTTCTCGGAAAGCTTTTTGGAATCATTCAAAAACAGGATTTCACAATCCACCGGCAGGATTGCCGCACCGGCTACCACCGGGCCTGCCAATGGTCCACGTCCTGCCTCATCGATCCCACAGATTGCGCTGCAGGCTGCATAAGTGTCCTCGTACTCCCGCATCAGGGCCAGACGGGCACGCTCTGCCTCCAGCTTTTCTCCCTTTAATGTCCGAAGTGCCATGGTTACGCCTCCTCTGCCTTCTTCACCGGCGGGAACTCCAGGGTAATGCGTCCCAGTTTTCCGCTGCGGTAATCGTCAATTACCAGCGCTGCCGCACGGCTGTAATCCGGCTCGCCGCCCTTTGCCAGGCATCCGCGTACCTTGGCCACCTGAATCAGCAGGTTTTCGTCGGAAGATTCATCAATCTTATAACGGTCTTTTAAGACATCCGGATAATGTTTCTGAAGCAGTTTTAAAAGTTCCAGAGCCAGCTCATCTTTGTTTAAGATTTCATCGTTGATGGAACCGATGAACGCCAGCAGCAGTCCCACTCTCTGATCCTCAAACTTCGGCCAGAGAATCCCAGGAGTGTCTAAAAGTTCCAGTGTCTTGTTCAAACGGATCCACTGGTTGCCTTTGGTCACACCAGGCTTATTTCCAGTCTTCGCGCAGGCTTTTCCGGCAAAGGAATTGATAAAGGTAGATTTTCCTACATTCGGGATTCCCACTACCATGGCACGGATCGGACGGTTCATGATACCTCTGCGGCGATCGCGTTCAATCTTCTCTTTGCACGCTTCCTGTACGACACCATGAATCTGTTTTAATCCTGCCCCGCTGCGGGAATTGATTTTCACCACATAGTAACCCTTTTCCTTAAACCATGCAGTCCAGGTCTCGTTGTAACGCTCGCTGGCCAGATCGGACTTATTTAAAAGGATCAGTCTTGCCTTGCCCTTTCCAAGTTCATCAATATCCGGATTGCGGCTGGCTAACGGCACACGGGCGTCCACCACTTCAATGATCAGGTCAATGAGTTTGATGTCTTCTTTCATAGCACGTTTTGCTTTGGTCATGTGCCCTGGATACCACTGTATATTCACGGATTTTCCTCCTGTATAATCTGTTTTCTATTCTGTTTCATATTCTGTGTGTCTCTGCTGTGTTCTTTTTTGCAGCTTTCCTGTTCCCGCACAAAAACAATTTCCATTTCTGTTTTTCCACTTTTTCAAACGGCATTCTGGTTTCCGTCAGGACCGAATCAGACTGATTCGGATCAGCGGGAACAAACGCAGCCACACCTTTCCGATGATCTGGTCCTCCCGCACATTGCCGATGTTTGCGAAGCGGCTGTCTTCACTGCTGTCCGGGTTATCCCCGAGAAGAAAATATTCCTGTTCTTCCAATTTAACCGGTTTTTCTGCCAGTCCGGCAAGGGAAATCTTGCGGTCTTCCGGGAGTGCAACCTTTTCCTGGTTCACATAGAGTTCCCCATCTATGATCTGAATCTCGTCTCCCGGAATTCCGACCACGCGCTTTACATTCGTCTTCTGGTCTTCCCGCTCAAACACCACCACATCCATACGGTCCGGTTTTCCAATCTCGTACGTCAGGCGGTTCATCAAAACAATGTCGCCGGAGCTTAAAAGCGGATGCATGGACTGGCCATTTACGGTAACCTGCGTTCCAAAAAATACCAGGCAGAACCAGGCAAACGCCAGCACGACTACCACATCCACGATCCAGCCACATATTTTCCGGATCAGATTCTGTTCTTCATTCTGATAAAAATCCACGTAACAGCTCCTTTACGATATGCGTGTAAAAAAATAGGAAGTTGCAAGCAACCTCCCCTTTTCCAATTACGCAAAGAAAAACCGGGTCTTTCCAGTTTTTCCATGCGTAACTACGCAGAAAGGGACAATTTTCATTGTCCCCCTCATCCACGCAAAATTATTTTACTAACTCTTTAACCTTAGCAGCTTTACCTACTCTGTCTCTTAAGTAGTTCAGTTTTGCACGTCTTACTTTACCTCTTCTAACAACCTCGATGTTGTCTACGAATGGGGAATGAACCGGCCAGGTCTTCTCAACGCCGATGCCGTTGGAGTTCTTACGAACGGTGAAAGTCTCTCTTGCGCCGCCGTTCTGTCTCTTGATTACGGTACCCTCGAATACCTGGATTCTCTCACGGTTACCCTCTTTGATCTTGTTGTAGACCTTAACGGTATCGCCTACGGAAAACTCCGGTACAGAAGCCTTTAACTGTGCTGCTTCAATGTTCTTAATAATTTCGTTCATTTGTGTGATCCTCCTTCATATGTTTGATGTTCTTTAATGCTTCTTCCGCAACAGAGGAACATCTCTTTTTCTCGTCACAACAGTGCTATGATAGCATATAGCCAGATAAATTGCAAGCACTATTTTTGCGAATTTGGATTGAATCCGGCTTGCATTTATCCTGGATTCGACCCAGACCAGAACTAACCAGCTATCTGACAGGAAACCAAAATTTCAGTGCCATAAAGATCCTGTTAAAAAGCAAGCACACATCCGAAAATGGTTTGACGAACTACTTTTTTCATCGCTATAATACCTTACATCTCTACTTATAAAAATACACAACACGTCATGCAACTCTTTGCATTACCGCTGGAAAGGAGCGCTTTATGAACCAGATCCTGCTGCTCACCGGAATTGTGATCGTAATCTGCATTTTATCCGGCCGTCTCATCGATAAACTGGGCGTCCCTTCCCTTCTTGCGTTTATCCTGTTGGGCATGTGCTTTGGAGTGGACGGTATCTTTAAAATATCCTTCGATGATTATCAGTTCAGTGAGCTGATCTGTTCCGTCAGCCTTATTTTCATCATGTTTTACGGCGGCTTCGGCAGCAACATCAAAGAGGCAAAGCCGGTCATTCCCCAGGCTATTCTGCTTTCCACAATAGGAGTTCTGCTCACAGCCGGAATTACAGGCCTGTTTATCCACCTGGCATTCAAACGCCCGCTTCTGGAAAGCTTTCTGGTGGCCTCTGTCATCGGCTCTACCGATGCTGCCTCTGTATTCAATATCCTGCGTTCCAAGAGCCTGAACTTAAAAGACAACACTGCTTCTCTCCTGGAAATTGAGTCGGGATCCAACGATCCTGTCTCCTATATGCTGACGGTGATCTTAACCTCCATCCTTACCGGACATTCGGTCCACGTGCCATCCATGCTGTTTTTCCAGGTTGCATTCGGCATAGGCTGCGGCGTGTGCATTGGAAAACTCACTGCCCTTCTCTTAAATAAAGCAGAATTCGATATTGCCCAGGGCAAGACGATCCTTGTCTTTGCAGCAGCCATACTCGCCTACACCATTCCTGATCTGATCGGCGGAAACGGATATTTGAGCGTGTACCTGTGCGGGATCATTCTGGGGAATTCCTATCTTCCCCACAAGCGGGATATGGTGCGGTTTTTCGATGTTCTGACCGGCGTTGCGCAGATGATGATCTTTTTCCTGTTGGGACTGCTCGTCACACCAAGCCAGCTGCCGCAGGTGATCCTGCCCTCTTTTGTGATCATGGCCTTCTTAACACTGATCGGACGTCCGTTATCTGCAGCGATACTTTTATCTGGTTTCAAATCTTCATTCGAGCAGATCGGATTGGTATCCTGGGCCGGCTTGCGGGGCGTCGCATCCATTGTGTTTGCCATTTATGTCGTTTTGCGCCAGGTGCCGCTCGGCTATAACCTGTTCAACCTGGTCTTTTGCATTGTGCTGTTATCGATTTCCATTCAGGGTACCCTTCTTCCCTGGATGTCAAAAAAACTCCGCATGATCGATGAACATGCCGACGTGCGCCGTACCTTCAATGATTATCAGGAAGAAGAAAACATCAGCTTCGTGAAATTTCATCTGCTTTCCCAGCATCCCTACGTTGGGAAATGCTTAAAAGAAATCACGCTGCCGCCTAAGCTGCTCGTCGTGGTGCTGATCCGCGGAAAAGAAATCCTGGTTCCTAACGGAGACACCTGCTTAAAAGCCGGAGATCTCATGGTTGCGGCAGCAGAAGAATTCCGCGACCGAAAAAACATGACACTTCGGGAAATCACTGTAGACAAAAAGCACAAATGGAATGGAAAATCCCTAAGTCACATTCCAATGCCGGAAGGGACTCTGGTCGTCATGGTTTCACGGCAAAAAGAAACGATGATACCCACAGGGAATACCATCGTGTATGAGGGAGATGTGCTGGTTTTGGCAAAATTCTAATTTAACAGGAAGGAGTTTCTTCCTTCTCCGCCATCAGCTCCGCCAGATACTGCCGCTCTTTCTTCGACAGATTTGCGTCTTCCAGAAGGTCTGGTCTGCGCTCTAAGGTCCGCTTAATGGACTGCTGCCGTCTCCAGGTCTCGATATTCTTGTGGTGTCCGGAAAGAAGCACCTCCGGCACGCGCATGCCCTCATAAACCTCCGGGCGGGTGTACTGCGGGTACTCTAACAGATTGTCGTGGAAGGACTCGATCTCTGCGGATACATCGTTGTTTAAGACACCCGGTACTAGACGGGAGATGCAGTCGATCATAACCATGGCCGGAAGCTCGCCGCCGGTCAGCACATAATCGCCCACGGACAGATAATCGGTTACGATCAGTTCCAGGGCGCGTTCGTCGATGCCTTCATAATGTCCGCATAAAAATACCAGGTCTTCTTCCTGCGCCAGTTCTTCCGCGATCTTCTGGTTGAAGGTCTGGCCCTGCGGGGTCATGTAAAGCACACGCGGCCGCTTGCCGATGCGCTCACACAACGCCTCATAAGCATCGCAGACCGGTGCAGCCTGCATGACCATGCCTGCACCGCCGCCGTATGGGGTATCGTCCACATGACCGTGCTTTTCTTTTGTATAATCCCGGATATTGACTGCCTCAATGGAGAGCAGGCCTTTTCCGGCTGCCCGGCCGATGATGCTGGTGTTCAGACCATTTAACACCATCTCCGGGAACAGGGTTAAAATATGATAATTCATCGTTCTGGTTTCCTCCTGCCAGTTTCTTACAGATCCAGAAGACCATCTAAAATGTGAACGGTAACGGTCTGGGTCTCCAGATTGACGTCCAGAATGCACTGCGGAATAGCCGGGAACAGATATTCCTTGCCTTCCAGGCTCTTGATCACGTAGACATCGTTTGCGCCGGTCTGCAGGACATCGGTCAAGGTACCAAACTCCTCTCCCTCATCGGTCACGACCTTCAAGCCGATCAGATCCGTGATAAAGTTTTCGTTCGGAGCCAGTTTGACTGCCTGGTCGCGGCGGATCAACAGATCCTTTCCTTTGTATTTCTCGATGTCGTTGATATTATGAAACTCCTTGAACTTTAAGATGACCATGTTTTTAAAGAACTTTACGCTCTCGATGGATAATGTCATCTGCTCTCTGCCAGTATCAAGGATGACTGTTTTCAATTTTTTAAAACGATTCACATCGTCGGTTGTAGGGTACACTTTGACCTCACCGCGTACACCATGGGTGGATGAGATCACACCAACTCTTAAGGTATCCTCCATCATTTTGTTCCTCCTATACAAAAAGAAAAACTGCCGCAGGAAAACCCGACGACAGTTTCTAATGGTTACTGTATATCTACAACAACCTTTTTTTCTTCTTTGGAAGCGGCTGCCTTGACAACGGAGCGGATTGCTTTCGCGATGCGTCCCTGTTTGCCAATCACCTTTCCCATATCAGATGGGGCAACCTTTAATTCAATAAAAGTGCCGCTTTCCTTTTCGGTCTCGGTAACAACCACCTCGTCCGGATTGTCAACTAATGCTTTTGCAATAACCTCAACCAGTTCTTTCATAGCGATCACCTCTCAGATTACTGAATACCAGCGGTCTTCAGAAGCTTTGCTACACGGTCGGTCGGCTGTGCGCCGTTTGCTAACCACTCCTTGGTAGCCTCCTCGTCAAACTTGATAACGCTCGGCTCCTGGTTCGGATCGTAAGTACCAACCTCAGCGATGAATCTGCCATCTCTTGGGGATCTGGAATCTGCAACAATGACTCTATAGAAAGGTTTTTTCTTAGCACCCATTCTTCTTAATCTCATCTTTACTGCCATGTCAATTTCACCTCCTTAAAATATACTGATAATGTATCAACAAATACAGAAAACTCTGTACTGTCACCATATAAGCTGCCCTAGAAAGGCATTTTCAGCTTTCCGAGCATACCGCCCAGTCCGCCGCGTCCGCGCTTACCGCCCATCATGCCAGGAAGCTGCTTCATCATTTTCTTCATCTGATCAAACTGCTTGGCAATACGGTTTACCTCGCTGATATCCACCCCCGCGCCCTTTGCGATACGCTGTTTGCGGGAAGGATTTAAGAGGCCCGGATTGGCGCGCTCTTCTTTTGTCATGGACAGGATGATGGCCTCCACACGGTCCATGGATTTCTCATCCACCTCCGGGATTCCGCCCTTCATCTGTGACATTCCCGGCATCATGCTCATAATGCTGGTCAGTCCGCCCATTTTTTTGATCTGACGCATCTGGTCCAGGAAATCGTTGTAGTCAAACTCTGCCTTGCGCAGCTTCTGACTCATTTCCTTCGCCTTTTCCTCGTCAACCTCCATCTCGGCTTTCTCGATCAGGGTAAGAATGTCTCCCATGCCCAGAATTCGGGATGCCATACGGTCCGGGTAAAACTGTTCCAGATCGGAAAGCTTCTCTCCCATACCTATATATAAAATCGGCTTTCCGGTTACGGCCCGGATGGAAAGGGCTGCACCGCCTCGGGTATCGCCATCCAGTTTGGTAAGGATGACACCGTCGATACCGACTTTATCCTGGAAATTGGATGCTACATTGACTGCGTCCTGACCGGTCATGGCGTCTACCACCAAAATAGTCTGGTCTACGCTTACAGCCTCTTTGATGTTCTCGAGCTCTTCCATCATGCCTTCATCTACATGAAGACGTCCGGCGGTATCGAGGATCACCACATTGTAGCCATTCTTTGCCGCGTGCTCCATAGCGGCCTTTGCAATATTGACCGGGCTCTGATTTTCTCCCATGGAGAAGACCGGAACGCCCTGTTTGTCTCCGTTGATCTGGAGCTGCTGGATTGCTGCCGGACGATATACGTCACAGGCAACCAGAACCGGCTTGCGGCCCTTTGCCTTCAGCTTTCCTGCGATCTTCGCTGTCGTTGTCGTCTTACCTGCACCCTGAAGACCTGCCATCATAATGACGGTGATCTCGTTGGTGGGCTTTAATGCGATTTCCGTAGTATCGGAACCCATCAGGCGGATCAGCTCTTCGTTAACGATCTTGATCACCATCTGGCCCGGCTGCAGGGAACCCAGCACTTCTTCGCCAACGGCGCGTTCCTGAACGGAGCTTATGAACTGTTTTACAACCTTGAAGCTTACGTCTGCTTCCAGGAGAGCCATCTTGACTTCCTTGAGCGCAGTCTTGACATCCGCTTCGCTTAAACGGCCCTTGCCGCGCAGGTTTTTAAACACGTTCTGCAGTTTATCGGATAAGCTTTCAAACGCCATAGGTAACCTCCTGTTCAGAACCGATCACGGCATACGCCGAAATCAAAGTTCCATGATGTCGTTGGAAATCTGCTCAATCTCGTCGATCAGACTTTCATCTTTTGTTTCCTTGAAAACCCTGGTCTTTTTATGGATCTCCTCCACCATGCGGCGGGTAGTCTGGAACTTGCTGATCAGATGCAGCTTGTCCTCATACGCACTCAAGGTCTTGTCGCAGCGCTTGATGAGATCGTGAACACCCTGACGGCTGATCCCGTTCTCCTCGGCGATCTCGCTTAAGGACATGTCGTTATATACCACATCCTCGTAGATGCTGCGCTGATGCTCTGTGAGCAACTCTCCATAAAAATCATAAAGCAAACTCTGTTTTACAATGCTTTCCATAACATCACCTTGGCTATCATACACGAAAGGCGCGTTGCTGTCAAGTATTTTTTCTTGACACTTATAAAAATTTTTGTTTTTCTTTTTATACACCTGTTTTCGGGCAGATATCAGCCAGACAGCACCGGTCGCAATACGGCTTTGTTCGGGCCGTGCAGACCTCTCTTCCATGCCATACCAGCCGATGACAAAAATCGCTGCCCTCCTCCGGCGGCACCAGCTTCCAGAGTTCCATTTCAACCTTTTTCGGTTCCTTAATGCCGTCTACCAGTCCCATGCGGTTTACCAGGCGGATACAGTGGGTGTCTGTAACAATGGCCGGTTTGCCAAACACATCACCCATGATCAGATTGGCGCTTTTTCTTCCCACTCCGGGAAGCTTCAACAGAGCATCAAAATCCTCCGGCACCTTACTGCCGTACTCATCCCGCAGCATCTTCATACAGGCGCTGATGTCTCTGGCCTTACTCTTTCCCAGACCGCAGGGCCTGACGATTTCCTCAATTTCTTCCACCGGTGCCTCCGCCAGGGCATTCACATCCGGAAACTTTTTATAGAGTGCCGGAACCACCTGATTGACCCGCTCATCGGTGCACTGGGCCGCCAGACGCACGCTCACTAAAAGCTTCCAGGCTTCCTCGTAATCCAGGGTGCAGTCTGCGTCCGGGTAAGCCTCCTTCAGTCTCCGGATGATTTCCAGAGTCTTTTGTTTTTTTGTCATAGGATGAACCTCACTATTGCAGGAACAGGTGCCGGTATCGTTCCGATGCATACTGGCACCTGCAATATTTACTCGTTTGATTTTCGGTTAATGAATTCTGTCCGGATCTTGGAATAAACGAATTTCTGGCTGTGGTAGAGCCCATAATATCCAGACAGGGTAAAGCACACTGCCACGGCAATGGCATAATATGGCATTGCGGCAAATCCAAAAAGTTCAAATGCCATGAACATCGTGGACACCGGACAGTTTGTCACGCTTACGAACAGGCATGCCATTCCAACCGATGCGCACAGTCCGACCGGCAGTCCGGTCACCAGGCTCATCAAGTAGCCAAACGCGGCGCCGACCGTCAGCGTCGGCACGATCTCTCCGCCCTTAAAGCCTGCGCCAAGCGCTACTCCGGTAAACAGGATCTTCATCAAAAATGCATAAACCGGAATTCTTTCACCTTCAAATACCATTTCGATGATCTGAGCACCACTTCCGTTGTAAAGCCGCGCCGGAAACAGGAGGGTCAGGACAATAAAGATCGCGGATCCCGCCAGCACGCGGATATAGGGATTCGGAAAAACCTTCCGGTAAGCATGACCACACTGATGCAGGCTGACACAAAGGAAGATTCCGACACAGGCACACAAAATTCCGATGAGCACTGTCAGAAGCGCAGATGAGGCGCCAAACTCCGGCACCAGGCCGATCTCATAATGCTCCGGAGCCAGACCCAGGAATTTTGCCACTGACACACCGACAAACGCCGAAAAAACGCATGGAACCAGAGCCGCATAGTACATAACGCCAATGCTGATGACCTCCATGGCAAACACGGCTGCCGCAAGCGGAGTTCCGAAGATAGCGGAGAACCCGGCACTCATGCCGCACATAATGGCAATCTTTCTGTCCTTCTCATCCAGTCGAAAAGCCTTACCGATCAGGTTTCCCAGGCTTCCGCCAAGCTGCAGTGCTGCTCCCTCTCGGCCGACGGAAGCCGTGGCCAGATGACTCAGCAAGGTTGAGATAAAGATCAGCGGAGCAGTTGCCGGTGTAACCTCCTCTGTGGAGGAAATAGAATCCAGGACCATATCCGTACCGCGGTTTTTTTCTTCATGCGCAAACCGGTACAGCCACACGATCAGGAGTCCGACAAGCGGAAGCAGATACAACGTCCAGCTATGGCTCTTCCAGAAAGCAGTCGCTTTCTGGATGCCAAGGCCAAACAGTGTTCCGGCCAGACCGATCGTCACACCGGAAATCGCGGAAATGAAGGTCCATTTCAAAAAATAGCGGATATTCTGACGGAGCGCCTGGATTGTCTCATTTGTATGTTCTGTCATGATCATTCACCACTCAGTCACTGTAGGTGCCCTTGGACTTCACCAGCTTCGGGCGGTATCCGGCATCGTTTAATGCCTGCACGATACGGTTCTTATGATCGGTTCCCTCAGCCTCCAGGGTAATGCGCAGCTCTACAGCCGCATTGCGGTTGATGCTGATGAACTGGTTATGCTCCAGCTTGATGACATTGCCGCGCTGCTCTGCAAGCAGGGAAGAAACCTTTGCCAGCTCGCCTGGCTTGTCTGGAAGCAGAACGGATACGGTGAAGATACGGTCTCTCTGGATCAGGCCATGCTGTACTACAGAAGACATGGTGATGACATCCATGTTGCCGCCGCTCAAAATAGAAACGATCTTCTTTTTCTGTACGTTTAAGTGCTTCAGGGCTGCTACGGTTAAGAGGCCGGAGTTCTCGACGATCATTTTATGGTTCTCCACCATATCGAGGAAAGCTACGATCAGCTCGGAATCTTCCACGGTGATGATGTCATCCACATTTTTCTGGATGTATGGGAACAGCTTCTCGCCCGGGCGCTTCACAGCGGTACCGTCTGCGATGGTGTTTACGGTCGGAAGGGTCAGCACATGACCTGCCTTTAAGGACTCCTGCATGCAGTTTGCGCCAGCCGGCTCCACGCCGATGACTTTGATCTTCGGGTTTAATAATTTTGCAAGAGTGGAAACACCGGTGCACAAACCGCCTCCGCCAATCGGAACCAGAATGTAATCTACGGTCGGCAACTCCTTGATGATTTCCATGGCGATGGTTCCCTGTCCGGTTGCCACATCCAGGTCATTGAAGGGATGCACGAAGGTATAGCCGTGCTCTGCTGCCAGCTCGTAAGCGTGGTCGCATGCCTCATCGAAGACATCTCCGTAAAGAACAACCTCAGCGCCATAGCTTCTGGTACGGTTTACCTTCATAAGCGGTGTGGTGGTCGGCATCACAATGGTTGCCGGAATGCCAGCCAACTTCGCTGCGTATGCAACACCCTGTGCATGGTTTCCTGCAGATGCGGTGATCAGGCCGCGCTGCTTCTCCTCCTCCGTAAGGGTGCTGATCTTGTAATATGCGCCGCGCACCTTATAAGCACCGGTATACTGCATGTTCTCCGGTTTGAAGTAAACCTTGTTTCCGGTTGCTGCGGAGAAATACTCACTGTAGACCAGTTTGGTCTCCTGGGTTACTTTCTTGACTTCCTCAGAAGCCTCCTCAAATTTTTCGAGGGTTAAGTCCTCTTCCTTCTGCTCTTCTAATACCTTTTCGTTTTCCATGTCTGTAATCTCCTTTTCGTCTGGTGTGGTATCAAAATCCTGTATTGCTTTTTTGTTTCTTATGGCAACGGTATTGCTCCCTGTCTGCGTTTAATCTTCTTTCTTTACATCAAACAGTGCTGTCACAAAATCCTGGGAATTGAACTTCTGGAGATCGTCGATCTTCTCGCCCACTCCCACGTATTTTACCGGGATGCCCAGTTCGGACTGGATCGCAACTGCAATGCCGCCCTTCGCTGTACCGTCCAATTTGGTCAGGATGATACCGGTGATGTCTGCAACCTCCATAAACTGCTTTGCCTGGGCCATGGCATTCTGACCGGTAGTTCCGTCCAGCACGACCAGCGTCTCGCGGTATGCATCCGGGTATTCCTTGTCGATGATACGGTTGATCTTCTTTAACTCCTCCATCAGGTTCTTCTTGTTATGAAGACGGCCTGCGGTGTCGCAGATCAGCACATCTGCCTGGCGGGACTTCGCCGCTGCAACGGCATCGTAAATGACGGCTGCCGGATCAGAACCCTCCTGCTGGGCAATGATCTCTACCCCGGCGCGGTTTGCCCACTCCGTAAGCTGCTCGATCGCTGCCGCACGGAAGGTATCGGCTGCCGCAAGGATGACCTTCTTACCCTCATCCTTTAACTGGCCTGCCAGCTTACCAACGGAGGTTGTCTTACCAACCCCATTGACACCAATGACCAGGACAACGGATTTGCGGTTTTCAAACTCGTAGGCATTCTCGCCCAAATCCATCTGCTCCCGGATGGAATCGATCAAAAGCTGCTTGCACTCTGCCGGTTCCTTGATGTGCTGCTCCTTTACCTTTTTTCTTAAATCATCCAGCACGGACATGGTGGTCTGGATTCCCAGATCGCCCATGATCAGGGTTTCCTCCAGCTCCTCATAGAAATCCTCATCAATGGCGGAAAATCCACTGAAAATGGAATCCATGCCGGAAACGATATTCTCACGTGTTTTGTTTAAGCCTTCAACCAGACGGCTGAAAAAGCCCTTCTTCTTTTCTTCCACGCGCACTCCTCCTTGCTTCTTTTATATTCAGGAAACAAATCTTTCGATGTTTTCCCTTTTGCACATGTTCCTCGCATCCTTTTGCTTCGATACTTAGGAATATAGCCCCTTACGCATCCAGCTGGTCTTCGATCAGATTGACCGACACCAGGGTTGACACGCCCTTTTCCTGCATGGTGATACCATACAGGCGGTCCGATGCCACCATGGTACCACGCCGGTGCGTAATGACAATAAACTGCGTGTTTTTCGTCAATTTATGTAAGTAATTCGCATAGCGGTCTACGTTCGAGTCATCCAGCGCCGCCTCGATCTCATCTAACAGACAGAACGGGGACGGTTTTAAGTTCTGGATCGCAAACAGCAGTGAGATTGCCGTCAGTGCTTTCTCGCCACCGGATAACTGCATCATATTCTGCAGCTTCTTTCCAGGCGGCTGGGCGATGATCTGAATGCCCGCCTCCAGAATGTCCTCATCCTCCTGCAAGGACAAGGTTCCGTGTCCGCCGCCGAACAGTTCCTTGAATACCCGGTCAAATTCCTTGCGGATCTCCTGGAACTTTTCCTCAAACTGACGGCGCATGCCGGTATCCAGCTCTTCGATGATGCCCTGCAGCGTTGCCTCGGCCTCTACCAGGTCATCGTGCTGGGTTTTCATGAACTCATAGCGCTCCGAAATTTCTTTATAATCCTCGATCGCATTGACATTGACACTGCCAAGGGCACGGATCGAATTCTTCAATTCCTCAATGCGCTTTTTCACCTCAGAAAGAGAAACGGGCTCTGTGCTGCGAAGCTCCTTTGCCGCTCCAGGCGTCAGCTCGTATTCATTCCACAAATAGCTGATCTGGCTTTCCCGGCGCTCTTCCAGCTTTTCCCGCTGGCTCTGCAGACGGAACAGATCCTTATCCAGCCGCCCGATGCGTCCGGATAATTCCTCCCGCTGTCCAAAGAACGCTTTCTGTTTTCCTGTTTTTTCCTCTTTCAAGGCTGCCTGGGCCTGAACCTGCTCTGCCAGCTTCTGCTTTTCTTCCTCCGTGTGAAGAATCAGTTCCTGCAGCTTTGCAATTTCCCGGTTCTTTTCCTCCACAACAGAACCGGAATCGGTATCGTGGGACAGAAGCTCTGCCTGCTCTTCCTGGAGAACCTTCATTTCCTGCTCCACGCGCGCGATATTTTCTTTTACGAAGTCCACGCGCTGCTTTAAGTTCGCCGTTTCCAGACGGATCGTCTCCAACGCCTTCGCTTTTTCTTCGCGGACCTTCTTTTGTTCTTCCAGCTTTGCAGTGACCGTTTCCATGCGGGCATTTTCCTGCTCGCTGTCTTTTTTCAGAAACTCAGTTTCTACCGCCAGCTTCTTTCTGCCTGCCTCGATCTCACTGATCTGGCTTTCCAGTTGGCTGTTTTCCAGCGCCAGATCCTGATAGGATTCCCGGATTTCCTCCCGCTTATCCTCAAGCTGGTTCACATTCATCTGCCTGGTGTTTGCCTGGAGGGATACGGTATGGTGCTCTGTCTTTAAGCTTTCCAGATCTTCCTTCTTCTGCGCAAGGAGTGCCTCATTCATGCCAAGTTCCTGCTGCAGCTTGTCCGAAGCCTTTAATGCCTTCTGGCATGCTGCTTCCAGTTCTTCCAGTTCTCTCTTGCGTCCCAGAAGATTGCTGGAATTCTTGAACGCACCACCTGTCATGGAACCGCCGGCGCTAAGAAGCTCGCCTTCCAGCGTTACAATACGCAGGGTATATTTGAATTTCCGTGCCAGGGCAATGGCATGGTCGATGGTATCTGCCACCACCACGCGCCCCAGCAGATATTTCGCAAGGACCTGATACTCTTTTTCCACATGGACCAGTTCACTCGCCAGACCGATCACGCCCGGCTCTTTCAATGCCTCCGGTTTGGAAAAGCCGCCATTCTGGCCGATACTGGTCAACGGAAGAAATGTCACACGTCCATAGCGGTTCTTCTTTAAATACTCAATGAGCTGCTTGGCTGTCTGCTCGGAATCCGTTACCACATTCTGGATGCTTCCGCCCAGAGCCGTCTCGATCGCGGTTTCATACTTTTTCTCCGTCGTGATCAGGTCAGCCACAACGCCGCGGATGCCGCGTACCCGGTCCCGGACCTCCATGACCCGGCGGATACTGCCTCCGTAACCTTCGTAGCGCTCTGCCAGGTTCTTTAACGACTCCAGCTTTGTGTAAGCGGTCCGGTACTCCTGCTGTGTTTCATTTAAGGAACGCGTGATCCGGCGTACCTCCTCTTCACACTGGGTAAGCTGACCCTCACACTCTGTCTGTGCCAGCTCCAGCTCTTCCAGGTGCGCCATGGTCTCAGACAGCTTTTTACGTTCTGTCTCAAGCTGTTCATCCTGCACGGACTCATCGCTCTTAAATTTCAAAAGCTTCTGGCATACCTCAGAGCGGCGCACCTGCACCTGCTCTAACATTGCCTCAAAACGCTGGTCCTTTGCATGGATCGAAGCACTCTCATTCATGCCGTTCATCACACGGGTTCTGGCATCCTCGATCTGCTGCTCCATGAGCATCATGGACTCATCCAGATTGCGAAGTTCGGTTTCCGCAGTCTCCTGATGTTCCCTGCTGCTTTCCTCCGCCCCGGTGATGCCGGCGTTATCCTCCTGATA
The DNA here is from genome assembly GCF_003481825.1 of Clostridium sp. OM02-18AC. Taxonomy (GTDB): domain Bacteria; phylum Bacillota; class Clostridia; order Lachnospirales; family Lachnospiraceae; genus Brotaphodocola. The sequence continues at coordinate 4,071 of NZ_QULW01000002.1, read as the reverse complement.
CTGCCGGATCTGCTTCTCTTTTTCTTCCAGGGAAGCCTCAATGGCTTCGATACGGGAGCGGATATGTTCCGCATTCATCTTCTCGGTATTGATCTGCTCTTTTAAGACGTTGATCTGACCCTCCAGATTTCCCTTTAACATCTGCGCCTGGTTTTCCTGGTTTCTCTGCTCCGTCAGCGCCTGGTCTAATGCTGCAATCTCCTGCTCCAGCTGTTCATACGCTTCCTTCAGATGATCAGACTGCGCATTCGCATCCTCCAAGTCTCCGGAAACGATTTCTTCCTTTTTGCTGATTTCCTGAAGCTGCTTTCCATTTTCCTCAGACTCCAGTAAAAACAGGTTCACATCATACGTCTTTAACTCTTCTTTGAACGACAGATATTTTTTTGCCGTCTCGGACTGTCTTGCCAGAGGCCCGACCTGCTTTTCCAGTTCCGACAAAATATCGCTCACCCGGACCAGATTCTGTTTTTCATCCTCCAGTTTTTTCTGGGCAATGGCTTTGCGGCGCTTGAATTTTACAATTCCAGCCGCCTCATCAAACAGTTCCCGGCGCTCCTCCGGCTTGCCGCTTAAGATCTTATCAATCTGACCCTGTCCGATGATGGAGTAACCCTCCTTACCGATACCGGTATCATAGAAAAGCTCACTGATATCTTTCAGACGGCAGGTACTTCCGTTGATCTTGTACTCACTCTCACCGGAACGGTACAGACGTCTCGAAACCGTGACCTCGTCATAGTCGATGGCAAGCTGGTGGTCGGAGTTATCCAGCGTGATGGCAACGTATGCGAACCCCTGCGGCTTGCGGATTTCCGTTCCGGCAAAGATGACATCCTGCATGGAACCGCCGCGCAGCTGCTTTGCACGCTGTTCACCCAAAACCCAGCGCACCGCATCCGCAACATTGCTCTTTCCACTTCCGTTCGGTCCCACAATGCCGGTAATGCCGTTGTGGAACTCAAAGAGGATCTTATTGGCAAAGGATTTAAACCCCTGTATCTCAATGCTCTTTAAATACATGCTTTCCCTCTCAGTTTCAAAATGCCGTGGTATGCAGCCACAGCCTCCGCAGCCTTTTTGGTCGGGCCGGTTCCGCGGCCAAGTTCTTCGCCGCCGGACAGTGCGCGCACCTCAAAGACCTTGTGATGATCCGGTCCCTCTTCACGCAAAATCTCATATTCCAGATGTGCCCCTGCAGTGGCCTGGATCATCTCCTGCAGAATAGTCTTGCTATCGTAAAAGAGCTGTTTGTGCTCAATGTCATTCAGAATGAAACGGTGAATGAACTCTTTTGCATTAGCAAAACCACCATCCAGATAAATGGAACCGATCAGCGCCTCCATAGCATCGGAAACCACGGAATTGCGTTCTCTGCCGCCAGTCGCTTCCTCACCTTTTCCTAAGAGCAGGTAGCTGCCCAGCTCCAGATCAGCCGCACAATAAGCCAGCGTCGGCTCACAAACCAGGCTCGCACGGATCTTGGAAAGTTCTCCCTCCGGCTTCTCCGGGTACTTGTGATACAGAAAATCACTGGAAACCACTTCCAGCACTGCATCTCCCAAAAACTCCAGCCGCTCATTGCAGACTGCCTTGTCCTTTTTATGCTCATTGGCATAGGAGCTGTGGGTCAGGGCACGGTGAAACAGGTTTTTGTCCTTAAAGGTGTAACCGCACCGTTGCTCCAGTTCGTTTAGATCGCGATTCATATGTGCTTCTCCTTGTCTGATATTGCTGCCCATGGTAACCGCAATCTGCTGCGGTCCATACCTTGAGCAAATTTATGGGAAAGGGGCGCGCAAGGAATGCACAGCCCCTTTCATCCTTATCTTATTATAATTGTTCCAGAGGTTGTCAGGGGCAAAATCTCCTGCATGCAAGTTTGCACCGGATTTCAGCCCTTTTGCACCTGATGATTTGCTTAGTTCAGTGCGTTCTTGATCTGCTCGATCGCATCGGAAACACTGACGATCTGCTCTGCAACCTCAGTCGGGATCTCGATGTCAAACTCTTCCTCGATACCCATGATGATCTGGAAGATATCCAGAGAATCTGCACCAAGATCCTCTACGAATGTAGTATCCATGGTAATCTCATCCGGCTCAATGTTTAATACCTCTGCAATGATGTTCTGTAACTTCTCAAACTCCATAATTCCTCTCCTAACTTTTCTTAATTTTTATTGTAACTGCCCGAAGCCCGGACTGTTTACTTACTGAATTTGTTTCTGTCATGACAGCGCTGCTTTATTTTTACGCTTCTGCATTTTTCTCGCTCTGTGCCTCGCGGTCCAGACATTCCTTGATCTTTTCGTTGATCTGCTGCTCTTTGAAGGTCACACACTGAATGATCGAATTGCAGACCTCGGTTGCCTTGGAGCTTCCGTGCGTCTTAACTACCAGACCTTTCAGCCCAAGCATCGGTGCACCGCCATACTGGCTTGCATCAAACGCTTTCAGAGTTTCCTTCAGCGCCGGTTTTACTAACAGCGCACCAATCTTGCTGCGCAGGCTGCTCATCATGCCCTTCTTAACCATAGAAATCAGCGCTGCTCCGGTTCCTTCATAAAGCTTCAAAATAACATTGCCCGTAAAGGCCTCGCAAACGATGACATCAGCTCCGCCATGCGGGATTTCCCGCGCCTCGATACTTCCGGTAAAGTTGATGTCCTTGCACTCCTTTAAAAGCGGGAAGGTTTCCTTTACCAGGGCATTGCCCTTTTCCTCTTCCGCACCGATATTGACAATGCCGACTCTCGGCTTGCTAATACCTATTACATGCTCCATATAAATAGAACCCATACGTGCAAACTGAACCAGATGGGATGGTCTGGAATCGACGTTCGCGCCGCAGTCAAGCAGCAGGGACACACCCTTTTCCGTCGGGATCAGCGCACCAAACGGCGGACGCTCCACACCCTTGATACGGCCTACCAGCACCTGACCGCCTACCAGAACGGCACCGGAACTGCCCGCTGATACAAACGCGTCTGCCTCTCCGTTCTTCACCAGGTTCATTCCAACAACAATGGAAGAATCCTTCTTTTTTCGAATTGCATTAACCGGCGGCTCCTCCGTCTCGATCACTTCCGAAGCCTGTACCAGAGTGATCTGCTCCTTCGGGTAGGTATGGGAAGCAAGCTCTTTTTTTACCGCTTCTTCCTGTCCGACCAAAAGAACATGAATGTCGCTTCGTTTATTGACAGCCTGAACGGCTCCTTTTACGATCTCGCCCGGGGCATTGTCACCGCCCATAGCATCCACAGCTACATGAATCATATGACTTCTCCTTTTTTCATCAGCTAAAAAACTGATTTCGTAATTAAATATACTAGATTCCATTCTATAAATCAATATGATTTTTCATTACTCTTCGCATGTGGATATATCAGTTATTTGTGATCCAGATAAGCTGACCGACCGCGGCTGCTGCGGTGCACCAGACCTGATTTTTGAAATTGTGTCCCCATCCAGCCGCAAACTGGATTATGAAATCAAAAATGTCATCTACGCACAGTCTGGTGTCCGCGAATACTGGATTGTAGATCCAGCTAAAGAAAAGGTTGTTGTATATTGCTACGATCACGACAGCGACCCGTGTTTGTATTCCTTTGATTCCGATATACCCGTTGGAATTTACCAGGGGCTTATGATCCGGATTCGGGGGTTGCTGTGATTCTATATTTCAATACTCGAAATTCTATATAAAAATGCGAGGAAAAAGCACCAACAAATCGTCTCTGTTGATGCTTTTTTTCCTTAAAAATTATTTATTTTCAGCTTGAGTTTCTCTGAATCTGCTAAATGCACTTGCCGCATCCTGTGTTCTTCCCGCCAACGCATCATCGTAACCTTTTTGAAGCTTTGCGTGCAATTCTTCAGCCGTCATCAAATCGGCATTTATCGATTTTAGAACACAAATTCTCATAAGCCGATTATATTCCTCTTCCGACATCATACCTTCCAATTCACATATCCCCATTTGAATTGGGTTACGATTGGGTTACAAATCCCGTGAACTACATCGGCAATTGAATTACCGAGCATCTGATTACGAAGCATAGCTCCGTAG
>NZ_QULW01000019.1:43812-89187 GCF_003481825.1 Clostridium sp. OM02-18AC | reverse complement strand
CTTTTAAAAGAGCGGTGGAATTTACTTTTGCACTGGAATTTACTTTTTCAAGTCAGCACAGATTTTCTCGATCCACTGGACCAGTTCTCCGTCATAATCAGCATCTCCATGCGGCTGATCCCACACCAGTGCATAATCTACATCGGCGTCGGTCTTGTTCTCCAGACTCAGAGCCATCCCAGCTCAGGAAAGTGCTCAGATCCGTCCCTTTTTCGGTTCCAGCAGTGCGTCCTGCATTCCCGGTTTCAGTGCTCCCTGCTTCCGGCTTCGTTCTGTCTGCGTTCTCTGGCTAACCGGCTGCTTCCGTTTTTTCTGCATCTGCCGTCCGGTCTGCTTCTCCTGGTTTTCCCGCATCGTCCGGCTTTCCCGCCTCATCCGGTCTGGCATCCAGATATCGCAGCTGCTGCGGTCACTGCCGCAAGCCATAAACCGCTCTGGTAAAATCGTTTATTCCGCTTCATAATGATATGCACTCCTTTTCATGCCGTCCATTTTATATAGCGAATGTGATTTGAAAATGGAAATTCTGTGTTCATTCTGTGAAATCCCATCCACATTCCTGCATTATTTTACAGAACAATTTTCGCAGGAAAGCACAAGAATGCCCCGCGACCCAGACTTTTCATCCGGCATCCACGGGGCATTTATCATTACGTGGCATATCGAGGAGGCGCCGGTGGCGCGTCCGCTGATTTTTTACCGCTGCTTCAACCTGCAATATTACAATTCACGGATACACAAGCGACAACAGGATTTTTATCGATATGATTCTTTTTATTTTGCCAGTGCTGCACCAAGTGCCTTGCATGCTGCCTCATCATCATCGTTCGGAGTCAGATTTGCGATCACACCCTCACCGTTTACAACATTTGCGCCAGCTGCACGCATACGCTCTACCCATTTGCGCATCCATTCGCCATCGCCCCAGTCATAAGAACCAAAGAGGCCAACGGTCTTGCCAGAGCAGATTCCCTCTACTGCGGTCACAAAATCATCCATTTCTGCATCCAGTTCCTCATCACCCATAGCAGAAGCGCCCAGTGCGAAGCTGTCTGCATCCTTTAACATAGAAACATCTGCTGCGGATACCTCGATGACATTTGCCTTTCCGCCTGCTTCTTCCACACCTGCACCTACAGCCTCAGCCATAGCCTGTGTATTTCCTGTGCTGCTCCAGTAGATTACGTTTACTTCTTTCATGTTCGTTATTCTCCTTTCTATTTCCGGCTGCATGGTATTTTCATGTTTAGGACACTGCCACATGGGACAAGGTCCGTCCGCACATGATTTCCCTCAAAGCCTGTTCTTTCACCCGGTCATACAGGTCAAAGATTTTTTCAGCTTCCTTCGGATTCTGGTATACTTTCCAGTAGCGGGATGTCAGGCTGTTTTCTCCGCGGTTGATGATAAACCCTTTCACATCTCCCACCGGATATCCAAGCAGAACGCCAAGTTCATGAGGAAATTCTTTCGCAGTCCCGGCATACCGCTGATACCGTCTCCGAAGTCTCGCCAGCACAGACGCTACATCAAACCGGTCATAGCCGCAGTTTTCCAAAAACTCCCGGACTTCCCGGCTTTTCAAATGCCGTTCCAGCTGTTCATAGCGGTAGAGAAATAAAACTTCTTTTTCTGCATCCATATAAAGCGGAATACAGATAATCCTGCTTTTCTTCAGATATGCACGGATCTTACGCCATCCGCCCGGTTTCATGGTAATAAGATTCGAAATCTTTACTCCTTTTAAAACCGGGGCACACTGTGTCACAACCCGGAAGCCAAACTTTTCTTCCGATGTACAGTTGTTCAGAAAATGAAGCATGGTCTCTGCTGACATGTGCCATTCCTCCTGTAAGGTTTCTTCTTGGCTCGCATCTGGTTACCCGCCGCTAACCCGATGTGTTTATGTTAGCATAAGCTAACTTTTAAGTCAATCCAGTTTTCTGAGGAAAATTTTCATTAACTGCTTATTGAGAATTTCTTGTGATCTGTCCGCTATCTTTTGATTTATTTTTACACATTTTTACGATTTTATTACACTGGTTGATTTTTCTTCGTTCTCCTGATACCATCTTGCCAGGAGGTCAAGCAGCATGAATCAACGAAAATACCGGATTGGAGATGTGGCAAGCCTTATGGGCATGAGCCGCGATACCATTCGCCATTACGAAAAACGCGGACTGATCACTGCACAAAAAGCAGAAAATGGTTACCGTTATTATACAGAAACAGATCTTTCCAGGCTTCTCGGTATCCTTTACCAGAGAAAAATGGATATCGGCCTGGATGATCTTGCTTCACTATGGAACGCAGAGGATTCTGCCGATTCAAATGAACAGTTAAACCGGATCATCGACCATCGTCTGGAAGAAGAAGAGGAAGCGATCCTGGAACACAAACGCAAAATTGCCCGCTTAAAACTCACTAAAAATGACTGTGAAAACATGCAGAAATATGCGGGGCAGATTTTTCTTTGCTCGATTCCGGATTCCTATCTGATCGAGTCCAACCTGACCTTTCAGGATGGTCTGGAACAATGGTTCCAGTATGCAAGGGAATACAACGGGTTGGACACGATGTATCTGTTTGATGAATTTCAGCTCCAGACAACATCGTCAGAAACGCCCTTGACAGTTTCCCGGCATGCAGCACAAAAGGATGCCCTGTGTCTCAATTATCAGCGTTCCTCTCTCCTGCTCCATAAAGATATGGCAGAATATGCTGATTACCCGATTCCCAGCGACATTCCCTGTACAAATCCGTCCAGACAGTATCTGTCTGCATTCTGCACTTCGCAGGACCGCATTCCGCCCGTCCAGGTGATAAAGGATATGATCGCACATGCACAAAAGAATGGTCTGAACTGCCAAAATCAGCTGTTTTCCACCTTTCTTATACAGGGAATACGCGGACAAGAGCAATGCTATTACATGCAGCTTTTTCTTGCAGTATCGGGTTGTTAAAAACGAAAGGCTGAAAAACTGCTGCGAAAGGCTTTTTCAGCCGTACGAAAATTCAAAAGCGGACGCACCAACCGGCACGTCCGCTTTTCTTTTTTATCTTTTCTTTTTTAGTTTGTAATGGTTTTTTCTGTATCACAGTCAAACACGTGAACCATCTCAGCATCCAGTCCAAGCCGGACCTGATCCCCGCTCTTTAACGGAATGGAAGTATCTAAGGATGCAACCCATCCGGTCTGGTCCACATCGAAATAGATCAGCGCATTTGCTCCAAGCATCTCATATACCTTGACATCCACATCAAAATGTACCAGGTCTGCTTTCTCTTTTTCTGTTTCTCCCCCATAAATATGCTCCGGACGGATTCCCATGACGACTTTCTTTCCAATGTATCCGCCGTCTCGCAGTGCTTTCGATTTTTTTTCGTTTAACGGAACCCGGATGCCGCCAAACTCCAGGATCACGGTATTCCCCTCTTCAACCGCCTGTGCTTCTATCATATTCATCTGCGGGGAACCGATAAAACCGGCAACAAACTTATTGCATGGGCAGCTGTATAAGTTCTGCGGGCTGTCTACCTGCTGGATCACACCGTCTTTCATAACAACGATCCGGGTACCCAGGGTCATGGCCTCGGTCTGGTCGTGGGTTACGTAGATAATGGTTGCTCCCAGGCGCTGGTGCAGCTTGGAAATTTCCACACGCATCTGTCCGCGCAGTTTTGCATCCAGGTTGGAAAGCGGCTCGTCCATCAAAAATACCTTTGGCTTGCGGACAATGGCGCGTCCCATCGCCACACGCTGACGCTGACCACCAGACAGAGCCTTTGGCTTACGTTCCAGAAGCGGTTCCAGATCCAGGATTTTCGCAGCTTCCCTTACTGCCTTATCGATTTCATCTTTCGGAACCTTATGCATTTTCAGGGAAAATGCCATGTTATCATAAACTGTCATATGCGGATACAATGCATAGCTCTGGAATACCATGGCAATATCGCGGTCTTTTGGCTGTTTTTCGTTCATCAGCTGTCCGTCGATATACAATTCGCCATCCGAAATTTCCTCCAGACCGGCAATCATACGCAGCGTCGTGGATTTTCCACAACCAGATGGTCCGACAAAAATTACAAATTCCTGATCTTCAATTTCCAGATTGAAATCTTTTACTGCCTCAAATCCGTTCGGATATCTCTTGAATACGTTTTTTAACTGTACGTTAGCCATATGCCCATCCTTCTTTCTACCATTATTTTACTTCTCATTCCACAGCCTTCTGTAATGCATCTCATTTAAAAATGCTTCATTCGGCTCCAGATAAATCGCATCGTTTTTCGTGTTTAATGTAAAAACAGAAGCATCCGGACGGTTTGATGTATAATCGCGCACCCGGCGGCTGCCAGCCGGCTGTCTGCCTTTTACAAAAGATTCCACTTCACTTACAGAAACCTGATATAACTCTCTGCGGTTTTCTTTTCGTATGATTTTGGAAATTGTCATACTTCCATTTACATACTCAAATTCATATTCTATTTTCCAGCTCTGAATCAGCAGAAAACTGATCACAGCCAGCGCAGCACTGACTACCAGAAGTGCCCTTATAAGAAACAGGCCGTTGAATAAAAAAACGATCGTTTCTACAATCAGGAGAACTTTAAAACATTTTTGTTTTCTTCCCGGCACATAGGGGATGCTCCATTCAAATGCAACATCGTTCATTCATTCCCGCCCCCATTTCTTTCATACAGATTTTTCCGGTACTGCTCCGGTGTCATACCCTCAACCCGTTTAAATACTTTGGAAAAATAGGTTGTATTTTCATATCCCAGAATATCTGACACCTGGTAAACCAGTTTTCCGTCCGCCAGCAGTTCTTTTGCCCGTTTCATTTTCTGCCGGTTCACATATGGAATAAAATTCTCATTCATGGAACTTTTAAAGAATGAGCTTAAATACGGCTCCGATACTCCGATCAGTCTTGCCGCATCGGATAACTGAATCGGCTTATCCAGATTCTCTTCGATATAATTCAGTGCACTCTGAATGATATCGGATTCCGATTTTTTCTGTCTTGTAAAAAACTGACCGGTAAATTTGGGGATAAAATCCATCCACCAGTTCTGAAGTCCCTGAAAGCTGGTCATATTTACAATTTTCTGATAGTGCTTGTAGCTTTCCTGGACTTCAATCTCCTCAATCGCCCCGCCCAGAAGTCCGGCCTTTTTGGAAAACCGGCTCAGGATTTCAATCATCAGTTTTTTTACCAGGTTCACAGACAAATACGGATTCCCGGAAATCTCATCGAACAGCTTTTGCAGCGTATTTTTGATATCTGTTTCCGAAATCTTTGCAATTCCATGCTCCAGCTGTTCCATGTAACTTCCCACATCAAAAGGAAAAGTTTTGTTGATCTCCAGCGGTTTCTCCATGAATACGGTTTTGGGACCACATTCGTAGAAACCATATACCTCAATGGCATTTGCCACATGGATAAAAAACTGGTCATCCTGCTCCTTGAAATGATACGGTGTGATACTGATGTAACAGCGGTTTGTGACAAACTGAAAGATCAGTTTCCGAAGTTTTTCCACCTCTTCCAGCGTTGTTTCTTCTTTCAAAAGAATGAGCAGTTTCCCTTCATAAAAAGCACTCATCAGGGTTCTTCCAAGCTTCTGATAATACTGACAGGCAACCGTTTCTACGATTTTCATGTCCGTGATTTCTTCCGAATATTTCCAAAGCATATAGAAGCTTAAAACATATCCGGAAAGAAATTCTTCTGGAATCTGCTGCAGTTTTTTCCGCATTTTCATGCTGCTCTGCACCGCTGACTGCTGCAGATAAGAAGGGACTTCTGCCGGCATTTCCATCACATTTTTTAAAGAAGATAACAATTCTTCTTTCGATAATCCAAACTTCCGGATATAGTCTGCAGCTCCGAGTTTCATCGCTTTTTTTACCGTATCAAAATCCTCATAACAGCTGACTACGATCACTTTGCACGGCAGATTTCTCTGCCGGATCATCTGCAGAAGTTCCAGTCCGTTGATCTCCGGAATGTTCAGATCCAGCAGGATCAGATCCGGCTGTTCCTTTTCCATTTTCTTTAATGCTTCCGCCCCGTCACTTGCGTCTTCTAACAATGTAATTCCCAAAGACTCCCAGTCAATCAGAGAGCGCATTCCCAACCTTGCAAGTAATTCATCTTCTACTATCAGCGCTTTCATCTGCTTTTGCCTCCCGTTTCATCGCCGGAATCCGCAGCGATATTTTAAACCCGATTTCCACGGTTGTATCGATGTTCAGTCCATAATCCGGACCATAAAGTGTCTGGATCCGCTTATGGATATTGGATAATCCGATTCCCGTAATTCCGCGTTTATTGTCCTCACTTTCTTTTGAGAGATCCAATTCTTTTCCATGCAGACCTTCTCCGTTATCGATCAGGGTAAGCTCGATATCGTTTCCATTCTGTTCTCCCCTTAAAACAATAAGTCCGTTTTCCGTGTGACTCATGCCATGGATAAAGGAGTTTTCCACAAGCGGCTGAAGACAGAATCTTGGAATCAGGTATTCTCCAAGTTCATCCGAATTCACACAGAAAAATTCCACCTTATTGCCAAACCGGACCTCCATGATCTTGACATAAGCTTCCAGGATATAGATCGCATTGTCTATGGTCTCAAGTTCATTATCATTTTTATAAGTTTCACTCAGAAGCACACCCAGATTGGATAAAACTTCTGCAACCTCCTGATCTCCATTGATCGAAGCTTTCCAGTGAATCGCATTCAGCGTATTAAACAGAAAGTGCGGTTTGATCTGTGCCTTTAATGCATCAAACCGGGCTTTTTCTTTCATTTTCGCTTCATGCCGAACTTCTTCCAGTAAAATCCGGATTCGCTCCTTTGCACGCAGCATTCCATGTTCCAGTTCCAGTGTCTCCTGGAAATGATTCTTTTCCAGTACCAGTTTCTTTGTGTCAATATGTTCAATCTGCTGGATTTTTCCGGCCAGAAGCAGAATTGGCTTTGTGATATACTGGGAAATGCACCAGGTAATGGCAACGGAAAGCGCCGTGATCACAGCCATAAAGATCCAGAGATAATAAAAGATCTGTTCACTCCGCTCAAAGATCGCATGCCGGTTTCCCACATAAAGGACTACATTGCTGCAGGAAGAGAGACGTTTGCCAAGCACGTAACAGTCATCATAGTTTCCGTTTTTCTGGTCATTTGCTTTCCACTGCTGCAAAATTTCAGCCAGTCTTTCTTCGGAATAGTGTTCGCATGCACCGGTTAAAAGACGCTCATCCGAAGAAAACATGAACATCCTTCCCTTCTGATAACGGATATCATCCGGGGACTGAAAAAACAGTTTTTTCGGAAGTGCGATCAGGGCATATCCGTAAACTTTCTGACCATAACGGGTTAACTCTCTTCCGTATGTCACGTAATTATCTGGATTCAACTGGTCAAATAAAGCACTGATTGCGGTGTCCCAGTAAGGATTGGATTTTTCTTCCCGCACCTTTTTCAGCCACGCCTGCCCCTCCAGCGACAATCCCGTTTCCACTGCTTTTTCCGAGCTGATCAGAAGACCATCGTTCATCAAAAGGATCATCTCACCGCCAAAGCTCGCCAGGTTTATGACATTACGGTTTAAGATCATATCCCGGATCTTTTTAGCAGCCACGCTCCGTTCATAGGCATTGCCAGCCTGATAGTATTCCCGCAGAAGACCATTATTTTCCGTGTAAGTGATCATTGCACTGCTGACATAGTTCGACTGGAGAATCGCCGTGTCAATTTCCCGGATATTCTGGTCAAACATCATCTGATAAGATTCTGCAATGTTGGAAGAAATGGTCCGCTGCATCATCACACACAATACCAGAAGTGCTGCAAATAACGGTAATAAAACCCCTGCGATAATGCTGATGATCAGACTGAATTTTATGCTTGGTGCCTGCTGCTCTTTCCTCAAACTTGATCCCCTTTTCTGTGCTGTTTTTCTTTTGCCGCGGGGAAACGATTAACCTTTTACTGCTCCTGCAGAAAGTCCTCCAACCAAGTTATCCTGGACAAATACAAAGAATACGATTACCGGAATCAGGCTCAAAATAACAGCCGCCATCAGCGGTCCCCATTCGGTAGAATACTCTCCGATATAGTCGCGGATTCCGACTTGTACGGTCTTCTTGACTGCGGTATTGATAAACGTATTTGCATACATAAATTCATCCCAGGACATCAAAAAACAGTACAGTGTTGTTGCAGAAATACCTGGCTTTGCAAGGGGGAAAATGACTCTGGTAAATGCCTGGAAACGGTTGCATCCGTCTACCAGCGCAGCCTCCTCGATCTCCCATGGCATCTGTGCAAAGAAGGTGCACATATTCCATACTGCAAACGGCAAAACAAACGAACAGTTAATAATAACCAGGCCAAGATGTGTATCGATCAGGCCCATTTTTTTCATGATAACATAGTAAGGAATGGAAAGCAACACGCCCGGAAACATCTTGGTGAACAAGATTCCCATCTTGATCCGCTCAGATCCCATGATGTGATAACGGCAAAATCCATACGCTGCCATGACTGCAAATATCATGGAAATCAGGGTAACTGCAATGGAAATCACGGCACTGTTTAAGAAATAACGTGCAAAATTTGAGTGAAATAATACCTGTTTGAAGTTGTCAAATGTGATATAAGTCGGGATGATCTGGCTTGCATTAAAGATCTGTTCCGGTGATTTTAATGCGGTCAGAAGTACCCATACAAACGGCAAAGCCGCACACAATGCTATGATAATCGAAAGGATATACAGCACTGCCAGTTCCAGTTTTGTCCTCTTCATCCTGTCTCCTCCTTACTCTTTCCGGTCTGACGCGATCATCTTTACATAGATTACGGTAAGAATTGCAATGACGATAAAAATGACCACCGATGTTGCTGCTGCATAACCGAATTTGTGATCCACGAATGCCTGCCGGTATGCATAAGTGTACATGATCTCGGTGCTGTCAAGCGGACCACCCTTGGTCAGCAGCCAGATTGCATTGAAGTTGTTGAATATAGAAATCACATTCAGGATTACCGCTACGGCCATGGGCTCTTTGATATTCGGCAGTGTGATGTATAAGAAGCGTTTCAGCTTTCCTGCGCCATCAATTGCAGCACTCTCATACATGTCGTAGGACACGCCCTGCAAGGCTGCCAGGATAAAGATCATCAAAAACGGGGTGCTTTTCCAGACGTTGGCCAGGATAACCGCCGGCATCGCTGTCTGCACATTTCCAAGGAAGGAAAATCCCTCTTTCAGGATACCGAGTTTGATCAAAATAACATTAAAAATACCGATCTTGGTATCGTACAAGGCACTGAATGTCAGGGCACTGATTGCTGCCGGGATTGCCCATGGCAAAAGAGCAATGGTACGGAACAGGCCGCGTCCTTTCAGTTTTTCATTTAAAACCAGTGCCACAACCATGGCAAGTGCCAGTTGTGCGACAATATTGACCAGAGTCCACACAACCGAATTGGCTACCGCATTCCGGTATTTGGAATTGCTGAAAATGACGTGATAGTTTTTTAATCCGGCAAACGTACCGAATGCTGCACTGTTTGCTTTCGTCATGTCATAGTTCAAAAAGCTGATCCAGATACCCTGCAGCAGCGGGTAAATACTTAACAGGATAATTGCAATGACTGCCGGGGCAATCAACATATAACCATGCATATTCTGCTGGAATGAATATTCCTTCAGACGCAGTTTTGTTTTCTTTGTTTTTGCCTTCATGCTGCCCTCTCTCTCCAGATTTTTTCAGAAGTCAACCGTAAAAAAAGGACCGCCCGCCTGCTTATAAGGCGTTGGCGGTCCTTACAACCAAATTAGTAGTTTTCTGTAATGAAATCGTTCAGTTCAGTCTCTAATTCATTCAGTGCATCCTCAGCAGTGCTCTGATCGAAAAATACCTTCTTGAATGCGTCGCAAACCATCTCATCAACAGAAGATGCATTCTTTACACGCGGTCTTGGAACGGTATAAGCAGCCTCATCGATAAATACCTGATAATCCGGATTCATCTCAATGATCGGTGCGTAATCCACATCGGTTCTGCCCGGGATACGACCCTGCTCGGTTAAAACATAATCGCACTCTTTGCTGGTCAAATACTCAACAAAGGCCCATGCCAGATCTTTGTTTGCACTGTTCTCGTTGATCGCCAGGTTATAACCGCCAAGACATACGGCGTTTACTTTTCCTTTCGGCATCGGAGCCAGACCAAACTGCATATCCGGGTTGCCGGTCGCGATGTTCTTGTAAGCCCAGTCACCGCAGACAAAGAACAGACAGTCATCGGACACGAATGTGGTGTAAGCAGTTGCCCAGTCAGAAGCATCTTTCATGCCTTCCGGGAATGCTTTGTATTTGGTGTGAAGGCCTGTCCAGAAGTCGAATGCTTCCTTACCAGACTCATTGTTTACCGTTACAACCGGTGTCTCACCTGAGGTATCGATAATCGGGTTGTCATTCTCCATAAATGCATTGAAGATTGCGTAGCCATCCAGTCTGGTGGAGATACCTGCATAACCTTTCTCGGTTGCAAGCTTGATATCCTCTTCCAGTTCATCCCAGGTGGTCGGTGCTTCGGTCTTTCCGATCTCTTCCAGGATCCGCTTGTTGTAGTATAATCCGGTATTGTTGAAATACCATGGAACCGAATAATAGCTGCCTTCATACAGTCCGGATTCCAGCGGTCCCTGCAAATAATCGTTCTCAGACGCTTTGATCTGATCATCAAGCGGTGTGATCAGTCCCATCGCTGCAAGGTCGATCGGCCAGCCGGCATTGTCCAATGCAACAATGTCCGGACCAGAGCCTGCCATTGCGGATGTGGTAAATTTGCTGACCAGTTCTTTACCAGATAAACCTTCGATCGTAATGGTGACACCCGGATGGTCTGCCTCGAACTGTTTTGCTGCCCGCATGATTGCCGGGTCGTCCATTCCGGTAAATGCATTATTTACCATCATTGCCAGGTCGCCGGTAAGTTCTTTTGCTTCTCCTGCTGTGGTTTCTTCGGTCTTGGATTCAGCTGCTGCAGCCGTCGTGTCTGCTGCTTTTGTCTCTGTAGTGGAGGAACCACCACCACAGCCTGCTAAGGAAACCGCTGCCATCAGCGCTGCCATCGATACGGCAAAAACTTTTTTCATAAAACAAATACCTCCTTCGTTTTCTCATCTTTTCCACGAGATGTTTAAGATGTCTTTATTATATTTGGTATTTTTGTATGATGGAATAATTGTTTTTCCCGATTTTTTATCTATTGTGCATTAATAAATTTCTGTCTGCACTTTTTTAAGATCATACAATGGATTTTACTTTAATTTTTAGCGCATCACCATTTCCATAAGCACCGCTCTCCAGCTTTCCGGAAGATCCATGCCCATCAGTCCACTGGCGATCTCTTCTTTTCCAGATGCCTGACGGAAGCATTTCATGACTTCATCTTTTCGCACAACACTGCCTTGCACACGGTCCAGGAATTCAAATACACGTTCGGAAAGATTTTCATCCTGCGGCAGCAGTTCGCCTTCCAGCATCACGGAAATATCGCGCTTCACATCGGTTCCTTCCAATGTCAGGGTCAGGGTACGGGTCTTTTCATCGTACTGCTTTGCAAACGCCTCGCTTGCGTTTATCTGGCTGACTGCGAGATTCCGGAAGCCGCGGAAATGCAGCACATAGCGGCGCGCTTCTGGCAGAACGGTGAAATCACCTGCCGGGTGAAGTGTGAAAGAAGCCTTCTTTGGAGTCCAGGTCAGTTTCATGGCCGTTTTCACATACTGACCCTGTTCATAAGCAAAACCATCTCCGGCATCCTCATAAAGTTCATATTCGTTGTCTCCACCAGGGAATACAGAAAGTTCCAGCGTCTCCGGGTTTTCGATGCTGTTGCTTCCCTGTGTATGTGCTGCCATCGGAATGATCGCGCCTGCTTTTGCCAGAATTCCCTGCTGTTCGATTGGACGGCTGATCTGTCTTAAATCGCCATGTTCTCCGCCATGATATACGGCACCTTCATAGACATCGGTCCAGATTCCCGGCGGAAGCCAGGTCGGCTCGGTTGTATATCCGGTCTCTTTGTCGGTTGGATGCACCATCGGCTGAACCAGAAGCTCACTTCCGAAGAAATATTCGTTACGGTAACGGTAGCTGTCCGGATCCATCGGATAGTAATAGTAAGCCGGAACCAGAATCGGCACCATATCTGTATGGCACTGGTAATTCATCGTGTAAATGTACGGCATCAGTCTGTGGCGAAGCCGCAGGACATCCGCCGCGATTTCATCGTACGGCTTCGGATAACGCCATGGCTCTTTTCCGCAGAATGGCTTGGAATTGCTGTGAAGACGGTTGATCGGAGACAGTACACCAAACTGCAGCCACCGGATATATAGCTCATTGTCTTTGATTCCATTCATATGACCGCCAATATCATGACTCCACCAGGTATATCCGACATTGGCTGCCGTTGCTGTAAAATACGGCTGATACTGGAGCGCATTCCAGGTCACATGGGTATCGCCGGAAAAGCCCATCGGGTAACGGTGGCTTCCAAGACCGCTGTAACGGGACAGCATAACGGCTCTCTTTCCGTTACGTCTTAAGTCATAGTGGTGATAATGGTTCAGCATCCAGAGCGGATCCATGCCCTCCACGGCAGAAACATTGCCCTGCTGCCAGTCCATCCACCAGAAATCAACCCCTTTTTTCTCCTCCGGATGATGCAGATATTTAAAATAAGCCTCCACAAATTCTTTGTTGGTAAAATCAAAACGTACCGGGAATCCGGAATCCGGGTCAACCCCCAGGGCTTTTGCCATCTCCGGATACTGCTCTTCAAAGGCCCGCACGCCGTCAGCCGGATGCAGGTTTAAGGTAATGCGGTAGTTGTGCTCATGCAGCCAGTTTAGGAAACGTTCTGGATCCGGGAAGAAATCCTTATTCCAGGTATATCCGGTCCAGCCTTTTCCGTATTTTTCCGGAATGTCAACCAGATGCCAGTCCATATCCATCACGACAACGGAAAACGGGATATCCAGCTCCTCAAATTTTGTTAAAAGAGCCATATAGCTTTCTTCCGTATACTTCCAGTAACGGCTCCACCAGTTGCCAAGAACATATTTCGGCAGAAGCGGTGCTGCGCCGGATAACTGGTAAAAGTCATGGATCGCCCCAAAATAATCCCGGCCATATCCGAAGAAATAGGTATCAATGCACCCTTTCTTCCGCGGATGTACCCAGCCTTCCTCATCGATGATCAGGGATTTTCCATCCTCAAAAAAGGTGCGTCCGCTGGTATCGCACAGTCCCATGCCAAGATCCACATCTCCATCCTCCCGGTTGGTTGTGGTACCGTTCGTGCGCATTTTTTCCAGAATATTTGCTCCTACAAACCATTCCCCGTCGCATCGGTCCAGGGTACGTGTCGTTCCCTTTAAATTATGCTCTCTGAGCGGATCTCCATAATCAGTCCGGCCATAATACCATCTGCCGCCGTAGTTTGTAAAGTTGTATTTTACATCAATGTAAAGATGATTCGGACCAAATTCTTTTTTGTCATAAACCAGATGGAAATACTCGGTATCGATTTCCAGACAGTCCGGCTGATCGTTTACCTGGAACTGCGGATGATCGAATTTACGGTTCCACACCACCTGGGTCGGACGGTCCTCAAATACTCCGTCCTCCGCGTATTCCATGCGCAGCATCCGGGAGGTCAGAACCGTAAAGCGGTATTTTTCTCCCTGTACGACACAGTCCGGATAGCAGCTTCCATCCAGACCCAACGCAAATCTTGAATCCAGTTTTGCCATGTTTTTCCTCCTTTGGGTGATTGTTTATGATAACTGATAGATTCTTGCTTCATACGGACGAATCTGTTCTGCAGTCTCATTTGTCACATCGTCATAATTTCCAAGAAGCAGTGTCCCATGTTCCTGATCCAGGATTTCCTGAACCTTTTGCGGCATGCTGCGCTCATTCCCATAGAAATTACAGATCACAAGCCATGTTTCCTTTTCATATTGTCTTAAGTAAACGATCAGATCCTCATCGTCCTCTAACATCTGGTGATAATCGCCGTATACCATAACCGGATGTTCTTTTCTTAAGGAAGTCAGTGTCCGGTAAAAACGCAGAACCGAATGTTCCCGTTCTTCTTCCCGCACAACATTAATATCAACATAGTTCGGATTGCTGTGCATCCACGGGGTTCCTGTTGTAAATCCTCCATTGTCGCTGTCGTCCCACTGCATCGGGGTCCGGTCATTATCGCGGCTGGTATGCTTCAGGGAATTGAGGGCTGTTTCCGGATCCACTCCGCTTTCTACCATCGTCTCATATTTTCCTACGGTATATTTTTCGTTATAATATTCGATCGACGGAAAATCCACATTGGTCATGCCGATTTCTTCTCCCTGGTAGATATAAACCGTACCAGGATGGGTATGCATCAGCAGTCCCAGCATCGTGGCAGACTCATAGCGGTACTCTTTGTCGTTTCCAAAGAAAGAAACCTGTCTCGGCGTATCGTGATTGGAGAGATACTGGGTGATCCATCCGTTCTGTTCCATAACCACGTGATTCCAGCGGCGCTCAATTTCCTTAATCTCTACCGCCGTTTTTAAGACCGGATTTTTTGCAATCTCAAAATGGAATACCATATTGATTTCTTCCCGTTCCTCTTTCACGTAATCGATCGCAATGGCAGCATCGACGTTTCCGGTCTCCCCGACAACCATCATATCGTATTTCTGGAACACTTCCTGGTTCAGTTCGTGAAGCAGTTCATGAATACCCGGGCAGTTTGCGCACATGGTCCGGTCGACCACATAACCATAGATTCCTACCGGTGGTGTCGGCGGATTCGGAGAATCTGGAAGCCCCTTCGGCTTTACCAGGCGGTTCACCGCATCCATACGGAACCCATCGACCCCCAGATCAAGCCACCAGCGCATCATGCGGCACATATCCTCTTTCATGTTCGGGTTGTCCCAGTTCAAATCCGGCATTTTTTTCGAGTAATTATGGAGATAATATTCCTGGGTGGTTTCATCAAACTCCCAGGCCGAACCACGTCCCTCATAAAAATAATTGCCCCAGTTGTTCGGCTCTTTCCCGTTCTTTGCCGGACGCCAGATATAATAATCCCGGTAAGGATTATCCTTTGATTTCTTTGACTCCTGGAACCACCGGTGTTCATCGGATGTATGGTTCAGCACCATGTCCATGATCAGACGGATGCCGCGCGCATGCGCCTTTTCCAACAGCTCCTTAAAATCGTCCAGGGTGCCGTAACGCTCATCAATACTCTGATAATCCGAGATATCATAACCGTTATCGACATCCGGTGATTTGTAGATCGGATTCAGCCAGATGACCGTTGCCCCCAGCTTCTTAATATAATCCAGCTTCTGGATAATTCCCTGCAAATCTCCAATGCCATCCCCATTGGAATCATAGAAGCTCTTTGTGTAAATCTGATAGACAACCGCTTCCTTCCACCATTTTTTCATAAAGTACCTCCACTCTTTTTATGATAAACTTATCGTAACATGTTTCTTTTAGAAAGTCGTTGTGCATTTTTATTGGATGTATGCACTTTTTTAAGATACAAATGAAAAAAGAGACCTTTTTACAGGTCCCTTTTTTACAGAGAGTTTTCATTCATTATGTGATCGTTTTTACGGTAATTCTTTCTATCCGTGCTTCATTCTTCTTATTTTATTCTTCTTATTCCGTCTTTCTCCTACTTCGCGCTGTACTTTTCGGTTCCCTCATAGGTTACCATGCCCTTGCTGTCGGTGCAGTAATAAATGTCATCGCCATCTTTGACATTCGTCTTCTTTTTCTGGATCTTACCGCTGGTATTTACCAGATAAGTACCAGACTTGGAATCGTCATCCGGATCATTCCACTCTACTTTTTTGAGTTTTTCATCAGAATCGGCCTCGATCCGTTTGCCCTTCTCGTAGATGACACCATCCTCAATTCCATTGTATCCCTGTCCACGTCCATCGCCAGACTTGCGGAAGTTGTAGGTGTGGCGTTCTCCATCAAGATCCAGTACCACGGTTCCGGTCTTCATGGCACCATCCTTGGAAGAACCGCCGAAATAATAAAGTTCCTCAGCATCTCCTGCCTCCGGCAGATCACTCTCGCTCTCCACTTCCTTGTAAGACAGGATATCATTGTCCGATACCGTCAACTTGTAGAGTCCCTCTAACATCTTTCCGTACTCATCAAATGCATAGTAGGAACCGTTGATCTTCTTGATGCGGCTCTTGACTACGTCACCGTCCTTTTCTGCATAGTACCAGCGCTCTTCTCCGTCAGAATATCCTTCCGGATCCGTGTTCTCACCTGGCACTGTCTTAAACCAGCCAACAGACATCCAGCTGTCCCCGATCGGGCTGTAGAAGCTCGGTGTTGCTACCGATGCTGCATTGCTTGCACTTGCGTACCAGCTGAAACGCGCATTGCCGTATTCCTCAAAATAATACTTGTGCCCATTGATGGTCTTTTTGGTATCGGCTGCCTTTTTGCCGTTGGCATTGAAATAGAACCAGTACCAGTCCTGGAACTCATCGCTTGTCTGGTTGTCATCGACCACATCCAGGCGTTCCCACTGGCTGCTGCGCATAGCGCCATCATTGGAAGCTCCCAGATAATAAACGCCCGTCTGCCATGCATCATCTCCGGTCTGGCGCTCGCCCTGCTCATCGATCCAGCCATAGAGCATTTTTCCTTCTTCATCAAACGCATACTTTTTTGTAACACCATCCGCCCGGACAATGCTCTTGAAATTCACCCGTCCGGCATCCTTGCTCTTATAAGCTTTGCCGTTTGGCCCGAAGTAATACCAGACCGTATCGGACTCACCATCGTCCGACGGATCGTCATTCTCCAGTTCCCGCCACTGGTTTTTCACCATGGCACCGCTCTCGTTCACATAATAGTAATCGTCATCGTCCTGGATCAGCTGACTGGTTGCCATGTTGCCATCTTCATCCAGCCAGAAAAAATCATTTCCGGATTTCTTAAAGACCGAGGTAACTGCCTCTCCATCCTTATCGTAGTAACGCCAGGTTCCGTCTTCCTCCTGCCAGCCGGTTGCCGCAAAAGACAACATGGTTGTTCCCAGGGTCAGCGCTGCGGCTGCACACGGGATTAAAAGTGTTTTTGCATGTTTTTTCATTGTATTTCTCCTTTCGATGCTCTTGTCATCTGACAGTCATGACTTTACACCCTCGAACCATTCCAGGGTCAATAGAAGTCATAGAATCGTAAAAATCCGTAATTTTTCAGAAATAATTCTTGCTTTCTTGACTATTTTCTTAACACAATCTATACTGTCAGTATGTTACTGCCCGCGCATTGCGCAAACAGGATACAAATGAGAAAGGAAGGTATATGCTATGGATAGTCTTGCTGCTTTACTTTTTGCCAGCATTGGAACCATTATCATTCTGGCTGTTGGCTGGTACGTTCTTCAGGCAATTGCTTATTGGAAAATTTTTGAGAAAGCCGGAGAACCAGGCTGGAAAGCTCTGATTCCAATCTACAATAGCTACATCCAGTACAAATTCACCTGGAATCCAAATATGTTCTGGATCGTACTGGTCTGCTCGTTGCTTGGAGGAATACTTGGTGCAACAGATGGTGCTTTCTCTTATGTAGGTTCCCTATGCGCACTGGCTGCTACCATCGTCAATATCATCGCCGCAAACAAGCTTGCAAAAGCGTTTGGACATGGCGTAGGATTCACGATTGGTTTATTTTTCTTAACTCCGATCTTTATGCTGATCCTTGGTTTCAGCAGTGATGAGTATATTGGACCACAGTAAAACAAAATATAACAATATCGCACAGTAAGTATCAAAGGGGCGAAAGTTCCCACAGCCGCCATGCATGGCGGCTGCGGGAACTTTCGCCCCTCATTCGTTATCGTGCAATATTGTTTATGGAGTAAATCAGCGCTGTACCCGTCCGGAGCTGTCTCCTCCGGCGAGTTTCTCTACCTCCACACGGCTCACCAGGTTAAAATCACCCGGGATCGTGTGTTTCAGGGCAGCTGCCGCTGTACCAAATTCCAACGCAGTTTTCATATCATTTCCTTCCAGCAGTCCACAGATCAGTCCGGAAGTAAAGGCATCCCCGCCGCCGACACGATCCACGATCGGGGCGATGGTATACTTTTTCGAATGATAGAATTCTTTTGTTTTTCCATCCATGATGCAGGAAGACCAGCCGTTGTTCGAAGCACTGTGACTCTCCCTGAGAGAACTTGCAACATAACGGAAACCAAACTTATCCACCATCTGACTGAAAATATTCATATAACCGGAAAGCTCCAGATTTCCCGACGTGATATCACTGCCTTCCGGCTTAAATCCAAGAACTTTTTCCGCATCTTCCTCATTGCCAATGCAGACATCTACATACTGCATAAGATTTGTCATAATTTCGCGTGCTTTCTCCTGCGACCAGAGTTTCTTCCGGAAATTCAAGTCTACGGACACCGTAACCCCATGTGCTCTTGCAGCTTTCAGTGCTGCCTCGGTAAGTGCTGCCGCACGGTCAGAAAGTGCCGGGGTGATCCCGGTAAAATGAAACCAGTCTGCATCTGCAAAAATGGCATCGAAATCGAAGAGATCTGGTGTTGCACAGGCAATTGAAGAACCTGCACGGTCATATACAATGTTGGACGGCCGCACAGAAGAACCTGGTTCCAGATAATAAATTCCAAGGCGCTCCCCGCTTCTGGAAATGAATTTTGTTCCTACATTGTATTTCCGCAGCGCTGCCACAGCACAGTCCCCGATCGGGTTATCCGGGATTGCAGAAACATATTCCGTATCATATCCGTAATTTGCCAGCGATACCGCCACATTGGCCTCGCTCCCGCCATAATGGATATCAAATTCATCTGCCTGAATAAACTTTTCATTACCCGGGGTCGATAATCTGAGCATGATT
This sequence comes from Clostridium sp. OM02-18AC, assembly GCF_003481825.1. Taxonomy (GTDB): domain Bacteria; phylum Bacillota; class Clostridia; order Lachnospirales; family Lachnospiraceae; genus Brotaphodocola. The sequence goes on along the minus strand of NZ_QULW01000019.1, from coordinate 70,178 downwards.
TCCCCCATGGTCACAATCTTTGCCATGTCTTTTCCTCCTAGTTTGCCCGTGCAGCTGCCACAGCTGCCACAAATTCTTTTGCCTTTGCTGTCACCGCTGCAAAATCGCCGGTCTTTGCTCCTTTTGTCAGGCTGCTTCCGGTTCCAACCGCATAGGCACCTGCCTTTAACCACTTATCTACGTTATCCACATCGACCCCGCCGGACGGCATAAAATTGCCCTGCGGAAGCGGACCACGGAAAGAACTGATCGCTGCCGGTCCCAGGATATTTCCCGGGAACAACTTGATGACATCACATCCGGCTTCCAGCGCAGTGATGGCCTCTGTCGGAGTCATAACGCCAGGAAGCATTGGCACACGGTAGCGGTTACACAGTCTGATCGTGTCCAGATTCAGTCCCGGGCTTACCACATAATTCGCACCAGCCAGAATCACAGCTCTTGCAGTTTCCGGATCAAGCACCGTACCAGCACCGATCACGATCCGGTCATCCTTCCGGTATTTTTCCGACATGGCAGCAAGAAATTCAATCGGATTTCCCTCATCCATGGTCATCGTGATCTCGATAAAATGAATGCCGCCTTCGATCACGGCCTCCACAACTTTTTCCCCCTGTTCGCGGTTCTTCGCACGGATTACCGCAACCAGACACTCTTCTTTCATTCTGGATAAAACCTGTTCTTTCTGCATATTCATCTCTCCTTCTCCTGAACCTGTTTTCTTCCATTTCAGCCCGAACCTGACTTTTTGTCTCTCCGGTCCTCTATTCTTTTCTTTTCATTTGCATGCTGTGCCGGGACAACTACTTTCTTCCAACATATCCAAGCATCCCGGATAGCTGCTTTGCCTTTCTGGAAACAATACGCCCCAGCTCTTCATAGTTGACCGCATCCCGGTATAATGTAGAGGCACTGACAGCACCAACCAGACTTCCATCTGCCCCAAATACTGGTGCACCCACGCACTCCGCATGCTCCTCCATCTCCCGTGCATCCAGTGCATAGCCCTGCTCGCGCACCTGTTCCAGCTCTTCCATAAGCCGCACCGGGTCGGTAATGGTGCGTTCTGTCTTTTTCACAAAATCCATACGCTTAAGAAGCTGCTGCTGAATATCCGGCTCACTGTAAGCTAAGATTGCCTTGCCGAGAGATGTACAATACAATGGAATGCGGCTTCCCACCGCTGCCGTGGTGATGATCGGATTTTCCGGCTCAAACTTGCAGATGTAAACGACCTCACAATCGGAGCGTACTCCGAAAAACACCGTCTTCCCGATTTCATGGGCAAACTGTTTTAATTCCGGCTCCATCACATTCATGATATTTAAGTTGTTCGTGTAATTGATGCCGATCCGGTATGCCGTAAGGCCAATGGTGTAGCGTTTCTTCTGTCCCCAGTCCGCATGGACCATGCCAAGCGCCTCCAGCGTCGTGACAATGTCGTATGCACTGGTCTTTGGAAGTTCCAGACGGTCGCACAGCTCGTCTAAGGAAGCGCCCTCCGGCTTCTGGGAAATGATTTCCAGGATCTCTATGGTCCGCTGAGTTGTACGATTTAATTTCATGAATGTTTTACACCTTTCTGCGCATCGTTTCTGCCCCACCGGACGTAAAATGCTTACCTCTGATTTGCATATAGCATCATTTTACTGAATATAAAAAAAGAAGTCAAGTTATTGACAGAATTGTGTCACGACACAAAGCCCAAAAAACCGCAGGAGTCCAACCATTGTATGGCTCTACTCTGCGGTATCCACTGCAAAAACAGCCTTTGCAAAGCGGGTAAATTTTTCTTCTGCATCTTTTAAGATATGGCGGTAGTATACCGGCTGGATCACGGCAAGTCCCTATCCGTGGTTGCAGTCCGTATAAGCCTCCAGCTGATGCTCCATCTGGTGTGCCTGGAAGTCAGTCACGCGTCCGACTTTCAGAATGCCGTTCTCAGCCATGGCGGAATCCCACATCAGGTTGCTCATTTTGCGATAATGCTTTACACTCGATACTCTCTTATGTCCGAGAAGCCTTGCTATCGTCCAGTCATCGAGATGCATTTCTGTAAGTTTGACTCCGTAGTAATGCCGAAACATGTGTGTTCCAAATCCAAATAATCTGCCATTATCATCTTTTAACTGTTTTTCCTGTATCATGGACATCACTTTTGATTTTATAGTCACACATAATTGCGGTATCAATCATACGATAGCCACAAGATATCGCATTTTTTACGCACTCAATACAATCTTTTCCTCGGATATCCCATATACCAAATCCTATCATGGGCATACAAATTCCGTTATTTAATCTCACTTTATCCATCTTAAAGACTCTCTTTCAGAATTTTCACAATTTCTTCCCGATCTAATACTTTATATCCACCCGGCAGAATAATTGTAACATCTGCAATTCCATCTATCATTTCTTCTGTAGCTCCAAGTTCAGTGATATTCATAACAAGTCCCAGTTCTCTCATCCAATTCTCCATTGCAGATAATCCTTCTTCTGCCACCTGTTCATCTGTTTTTCCAACTGTATCTACATTCCATACATTTATAGCAAACTGTCTGAATTTTTCTAATCCGAACCGCATTATATATCGATAGTATGGAAGTGAAACTGCTGCCAGCGTCATACCATGTGTAGCATTTGTATAACCACCTACGGTCTGTCCTATCATATGAACCATCCAATCCGTAGATTTTCCCTTTGCAAGCTCCTGTTGATAGTTCGCCATAATACTATGTGCAAACTGAACTCCATTTTCGTCACTGTATAAGGAAACTAATGTATGCCAATAGCTTCCAAGTGATGTATTCAGACAGACCATAATTACAATTGCAGTAAAAGCAATCGGGATCAAAACAGTCAATATATTTGACAATCGTATTTTTTTCTTTATTGTCAATCTCAACACCTCCCGACTCTATCTTTCAGACTTCTGCACCTCTATTTTCTTTATCACTTTTGCAGGGATGCCTCCGACCACTGTATTCGATTGAACATCTTTTGTCACCACTGCTCCTGCTGCAATGACAGCTCCGTCTCCAATCGTCACTCCTGCCAAAACGGTTGCATGTGCACCAATCCATACATTCTTTCCAATATGAATCGATACCGGAAGTAAATCTGCTCTTTTACCCGGATCCATCTCATGGTTTAATGTTGCCAGCACTACCTGATGTCCGATCAGAGCTCCGTCATCGATGTAAATTCCTCCCTGATCCTGAAACTGACACCCTGAATTGATAAACACATTTTTACCGATATGAATATTTTTTCCACAATCCGTATAAAACGGTGGAAACATTCCAAATGTCTCATCCACTACTCTTCCCGTCAGTTCTGACATCAGTGACCGAATTTCTTCTGGTGTATGATATCCCTGATTTAGTTTTCCGGTAATCTGCATTGCCTCATTGGATAATTCTATCATTTTCAAATGTACATCAGACCCGGCAGTAACTTTTTTTCCGCTATTTAGAACTTTGACAAATGCCTCTGTACTCATTAATTCCATTTCTTTCTCTTTTCCCATATTCCATTTTTCTCCTCATACTTTTTTCTTACTCTTCTTTTATCACCTTAAGTATAAATTTAATTTCTGCGCATAGCAAATACTTAGTTTTGATGCATTTGTATAGTTGAAAATTATATATTTGCATGATAAAATAACCTTAAACAGCTTTTTAGGATTTATTTTGCGAGAATGCGGAAAGGATTATGATATGGAAATACGTGTATTACAATATTTTTTAGCAGTTGTAAGAGAGCAGAGCATCCTTCGCGCAGCCGAATCCCTGCATTTGTCACAGCCTACACTTTCTACTCAGATCAAAAATATGGAAAAGGAACTTGGAAAACAGCTTTTGATCAGAGGAACAAAAGGATCCCGTAAAGTAACACTTACCGAAGAAGGATTGATTCTCAAAAAACGTGCAGAAGAAATCCTTGAATTAGTGAAAAAAGCGGAACAGGAAATCGCCCTTTCCGATAGCATTATTCTTGGAGATGTATCAATTGGTAGCGGAGAAACAGACGGACTTCGTATCCTTGCCAAAGCAGCGTCAAACTTGCAGGCAGAATATCCCGGCATTCATTACCATATTTTCAGTGGAAATGCAGATTTTGTCACTGATCATCTGGATAAAGGATTAATTGATTTTGGAATGATCTTTGGACAGGTTGATTTAAAGAAATATAACGCTTTTACGCTTCCTTCCAAAGATATCTGGGGTGTTCTTATGCCAAACGATGCCCCTCTTGCCAGGAAAGATGTGATTTTCCCGGCAGATCTTGTAGATAAACCATTGATTCTCTCCCAAGAAGAAATAAACGGTGGAAAACTGATGCAATGGCTGAATGTAGCACCTTCTGATTTAAACATAGTTGCTACTTATAACCTTTTATTTAATGCATCCCTTCTCGTCGAAGAAGGCATGGGATATGCCATATGTTTTGATAAGATCATCAATACGACCGGAAACAGCAGCCTTTGCTTTCGCCCACTTAGACCGGCACTTGAAATACCAATGTATCTAATCTGGAAAAAAACACAAATGCTTTCAAAGCCTGCCGAAAAATTCCTGCAGGCTCTGAAAGATTCTTTGTTGCCAACCATATCAATAGATTCGATGAACTAATTTTGATTATGAAATTGCTTTTCCTAATTGATATGCCTCTTCAATTGCCTTATGCCCTTTTATTGTTCCGGCATCATCTACACCTCCGGCAAAGACAGTTCCAGCAAGTCTGGCGCGTTCAAAACACTCAATCCATCCTTCCAGACCACTGATTGCCCGGCTATCAACACCCTCTTCAGCTTCTGCAGCCGTACTTAAAAGATAAACATCTTCAAAAGCATAATCTGTCCCATATAATGGATTGGCTCTGTCAAGCATTGTTTTCATCTGACCAGCCATTTCATAGTAATAAACAGGCGTTGCAAAAGCAATCACTTCTGCATCATGCATCTGCTTTGCAATATCTATTGCATCATCAGCAATCACACAATGTCCAAGTTTCAGACAGGCTAAACATCCTTTGCAGAAGTTGATTGTTTTATTTTTTAAACTAATTTCTACAACCTGATTTCCAGCCTCCTTCGCTCCTTTTACAAATGCTTCTGCAAGCATATCTGAATTGCTGTTCTGACGAAGACTGGTTGAAATCACTAATGCCTTTTTGCTCATAAATTGCTCCTTTACATCTTTTCACTGAAAAAATCAGCCAGTTTTTCAAATGGGATTCGATCTGTTCTGTCACACAGATCAATGTGTTCTGCATCTTCAACCACATATAATTCTTTCGGTTCCAATGCAGCATCAAACGCATTTTCACTGAAAAATCTGGAAGAAGATCTGGGATTAACCCTGTTCGAACGAACGAAGAATAAACTGACTTTGAATCAAAATGGAGAATATGTGCTGGAGCTGGCAAAAAAGCTTCTGGAAGATGCAGACTCCCTCACGGAAAAAGCTCGTGAATTTGACCGGAAAAACCACACGATTTTCCTCGGCACCTGCGCCCCCGCTCCTTTGTGGACGCTCACACCGATGATCACCGGTCTGTTTCCCCACATGGCTCTGCAGGCCGACACGACCTCAGACAAACGGCTTTTCAGGGGACTGGATCAGAATCACTACCAACTGATCGTCACCCACGAAAAACCGGATTCCGACTCCTATTTTTTCAAAGAATGGGGAACCGAAAGCCTGATGTTCGCACTTCCCAAAGACCACAAATATGCAAACAAAAAAAGCCTGTCCTTCTCCGACATGAACGGAGAAAACATGCTTTTAATGCCAGATATCGGCTTCTGGTCCTTTGTATTAGAAAAAATGCCGGATTCCCGCTTTCTGACCCAAAACAACCGCTATAGCTTTCAGGAACTGGTCCAGGCCTCCTCCCTGCCCTGTTTCGTAACCGATGTCTCCGAAAATTACCGGGTTACCGCAGAAAACCGGATCGCGATTCCGATTTCTGCCCTGCCTGATGTTTTGATCAAAACCGCTGGTGGTTCGGTAAACTGCAATCTGTCAGTCTGTAAGTAAGCGTCCATTATCATTCCATTCGCCATACATAATCCCCGCCTTGGTGTTATCTAAAAATTTTTGTAAGCGACTTTGGAACAGTTCTGGATGCTTTTTCTTAATCTGGATCGTATCAATTCTCACACGCTGATAGAGCGGCGGGAATTTTTGAAAATTCTCCCAAATTTCAGCGTCTATTTGCGATGCGTCTAAAATCATCTTGTCAATAACAAAACCATTTTCAGACATATCCGGCAAAACTGCTCTTCCAGCATCCGTCATACGCCCTAATCGCTCCATTCTCCGACAACGTTCTTTATTTAAATCAGACCACAAACTGTTTTTTCTTCTGGGTGCTAATCTTTGTGCCGTTATTCCGTTATCCATTTTCTTCGTGGTGCTATCAATCCAGCCAAAACACATGGCTTCTTCGACTGCATCTATATACCAAAAAGTTCCATTATCTACTGGACGTCCACGCTTTACAACTACCCAGCATTCGGTTTCTTTGTTATAATTTTCCGAAAACCATTCTCGTAACTCATCACGATTTTGAGCTGGTAATAAATTCTTAAATTCCATTTTTTTCTCGCAATCGTTGATTTCACCAGTTCTCCAAGCTGGAAGTCACTTACTTCTTATCATTGAAAAGAATAATAAATGCACCCATCACAGCAACAGCAAGGATAACACCCCACTCTGGTGCATTGACCCAGTTTGCAAAGATGGCACTGCTCATAAACCCAACCATTATGGTTACAATCATTGCTAAAATTGCTTTTCCCATGCAATCACACTCCCTTGTCAACTATCGATTTTCTGATTTATAATACTATGATTTTGCATCTTCTGATGAGCCTTCCTTTAAATTCTCTATAGATTTAAGAATAAATGCGCCCATTGTTGCAATTGCAAAAATCGAACCTAGTTGAGGCCAAAGCATGGTTTCACAAATCACAGAACTGAGCCAGCCTACAAAAATTGTGATTACAAACGCCCTTATACTACTCATTTTTCTCCTGTCTCCTATTATTTCCGGAATCTCTTATTATGACTCATAGTGTGATTCTATTGTTTGTAAATACATTTACGAATCACCTCTTCCATTTCGCTGTACTCACACAGAAAAGATTTTTGGCTGGCTGATAGCATTTCGTATCTGACATTTTACACCTCGTTTAATATTTTCTCTCGTGCTTGTTCAAAACTGATATTTCCATGCTGAATCTCCTGCATTAACTGTATGTCATTCTCGTCTAAATGTAATCCTTCAAGTTTTAATGTTGCAGCTACCTCATTGATTTTTTCCGCATTCGTATAGGAGGATTTTGTCAGCTTAACAGAAAACGGAATTCCTTCTTGAATAATTAACTGGTTCAAAGCCATATTGATATACGTAGACATGTTCAATCCAAGTTTATCCAAAATATTTGCTGCGTTTTCTTTGATCCGCTCCGGTGTGCGAGCCTGTACAATTCCCATTGGTTCCATAAATGATACCTCCTCATCGATTATATATAATATATGACACCATGCATACATAGTCAATATTTTATAATACGTGAATCACGATTATAAAACAGAGTCTTATTTTTTCGTCTGCTGAAATAAGACAAAAGCCGTGGAAGCTACCGAAAGGCAGCTTTCACGGCTCTATTACGTTAACAATATTACTATTTTTACAGGCGTACGATCATTGCCTCGCGTCCTGCGCCGGTTCCGATGAATTTTACCGGAACTTTGATATAATCCTCGATGAAGTTGATGTATGCCTTTGCATTCTCCGGAAGCTCCTCGAAGGTCTTGCAGCCAGAGATGTCACCGAAGTTACCATCGAACTCTTTGTATACCGGCTTGCTGTTCTCTAAGAACTTTAAGTTGGTTGAGAAGTCCTCGGTCTGTACCCCGTTGCAGTCATAAGCAACGCAGACTTTGATCTTGTCGAACTTACCGATGGTGTCTAAGTGGTTTACGGAGATTCCGGTCAGACCATTCAGACGCTTTGCATATTTTAAGGTTACCAGATCCAGCCAGCCACAGCGACGCGGTCTGCCGCTTACGGTACCGTACTCATGACCAAGGTCACGGATCTTATCACCGGTCTCGTCGAGCAGCTCGGTTACGAACGGGCCCTCGCCGACACGGCTGGAGTAAGCCTTGATGATGCCATATACATTGCCGATATCGGATGCGCTTAAACCGGTTCCGGTGATGATACCGCCGATAGTCGGATTGGAGGAGGTTACATACGGATAGGAACCGAAGTCGATGTCAAGTAAGGTTGCCTGAGCACCCTCTACGATGACCTTCTTATCCTCTTCCAGTGCTTTGTGCAGATAAGTTACAGTGTCACATACGAACGGCTTTAACTGCTCTGCGTACTCGGTATAGGTCTTATATACCTCTTCAAAGTTCAGTTTTTCATCAATGGTGGTGTCTTCCGGATCATAGAACTTTAAGAGTGCTTTTCTGGATTCTACCAGCTCTTCCAGATGGCTCTTGAAGTTGTCTGCGTACAGATCCTCAACTCTTAAACCTGCGCGCTCGTACTTGTCACAGTAGGTCGGTCCGATACCTCTGCAGGTGGTGCCGATCTTGGAAGCCTTTCTTGCTTTCTCCAGTGCGCGGTCTAACATCGGATGGTATGGCAGGATCACATGGGTCTTGTCACTGATTTTTAAGTGGTTGTCGATATCGTATCCGTGTGCTTTTAAGTTTTCGATCTCACCTAACAGCACCTGCGGGTTCATAACAACGCCGTTGCCGATTACGCCAATGGTATGACCGGACAGGATTCCGGACGGAATCAGACGCATTGCGTATTTCACTCCGTTTGCTTCGATTGTATGGCCTGCGTTATCACCACCGGTTGCACGGACAGCGATATCTGCATTCGTTGCAAGATAATCGATTACTTTTCCCTTACCTTCATCGCCATAAAAACATCCAATAACTACATCTACCTTTGACATAATTCGTCTCCTTTGTTGTGCTTAACGTGACAGTACGGACTTCGCGCATTTTTACTCACGCGCTGCACATCGAAAACCAATGTGCCCTGGCACCGCCACTTGCTATTCCTAATATTCTCATGCGGAATCAGCCGACTCCGCAAACATTAACAGTATATAAGATTCTTGCTTTAAAATCAATACGCAAACACAAAAAGGCAGACAGATTTTCTAATCTGCCTACCTCTTGTTATTAATGTACGTTATAAACATTAATTACTGTAATTTATCAGTTTTGTCATTTTCTGACATGTTCCATACATTGAAAATAAGACTCAGAAAATAATTCCTATTACATCAAACATTCTTTTATACGTTAATCTCTGCGGTCATACCGAGGTCTCCCTTGTTTGCCTCCAGGATCGGATTGACTACTTCGCCTAAGAATTCGTCTACCTGCTGCGGTGCACGTCCTACATAGCGGGACGGCTCCATGCATGCCTTTAAGTCTTCTAAGGAAAGTCCAAATGCCGGATCTGCCGCAATGAGCTCTAACAGGTTGTTGTCCAGACCTTTTTCCTTGACATTTCTGCCTGCTTCCATGGAAAGCTGGCGGATGCGCTCATGCAGCTCCTGACGGTCGCCGCCTGCCTTTACTGCATCCATCATGATGTTCTCGGTTGCCATGAACGGAAGCTCTGCCATAAAATGCTTCTCAATCACCTTCGGATATACCACCAGGCCGTCTACAACATTTAAGTACAGATCCAGGATACCGTCGATGGCCAGGAAGCCTTCCGGAATGCTTAAACGCTTGTTTGCGGAGTCATCTAAGGTACGCTCGAACCACTGGGTGGAAGCAACCATCATCGGGTTCATGACATCGCTCATTACATAGTTGGAAAGAGATGCGATACGCTCGCTGCGCATCGGGTTTCTCTTGTATGCCATTGCGGAGGAACCAATCTGGTTCTTCTCAAACGGCTCTTCCACTTCTTTTAAGTGCTGCAGCAGACGAATGTCATTGCTGAACTTGTGGGCGCTCTGCGCGATTCCTGCAAGAACATTCAGGACACGGGTATCTACCTTACGGGAGTAGGTCTGGCCGGAAACCGGATAGCATGCAGAAAAGCCCATCTTCTCGGCGATCATCTGGTCTGCCTTGCGGCATTTCTCATGGTCTCCCTCAAAGAGTTCCAGGAAACTTGCCTGGGTACCGGTGGTTCCCTTGGAGCCAAGAAGCTTCATGGTAGAAAGGACATGATCCAGATCCTCTAAATCCAGACAAAGCTCATTGAGCCAAAGCGTTGCTCTCTTACCAACGGTAGTCGGCTGTGCAGGCTGGAAATGGGTAAATGCCAGGGTCGGCTGGTTTTTGTACTTGTCTGCGAATTTTGCCAGCTCTGCCATCACGTTGATGAGTTTTTTACGAACCAGCTTTAAGCCCTCGGTCATGATGATGAGGTCCGTGTTATCACCTACATAGCAGGAGGTTGCACCCAGATGGATGATCCCTTTTGCCTTCGGACACTGCTGACCGTAAGCGTATACATGGGACATGACATCGTGGCGCACCAGACGTTCACGCTCTTTTGCGACTTCATAGTTGATATCCTCGGCATGTGCCTTTAACTCGTCGATCTGCTCCTGGGTAATCGGCAGGCCTAACTCTTTCTCAGTCTCAGCCAGCGCGATCCATAATTTTCTCCAGGTTTTGAATTTCTTGTCCGGGGAGAAGATGTACTGCATCTCCTTGCTTGCGTAACGCTCGGACAACGGGCTTTGGTATCTGTCGTTCATAAGAACCCTCCAATATTTTGATTGATTATTTGGTATCTTCGCCGCGGATGCATTTTTTCGACACTTGTTTCGTATATTCGCCGCAAATGCTTTCCTTTGGCGCTTACTTCGTATATTCGCCGCGGATATCCTCCTTCGGCGGTTCCAGCGGATAGTTTCCGCTAAAGCATGCCGTGCAGATCGGCAGGGCTTCTGCCAGTTCTGGCAGACGTTCCATCTTTAAGTAAGACAGCGAATCTGCCCCGATGATCTGACGAATCTCTTCTACCGTGCGTCCGCTTGCGATCAGCTGGTCTTCGGACGGGATATCCGTTCCAAAATAGCACGGATGCAAAAACGGCGGTGCACTGACCTTCACATGCACTTCCTTCGCACCTGCATCGCGCAGCATTTTCACAATGAGGTGGCTGGTCGTACCGCGGACGATGGAATCGTCGATCATGATGACACGTTTTCCTGCAACTGCCTCTTTTAATACATTCAGTTTTACTTTTACCGCAGAAACACGGCTGCTCTGTTTCGGCTTGATGAAGGTACGTCCCACATAGGAGTTCTTCACAAACGCCGTTCCGTATGGGATACCGGACTGCATCGAATAGCCAAGTGCTGCAGCATTACCGGATTCCGGCACACCGACCACGAGATCGGCATCGACCGGGGAATCGATCGCCAGACAGCGGCCTGCGTGAATGCGGGAATGATAAACGCTCACACCGTCAAACACACTATCCGGTCTTGCAAAGTAAATATATTCAAAGACACATCTTGCCTGTTTCTTCGGATCCGGCAGGCACATGCTCTTATCGGAGCGGATGCCGTCCTTGGTGATCGTTACGATCTCGCCCGGCTCCACGTCGCGGACAAACTCCGCGTCAATCGTTGCCAGGGCGCAGCTTTCGGATGCCAGGATATAGGCATTTTCCTTTTTGCCGATACAAAGAGGCTTAAAGCCAAACGGATCTCTCGCACCGATCATCTTGCGCGGGCTCATGATGACCAGGGAATACGCACCCTTGATCTTCTTCATGGCATTGACCACTGCTGCTTCAACGGTTGCCGTGCGCACACGCTCACGCGCGATATGGTACGCAATGACCTCAGAGTCAATGGTGGTCTGGAAGATTGCACCGCTGTATTCCAGCTCTCTGCGCAGCTCCGGCGCATTGACCAGGTTTCCGTTGTGGGCCAGTGCCAGGGTACCCTTCACATAATTGAGTACCAGAGGCTGCGCGTTCTCTCTTGTGCTGCTTCCCGCAGTCGAGTAACGCACATGTCCCACACCAATGTTTCCATGTAACCCCTCTAAAATGTCCGGTGTGAACACCTCATTGCAAAGCCCCATCCCCTTATACGCATTTACCTTCCCCTTCGGTCCTTCTGTGTCGCTGACCGCAATACCGCAGCTTTCCTGCCCCCGGTGCTGCAATGCGAACAGTCCGTAATAAATCTCGGATGCCACATCATTGCCGTCAAAATCGTACATTCCGAATACACCGCACTCCTCGTGCAGCTCATCTGGATTCAGCAAGCGTTTCTCTTCCATCGGCTTTCTTCCTCTCTTGATGTATTTATAAGTAATATAAATAAAAGAAGTTAATTTCAGAAAAAATTATAATACACAGGCATCTGAATTGCAATATGTTTTTTATTGCCGGATAGAATCCTTTCTGTGGTAAAACTGGACTTCTAAATTTTTTGTATCCAGCCGGATCCCGTAAATATCCTGTTCCGGCTCACTGCTCACAGCATTGCCCGGAGCAATTGCCTCTTTGGAAATAAGCTCCACTTCACAGAGTTCTTCCCTGCGTACCAGAGAAAGCTCAGGGCGCTTTTCCTGCCAGAATAATGCCGTTCCTGCTGCAATTTCCAGACAGATCGCAGCCGCCAGAATTCTGCGGATACACCTTAAGCGTCTGGAACGCTGATAATTCCATGCCAGCCGCCGGATACACTGTTTTCTCCAGGCGCGGCATGACCGATTCCATGTTCTGATCAAAAGTCCTCCTATGTACATGAAAAACGGATAACATCGCTTTTGAAAAGCGATGTTATCCTAAAAACAAGAAAAACCAAATAACGTTCTTACTGCACAACGCGCTCCACATCATCCACGAGTCCGTCCACCACGCCAGTGCTTTTCTGAACTCCGGTGCGGTTTTCTGCAGCAGAATTTCCAACATTTCCGTTTGTCTGGTTTAAGTTTCCGCCATTCTCACTTCCGGCAGCTCCACCTGCTCTATTTACACCATTCCCGGTGTTTTCCCCGGTTGTGTTAGTACCGTTTCCGTTGATTCCGCCATTTCCAGTAGTACCTCCGGTTCCACTCGTGCCATTTCCGGCTCCGCCGTTTTCACCGGCCATTCCGTTTTCCATGTTGTTTGTGCCGTTTTCCCCGGCAGCGGTGCCCCGGCCATTTCCATTCTGGCCATTTGGCGCTCCCTGGCTTGCAGTCGTGGCTTCATCCGCCATGTTGTTTCCATTCTGGTTGCTGCATCCCGCTAAAAGACAAACAGTCATGGCGAAGATCAGCACACATGCAGTCATTCTGATTTTTTTCATCATCGTATTCTCCTTTCTTTCCTAATGAATTCTGAAAAAGAGTGCGCATCCAGGCGGAGCGTTTTTGTTTCATAGACTGTACTTTTCCACGAAACAACCTATTTCAGGAATACATCCTGCTGTTAGTATGAGAAAGAAGAAACGATTTTATCAAAAATCAGAACTTCCATTTTTATCTTTTTATAAAATTAACCGATCACATCCTGCATGTCGTACAGTCCCGGCTCTTTACCTGCCAGAAACAGGGCTGCCTGCAGTGCACCTTTTCCGAAAATTGCCTTGGAATAAGCAGTGTGGCGGAAGGTAATGACCTCATCCGTTCCGGCAAAGATCACGTCGTGGTCACCTACAATCGTACCGCCGCGCACGGAAGAGATACCGATCTCTTTCTCGTCACGTCTTACGCGCTCCTGGCTGCGGTCATATTTGTAATGGTACTGGTTGTCCATCGCCTCGTTGATGGAATCTGCCAGAGCCAGTGCAGTGCCGCTCGGCGCATCCAGTTTTTTGTTGTGGTGCTTCTCGACGATCTCAATGTCAAAGCCTGCATTCGCCAGTACCTTTGCCGCATCCTGGACCAGCTTCATGAGGGTATTGATGCCAAGGGACATATTCGCAGAGCGCAGGATCGCAGTCTGTTTGCTGCTCTCTTTTACTTTTTCGATCTGCTCTGCAGAAAGTCCGGTCGTGCAGAGTACCAGAGGCATCTTGTGTGCCACGCAGTAATCCAGCAGATGGTCCACTGCCTTTGCAGAAGCAAAATCAACGATCACATCTGCCTCAACGTTACATTCCTCTAAAGATGCAAACACCGGATAATCACTTAAAACTACCGGATTGACATCGATTCCGGCTACGATCTCAATGCCATCCATCTCCTTTGCCAGACCGGTAATGGTGCGTCCCATCGCACCATTGCAGCCGTGCATGATCATTTTTACCATTTTATAAGTCCTCCTGTGCAGGTCCTGTTCTTTCGTTTGTGATTCTATTTGTACGTTTCCATACAGCTGCTTTCCATGACACAGGCAGCTGTCGTTTTGATTCTTTGCAAATGCTGCGTACATTCCTGGTTTACAGGATTCCATACTCCTGCATTGCCTTTTTCAAACGTTCCTGGTTCTGCGGCTCCATCTCGGTAAGCGGCAGTCTTAACGGGCCAGCTTCTTTGCCCATCAGGTTTAAGGCAGCCTTAACCGGAATCGGGTTTACTTCGCAGAACAGCACATTGATCACCGGAATGGCATCTAACTGCATCTGGCAGCTCTTCTGGATATCGCCCTTGAAGAAGTTCTCGCAGATCTCGTGGGTCTGTCTCGGAGCAACGTTGGACAGAACGGAGATAACGCCCTTGCCGCCCATAGCCAGAAGCGGAACAATCTGGTCGTCGTTGCCAGAATACAGATCTACGCAGCCGTTTGCCAGGTGCATGATCTCTGCGATCGCGGAGAAGTTGCCGCTTGCTTCTTTCACGCCAACAATGTTTTTCACATCGCGGCAAAGTTTTACGATGGTCTCCGGTTTCATGGTAAGACCGGTACGGGTCGGCACATGATATAAAAGACACGGAATGTTTACAGACTCTGCGATCGCGGTATAGTGTGCGATTAGACCATTCTGGGTTGCCTTATTGTAATAAGGAGTTACTAACAACAGTCCGTCTGCTCCGGCCTTCTCAGCCTCTTTAGAAAGGTGGATTGCCTCTCTGGTACAGTTGGAACCGGTTCCTGCGATAACCGGGATACGCTTGTTTACCACCTTGCAGGTGAAACGGATCACATCCAGATGCTCCTCGTGACTCATGGTTGCAGACTCACCGGTGGTGCCGCATACGATGATCGCATCGGTACCGCCTGCGATCTGCTCCTCCAAAAGCTCAGCAAGCTTATCATAATTTACCTCTCCAGATTCTGTAAACGGGGTTACCAATGCAACACCAGCGCCCTCAAAAATAGCCATGTTCTTTTCCTCCTCATATGTTTATGTATTGCAGGCGTCAATCAACGGATACGCCACCGCACTGTTCCGACATGCAATGTAAAAAAGAATGTGCCTTGGCACATTCTCGCGCCGAGGCGCGGTTGCTTTGGCAACCATCTACCTTTGCGCCGAGCGCGCATCCCTGCGGAGCACTTTTTTGTTTCATAGGACGCACTTTCCTATGAAATAAAAAAGGGACTGACAAATCCCGGTCAGCCCTCTTAAAGTCGCTTTTGTGCTTTTTGCTTTAAGTAGCTCTCCATCCGGTTGGATGACAGTTACAGGATTCTTCACCCTGTCCCCAGATAAATGACTTCCAGACCGTCCTCTATCTTCGGCGCCCGCCCTTTCAAAGAATCCTCTTCTGCTTCTGGTGCATCCGATTCTTTACTCATGCTTCGCGCAACCTCTACTTGCCTGTTTATATATAATACTAGCATTAACCATTTTAATTGTCAACTTAAACCTATCTGGAACAGTTGGAACAATCTACATATTCCACTTTATCTGCGATCCGGCGAATGCCTTCCGGCAGTACCTTTCCGGTCACAATGACCTGGACCTGGTCACGGCAGTTTAAAATGCCCTCCAGTTCCTCTTCCGTTACGATATTCTGGTCAACCAGCCCAAGGGCTTCATCGAGAACCAGAAGATCGCACTCCTCTGTGGTCAATACCTTCTTTGCATAATTTAATCCATTGCGAATATTGACCTGCTCATCTTTCTTTTCAGAATCGCTTAACTCTGCAAAGTAGCGGTCTGATTTTTCGAAGCGGAATATCTTCAGTTCCGGCTCCATTCGCTTTAATACGTCCAGATTTCCTGTTTTCTCACTGCCTTTTAAAAACTGGATCACGATCACGGTTTTCTGCTCTGTGAGCGCCTGGAGCGCTCTGCCAAGGGCCATCGCTGTCTTGCCTGAGCTGTCTTTGCCGCAGATGACCTCTAGTCTTCCTGTACTCATCGCTTTTGCACCTCTGTTTTTCTTAGCATCGTTTATACAAGCGTGCTAATCGTAACACATTCCCATGTAATTTGCAAGTTAATCTGTTAAGACTGCGGCTATCCTTATTGCGATTCACATACATAAATCCGCCAGCACAGCCGCGCCGATGCTTCGCATCCTTACGCTTCCTCTTCCAGATCCCCGCATTCCAGCTTGCTGATGGAAACCTCGTAAGCCACCCGCTTCTCGCACTCGGTCTCGCTGAGCTTTTTGGTGTACTCCCGGCTCTGCACACGGCCCCATACGCGCACTCTGGTTCCCACCTCGAATCCGGAAGCAAACCGCGCATTTCTGCCCCAGGCAATGCACGGGATATAGTCTGACTTGCCGTAAGGGCGGTTGACTGCCAAAAGGAGATCTGCAATCTCCCTTCCGAGCGGTGTTTTCCGGTAAACCGGTGCCTTACAGATGTAACCATCCAGAAAAATCTGGTTCGTCTTGGTATAATC
The DNA here is from genome assembly GCF_003481825.1 of Clostridium sp. OM02-18AC. Taxonomy (GTDB): domain Bacteria; phylum Bacillota; class Clostridia; order Lachnospirales; family Lachnospiraceae; genus Brotaphodocola. The sequence continues at coordinate 53,407 of NZ_QULW01000019.1, read as the reverse complement.
CGTAAATTTCTCCATAAAATGGATTTCCCGTACAAACACCGACAGTACCAGACGGTTTTTTATCCCTTCATGGCGGTTATAGGAACGGAACTGGCCAATGGCCTCCACCGTGCAGCCAATATAATCTTCCTTAACATCCAAAAGACGCTCTGAAATCATAAGCGGAATGATATCGGCCTGCTCGCTCAAACGGCTCACCGCTACATTTACCAGATAAAATCCCTCTCCAAACACTTCATGGCTGAAGGTAAACCCGGAAATGATTTCTCCGATCACACTCACTTTATTGTTTTCGATCACTTTTTCTGACATAGTATTTTCTCTCCTCTTCCCATTTCTTTTAGCTCTCAGCTATTATCATATTTACGGGAAAATGAGAAAAAATATTCAGGTTTTCGCTCGACAAATGGCGGCAAAATGTTACATTTTCCATGCAAAAGGCAAAAAAGCAGCAGATTTTATAATGTTTTGCTGCCTCCAACTAACGTTCCCGAAAAGCAGCGAAAGCAAATCGTCCTACAAGACAGGCTGAAACCGCCGCCGAGATCCACTCACTGATCCAGAATCCGTGCCAGACTCCAACTGGCCCCATGATCCGGTTTAAGATCCAGGCAGCCGGCAGGATCACCACCAAATAACGGCACAGGGAAATGATGAGAGAAGACATGCCCATTCCCAATCCCTCAAACGCGCCGCTTGCGGTCACAGAAACCGAAGAAATTAAAAATCCCAGGCAGATCAGGCGTAATGCCTGTGTGCCCGCTGCCACGGTTTCCGGGTTTGTGGTGAACAGCTGCATAAGCTGTTTTGCAAACAGAAGACAGCCAAACGTTCCAACCGCCATAATGACTGCACACATCACCAGCGTCAGTTCAAACAGCCTGCGCACCCGCTTCATTTCCTTTGCCCCGTAATTGTATCCAATCAGCGGGCGCAGTCCCTGCACAATGCCGCTGGCCGGAAGATACAGGAACGTCTGAAGTTTATAGTAGATTCCGAGCACCAGGACATAACAGTCCGAAGATGCCGCAAGAATGCCGTTTAACGCGGAAATCAAAATCGATGGCAGAGCCAGGTTCAAAATTGCCGGAACACCGATTCCATATAATTTTTTCAGGATCGGTCTGTTTGGGAGCAGATCTTTTTTCGAAAACTTGACCGGAAATGGTTTTCCAACGTACATCACCAGATACACCGCCAGGGAAACAACCTGGCCGATTCCCGTTGCGATCGCTGCTCCTGTGATCCCCATTGCCGGAAAAATGCCGATTCCAAAGATCATCAAAGGATCCAGGATGATGTTGGCAATACAGCCGCAAAGCAGACTTGCCATGGCCGCCTTCATGCGCCCTACCGCCTGAAAAAGCTTTTCAAAAAACAGTCCTGCCATGATCACCGGCGCAAACGAAAATGCGATGGAAACGTAACGGATCGCCAACAGCTTTACCGCTTCATCACTCGTAAACATGCTTAAGAAATGCGGCATGATCAGCAGGGAAAGAACAGCCAGAACAACACCATGGGCCAGGCAGCAAAGCAGTCCCTGTCCCGCCGCATTTCCGGCTTTTTTCTTATCTCCCGCCCCAAGATACAGCGATACCAGTGCATTGATCCCCACTCCAAAACCAATGGCAGCCGCATTGATAAAATTCTGTACCGGATACACCAGGGAAAGCGCTGTCATGGCATTTTCACTGATCTTCGCCACAAAGAAACTGTCGATAATGTTATAAAGGGAATTGACCAGCATAGACACTACCATCGGCAAGGCCATCGACAACAGCAGTGGAAATACCGGTTTTTCTTTCATAAATGTATCTGTCATAGTTAACTCCTTTCAATAGCGCAAAAACGCCACACAGCCGCCCTCCCGTACGGGAAGGGGCTGTGTGGCGAAAAATAGCTTGGCTTTACTAGAAAAGTCCACACCAGGTTTTAGGGAATCTGGCAATATTTATTTTTTAAAGGATGCTCTCTTACGCATGGTCGGATCCAGGATTTTCTTGCGGATACGCAGGTTCTCCGGGGTTACCTCAAGAAGCTCGTCGGTATCGATGAACTCCAGGCACTGCTCCAGGCTCATGATCTTCTTCGGAACCAGCTTCAATGCCTCATCAGCACTGGAAGAACGGGTGTTAGTCAGCTTCTTGGTCTTGCAGACATTGACCTCGATATCCTCGGTCTTCGGGTTCTGTCCGATGACCATACCAGAGTAAACCTTCTCGCCCGGTCCCACAAAGAGGATACCGCGCTCCTGTGCATTGAACAGACCGTAGGTGATGGTCTCACCGCTCTCGTAAGCGATCAGGGAACCGGTCTTACGGTAGCTTAACTCACCCTTGAACGGACCGTAACCATCGAAAATGGTGTTGATGATACCGTTACCCTTGGTATCGGTCATGAACTCACCACGGTAGCCGATCAGACCTCTTGCCGGGATGGAAAACTCCAGACGGGTATATCCGCCGTTTGCCGGACTCATACCCTGCAGCTCACCCTTTCTGGAGGTCAGCTTCTGGATTACCGCACCGGTAAACTCCTCCGGAACGTCGATGTAAGCTAACTCCATCGGCTCTAACTTCTGGTTGCGCTCGTTGTATTTGTAAAGAACCTCAGCCTTGCTGACTGCAAACTCAAAGCCCTCGCGGCGCATATTCTCGATCAGGACAGACAGATGCAGCTCACCACGTCCGGAAACCTTAAAGCAGTCCGGGGACTCGGTCTCTTCTACACGCAGGCTAACATCGGTGTTCAGTTCGCGGAACAGACGCTCTCTTAAGTGACGGGAGGTAACAAACTTACCTTCCTGACCTGCAAGCGGGCTGTCATTTACCATGAAGTTCATGGCGATCGTCGGCTCGGAAATCTTCTGGAACGGAATGGATTCCGGATTCTCCGGGGAACAGATAGTATCACCAATGTGAAGGTCTGCGATACCGGATACTGCAACGATATCACCGATGGTTGCCTCCTGAACCTCTACACGCTTTAAGCCGTCGAACTGGTACAGCTTACCGATCTTCACGCGGCGCATCTTGTCCGGATCGTGATGGTTTACGATCACGCAGTCCTGGTTTACCTTGATGCTTCCGTTGTCGATTTTGCCGACACCGATACGGCCAACAAACTCGTTGTAGTCAATGGTGCTGATGAGCATCTGGGTATCTGCATCCGGGTCTCCCTCCGGAGCCGGGATGTAGTTTACGATGGTCTCAAACAGCGGGCTCATATCTACTTCCGGATCGTCCAGCTCTTTCTTTGCAAAACCTGCACGGGCAGATGCAAATACGAACGGGCAGTCTAACTGCTCGTCGGATGCGTCCAGATCCATAAACAGCTCTAATACCTCATCAATCACCTCGGTCGGTCTTGCTTCCGGACGGTCGATCTTGTTGATGCAGACGATAACAGACAGGTCCAGATCCAGTGCCTTCTGCAGCACGAATTTGGTCTGCGGCATCGGTCCCTCATATGCGTCTACAACCAGGATAACACCGTTTACCATCTTCAGTACACGCTCAACCTCGCCGCCGAAGTCTGCATGTCCTGGGGTGTCGATGATGTTGATCTTCTTATCTTTATAAAATACTGCTGTGTTCTTGGAAAGAATGGTGATTCCGCGCTCACGCTCAATATCGTTGGAGTCCATGACACGCTCTGCCACTTCCTGGTTTGCACGGAAAACGCCGCTCTGCTTTAACAGTTCATCTACCAGAGTGGTTTTACCATGGTCAACGTGGGCAATGATCGCGATGTTACGGATGTCTTCTCTCTTCATTTTCATAGTCGTAATAATCCTCTTTCTCTTTAAAAAAACTAAGGACTTGTTGCCAGGTCCTTAGTTTCACGTCATTCATCACAAGTTATTAATATAGCATTCTGGTGAACGGAATGCAAGCGTTTTTTCCTCAATTGCAGGGCTTTTTCTGTTTAAATTTTAAAACAGGACCAGTTCCCCGTCTGCAAAGCCATAATAGCATTCCTTTTCCCGGGTAATCACAGCTTTGCCGCCAGTCTTTTCGGTGATCTGGGCAACCAGGGAACCTTCTTTTTCAAGTGGCACCATGCAGACAACATCCACTGCATCGGTGTACTGGGTATCCAGAACCGGGATCTCCATCTGCGCATTGATGTACTGGATCTTGCCAATGCCATTGTAATCAGTATGGATCTTCCATTCCACCCCCGGACATTTCTCCACGATCACGCTGTTTTTGAGTCCCTCCTGCACCGCGCCGGAATATGCACGCACCAGTCCGCCGGTTCCAAGCAGGGTTCCGCCAAAATAACGGGTCACCACGACACAGATATTTTTCACTTCTGCACCCAAAAGCACATCCAGCATCGGACGTCCTGCCGTCTGGGCCGGTTCTCCATCATCGCTGCAGCGCTGCACCTGGCCACGCTCCCCGATCACATAAGCCGAGCAGTTATGCCGGGCATCCCAGTATTTCTTTTTCATCTCATCGATAAAAGCGACGGCCTCTTCCTCGCTCTCTACCGGTCTTGTGGTAGCAATGAAGCGGGATTTTTTCTCGGTTAATTCCCCTTCGCCGCCCTCATAAAGAATTTTATATCGTTCCATCATGGGTATACTACTTCCTATCATCCTGTTTCTTTTACGATTCGCTTCTCTCGTTCCCTATCATACCAGTAAAGAAGACTTCTGGCAAGAAGCAACATGACTGCCCATGTGTTTCGCAGGGTTACTATTCACGCGCTGAGCAAACAGTAACGGATTCTGCCGATGCTTCGCACGGTTGAATTATCAGAATCATTTTGGTATAATGATAGACGGATTTTTATGTTGTTCACGCATGATACAAACAACATTTTATCCCCGATCAGCAGCTGTCAGACCTCTTTACAGCTGCCAGTACACATCCTGAAAAGGAGGATTCCGAATGAATTATGGAAAAAACGCTACAGAAAAGCGTTTGCAGGCCGCGAACTCACGGAGCCGGAAATACCGTTCCCGCATTTTCCTTACCTTCGCCAAAACCTGCTGCGTGCTCTGTCTGTTTTGCGTTCTGGTCGTATCCAGCATTGGCATCGGTATTGTCATGGGCATCATCGACAATTCCCCGGAGCTGAATGTGAACAGTATCGTTCCCATCGGCTATGCCACTACGGTTTACGACAGTGCCGGAAATCTAACCGACACACTGGTAACTGCAGGCTCCAACCGGGAAGAAGCCACCTACGACGAACTTCCACAGGACCTGATCAACGCTTTTGTTGCCATTGAGGACTCCCGTTTCTGGACCCACAACGGCATCGACCTTCGCTCCATCTCCCGCGCCGCTGTCGGCGTACTGACTGGCGAAAACCGCGGCGGCGGAAGCACCATCACCCAGCAGCTGATCAAAAATAACATGTTCAACGGCGGCATGGAAACCAGCTTCGGTGCAAAACTCGAGCGAAAACTCCAGGAACAGTATCTGGCTCTCCAGCTGACTAAATCCATGGACCGCAAACTGATCCTGACCAACTATTTAAATACGATCAATCTGGGCAACAATGCACTGGGTGTCAAAGTTGCTGCCCGACGCTATTTTAATAAGGATGTTTCCGATTTAACCCTTTCCGAATGTGCCGTTATCGCCGGCATCACCCAGAACCCTTCCCGCTTAAATCCGATCAGCGGGCAGCAGGCCAACGCGGAAAAACGCAAAGTCATCCTGCAATATATGTTCGAACAGGGTTATATTACAAAAGCACAGCAGGAAGAAGCCCTGGCCGACGATGTCTATGCCCGGATCCAGATGGTAGATACTGTTTCCAAAGAAAATTCCACCCCGTACAGCTACTTCACGGATGAACTGACCCAGCAGGTAAAAGACACGCTGATGGAAAAACTCGGTTATACGGAAACACAGGCTCACAACCTGCTTTACAGCGGAGGTCTCCAGATCTACACCACCCAGGATCCAACCATTCAGGCCATTGTAGATGAAGAGGTCAATAACCCGGACAATTACTCCGCCGCACGCTACAGCGTAGAATACCGGCTTTCCGTAACCCACGCAGATGGAACTACCGAACATTTTTCAGAGAAAAACTTAAAGTCTTGGCATGCTTCCACCTTAAATCCTGGCTGGGATGGACTGTATAACAGTGAAGCCGATGCCGACGCTGACATCGAATCTTACAAAGCAGCAATCCTGCAGGAAGGTGACACCATCATTGGAGAGCGCTGCAGCAAAGTACTGGAACCGCAGGTTTCCTTCGTGATCATGGATCAGAAGACCGGACAGGTCAAAGCCATAAGTGGCGGACGCGGTACCAAAACAGCCAGTCTGACCTTAAACCGTGCAACCGATACCACAAGGCAGCCTGGTTCCACATTCAAGGTCATCACCGCTTTTGCCCCGGCACTGGACACCTGCGGTGCTACCCTGGGAAGCGTCTACTACGATGCTCCTTTCACCGTGGGAACCAAAACGTTTAAAAACTGGTACAAGCAGGGCTATCTTGGTTACTCCAGCATCCGCGACGGTATCATCTATTCCATGAACATCGTTGCCGTGCGCACTTTGATGGAAACTGTAAGTCCACAGCTCGGTGTAGAATATGCCAAGAACTTTGGCATTACAACCCTGACGGACACCGACATGAACGCAGCGACTGCCCTGGGCGGTATTACCAACGGTGTAACCAACCTGGAACTGACCTCCGCATTCGCTTCCATTGCAAACGGCGGACTTTATACCAAACCGGTTTTCTTTACCAAAATTCTGGATCACGATGGCAAACTGCTCATCGACAATGAGCCGGAAACCCACCGGGTATTGAAAGATTCTACCGCATTTTTACTGACCGATGCCATGAAAGATTCCATGCAGGCAAACCACATCTTCGCGAGTTCTGGTGTCAGTGTCAGCTCCACCAGTACCCGCGCGGCACTTCCGAACATGTCAGCAGCAGGTAAGAGTGGTACGACCAGCAACAACAACGATATCTGGTTCATCGGTTACACTCCTTACTATACCGCAGGTGTATGGGGCGGCTGCGATGAAAACCAGAAACTGACGGCAGTAAACGGCGGCACGTCCTTCCACAAAGATATCTGGCGCAAGATCATGACCCGTGTTCACGAAGGCTTGAGTGACCCGGGCTTCACCGTACCAGACAGCGTGGAAACTGCAGAGATCTGCCGCAAATCCGGCAAACTGGCGATTCCGGGCGTCTGCTCCCATGATCCGCGCGGCAATGCCGTATACACAGAATACTTCGCAAAGGGAACCGTACCGACCGAAATGTGCAACACCCACGTACTTACCACTGTCTGCAGCGAAACCGGTCTTCTTCCGGGACCGAACTGCCCGAAGACATCCATCGTGCGGATTGCACTTCCGGCTGACGAAGAAGGCGAAACCGATGATTCCAAATATGCAATGCCAACCAGGCAATGTCCCGGTCATACCAGCGTGACCATCGATCCATCCTATCTCGGACCGGACGATGATGTTACCCCGGGAACCGGAAGTTCCCGAGGCGCAGGAAACGCAGTTCCCGGTCTTGGGCCTGGCGGTGCCAGCACCCGCCCATCCTCGGCCGTATCCAATGGACCGGGGCGGGACTAAAACAACCATTTATTTCACTTTAATAGGGCCGTGTGAGTTGCCTTTCGGCAACTCACACGGCCCTTGTCATATACTTATATTGTTATTCTTTCATCCTCGGCTTAAAGATCAGTGCCCCCAGATACCCAAACACCAGAGCCGCCGCAATCCCGGCAGAGGCTGCCGTCAGACCTCCTTTGAAAATTCCAATGCATCCTTCTTCTCCGATTGCTTTTGCAACACCTTTCCACAAGGTATTTCCAAAACCAAGAAGCGGTACCCCCGCTCCGGCCCCTGCCCACTTCAAAAACGGTTCATAAAGTCCGAGCCAGCCAAGAATCGTTCCACTTACAACCAGCGTTACCATAACCCGTCCCGGCATCATTTTGGTCCTGTCTAAAAGAATCTGAACGAGCGCACAGATCACACCGCCCACAAGAAAGGCCCGGATCAGTTCCATTGCCACACCACCGGCTGCACTGTTCAAACTGTCGCCCGCCGCACTGGTCATACTGTGCATGATAAAAACGATACGATTATCCATTCGTTCATTCACACCTCCATTCGTTCCAGTACTACCGCATGGGCAATTCCCGGAATACTCTCTCCTTCATTGTAACTGACGGTAGACAACAGGGCTCCTGTCGGAACAAACAATACCCGTTTCCACTCGCCACGCTGCATTTTCGGCAGAATATGGGCACACAATGTCACCGCTGCGCAGCCACATCCGCTGCCGCCTGCATGCACATCCTGTTCTCCCCGGTCATAAATCTCCAGCCCGCAGTCCATATGCCTGCCCGCCATATCATGACCGCTGCTTTTCATAAAATCCAGCAGCACTTTCTGTCCCACTGCTCCCAGATCCCCGGTGATGATCCGGTCATAATAGGAAACATCCACACCAAAATCCTCCAGATTCTGACAGATCGTATTCCAGGCTGCCGGTGCCATTGCCGCACCCATGTTCATAGAATCCCTGGTTCCCATATCTACCAGTTTTCCTGTGGTGATGCCGGTTACTGCAATATGGGATGTCGGCAGATTTCCTGCTTTTTTTCCACACTCCAGCACCACTGCCCCACAGCCAGTCACCGTCCACGATGCACTCTGCGCCCGCTGGTTTCCGTATCCCAGGGGAAAACGGAACTGTTTTTCCGCAGTTGCAAAATGGCTGGATGCAATTGCAAGGACCCGGTCTGCATATCCTGCATTCACACACATTGCTCCAAGTCCCATGGCTTCTCCCATGGTCGAACAGGCGCCGTAAAGCCCAAATAAGGGGATTTCCAGATCCACCGTACCAAACGAAGTCGCGATCAGCTGCCCCAGAAGATCTCCTGCAAACAGATAACGTACCTCTCTCCGGTGAATATTTCCTTTCTCAAGCGCCAGATCTGCCGCCTGCTTCTGCATGGCACTCTCTGCCTGCTCCCAGTTTTCCATCCCAAACATCTCATCCTGCTCCGTCACATCGATCCCGGCAGCCAAAGGTCCCTGTCCCTCTTTTTTCCCTGCAACCGATGCCCAGGATGCAACAAAAGCAGGATGCTCAAAACGCAAGCTTGCTTTTCCCATCTGCATACGAAAGCTCCTTTCCTGATTCCACAAACCTCTGAACCTAGTATTTCACATTGGAATCATTTTTATCCAGGTTTTATAGCGCTTGTGATTCTCCTGCCAGCTTGCTATAATACATTCTGAACATCTATTTTCGGAGGAACACAACCATGGGAAAATCAGGGAAAGAACGACGGGCAATTATGCTGGATTATGTAAAGAAACACAATGTGGATTCCGAACAGTCTCCACTGAATTACGATCTGCACAAATACGCATCTTATGTAGAAAAGCACAAGCTGGACGCAGAAAAGGTATCGCCGGATGTGCTCGAGAAGTTCCGGCTAAAATAACAATATTGCGTAGTAAGTCTCTGTAGATACGGAAACACAAGCCAGCCGGTACAGGATAAGCATTTGGGTGAAAATCCTTTTGCTCGTAGGCTGCGCCGCCTATTGTTGGAACTGCGA
>NZ_QULW01000019.1:0-43802 GCF_003481825.1 Clostridium sp. OM02-18AC | reverse complement strand
CTTTTGCTCGTAGGCTGCGCCGCCTATTGTTGGAACTGCGACCCAAACTCGCACGCGCTGCGTGCTCAAACAAGGGTCTCCGTTCCAACGCTATGCTCGCCCACTCACGGATTTTCAAACAAATGCTTATCCTGTACCGGCTGGCTTGCGTTTCCTGTGTACTGGCTTTACTAACATAAAAACCTGCAACCATTACTGATTTGGCAGATAGTTAGCCTATCTCTGCCATTTCAGTAGTGGTTGCAGGTTTTTTGTATGTAGTGGAGCCAACACAGTAGAAAGCCCCCGCCCCGCCATGCATAAGCGCATTCTTTTAGCCAATTTTGCCCGTTTTGTGAGCATAGCGATTGCTTCGGAGCTCTGTCTGAGCGAACGCAGTGAGCGAGTTAGCGGAGAAGCAATCTAATAGGCGGCGGAGCAAAACGGGCGAAAATTGGCGTGAATGCGTTTATGCATGGCGGGGCGGGGGCTTTCGGACTTACTGTGCTAAATTGTTTATTTTATGCAGCCAGCATCTCCTTCTCTTTCTTGGCTGCCTGGTATCCCAGTACGCATACCGCACCTACCAGAACCAGTCCGATAAGGTCGGTCAGGCTTCCCGGTACGAGCAGGGTCAGACCACCTACAATGCAGAGGATACGCTCCCACCATTTCATGTTGCGGAATACGAATCCACTTAAACCGGCTGCCACACCGAAGATACCGATGAGGCTGGTGATGGTGATCATAACAACCTCCGGGATAGTGGTGTTGATGAACAGCATAGCCGGATTCATGGCGATAATGTACGGTACGATGAATGCTGCGATGGCAAGACGGCTTGCGTTGAACGCGGTCTTCATCGGTCCAGCCTTTGCGATGGCGGCGCCTGCGTAGGCGGCCAGTGCAACCGGCGGGGTGATATCTGCCACGATACCAAAGTAGAATACAAAGAAGTGTGCTGCGAGCATCTCAACACCAATTTCCGGGCTCATGAGGATCGGGGCACAGGTTGCTGCCATGATGCAGTAGGTTGCGGTGGTCGGAACGCCCATACCAAGAACGATACAGCAAAGCATGGTCAGAAGCAGTGCTACGATCATGACACCGCCGGATGCAGATACAATGGCACGCAGAAGTTTGGATGCAAGACCGGTAGAAGTGATGCAGCCGGCTACGATACCAGCCATGGTACATGCAGATGCTACAGTGATGGTTCCCTTGCCGCCTGCCTCCAGCGCATCGATGATCTTGCTTACGTTGATACGGTTATCGGAGTTGAACAGACCTACTACGATAGTTACCAGGATTGCGATTGCTGCGGAGCTCTGCATGGTACGGGTACCATTGGATACCAGAACGACAAGAACTACAAGCGGAGCCAGCAGATAGATTTTGCGGATCAGGTAGCTGAATTTCGGAAGGCTATCTTTATCAAGTCCCTTTAAGCCAAGCTTCTTTGCTTCCAGATGTACAGCAATGTAAATACCTGCAAAATACAGGATTGCCGGAAGAATTGCAAGGACTGCAATGCGGGAGTACGGAACACCGGTGTACTCTGCCATGAGGAATGCGGCTGCGCCCATGATCGGCGGCATGATCTGTCCGCCGGTGGATGCTGCTGCCTCAACAGCGCCTGCAAAATCCGGTTTGTAGCCGGTCTTGATCATCATCGGGATGGTGACGGAACCGGTAGTTACGGTGTTTCCTACGGAAGAACCGGAAACCATGCCGCACAGAGCAGAGGAAATAACAGCTACCTTCGCCGGACCGCCGCAGGAGGAACCTGCCACGCAGTTTGCAAGGTCAATGAAGAATGCGGAAATACTGGTCCGCTCCAGGAAAGCACCAAAGATAATGAAGACCACAATGTATTTCTGACATACATTGATCGGGGTGTTCATAACACCATTGGTGGTGTAGAACAGATCGTAAACAACCTTACCAAAACGGACATTTGCAAAGGTGTAGATCAGCAGTGCACCGACTACAAACAGGATCGGCAGGCCGACACACCGGCGGCAAAGCTCAACCAGAACAAGAATGGCAACGATGGCCAGAGCCAGCATAAACGGGTCTTTGGAAATGACACTGTAGCTGGTTAACAGGATTTTCTGTGCGTTTGCTGCAAAGTAAAGAAATGGACCTGCGCCTGCGACCATCAGTACAATATCATACCACGGAATGTAGTTTACACGGACGTGCCCTTTTTTGACCGGATAGTTTAAAAATCCGATGATGATGATCATAGCCAGAAACAGCGTCAGGCGAACCTCTGGAAGACTCTTATCCACCAGGGTCAGGTAAATGCAGAACAGGGAAAATGCTGCCATCAGGAAACGGATCACGGCTTTCGGCTTTCCTTCCCATACACGGACGTTCGATTCCCTGTCATATTTTTTCATCACCGCATCAACATCCTCTGCGGTTCCGGTTAAACCGTCAGCTGCCGGGGCGCTGTCCACAGCTGCTGTGTGTTTTTTATTCAGAAAGCTCATAGTCGAATCCCCTTCCTATTCTTATTCAGGCGCTTCCGGGATTCGGAAACGCCTGATTGTCTTCATTTTGGAGCAGTCTCACCTGACCTTGCTTAACATACACCGGTCCGATGATACTTTTCCACTGCTTCCTATTTGGTCGGAACAGTCAGACCTTTTTCTGCGAAGTATTTTGCAGCGCCAGCGTGATACGGAACTGCGGTTACGGATGCTGCAAAGTCAAGGTCCAGCTCATTCTTCTTGTCGTGTCCAAGTGTGTCGATGCTGTCGTAGATGCCTGCTACTACGTTGTAGATATCGTTCTCGTCTACATCGTCCTGCGCGATGATAACTGCGCCGACTGCAACGGTGGTTGCGTCTTTCTCAAGACCGTAAGCATCTTTGGAGATCACGTTCTTGGTGTAGTAAGGAGAAGTCTCCTGAAGTTTTGCGATGTGCTCATCGTCTAACTCTACCAGATATACGTCTCTGGTTGCTGCCAGGGAGGTCACTGCGGTGGTCGGTGCGCCTGCTACGATGAAAGCTGCATCGATCTTGCCATCCTGCATAGCCTCGACGCTGTCGCCGAAGGACTGGTAGGTAGGCTTGATGTCGTCGATGGTTAAATCATAAGCACCCAGGCAATCCAGAGCGTTGAAGTAAACACCGGAACCGGAATCACCAACGGATACGGTCTTGCCTTTTAAGTCTGCCACGGTTTTGATCTCCGGGTCGAGGGTTACGATCTGTACCTGTTCCATGTAAAGCGCTGCCACGGTAGAGAAACCGTCGATCTTTGCGCCCTCAAAGAGGTTCGTACCGTTGTAAGCGTATGCCATAACGTCGGACTGTACGAAACCAAGCTGTGCGTCGCCTGCATCCATGGCCTCGATGTTGCCCTTGGAGCCTTTGCCGACGATCGCGGTTACGGTGGTGTCGGTCAGGTCACTGATCTGGCCTGCGATCACACTTCCGAATCCGTAGTAAGTACCCTGGTCACCGCCGGTGGTAAAGATCAGCTCTTTGCCGCTTCCAGCCTGACCGATCTTGTCAGCCGGTGCTGCTTTGGTGTCTGCCGCGCTGTCAGCTGCAGTGGTATCTGCTGCTTTTGTATCAGCTGCGGTGGTAGATGCGGAACCGGAACCGCCGCAAGCGGTGAGGGATAATGCTGCCATCATAGATGCCATAACCAATGCCATGTTCTTTTTCATAATCGTATCCTCCTCGGGTTTTGTTTTACAGCCTGCTGTTCACGCCTGGCATGAATCTCAACTGTTTTTCTCAACTTGGTGCCCATTATAGCATAAAGATTTTTTAATATCAAGCAAAATATTGTAACTATTACAGCTTTTTAGTTGTGCTTTTTCGCGCTAAATCGCGAAACAAATTGAGATTTGATATGCCGGACAACAAAAAAAATCCAGAAACATCATTCTGACATTTCCGGATTTTTTGCATTATATTCTATAATTTCATTGCCGCCTCATAGGCTTCTTTCGTAGCATCCAGGGCTCTTCTTGCCTTCCCTGCATCCCCGATCACATATACTTCTTTTCCAAGTGCTTTCAGTCCGTCTGCAAACGGATTGTAATTTTTATAGCCCATTGCCAGCACAACGCTGTCATAGCCTCTTACTTCCTGCATACCGCCATCCGCTGTCTCATACGCAACACCGTCTTTGTAGAAGCGGCTGACCTTTGCTCCCGTGATCTGTCCGATCTGGTACTGTTCGAAGTCTTTCATCAGATAGATCTTATGTTCCTTGATCACATCAGCACCGATCTCATCGCGCAGCTCAATCACATCTACCTCATGCTCCTGCTCGCCTAACAGTGCCGCAATCTCACAGCCGACCATGCCGCCTCCGACTACCAGGACCTTTTTGCCCGGTGCACATCTTCCATCCAGTACATCAGAACCGGAAAGGATCTCCGGCTGGTCAATGCCTTCGATCGGAAGAACTAACGGCTTTGCTCCGGTTGCCACGATCACTGCATCCGGATTTTCTTTCTGAATCTGTTCCAGGGTAACTTCCTGATTCATCACGATGCGGACTCCGTCTTTTTCACAGCGGTGGATATAGGCACGCACCATATTGGTGATGTCTCCTTTTCCCGGCGGGAAAGCTGCAAGGCGCATATTGCCGCCCAGGGTTTCGCCTGCCTCATACAGAGTCACGTCATGTCCGCGCTCTGCTGCGACAAATGCCGCACACAGTCCGCCGACACCGCCGCCAACGACCATAACGCGTTTTGATGTCTTTGCCTTTTCCATACCGGCAGACTCATGTCCAAGGAATGGGTTCGTCAGACAGCAAAGCGGCTTTCCCTGGTACATACTCGGAACACAGCCCTGAAGGCAGGCAATACAGGGGATCATGTCTTCCAGCCGCTCTTTTAGTGCCTTGTTCGGCAGTTCCGGATCCGCAAGACTCTGACGGCCAAATGCCACCAGATCCGCACGTCCTTCCCGCACCAGAAGCTCAGCATACTGCGGCTCCGTGAAACGGCCGACGGTAATGACCGGAATGGTCACGGCACGTTTGATTTCCGATACCAGATCTGCAGAAAATCCGCCATGAATTGCAGTCGGTGCCCACATAAATTCATCCCGGATATGTACCGCACGGGAAACATGGAGCGCATCGATGCCGCAGTCTTCCAGATATGCGGCAATCGCTGCACTGTCATGTACATCGTTTCCGCCTAACACCTCATCTGCGCTGTTGATACGGACCAGAATGGCAAGCTGGTCTCCCACTCTTTCCCGGATATTCTCAATGATCAGACGAGAAAAACGCATCCGGTTTTCAAAACAGCCACCAAATTCATCGACACGCTTGTTGGTTCTCGGTGAAATAAAGGAATTCACCAGGTATCCATGTGCCATATGCACTTCCACTGCATCCGCTCCTGCTTTTAAGGCGCGCTCTGCCGCTGCACCATATCCTTCGATCAGCTCATAGATTTCCCCGGTAGTCAGGGTTTCCGGAATATCCCTGCCGCAGCAGGCCTGGATGGAAGATGCTGCCTTGATCGGTGCCCCTGCATTTTTTGCATTGCCTTCCGGTCCGGCATTCTGAAGCTGAATGGAAACCTTTGCCCCATATGCATGGCAGGCATCGATCACCTTTCTAAAACTTTCAATTGTCGTGTCATCATACAGGCATGGTTTTCTCGGACCACCCTTTGCGTCCGGATGGACTACCGTTGCCTCAATGGTAATCAGTCCAAATCCGCCCTTTGCCCGCGCTGCATAGTATGCCGCAGACTGTTCACTCATGGTGCCATCCGTGTTTGCAAAATTGTTTCCCATCGGCGGAACCACAAATCTGTTTTTTACTGTCATATTGCCAATCTCGATTGGCTGAAACATTGCTCTGAATTTCATGTCCTTCTCCGTTCTCCCAGGCGGTATTTCCTTAATCTTCCAGTAACTCCGGCCAGGTTTCCTTTAAAACGTTCACCGTGTTTTCGTGCGTATAGACTGCTGCTTCTTTTACTCCCTTTGCCAGGATCGCATCGGAGATAACTTCCACGCCAACCGCACGCGGGGAAACCCCTGCCTCCCGGATCATCCGGATAAATCCCGCGGTGTCTTTCGCTCCGGTTCCCGGTGCAAGACGGTCATGCATGGATTCATCTCTTAAAATGGAATCCGCATAAGGTCTCTCATAGGCATCGTTGATCTGAATGCTCACAACCTTCTTTGCCATTTCCTTTGTCAGGATGTCATACGGCTGGTTTGCTCTTACCCAGTGCCAGGTATCCAGAATGATCATCGCATTGTCGCAGCCGGATGCCATGACTACCTTGTATGCCTTGTCCAGATCCGGGATACCACTGTACGGCATTGGCTCCACTCCGATGATGTACGCTCCGGCTCTCTGGCACAGCTCTTTTAACTTCTGCGCAGTGTACTCCACAGAATAGTTTTCCATCAGTCCGCAGTTGATATGCTGCACGTCAAAAAGATCACACATATGGAAACACATCTGCTCTTTATACTTCTGCTCGTAAGAACGGTGTTCCTCCGCCCACTGGACAATGTATTCCACTTCCGTTACTTTCATATCATACTTTTTCAATATTGCAAGGATATCCTCATCCTTTAATCCTTCGTTCAGTGCGTCCACATACGTTTCTGCGCGCAGGCCGATTCCCTCGTAACCTGCCTCTTTGGCTGCTTTTACACGCTCCTCAAAACGGCACTGGTCTCCCAGAGTCCAGGAACTGATCGTGATTGGATGCTGTTTTGACATAATTTTTCCTCCTGTCTTTTGCCATCAGCGGCATACGATTTCCAGTTATAGAATGACAATTTTCTATCAATTGATTGGTTTTATTATACGTGCTTCCGTTTCTAAAAACCAATGCTTAATTTTCACAGAATTAATAGAAAAAATCTATCATTTATGTTATTCTTTTAGCAGGGAAAGGAGTTTGATCTTACGCATGAATTTATATCAGCTTCGTTATTTTGTCACACTGGCCAAGCTGCAGCATTATCTGAAAGCATCGGAACAGCTTTGCATTACCCAGCCAAGTTTAAGCCATGCGATCTCATCGCTGGAAAAAGAACTTGGTGTAAAACTTTTTGAAAAAGACGGACGAAATGTTGTCCTCACGAAATGTGGACGGGAATTTTTAAAGGACACCGAATATACCCTCCAGCTTCTCGACCACAGCATAGAAAATTTAAAATCTTCCGGAGCCGGAAACGGAAGACTCGATATCGGATTGCTTCCCACACTTGGAACAAATTTCGTTCCAGGTCTGGTCCGCAGCTTTTTAAACGAATATCCGGATAAACAGATTGACTTTCATTTTTCGAATGGACTGACTGCCGACTTTCTGGAAGGACTCAAAAACCAGAAATACGACATTGCCTTTTGTTCCCGTATGGACCAGGAACCGCTGATTGAATTCGTTCCTGTCGCAAAACAGGAACTGGTCGTCATCATTCCCAAAGATCATCCCCTGGCAGACCGCGACTCGGTCACCCTGCGCGAAACCCTTGACTATCCGCAGATCATGTTTTCCAAGCGCAGCGGACTGCGCCCCATGATCGACAAGCTGTTTCTTGCCTGCGGCAAAATGCCGGAATGTATTTTTGAAATTGATGAAGACCAGACCATTGCAGGGTTCGTCGCACATGGCTTCGGCATGGCCATTGTCCCGGACATGCCAATTCTAAGTAACATGAGCCTGAAAGTCATTCATATTACCGAAGCCAACTGGGAACGCCGCTTTTACATGGCGTACTTAAAAAACCGCTACCGCACCCCGCTCGCAGAACAGTTTTTAGCCTACGTAAAATCCCATACTGCGTTATAAAACGACCAAAGTTTCCGCTTTAATCATCGTAGCGGATGTTCAATACTTCTTTCATGTGCTCGATCGGCATATCTTTTCCAGTCCACAGCTTAAACGCTGCTGCGCCCTGGAACAGCATCATGCCAAGTCCGTTCATGGTTTTGCATCCCGCTTTTTTCGCCATCGCGCGCATCTTGGTCTCCAGCGGAGAATATGGGATATCGACTACGATCAGTTCCGGGCGGAAATAGGACTCGTCTGGAACAACAGACAGACCTTCAAGCGGCTTCATGCCTACGCCGGTTCCATTGACGAACAGATAGGAATCTGCCATTTCTTCGCGGAGTTTGTCCTTGTCTTCTAAATCATAAAGGGTTGCTTTGCACGCGGTTTTCTCATTGATCTTTCTGACGGTTTCCTGTGCATTTTCCCAGAATTTATCATGTGCATTGAAAATAGAGATCTCCTTCACTCCGTCCAAAGCAGCCTGGATCTCCACTGCAGTTGCAGCACCGCCGGCACCTACAATGGTCATCTTTTTGCCAATCACATCGATATCGTTATCCTGCAATGCCTGCATAAAACCGATGCCATCGGTAATATGTCCGGTTAATACACCATTTTCATTGACAATGGTGTTGACTGCCCCGCAAAGCTCTGCTGCCGGAGATAACTTGTCCAGATATTTTCCAACAACAGTCTTGTTCGGCATGGAAACATTTGCGCCAACCATCTTCATCGCACGAAAACCTTTGATCGCATCTTCCAGGGTGCTGTTGTCTACCTCGAATGCAAGATACGCGTAATCCAGACCCAGATAGGCAAATGCCTCATTGTGCATTGCCGGGGAACTGGAATGCCGGATCGGGTATGCAAATAATCCAATTAATTCTGTATGTCCTGTAATTCTCTCTGCCATAATGATAACTCCTCTCCATTTCAAACGATTGCCAGACAATCATAGCAACATTTTAACAAAAGTTCAATATTTCGCCAAAAACTCCCGCCATTTTCCTACATTACATATTACATGCCGCCGGACACTGCACGTGCATGTGCCGGCAGCATGGTCTTCTGATATTACAGATAATCGTGACGTGCCAGTGCACTTAAGATATTGCGTCCTTCTTCCGTTCCCTCAATGATCCTGCGGGCACGCTTGCTGTCGCCAATGTTGATGATGTCCACATTGGTATCTCCAAAAGCCTCTTCCAGATCCGCAAGAACCGGTGTATTGGCTCTCATGCCAAGACAGATGAAGCCATAGTCGAACGGAATTTCCTGAATTTCGCCCTGCGGGGTTTTTACGATGAACCGGTCATTCTTCACTTCCTGCAAAACGGTGTTTACCATCTGTTTTACCTGATATTTTTTCAGTTTTGCCTGAATATCACATTTGGAAACCGGATCCAGACCATTGCCGATCATCGGAAGCATTTCTACCATGGAAACCTCTGCGCCCCGCTCTGTGAAAAATTCCATGACGTCAAGACCAACGGCGCCGCCGCCAATGATGGAAACCTTTTTTCCAGCCATATCTTCCGGATACTCCTGGATACGGTCGATCATTTTCAGCACGGTAGCAACATTCGTGCCCTCTTTGTCAACCAGATCATGAAGACCGGTGATCGGCGGAAGGGTCGGAACGGAACCGGTTGCATTCACAATGATATCCGGATTCAGGCTCTTTACCAGGTCCACATTTGCACTGGTATTGCGGAAAATAAATAAATTATGCAGTTTTTCTGCGCGGTGGATCAGATACTGCGGGAAGTCTGCAAGGCGCTTTTTGTCCGGGATTTTGGAAATCACGGAGGCAAGACCGCCCAGCTGTGCACTCTTTTCGATCAAAAACGTGGTACATCCAACTTCTGCTGCCGTGCAGGCTGCTTCCAGTCCGGCAGTACCACCACCGATCACGACCACGTTGCAAGGCTTTTTGACTTTATGCTTCATGTAATCTTCTCCGCTGTTGACAGCCGGATTCACGGTACAGCGGATTGGCTGGTTTAATCCGATCCGGTGACCGGCACAGCCGATATTACAGGAGATACAGTTGCGCAGATCACATTCTTTTCCATATTCTACCTTGTTGACCCATTCCGGTTCTGCGATCAGTCCGCGTCCCATACCGATAAAGTCTGCATCACCTTTTGCAAGAATGTCCTCAGCAACCTGCGGATGACGGATATTTCCTACCGTAATACAAGGTTTACCAAACTTTTCTTTCACTGCTCTGGCCATGTAGGAGCGCCAGCCATCCGGCAGATAGTTTGCATCGATCTGGTACTGGATGGAACCGTTTAAGCCGCAGGAAACATCGAACACATCGACTTCTTTCTCCAGATACTGCAAATAGGTAAGGGTATCCTCGAGAGTATTGCCGCCTTCCATAAATTCATCAGCACTGATACGAAGGAAGATTGGGAAAAATGGTCCAACCTGCTTTCTCACTTCTTCAATGACCATGCGTGCAAACCGGGTACGGTTTTCTACGGAACCGCCAAATTCATCGGTACGCTTATTATAGATTGGGGAAAGGAACTGGCTGATCAGATAGGAATGACCGGCATGAATCTCTACGGCATCAAATCCACAGATCTGTGCGCGCTTTGCAGCCTCTCCGTACTTACGGACGATATGTAAAATTTCATCTTTTTCAAGCGGTCTCGGAATCTCCCCGCCTGCTTTGGAAGGAACGTCCGAAGCAGAAACTGGCTGCATGCCAATTCGGGACGACATTGCAGATGCTCCGGCATGGTTGATCTGGATCGCGATGCAGGCACCATGTTTGTGAACATTTTCACATAATTTGTACAGACGCGGGATGTAGTTATCGAGGTCAATGCGCAGCTGGGTGGTTCCGTTTGAGCCCTGCGGGGAATCCACACTTGCATTCTCCACGATCAGAAGACCCGTGCCTCCCTTCGCCCTCTGTTCATAATAATTGATGTGCAGAAAGCTCATTTCTCCGTTCTGTTCTCCAAAGTTGGTGCCCATCGGCATCATGACAATTCTGTTTTTTACAGTCATATGACGGATGGTCATCGGACTGAAAATATGCTGGTAGTTGTTCTTCATAGTATTCTCCGTTTTTCTTTGATACCTATAATTTACGTCAAATGATAAAAAAATACCAATTCGTTTTTTTGAAAAAAATCATAGATATGGTCTATGGATTTCCAGGCACCGGACACGCCGCCGGAATATCTTGCAGGGCACTTTGTTTCGCAGAACCACGCTCTTCTATAAAATAGAAAAGAGACTGCCAAAACAGCAGTCCCTTCGTAAGTATATTTGTATGTTATTCTGTTTAATCCAGCTCGAACGCTCCGGTATACAGCTGATAGTAAGTACCCTTCTGGGCGATCAGGTCGTCATGGTCACCACGCTCGATGATGCGTCCGTGGTCAAGCACCATGATGGCCTTACTGTTGCGGATCGTGGACAGGCGGTGTGCGATGACAAGCACGGTTCTGCCCTCCATCAGGTTATCCATACCCTGCTGTACCAGTGCCTCGGTACGGGTATCGATGGAACTGGTTGCCTCGTCTAAGATCATGGCAGGCGGATCCGCCACAGCCGCACGGGCAATGGAGATCAGCTGGCGCTGTCCCTGGGACAGGCTTGCTCCGTTTCCGGTCAGCATCGTATTGTAACCGTCCGGCAGACGGGTGATGAAGCTGTCTGCATTCGCCAGCTTCGCAGCTGCGATGCATTCCTCATCGGTAGCATCCAGACGTCCATAACGGATATTCTCCAGAACGGTTCCGGTAAACAGGTTGACCTCCTGCAGTACCACACCTAAGGAGCGGCGCAGGTCTGCCTTGCAGATCTTGTTGATGTTGATGCCGTCGTAACGGATCTTTCCGTCCGGGATATCATAGAACCGGTTGATCAGGTTGGTGATCGTGGTCTTTCCGGCACCGGTCGCACCAACGAATGCAATCTTCTGTCCCGGCTTTGCAAACAGGGAGACATCATGCAGCACCAGTTTCTCCGGAACATAACCGAAGTCCACATGCTCCAGACGGATATCGCCCTTTAACTCGGTGTAGCTTACAGTTCCGTCCGGACGCGGATACTTCCATGCCCAGATATGGGTCGGGTGATCGGCTTCCACCAGTTCCCCGTTCTCATCGTGTTTTGCGTTGACCAGGGTAACAAAGCCCTCGTCCTCCTCCGGCGTTTCATCGATCAGCTCGAAGATACGTCCTGCACCTGCAAGACCCATCGCGATCAGGGCTACCTGGTTGGAGCTCTGTCCCACGGTCTGTGCCAGCTGTCTGGACATGCCGAGGAAGGTGATAATGATGCCGACAGACACCGGGCTGAAACCGCTAAGGGTCAGGTTCGGAGCCTTGCAATATACCATCAGACCGCCTACGATCGCCAGGACCACATACATCAAGTTACCCATATTGCCCAGAATCGGCATCAGCGCGTTGCCGTACTGGTTTGCCGTCTTACTGTCGCTAAACAGCTGCTCATTGTACTTTAAGAAGTCCTGCTTTGCTTCTTCCTCATGACAGAAGACCTGGACAACCTTCTGACCGGACATCATCTCCTCGATGAAGCCCTCTTCCGCTGCCAGGGAACGCTGCTGGTACATCATGTACTTAGAGCTCATGCCGCCGTACTTCTTTGTTACGGTCAGCATCGCTGCCACAAACAGGCATACTACGATGAACATCGGAATGCTGAAGCTGGTCATCATGACGATCATCACTGCGATGGTAAGGATGGACTGGAACAGCATCGGCATACTCTGGCTGACCATCATACGGATGGCATCGGTATCGTTGGTATAGGTACTCATGATGTCGCCGTGTGCATGGGTATCAAAATATTTGACTGGCAAAGTCTGCATCTTGGTGAACATATCCACACGGAAGTTCTTTAAGGTACCCTGGGTGACGGTCGCCATAATGCGGGTGTAGATCAGGGATGCGCATACACCAAGTGCATAGATCAGAGCCATGCTTCCAAAGATGGAAACCATCTGCGGCCACACGCTGTCCATGCCGTTCTCCACACCAGGAAGAATACACTGGTCGATCAGCGCCTGAATGTAAATGGTCTGTCCGACGGAAGCGACCGCCGTAATGATGATGCAGACCATAACCGTGATCAGATGTGCCCGGTAATGGGAAAATAAATATGCCATCAGGCGTTTGAAGGTGCCCGGCTTGATACCGGAGCCATTTGCGTTTCTCATTTGTCTCATCCTCTTACGCCTCCTTACTCTTAGTCTGGGAATCAAAGATTTCCCGGTAAATGCCGTTGAATGCAACTAATTCGTCGTGGCTGCCCTGCTCAACAATACGTCCGCCGTCCATGACCAGAATGAAATCTGCATCCTGCACGGAAGAAATACGCTGGGCAATGATGATCTTAGTGGTATTCGGCAGTTCCTCGCGGAATGCCTTACGGATCAGGGCATCGGTCTTGGTATCGACTGCAGAGGTCGAGTCATCCAGAATCAGGATGCGCGGCTTCTTTAACAGGGCTCTTGCGATACACAGACGCTGCTTCTGACCGCCGGATACGTTGGTACCGCCGCGCTCAATGTAGGTGTCATAGCCGTTCGGGAACTGGCTGACAAACTCATCGGCCTGGGCGAGCTTACATGCGTGGATGATTTCTTCATCAGTCGCGTTCTTACTGCCCCAGCGCATATTTTCTTTGATGGTGCCGGAGAACAGAACGTTTTTCTGCAGGACCACGGCAACCGCATCACGCAGGGATTCCAGATCGTACTCGCGCACATCTTTTCCTGCGACCTTTACGCTTCCCTCGCTGACATCGTAAAGTCTGGAGATCAGCTGGATCAGGGATGTCTTGGAAGAACCGGTTCCTCCGATGATGCCGACCGTCGCACCAGACGGGATATGCAGGTCAATATCAGACAGCGCAAACTTTTTGCTCTTCTCGGAATATTTGAAGGAAACATGATCGAAATCCACGCTTCCGTCTGCAACCTCAGTTGCCCCGTTTTCCGGGGAAGTCAGGCTGCTCTCATGGTTTAACACTTCTGCGATACGCTCTGCACACTCGGAAGCCATGGTTGTCATGATAAATACCATGGAGAGCATCATGACGGATGCCAGGATCTGAACACCGTAGCTGATCAGGGAAGAAAGCTGTCCGGTCGTCAGCTCGGTCGCTCCGGAATTGACGATCATCTGCGCTCCGATATAGTACACCAGGAACATGGACAGGTACATGCAAAACATCATGGTCGGGTTATTGAATGCCAGGATCTTCTCAACAAAGGTGAAGTCCTTGCGCACCTCTTCTGCCGCCTGGTTGAACTTCTCGGTCTCGTAGGATTCACGGACAAAGGATTTTACCACACGGATACCGGCTACGTTCTCCTGCACGGAGTTATTTAAGGCATCGTACTTTTTGAAAATGCGCTTGAAGATCGGATGCACATGGGTGGCAATTCCAAACAGTACGCCTGCCAGAATAGGCAGGATACATAAGAAGATCAGAGCCATCTTCACATTGATGGTCATCGCCATGATCACGGAAAAAATAATCATGAGCGGGGTACGCACAGCCAGACGGATTAACAGCTGGTAAGCGTTCTGTACGTTTGTAACATCCGTTGTCATACGGGTTACCAGGGACGATGCGGAAAATTTATCGATGTCCGCAAACGCAAAATCCTGGATTTTAAAATACATATCCTGTCTTAAGTTTTTCGCAAAACCACAGGACGCCTCTGCCGCGTTTCTCGCAGCCAGCACACCACAGCCTAAAGACATGGTTGCCATGACCAAAAGGACCAGGCCATACTGTAAGATTGGTGTCATGGTGTCGGCAGACAGATGATCGATCAGCTTTGACATCACCAGCGGGATCATACACTCCAGTACAACCTCGCCTGCTACAAAAAGCGGTGATAAAAGAGACTGTTTCTTGTACTGCCGTACACTCTTCAGTAAAGTTTTAACCACTGCAATTCCTCCTTGTTTCCCTTGTAAATGATTCTGTTGCCGTTCATGCATACGTGAACAACAAGCATTACTCTGCCAGATTTTTCAGCATTTTGTCTGTCACAGAAAAAAAGACCTGCATCTCTTCCTCTGAGATACCGGCTATCAGCTTTTGATTGAGCTTATCAAGACCTTTCAGCACGCAGTCCTTATACTGCAGCGCTTTCTCGGTCACCACGATCTTTTTTCTTCTTGCATCGTACGAAACCGGCTCCTTGCGGATCAGCCCCCGCTGCTCCAGCTCCTTTAAGAGCGCAGTAGCCGTGGGTGGTCTGAGTCCGAATTCCGCCTCGATGTCTTTCTGGAAAACATCACTTTTCGTATGCTCTGCCAAAAGAAAATGAAGTGTGCGTCCCTGCGCTCCACTGAACATCCCGGAGCCGAAGGCCGCACACATCTCTCTGCTGATTCCGTTTGACAAACGTTTGATGCTGCGCATGGCAATTCTTTCTTCCTGCTGTTTCATTGCACCTCATCATGTTGTGTGACTTTGCAGCCGCCTTTTCGCCTTGCTTTTTTCGAAGCAGACCTTGATGTTACCTCTGTCGGCCGCATGTTTTATTTAGTTTCCTAAGTATGTTAGGACATTATCGCTAATTTGTCAATCGGAAATTTGTGAACTTTTTATGAAATCATACCAGGGGCAAAAAGTCTGGAATCCGATGCAGGCTTACTTGCAAGAGGATTGTGGACCTTTTACTGCTTTTCGTTTCTACGTTTCTGGTCCAGATAAGAAACCGCAGACAGTGCCGCAATATTTCCCTGCCCGGCCGATTTGATATACTGGTAAGGCCGTCCTGCAATGTCACCGCAGGCAAAGCATCCAGGCACATTCGTCTCCATCTGCAGGTTGACCGCCACATGGTTTCCATCCATTTGAAGTCCCGGTACCAGGTTCTTCGGAGACACACTCTCCCTTAAAATAAAAATGCAGTCTGCCGGATAACTTCCGGCACTGGCCACCAGTGTATCTGCCTTCATGCCGCCGGTAATCTCCTTCGGCACTCCGTTTACTACCGTAATCTTTTCCGAAACCTCCACCGGCTCCTTGTACATTGGGAAATAATACACCTTTTCGGCAATATCAGCCAGAAAATCGGCTTCCGCCTCCTCGGATTTCTGATATCCGATCACGGCCACCGTTGCGCCACGGTAAAGCGGCGCGTCGCAGGTCGCGCAGTAGCTGACGCCGCGGCCTAAGAATTCTTCTTCGCCAGGAAGCGGCTTGCCAAAATTGACACCGGTTGCCAGAATCACAGTATCCGCCTCGCAGATGTCCTGTCCCACCTGCAGGGAAAAATAATCGCCCATTGGATAGATCAGATTCACCCGGTCCTCCACGATCGGGATCTGCATCCGCTCAATGTGTTCCTCAAATGCCTTGCCAAGCTCTGCCCCGCTGATTTCCGGGAACCCAAGATAGTTCTGGATTTCCTGCGCTTTCTGTACTTTACTGCTCAGATCCCGGCTTCCTACTAATAAAATTTTCTTTTTGCGGATGGCCGCCGTAACTGCCGCGGAAAGTCCCGCCGGGCCGGTGCCGATGATGGCGATATCGTAACGTTCCATGTATAATCGTGCCTCCTTGCTTTCTCTGTTCTTTTGAATAGTTCTATTATACACAGAATTGTTTTCTTCTACAATCCTGCAAACAGGGCCGGAAGTTCCGAAATATCGAATTTCAAAAATCCCGGCACAAACGGCAGCGAAAAATTTAGCAGCATCAGCACCGTGTCATGCCTTTCGGCTTGCGGACTTTACCGCCGGTGGGGACTTACCTGCTATGATTCCCCCCGCCTCGAAGATCCTTATGCAATTTTTTTGATAGTTTTATTTTTTCAAAAATTTTTCAAAAATTCAAAAAAGTACTTGCGCATTTTTCAATTTTATAGTATAGTATGTTCTTGTCGGCGGGAGTGCTGGAATTGGCAGACAGGCTAGACTAAGGATCTAGTGGCAGTTATGTCGTGTGGGTTCAAGTCCCATCTCCCGCAGGTATGCAGAAGTGGCGGAATTGGCAGACGCGCACGGTTCAGGTCCGTGTGGTAGCAATACCTTGTGGGTTCGACTCCCATCTTCTGCATTGCAGAATCAGCGGACGCGCCACTGGTGCCTCCTCGATATGCTGAGCCAAATGAGCCATCGTACAGATCGTACGGTGGCTCTTCTTTTTTCTTACATAATCCCCAAAACTTTTCCAATCAAAAACAATATCCCCAAAAGCCAGCTCGTCAACACCCCAAACAGGATCACCGGCCCTGCAATGGTAAAAATTTTACATCCAATTCCGAATACGTGTCCCTCGGCCTTGTACTCAATAGCCGGGGCCACCACCGAGTTCGCAAAGCCGGTGATCGGCACCAGGGCTCCTGCACCGCCCCACTTCACGATCTTCGGGTAGATGCCAAATCCGGTCAGCAGCACACTCGCCAAGATCAGTTCGATCAGCATCCAGGTCTGTGCCGCTTCCTTTTCCATTCCCAGATACTTCATCATAAGCATCACAGATGCCTGTCCGACCGTGCAGATGATACCGCCTGTCACAAAGGCATGCAGCATGTCGCTCCCAAGTTCATTGACCGGCGTGATCTTTTTAATATATTCATCGTAAGCTTTTTTGTTTAATTCCATTTGGTATTTTCTCCTTTATTACTATGTGCGGTTCAGGCACGCATTGTGCAGACAACAACGAATTTCGAAACAATATTCACCTTTCTGATTCATTCTGCAGACATCCCGCACAAAAAATACGTCAGTGCCCCGGCAAGCTTTCCCAGTGCGATCGACAGAATCAGATACTGCAGCCCCACCGCCAGATAGAGCCGGCGGCTGATGACCGGCAGTGCCTTTAATGTTTCCGAGAGTGACATGACAAGACACCCAACAAAAATCCCTACCGCCATACCGAAAGTTCCTAAAAATAAGGATGACAGGCCAAACAACGGAATTGGGAATTCATACAGATCCACAAGATTTCCCAGCACACCTCCGGCAACGATCACGCTTCCATACAGCATGATATGCTCCTTCGTACCAGTTTTCCCGATCAGCCGCGGAAACACGCCGATGATCACCAGAAACGCAAAGACTCCTGCTGCGATCACGCCTCCCGCGCTGATGCCGATAAAAGCCAGAGCTGCATTCTGGATCATTCGCATTCCCAGACTAGGTAACATCGATTCCGCGCTCCTTTCTGGAATCATTCTGGATCACGGTCTTGCTGATGTTATCCTCATACAGCCGCATCTCCACCTCCAGCGGAGTTGGGTCCGTATTCAGCTTCCACTTTGCGAAATGATTGAAGAACGCGATGATCCCTACTGCAAGTCCCACGGAGTACGAGAGTTCCAGAATCGTGTATCCGGGCGATTCCTGCCCGGTAACAAGACGGTAAACTTCACCAAACACGGAAGTCACACTCACGTCGTTGTTAAAGGTCATGATTGCAAACGCTGCCCCGCAGAAACAGATGATGCAGACAAAGATGGTCTTGCACCACTGCCAGAACAGATTCTGCTTCACCTGCGGCTGATAGTCGATGATGAATTCCACTTTTCCCACATTGTTGACCGTGACCGACGAATCGGCGCTTTCCAGAATCCGGATCACATCCAGTGCATTTTCCACATACCGTTTTCGTTTTTCT
Organism: Clostridium sp. OM02-18AC; assembly: GCF_003481825.1. Lineage (GTDB taxonomy): Bacteria > Bacillota > Clostridia > Lachnospirales > Lachnospiraceae > Brotaphodocola. The sequence continues at coordinate 25,381 of NZ_QULW01000019.1, read as the reverse complement.
TCCCGGATTGTTTTGATCTTTAAGCTGGCACAGCGGTTTTGCACATGCGTGTCGCTGCAGTAAACTTCCGCCACATCCTTCACCTGAATATCTGGTTTATGGACCTCTGTGATCTCGCGCAGATTCAAGTAGACAGTGTGCTGCGCACTCATACGGCCACCTCACAGACACAATCTAATACGTCTGTCAGATTCTGCTTCTGTTCCTCACTTTTATTCTCTCCAAGTTTTGTTTTCTGTACTTCCTGCCACACCAGAGTACCATCCGGTTCTTTTTTCTCAGGTCCATGATAGAAACAAAGCCAGCATGTCGCCATCACCAAAAGAAGCGAAAGCATTGCGATAAAGATACTGATTTTTGATTTAACAAATTTCATTTCCGTTCATTCCTTCCATTCTTTCTTCTGTCTATCTAAATTTGAGTATGCTCATTTATACCAACAGATATTCCCCATAAAAAAAGAAGCCACATACGGTTTCAACCGCACTAGCTTCCTTTCATAGCAAATGAGACAATTCAATTAACAATAAAATTTCATCTCATCCTCAACAAAAAACCTTTTCCACTCCGAGCATATCAGAAAGAACTGTGCAGAAACAAACTAGGCAATCCGGACACCTCCACTGGCTGCATACTTATAAATCAAATGTGCATTGCTCTGCAATAATTTTTCAAAAAATTCCATTTCAGAATCTGAATAACCATCGTTTTGAATCCATTTGTAATCTGGAAGTACACATCTGGCAGAATCAAAGCCTTCTTCTGTCGGGCGTTCAAAATTTACGATTACTTTTTTCTTTCCATCCTCCTCAATAATCTGGGAATGAACAATCTCAGTTTCATCAGCAAGCGTCATATACGGATACATCATAATTTTCCATTCTCCATTTCTCATATGGATCAAATACTTTTTTCCAACAACTTTCTTCTATTTCTATTATGACCCAAAGACAAAATAAAAGGAAGATACGAATCCCAAAATCATGATATTTATATGCGCAGCTATGCCCCCAGATATTCCCGCATCTGCTTCAAAATCCGTTTTTCCAGCCGTGATACCTGCACCTGGGAAATGTTTAGATCCGCAGCGATCCGCGTCTGGGTCTGATTTTCAAAATAGCGCCGCACGATGATCTCCCGATCTTTTTCTGGTAATTTTTCCATCAACTGGTTTAAGACAAGCCGGTTCATAAGCTGCTCCTCATTTTGTGTTCCATCCGGAATCCGGTCCATCAGGCGCAGTCCGCCATCGTCTCCATTTCCAGACTCCCGGTACAGCGATTCCACCTCAGCTCCGGCTCCCATGCAGGCTGCAACTTCTTCACAGCTGATATCCAGCTCCTTCGCAAGTTCCGAAAGTCCCGGTTCCCGCCCATACCGCGCTGTGAAAGCTTCCCGTGCTTTGTGGATGCGAAGTCCAAGCTCCTTTATAGAACGACTCACGCGGATCATGCCGTCATCACGCAGAAAGCGCCGGATCTCGCCAGCGATCATTGGCACTGCGTAAGTCGAAAAACGTACCCCAAACCCCAGATCAAACTTGTCCACCGCCTTTAAAAGGCCGATGCATCCGATCTGGAACAGATCCTCCAATTCGTGTCCCCGTCCGTTGTAATGTCTTGCCACACTCCAGACCAGCCCCACATTTCCCATGACCAGCCGCTCCCTCGCTTCCTCATCACCGGCATGGGCACGCTGCAAAAGCTTTCTTGTGTCATCCATACACATTCACCTGCCGATTTGTTTTCGCATAATAACCTTTGTCCCCTTGCCCAGCTCGGACTCCACATGGACCTGGTCCATAAAGGCCTCCATAAAAGAAAATCCCATACCGGAACGGGTTCCTGTCTTATCTGTAGTAAACATGGGTTCCATGGCCTTCTCCACATTCCGGATTCCCACGCCATAATCTTCCACCACCACCGTCAGCTCCTTACCTTCCGTCTCCACCTCAACAGTGATGATGCCGCTCTCGCCTCCATATCCATGGATTTCCGCATTGGTCACTGCCTCAGAGACAGCGGTCTTCACATCATCGATTTCCTCCAATGTCGGGTCCAGGCGGCTCATGAACACTGCAACCACGACCCGGGCAAACTCCTCATTTCTTGAAAGGCTCTCCAGTTCCATCCGAAAACGCTCCATATATTCCCATCCTCCCGTTTTTCAGCTTTTCGATTCTTTTGTCACAACCTGTCCCAGCTTTCCACGTACTGTTTTCCATTTTCTCCTGCCCAATCCAGACAGCTGTTTTTTGCAGTCATTTTCGTGCATGGCCTCTCACCCTGCGATCGCCGCTTCCTTTGTATCAAAATATTTCATGATCCGGCCAATCCCTCCGATGGCCAACACGCGCCCTACCTGGGCATTCACTCCATAAATTGTCACCGTGCCGCCGCTTCCCGCCATCTGTTTGTAGCGGTTCAATAAAATCCCGATTCCGGAGGAATCCATAAATTCCGTTCTGGAAAAGTCAAACACCACCTTGTTGATATAATTTTCCGATAACAAAAGATCGGTCTCATACTTTAAATTCCGGCAATTATGATGGTCTAACTCCTTTGGAAGATGAATTATCAGGGTCTGCCCGTGCGCCTCATAAGAAAAAGTCTGTTCGTACATATATAAAACTCCCTTCCTTTCCGAAAAATAAATCCACAACAGCGATGTGGCTGCTCAAGCTTCCCTCAAAAACAACACTCGCACCACTGGCACTGCTTCTAATATCCACTACAACAAAAAAGGTACGGCAGAGCACACATTCTGTGTATTCTCTGTCGTACCTTTTCTTATTTTTTAATTTAGTACCCTCTCTGGGTCTTCGCATCGTCCACATAATCCGAATTCGGATAATTCATGATGATGTCCGTAAAATACTGGGTCGCGGTCTGCTGGTCTCCGGCCGTCACATATGCCATACCCAGCTTGTAGATCACTTCCGGGTTGTCTGCCTTGATCTGCAGGCTCTTCTGGTAATATTCCTCAGCCTTTGCAGCATCTCCTGCCGCCAGCGTTTCATCGCCCATGTTCATGAGTACTGTGTAACCATTTTCAGCCATATCCTTCTGGATCCATGCTACCGTTTCATTCAGCACGCCGTCATTTAATACAGACCAGTCGGTATCCACATACAACAGCACGGCTGTCTGCTGGTCTTCATCCCGGTATGCCTGCAGGATTTTCACCAGGTTCTGGTACTGCGCCAGGGTGCCTCCACTGGAATTCTGCAGAGTCTTTAAATTTTCCTCTGCCTGATCCTGTGCACTCTTCGCTGTCTCCACCTTCTGGTTTAAGCTGTCGATCTCCAGATTTTTCTGGTTTAACTCCTCCAGCGTATTTTTCAGTTCCTGATTATGCTTCGCATTCAGGGACTCGGTACTCGCTGGCATGACCAGAAAGAAGATGACCATGGCACCAAGTACCAGGCCGACCAGGATATTTAATACTGACTGCCAGCCGGTATTTTCCTTATAGCTTGGCGGTATGATGATGTCATCGTCCTGCATCTGCCGGTGGGAAAAGGCATTCTGCAGTTTCCGTTTTTCCACCTCAGCCTTGCCGGTATTGTGCTTGGCGATGTCCATGTAATGGAGCGCCCACGGGTTGTAGCGGTCAATCTTTAAAGCCTGGTACAGGCACCGTCCCGCCTTGATATAATCCTCATGATGGAGGTACAAAAGCGCAAGCAGTTCCTGTGCCTTGACATACTGCGGGAATTCCTCTACCATGCGCATCAAAAGCAGGACAGCCAGATCCTCGTTGTCGTTCTGGGCATAGATCAGTGCCTGATTATACTTCTTCGCAGCCTGATCCGCCAACTCCAGATACCCTCTTGCCGCATGGACTTTACGCAGATATTCTTCTGCCAGGTTGTCCTGCTCCTGCAGGTTTAAGCTGATGACCCACTGGGTCAACGCCGCACCTACCTCGCCAATCTCATTGTAAATAAGACCCAGGAGATTTCTCGCATCGGTCTGATATTTGTCAAACCGGAGACTCTTTTTCAGCGCAGTAACCGCGCCGGACAGATCCCGGCTTTTTGCTTTTTCCAGACCAATGTTATAATAGGCATTGGCAATCTGCCGGTTTTTCGTTCCTGTTTTCATATTCGTTTTTTGTTACTCCCTGTTTTTCAGCAGTTCCACCATCAGATCTGTCATATCGGTCAGATCCTCTTTCACAATCTGCATTTCCACATCACCGACTTCCAGACTCGGCTGGAAGCGTGCGATCTCTTCTTCAAAATCCAGCATACAATTTCCTTTCGTCGTTTGCCGCCACCTGCAATCAGACAGCTGACAGCAGAAATGTTACTGCCCCACATACTCGCCCCGCAATGAAATTCCCCAATGCTTTTCCATGCGCATTTAACATCCGCGCTGCTTCAGGGTTTCCAGAATCTCCCCGATCAGATACAAAGAGCCTACCATATATAGGCGTTCTCCTTCCTTCTTTTCAGAAAGTGCAAAATCAAGCGCTTTCTTTGTGGAATCAAACGCAGTGACATGGCTGCATCCGGCTTCCTCAAACTGACGCGCCAGGGCATCTGCCTGAAGTCCCCGCTCACTCTGAAGCTGCACCACCGTAACCGATTCTGGAGAAAGTTCACCGCAAAGCAGCCGGATCATCTCACGGTAATCCTTGTCCGACACCGCCGCAAATAAAAGATGAATCCCCGGCTGCTGGCACAATGTCTCCTGCGGATCCATCTCTGCCATCTGCTCCTTCACTGCCTGGATAAATGCACGGATCCCGCCCGGATTGTGTGCACCGTCCACCCAGACATCAGGAGCAACCTGCTGCATCCGGCCATTCCAGTGCACCGAAGCCAGCGCTTTTTTGCACACGGCATCATCCACACCGGTAATATCCAGTACCTCCAGTACTTTTACCGCCAGTGCCGCATTCATAGCCTGGTAAGGCGCCGCAAAGGAAACCTCCCGGTACGCACCTTCTGCCGTAAGTCCATAAGCTGCGCAGCCAAGCCTGTCCGCAGCTGCCGCGATCACGGCTCCTGCCGCCTTGTCGTTATTATCATACACAAGCGGCACCCCCGGCTTGATAATCCCGGCTTTTTCTGCCGCGATTTTCTCCACGGTATCACCCAGATACTGCGTATGGTCGAGACTGATCGAGGTGATCACACAGGCTAACGGATGCCGGATCACATTGGTCGTATCCAGCCGTCCGCCCAGTCCCGTTTCCAGGACAACAAAGTCCGGCTTTTTCCGTCCGTATAAATCCATTGCCATCAGGAATACAAACTCAAAGAAGGTCGGGTGCGAATAGCCCTCTTCCATCATTTCGTCAGTGACAGCCTTTACCCGGGCGAAGCTTTCCGAAAAGTCTGCCTCATCAGCCGGTTTTCCATCATAAAGGAACCGCTCCTTCACGTCCACGAGATGCGGGGACACGAACGTTCCCACATGATACCCGGCTTCCATGAGAATGGCTGTCAGGTCCGCACACACCGAACCCTTTCCGTTGGTTCCTGCCACATGGATGATGTTTAATGCTTCATCCGGATTTCCCAGCTTTTCCAGAAAATCCCGGACCTCATCCAGCGTATTTTTCTTTTTTGTCCAAAGCGGGATCCCCAGCAGGTAATCCCGCGCATTCTTGTCTATCATTGTAATCTATGCCTGTCCACTTAAAATTATGAACGATTGCGAAATTTATTTTTGTTCCACTTCACGCCGCCAGTTACTGCAGCTGTGCCAGACGTGCCTTTACCTGCTCCATCATCTGGGTGTATTTCTCCAGCTTAGCCTTCTCCTCGTTGATCTTTGCTTCCGGAGCTTTGCTTACGAACTTCTCGTTGGACAGCATGCCGTTTACACGTGCAAGCTCCTTGGTGAGGCGCTCTTCCTCTTTCTGCAGGCGCTCAACCTCTTTCGCGATATCAACCAGCTCTGCAAATGGCATATAGATGGATGCCTCCGGAATTACAACGGATACTGCGTCATCGGCAATGCCCTGCTTATCCTTCTGTAAGAATACCTCGCTTGCATAGCCCAGGGTTGCAAAGAATACCTTGCTGTGCTCGAAGATCTGAAGCAGCTTCTCATTTTCGGAAACCACATAAACCTTTGCTTTCTTGCTCGGTGCCACGTTCATGGAAGTACGCACATTACGGATCGCACGGACTGCCTCCTTGATGGTCTCCACGGCATACTCATCCTGCTCAAAGTTCCACTCTGCCTTGTACTCCGGCCATGCGGATACCATGACGGACGCCTCCTCATCCTGCAGGTTGCAGAAGATCTCCTCGGTGATGAACGGCATATACGGATGCAACAGTTTTAAGGAGTTGATCAGAACCGTCTTTAAGGTCCACAGTGCTGCTACCTTGGTGCTGTCCTCGTCGTTCCACAGACGCGGTTTTACCATCTCGATGTACCAGTCACAGAACTCTTCCCAGATGAAGTCGTAAACCTTCTGCAGGGCGATACCAAGCTCGAATTTATCCAGGTTCTCGGTAACATCCTTCGCAAGGGTGTTGACCTTGGACAGAATCCACTTATCAGCCATGGTCAGGTCAGATAAGGAAACATCGTGTACCGGAGCCTTCTCCATATTCATCATGATGAAACGGGATGCGTTCCATACCTTATTTGCGAAGTTACGGCTTGCTTCCACTCTCTCCCAGTAGAAACGCATGTCGTTGCCCGGTGCATTACCGGTGATCAGCGTCATACGCAGGGCATCTGCGCCGTACTTGTCGATAACCTCAAGCGGATCGATCCCATTGCCAAGAGACTTACTCATCTTGCGTCCCTGGCTGTCGCGTACCAGACCGTGGATCAGGACGGTGTTGAACGGACACTTGCCGGTCTGCTCATATCCGGAGAATACCATACGGATAACCCAGAAGAAGATGATATCGTAACCGGTTACCAGCACGTCGGTCGGGTAGAAGTATTCCAGCTCCTTGGTTTTTTCCGGCCAGCCCAGGGTAGAGAACGGCCACAGTGCAGAAGAGAACCAGGTATCCAGGGTATCCTCATCCTGCTTTAAGTGGGTGCAGCCGCACTTCGGGCACTTCTCCGGCATGGATTTTGCAACGGTGATCTCGCCGCACTCCTGGCAGTAGTAAGCCGGGATCCGGTGGCCCCACCACAGCTGTCTGGAGATACACCAATCACGGATTCCCTCTAACCAGTGCAGATAGGTCTTTCCGAAGCTCTCCGGAACGAATTTTAAGTCGCCGTTCTTCAATGCTGCGATCGCCGGTTTTGCCATCTCATCCATGCGGACGAACCACTGCTGTTTTACCATCGGCTCAACGGTGGTCTTGCAGCGGTCATGGGTTCCTACATTATGGGAATGCGGAACAACCTTAACTAACAGCCCCAGTGCCTTTAAGTCTTCTACCATAGCCTTGCGGGCCTCATAGCGGTCCATACCGTCATACTTGCTGCCCTTGCAGTCGATGGTCGCATCGTCATGCATGATGCAGATCTCAGCCAGGTTGTGGCGGCGTCCAACCTCGAAGTCGTTCGGGTCGTGAGCCGGGGTGATTTTCACGCAGCCGGTACCAAACTCTTTGTCTACATATTCATCCGCAATCACCGGGATCTCGCGGTCAGTTAACGGAAGCTTTAACATCTTGCCGATGATATCTTTATAGCGCTCATCCTCCGGGTTTACTGCAACTGCGGTATCACCAAGCAGCGTCTCCGGACGGGTGGTTGCGATCTCAACGAAACGGCCTTCCTCGCCCACGATTGGGTAATTGATGTGCCAGAAGAAGCCATCCTGCTCCTCATGCTCTACCTCTGCGTCGGAAATAGAAGTCTGGCAGACCGGACACCAGTTGATGATACGGGAGCCCTTGTAGATGTAGCCTTTCTCGTACAGCTTTACAAATACCTCAAGCACAGCGTCAGAGCAGCCCTTGTCCATGGTGAAGCGCTCTCTGTCCCAGTCAGCGGAAGAACCAAGCTTATGCAGCTGCTTGATGATGCGGGTGCCGTACTCTTTCTTCCAGTCCCAGCATGCCTCCAGGAATTTATCGCGTCCCAGATCGTGCTTATCGATGCCTTCTTTTCTCAGCTTGTCGATTACCTTCACCTCGGTTGCGATTGCTGCGTGGTCGGTACCCGGCTGCCACAGCGCCTCGTAGCCCTGCATTCTCTTGTAACGGGTCAGGATGTCCTGCATGGTGTTATCCAGTGCATGACCCATATGCAGCTGTCCGGTAATGTTTGGCGGCGGCATAACGATGGTAAACGGCTTCTTGCCCTCTCTCTTTCCGCGCTCAGCATCTGCGTGGAAGTACTTGTTATCCAGCCATTTCTGATACAGCTTTTCCTCAATGGCAGAAGGATTGTAATTCTTTTCCAGTTCTTTCATGATCATTTCCTTTCCTTATGTGTAAATGTGTAGAAATCCTCTTTTCCACGGCAGCTCTCTGGAACAATTGCATTTCTTCTATAATAAATAAAGAAAGCCCTCTATACAGAATCTGCGTTCTGCATAAAGGGCGAAAAGTTCCGCGGTACCACCTTTGTTTCTCACTTTGTCACTGCTGCCAGAAGCAACAGCTGTCTCCTTAACGCGGATCAGACGGGAACCCCTACTTCGTCTAAATCCAGACTGCAGGGTCCTCTTTGAAACACTCCGCACTCCAGATATGATTCAGGATTCCGGCTCCGAAGCTACCTTCCGTGCGCGCCCTCTGAAACCGTCTTCCAGCCGATGGACGGTTCTCTCTGACAGAAGCTTACGACGTACTCCTCTTCTTCCCAGCCTGTTTGCATATCGTGAATATTTTAAAGCAAAGAGGCGGAAGTTGCAAGGGGTTTCTGGAAAATTTATGATTCTTTTTATTCTTTTCCAAAACAAACAGAAAAAGCAAAAAAGACAACCCATTTTCACAGATTGCCTTTCTTCATCGTAGCGGAAGGGAGATTTGAACTCTCGACACCACGGGTATGAACCGTGTGCTCTAGCCAACTGAGCTATTCCGCCATATTTGGTTTTGGTATGGGGCCTATAGGGCTCGAACCTATGACCCTCTGCTTGTAAGGCAGATGCTCTCCCAGCTGAGCTAAGACCCCATATCGTCTGTCCGAGTGATGTCTCACTCAACAGTGCTTACGTAGTATAACCTTTATTGTTCTAATTGTCAATACTTTTTGTACAATTTTTTTATTTTCTTTTTTCCACATTTCCGATAGACATGGAACTGCTACGAAAATGGATCACATAGCTTTATGCGTTGCTCTGCCTAAGCAATCTCAAACAGTACAATCCGCTCCCTTACATCCTTCCCGTCAAACAGATCCCTGCAGTCGATCTCATCCGCGAACATCAGCTCATCCACGGTCATCAGATAGACCATATACTCGTCGGACGGATAATAGAAAAACAAGCGGATCTCTCTTGGATTTTCATACCAAGAATCCAGAATCCGCCGGACTACTTTCTTCAGCAGCTCCACAGAAAACGGGTTAAAGAAATAAGCGCGGTTCACCGTTTCCGGCACCTCATACGCTCCTGCATCGGCCAGAACAAACTCTGTCCGGCTTCCGGAAACCGCTGTTTTCTGATTTTCTACAGCAGCCTCATAGATACGCGGATCATATTCCACGCCAATGCTGTGGCAGCGAGTCTGATACGATAAGTAGCAGTCCACCCGTCCCTTTCCGCAGCCATAATCCAAAAGGACATCTCCTTTTCGAATCCACCCGCAGTTGGCCAGACGCTCCAGTACCGCATACGGTGTCGGCTCGTAGGGATAACGGTATTGGTCCGCATTGGAATCGTCCCGTCCCATCGTTTTGATCTTCAGCAGACGGTCCCACTGGTTTTCTTCCTGTTCTGAATATCTTCCGCTCATGACCAGCCCTTCCACACATCTGGCTGATAGCCGATCGTAGACTGCTTACCATTTCGCACGACCGGAGTTTTGATCACCTGGGGATTTTCCAGGATCTTCTCCAGCTTATCCTCTGCTGCCAGATAGCGGATCAGCGCCAGCGTATCCTGGTCTTTCGCATCCGGATTCAGCATGGCTTCCAGGCCGCCATTCGCCTGCGCTACGGAATTGAATTCGCCCTTGCTCATGCCCTTTTCCTTCATATCTATAAACTGAAACCTAATCCCGCGCTCCTTGAAAAAACGTTCTGCCTTGCGGGTATCGCTGCACTTTTTTGTGCCGAAGATCTGAATATTCATGTCAATCTGCCTTTCTATTTCTTTAATCTGTTTTTTCTTCCAACGTTCCGACTTACTGTCTTGCAACAAAACAACTTGTCATTTTGTTCTGTTTTCCAAAACAAACTGAACCGTTTTTACCTTTCAAAACTTCTCCGGCAATGCTTCCGGCCAGATATCTCCCTCGTCCAGCCCCTGCTCTGTCAGCCACGCATCCTCCACCGATACATACCGTTCGGTTCCATCCTCCCGGAGCAGAGTCACAGAAACCTTCGGGGACTGCCCTGGCAGCAGACCTTCGCATCCATACTCCCCATCAAAAATATGTTTGATCTTCCACATGTTCTTTTCCTGCCTCTTTGTTATCTTCACTGGAAATAAGTATAATGGAAAAACAACTTTCCCGCAAGAATATTGTAAATTTGACATTCCCTGCACCTGCCGTTATAATCAAGTCGGGCACGGGCAAACTATACTTTCTGCTTTGTCTTTTCCGCGGTAGCCGCATCATGCGGTCTGTTTCCGCACACGTGTCTGGCAACCTCATACGACTACGTTACTGTTCATGCGCAATGTCCGTAACACAATCACCAATGATAAGGAGTTTTCCCATTGATCACCATAGAAAAAAAGCTCCAGCTTCCCGACACCTACCCGTTAGAGCGGATCGGAAAACTGGAGGATCTTCTCTTTTTTGATATTGAAACCACCGGCTTTTCCGGTGACCGCTGCCAACTGTATCTGATCGGCTGCACCTATTACAAAGACAATACCTGGAACCTGATCCAGTGGTTTGCGGATACCAGGGCAGCTGAAGAAGACTTGCTGCACAATTTTTTCAAATTTTTGAAACAATATAAAACACTGGTACATTTTAACGGGGATGGGTTCGATATTCCGTTTTTATTAAAACGCTGTAAACATTTCAATCTGCCCTACAGCTTTGACAATGTAGCCAGCTTTGATATCTATAAAAAAGTAAAGCCATACCGGAATCTTCTGGGGCTGGACAGTTTAAAGCAGAAATCCATCGAACAGTTTCTTGGGATTTCCCGCACCGACAAATACAATGGCGGACAGCTCATTGAAGTCTACAAAGACTATCTGATGACACACGAAAAAGAGCTGTACGACCTGCTTATCCTGCACAATGAGGACGATTTAAAAGGCATGCCTTCTATTCTTCCGATCCTGAATTATCCGGATCTGTTAGAGCATGCTTTCACCCTGAAAGAACAGCAGATTGTGGACGAGTCCCTGGCAGACGGACAGACCCGCCATCTGTTAAAGCTCATCTGCCAGAGTCCCTATTCCATTCCGGTTCCGGTCAAAGCAGCGATGCCGCCAGCCAGATGCCGGATCGAGCAGGATCAGGTTATCTTTTTTGTCGAACTGACCGAAGGCACCCTTAAGCATTTTTATCCGGACTATAAGGATTACTACTATCTTCCCTTCGAAGACCGCGCTGTCCACAAAAGTATCGGCGCATGCGTGGACAAAGAAGCCCGCATCAAGGCGACAGCCTCCAACTGCTATACCAAAACCACCGGATTTTTCCTGCCCCAGTTTGAGGCAATCTGGGAACCCGTCATGAAGCAGGAATACAAAGATAAAATGCTTTACGCTGCACTGGGCGATGTGTATCTCGCAGAGGAACACTGCCTGAATCAATACACCAGTGCCATTCTTTCTTATCTGAAATAACGATGCCACCCGACATAACACAGGCCCGGAATCCCATGTTCTCTAGATCCCGGGCCTGTACTTCTTATATGAAATTGTCCCCCGTTTTACCTTGCCGGATAAAAACCTGACGGCACTTCATTGAGATTGATCATGATGTTTTTCGTCTGGCTGTAAGCATCCAGGATTGCCTTGTCGTTCTCACGTCCGATACCAGACTGTTTGTAACCGCCAAACGGTGCACCTTCCGGAATCTGATTGTAGGTGTTGACCCATACACGTCCGGTCTCAATGCTTCCTGCTACCCGCAGTGCACGGTTTAAGTTCTGGGTCCATACTGCGCCGCCCAGACCGTATACCGAATCATTTGCCATGGCAATGACCTCTTCCTCGGTCTTGAATTTGATCACAACCGCTACCGGTCCGAAGATTTCTTCCTGTGCTACCCGCATATCATTGGTTACATTCGTGATCAGGGTCGGTTGGATAAAGCTGCCCTTGTCACATCCATTTTCTGTGTAGAAATCACCGCCGCAGGCCACGGTTGCGCCCTCTTTCTTTGCCAGTTCCACATAAGAGAGGATCTTTTCTGCCTGTCTGCGGTTCACCTGGGCTCCCATCTGGGTTTCCGGATCCAGCGGATCTCCAACCTTCACTTTTCCAAACGCATCCACCAGGGCTGCCACAAACCGGTCATAAATCTCTTCCTGTACAAAGACGCGGGAACCTGCGCAGCATACCTGACCCTGATTAAAGAGGATACCAAGCTGGACTCCGTCTACCGCCATATCCCAGTTGCAGTCCGCAAAAATGATGTTGGCACTCTTGCCGCCCAGTTCCAGGGTAGACGGGATCAGTTTCTCTGCTGCCGCCTTCGCCACATTCTTTCCGATCTCGGTAGAACCGGTGAAAGCCAGCTTGCACAGATCCGGATGATCCAGAAGATACTGACCGGACTTGCTGCCAGAACCGGTTACCAGATTCAGCACACCCGCCGGGAGCAGATCCGCGATCAGTTCGGTAAACACCAGCATACTTAAGGAAGTTGCGGAAGACGGCTTAAATACCACACAGTCGCCTGCTGCCAGTGCCGGAGCCAGCTTCCATGCTGCCATCAGGAATGGGAAGTTCCACGGTACGATCTGTCCCACAACACCGATCGGCTCACGGAGTACAAGGCTCATCATATTGCCGTCCAGCACAGAAGCCACACCTTCATCGGTACGGATCAGGCTTGCATAATAGCGGAAGTGACGGATGGAGTACGGCACATCAATGGCTGTAGTCTCACGAATTGGTTTTCCGTTATCCATCGTCTCTACCTTTGCCAGCCATGCCGCATTTTCTTCGATGCGGTCTGCGATCTTCTCCAACAGTGCCGCACGCTGCTCTTTTGTGGTCTTCTTCCATTCCGGATATGCTTTCCACGCTGCCTTTACTGCCGCATCCACATCTTCTCTGGTAGCTTCTGCACATTGCGCCAGTTCCTGTCCGTTAGCCGGGTTCTTGCTGGTGTAAACCGCACCGTCCGAAGCCGGGCGCCACGCTCCGTCAATAAAAAGTCCATACACGTTCTTTAAAGTCTGCTCTGCCATAAGTGAATCCTCCATTTCTGCGATCTGAAAATAGTTTGTCCGGTAGTTTTCGTTCCTGTTCACTGCACCGGATTTCTTATGGCTTCATTATAGGGTTTATCTGGTATTATTGAAATCACCAGAATCATTCTTTTTTCAGATATCAGTTTTCCCCTTGTTTTCCAAAAATATCAAAAAGTCAAACGGATTGTCTTCTTATTTTCCTGACAAGTACCAGCTCGGATCTATTTTCAGAGACCAGATAATAAACAATATCGCACAGTAACGAATAAAAGGTCCGGGCGTGTACGAGTCTGACTTCTTCCATTTTCACATATCGTTGTTCGCTTGCTTTCGCTGACACATGTTCGCCTGCATCGGATTACATCCGCTGCATTCGGACATGGGTCCTCAAGAGGCGAAACAACTGATATGCTGAAAATTCCAGAAGCCAGACTCGCACACGCCCTACTTTTTGGGCACCGCTGCGTACGAAAAAACCTGCAACCATTACTGATTTGACCGATAGTTATCCTATTTTCATCATTTCAGTAATGGTTGCAGGTTTTTTATATGTAATGGAGCCAGTATAGTAGAAAGCCCCTGCTCCGCCATGCGTAAGCGCATTCTTTTAGCCTGTTGCAGCCCGTTTTGTGAGCATAGCGATCGTTTCGGAGCTCTGTCTGAGCGAACGCAGTGAGCGAGTTAGCGGAGGAACGATCAATCGGCGGCGGAGCAAAACGGGTGAAAACAGGCGTGAATGCGCTTATGCATGGCGGGGCGGGGGCTTTCGGAACTATTGATGCTTACTGTACGATATTGTTTATTTATTGAATCTCCTGCATTTTCTGCTTAATCTTCTGTTCGATCTCCATCAGGCATTCAATCAGGATCGGATTGAAGATTCCGCACTCTCCATTCAGGATCATTGCGATTGCTTTCTCATGGCTGTAGCCCTTTTTATAGGCGCGCTCACTGATCAAGGCATCGTAAACATCAGCCAGTGATACAATCTGGGCGGAAATCGGGATTTCATCCCCAACCAGTCCATCCGGATAGCCTTTTCCGTCATACCGCTCATGATGCCACCGGCAGATCTGATACGCAATATCGATCAGTGCTTCATCTTTGTAGCGTTCCATCTTACTCAGCATGGACGCACCGATCAGGGTATGCTTTTTCATTTCCTCGAATTCTTCTTTTGTCAGTTTTCCCGGCTTGTTCAGGATTTTCTCGTCGATACCGATCTTTCCGATATCATGGAACGAAGATGCGGTGGAGATCATCTGACAGAGTTCTGGTGTCAGGTGATACTGGTCTGTTTTTTGTAAAATTCCTTCCAACAGCATTTCTGTCAGCACTTTGATATGCAGAACATGGAGACCACTCTCTCCATTTCGGAATTCTACAATCTGGCTTAAGACTTCAACCATCATCTGGTTATTCTTTTCATTTTCATGGATCTGGTCGGATACCAGGGCGATCAGCCGCCGCTGTTTTGCGTAAAGCTTAATGGTATTGAATACTCTCTGACGAACCACACGGTTGTCGAACGGACGGCTGATATAATCCGATACCCCTAACTGGAATGCTTTCCGGATAAAGGCACCCGATTCTTCGCTTGAGATCATGATGACCGGAATATCTTCGATCCAATGGTTCCGATTCATGCTCGCAAGCACTTCAAACCCGTCCATGACCGGCATGACAATGTCGAGAAGAACTACGGAAATTTCTTTTCCGTACTGTCTTAAAAGTGCCAGACTCTCTTCTCCATTATCAGCTTCGACGATGTCAAAATCGTCTTCCAGCATGGTAATTAAGATGTCACGGTTCATTTCGGAGTCATCGACCACAAGGATTTTCTGCTTATGCATATCGCCATTCTTGTTCAGTCGTCTTGCCTCCTGCTCCGTCACGACCATATTTTTCTTGTTTTTCGCCTGATACATCAGGTGGTCGGCTCTGGCTACTGCAAGATCGATTTTTTCACTCTGGCAGAGGACGCCGCCAATGCTGATGGAAATCTGCAGCTTGGTATAGCCCGGAATGTTCGCCTCATGGACACGGCGCTTGATTTCCTGCAGCTTTTTGTTGAACACTTCTTCGCCGATATCCGGCATGACTAGCAGAAATTCGTCACCGCCAAAGCGGACCAGACTATCGGATTTGCGCGTGTATTTCCGGATAACATCGGCGACGGTACGCAGCGCCATATCGCCGGCATTATGTCCGTATGTGTCGTTATATAATTTGAAGTCGTCCAGATCCACCAGGGCAATCCCGGCATTCCACTCCCGGTCTTTCATCTCGTCTTCATAATAACGCCGGTTGTAGGAATCCGTGATCGCATCTTTGTAAAGCTTGTCATTGTAATGGACAAACAGATCCACAAGTTTTTTATGGTTCAGCTGACCAAATGACCATTCATTATCCAGCAGACGAACCAGCTCCATGATATACTCTTTCCCGCCAATTTCTACATAACGGGCGATCAGCTGGTATAAAACATCATCGAAGACTTCCAGTTTTCCACGTTCTGTTCTGCTGGCTGCCGCATTCGCAACCACACAGTTCTGGCACTGCTGTTCCATTTTCCGGAAATTGCAGGGACTGCATGCATCGGATTCTGATCTGCAGCGTTCCCGGATCTGATCTGCTTCGTCTACCGAAAACAGCCGGACTGCCTGGAATATTTTTTTGAAATTTTCGATTTCTTTCTCTGCCTGTCGTGGTGTCATTTTTTCGTCTACTGCCATATATATATGCTCCGCCTTTACATGCGCCGGATCTGTGAAAACTCCTTCGATCTGCGTTAACTATTATATCTAGGATAACATTTTACAAAGGAAATAACAACCCGCTATTGTGTCATATTTCGACAGGCTCTGACAAAATATAACGTTTCCAAAGGAGCGTTTTCTGTTTCCGCCACACCTGCGTAAGCAAACAGCAGCAAGCACAAAAATTACTGGTTATGCACCGCCTCACACAGTTCCCGCACATAAGCCTGAATATGCTCCGATGCGATCTGCCCGTATTCGTCCTGGCAGAAATACAATTTCATGCCGTGGAAGATCCCCAGACGTCCTGTGGCAATGGTTGCTGCCGTTTCAGCGGTATTCACACCCCGTCCGGCTGCCTCGCAGCCGATCAGCTGCACGTCTTTGTCTTCAATAAAGTGGTAAAACGCTCCAATCGCGTTGGAGCCACCGCCCACGCAGGCCAGCACAGCATCCGGAAGCCGTCCTTCTTTCTCTAACATCTGCTGCTTGATCTCTTTGGAGATCACTGACTGAAAATCTCTCACGATCGTCGGAAACGGATGCGGTCCCATGCAGGAACCAAGCACATAGTGGGTATCCTCAATGCGGTTCGTCCACTCCCGCATAGTCTCAGATACCGCATCTTTTAAGGTTCCGGTTCCGGATGTCACCGCATGGACTTTCGCTCCCAAAAGACGCATCCGGTATACATTCAAAGCCTGGCGTCTGGCATCTTCCTCGCCCATGAAAACCTCACATTCCATTCCCACGAGGGCCGCCACCGTTGCAGTAGCCACACCGTGCTGACCGGCTCCGGTCTCCGCGATGCCCCTGGTCTTTCCCATCTTTTTTGCCAAAAGCATCTGACCGATGACGTTGTTGATCTTGTGGGCACCGGTATGGTTTAAATCCTCACGCTTTAAATAGATCTTTGCCCCACCAAGATCTTTCGTCATGCGCTCCGCATAGTAAAGGCGGGACGGGCGGCCTGCATATTCATTTAACATGGTTGTCAGTTCCCGGTTAAACTCCGGATCATCTTTATAATGCTTATATGCCTCTTCCAGCTCGATCACTGCATTCATCAGGGTTTCTGGAATGTACTGACCGCCGTGAATACCAAATCTGCCTTTGCTCATAATAGTTCCTCCTCATTTGCTTTGTGGTTATTTCGAAAGAAACAAGAAATCAACGGAGTTCTCTTTCCAAAAACATTTCCAGAAAAGAAAAAATCCCGGCATAGCCAAAGCTATGCCGGGACGAATGTGATCGTGCTACCACCCGATTTTCACAGAATCAAAAAGCAGATATTCCACATCGGAATATCTGCCACCAATCTGTCTCATATCCAGGTACGGAAACACTTCCTACTGAGCGAATTTACAAACTCAGGATTTTTGTTTCGATACCCGTATCCATTAACGCTGGAACACGGCCTCAGCTACTTGCGAAAGCGTTCGCCTGGCGTCTCACAAACCCATTCCAAAAGAAGCTTCATACAATCTGTCAACTATTAATTTTACAGATTATTCTCCAAATACAGCCTTGTAGTCTGCCTGGAATTTCTCAATACCCTGATCGGTTAACGGATGCTTGGTCATCTGAACCAGTACCTTGTACGGAACGGTTGCGATGTCAGCACCTGCCTTTGCGCAGTCGATCACATGGATCGGGTTGCGGATGCTTGCTGCAATGATCTCGGTCTGGATGTCGTGCATCATGAAGATCTCGGTGATCTCGTTAATCAGATCAATGCCTGGCATGGAGATGTCGTCCAGTCTGCCAAGGAACGGGGAAACATAGGTTGCGCCTGCTCTTGCAGCTAACAGTGCCTGTGCTGCGGAGAAGATCAGGGTTACATTGGTCTTGATGCCCTCTGCATGCAGAACCTTCACTGCCTTTAAGCCTTCTACGGTCATCGGGATCTTAACAACCATGTTTGGATGAATGGCTGCGATCTCACGTCCCTCTTTGATCATGCCCTCTGCGTCAGTGGTGGTTGCCTTTACCTCACCGCTGATCGGTCCGTCTACGATGGAAGCGATCTCTGCGATAACCTGATTAAAATCGCGGCCCTCTTTTGCGATCAGGGACGGGTTGGTGGTAACACCACAGATAATGCCCATATCGTTTGCTTTGCGGATCTCGTCTACATTCGCGGTATCTACGAAAAATTTCATGATTAAAAATCCCCCTTATTTTTTGATGTTTGTGACTGTAAAGGTAAAGAGCAGTCACGATATTCTATCAAAATTGTACTACCTGTCTGCAAATTTTGCAAACAATTTTTCATTTTTACGCACAATTTTACCTGAATTTATGATTGTGGTTCACGTAAGGTTCCTGTACACGCGCAAGTGTGTCCGGCAGCCAGATTTTCGATTCCTGTTATTTCTGACCGTAATAAGCATTTGGTCCATGTTTTCTCATAAAGTGCTTGTCCTGCATACACTGCGGCGTGCGGTTATCTGCATTCGGATTGATGAGCTCCGTCATAAAATTCATCTTTGCGATCTCTTCCAGCACGACTGCATTGTGAACAGCCTCCGCTGCATTCTTGCCCCAGGTAAACGGACCATGGTTCTTGCAGAGAACAGCCGGAACATACATCGGGTTTTTGCCTTTGAAGGTTTCCACGATAACAAGGCCGGTGTTCTTTTCGTAACCTTCCTCGATTTCCTCTGCAGTTAAGTTTCTCGCACACGGAATCTCGCCATAGAAATAATCTGCATGGGTAGTTCCGTAGCACGGAAGTCCTCTTCCTGCCTGTGCCCATGCCGTTGCATGCGGGGAATGGGTATGTACAATGCCGCCAATCTCCGGGAATGCTTTATAAAGCTCTACATGGGTCGGGGTATCGGAGGAAGGATTCATGGTTCCCTCTACCCGGTTTCCGTTTAAATCCATAACTACCATATCTTCCGGTTTCAACAGATCGTAATCGACACCGCTCGGTTTGATCACGAACAGGCCGCTTTCCCGGTCAATTCCACTGACATTCCCCCAGGTATAGGTGATCAGCCCGCGCTTTGGCAGCTCCATATTTGCTTCATATACCTGCTGTTTTAATGCTTCCAGCATACCTTTTTTCCTCCCATTTCTTACTGCTTTTCCAGCAGCTCTATTCTGTCCGGACCTGTCTCTGGTTTCTTCTGGTCTTTCTCTGGTTTTTCTGCTTTATCCTTTTTCTCTTTTCCTTTGCAGTTTTCCCAGCCTTATTGTAAAAGTGCCCGGATCAAAGGGTCAGAGGAGGTTGTCACCTCCAGCCCCATTCCAAACCTGCATGTCCTTCAAGCCTTCTCCGGCATTGCCTCCACGGCTGCCCGCTCAACCGGCAGACCTGCATGGTAGCGTACCATAAATTCATCAAAGCCCTTGACATCGTCTGCATCCGGCTCTACGACTGTGCCGTGCTGGCCGCCAAATACCTTATTCTCCAGATATGCATCCAGAGTCTCACCGTCTTCCTTCCATACACGGTAGGATGCAAGCAGTGCTGCGCCCCATGCACCGCCCTCTCCGGCTGTCTCCATGACCTCGACCGGAACCCCGGCTGCTGCTGCCATAATCTTCTGGCCCACGCCCTTAGTCTTAAAGAGACCGCCATGTCCTAACAGGACGTCCAGCTTAACCTGCTCTTCGCGGAACAGAATGTCAAGACCGGTCTTTAATGCGCCAAGGGAAGTATACAGATGGGTCCTCATAAAGTTTGCCAGATTGAATTTATCGTCCGGGCGACGTACAAATAACGGGCGTCCCTCTTCGAAACCGGTGATGTGCTCACCAGAGAAGTAGTTGTATGCCAGAAGTCCTCCGCAGTCCTTATCGCCCTCTAAGGCCTTGTTATAAAGAACACCAAACAGGCGGTTCATATCGGCCTCCATGCCCATGCTCTCCATAAACTCTTTAAACAGGTTTACCCATGCATTTAAGTCAGAAGTGCAGTTGTTGCAGTGTACCATGCCTACCAGGTCTCCGGCCGGTGTGGTAACCAGATCGATCTCCGGGTGTACCTTCTTTAATTCTTTCTCCAGAACGACCATTGCAAATACGCTGGTGCCTGCGGATACATTACCGGTACGCACCTTAACGCTGTTCGTTGCAGTCATGCCAGTACCTGCATCCCCCTCCGGCGGGCACATCGGGATGCCTGCCTCCAGGTTTCCGCTTACATCCAGAAGCTTTGCACCTTCGGCTGTCAGGGAACCTGCATCCTCACCGGCAACCAGAGCCTTCGGCAGGATGTCGCGAAGCTTCCAGGGATAGCCCTTCTCTGCTACCAGTGCATCGAACTTTTCTACCATCTTCTGGTCAAAATCGTGGTTGTGGATGTCAACCGGGAACATACCTGCTACATCGCCGATGCCCAGGACCTTCTGTCCGGTCAGCTTCCAGTGTACATAGCCTTCCAGAGTGATCATGTAATCGATATCCGGCACATGCGGCTCTCCGTTTAAGATCGCCTGATACAGATGTGCGATGCTCCAGCGTTGCGGGATCGGATAAGAAAACAGCTCTGTCAGCTTCTCGGAAGCCTCTCCGGTGATGGTATTTCTCCAGGTACGGAACGGAACTAAAAGCTCTCCGTTCTTATCGAATACCATATAACCATGCATCATGGCACTGATGCCGATGCCGCCTACTGTATGCAGTGTTTCGCCATACTGGCTCTTTACATCCTCTGCCAGCTTTGTGTATGCATCCTGGATGCCGCTCCAGATATCCTCTAAGGTATAAGTCCAGATACCATCGGTTAAGCGGTTCTCCCAGTCATGGGCACCGGATGCGATGGGCGTGTGGTCCTCTCCCACTAAAACAGCCTTGATACGGGTGGAACCGAACTCAATACCGAGAGCGGTTTTCTTTTCCCGGATCCACTGTGCGATTGTCTCTTTGTTTGCACTCATGCGTATACCCTCCTTGCATTTCAATGGTTTTATTTTACTACTTTTTCACAAAAAAGTCTTGTGTTTTTCGTCTGTTTTTCCCATTTTTGCCACAATGTTGTACTTTCTCTTGCCTGATTTCAAAATCCTGTCATGTATCTTTGTATAAATATTGTCGTATTTTAGCAATTTTTGCTCATTGAAAAGACAACTTTCTCTGATCAGATAACCCGGCGCACGCAAAGGATCGTCCGGTATGTCGCATAGCTCGTAATGATCCCGTTTTTCGTATTGCTGGCATGAACAATTTTTCTTTTTGCTTCTTCAATCTGACTTTCTGTGCCAGCCAGAGTGTTCTTTATCACCGGTGCGGGCTGACAGATTGCTGATGCAAATTGCTGTGGAGGGCGTGGAACAGATTGGTAATCCCACATATCAAATGTCTGTGACAGCCGTGGCACTGTATGGCACGATTCTCCTGCGTATGCCTGCGACGGCAGCACCAGCTGCCCATCCTTCTTATTCTCCTGTGTACAAACTTTTTATCCTGTTTCGTTGCACTGCAACAATTTTATTTGATAAACAGACTGTTTACATCCAGTGCCTCGTCGATCATGCCGGACTCCAGCATGAAATCTGCAGTCTTCTGGAATCCATCGATGTCGTCCTCGCTGATATTCAGGGAGAAATCGTAGTAGTCATACATCTCTCTGACTGCTTCCTCATCCAGATCAAGCTCCTTTGCCACAATGCTCATAGTCTCGTCCGGGTTTTCCTTCATGAAATCCGCAATCTCCTGCTGGGATTTTTCAAGCTGCGCGATCACCTCCGGATGCTCATCATAGAACTTCTGGGTGGTAGCCACTGCAATGATCGCCTTGATGAGTCCCTCTCCATCGGTTACCTTGTGGTAGCCCTGCTTGTCAGCATTGTAGGCAACCGCACCAGCTAACAGCGCTACGTCTACACTGCCGCCATCCAGGCCTGCCTTCGCATCCGGGATGCTCATGCTCACATAGTTTACATCATCCATGGTCATGCCAGCCTGTGCCAGGTAAGATACTAAAAGCTCATGCAGGTTTGTACCAGCCGGACCTGCAATGGTCTTGCCCTTTAAGCTCTCCGGAGTAGTCAGACTCTCGTCCTTGGAATACATGCAGAATGCCTTCGGGGAGCGGCTGTACATATTCAATACTTTAATATCCGCGCCATTTGCTGCAGACAGGATCACAGAGGTTGCGCCAACTGCATATAAAACCTGCACATCGCCAGATGCCAGCGCCTGTGTCTGGTCTGCGCCGGAGGTGATCTCCGCGTACTCGGTGGAAATGCCCATCTCACCGAAATCCTTCTCAAAGATTCCCTGGTTCTTCTCAATGATCGTCGGCACATTCAGCGGAGACGTTACATAAGTAAATACCAGCTTGTCCAGATCAGATCCTGCCGCTTCGCTTTTCTCTGCCTCGCTCTCTGCGGCATCTGTTTCTGCGCCTGTTTCCTGCGCAGTACTTTCTGCAGCACTTTCTGCTGCCGTTGTCTCAGCCTCTTTCTTAGAACTTCCGCAGCCAGTCAGGGACGATACTGTCATGCATGCAGCAAGTCCCAGTGCGATCCATTTTCTCATAATGTTGTTTCCTCCTCAGTCACATAAAATTTAGATTGTTTATAATATCCCGTTTCAGGGAAATAAAACCGTCATTCAGAAGATTTCTCTCCTCTGCCGGTGTCTCCACCGGATACACCTTTTTCACCAGGCCCTTTTCGATCACTACGATCCGGTCTCCCAGGATCAAAGCCTCATCAATGCTGTGTGTCACAAACAGGATGCTTCCCTGTTTTTCTTTCTGCACCCGCAAAAGCTCCTTCTGCATCTGTGCCCTCGTAAAATGATCCAAAGCCGCAAAAGGCTCGTCCATCATAATAAAATCTGGTTCATATGCTAACGCCCTTGCGATCGCCGCCCGCTGCTTCATGCCTCCGGAAAGCTGGGATGGAAAGGCTTTCTCAAACCCAGAAAGGCCAACTGTATGGATCAGCTTCCGGATCATTTCCGGATCCTGCCTGTTTTTCTTTACGCCAAACACCACATTGTCCCAGACATTCAGCCACGGCATCAGCCGCGGCTCCTGGAAGACAAACGCAGTCTTATGGTTTCCATCCCACAAAATCTCACCGCCATCCGCTTCTTCCAGCCCGCCGGTCAGGCGCAAAAGCGTCGTTTTTCCACAACCGCTCTGTCCCAGGATCACCGTGATCGTTCCAGCTGGAATATCCAGATCAATGCCATTTAACACCGGGACGGTTCGGTCCTCAACCTGGTAGGATTTCTGTATGTTTTTTAATCGAATTCCTGTCATTGCTGCCATGTTCTCCATTTTAACTATCTTTCACTATCCGTCCCTCTCACGGTTGCCAGGCACCAGCTCGTGACGAATCCAAATAACCAGTCTGTCAGGTATCCGACCAGTCCGATCACCAGAATACCAACAATGACCTTATCAGTCCGTGACATCTGCTGGGCAAAGAGGATCATATGTCCCAGTCCCGTGGATGCCGCCACCATCTCCGCTCCAATGATCGCACGCCAGCTGTAGCCCAGGCCAATACGCATCCCCACCAGAATGTCTGCCATCGCATACGGCAGTACGATCCGGAAAAACTTCTGACGTTTCGAATATCCAAACATCGTCCCGACCTCCAGAAGCTTTTTGTCACAGCCGGTAAAGCCTTTCACGATATTTAAATACATCGGAAAAAACGAAGCCAGAACAATGATCACTGTCTTGGTCGTCTCCCCAATCCCACACCACAGGATCAGAAGCGGGATCATGCTCAGCGGCGGTACATTGCGGAAAAACTGCACTGCATGCTCATAAAAACCGGAAGTTGCCGGAAACAAAGCACGGAGCATGCCAAGCACAAATGCCAGAACAAAGGCGATAGTAAATCCTTTGATCACGCGCAGAAAGCTGATGCCAATGTCCCGCGCAAGTTCTCCGCTCTGCAGCATCTTCAAAAAACTTTGAAATACTTTTTGAGGTGACGGAAGCACATAAGCACTTAAAAGCTCCATGCGGCACACCAGATACCAGGCCGCAAAAACAACAAGCACACCAGCAACAGGCTGAAGAAAGGATAACGGAATGCCGATCCTGTCTCCCTGTTTTTGCCGGAAAGCACGGTCGGTGCGAATGTATGCTTTCTTTTTTTCCTTCATCGTACTCCATCCCCCATATGACAACCCTGGCTGCAGTAAAGCAATTCCAGAAGCAGCGGATCGCGCTTCATTTTGCCATATCCTGAATCTGAAACCTTTTTCCGTCTTTCAGATTCTCTTTCTGCTTTCTGTCCTGCAGCTTCTCCTTCTGATAAACCACCTGCCACCGCCTCACCGCTCTGCTCCAGATAAGTCTCAATCTCTTCTCTTCCGCTTAAGCTTACCACCGGGACCTTAAGATCTGCAAAAAATCCTGGTGGAATCGGGCTGGCCTCCGGTGCATCTTCCGGTGTCTCGCCAAGCTCAGCAAGGAAATCCTTCCAGCTCACAAAACGGGTCCGCGGCAATTCTAACGCATTTCCCTGCTCTGCCAGAATGCGGCAGGGTGTCGTGATAATCTTGTCTCCATCTGCCAGATCGCTTCTGGCACTGAGTTCCCTGGCACAATGGATCAGGATTGGCTCAATGTCCGCCACCTGAATGGGAACCCCCTTTTCTTCTTTATACCGCTCAATCAGATTCACAGCCTCCGGACACCTGGCATCCGCCACCATTCCGTTTGCATGATTCATCAGATTCTCATATTGTTTTTTCACGCTGCTGCACCAGTCTTTGCAGCAGCGCACCTGCGTAAGATGATGCTCTGTTAAAATCCGCTCTAAATTCTGCTCCGATATCATACGCTCCGATACCGGATTGATCCATAAATATGTCAAATAATCTTCCTCTTGTTGTCTCTCTGTGTTAGTTCTCCGTTTTTCTCCATTCTCAATTTTCCGAGACATTTCTGGATTGCCGGAGTTCTCCTATAATTAGCTCTTGCTAACCGTGCTGATAAGCATACCAAAGTTATAGGCAATTGTCAATTTGTATTTTTCTCACTTAGCGAGCTCCTAATGAATATAGAAAAAAGCCAGACAAACCTGTCTGACTTCAACCTTATGACCTCGCCGGGAATCGAACCCGGGTTTACGCCGTGAGAGGGCGTCGTCTTAACCGCTTGACCACGAGGCCGTATTTAAATTTTAGAGGCATGTACCCTCAAAACCACATATTGAATTTCATCCGTTTTCTTTTACCTAAACCGTCTTGGTT
>NZ_QULW01000018.1 GCF_003481825.1 Clostridium sp. OM02-18AC | reverse complement strand
GTGCAAGAGTAAACTCCACCGCCCTTTGGAGAAGTGGAATTTAAATTTTCATTTTAGGCCTGATTCTTTTTTCTCCATTTTCCTTTTCTCCTCCGCTATTCAGTGCTATAATGAAACGGCAAAGCAGTCACGTGACTTCGTCACGGAATCGACTGCACAAACGGAGGTTAACCCACATGAATTTACAACAATCAATCCTAGAAAACCTTGATATAAATTATTCTTATACGCTGGCGAAGCGCATGGAACAGTTCCGCTCCAACCCAGTGCTTGGTTACCGGCCGGCCGGTTCCAAAGCAGAATTTGAGACCGGCGAAATGCTGAAACAGGAAATGGAAGCCATCGGTCTTTCCAACGTCACGAAAGATGCCATAAAGGTAGACGGCTGGGAATTTAAAAAGGCAGTGCTTTCCTATACCGATGAAAATGGGACCCGGCACGAGATTCAGCTCGGTGCTTACCAGACCACCTTTGTGACCGATGGTCCGAAAGACTTTTCCCTGATGTATCTCGGAAAAGGAACTGCTGCCGACTACGAAGGCAAAGACATTACCGGGAAGCTGGTTCTGGTCGACATCAACCAGCGAGACGAATGGTGGATCAATTATCCGGTCTATCAGGCTCATTTAAAAGGTGCTGCTGCGCTGATCGCTGTACAGAGCGGCGGCTACGGCGAGATTGACGATGAGGCGCTGAATGCGCAGGATATCGCCGGACCGGAAAATGCGCCTGCGTTTTCTATCTCCAGAAAAGATGCAGACCCGTTAAAGAGTCTGCTCCTTGCAAAAGAAGCTGCTTCTAACACACACATAGATGCGGATGCCCCTGCAGGCGATACCTCGCTTACTTCCGAGATTACCGTAACCCTGGATGCAGACAGCCGCGTAACCCGTGACTGCACCACTTACAATATCGTGGGATCGATTCCGGGAAAGCATGCAGACCGTATGATCCTGTTGTCTGCCCACTATGACTCTTACTTCAGTGGTTTCCAGGATGATAACACTGCGGTTGCGCTGATGTTTGGAATCGCGAAAGCACTTTTAAAAAGCGGCATGAAGCCAAACAACACCATTGTAATCTGTGCGATGGCTGCAGAGGAATGGGGGGTTGTAGACTCCAACTTCGACTGGTCGACCGGCGCTTACGAGCAGGTGTTTACCGCGCATCCGGAGTGGGTTGGAAAGGTCATCGCCGATTTAAACTTTGAGCTTCCGGCGCTTGCACACGGCACCCGTGCCCGCATCCGCAGCTGCTACGAATATACCCGCTTTTTGGAGGAATATCTTTCCGAACTTCCAGATCTGACCCAGGCATACCCGGAGGAGACCCGCATTACTTCTCCGATTGAGACCTGGTCGGATGATTTTTCCATGGCAATTGCCGGAATTCCGTCCATGGTCAATGACTTTACCGGCGGCAGCTTTATGGAGACCCATTATCATTCCCAGTTTGATAACGATGCATTTTATGACGAACAGGTTTACCGGCTTCACCACGAGCTGTTTGCCCTTCTTGTCGCTGCCCTGGACGAGACCTGCGTGATCCCGTTATGTTCTGCCCCGGTTATGAAACGTGCATTAGACGGATATTCCGCATCCAAAGAGGTTCTCCGTCCATTCGTTGCCATGGACCTGATCAGTCCCATGACACTGGCCTCTCTCGTGGAAAAAATCGCGAATCTGGAAGACATGTTAAAGCATGCACAGGAAGTTGCAGAAGACCGTTATGAATCCCGCATGCATACAAACAGCCGTTACCAGGAGCTTCTGGCCGAAGGAAAAACAGAGGAAGCCGAAGTCTTATTTAGCGAGTCAAGGGAAGCCGAGCAGGAAGCTTTGAGACGCTTCAAGTGTGCGCAGGATGAGCTGGTCCGCATTGACTGGTATGGAAATGTGCACTATCCGCACGAAATCCTGCTTCAGAATATCCGCCTCATCGGAGGAGCGATCGCAAACTTAAAAGAGCAGAAGCTCTCTTCTGCCCTTCGCAAACTCTACCAGGTTGATAACAATGCTTACGCATTCATGTTCGATCAGGAAGTTTATGACCACTTTACCGATTATGTATTAAACCAGCCGCAGAACCGCCTGAAATGGGGATACAAACGCCTGATGCCGCATGAGAACCTGTATGCTCTGGTGAAAACACTGCTGGCGCAAAAAGAGACTGCCCCGGAGGAGCTTCAGCTTTCTGCGCAGATCAGTCATCTGGAACGGATCTTCCAGGACCAGTGCCGTCTGCTGATTCAGACGACAGACCGGATCCAATGCCTGGTTCACGACCAGTTTTTGATCTGACGATACCAGAAGCAAAACAGACGAAATCCGATATACTACATATTACCAAACAAAAGAAAGGACAGACGGTCTCCCGTCTGAACACATTATGGAAAGCGATAAACTATACCGCGTACAGCGTGAAGACCTGCCGAAACTGGAAAAACTTTTATATACCTGCTTCAAGCATGATCCGCTCTATGAGACCCTGATCCCGGATCCGGAAATCCGGGAACGCCTCATGCCGGAGCTTTTCCACTGCGATATGGACGAATTTTATGAAACCTGTGAGATTTTTTCGGACAGTGCAGATTTAAACGGAATCCTGGTGGTTTCCGATGAAGCGGAGCCTTACAACATCTTCCAGTTTTACTTTGCAGAAGCGCGCGCAACCCTTCAGACCGATACCTATCTCATCAAAGAGGATCCATCGTTAAAAACCTTCCATAACTTTTTAAAGGGTGGCGATTACTTAAACTCCAGCTGGACAGACCAGCTTCATCAGAAGCAGCGGCTTCACATCATCTATCTGGCTGTCGATCCAAATATGCAGCACCACGGCATTGCAGCGCACCTCATGCAGGAAGCCATCGATTATGCCGATGAACACCGCATGATGATCTCGCTGGAAACACACAATGAACATAACGTGGAATTCTACAAAAATCTTGGTTTTAAGGTTTATGGGATCATGAAGCAGAATTTCCCGTTAAAGCAGTACTGCATGATTCGTGAGATCCAATAAATGAAAAAATCATAGACGAAACCCCAGGGAACATATCATATCACACTGTCCCTGGGGTTTTGTTTTCTCATTTCAGTGCCAGAAGTTCTGCACTCATCACACTGGCTGCCTGATCGTTTAAGTATCCACATGCTTCCATGCGGCTGATTACCTTCTGCTGACGTTTTTCAGCCAGGGCCAGGTTTTTGCTTGGTGCATATCTGGACGGTGCGTTTGGCACGCCTGCCAGAAGTGTAGCTTCATAATCATTCATCCGGGAAGCCGATTTTCCGAAATATCCTTCGCTGGCTTCTCCGATGCTGTAATAGCCATCTCCAAAATAGATGCTGTTGACATAGAGCTCTAAAATCTCATTTTTTGTATACTTCTGCTCCAGCTCGAATGCCAGAAATACTTCTGCCGCTTTGCGTTTCATGGTTTTTTCCTGGGAGAAGTAAAGATTCTTTGCAAGCTGCTGGGTAATGGTGCTTCCACCCTCTACGTAACGGCCTGCCTTTAAATCGTTGAACATAGCCCGTCCAATGGCGATCAGATCCAATGCCCCATGCTCATAGAAGCGGTGATCTTCGACTGATATCACAGCCTGTACATAAGTCTCCGGTAATTCCTCTATGGAAGTAAAATTCTCCTGGCTGCGGATTTTTGCAACCTTTTCTTCCAGACTTACTTCTTCTACTGCGTTTTTGTATAAACCATAGCCCTCTCCGGCTAAGCTAAATCCACATCCTGCAAAGATCGTGCAGGCAAATGCAAACATCCATTTCGCAATTTTCATTCTGCTCATCATAAAAAAGCCCCCTCATCTGCGCTGTCTGAATTCTGTCTTGTTTTCTTATGACATCATTCTAGCACAATGAAGGGGCTTAAGACTTTACCGTTCCCTTAGCGATTCTGACACTATTCCTACAATTCTGACGGGAATTGGAACATTCTGACAAAAATCTTACATTCCGTCAAGAGATTTGTTCTTTTCACGGTACTGTTCTGCCCAGACTGCCTTTCCTTCGTTCAAAGAACGCTTTACATCCAGAATCCGCTGATTTTCTGAACCGCGGAACTTCAGGCTTAAATTTTTTTTCTCTTCTTCGAATTTTCCATCGACCATCACATCAAACAGCGGAACCAGTTCCCGGGTTATCCTGGATTCTTTCATCATTCGCCCAAGAATGTCTTTTTCAAAATCATATCCGCTGAAGCACCAGATGCTTTTGTCCGGAAAACGTTTTTTTAATTCTTTTACAAATGGAAGCAGTCCCTCCTGATTTTCCGGCTCCATGGGTTCGCCGCCAAGCAGGGTGATTCCCTCCATATAGTCATGATCCAGATACGAAAAGATCTGTTCCCAGATTTCTTCTGTAAAGGGTTCACCATAATGAAAATCCCAGGCCTGGGCATTAAAACAGCCTTTACAGTGGTGCGTGCAGCCGCTGACAAACAGCGACACACGCACGCCAGGACCATTTGCAATATCAACTGGTTTGATTGTTGCATAGTTCATACTCACCACTCCTCATTAACCTGCGAACTGACTGTTGTAGAGGTTCGCATAAAAACCATTCTGGGCAAGCAGGGATTCATGGGTGCCCTGCTCAATAATGTGACCATCTTTCATAACCAGGATTACATCGGCCTCACGGATCGTGGAAAGACGGTGCGCCACAATGAAACTGGTACGTCCTTTCATCATGGTCGCAAACGCTTTCTGGATCCGGATCTCCGTACGGGTATCGATCGAGGAAGTTGCCTCGTCCAGGATCAGCATTGGCGGCAGGCACAGCATCACGCGGGCAATGCAAAGAAGCTGTTTCTGACCCTGGGAAAGATTTCCTCCATCCTCCGAGATCACGGTATCATATCCCTGCGGCATACGCTTGATAAAGCTGTGGGCATGCGCCTCTTTTGCTGCCTGAATGATTTCTTCCTCGGTTGCATCCGGTTTTCCATAAGCGATGTTCTCCCGGATTGTTCCTGCTTTCAGCCAGGTTTCCTGAAGTACCATACCATAGTTGGTACGCAGACTCTTTCTGGTGACATGACGGATATCTTCGCCAGACACTTTGATAGAACCGCTGACCACATCGTAGAAACGCATCAGCAGATTGATGATCGTTGTCTTTCCACAACCAGTCGGTCCTACGATTGCAATACGCTGTCCCGGCTTTACATCGAGGTTTAAGTCCTCGATCAGGGATGTATCCGGAGTGTAAGAGAAATTGACATGTTCCAGTTTCACACTGCCGTCTACATTCTGAAGCGTGACCGCATCTGCATCTTCCGGGGTAAACTGCGGCTCGTCGATCAGCTCAAACACACGAGCTGCGCACGCCAGCGCATTCTGCAGCTCTGTTACCACGCCGGAAATCTCATTGAACGGTTTGGTATACTGGTTTGCATAGCTTAAGAATGCAGAAAGCTGTCCGACTGACAAAAGCCCACGGATTGCTGCAAAAGCGCCTGCTACGCCAACGCTGGCATAGACGATGCTGTTGACAAAACGGGTTGCCGGATTCGTAATGGAGGAGAAGAAAATAGCCCGGAGGCTGTAGCCCTGAAGGCGTCCATTGATCTCCTCAAAACGTTTCTGTGCTTCTTCCTGATAGCCAAATGCCTGCACGACTTTTTCATTTCCTACCATCTCGTCTACCAGGGAAGTCAGCTCACCTCTGGTCTTTGACTGCAGCTGGAACATGGAATAGGTCTTCTTGGCAATAAAACTCGCTACACACAGGGAAAGTGGTGTCACACAGACCACAACCAGCGTGATGAACGGATTTACCATAAACATAAAGCCAAGAGTACCAAGGATTGTCAGCACACCGGTAAATAACTGGGTGAAGCCCATCAGAAGTCCCTCAGAGAACTGGTCGATATCTGCAATGATCCGGCTGATCACATCGCCGTACTGATGGGAATCGATGTATTTGAGCGGAAGAACTTCCAAATGGTTAAATGCTTTGGTACGGATATCCTTTACCACCCGGTACGTGATCTGGTTATTGATATGGTTCATCAGCCACTGGGCCAGGGCCGTAATGGCAATGATCACTGCAATTTTCCGAAGGATCACAAACAGTCCTGCAAAATCCACATTGCCCGGACCGAGGATCAGGTCTACGCCCTCTCCGACCAGAATCGGCGCATACAGCGTAGTCGCTACCGTCACGGCTGCAAGGACCAGAGAAAGGACTACAAGCCACTTATAGCTGCCAATGTAATTCAGGATCCGCTTTAAGGTCGATTTGTGTTTTCCGATATCAAGTTTTGCCACCTTACTGCACCTCCTCTTTAGAAAGCTGGGACAGACAGATCTCGCGGTATACTTCACAGCTTTCATACAGTTCTTCATGCGTACCGATACCCACTGCGGCACCATCGTCCAGAACCACAATCTGGTCTGCATGGCGAATCGTGGTCGCACGCTGGGATACGATAAACACGGTCATGTCTTTTGTGCCGTTCTGGATCGCCATACGCAGCTTTGCATCGGTTGCAAAATCCAGGGCAGATGCACTGTCATCCATAATTAAAATTTCCGGATCGCGCACCAAGGCACGGGCAATGGTCAGACGCTGTTTCTGTCCGCCGGATAAATTCTTTCCGGCCTGGTCAATATAAAGATCCAGTCCTTTTTCCTTGCTGTCTACAAACTCGCGGGCCTGGGCAATATCAAGTGCACGGTAAATTTCCTCGTCAGTAGCATCTTTTTTGCCCCATTTCATATTTTCACGCAGAGTGCCTTTAAACAGGATGGCTTTCTGCGGAACGACACCAATCTTTTCGCGCAGGGTTTCCAGCTTGTAATCTTTGACATTCACACCATCTACCAGGACTGCACCTTCCCGCACATCATAAAAACGCGGGATCAGGTTCACCAGGGAAGATTTTCCGGATCCGGTTCCGCCGATGATACCGATGGTCTGGCCTCTCTTTACGGTTAAACTGATATCCGTCAAAGAATCTGCCTTTGCTCCTTTATAAAGAAAATTCACATGGTCAAACTGAACTTTTGCCGGCGCTTTCTGCGGATCTGCAGACACCTCCGGTGTTTTCTCCATCCCTTCGGCCGGACTTACAATGCTGCTCTTTTCATCCAGAACCGTGTTGATCCGGTTTGCACAAGCCAGAGCTTTGGAGATGGAAATGATCAGGTTTGCCATCTTGATCAGCTCAACCAGGATCTGGGACATATAGTTTACAAGTGCCACCGTCTGACCCTGTGTGATGATTCCTGCATCTACCTGCTTACCAGAAATCCAGACAACTGCAATGATCGCAAGGTTGATGACAACGTAGGTCAGCGGATTCATCAGTGCAGAAATTTTTCCTACAAAAACCTGGAATTTCACCAGCAGACTGTTGGATTCATCGAAGTTTCTGATCTCATCTTCCTGCCGGTTAAACGCGCGGATGACTCTTGCGCCGGTTAAGTTTTCCCGTGTAGCCTGGGTTACACGGTCCAGCTGTTTCTGTACTTTTTTATACAGCGGCATGCTGATCAGCATGATGCCGAATACAATGACACAAAGAACCGGAATCGCCACAACAAAAACCATGGCTGCTTTTACATTTACCGTAAATGCCATGACCATGGCGCCAAACACAACAAACGGAGAACGAAGGAGCAGGCGCAGCGCCAGATTCATGCCGGACTGTACCTGGTTAATATCGCTGGTCATACGCGTGATCAGCGTAGAAGTTCCGATCGTATCCTGCTCACTGTAAGACAATCTTCCAATATGGGCAAACAGGTCATTTCTTAAGCCCGTGGCAAACCCGACGGCTGCCTTTGCCGCAAAATACTGGGCGGTGATGGAACATGCCAGACCGATAAATGCCAAAAGGAACAGCATTCCTCCCATTTTCAGGATATAACCTGTATCCTGATTTCTGATACCTACATCAACAATCTGTGCCACAACCAACGGCACAAACAATTCAAAGCTGGCTTCTAACATTTTAAAGAGCGGAGCCAGCACCGACTCTTTTTTGTAGTCGTTCAAGTAATGCAACAACCTCTTCATGGTACCCCTCCTGTTATCTTAGGTTTCTGTTTTGCATCCCGCAAAAGAGGATTTTGTTATTATACCACCTTTTTCCAGTCCATACAAGAAGCGATCCTTGCCATATTTTTATCTGCGTGATACTATGATGTTATAAATTTGGAGATGACGGTTTGTAAGCACAGTCTGTCCAATGCGAAAGGAACTTTCCATCTATGATTTCTCTGTTTTTTCACTGTAAACACATATGGGACCGGTGCGTAAAGGATGAAATTACCGTGTATGCGGCACAGGCATCCTTTTTTATTGTAACCGCCTTTTTCCCTTTTATCATGCTGCTTTTAACTCTGATCCAGTGTCTGCCCAATGTCGGCAAGTCTGATCTGCTCGCCGTCATGGTCCGCATCATGCCGCAAATGCTGCACTCCCTGATCGTAAGCATTGTTGATGATCTGTATATCAAATCTCCCGGCACCATTTTGTCGGTAACTGCCCTGACTGCCCTCTGGTCTGCTTCCAAGGGGATGCTTGGCATTGAGCGCGGATTAAACCGGATCTATGGGGATTTCAAACGGCGCAACTATGTGTTCCAGCGGATGCTATGCTCCATTTATACCCTTATTTTTATGCTGGTGTGTGTGATGTCCCTGGTTCTTCTGATCTTCGGAAAAAACATTGAACGTCTCCTGTTCCGGTATCTTCCGATCCTTGCACCGGCTGCTCGCCTTATCATCAGTCTGCGTGCCCTGTTTGCCCTGGCTGTATTCCTGTTTACCTTCGTCGGGCTTTATACCATTGTTCCGGCAAAAAAGCAAAAACCGCGGCAGCAGCTTGCGGGAGCTGTTTTCACCGCGGTCGGATGGCTTATTTTTTCCTATGCCTTTTCCATTTATTTTACGCACTTCAGCAATTTTTCTTACATGTACGGAAGCCTGACAGCCGTTGTCCTGCTCATGCTGTGGCTTTATATCTGTATCTGTATTCTTTTCATCGGAGCAGAAATAAACGGATTTCTGGAGAAATCACACTATCATATTTAACTTTTAAACACTCCCGGTTCCAATGTCAGCGGACGCGTTCCTTCCTTTATTCATGCAGTCTGCGAATGATCTTAAAAATGATCGTGCCTTCCATGACCGTCGGCTCATGATACGCATAAAATACGATTCCGTCGGTCGGTGAAAGGATCTGACTGATCGTCTCACCTTCCAGTGGATCGATAATGGAAGCCAGTACTTCTCCCCGGTGTACTTCCTGCCCTGGTTCCACATGTCTGCGGTACAGACCCGGAAGATCATTTTTTACATTGGTCAGATCGTCTTCCCGCAGGACACTCGCAATATAGCCGCTGTGGCTGGTATAGCGCAGGATCCCCATGCGGGTCAGGAAACGCAGAACCGAAGCCACCGCCATGCGGGCTGCTTTTTCGTCGATCACTGAGGTGGCGCTGGTATACACAGAAAACGCATTGGTATTCCAGATCTGCCAGTTGTAATTCAGGGTTGCCGTATCGATCGGCTCCGGATGGCGGATCACCACATAAGGCAGACCGAACAGATTCGCCAGGCTGGCATTCTGGTATCCGGTATCCATCATGCGCACATGCGGGACAAAATCGCCCGGCAGGTAAAAACTGGTAAACTGGATTCCGTAATTGTATCCCTGAATCGCCTCAAATACACCTGCTGCGATCCGCTGGGTCGTCTCACCGGCATTGTACCCCGGAAACATCCGGTTAATGTCGGTATTATCCGTTGCCCAGAAGCGCTTTCCGATGTTCATGGAACTGTGGTTGACCGAAGGAATGACTAAAATCTCATTGTCATGCACGATCGCGCCCTTTTCCTCCAGTTCTTTCAATGCTTTTACAAGCTGGGAACAGATGTAAAGCTGCTGCACTTCATTGCCGCGCATGGCACCCACGATACAGGCAGACTTTTCCCCTTTTCCAAAATGGAAGCCATAAACATCCATATCATCCCGATAACAGTTTTCCAGCGTGAATACATTTTCTTTCCTCAATGGTAGTCACCTCCCAGCACGCGTGCGATCAGGGAACCGCAGGATACCACCGGATATTCACGCAGGGTGAAAAGCATCCCGTGAATCGGTGCCTTGACTTCCTGCGCCACATCCCCAGTCAGCGGATTCAGGATCCGGCCGATGAGTTGTCCCTGTTCTACATTTTTCCAGTGCTCCACGCATGGTACAAAGATGCCCGGATGCTCCGCATTTAAGAACCCAACTTCCCCGTCATCGGAAACGATCGGTTCCTTTGGCTCGATCACATCGCCATCCCAGATTCCCATGTCTTTCATAACACAGAAAATACCATCGGTAAGCTGATGACAGAAGCTTTCCGTAATCCGCATGCCGACACCCATTTCCACCACGACCGTCGGCACTCCGATGGTGTTTAAACTGTGGGCCAGCGTGGATTCCAGAACCGTGGCAGCCGCATGAACCCACACAAAATCCAGATTCAGACGCGTGGCAAATGGCAGAAGCGTCTCTTTGGTATTGACATTGACACGCGCCTGCGGAATTTCCCTCAGGAAAATATTGCTGGCGTGAATATCGATGCAAAGGTCTGCACCGGCGATATCCTCCACAATTTTTGCTGCCACATGCTCCGCCACGGAGCCTTCCTCGCTTCCCGGAAAGATCCGGTTCATATCCAGGTCAAACATAGGAATTCCCCGGGATATGGAATCCACGCCCAGGGGATTTAATGCGGGATAGATCTCTACGATTCCCTTTAAATGTTCTTTTTGTTCTTTCAGGATCCGGTTGATCTCATAACACACATACTGACCCTCCAGTTCGTCTCCATGCGTGCCGGTCACAATACAGATCCGTTTTTCCTTTCCGTTTTTTTGCTCCGGTTCGATCACATGTTTCAAGATCCGGAGCTTTTCATCTACAGCAAGTCCTACTTCTGTTACGACTTTTATCGTATCGTCTTGTTTCACGTTTCTTCCACCTTTATATAAATTGTCTGCTATTCAGGCATGTTCAAACAGGAATGACTCTTTGTCTGTTTTGTTCTATGCGCCCGAGAAAACAGGCGCCTGAATTTCATCTCAAGCGCCTTTACTTGCAGTACATATTGCAGATGCACCGGTGCACATCCGCGTATTTACTGAAACTATACACCTGTTTGCATATCTTGTCAATTTGATTTTCCTCTTTACAAACCCATCAGCAGCGTGATAAAATAGCCATGGTTTTATAAGGAGGACTAATATTGGATATCAATTATGAACTTTATAAAGTATTTTACCACGTAGCAAACACCTTAAGTTTCTCGGAGGCCTCAAAACAGCTGTTTATTTCCCAGTCTGCAGTCAGCCAATCCATCAAGGTTCTGGAAAAGAAGCTGAACCAGCCGCTTTTTATCCGCAGCACAAAACGAGTCCAACTGACACCAGAAGGCGAGATTCTCCTTAAGCATATTGAACCTGCCATGAACTTAATCCGGCAGGGTGAGAACCAGCTTCTGGAAGCCAACACGTTAAACGGCGGTCAGCTGCGTATCGGAGCCAGCGACACCATCTGCCGCTACTATCTGGTTCCATACTTAAAGGAATTCCACCGCCGCTATCCAAACGTGCATATCAAAGTTACCAATCAGACATCCATTGCCTGTGCAAAGCTTCTGGAGTCCGGTCAGGTCGATTTTGCCATCACCAATTATCCGAACTCCGGTCTTTCCAACACACAGAACGTGCGGATCATCCGGGAATTCAAAGATCTCTTTGTCGCAAACGAAGAATATAAGGAATTAAAAGGGAAAACCGTCAGTCTGAAAGACTTAAAGCAATTCCCAATCCTCATGCTGGACCGCAAGAGCACTACCAGCGAATTCCTGCACAGCATGTTCCAGCGCCATCAGCTGGATCTGGTACCGGAGATTGAACTTTCCAGCAACGATCTGCTGATCGACCTTGCACGCATTGGTCTTGGTGTCGCTTTTGTTCCGGATTACTGTATTTCAGAAAATGAGCGCAGTCTCTTCCGTGTTCAGATCGAGGAAGAACTCCCAACCCGTCAGCTGGTTGTCGCAAGCAATGAAAATCTGCCGATTTCCCAGGCCGCAAAACAATTTATGGAGATGCTGTAGCATCTCCATTTCTGTTTCATAAAACGATCTTGTTCCACAGAAAATTGTCTGTTTCGTAAAAATTGCATTCTGCAAAACAAAGCATACAGCACTCCGCGGATCAGGAAACCGTCTCCCAGAAATTTTGAAGCCACCCGTCCACTGTTTCCCGGGTCACAATGCCATACTCGGTCCACTCGCGCGGGAACAGTTCCTGAATCTCTCTTCGCAGAAACCGGTCATCCAAAAGCAGGATCACGCCCCGGTCTTTGGCTGTCCGGATAACCCGGCCTGCTGCCTGCAATACCTTGTTCATTCCCGGATACTGATAAGCATAATCGTATCCATTTTCCCCCTGTTCATCAAAATACTGCATCAGAATTTCCTGTTCGCTGCACACCATGGGAAGACCCGTGCCTACAATGATCGTTCCTTCCAGACGTTCTGCCTTTAAGTCAATTCCCTCTGAAAAGATTCCTCCAAGTACACAAAGCCCCACAAATGATTGTTTTTTCTGCTCTTCAAATTGTTCCAGAAACTGTTCCCGTTCTTCTTCGGTCATGCGGTTTGTCTGCATCTGCCATCGAAACGTCCCATCGTATTGTTCGTCCAGGATCTGTTCTACCGCTTCCATATAATTATAGGAAGGAAAGAACACCATATAATTTCCGATATGACTGTGTGCCAGTTTGGTGATATACTCTGCCACTTTTCCAAATTCCGTACGGTTTCTCCTGGTATAGCGGCTGCTGACATCCTTTGCAATCAGGATCTGTCGTTTTCTGCCGTCAAATGGGGAATTGGCATAAATTGCATAATCCTCTGGATTTCCGCTGAGCAATTTCTTATAGTATGTCACGGGAATCATGGTGGCAGAAAAGAAAATACCGGCAATTCCCTGCTTAAGACACGCATTCAAACACCGGGACGGATCAATGCAAAACAGATACAGGCAAAATTTTCCATCTGCCCCCAGTTCCGTATAGATCCGGTAATGATCATCCAGTCCATCGTACATATTTAAGAAATGACGCAGGTCGAAATAAAACTGCAGCACCATATCACGTTCCGGGAACTCCCGGTGTTCGTCAAAAAACGGCTCAAATTCTCCCATTACCGTTAATAAATTCGATACCATAAGATTCGCATCCGGCAGAATCTGATATCCGGCTGACTCCCGCTTCCATTCCAGCAGATTGCGGTTGCAGCGTTCCAGCGCACGTTCCAAGCGGGGCGCCTTCGCCTTTATAATCCGCTTTACCTGCAAAATATCTTCCTTTACCAGACAGGCACTAAACATCTCCCTGGCCCGGTTTACCAGATTATGGGCCTCATCGATCAAAAACAGATAATC
The DNA here is from genome assembly GCF_003481825.1 of Clostridium sp. OM02-18AC. GTDB lineage: Bacteria > Bacillota > Clostridia > Lachnospirales > Lachnospiraceae > Brotaphodocola. The sequence continues at coordinate 78,284 of NZ_QULW01000018.1, read as the reverse complement.
CCCCTGGTTTCCATCCGCAAAATACCGCTTTAGCTTTGCATTGGGATCGAACACATAATTATAATCACAGATAATCCCGTCCGCCCAGCTGCTGATATCCAGGCAGAACTCAAACGGGCAGACCTGGTAGTTTTTTGCATATTCCAGAATGATATCCCTGGTAATTCCATGCTGTTCATGAATGATATCATAGACCGCATCATTCACCCGGTCAAAATGTCCCTTTGCGTAAGGACATGCATCCGGATTGCATTCTGGCTTTTCCAATGGACAAAATTTCTCTTTCGCCGTGATCGTGACCGTTGTAAAGCACATGCCCTGTTCCCGGAGCAGGGAAAAACAAGTTTCTGCCACACTGCGTGTAATGGTTTTGGCTGTCAGGTAAAACAGCTTTTCTCCATTTTCATTTCCCATGGATTTCAATGCCGGATATACTACAGACAGTGTTTTTCCGATTCCGGTCGGTGCCTGAATGAACAGATTGCGTTTTCGGATCAGGGCACGGTACACAGACACAGCCAGTTCTTTCTGGCCGGTCCGGTATGCATATGGGAATGCCAGATCCCGCAGGGATTCATTTCTCCGCATGGTGTGCCGGTATAAATATTCCGCCCATTTCACATACTCATGGATCAGTCCCTCAAACCATTCGGTAAGTTCTTCCCTGCTCTTGTCCTGCCGGAAGCGGCGGATTTCCTCTGTTTCCAGATTGCAATAAGTGATCTGAACCGTGATCGTACCCAGATGTTCATGGTCACAGCAATACATGTACGCGTAGCAGAAGGCCTGCGCCAGATGGACCATTGCCGGTTTCTCCAGCAGATGAAGATCCAGATAGACGCATTTGATTTCGTCGATGGTCACACCGGAAACTGCTTCGATCACACCGTCTGCGCGGCCTTCCACCAAAATCCGGTAATCTTCCTGCTCCACGATATGTTTCATCGCTACTTCTGCGTGGTAATCGGCGCCCTGCCGCTTCTGGATTTTCCGGTGCATGCGGCTCCCGGCCTGCATGGCATCCTTTTCTGCTGCCGAAGTCCGGCGATTGTCGATATCACCGCTGCGCATGACAAATTCTACAAGGTTGCGGACGGAAATGCGGATTGTTTTCTGGTCAGCACTCATGCTGAACTCCTCCTATCGCGTTTTGTATATGCTCAATTCTCTATGAAACGAAAAAAGCGATAAGATCAATCGACCTTATCGCTTAAATCAAGCAGGGGATGAGGGGCTCGAACCCCCATCGACGGTTTTGGAGACCGGTGCTCTACCATTGAACTAATCCCCTATGTTGTTTTCGTTGAGCTTTTTTTTTCGTTTCCCTCAACGCTCATTTATAATAGCACGGATTCCTGTATCTGTCAACAAATTTTTTAATTTTTTTGAAAAAAATATATTTTTGATACGAAACCCTGATTTTATGCGAAAAACAGAACGTCAGAAACATGCATTCCTGGCGTTCTGCCTTCCACCATAAGAATGATAAACGAATCAGATCAGACGGATTGCCTCCCGCACGTTGCTGACTCCGTACAGGGTGATCTTGTCGGTCTTTTTCATTTTATCCAGGGATACCTGCGGCAGGATGCAGGATTCAAAACCTAATTTGATTGCTTCATGAACACGCTGCTCCGCCTGGGATACCGCACGCACCTCTCCAGCCAGTCCTACCTCGCCAAATATAATGCACTTTGGATTGACCGGCTTGTCTTTCATGCTTGACACCAGCGCCAGGATAATCGCTAAATCCAGGGCCGGTTCGTTCATCCGCATACCGCCCGCGATGTTCACATAAGCATCGTAACGGGACATCTCATAGCGGCAGCGCTTTTCCAGAACTGCCATAAGCAGATTGACACGGTTAAAGTCTGTTCCTGCTGCAGTCCGTCTCGGCATACCAAAGTTCGTCTGGGTAACCAGTGCCTGAACCTCCAGAAGGATCGGCCTGGTTCCTTCGATCGAACAGGCAACTACCGCACCGGAGGCTTCCTCTGGTCTTCCGCTCAGCAGATATTCCGAAGGATTCTCAACCTCTTCCAGACCATTCTCCTGCATTTCAAAAACCCCGATCTCGTTGGTCGAACCGAAACGGTTTTTGACGCCGCGCAAAATCCGGTAAGAGGCATTGCGCTCTCCCTCAAAATACAGCACCGTATCCACCATATGCTCCAGCACACGGGGACCTGCTACCACACCTTCTTTTGTCACATGGCCAACAATAAACACAGAAATTCCCATGCCTTTTGCGATCTGCATCAGGACATTCGTGGATTCGCGCACCTGACTCACACTGCCCGGAGCTGATGCCACATCTTCCCGGAACATGGTCTGGATGGAATCGATGATCACAACTTCCGGTTTGGTCTCCCGGATTGCCTCCTCGATGGTATCCAGGTTTGTTTCGCATAAAAATAACAGTTCTCCGCTGATCGTGCCAATGCGGCTGGCACGCATCTTGATCTGTTTTAAGGATTCCTCTCCGGAGATATACAATACCCTGTGACCATCCCGTGCCAGGTTCCGGCACATCTGAAGAAGCAGGGTCGACTTTCCGATACCCGGATCGCCTCCAACTAAAACCAGGGAGCCGGCAACAATGCCGCTCCCCAGTACACGGTCCAGTTCCGGATATCCGGTAGAGATCCGGTCCTGTTCTTCTATGGACACTTCATCCAGTTTGACAGGCTTTGTCATCGCACGTTGTGAAACCGCGCTTACACGACCGGCAGGTGTTTTCTTTGCCACCGGTTCTTCCACCAGGGTATTCCATTCCTTGCATGCCGGACACTGACCAAGCCATTTGCTGGACTCGAAACCGCATTCTTTACAGAAAAATACGGTTGTCTTTGCTTTTGCCATATATGTAGTTTCCTTCCTGATTCAGGTCTTAACGCTTTACAACCTTCACCTGGCAGGCAACACCCTCATTCAGCTCTACGCTTACAACAAGCTTGCCGCTCATGTTCGTCTTCATGCCGCCAACAGCAACACCGTCCACGTAAACCTCATACTCGGTGTCATCTTCCAGCTGTACGGTGATCTGTGCGTCCTTATCGCCAGATACGGTAAATTCCACACCATCGTGTTTTGCGGAGAAATGCTCCACTGCAGTTCCCGGCACAGACTCATAAACAAAAGAACCGTTGCGCTCTAATTTTGTGATCTCATAAAAGGTTTTGATCTTATATAAATCTCCCGCATGTTCAAAATTGTCAAGTTTGCTCTTGGTGTCTAATTTGTAATTACCGAAGCTGATGGTTCCATCTGCCTCAGAGCGGATTAAAGATTCGATTACTGGCATGTGTTTGCCCTCCTGGTATTTTCATTTTGCATTTTGCTGTTGTAAAAATGCGGCAGTTACCGGACACGCAGCGCGTGAGCAGTAACTTGTGGCACTGCCCGGCAGTGCCACTTCTCATAGAATTATACAACAACCATGGAAATTAATCTAGTTTTTTATCAGTTCTGCCGATAAAAATTTCAGACCCTCTTCCCCTTTGGTGACCGTCACCTCGTCGCCTGCTTTTACCTGTCCGTCCAGAACTGCTTCTGCAAGACCATCCTCTAAAAGATTCTGGATCGCACGGCGCAGCGGACGTGCACCATATTTCTCATCGTAACCTTTTTCTACCAGATACGCTTTTGCAGCGTCATCGACAGTCAGCTTTAAGTTCATCTGGGTCAGGGTCCGTCTGCAGATGCCTTTCAGCATAATATCCACGATCTCTTTCATATGATCCTGGGACAGCTGGTGGAATACGATGATCTCGTCAATCCGGTTCAAAAATTCCGGTTTGAACATTCGCTTGACTTCTTCCATGACACGCTCTTTCATGAAACGGTAGCGTTCCTTCGCATCGTCATTGGATGCAAAACCAAGCCGCTTCGGAGCAATGATGTTCTCCGCACCTGCATTGGAAGTCATGATGAGTACCGTATTCTTAAAATCGATCTTCCTGCCCTGGGCATCGGTAATGTGACCATCATCCAGCACCTGAAGCAGAATATTGAATACATCCGGATGTGCTTTTTCAATCTCATCGAACAGAATAACGGAGTACGGATTCCTCCGCACTTTTTCGCTGAGCTGACCGCCTTCCTCATATCCGACATATCCTGGCGGGGACCCGATCATCTTGGAGACACTGTGTTTCTCCATATACTCCGACATATCAACCCGGATCAATGCGTTCTCCGTACCGAACATCGCTTCTGCCAAAGCCTTGCAAAGCTCTGTTTTTCCGACACCGGTCGGTCCCAGGAATAAGAACGAACCGATCGGACGCTTCGGATCTTTTAAACCGACTCTTCCGCGGCGGATTGCTTTCGCAACTGCCGTCACGGCTTCTTTCTGACCAACCACCCGCTCATGCAGAATGGATTCCAGCTTTCTGAGCCGTTCCGATTCCTCTTCTGCCAGCTTGCGCACCGGAATCTTCGTCCATCCGGAAACCACATCCGCAATCTCACCTTCCCCGACGATCAGCTTTTTGGATGTTTTTTCCTTCTGCCATTTTTCCCGGATCTTTTCGATTTTTTCCCGTTTTTTCTGCTGACGTTTTTTGATATCGCCGGCCTTTTCGTAAGCCTCTGCCTTAATTGCCTGCTCCTTCTGCGTTTCCAGTTTTTCAATATCCTCTGTCAGGGTTTTGATCTCAGCCGGCTCCACATAGGTAGTCAGACGGATTTTGGAAGCTGCTTCATCGATTAAATCAATGGCTTTATCCGGAAGGAAGCGGTCACTGATATAGCGCGCGGAAAGACGCACGGCTGCAGTCAGTGCTTCATCGGTAATGGTAACTCTGTGATGCTCCTCATATTTCGAGCGCAGTCCCTTTAAGATCTCAATGGACTGTTCTTCCGTCGGTTCCTCTACCACAACCGGCTGGAAGCGGCGCTCCAGTGCTGCATCCTTCTCGATGTATTTGCGATATTCTTCTCTGGTCGTTGCACCGATCAGCTGGATCTCTCCGCGCGCAAGGGACGGTTTTAAAATATTGGAAGCATCGATCGCTCCCTCTGCTCCGCCTGCACCAATGATCGTATGGATCTCATCCAGGAACAACAGCACATTGCCATCTTCTGTCACCTCGGAAATGACCTTTTTAATGCGTTCCTCAAACTCTCCGCGGTACTTGGAACCAGCCACCATTCCAGAAAGATCTAACGTCATAACACGCTTATCCGCAATGGTTTCCGGAACACTGCCGCCAGCGATCATCTGCGCCAGCCCTTCTACTACAGCAGTCTTACCGACACCAGGTTCACCGATCAGACATGGATTGTTCTTGGTTCTTCTGCTTAAAATCTGAACCACGCGCTGGATTTCCTGTTCCCGTCCGATCACTGGATCCAGCTTTCCTTCTCTGGCAAGCTTCGTCAAATCGCGGCTAAAACTGTTTAAAACCGGTGTAGAAGAACTGCTGTCTTTTCCGCTTCTGGATGACTGAAGTTCTTCCTTCGCGTCCGCCCCGTCTTCGCCCATGGCACTGCACAGATCCACATAAAGCTTCTGCAGGCTTACATCCATGGTATTGAGCAGACGGACTGCAGCGCAGTCACTTTCCCGGATCATCGCGATCAGCAGATGTTCGGTTCCGATAAGCGGTGCTTTAAAACGGACGGCTTCCCGGTAGCTCTGATTCAGCACCCGCACTGCACCCGGAGTATATACTGTCTCTCCGATGGTCCCAACATTCTGATTGGGAAAGATCAGCTGACTGATCAGTTCCTTCACCTTCTCGGCTTTGACATCATTTGCCTCCAGGACTCTTGCAGCGACGCCTTCCCCCTCCATGAGAAGGCCGACGAGAAGATGCTCTGTTCCCACATAATTATGCCCAAGCTCATTCGCTGCCTGGGTAGACAGCGCAATGGCATTCCAGGCCTGTTCCGTAAAACGATTTCTGTCTATCAAATTCAGGTCCTCCTTGTATCTAGATCTATCGCTTTGTTACTGTTTACGTATTGCGCAGGCAGCAACAGAATTTTTTGCAGTATAGAAACCCATATCCTGTAACTGTTTTTATGGAAGCAGTTTTGGCAGTTCCGACCTCAGGTAAGACGCTCTTGCCATTTCCAGTTCTTCCCTTCCCAGTGGCCTGGTAGAAAGTTTCTGAAGGTTTGCCGGCTGGATTCCTAACATCAGACGATACACGGCACAGGGTTCTTCCATGCGGATTACCCCGTCTGCGCATCCTGCCATAAGGCGTGACAGAAGAATCATGGCTTCTTTCATGGTCAGCTTTCTGGCATACTTTAAAATACCATAGGCACGGCAGGCATCGTCCTCCCGGGATGTGCGGTTTTTATCCAGCGCAAGTTTTCGCATCTGCTCCTCCTGCGTTGTCAGCTGCAGTGCCACCTTCGCGACCATATCCAGAATTTCTTTTTCTGTCATGCCAAGCGTTTTCTGGTTGCTGACTTCAAAAAGCGCTCCACAGTTTTCTTCGCCTTCCCCATACATTCCTTTTACCGATGCACCGAACCGGGTCATCTCTGTCACCATGCCATTAAACCGCTTGCTCTGGGACAATAGCGGCAGGTGCAGCACCACCGACGCGCGAAGACCGGTTCCGACACTGGTTGGAAATGACGTCAGATAGCCATACTTTTCGTCGTACGCGTAGGGAAAACGCTCATTTAAATAATCATCGATCTGATCTGCCTGTTTCCAGAGTTCATCCAGATGAAGTCCCGATGCAAACAGCTGGATACGGACATGGTCGGTACCATTCAGTACAATTCCCACTTTCTCATCGTCCGATACCATAACGCCTGCCGGTGCTTTTCCGGAAGCGATCGTTGCATTAAACACACGTCTTTCCCGAAGTGCCCTGCGGTCCAGATCACTTAACTCCTGAAGTCTTGCCTGTTCATAATGACGTCCATCGGCACTTCCCAGATCCTTTAAGCCGTCCTCAAGCCGTCCGATCATTTCATCTGCCTGTTTTTCCGTCAATCTGGATGGGAACGCGTAATCTTCCAGGTTCCGGACCAGACGCACGCGGCTGCAGATCACGGCTGGTCTCGCAAGGTTTACTTCCTCAAACCATTTCATCATGCCTGCGCCTCCTTCAATGCCCGGATCTGATCGCGGTATTTCGCTGCTTCTTCATATTCTTCCCTTCGCACTGCTTCACGTAGTTTGGATTCCAGCTGCCGGAGCTGCATTTCTGCTGCAAATTCCGCACCTGTTTCTGCTTTCATTTCCGTTTCACCAGCAAAGAGCCCTTTTTTTTCTTCCACCCGTTCTTTACCCTCTTCAGACTGGTCGGAAGAAGTCAGATGAAATGGATCTGCCTTGATCTTCTGGAATTTGGGATGTTTTCCGGTATGGCGGACATTTCCCTGCAGTTGTTTTATTTTATCGTTGATCAGAAGATCAAAAACACTGTAACAATCCGCGCAGCCAAAGCGGCTGTTTTTCACAAAATCATCGTAACTGGTGCCGCACGTCGGACAGACAATCTGACTGGTTTTCTCTTCCTCATCCGCTCCGCCGGGGACGCCCAAAAGTCCGGACAACAGTTTTCCTAATGGAAACTCCCCCTCAAAAATAGCGGAATACGGTCCAAAGTCCATTTCCTTTGCGCACTGGGCGCAATAGTTATGCTCCGTGCGCACTCCATTTGCAATTTCTGTATACTGAATATTTGCTTCTCTTATTTTACAACGCTCACATAACATGGCACTTCCTCCATATTTGTTTCATAAACAGATTCCTTACGTTTCACTGCCCTGTGTATAGCAGTCATAGATTTCATCTACCAGATCATGAACTTCTTCCCTGGAAATATTTTTACAGACACTCCGTGCCAGGAGCACAGAAAGTTCCTCCCGCAGACGTTCAATCGACCGGATCTTATCGATATCCAGCGCGATCACCGCTCCCCGCCGACGGTCCAGCTTGATAAAGCCCTCCTGTTTTAATACCGTGTAGGCTTTATTTACTGTATGCATATTAATTCCAATATTATCCGCAAGCTGGCGGACGGACGGCAGGGAATCCCCCTCATGAATCCGGTCTGTGGCAATGCCCATAATAATCTGATTCCTGAGCTGGATGTAAATTGCCTCGTCACTTTCAAAATCAATCTTAATGATCATGTATTCACCATCTTTCGCATTCTCTGTTATAGAAATTATATAACAGTATTATAGCAAAAAAAGCGGCGAAGTCAATACACCGCTTTTTTTGCATCCGAAATCTCAGGATTTTTAAAGTTCATCATCCAGGTCAAACACTTCAAAGTCGTCATCTTCTGCAGCCTGATCCTTTGCCGGTTCCTGTTTTTCACTCTGAGCCGATTCGTCTGTCTCAGCTACACTTGCTGCAAGCTGTTTCTTTACCTGATCCAGCTGTACGTCTGCGTCTTTTTGGGGATCCGGGAGATACTCTTCTGCATCGGAAATTTCCAGTTCGTCGTCTTCCGGACCGTAATCTTCCTCGTATTCATCCTCTTCGCCCATCATGTAACGCTCTTCTTTGCTTGGTTTGTGTCCGCCTTTGTGGATTTCTTTACCAGATTTTCGACTCTTCTTTTCCGGCTCTTCTTCCTGATCATCATAATCAGAAGAATCATATCCGTTCTTCTGCATGGATCTGTTTCCTTTTCCTCTCCGGCTGACCAGAAGCAGAATCAGAAGAATCACAGCCACTACGGCAACTGCGATCAGAGCCATTCTTGCCATGTTGTAATCGTCTACCAGCGCATTATAACGGGTTGTTACATCCTGCAGTTCCAGACTCTGTGCATTGCCCTCAGAACTCTGCTCGAAGTAGCGCTGAATGGTCTTGTCAGTCAGGTCATAGCGGTAGAAGCCGACAGTTCCATTCTCACTTACACCGTAGAAAATGCAATACTCCGGCTGGCTTCCCTGTGTATCCGGAACCCATCCCTGTACTTTCGTCTCGCCGATCGTGATCGAAGTCTCCTTCATGCCATACGGAACCGCTACATCGGCCGGAAGTGCTGCGATGCCGATCTTGAGCGGGGTTCTGGATGCTTCAAGTTCTGCAAGGACCTCCAGGTTTTCTGCCGCTGTTGTTTCTTCTGTCTGTCCGCCCTCTGCAAGGCTCTCTCCGCCCTCTATACGGTTTACTAAGATCGTATAGGTACGGGTCGTGGAACCGTCTTCTGCGGTAACCGTGCAGGTTACGGTATTTTCGCCATCCTGAAGTTCTGTTCCGCTTAATGCTACCGTTGCCTTATCACTTGCCGGAACTGCACTTACAGTAAGTTTTTCCGTATCCAGACTTACAGATGCACTGTAGCTGTCCACATCTGCACTGAATGCCGGACTTAAGGTTCCCGGGGAAATCTGCAAAGAAGACAGGGAAGCATCGGTGGAAGCGGATGCTGCCGTGCTTCCGGCATTGATGGTTACGGAAGAACTTCCGAGCTGGGTAATATCCAAAAGCTGTTCATCCGCATCGTATCCCTCGTAATCCGTTACCTGGATCTTACTGCTTCCTGCTTTCAATGCCTTAAAATGTAATGTTGAGGCAGATTCACTGGTCCCACTGACACTTCCAAGCACACGAATGGCACCGTTTCCACCGCTTACATCCGGCTCACCGCCCACAAATTCCATCGCACTGGAATCATAAGAAAGCATTACAACCGTCTTGCCAATCTTTTCCCCTGTTGTACAGGTAAATTTTACATTTACAGTAAATTCACTTCCCACCTCGGCGGTAGGATCGGAAAACGCAATTCTCGCATTTCCCGCAAAACTCTGGAATGGTATCGCTACAGCAAGCATAAGTACCATGGCAAACCGGATCCAGATCTGTTTCCAATTTTTATTCATAATTGTCTGCTATCTCCTGTTTTCATTTCAGGAATGAGCGTCCCAAACCATCCTGGTCGCTCATTCCCATGTTTTCATATGTTACGGTTCCCGCTTTACGGCAAACAGCCCTTCCGGTCACCTGAAAAATCCTACCCGTGTACAGTGACACTAATTGCCTCCCGGACTTGAAAATGTTACAACTCCTGTACCGGAAGAAGAACCGGAATTCGGGGAAGCACCGGCTGCCTGACCGCTCGAGGTTCCGCTTGGTCCTGCAGTGATCACACCAGAAGAAGTACTTCCACCGGAAGTGCCTGCTGAACTGCTTCCAGGTCCTCCAACCGTTACGCTGGAGGAACCGCTGGAAATGCCGCTTCCTAGTCCGCTGTTGTAGGTCGGACCACCGGCCTGACGGACAACATGGATCGTGTAGGTGCGTTCTGCACCATTTTCTGCCCTTACCACAACAGATATCTCATTGATACCACTGGAAAGGGAAACATTACCATTGCCGCGTACCGATGCCTTGGAATCGATTGCCGACGCACTTACCGTAACATTGGATACGGAATGATCCACGATCAGATCGTAGGAGTACGTATCACGGTTAAAGGTCGGAGTTAAAGTGAAGCCTTCCACACCCAGACCATTCAGCTTGTTATTCGGGCTGCCGCTTAAGGTAGGCTGCGGACACGGAGTATCCGGCATATTGTTGTAGACCGGAATTTTAAAGTTCAAAGCCGTACTCTTCTGTTTGGCTGTAAAACCTTCTGCAAAAATAGATCCTTCGGAAGCTGCGCCATCTACATTGGTCATATACTGGTGTTTGTAGATGTTGGATCCCTGAACATTATACTTTTTCAGATAAAGCGTATCCTGTCCGGCTTTCACGTAGTTCGTCCCATAGAACTGGGCACCACCGGCAATCGAGCTTTCCGGTGTCGTCCACGGTCTGCCGTAAGTTCCGCTCTGGGATGCATACCATAAACCTCTCTGCACGGCGCCCATACCATCCGAAGCATAAGCACCTACATTGAAGTAATTGTAATAACCGGTGTATCCGGCGTAATTTCCGGAAATAGAATTTCCGGTTCCATTTCTGCCCTGCTCCTGAATGATCATGGCCGCGATCACATAAGGGCTGACACCGGAACTCTGCGCCGCGCTCATGATCGCATCTGTATAGCTGACGCCAGAGGAAGCCTGGCTTCCCGAAGAGGAAGGTGTCTGTGCTGCCTGGGATGTCCCAGATGTCTGCGGACTTCCTGCTGTTTGGGATGGCTGTGCAGATCCCGAAACATTTGCAGCAGAAGAACTTCCTGCATTACCAGAAGCTGCGCTTCCCGGTGCCACGCCAATTACAACACTGGATGCCACAAGTTCTGCCTTATTTTTCGTGATGGATGCGCTCGGACCTTCCAGACGGACCTGCGGAGCACTGCTCGTTCCGGATGACTGACTGCTATTTCCAGAACTGCTGCTTCCCGGTGACGCAGAAGTGATTCCGGAATTTCCAGTTCCAGCAGCTGCACTGGCGCCAGAACTTCCTGTACCCGGAGAAGATGAGGTTGTTCCGGAAGTTTTTCCGCCGGACACTCCCGGCCCAACCGTAATCACGTTGGAAGAACCCGAAGAAGAACTGCTTCCCGACGTGTTATTTCCGGAAGAACTACTTCCTGACGCCGACGCTCCAGTGCGGATATTTCCTTCCATAAAAGTTCCGGTCAGCATAGACTGAAGGCCGTCTTTTGTGTGAAGGGACGAATTATAGCTTTGATCCAGAAACTGGAATACATTCACTTCATCCAAAAAGTTCCGGGGATCCATGTAATAACTGATAATCTCCGTAGAAGCAGCTACCCAGGTGCTTCCGTCAAAGCCGGTCCAGGTTCCGGAATCCCAGTTATAGGCTCCATCCGCCAGTGATTTATAGGAAGAAATGCTGTTGGTATGTACCAGATTTCGTCCGAGAACTCCTTCATTCTGAATGACGGTGTTCCAGTCAAGTCCGGTTTTTACTGCAGTAAACGTCCAGTTTGGATACTGGGCATGAATCTGCCGCAATCCAGTTTTATAAGACTCCGGAAACCCCTGTGCCGAAAGCTGTGATTCAAAGCCGGAATCGTGGCTGTATGACACCGGAAATTTCACATAAGTGCTCAAAACATATCCGGTCTGTGTGGTACCTCCGTTTGTAAAGCGGATCTGGTACCAGGTTTTTCCGTCAGAAGCCGCCTGCTCCCCCACTACCGTGACCGCAGAACCTTTTCCTAATTTTCCAATAGAAGAATAGGAAGTTCCCGCTCCGCTGCGGACATTTAAGCTGGAAGCATTGATCGTAGCAGAACGTTCCTGTGCATATGAGGAAAACTGCAGCAGCTGGTTCACAGAAGGCATGTGCACGCAAAGCGCAAGGCCCAATACCGCAGCCAGACCTTTTTTCAAGGTTTGTTTTTTCATTTGATAATCTCCTTAGTATCGCTTTTTGCCTGTTTTCAAAAATCACAAATCATAACCGGCAAATTTACGCTACATTACATTATAATGACAAAATCCGCCCTAGTCAACGGAAAGCACAGAAACTTCAAAGAATCGCAAAAAATTGTAAGAATTAAAGACAAAGAAAGACCCAAAAACCGTTTATACAGTTTCTGGGTCTATTTTCATCAAATAACGATTAAACCGGGTATGCTTTGCTCTCGGTATCTGCTACGGTAGCGTCAACCTTGGTCTGCTGAGCCTCTCTGTATTTGAAGAACTCTTCTGCTACCTTCGGGAACAGAGCGTAGGAAAGGACATCCTCATCCTGCTGCTTCCACTGAGCACACTCTTTCTCAAACTGCGGCAGCTGCGGAGCAATCAGGTCTGCAGGTCTGCAGGTGATCGGGGTCTCGTCGCCGATGATCTTCTTCTGTACTTCCGGATTGAACGGTTTTACAGTCTGACCGAACTCGCCAAGCATGATCTTCTTGGACTCCTTCGGAACCAGTTTGTAACGCTCGCCGGAGATGACGTTCATAACAGCCTGGGTACCAACGATCTGGGAAGACGGGGTAACAAGCGGCGGCTCACCGAAATCTTTACGAACGCGCGGGATCTCTTCCAGAACCTCCTGGTATTTATCTTCCTTACCAGCCTCTTTTAACTGGCTGACCAGGTTGGACAGCATACCGCCCGGAACCTGATAACGAAGGGTCTTGATGTTAACGCCCAGTACCTTCGGGTTTAACAGACCAGTCTTCAGAGCCTCTTCACGGATCGGTGCGAAGTAATCGGTGATCTCAGCAAGCTTGTCCTGGGATAAGCCGGTATCGTACGGAGTGCCCTTGAAGGTCTCTACCATAACCTCGGTTGCCGGCTGGCTGGTACCAAGTGCCAGCGGAGACATAGCGGTATCGATGATGTCGCAGCCTGCCTCTACAGCCTTTAAATAAGTCATGGAAGCTACACCGGAAGTGTAGTGGGTATGCAAATCGATCGGCAGCTCGGTAGACTCTTTTAATACGCTAACCAGCTCCTGTGCTGCATACGGGGTTAACAGACCAGCCATATCCTTGATACAGATGGAATCTGCGCCCATATCTTCGATTCTCTTTGCGATGTCTTTCCAGTAATCCAGGGTATAAGCATCACCCAGGGTGTAACACAGTGCGATCTGAGCGTGTGCCTTCTCCTTGTTTGCTGCTTTTACAGCGGTCTGCAGGTTACGCAGGTCGTTTAAGCAGTCGAAAATACGGATGATATCGATACCGTTTGCAATGGATTTCTGTACGAAATATTCTACTACGTCATCTGCATAGTGGTTGTAACCCAGAATGTTCTGACCACGGAACAGCATCTGTAATTTTGTATTCTTAAATCCGGCTCTTAACTTTCTCAGTCTCTCCCACGGATCCTCTTTCAGGAAACGAAGGGAAGCATCGAAGGTAGCGCCGCCCCAGCACTCTACTGCATAGTAGCCGACCTTATCCATTTTATCAACGATAGGAAGCATCTGCTCGGTGCTCATTCTGGTTGCGATCAGGGACTGATGAGCGTCACGCAGGACAGTCTCAACGATCTTAACCGGTTTTTTCTGAATCTCAGCCATGATTCTTTACCTCCAAATTTATGTTAGCAGCTGCTCTTCGCAGCTACATCCAAATGTTCGAATATTAAACTCCGAAAATCGCCATGAATGTACCGGCTGCTACTGCAGTACCGATAACACCTGCTACGTTCGGACCCATTGCGTGCATCAGCAGGAAGTTTGTCGGATCTGCCTCAGAACCAACCTTCTGGGATACACGCGCTGCCATCGGCACTGCAGATACACCTGCGGAACCAATTAACGGGTTTACCTTGCCGCCGGTAACCTTGCACATGATCTTACCGAAGATCACACCAGCTGCAGTACCAACTGCGAATGCGATCAGACCAAGTGCAACGATCTTTAAGGTGGTTACCTTTAAGAAAGCCTCTGCACTGGTGGATGCACCTACAGAAGTACCAAGCAGGATAACAACGATGTACATCAGGGCATTGCTTGCAGTCTCGGTCAGCTGTTTTACAACGCCGGACTCACGGAATAAGTTACCAAGCATTAGCATACCAACAAGCGGTGCGGTAGTCGGCAGAATCAGGCAGACTACTACGGTAACGATGATCGGGAACAGAATCTTCTCCAGTTTGGATACCGGACGAAGCTGGTCCATCTTGATCTTACGCTCTTTCTCCGTGGTCAGCGCTTTCATGATCGGCGGCTGGATGATCGGAACCAGAGCCATGTAGGAGTAAGCAGCTACTGCGATCGGTCCCATGAACTCAGACTGTCCAAGCTTACCAGCAAGGAAGATGGAGGTCGGGCCATCTGCACCACCAATGATGGAGATTGCTGCTGCTGCCTTATCATTGAATCCCATGAAGATTGCCATGAAATAAGCACTGTAGATACCAAACTGAGCTGCTGCACCAAGCAGGAAGCTCTTCGGGTTTGCGATCAGCGGACCGAAATCGGTCATTGCGCCGACACCCATGAAAATCAGAGACGGAAGGATACTCCACTCATCCAGAATGAAGAAGTAGTGAAGAAGTCCGCCTACACCATTTGACATATCTTCAGGGTTAGCCATAATATCCGGATAGATATTAACTAACAACATACCAAATGCAATCGGAACCAGTAAGAGCGGCTCGAATCCTTTTCTGATTGCCAGATACAGGAAGACGAATGCCACCAGGATCATGATAAAGTTTCCAAAGGTCAGATTGCAGAAAGCTGTCTGCTGAAGAAGATTAACCAAAGTAGATCCAATATAATCCATTTTAATCCCTCCATATGGAACTTGCTCTTATCTGCAAGCCATTAGTTTAATGTAGCAAGAGTTGCGCCAGATTCTACAGCATCACCAGCTGCTGCATTAATGCTTGCGATGGTTCCATCCTGAGGAGCTACGATATCGTTCTCCATCTTCATAGCCTCAAGAACCATGATCACGTCACCCTTCTTTACAGCCTGTCCTGCGCTTGCTTTTACTGCCAGAACCTTACCCGGCATCGGAGCAGATACAACAACAGAACCCTGTGCGCCAGCCGGAGCTGCTGCCTTTGCTGCTGCCGGAGCTGCCTTCGGAGCTGCTGCTACCGGTGCCTGAACAACACCAGCAGTGGTTCCTTCTTCAACAGTTACATTGTATACATTGCCATTCACAGTAATCGTATAATTTTTCATGATAAGAATCCTCCTATTCGCTTATGCTCTTTTCCATTTTGCGCCCGGTGCACGTTTGATGGAGCGTACTACCAGGGAGTCGGTTGATGAGTTGGTTGATGCTGCGATAGCCGCAGTGATGACAGCCACCAGTTCCAGATCATCCACAAGCTCTTCCTCTTCTGCTGCCGGTGCTGCCACAGGAGCTGCTGCCGGTGCCGGAGCTGTGTTCTTTGCTTTCACCTTGTTTTCAAAAACGCTGATGAACTTGAAGCAGCTGATCAGGATGCTGATAAAGATCAGTACCAGGAATACAGTACCCATACCAAGTAAAGTATTCATGCCTGCTTTTGCCATGTTCTCGCCTACGGTGTATTCCGGGCTGAAGGTCAGGCTGACCGGGTTTAAGTTCTGGCTCTGCGGATCCATGGTGTAGAATGCTTTGAACTCTACATTGCGGTTCTCAAACTGTGCCTGAACCACACATACATACTGGTCATCCTCACTAAGCTCGGTGTCAGAGGAAAGGATGCTTACGAATGCGCCGGTGTCTTTCATAACACCGATCCAGGAAGTCAGGCCGCTCGCAAGGCCGTCCTCACCCTGTTTGATCAGGCCGGTCTCAGACTCCTCTGCTGTGGCCTCGTCCATCTCGGCAATGGTCTGGAGCAGGTTTTCCGAGATCTGAGAAATGTAGGAAGCTGTCTGCGGATCCATAGTTTCTGCCTCAGCAGCATTCTTGTTGGAGCATGCGGACAGAGCAAAGAGGCTGACTACCATGCTTAACACTAACAAAACTCGTTTCATATACTGTTTCATATATTTGTCACCTCATTCTAAACCGTTCCATGTTTTCTGTCCGGACGATCCTCTCTTTTGGTAAACAGCATCTCGAATGCTGCGATCACACGTTTTCTGGTGTCACATGCCTCGATGATATCGTCTACATATCCTCTCTTTGCCGCTGCCAGTGCGCTGGACTGCATCTCGCGGTATTCAGCCGCCTTCTCATTGATGAGTGCAACGGAATCCTCTGCTTTTGCGATCTCGTCTGCATACATGATCTTTGCTGCTGCAGAAGCGTCCATCATGCCGATGGAAGCGTTCGGCCATGCATAAACCACATCTGCACCGATGGACTTGGAGTTCATGGTCAGGTAAGCAGTACCATATGCCTCGCCGACAACAACGGTTACCTTCGGAACGCTTGCATTTGCGAAAGCATAGGTTAAGCGGCCTGCGCTCTTTGCGATGCGGCGCTCGGTGCACTTGCATGCCTTGTAGCCCTTTACGTTCACCAGGGTTAAGAGCGGGATGTTGAATGCGTCACAGAAGGAAACAAACTTTGCAGCTTTCTCAGCGCCATTAGCGGAAAGAACTGCGTCAAACTCGTCTTCCTTCACGCCGTCTGCTGCGTAAACAGCAGTGCGGTTTGCAACGCAGCCTACGGTGGTTCCGTTCAGACGGATGAAGCCGGTTACCATAGACTTATCATAGTTTTTCTTAACCTCTAAGAAGAAGTTATCGTCAGAGATCTGTGCCAGTGCCAGGTCGGTAGCGCCTGCACAGTTCTCAAGATCGGAGCATACACGGTTTAAATCGTCGGTGCACTCGCTGTAGGACATGTCGTCCTCGTTGTTTGCCGGAAGAATGGTTACCAGGGCACGGATCTGGGATAAGATATCCTCCTCGCTTCCGGTAAAGTCCACAAGGCCGGTTTCCTCGCTCTGGAATGCTGCGCTGGAAGTGTCGCACTTCTCAACACGGTTTCCATCGATTGCGTTCGGAGAATTTACAAATAATTTTGCGTTCTTCTCTTCCATAAAAATAAAGTCAGACATAGCAGATGCAACTGCCATACCGCCGCCGCAGGTACCAAAGATAGCGGAGATCTGCGGAACTACGCCAGATGCCAGGGTCTGGCTTAAATACATCTCGCCAAAGCCGTTTAAAGCGTCGGTTGCTTCCTGCAGGCGAAGACCTGCACAGTCAACCAGTCCGATGACCGGTGCGCCCATCTTTACTGCCATGGAATAGATGTTGGAAATTTTCTTTGCGTGCATCTCGCCTAAGGAACCGCCCAGTACGGAAGCGTCCTGGCTGTACACATACACAAGGTTTCCTTCGATGGTACCGTAACCGGTGATTACGCCATCTGCCGGAGTCTCCTTAGCAGCCATGTTAAAATCAGTGCTTCTTGCTGTAATGTAAGCGCCAACTTCAACAAAACTGTTCTCATCAAGTAATGCGTTGATTCTGTTACTTGCTGATGTTTGATTACTCATTTTGCAATCCTCCATTTTGAAATATTTGACGATCGCTTTTCCTCCTCTTTTGTATTGTTAAGAGAAAGACAAACTATCGTTTAGTAAATCCAATTTCTGCCGATTATAATAATATAATGTCATCGGATAAAATTCAAGTATTTTTGAATTTTTTTTACAAAGCATGCATGGACCAGAATTTTATAACCTGGCTCAGGCAGTAATACAAATTCCAGGCGTCCGCTCCGTCCTTTGCCCGGTAGCTGCTCTGTCCAATCCGGATTCCATTCAGGCTGTAATACACATTTCCAATTCCATCCCCTGCCTTCACCGGAGCTTCCAGTGCCTGTTTTAAGACATATTCTGCTTCAGGCTGTTCATTCTCCGCTACCAGAAGCCGAAACGTTTTCTTCTGCCTGGGGCTGTCAGAAACCGCATAAATCCAGTCTTTTCCGGCACCATTTTCCAAAGGGACTCGGATCTGCTTTTCCTCAAACGCAAATTCCCGGTAGAAATACTGCTCCTTTCCATAGCGATACAGCCGTCTTACATCCTCCCACTTCCAGGTTTTATGCGGAGGCCAGCCGCAGCCCAGAAGCGAGATAATAAATTTTCGGTCCCCGTCCGACAGCTCTGTCACATAACAGTATCCGGCTCCGCCTGTAAAACCAGTCTTTCCGCTCACAGCCTCTGCCGTCATATCCAGCAGTGCGTTATGGTTTATACAATGATAGGAGTTCCGTTTTGCCCGATCCGAAAAAACATGGGTTTTGCAGCGCGTTATCGTTAAAAATTCATCATGCTTTGGCGATAATTCAGTACAGTACCGCATGATCTTTGCCAGTTCTTCCGCCGTCGTGCTGTGCCGGATCACTTCTCCGTCCGCTGCCTTTTTCTCTTCATCCAGCCCGTTTGGTGTCAGAAACACGGTATTCCTGCAGCCGATTTCCCGGGCCTTGCGGTTCATCTCTTCCGCAAATGCTTCCACGTTTCCGCTGATGTGCTCCGCAATCACCACCGCAGAATCATTGTGAGACTCCAGCATCAGGGAATACAAAAGATCCTGAAGCTTCAGCATACTTCCGGCCGGTGCTCCCAGCCTGACTTTCGGCTGTCCGGCCGCCCGTTTTGAAACCTCGCAGAAATCCTCCGGATTCCCAAGTTCTAGCGCAAGAATGCAGGTCATGATCTTGGTGGTGCTGGCCATAGGCCGGATCTGATGCTCGTCCTTTCCATATAAAATGCGGCCGCTGTCCGCATCCATCAGCACTGCACTCTGGGCATGCAGGGAAAGCGCATGTATATTCTCCCCGGCACCGTTCTGCACTGCTTGCCCTGTTTCCTGTGCCGCAGGCATTCCGCTTTGCACCACCTGTACATTTCCAGCTGCCCTCCATGGATCCGGCTGCGGGTGCTCACTCCCCCACGCCGCAAAGCCAATGCTGATTCCGGTCATCAGACCGATGATCCGGTTTCTCTTTTCTTTTCTCTTCAATCCATACACCCCGCTTGTTATCACACTGTCTCTCTATCCTATTCTGGTAAATTTTCGGATATTCTGCTATGATAGAAGCCAGATAACTACTCACCAGGTCTGCGCACTACACGGATCCAGGAAGATGCCTTTGAACAGATGAGCCTGTTTGAAGACGAACACGCAAAGAAAATGCGGGCCATGGAAAAAAGCGGTAGATGCCATACGCGGACGATTCGGAGTTGACAGCGTACAGCGTGCCAGCTTTCTGAGAGAAGACGCACCCACCGAACATGCAGTAAGCCGCCAGAAACACCTGCACGCCTCATCCCGCCAGAACAAAAAGGAGGCCCCTTCATGAAGACACTGCATTACACCTACACGGCTCACACAGACGGCCAGACTGTAGAATCTCTTTTAAAAGAACACGGTTATTCCAAAAGTCTCATCAACCGTATCAAACTGACCAGTGATGGGCTCCTGCTTTGCGGGGAAAAAGTCTACACCACCAGAAAACTTATGGCCGGGGATATTCTTTCTGTCACATTTTCCGAAGACGTATCCTCTGAACACATTATTCCAGTGCCAATGCCCCTTTCCATCCTTTACGAGGATGACGATCTTATGGTTATTAACAAAGCAGCTAATGTCCCTATCCACCCTTCCCAGGGACATTTTGACAATTCCCTCGCCAACGGACTGGCATGGTATTTTGAAAACAGGCAGGAGCCATTTGTTTTCCGCGCCATCAACCGTCTCGACCGCGATACTACCGGCCTGCTCATTATCGCCAGACATGCCCTGAGCGGCTGCATTCTGTCCGATATGGTAAAACAGCATAAAATCCACCGTACCTATCTCGCTGCCGTAACCGGCGATCTTTCCGGCGCACCGGAGGGTACTATTACTGTTCCGATTGCCCGAGTTCCCGGATCGACCATCGAACGTATGGCGGATCCGCTGCATGGGGAATCTGCCATAACACATTACCGGCTGATCTCCTACTCCCATGAAACGGATTCTTCCCTTCTTGAAATCCGTCTTGAAACCGGACGCACACACCAGATCCGTGTCCATATGAAATACATCGGTCATCCACTGTACGGAGATTTTCTTTACAATCCGGACTACCGGTACTTAAACCGCCAGAGCCTTCATTCCTGGAAACTGTCCTTTCCACACCCGATCACCGGTATCCCCCTGCACTTTACAGCTCCACTCCCGGCGGACATGAAACAGTTTCTTCCTTCCCTGCCGCACACAGCACCATTTTGCATTTAATTCCATACAAATTCTATTAAGAAATCATGTTGAAATAGACAGTTTCCTGCTCTATAATTGAGAATTAGAACACTACTACTCAAAATCATTACAATAAAAGCAAAAATTAAATACTAATACAGGGGATTTAAGTATGGAGACTAAAAAAATAACCAACAGCACCCTCATCAATGGGGTTGCTCTTGGTTTTTCTGTTGCGTTTCTGATTTCTTCGCTGATTGCAGCTGTATACACACACGAAACTGGCAATATTCTTCATGGCTGGTATCTTATCATGACCTCGCCCAGCCCTCTGGTTACCGATTATCTGGAAATCGGCGGACTGCCCAGCGCCATGTTAAACGCCGGAGCCTGCGGTCTGGCCTGCTGGATTTTTATGGTGGGATTGAAAGGCGACTCCCGCCCCAGCACGCTGGCTGGCTACTTTCTTGTTGTAGCCCACTGCTTTTACGGCCTGAACTTTTTAACCATGTGGCCTTGTTTTCTGGCCCCATTTCTTTATCTGCAGTTAAAAAAGCTCGACTTTAAGAGCAACCTCCATGTCTGCATGTTTACCACTTCATTCGGGCCATTTATCGGAGAACTGCTATTCCGCTACACCCAGGACAATTTTGTTTTCGAACATCCAACCCTTACCGTAAGCGGCGTATTTTTAACCATCGCATTTTCAATTATGCTTGGCTTCATCGTACCGGCCATCCTGCCCGGTGCCCATGCATGGCACAAAGGCTACAACCTGTACAACGGCGGCCTGGCCTTTGGCCTTTTCGGCTTCTTCCTGTTTAACTTTTTCTACAACACCATGGGAGTAGACGCATCTGCCAAGCTGACACGTTTCAATCCGGTATATGAGCATTTCGGTCATTCCTTCCAGCTCTATGCCAACTGCTTTTTTCTGATTGTTTTTGGCATCTGCATCCTGGCCGGCTTCCTCTTAAACGGAAAGAGCTTTTCCGGCTACGAAGAGCTGACCCGGGACACCGGATACCAGACTGACTTTGCCACCAAATACAGCATGCCGGTCTGCCTCATCAACATCGGTACCGTCGGTATGTTCTTTTTGTTCTATTTAGACATTATCATGGTCTACACAGAGGGAGCCGGCTTTACCGGTGCCACCATCGGTGTGATCCTTGCTGCCCTGACTTTTACCTGCATGGGACAGCATCCGAAAAACATCTGGCCAATTCTTGCCGGATACCAGCTGCTTTACCTGTTCACTCTGACCATCTGTTACATCAATGGCCGGGAGATCAGCTGGACCATCACCACCCAGGGATACATAAACGGTGTGGCATTCGCCACCGGCCTCTGCCCGATTTCCGGACGGTATGGCAGACGCGCAGGCATCGCGGCCGGTTTTATGTGCGCGTCTATGTGCACGGCAACCAGTGCCCTTCACGGCGGACTGGTGCTTTACAACGGAGGTTTCACCAGTGGCATTACCGCCCTGATCCTTCTGCCGATCCTGGAACATTACATTCCGAAGACAAGAGACTTTATGAACAACAAAAAGCTGCACAAAGAAGATATGATCGCAATCGTTGAGACCTTTAAGACCCACGATTAAAATTATAACGGCACGAAAGGGCTTCGCACACAGGTTTAACCCTGTATGCGGAGCCCTTTTGGATAATGATTCTTCACAGTTCCGGAAACTGCCTTTCCCCAGCCCAGAGGATAATCCTCCATGCAGACTAAGGTCCAGCCGGACAAATCAGCCGGGCCGTTTACTGTATTTCCTTTCAAATAAGCCAGTACCTGTGTGTCATCCCGCTCAAGCCTTAAAACCGATACAGCCTGCTCCGGCTTCAGGTAATGGGAAAGTGCGTGGGACGGCTCAAACCGTTTGGTCTTGAAGGCACCAAGGTGCAGTCCCGGACGCAGAACCCGCAGCCGGTCTAACGCCGGTGTTCCCTCCGGCAGCTGGTATAACTGGTCTCCGAAAAGAATTAGTCGGTCCATACCGGTCTCCAGTACATCATGGCCGGTCGCAGTCAGTGACTTTTTCAGAAATTCTTCCACATAGGAACGTCCTGCCTTTTCATTCCAGTATTTCGGCTGTTTCCGCTTTCTTCCATCTTCCACGGCCCACGTTCCCGCCTTGCGAAGAAGTGCCAGATAATGCCCTTCTCCCTCTGACTTATGGGGCCAGATGCGAAAGGTGTCCTGAAGCTCCTGATTTTTGTTGTGACTCCACTCTGGATGCCCACAGGATAACCCCACCGGCATTTCATCAGCGCCCACACATACCACGGAAAATTCCGGATGGCGCTCCAGGAAAACAGCGATGCCGTCCTCATCTTCCTCCGGCGCAAAGGTGCAGGTGGAATAGACCATTCTGCCGCCCGGTTTTAACATCTCCGCCGCATTGTCCAGAATTTCCTGCTGACGCTCTGCACACAGCTTTACATTGGCCTCGCTCCACTCATTTCTGGCCTGCTCATCTTTCCGGAACATACCTTCGCCGGAGCATGGCGCGTCCACCACCATGCAGTCAAAGAACTCCGGGAAAAAGTTTGCCAGAGTACCGGAATCCTCATTGGTCACAATGACATTGCCAATGCCCATGCGCTCCACGTTCTGGGAGAGGATTTTTGCCCGGGCCGGGTGGATCTCGTTGCTGACCAGAAACCCTTTTCCCTTCAGGTGGGACGCAATATGAGTGGTCTTTCCGCCCGGAGCCGCACACAAATCCAGAACTTTATCTTCAGGTTTCGGATCCAGCAGGGACACTACCGCCATGGCGCTAGGTTCCTGGATATAATAAACACCTGCCTCATGGTAAGGATGGCGTCCCGGACGGCTTTCCCGAGCATAATAGAAGCCTTCCGGGCACCAGGAAACCGGGCGCAGGGAAAACTCGGCCTGGTTTTTTCCGGCAAATTCTGCTGCCGGAACCTTCATGGTGTTGACCCGGAGGCCAAGAGCCCGTTCTTTCTCATAGCTTGCAAGAAAGGCATCACATTCCTCTCCCAGCATAATTCTCATTCTTGTCACAAAGGCTTCCGGAAGTTTCCAGGTTTCCTGCTGTTCCATCGTGTCTCTCCTTTTCCTGTAAATCTATAAAACAAATGAGTGAGGCTTTGAACCAAAGCCTCACTCCACTCTTCACAAAGTGTACAGATACAACTGAGATTCCTGAATTATAAGGTTACCTTATAATCGTCAGAACCTTCTCCGTTTACTACATAGTAAGCAACATTTTCTTCCGGTTTTACATAAACTTCAATGGTTTTGATCTCTGCGCCCTTATGAGCCTCTTCATATGCCTTCACTGCCTTATCCAGAACGTCTTTTGCTACGGTCTGCTTGCCAGCGAACTCAATAACTACGCAAGCCTTCGGGTCTGCCTTCTTTGCAGGAGCTTTCTTTGCTGGTGCTTTTTTGGTGGTCTCGACTGGCTTTGCTGCCGGTGCTTCAACAACTGCCTTTACCGGAGCCTCTGCTTTAACCTCTGCTGCAGTGGTCTTAACTTCTGCCTTTACGGACTCAGTCTTCGGTGCCGCTTTTGCTGCTGCCTTAGCTGCGTTTCTTCTTGTTGCCATAGTTCTTATCCTCCTCATTCGATTCCAATTATGGATTGCTCCCCACCGCCCGTTTTTAGACAGACGATGAGGGAATTATAAATCTCTTTCCTGTTTTTGTCAATGTTTTCCGCTGGTTTCCAGGGGGCAAAGCTCGCTTGTTTCCATTTTAGTGCAGAGCGTTCACGATCATCTCCGCTATATACACAGCCACACAGGCACCGATGGAAACCCGGAATAGATTGCCATCGATCCAGGCCAGGATCACGCCTGCCGCAAATCCGACTATTCCCGTGATTTGGTTTCCAGTTGCGGAGAGAATAGACGGAAATGTCATGACGGACAGACTCACATAGGGTACATAATATAGAAAAGACTGAATAAACGGATTTTTGATTTCCTTCCGGATCAGTGTCAGCGGCAGGGCCCGCACGGCATAGATCGTCAGAAACATGACCAGAATGGATGCGTAAATATTATGATTCATGCTGCTCCTCCTTTACCGGGAATAATACCGCTGCCACGGCTGAGATCAGCACCGTCAGCAGAATGATCTGAAAACCCGATGAAATGTTCTTAAGTCCCGGAATGCTCTGGAATAAAAAGCTCACGGTCATGGAAATCGCAACCACTGCGGCAATGATTTTGTCCTTTCTTGCCGGCGGAATCACCACCGCAAGAAACATGCCGTAAATGGCCACGCTCATGGCACTCATAACCGGTGCCGGAAGGATCATGCCAACCACGGCGCCGAGGAATGTACCAAGCACCCAGCCCGGAGCTGCCACACAGGTCGCGCCATACTGGTAAAATGGATTCAGCTTTCCCGGAACCGCCATGGAAATTCCAAAAATCTCATCGGTGACCGCATAAGACATGAAAATGCGGTGAAGAAACGGCCGATTCTGCTGTACCTTCTGGGACAATGCGCTGGACATCAGGAGATACCGCATGTTAATAACCACCGTGGTAATGATCATCTCCATGAAACCGGCTCCTGATCCGATCATGCTGATGGCTGCGAACTCTCCTGCCGACGCTAGCATCAGCGCAGACATCAGGGATGACTGCAGTGCGTTCATGCCCGCTTTTCCCGCTGTAATGCCAAGGGTGAACGCCACGGCAAAATAGCCCAGTCCAATGGGTACGCCATCACGCAGTCCCGCAAGAAAACTTATTTTATCGTTTTGCTGTTCCATTGTAAAACCCCTTCTCAATTTTTAAAAACCGGCTCCATTCTATCTCAGTCCGGGAAGCAAGTCAACCGCGCACGGCCCGGTCTTTGTATTTTTTCCGTTTTTGTATTATAATCCATTTATCACGCAATGCAGAAACCAAGCAGAAAAGAGGATCCCATGACTACCAAAGAACTTCTCTATGTTAAAACCGTGGCAGATGAAAAAAACATTTCCCGGGCTGCAAAAAAGCTTTTTATCGCACAGCCTTCCTTAAGCCAGTCCATCCAGCGTATTGAGGAATCCGTTGGAACCGAGCTTTTCAACCGGACATCCGGCGGCCTGACCCTGACCTTTGCCGGGGAACGCTACTACCACATGGCAATCCAGGTTTTAAAGCTGTACCAGGATTTCGAGATGGAGATCAGTGACATCAATAACTTAAAAACCGGCCGCATCCATCTGGGCACTACCAACCATCTGGGAACCCTGGTACTTCCCAAGGTTCTTCCCCGTTTCCACGGCCTCTGCGCCAATATCGAACTGAACATCAGGGAAGAAAACACAACTGTGCTAGAACAGCTTCTTCTGTCCGGCGAGCTGGACTTCGCCCTGATGCATGCGCCATCTGATCCGACCCAGCATCCGCAGTTCCATTACGACATCATGAAGCGGGACCCCTTTGTTCTGGCCATCGCACCAGATCATCCGTTAACCGCCCTGGCAGAAACCCGGGAAGGATACCCTCACCCGGTTCTGGACATCCGCCTTGCAGCAAAAGAACCCTTTTTGATGCTGCATTCCTCCCAGCGCATCCGCCAGATCACCGATGATGTACTGCGCCGTGCCGGAATTACACGACCACGCATTGCCATGACTCTGCGGAACTTTGAAACGACCCAGCTTCTGGCCGCAAAAGGCATGGGGCTGGCTCTCGTTCCAATGGAATATTCCAGTATCACCCCATCCGGTTTCCCGCCGGTTCTTCTGAGCATTGATGAAAAATATCACGCGTACTGGGAGACCTGCATTACCACCTTAAAAGACGGCTTTCTCTCAAAAGCAGACCAGCTCTTCATCCGCATCGCAAAGGAAGAGCTGGCCTGAACAGGTTTTTCTTCAATTTTGTAATTACAGCACATCCTGGCGCATGATATGGCGGATGCGTTCCTCATTTAAGCCGCGAATGACCTCAACTGCCATGTTAATGGTAGACTCAATGTCTTCCTTCGCACAGAAGTTGTAGTGAGTATGCACGTAACGGGACGGAATGCCCAGTACCAGTACCGGAACCGCCTGATGAGTCAGATGGATCTTACCGGCATTGGTGCTGCCGCCGCGTCTCACTGCATCCTGGCATTTAATTCCATACTTGTCCGCAATCTCATGAGCATAAGCCATAAACGCGTCATTGGCCACATAGCTGTTATCCATATGGCGGATCTGAACGCCCTTTCTTAAACAGCCCTGTGCCACACCGGTACGGTAGTAGAAATCGTCTGCCGGGGATCCCTCAAATACAATGGCCAGGTCCGGCTTTACCTGTTGGGCTGTTACAGTAGCGCCGCGCATGCCGACTTCCTCCTGGGAAGCAAAGGCTCCGACTACATCAACGGCCAGACTGTCGGTCTCCTTCATCAGGGCTTTCATGGTCTCGATGATGCAGACACAGCCAAGACGGTTATCAAAAGCCTTACCGGAACAGATGCCATGCTTCTCGTCGTAGGAGAAGGTTACATCCGGCATGATCGGATCACCAATGTGAATGCCGTAATCTTCTTCTACTTCCTGTTTGCTGCTTGCTCCCACATCCACCTTTAGCTCCTCGATGGTAAGGGAATTATCTGCTTTCTGCGCTGCAGTTAAGAAATGTACCGGCTTGGAGGTGATGATGCCCTTGATCTTCTCGCCTTTGCTGTTACGCACGATCACAGTGTGGGCAGGAAGACTTGTCATGTGAAATCCACCCAGGGTGATGATGCTCAACAAACCGTTATCCTCTACGTTCTGTACCATGAATCCGCACTCATCGGTATGCGCATCCAGCATGAATACCGGGCGGTTTCCCTTTGCATCCGGCATGGTGGCATACACGTTATACATTGCATCGTTTCTTAAGTTCAGTCCCTCACAGTGCTTCTGCACTGCCTTTACAACCTCTTCCTCAAAACCGCTCGGGCCAAAGGCATTGGTCAAATCCGCAATTGTCTTTAAATCTGCCATCTCTCATTTCCTCCCTATATGCTTTAATATACTACAAATGAATGCGCAGTCACGATGTCCATCCAGTTTTTGCTGGTCAGACGGTTGGTGCGCGCGTCTACAGACTCCATACCCGGATAGAAGGACATCTGGTAAGACTTCTTTAAATCCTTATAGTTCACCTCATAGGTAAACTGCTCCGGAAGCGCGATCTTACATGCTGCAAGCTTTGCCTTTACATCGCCGGAAAGCGCCTCGGTGACAGCGGCTTTCAGATCCGCGATCACAGTCTTCGGAGATACGTTCCAGGCACTTCCGCCCACACCCTTCTTGGATGCCACGGTCGTAATCTGCGGAACCAGCTCCTTTGAAAGTTCACAGATCCGCTCATCGCCGGATAAGAACAGGACCGGCACACCGTACATGGCTGCCGTGTAGGTGTTCAGCATAAACTCACTCATGCGTTTTCCATTCAGCTCAATGAAGTTGCTGGCGCCTGTAGATGTGTGGCTGAGGGGACTTCCCGGATCGCCGGCCGGCGCATGGTATCCAACGTAAAACACCGCATCATACGTCTCATCCAGACCATACATCATGTTGATTGGATGACCGCTCTTCCCGCGGATCAGAGTAACATGCTCCGGCATGGCCATCACATCAATATTGGTGGCATCCCCGTGTCCGTCCTTCACTACGATCTCATCCACGCCTGCAGCCAGGGCTGCCTCACAGACAGCAACAACTTCATCGGTCATCTGCTTCGCGTATTTCTGGTAAGCCGGTTCGTCTTTGTGGGTTTCATAATTGAGGGTTGTTCCGGCACAGCCTTCAATATCTGCACTGATAAACAGTTTCATTGTTCGTGCCTCTCTTTTTATGAAAATTTTTATTGCATCTTTTTCTCAAAAAGCGGAAAAGAAGCCGGTTCATGGCATTTCGTCATGAAACCGGCTCCTATGCCATGCAATTGCCATTTAGATTCCATTACTGATGCGTAACTGCGTTCTCTGCAGCCTTTGCATTCTTCTTCGCTTCCTCGGTATCGTACAGATGACAGTATACGAAATGATCGTCACCTACCTGGTACTTCTGCGGAGCCTCGGTTTTGCAGCGCTCCATGCACTTCGGACAGCGGGTGTGGAATTTGCATCCAGTCGGCGGATTCAGCGCGGAAGGAATGTTGCCTTCCAGAATGATCCGCTCCTTCTTTGCCTTCGGATCCGGGATCGGAACCGCGGAAAGAAGGGCCTGGGTGTACGGGTGGAGCGGGTTCTGGTACAGGCTGTACTTGTCGCCCTCCTCCACAAAGTTGCCCAGATACATAACACCGACACGGTCGCTGATGTGCTCCACAACGCTCAAGTCGTGGGCTACGAAGATGTAGGTCAGGTTCATGTCGCGCTTTAACTGATTCATCAGGTTTAATACCTGGGACTGAATAGAAACATCCAGTGCAGAAACCGGCTCATCGGCAATGATCAGCTGCGGCTGTACCGCCAATGCCCTCGCAATGCCGACACGCTGACGCTGGCCGCCGGAGAACTCATGAGGATAACGGTTTGCATGGTAATCGTCCAGACCAACACGGCGCAGAAGCTCTACGACCTTTTTATCCGTCTCCTCACGGGTTTTTGTCAGGCCGTGAATGATGAGCGGCTCTGCCACGATATCACGGACAGACATACGCGGGTTTAAGGATGCATACGGATCCTGGAATACCATCTGGACTTTCTTGCGGATCGGGCGCATCTGCTTCGGTGTGTATTTGGAGATTTCCTCTCCGTCTAATACGATGGAGCCTTCCGTCGGTTCGATCAGCTTACAGATACTTTTTCCAAGGGTAGACTTTCCGCATCCGGACTCTCCTACGATTCCGAATACCTCCCCGCGTCTTACCTCAAAATCCACATTATCGACTGCTTTCACATAGGACGGCTCTTTTCCAAGTCCGCCCTTTACCGGGTAATACTGCTTCAGTCCCCGGACAACTAATAAATTGTCTGCCATCAGTCCTTACCCCCTTCTTTCACGCAGCGCCAGCAGCGGCTCTGGTGTCCGTTTCCGAGATCGGTAAATCCCGGTTCTTCCTCGCGACAGCGGTCAAACGCATATTTGCAGCGCGGAGCAAATTTACAGCCCTTCGGCATGTATTTCGGGTTCGGCACGTTGCCCGGAATGGATTCCAACTCTTCCACGTGCTCACCCAGCTTCGGGATGGAATTTAACAGGCCCTCCGTGTACGGATGGGACGGGTTATCGAAAATGTCATAGACGGAACCTTTCTCAACCACGCGGCCGCAGTACATGACAACCACCTGGTCACAGACCTCTGCCACCACGCCAAGGTCATGGGTGATGAAGAGAATGGAAGTTCCGATCTCTTTCTTTAACTTGTTCATCAGGTCCAGGATCTGTGCCTGAATGGTTACATCCAGGGCCGTGGTCGGCTCATCCGCAATCAGGATTTCCGGGTTGCATACCAGAGCCATCGCGATCATGACACGCTGGCGCTGGCCGCCAGAAAGCTGGAACGGATACTCCTTCATCATCTTTTCCACACGGGGAAGCCCTGTCATGCGAAGCATCTCAATGGCTTTCTCCTCTGCTTCCTTCTTGCTCACCTTCTGATGCATGAGAATGGCTTCCATGATCTGGTCACCGATCTTCATGACCGGATTCAAGCTGGTCATAGGCTCCTGGAAGATCATGGAGATCTTGCTTCCACGCAGCTTCCTGCGCTCCTCATTGCTGATGTGAACAATGTCCTTGCCGTCTAAGAGGATCTCGCCCTCCTCAATCTTACCGGTGGTTCCCATTAGCAGGCCCATAACGGACAGGGCGGTTACGCTCTTTCCGCTTCCGGACTCACCTACGATACCAAGGGTGGAACCCTCTTTTAACTCAATGTCAACACCATCCACGGACTTGACAATACCGCTGTCCATGTGGAACCAGGTGTGCATGTTTTTGATTTCCAGAATATTTTTGCCGGAGGCATCTTTCGTTGTCTCCACTTTGATTGTTTCGCTCATATTCCTGCACCTCCTTAATCAGTCAGCTTCGGATCGAGTGCGTCTCTGAGTCCATCGCCCAGCAGGTTGAAGCTGAGTACGGTTAAGAAGATCGCAAGACCCGGGAACAGGGTGATATGCCAGCTGTTCATCATGTAAGTACGTCCGTTGCTTAAAAGCAGGCCCCACTCCGGTGTCGGCGGCTGGGCACCCATGCCTAAGAAACTTAAGGAAGACGCAGTCAGAATGGAAGATCCGATGGACATACTGTACTGCACGATGATGTCCGGGATCGCGCTCGGCAGGATGTGGTAGAACAGGATACGCTTATCATCCGCGCCGATGTTCTTTGCTGCCTGTACGAACACGCTGTTCTTGGTTGCCAGGGTGTTGCCTCGTACCAGACGCGCAAATTTCGGAATGTTGAACACCGCTACCGCAATGATAACATTGGTCATGCCGCTGCCAAGGATCGCTACGATCGCGATGGCCAGAATGATGCCAGGGAACGCGAACAGCGCGTCACAGATACGCATGATAATGGAATCAATGATGCCGCCGTAGTAACCGCCGATCAGACCCAGGAAAGAGCCGATCACAGCCGCGATGCTGACAGAGAACAGGCCGACACTTAAGGAAATTCCGGTACCGCAGATGATACGGGAGAACAGATCCCGTCCAAACTCATCGGTTCCGAACCAGTGTGCCGCGGTCGGTGCCTGCATGATCGCGTTGTAATCGAAATCGTTAATCCCATACGGAGCAATGAATTTTGCAGTAAAGGAAAGCACTACTAAAAATAGGATGAAAACCAGGGCCACAATGGCGGTCTTCTGTTTTTTAAATTTACGGACAAACTCAGAAAGCGGAGTGCTGATGTCCGTTTTTTCGTTCAGGGTCTCTTCGTCCTGATTTACTTTTTTCTCTTTTGCCATCTTAAACTCCTCCTTTCTTAGTCAAGCTGGATTTCCGGATTGAGTACAGCATAAAGCACATCTACAATCAGGTTGATCACAACGAAATGCAATGAAAAGATCAGGATCAGGGACTGGATCGCCGGATAGTCACGATAGTTTACAGACTCAACCAGCAGAGAACCAAGGCCCGGGAACGCGAATACAGACTCGGTTACTACGGAACCGCCAAGCAGGAAACCAAACTGCAGGCCGACTACGGTAACCACGGAGATCATCGCGTTGCGGAACGCATGCTTCCATACAACAACGCGCTCTCTTAAGCCCTTTGCGCGCGCAGTACGGATATAATCATCTTTTAATACTTCTATAATAGAGGATCTGGTAAAGCGGGCAATGATTGCCGCGATACTGGATCCCAGTGCGATCGAAGGTAATACGAGACTCTTCAGTGAATCCGCACCCGTGGTCGGGAACCATTTCAGATTCACGGAAAATACCATGATCAGCATAAAGCCAACCCAGAAAGAAGGAAGCGATATGCCGGACACAGCCAGTGTCATTCCTGTGTAATCCTGCCAGCGGCTTCTGTGTCTTCCGGACCATACGCCGAGAAGCACACCCACGATGGTGCTCCATGCGAGGGCCAGCAGGGTCAGTTTTGCCGTATTGGCATAGCGGTTGGAAACCTCCACCGCAACCGGACGCTTGGTCCGGAGAGATGTACCAAGGTCACCTTTCAGCAGACCTGTTACATATGTAATATACTGTTCATGGATTGGTTTATCCAGACCCAGTTCTTCTCTAACTACCTGTACATCTTCCAGCGTTGCCTGCGGACCGGCTACCAGACGTGCCGGATCACCCGGGATCAGCCGTACGAAGAAAAATACGAAGGTTACCACAATAATCAGGGTAGGTATCACTCCAATGATTCTTTTACCTATGTACCTTAACATACACTCAACACCTTTCATTCTTTTTGGGGAGTACCCCCTGTTAATCGGATTCTTTTTCCTGCAAAAATGGTCCGGCGGATCAGATTTCCGCCAGACCACCTGTTTTACAGTATATCATTCTGTCAGATCTGTTTCTTAGCTAAATATGGATTACTTTGCCAGCTTAGCGTTTCTTAAGTTCAGGCAGTTATCCGGGAAGACCTTTGCGTCCACCATCTTTGCGGAGCTGGCCCAGGTGTTGTTGTCGTTTGCCAGACATACAAGCGGGCTCTCCTCCCAGATGATATCCTGGGCTTTTGCGTAAGCCTCAGCTCTCTTGGCATCATCCGCGGTAGATAATGCGTCTTTTAAGAGCTGGTCAACCTCTTCGTTCTCATAGTAGCAGATATTGTAGCTTGCCGGCGGCTCAGATTCAATCGCCATCAGCGGACGGATACCCCAGTCCGCATCACCGGTAGACGGGGACCAGCCGATCACATACATATCAACCTCTGCCTCAGAGCCAGGAACATTCACATCCTGGATCTTCTGGTTTACCACCGCGCTCTCAAGAGCGTTGATCTCAACGTCGATGCCGACCTGAGCCAGCTGCTGCTGTAAAAACTCACACTGCTTTAAGTTTGCAGTAGTAGAAGCACACATGATGCTGGTCTTGAAGCCATCCGGATAACCGGCCTCAGCCAGTAAGGATTTCGCCTTCTCGATGTCATATGCATATACATCGTTGCCCTTGTAGAACTGGACGT
Source organism: Clostridium sp. OM02-18AC (assembly GCF_003481825.1). GTDB lineage: Bacteria > Bacillota > Clostridia > Lachnospirales > Lachnospiraceae > Brotaphodocola. The sequence goes on along the minus strand of NZ_QULW01000018.1, from coordinate 45,241 downwards.
TCGGTCCGATGATGGAGGTTGCCGGAGTTGCCACACCGTTCTTAACAACTGCGCAGTAAGCATCCTTGTTGATCGCGTAGTTGATGGCCTGACGGACTCTCACATCGTTAAACGGTGCTTTCTGGTTGTTCATCATCAGGTAACGTACTACGATACCCTCTTCCTGGCCAACTGCTACATTGCTGTCGCCACGCAGAGTCTCAATGCTCTCAGTCGGAACCGGCCAGATGAACTGAGCGTCGCCGGACTGCAGCATTGCGACACGGGTTGCGTTCTCAGATACCGGCTTGAAGGTAATGGTTTTGAAACCGGCATCCGGGTCTACTAAAGCGGTGCCGCCGCAGATATCTGCGTTATAGCCCCACCAGTCTTTGTTTAAAGCGATGGTAGCGTGCTCACCTGCTACCCACTCTACGAAGGTGTACTGGCCGGTACCCACCGGGTTCTTTGCACACTCTTCATTGCCCTTTGCGATCACAGCCGGGCTCATAACAACACAGGCCGGATGGGCCAGGGTTGGGATGAATGCGCCAAATGGGCTCTGAAGGGTTACTTTTACAGTGTAATCATCAACAATCTCTGTCTCTTTTAATACATTGCACAGTAAGGTCGTTCTCTTTAAGCCAAGGTTCTTATCACCCCAGCGGTCAAAGTTTGCCTTTGCTGCCTCTGCGTTCCACGGAGTACCATCGGAGAACTGGATGCCCTCTCTTAAGTGAATGGTGAACTCGGTAGCGTCGTCGTTTGCTTCGTAGTCGGTAGCCAGCATCGGGATGATCTTCATATCATCATCGAAGCCGAACAGACCGTCCATCATCAGTCTCTGAATACCGCCGGATAAGGTATCGCTGGTATCCATCGGATCCATGGTGGTGAAATCTACCAGCATAGCTGCGGTGATGTCGGTATCCTGGGATACGGACTCGCCCTCTGCCAGCTCTACAGCTGCGGTAGTTTCTGCTGCCTGTGACTCGCCGGAAGCTGCTGCAGTGGTCTCAGAAGAACCAGAACCGCCGCATGCGGTCAGTGCGCCCATGGCTGCAGTAAGGAGCACAGCCAGAAGCTTTGTTTTTGTCTTCTTCATAAATTGATCCTCCTCTTCTTTCAGGAATCTTTACACGTTCTTTACGCTCCATGTATATAAAAAAAGCATGGAGCATACGTTTCCCTTCCCGTGTATGCACCCTTGCATGTTTTCCATTCTACACTTTACCACATTACAATGTCAAATAGAAAATGCTATTTTTTGATAAATATTTACAGTTCTTTATTTTTTTAATAGTTTAGATTGTTTTATATGCATATTTATTTTATAATTAACCCAATATTTTTTTCATAAATCAGGAGGAGTAAAAACATGTCCTATTCCGAACTGCCCGTTATGGAATTTCAAAAACCGGGAGTACTGATCATCTGCCTTCACCCGCCGATCCGCCGTGAATTTCAGGAATATCTCTCGACTCTTCTCGGAGAATATATCCGCTTCGATATCATGGATCCCTACCAGATCCATGATCCGGCACAGCTTGATCCCTATTCCTGTGTTTTGTTCGCCAGCAGCCGCACCAGGGATGCATTTCCGGTTTCCATTCCGGAACACATCACCCAGTTGATCTGTACCCGCACCTTTAACCCTGCTTTCCTGGACCAGATCATCCGGATTCCACAAGGTTCCTCTGTCTATCTGGTCAATGACACGCAGGATTCCGTTCTGGATATTCTCGGACAACTCAAAGATGCCGGTATCACCCAATACCACTTTGTTCCTTTTTATCAGGGCTGTACCCAGACCGATGAGTCCATCCAGTATGCCATCACCCTGGGCGAGCCTCAGCTGGTTCCGCACCATGTCCCCAATATTATCAATATCGGGAACCGGATCATTGATATTTCCACGATTCACGATCTATGCACCTGCTTTCAGCTTCCGTCCAGCTTAACCAACCAGATCACGCGGACCTATGTGAACCGGATTCTGCAGATCATCCAGTTAACCGGAACCCATTACACCAACTATGTATTTTCCAAACAACTCCTGCAGGCCGTTATGAGCAATTTAAACGTCAGTCTCTGCCTCATGACAGACGAAGGCCGCATCAGCATGGTGAATCGCTCCTTCTGCCAGGACTGGGACATTCTGGAAAATGAATGCATGAACAGTCTGTTTTCCTCCTGGCTGCCTTCCCAGTATGCTTCCCACAATTTCTGCCAGAGCGCGGACTACCAGCTGGTCAGCCGCAGCGGCCTGCGCAGGCAGCTCAGTGTCCTGCAGCTTTCCCTGCCCGGCCACAAACCGCTTTACCTGCTGAGCAGCCAGCCTGTATCCTCCTCCCCGGCCCCTGACATTACCCCAGTCGATATACGGGATCCTTCCTCAGATTTCTACCGGCTCAACAGCGGTTTTGACAGTATCCTGTCGGTTTCCGGCCGCGTGCTGAACATGCTGGAGTATGCCCGCCGCCTGGCACTCTACGATTTTCCGGTACTGATCCAGGGTGAAAACGGCACCCAGAAAAAGAAAATTGCCACGGCCATACACAAGACCTCCAGCCGCAGGCAGAACCCGCTGATCATTTTCAACTCCCTGTATACCGGCCTGGAAGCTGCAGACCAGTTAAAGCTGGCCGATACCGGTACGCTGCTGATTGATGGCGTAGAGCGTCTTCCACTCTCCACCCAGGATACCCTCATCAGCATTCTGCAGAACACCATAGACGATCTGGATATCCGTATTATCGCCACCACCAGCCAAGATCTGTATCAGGATGTCCTGGACGGGCGTTTCCGGGAAGAGCTTTTCTTCTTTTTAAACGCGGCCTCCATCGATACCATCCCCCTGCGAGAGCGGCGGGAAGACATCCCGGTTCTGATGGAACATTTTTTCCGGGAACTGTTCCATGACCCAAATATCCGGCTGAAAGATCTGATCTCCTCCAGCCTGATGAATTTCCTGACAAACTACGATTACCCCGGAAATATTCAGGAACTATTCAACTTAAGCCGGTATTTCTTCTCTCTGTACTCCGCCCATCCCCTGGTGCTTTCCCAGCTTCCCTCCTATATCCGGAGCCGGGTGAACCAGCCGGTCAGCGAAAGCAGCGTATTGAAAAACGAGGTGCTTTCCCTGATCGCACAAACCCCTCGGATTGGGCGCGGCACCATCATGGCCGCCCTGACAAAAAAAGAGATCACAGTCAGCGATGGAAAGCTGCGCGGTCTCTTAAAAGAGCTTGCTGAGGAAGGGCTGATCCGGGTCGGACGCACCCGCAGCGGCTGCGAGATCACCGAGCTGGGTCTTGCATCCATCCGGCATTGATGGTATACTAACAGCCGTTTGAATCTGATAAAGAGAGGTACTTTATGCTGTTACCAAAGATTGGAATTACCACAATAAATACAAAAAATCCGGTATCCGGCGCACCGCTTTCCACCAATGGCTGGACCTACAACGATGCAGTCACAAAGGGCGGCGGGGTTCCGTTCCTGCTGCCCTCCATTACCAATGAAGATCAGCTAGATGCCATGGTGGATGCCTGCGATGGCTTTATCTTCAGCGGTGGAGCCGATATTACCCCATGCTGCTACGGAGAGATGGCCCATCCGCTGGTAGGCGACACCAGCCTGAAGCTGGACCGCAGCCAGATCGGGCTGATCCGCCGCGTCATCAAGGCAAGAAAACCGTTCCTGGCCATCTGCCGCGGACACCAGGTCTTAAACGTAGCCTGCGGCGGAACCCTGTACCAGGACAACAGCCTGCACGGACAAGGCACCGCAAGACACATGATCAAGGATGACCGGGGCGATGTAAGCCATCAGGTCACACTGAAACCGGGCACTACCCTCTATAACATGTTCGGCGAGCGGGTCTGGACCAACAGCTACCATCACCAGAGCGTGAAAAAGCTGGGTGATGGCTTAATGATCGCCGGTACCGCCGATGACGGCATCGTGGAGGCCATTGAGCTGATCGATTATCCCTACGGTCTTGGCATCCAGTGGCACCCAGAAGCCATGCTGGTGGCATCCGATGACATGCTTCCGGTCTTTACCGGGCTGATCGAGGCAGCCAGAAAAGCCGCTAACAAATAAAAAAGTGGATTGCAGACAGAGCATTTGCTCTCATCCTGCAATCCACTTTTTTTCTGCGTCATGAGCTCTGTCCATCTTCCAGATATTCCGACAAACTGTAATATCGTTCTCCCGCCCGTCCGCGGGTCTGCTCTGCTGCCGTCATGGAATTTAAGATGGCTTCCTGCTCTGCCTCCGCAGCCGCAAGAAAAGCCCGGTTGATGACATGCTCCGGGATGGCCTGAAGCAGCAGCAATTCTTCATCCGCACCGGACGGGATCCGGTTGGCTGTGGTAAATCCGATCATGACCTCACCGCTTCCATGTCCGGTGTAGCCGCCGGTGCGGGCAATGCCAACACCGGTTCTCCGAAGAACACGTCTTAACTGGCGGCTGGTCAGCGGAAGATCCGTGGCAAGGATACTCATGATCGATCCTTTGTCTTCTTCTGAAGCCGCCATATCATCTTTCTCCTGTTTCCAGTCCAGAATCGTTTCCCCAACCGGTTCACCATTTAATACAAAATCCTCTGTTGCGCCAAAATTGGACTGCACCAGCACGCCGATGGTATATGTCTTCTCTCCGATCTGGATCACGCGGGAGGCAGAACCAATGCCACCCTTCATGCCATAGCAAATGGTTCCGGTTCCGGCCCCCACATCTCCTTCCTCAAACTCCTCAGAAGCTGACACAAAAGCCTGACGCACCTCGTCCGCTCCCACCGCCCGCTTCTGAATCTGGTTGATGCGGCTGTCATTGCACTCTCCCACCACTGGATTGATGCTCATAGGTTCCAGTCCATCCTGTTCACACTGTTCCACCACAATATCTACCATGGCGTCCCATACCTTTCCTACATTTAAGGTATTGGTCAGGGCAATCGGCGTTTCCAGGGTTCCAAGCTCTTCCACCTGCACCAGGCCGGCACTTTTCCCAAAGCCGTTGTGGACATAGGCTGCTGCCGTATATTTCTTTGCAAAGGCATTATCCTCTCCCGGCAGAATCACCGTCACACCGGTATGGTTTTCTTCGGTTTTCACGGTGCAATGCCCGACTTTTACGCCAGGCACATCCGTAATCTTATTTCGTTTTCCAGTCTCCAGGCGCCCCGGCACGATACCGAAGTCCCGGATTCGTTTTCTCTCCATGTCTGAATTCCTCTTGTTTTTCGTTTTATTTTCCGATCTCGCTGAAATATTTGTCACGCAGCTTCTGGATCAGTTCCGGATTCTTCATGCCAACGGCCTTCTGGTTCAGTTCCATGGCACGCATGCTCGGGTGGCTGGTGCTGGTCACCAGGATCTCATCTGCCGTATAAAGCTCCTCCAGGGTAAACGCACGCTCCTCCACCGGAATGCCAAGCTCGCCGCACCAGCGGATGACGTGTTTCCGCTCGGTTCCCGGAAGGATCAGGTTATCTAACGGATGGGTGATAAATACGCCGTCCTTCACCATGGAAATATTGGAATGGGAGCACTCGGTCACATATCCGTCCCGGACAAAGACCGTCTCGTTACAGCCTGACTCGGATGCCTGCTGGGCGGCCATCACATTTGGAATCAGATTCAGGGTCTTGATATTGCAGTGGTAGAAACGGGTATCCGGAATGCTGATGAGGCGGTACTCATCGGACATCTGCACACCCTTCCACGGCTTGCTGTATACATACAGGTTACTGGAAACACCCTCCCCCGGGAACAGGTGATTTCTCGGAGAGGTTCCTCGGGTCACCTGCCAGTACAGAAACTGGCAGCCGCTCTCCAGCTTCTGCACCATACTATTAAGCAACGCGCCGACTTCTTCCTTTGTGTATGGAAGCTCAATGCGGAGCATAGCCGCGCTGTTGAACATGCGGTCCAGATGATCCTGCAGCGCGTAAATCTTATAATCAAACACCATCGCTGCCTCATAAATTCCATCTCCAAAATAAAATCCACGGTCGTTGGCCGGGATCATCATGTCGTCAATCCGGGTGATTTTGCCATTGTAATATGCCAGATCTTTCATTTTCTCCATGTTATTTTTCTCCTTAGTCGTTTCGAAGCACAACGCTTTGCCGTGTTGTCCCGTGTATTAAATGGAACTAACGTTAAGTATACAATGCGGATTTTCAAAAGTAAATAGTTGTGCTAAAGGAAAACATAGTGTCTGGCACTCAGAGGAGGAAAGATTATGGAAAAAATCAAAATGACGACGCCGCTCGTCGAGATGGACGGCGATGAGATGGCTGCAATCCTGTGGAAAGAAACCCGGGAAAAACTGATTCTCCCTTTTGTGGATCTGCTGGTAGACTATTACGACTTAAGCATCCGCAACCGTGACCTTACTGATGACCAGGTTACCGTGGATTCCGCCAATGCCGCCAACAAATACGGCGTTGCTGTCAAGTGCGCCACCATCACCCCAAACCTGGACTAAGCCCATCACTCTGGCCCGTCATGCTTACGGCGATCTCTACCGGGCTTCCGAGATGAAGATCGACCAGCCTGGAAAATGTGAGCTGGTCTTCACCGCAAAAGATACGATTTCCAAGGTCTATGACCGGAATTTCCGTGAGATTTTCAAAGACATTTTCATGAGTGATATGCTGGCCAGCGCCCTTGAGAAACGCGGTGAGCTGGATCAGAACAAAGAGCTGGAAACTTTTGGCCGCCAGTTAAAAGAAGCAGCCGTGAAAACCGTGGAGGGCGGCATCATGACTGCTGATCTGAAAAAGGTAACTACAATAAAGAATCCGCATGTTGTCACCGGACTGGTGTTCATTGCCACGGTTCAGGAACGGCTGATGAAGCTTCGCGGATAGTGTTTAGCAGCTGAACTTCTTCTTCATCAGGTCGATCAGGAACCGCTCTGCCCGGCCAAGATACATGGTTTCTTTGTAAACCGCGTTGACATTCCAGTATTCCGGCATTGCCGAAAAGTCATAACAATGGAACCGCTCCATTCCGCCAAGCACCTCCACGGCCCGCTGGGGCACAATGGCAACACCAAGGCCGGAAGCCGCAAGCTGGACGGCGGAAATACAGCTGGATAGTTCAATCATAATCTTAGGGTCTATGTCATACTGTCGGAGTACCGTGTCGGTTTTTTGACGAATGGCATGGCCCTTTTTTAACATAATGAAGGGAACGTCCTTCATGGCAGACAGATTGACGCGGGGAAGGACAGCTGCGGCCCCCGCCTTCTGCATTGTTTTCGCGGTCTCTTTGCCCGGGTCAGCCGGGATCTGCATCTGCACAGCATCTGCACGTTCCGTCTCCATCAGCATGTCTGCCCGAATCATGGACGAATCTGCCACCAGAACCAAATGTTCCCGGTAAATGAGTTCCGCCTTCAGCCCCACCGGAAGTTCTCCCTGGTCGCGGGGAATCACGTAAAAGCTGATATCATCTCGCATGATGGCCTGAAGCAGTTCATCGGACTTCGCTTCCCGCACCTGCAGTTCAATTCCCGGATACTGCTGCTTAAAATCCGGGATCACTGCCGGAAGCATATATCCGGTGCGCTCCGTCGGCATGCCAAAGGTAATGCGTCCCTTCTCGCCAAGTCCCGCATCAATCAGCTCTTTCCGCAGGTTATCGCTCATCAGCAGAATTTTCCTGGCTGTCTCCACATATTTTTCGCCCGCATAGGTAACTGTCAGTGGAGAAGTTCCACGGTCAAACAGTTTCACGCCGACATCCTGCTCTACTTTGGATACAATGTGGCTGAGTGATGGCTGGGATATATAAAGCTTGCGTGCCGCAGCCGTGATGCTGCGGCAGTCAGCAACCGTTGTGATATAAAGCATTTCGCGAAAATCCATACGTCTCCTCCTGATATGGGGAAATTCTTTCTTTTTTCCATCTTCAATCTCATTATATCCTTTTCCCCAACCATTCGCAATCATAAGAACGTATGTGCTTTGACAATTCCAATGAAATCAACGGATATACTACCGGTGTCATCTCAATATTTATGCAAAAATAGAAAATACAATACTGGACAATAGAAGGATCATGGCACCTCCGATTCTGGAAGATATCTGTGCATAACTGATAAGGTTCATGCGCTTCGCTGCGCCGAGCACGGCAAGGTCTCCTGCTCCTCCCATATTTGCCATACAAAGGCCTGCAGTAATGGCACTCTCAATCGGGAAGAATCCTACAGCCCATCCAAAGATTGCAGAACCGAGTACAGCACCCAGAACGATCAGAATGACAATCACGAAATTTGCCAGGGAAAGCACCTCCAGCATCTCGCTGAAGTTAATCATTACGATGCCAACGCCGACCATCTGGATCCACACAAGTTTGTTTGCGCAGAACTGCTGGCATTTCTGTGCTCCTGCTTTTAAATGCTCAGGAATCAGGTTAAAGACGTTTGCCAGTGCTGCAAAAATAATCAGATAGGCAAAGTTTGGAATGGATACGCCTGCAACAGACGGAAGAATCTTTTTGGCAAAAAGCTGTGCCAGAATAAAGAAACCACCGGTCAAAAAGATGCCTGCGCCAAGATCGTCCATACTCACATTAACAGATTCTTTCTTTTCCGTTTCCACTTTTTTCGCTGAATCACAAACCAATTCGCCGTTGCCGGATAATTTCGGAACCAGAATTCCAACGGTCTGCAAAATGGCCGCAAACGCTACGGATACAATGTTGCCGACTGCCAGAATCGCAAGTGCAAAAGAAAGATATCCGGCCGGATCTTCACCGGTTACGTCTGCGTAAACCTGGGCCATTGGAATTGCGCCGGCTCCAGCTCCGCCGCCCATGATCGGCAATACATAAGCCATAACAACCTGCACCGGATCTTTTCCAAACAGAATTCCACCAAGCGCACCAAAAAGAATGGAACCAATTACTCCGGCAATAATAGCCGGTAAGTATAATGCGCTGGATTTGACCAAAAGTTTCCGGTCAACGGCAGCGGCAGCACACCAATATCACACTTGCCCTTCGACACATATTCCTCGATCTTATCCGAACGCACCTCTACGGTCTGCACCTCAATTCCTGGATACTGACACTGAAACTGCGGCAGCACATATGGCAGAAAGAAAGATGCGCGTGCATGGGAAATCCCCACGATCACGCGCCCCTTCTTCTGATCATTGATATCGGAAATGTCATGCCGCAGCCGGTCATTGAGCGACAGGATCATCCGGGCCGTCTCCACATACCGTTCCCCCGCCGTCGTCAGGGAAATTGGTGTCGTGTTCCGGTTAAACAAAACTGCCCCAATCTCATCCTCTACCTTTGCGATGTAATGACTGAGTGCAGGCTGCGAGACATAAAGCTCATTTGCTGCTTTTGTCATGTTCTGTAGTTCCGCAACTTTTAACACATACTGGTATTGCTTGAAATCCATGCGGCTTCTCCTTTTCTTCTGCCTGCACGTTACCGTTTATTCCTTCTACAGACAGTAACAGCTGGCTTACATTCCCTCTTTAGCCTCTGTAATAATTGATCAGGCAACCTGATAACAGAATCTTTCGTTCCTCCTCCGTCAATGCATCCAGTGTGCATGTGATTTCTGACTGCACCGTTCCTGCTTCCGAATCCAGAACCTGTACGGTAACTGGATTTTTGCACGCAGCCACCACATCCCGCACATTCCGGATCAGCAGATAGCTTCCCACCGGAATTTCCAGCGCTTCCTCTGTCCGGAGCGGCAGAATGCCCCAGTTGATCAGATTGGAACGATATCGTTTCGTAGCATACTCATTCGCAAGGTTTGCAAAGCCACCTAAAACCTTCTGGCAGCTGGCTGCCTGTTCCCTAGACGAGCCATCACCAATCTGATCGCTGACCATCAGGCTTCCAAGGGTAATATCAGAAACGCTGCAATGGAGTTCACCGGTAAGCTTTTTCAGAAGATGGTCAAACGCTGCATCGCCTGTATGTACTGCGTCTGTATGTACTGCATCTCTCTGTTCTGTAGCGGATCCTGTTCCCGCCAAAGTTTCCGCTTTGCAGATCTGCTCTCTCCGGCTTTGCTCCAGTTTCCGTACTTCTTTGGCCCTGCCAACGTACTCTGGATCGCGGCTGATCATGGTATATTCAGAAATCTTTTCAGGATTGGACCGGAAAGATGATGCCTCGCCGGATGGAACCAGTTCATCCGTAGTTACCGATCCATGGTAAGAACCTGCTGTTTTTAATAACAGATGTTTCGTTAACGGTCGCATCTGCGGCCAATCTGCAATGTTCGGTCCCATCGTCAGTTCCACGGAATCATCGCCTTTTCCAAAATTATCAAACACCTGGTTTTCATAGATCTTCGGGTCAAAATGATGCTTTAAATTGCGGTACTCCACATCCAGTTCCGTTGCTGCAGTCAGTCTTCCGCCATTCCGGACAGTTGCTGCAATCGAGCGGGCATCCATCAGGCAGGCACAGGCCATCTGCCCCTGTCCCGGTTTTGAGCCTTCCCGGTTCGGATAATTTCTGGTCATGTGGCGGATGCTGACCTGGTTGTTTGCCGGTACATCCGTCACGCCAAAGCAGGGACCGCAAATGCACGGACGAAGAGTTACACCACTGACTGCCAGTTCCCCGGCAATCCCCTGTTCCATCAGATCTGCCATGACCGGGAGACTGGCCGGATTCATGCCAAGATTCAGACCGCTTCCCGGGATTCCATACCCCTTTAGGATATCCGCCATAGCGACAATATTTTCAAACAGACCGCCGCTACAGCCACTGACAAGTGCCTGGTCTACATAGAATTCCCCATTTTTCAAGTGAGACTGGATAGAAAACGGCTCACCATGGTCTCCCTTGATCCTGTTTCCTGCTTCTTCCACCTCTTTGATCACTTCCGGCATCCGTTCCTTGAACTCGCGGATTGACATGGCATTGCTTGGGTGAAACGGCAGTGCGATCATGCACTCCACGCTGGAAAGGTCAATCTCAATAAGACCGTCGTAGTACGCTCCGCTCTCTGGCTGCATTTTCCGGTAGGCATCGCCACGTCCGTGTCCGGTCAGAAATTCTTCCGTTTTTTCATCGGTACACCAGACACTGGAAAGCGCTGCACTCTCCGTTGTCATAACATCGATTCCCATACGGTATTCCATGCTTAAATTTTGTATGCCCTCTCCCACAAACTCCAACACCTTATTTTTGTTGAAATGATTCTGGAATGTTGCCGCGATCAGGGCCAGCGCCACATCCTGCGGACCAACGCCCGGTCTTGGAGTCCCGGTCAGGTTCACAGCCAACACCGGCGGGTAGGCAATATCATAAGTGCGCCCAAGCAGCTGTTTTGCCACCTCACCGCCGCCCTCTCCGATACCCATCGTACCCAGGGCACCATAACGGGAATGACTGTCTGACCCGAGGATCATCTTTCCGCACCCAGCCATCATTTCCCGCATATACTGATGAAGGACTGCCCGGTACGGCGGAACGAAAATGCCGCCGTATTTCTTCACATTTCCAAGGCCAAATACATGGTCATCCTCATTGATCGTACCGCCCACCGCACAGAGTGTATGGTGACAGTTGGAAAGCACATACGGGACCGGGAATTTTTGGATCCCGCTCGCCCGGGCTGTCTGTAAAATATTCACATAGTTATTATCTGGAGATACCAGAGCATCAAATTTCAGCTGAAGCTGATCCATATTGCCGCTGTGATTGTGGGCTTTCAGGATTCCATATGCCATTGTCTTTGTTTTTCCTTCCGCCTGTTCTGCTGCATTTCCTGCTTTTATAAAATTGCCGTCAGCTGTAAGCACAACTCCATGACCGGTTAATCTTACCATTTCAATCTCCTCCAATTCAGAACATCTTGCGTCTGTCACAAAATGTCTTTTATAAAAAATAGGAAACTGCCGCAAAATGCCACCATGGACACCTTGCGGCAGTCTGTCAAATATTCATCGCATTTTCATTTACCTGCGGATATACAATGTTCCATCCATAATGCGGCGTGCCGTTCTCTGGACCCCTACACTCGGAAGCTTCAGCTCTCCATGTTCTTTTGTCAGTTCCGGCACCATCGTCATGATACCACTCGGATGACCGATACGGACACTTCCCGCATTGCCAGAACTGCGAAGCACCTTCTCTACTACAGATCCCTTCATGGCTGCTGCCACGCTGATGGCACTTGCAGAAGTCAGCGGACATGCCTTATGGCATTTGAATACCGAAATGACACGGGCACAAACATCCATATCCTCTGCCTTCACCTGCTGTCCGGCAATATCGGTATAGGATTTCGGCACCGTCACAAAGCCGACCTTCGGCACCGCCGGACTGTTCTTTGTGGCATCCTGCAGATCTTTTGCAAAGCCCATCTTGCAGCAGGCAACACCGCGGATCTTCTCCAGGAGCGCACAAACTTCCTGATTGCTGTTTATTTCCTCCGGAAGTTCCGTACCGGTCATGCCGATATCCTCAGCCTTTACCAGCACCATGGGGTTGGACACATCCAGAATGGTGGCCTCGACCGGACCAAAATCAGGAATCTCCAAAGTCTCTACGCAGGTCCCGGTCGGAAGGAGCTTTCCAGTCTTCGCTCCTGCCGGATTCAGAAATTTTACATTCAATTCCGCTGCTGTTCCATCCACACCTGCAATGGCACAGTCTCCTTCCTGGGCGAATGTTTTTGTCTCTGGATCGATCGGAACCGTCACATCAATGTATTTATCTGTATTCCGGTTTAACATGTGGACCGTGGTCACCGGCTCGGTAATGGCAACCATCCCCTCTTCTACCGCATACGGACCAACTGCCGCGGTCATATTTCCGCAGTTAGACTTATAATCCACCTGACTCTTTCCAACAATGACCTGTCCCACCAGATACTCTACATCAATCCCCGGCTCCTCACTCTTCCAGACGATTACAATCTTATTATTAGAAGAAACCGTTCCGCCAAGCCCGTCAATCTGTTTTGGATCCGGGTCACCCATGGCCTGAAGAAAAATGCTGTCCCACTCATCCCGGTTTTCCGGAAGATCCTCTTTATGAAACATACAACCCTTACTGGTGCCGCCACGCATAAATACCGTTTTAAAAGTTCTCATACTGACCATTCCTTTCTTTTTGTTCTGACATTTCCCTATTTTTTTGCAGTTTCCATTTCTTTTAACTGCTTTTGAAGGTGACGCAGCTGGCCTCCGGAAAGGATTACCTCCAGCTCATTATCCGAAAGCTCCAGCTTTGCCTTGAAAGAAATCCCCTTTGTCAGGTCTTTGATGGTTACTTCTCTCGTTTTCATCTGATCAAGGAGACCTTCAACCTCCAGCTCATCCAGCAGATCCAGTTTGTCGTAATCTGCAGGATCCGCAAATACCATTGGGATGATGCCGTGGTTGATCAGATTTCCTTTGTGGATGCGGGCAATACTCTTTGCAATCACCATTTTGACCCCCAGATACATCGGGTTAATGGCAGCATGCTCGCGGGAAGATCCCTGACCATAGTTTTCACCGCCGATGATAATGCTCCTGCCCATGGCTTTCGCGCGTGCTGCAAACTCCGGATCGTAGCGGTGGTAGCAATACTGGCTCATGAGCGGAATATTGGAACGCATACTCGAAAACTCCGCGCTGGCCGGGGTGATATCGTCGGTCGTAATGTTATCTACCGTCTTTAAGCTGATCTGTGCCTTTAAATACTGTTCCGGAGCGTCCGGGACCGGGAGCGGCTGAATGTTCGGGCCGCGCACAATCTCGACCTTCTTTGCTTCTTCTTCCGGAAGCGGTTCGATAATCATGGAATCGTCTACCGGGAACTCTGCCGGCTCTTTCACTTCTGCCAATACGGACAGATCACTTCCAAGAATATCCTCTGCACTTGCAAAGGTACCGGTAATCGCGGTTGCAGCCGCACTCTCCGGGCTCACCAGATAAATTTCTGCCGTCGGATTGCCTGCACGGCCTTTAAAGTTCCGGTTTGAGGTACGAACGGCCACACCTTTGGTAGCCGGTGACTGACCGATGGCGCAGCACGGTCCGCAGGCAAGCTCCAGAAGTCTTACCCCTGCATCCAGAAGGATATCGATATAGCCATCCCGCATCAGAAGTTTGTAAATCTGCTTGGAAGAAATTGCGCAGGTACAGCTCACATCCTCATGCACATGTCTGCCTTTGAATACCAGTGCTGCTTTCGCGATATCCGAATAGCTGGAGTTGGTACAGCTTCCAATAAATACCTGCTGTACTTTTTTCTTTTCCACATCCTTTAACGGGATCACATTGTCCGGCTGATGCGGGCATGCGCAAAGCGGAACGAGCTCGCTTAAGTTCAGCTCCATCTCACCGTCATACTCCGCATCCTCATCCGGAAGGATTTCTGTAAAGTCTTTTTCTCTTTGCTCCGCTCTCAAAAACTCACGTACACGCTCATCTGCCGGGAAGATCGAAGTAGTTGCCCCCATCTCTGCCCCCATGTTGGTGATGCTGGCACGTTCCGAAACGCTTAAGGTTGCAGCGCCCGGTCCGACATACTCAAATACCTTGCCAAGACCACCCTTAATACCAACGCGGCGCAGCATTTCCAGGATTACCTCTTTTGCATTACAGCCCGGCTGCAGATGGCCAGTCAGATTCACCCTGATGATCTGCGGCATTTTCAGATGCATCGGAACACCAGTCATCGCAGTTGCCACGTCCATGCCGCCCACGCCAATGCAAAGCATGCCGATCGAGCCGCCATGCGGAGTATGACTGTCGCCGCCCATTAACAGCTTTCCGGGAACACCAAACCGTGCGACCTGTACTGCGTGGCAGATTCCGTTTCCCTGTCTGGAAACATGAACACCATAGCGTTTTGCGACAGACTGCAGGTAAATATGGTCGTCTGGAGTCTTGTTATCCAGATATAACAGGTTGTGGTCCAGATAGCTGACACTGCATTCTGTACGGATGCGGTCCAGACCAACCTGCTCAAATGCCAGATAAGTCATAACCGCGTTGATATCGTGGGTCAGAGTCTGATCCACCTTCAGAAGGATTTCCTCTCCCGGCTTCATCTCAGAAGGTGCCGCAAGATGTGCAGAAAGAATCTTTTTTGTAATGTTCATTCCCATGTGAATACGCTCCTTTTTCTCTGTTTGCTTTTATTTTTTCAACAATTTTGTATAAACCTCACCGGTACGCTCCATCTCAGCGATGGTATAGCGCTGGTTTTCTATCTTTTTCAATGCGCGTTCTATAACACCCTCCGCCTCTTCCCGGGTAAGCACACAGACACCATTGACATCCCCGATCACAATATCACCCGGTCTTACGCAGACGCCTCCACAGCTGACCGGAACGTTGATGGCTCCTGCCCCGCTTTTTGCCGCTGTACCACAGGTTAGACCTTTCGCATAGACCGGAAAGCCTGCTTCCTCACATCCTTCCAGATCCCGGAAAGCACCATCGATCACCACGCCCTCTGCTTTCATAAGGTTCGCGCAAATACTCCGGTGATCTCCCCAGTAGGAACAGTCGCAGTTGCCTTTCCCTGCAATAACCAGCACGTCTCCTTCTTCCAGCGCAAGGATTGCATCTGCGACGATACTTCCTTCTCCACTTGGCACATCGACCGTTACCGCCGGACCCACGATCTTCTTTCTGCCGATCCAGGGTTTGATCCGGTAATCCATGGAATGATATAATCCCGCCCCGTCGCAAAGTTCCGGAGTGGTAAATGCCCGCAGCCGTTCGATCAGGTCTTTCGGCGGACGGGTGAATTGTGTTTTTTTTATCAAAGTATCCATGTGTATTCCCCTTCCGTTTTATGATTTGATTGTAACGCATGGATTATCATAAGTAAAATACATGATTTTACATAGTTTCTATATACTTTTTTCTATAATGAGATGACATGTTCGAGAACACTCATGGCGCATTGCCACAAAAAAAGAAGCAATCATCCAAGATCACTTCTTTTCTCGTTTTCAAAAATGCAATTATCTGCAGAAACACCGCTTCTTTCCAGCTATGCCATAAAGCCAAAAATTACACTGCCCAAAAGTAATATGATTGCACCTCCAATACGAGAGGAAATCTGTGCATAGCTCATCAAATTCATTCTTTTTCCAGCTCCAAGAACCTGCAAATCTCCGGAGCCACCCCGGTTTGCCATACAAAGTCCAGCTGTGATCGCAGATTCTACAAAATTAAATTCAAACAACATACCAATTGTGCCAGAACCAATGATTGCACCAAGAACAACCATGGCACTGATCAACAGGGTCTGCCAGTTTAATACTGCAAGAAAATCCGCAAGATCTGTAAATGCAACACCGATACCAAACATGCAATAGCACATAAGCGGCTTTGTAAAGAAATTGGAGAGACGTTTCACACCCTCTTTGATTTCTACCGGAATCACATTGGCAATATTCAGGATTGCTGTAAACACTACCATATAAGCGTACATGTGCAAAGATACCGGACCAATTGCCGGCAGGATATTCTTGGAAAATACACGGGATACTACAAACACCGCTCCGGCCAGCAACAAACCACCCATAGTTGGAAGTACATAATATGCAACAATATCTTTCAAATTGATCCCGCAGATCAGACCACCTAAAATACCAAATAAAATCGCTGCAGCAATACCTCCAAGAATGGCAGGTATATATCCGCTAAATGCTTTAACAAGCTGTTTTCTGTTTACCGCAAGTACTGCAGACACAATCAGCAACGTGATAAATACTGTCTGAAAGCCAAAATCATCATAATAGAAAGTAATTGCATCTGCATATTTTGCCGGAAGGATCTGGAAATACTCCAATACAGCAGCTCCGAAAAAAGCCATAACTGCTCCTCCGCCAAGGAAATCTTTCCATATCGGAAGATGCTCACCAATCTCATACAGTACCAAGCCACCAGCAAACATGATCGTAATAATGGATAACATGTCCTGATCCGGAAGCAAACCAAGATAAATGGCCCCATAAATCAGAAACAGGCAAATCGCAATCATCCATATTGGCATTCCATAATAGCGTTTCTTTAATAGCTCCATCCCAATACCCTCACTTTTTCATATTATCGTACATGTGCTGCAGCTCATATGTTTATACTAACCGATTGCTGGTTATTCGGCATATACATGTTTTTACATGTACTTTATACGATTTTTTCTATATATGTTTAAATGTAGGAATGCACAAATTGTAACCCCTAAAAACGGGCATTAGAAAAATAATCCTTAAAATGTTTTATAATCTTGAGAATATCTGGATCCATTCTTCTTTCTCTACGGTATATAACTGCCATATCATATGTAATGTCACATCCATCAATCAAATAGAAATTTTCTGGAATCTCCTGAATGTCGCTCGTCAATATAGAAATAGAACTGCAAATTCCTTCCTCTGCCACAATTCTCCCATACGTCAAAGTCTCAAAAGTACCCTTAATATCAGCCTTAATTTGATATTTCTTCAAAATCTGAAGCGCAAGTGTTCGTTGATGCGGCATAGACAGCCCTGGCAGCATCAACGGTTCCTGATTTAACATATTAGCTGCCACATAAGAATACCTCCTCCCTGCTTTTTTGTAAGAAAAATCTCTCAGCAAACTATTTTTTGCAAGATAAACTCCTATCGGTATTTTATGTACAATCGTATACCCCAAGCCATTACTTTCCATCGGCAGACTTGTAAACGCAAGATCCAGTTTTTCCGTTCTAACCATTTCTTCCCGTTCCATGTGCCCTGTTTCGATAAAACAATAGCGCAACGATGAAAAATCTTCTGCCATACTTTTTAATGCTTTCACTGCCATTTCTGCCTGCCGAATGGAAACACCAATTTGTAATCCTTTATTGTTTTTCAATTCATTCAAAAATGTATGATACTCATTCAAAATTACTTCCGATGTTTTTTTGAAAGAAGTGCCTGCTTCCGAAAGCTCCAGTTTTTTCCCTTTTGACCGATAAAATAAACTACATCCCAGTTCCTGCTCTATCTTTTTTAATTGCTGACTTACCGCCGCCTCTGTCATATAACTCTTTTCCGCTGCTCTATTCAAACTTTCTTCCTGAACCATCACAAGAAACATTTCCATATCCTGTAATTTCATGTTTTTTAGATTTCCTTCCTTACTTGTATATTTCCATTATAACAAAAAAGAGACCTGTTAAACAGATCTCTTTTTTCTTTCTGTAAAATTTATAATTTTCTTCCCATATAATAGCGTTCCCCGCTGGCATCTTTTTTGAAACGACATAGAAAATCGTCGTAGCTAATTCGACTCTCTTCCGCATAATTTGCATGCGGCATATCGTCCACCAGTCCTAATGTAAGCATAGGAACTTCTTTTTTTCTCCAAATATAATATGTAATCGGATAACATTCATAGGTATCATATTCCAAATTCAATTCATTCTCGTCTGCAACATATCGAAGAAAATAATCCAAAGGACATTGAGGATTCAAAAGGTTTGGCACTTCTGCGCCAAATGATGGATCTTTTTTTCCTGCCAGTAAATACCATGGCATCCCTGCAATGGTATTTTCTACGTTGTCTGGCAACTTCAAAATTTCTGACCCCGGATAAGTAAAACCAGACCATGGAGCTACTGCCGCAAAAATATCAGAAGCCTGAAATGCGCAGCATGCCGTCATATAACCTCCTGACGACTGACCACATGCATAAATCCGCTCTTCATCGATATTCTGTCTTTCCCCCAGATTTTTCAACATGGCACGTACAAAAGGCATACTGTCAATATTTTTGCCGTTATAATTTCCATTCCATAGCCGTACAGCCCGATAGCCTTCTGGACGGATCTGGTAAAGATCCGCAGTTGGAAACAATGCAATAAATCCTCTTTCTTCCGCTACCAGGCTCATATCCGTAATATCAAAAAAGCTCTGTCCATTTCCCCCTCTCCCGTGAAATACCACAACCACAGGAAGTCTTTTTTCAGTGTTTTTCAATCTTTTCGGTATATATTCATACCATTCCCGTTTCATTCCATCCACTACAATCTGATGATATTCTGCACCATTTTCCCTGTTTGCAGGGTCACGATAATAACGAAGCACTTTTTTCCCATAAGAACGATGTCGTCTGGCTGCACCTATATAATTCCAGACATAGCTCAAATAACTTTCAGACAATTGTTCTATACTATATCCCAATGTAACCCGAACCTGGGCAATCTGTGCATCATTGATTGAAGAAACCATAGAAAGATGCTTTGGTAAATATATTTCTGTTTTTCTCGAATCATATACGGGAATATCCTGAGCACGGTTTTCCCCCATCCAATATGTTTTCGCCTGCTGCAGTTCTTCTGTTTCTTTCTCTTGCAAAAGCCACACAGGCAGCTGCCCACGCTTTCCTGATATAAACATTTCTTCAGATTGCGTCCCCTGATCCCTGTCGGGTTTCATCCATGTTTCAGCTTCATTTGTAATTTTTCCCCAAAATGCTGCTCCAGACCAGTCATTTCCCATGACCATCATCATTTTCATGACAGCCTGACTTCCTTCTTCAAATCCCATGGCATAAAAGCAATCTTGCATAGCAACAAAATATTCGCGTTTCTGCAATTTTTTGTAAGCTTCCCCCAACAATCTTGCCGTTTTTTCTCCATGTCCTTCTTTTTCTGTTCTAATGACCGCAATTAAAACTCCCTGTTTCTCTGAAAATTCGCAAATTTCATGTTTCAGCATAAACTCTTCCTCTGTTATTGATTCCGGAGAAGCTACTACAAGAACCGGATCATTATTATTCCACAATTCCGGAATATAAATCAGCATTCTTCCCTGTGTTTCCTCTGTTTTTAAATCCATAAAAAATGCTCCGTGAACCTGACATTTTTCCGGATTCATTAAATCTACCGGAACTTCACACTGTTTTTCCGGTAGTACAACCCATTTCATTTTTTTCATCATGTAGTCCTCTCTTAAAATGCAGGATAAATTGTCATAATCCATACAACATTAACAATTGTTAAAATAATAGATGGCAAAATGCTCATTTTAATCATCTCTTTTTGACTATATCCGCCAAGTCCCATAACCATATTTACAGTGGCAGTAGCCATTGGTGTCATAAAAGAAGCCAGAGAACCAGATAATGTCAAAAGCATCGGTCCAATCGGATTGCAGCCAATCGCATTACATGTCAGAATTGCAATTGGTGCAAAGATGTTGGAAACAGCACGGTTATTCATAAACTGCGTCAGAATGAATGGTGCAAGGAAAAATACCAAACCAATAAGATATCCATTTGTTGTATTTCCAATCATTTTTGCTACAGCACTTCCTACAGCTTCTCCAGCTCCCGTTGCTGTAAGCGCATTACCCATAGCAAGAACACCGACATACATCATAACAATTCCACCAAGTGATGCTGCAGCATATGCTTCTTTTGATGATAACACACCTGTAGCGCAAATAACCAAAGCTCCAATTAATGTGATGATCCAAGATGGAACATGAATTGCATCTGCTGCAAGCAGTCCTACAATAACAAATAAGAATGTTCCATAACCAACTACTTCTTTTACCGGAGACAGTACTTCCCTTTTCTTTTCTTTTTCTTTTGTTTCCTGAACCATAACCGGCTTAAGGTCTGGACTAAATTTAGGTGCAACAAACGCAGCATACAGGCAAACAGCAACCAGGCTCGGCAGACGGGCAATCATCGGATCCCAAAAACCAAGTTGATAAGCAGTTGCTCCATTTGATTCCAGAAATCCGTTATACTGGGCAAAGGTTGCTGCGCTTCCGCCAATTGGAAGTGTTGCACAAGTTGCTATCGATACAATACCAATAGAAAACAACATTTTTGAACGACTGAATCCCATATTGTCACACATTGCAAAAACAATCGGAAACATAATTGCAAATGCAGCAGAAGAACTTCCTGAAATTTGAGCCAAAAGCATGGTAATCAACACATAGCCCATTAAAATCATGGTAAAAGAGCCCTTACTAATTTTGTTTACCAATGTAGATACTTTATGAACTGCCTGTGTTCTCGATAATCCTTCCGAAACGATAAACATTGTAGCCATTACGATCGTATTAGAATTCGAGAATCCAGCCAAAGCCGTTTTTGCTTCCAGGCACCCGGTCAAAACCAGGGCAACCATCGCTGTTAATGCCACCACTGTTTTTGAAACTTTGCTTTGCATATACCCCAGGATCATTAAAACAAAAATCGCAATACAAATCCAAAATTGTGTATTCATAAAAACCCCCTGTACTTTATTGAATAGATTTCTCTCCTGGCCAGGATTGTTTTGTATTATTATTATAATTTAAGCATTTACTTTCGTCTAATTAATATAATTTTTATACATATAAGTAATTGCTTATTAGTAATATCATACTAACTGAAATTTCAAAAACTTTCCATACATCTCCCACAGGATCTTCGCCGTCTCCTCCAACTCCTCCTGCGCGTAAAACGCATCTAATATCGTCTTCCCCGGAACGACGGTTCCATGGCGCATAAGAAGCCATCCGGCACTGTGGTCCGCTTCTTTTTCAAACGCATCAAATAATTCTTTTGAGCCGGGCATGGCATACTCCACACAACCCACAGTTCCCAGTTTCATGCGAAGGTAAGGTGTAATATCCGGCATTACATCTAAAGTACCCGGCACGCATTGCATTCCCCATAAAACTGCATAGGTGCTGTGCATTTCCAAAATTTCCTGATTTCAGAACCAGGCGCAAACACCTGTTTCCCACTGGAGTCATAACCGGAACACCCGGTGCGGCGCTGGAATAAACCAAAACAGGACCGGATGATAAATATGATTTGATACTTTCCCAAAATTCCAGGCAGAAATACCGGCTTTGCGCCTCCATCAGTCTTTTCAGGTTGGAATCCCTCATCGGTGTAAGCGGATGGTCTTTCATGGAACTGTCCTGCAGCAAAGTACCATTCACATACAGGTTGCCCTGTTCTACTGTCCTTCCGTTTACCGGCAATGCAGGACAGATCAAAGCGCTTTTTACCTGTAAAAAATCCATAGCAGCATCGCACACCGGACCAATATTTCCTTTTGGGGTAGAATCAAATGTAGAACAATATTTGATATAGAAATGACTGCAATTTTGGCGTTTCAGCCAGTGTAAGGCATCCAGAGAGAGGCTGACCGCTTTCTCTGTTTCCTGCGTTCTGGTTTTCAATGCGATCACGATCGCGTCTGCCTGATCGGTTTCCTGCATTTCTTCTGGTGTACCATCTAGCAAGAGTGTCCGCATGCCTCCTTTTTTCAAAAAAGAGGCCATATCGGCTGCTCCCGTAAAATCATCTGCGACACATCCCAAAATGGTCATAAAATTTCTCCACTCAGATTTCCTTTTTCTTTTCCAGAAGCTTCGTGATCACTGCATCCGTAAACTCATCCGTTGACGCAGTTCCGCCTACATCCCTGGTAATGCATGTTCCTTCTGTCAGAACGGCTCTTACACTTTCCTCTACCAGATCTCCCCACTTTTTAAGGTCCATATAGCGAAGCATCATAGCTCCGGACAAAAGCAGGGATGTTGGATTTGCAATATTTTTCCCGGCAATATCCGGGGCAGAACCATGACAGGCTTCAAAACAGAACACTGATCACCAATATTTGCGCCAGCCCCCAGTCCCAGACTGCCAACAAGACCTGCACACAGATCCGATAAAATGTCTCCATACTGATTCATGGTAACGATCACGTCAAAACGCGTCGGTTCCGTAGCAAGATAAAAGGCTGTTGCATCAACCATCAGATCATCCGATTCGATCTGTGGATAATTCTTTGCTACTCTGCGGAATGTTTCCAAAAAGAGGCCATCTGTCAGACTGATTGCATTTGCCTTGTGGACACAGGTTACCTTTTTCCTTCCATACTTTAATGCGTATTCAAACGCATAATTTGCAATCCGTTCTGCCCCTTTTTTCGTGATCAGTTTTACAGCTTCCGAGGCAGTATCTCCGCCAATCCGATGTTCGATCGCAGAATAAATTCCTTCCGAAATTTCCCGGATCACTACAACATCCATGTCTGCATTTTTACCGGAAATTCCCGGAATTCCTTTTGCCGGTCTCGGGCATGCAAAGCAATCCAGTTCCTGCCGTATCACATTGTTGTTGGATGGATAAATATGGCTGCTTCCGTCTTTTCGCTGATATACAAACCGTCCTTTCATTTTTTCTACACTCATCGGTCCCTTGATTGCTACCTTCAGTTGCTTATCATAAAGTACAATGGTATAATTTTATCAATATCAATAACCTATTGGAATGTTTTCAGAAAGGCATGCTCACCATGGATGAAAAAGATTATGAACTGTTATTAGAATTAAATGAGTCAAAGAATATCACAAAGACAGCGCAAAAACTGTATATGACACAGCCTGCCATCACCAAACGGATTCAGAAAATGGAGGAAGAACTTCAGTGTACCCTGTTTCTGCGCTCCAAAAAGGGGATTTTATTTACACCTGCCGGAGAACAGATTCTTCCCTATGCTTCTGAAATCCTGGCAAACAGCCGGAAGTTAAAGGAACAGGTTTCTGCCTGTCAGAATCAAGTCTGCGGCACACTCCGACTCGGTTCGTCTTTAAACTTCTCCCACTACCGGCTCCCCAGAATCATCAAGGCTTACACCGACCAGTATCCGCTCGTGGACGTACAGATCACGACCGGACAGAGCAAGCATCTCTTCCAGTTATTAAACCGGGATGAAATTGCCATTGCGATCATGCGGGGACAGTATGTCTGGGATGAAGCCATACAGCTTATCTCTTCCGAACCGATGTGCTTCGTCTGCAGCAAAGAAAACCAGGGACGGTCTTTAAGCGAATATTCCTACATTGGCCGCCACACAGACTCAGACTTATCCGCCCGGATTGACCGGTGGCTGACTGCACACGATCTTGCCCAGATCCGTCCGCATATGTGGATTGACAGCATTGATACCTGCAAGGAAATGGCGCGGTATGGCCTTGGCTGGTGCATTTTGCCACGCATCTGTCTGGATGATTTTGATGGCTATATCGAAGAACTTTATATGGAAGATGGTTCTCCGTTCCTCCGAAATACCTATGTGCTTTACAAACATCAGTATGCCGAACTCCCGCAGGTAAAACTGTTTCTGGATGCACTGCTCGGCAGTTCCGTTTCCGAAAATAAGTTTTAATCTTCCTCCGGATACATGGCAACAAAAAAGCAGAGACCTGCATCCTTTCACACAAGTCTCTGCTTTGGCAGAAATGATTGATTTGATTTGATAAAATTTTAGAATTTGATCACACCGATCACGGTAGCCATAATCAGCACCGCAATGCTTGCCGGCCACACCAGTCTCAAGGAATATTTGATGTGCTCACCAATTGAAACATCTGCAAGACCAAGTCCTACATAAGTTGCTGCTACAGACGGGCTGACCGGAGTTCCCATGGTTGCAGTCAGCAGAAATGCTGCCGCCACAGTCTCTTGTGCTACGCCAAATGGCTCGACCACACCGATGATGATCGGAAGCAGTGCATAGTAAAATGCATCGGTACCAAGGATCATCAGAAGCGGTACGGAGAACAGACACATGAACCAGTGCATATGCGGAGCGATTGCTGACGGAAGCACAGCAACAATTGCGTTTGCCATCGCTTCTACCATGCCGGAATCTTTGATGACGCCCATGAAGATACCAACGGAAAACAGGGTCATGGTCATAACCATGGCATTGGTGCCATACTCTTTGATCTTCTTGTTCTGCTGTTTTGCATTCGGGAAGTTTACGATCAGACCGATTGCAAATGCTACCATAAAAATGGAATACAGCGGAACCGGAAGGTCTCTAAACAGCAATACTTACATCACCAGAGTCAGCACGAGGTTGAAATAATAAATGCTCTTCTTTGTTTCTTTCTTCTCCCCATTCGCATTCGCCAGTTCCTGTACATGAATTCCAGCTTCCGCTCCGTTTTTTTCTCAATCATGGAAACTACGATTGCAATGCCAAACGCTGCGATTGCCAGGCATACAACACCGGGAATCATAAAGCCATACAGGTCTCCGGCCTCTACGCCTGCCACACTTGCCGCACGCATGGTCGGACCGCCCCACGGAACCAGGTTCATCACGCCGTATGCACCGCACATAGCTCCTAAAAGTGCCTGCGGACGTACTCCCATACGCTTGCAGATTGGCAGAAATGCCGGAACCACGATCAGAAATGTGGTTGCCCCGGAGCCATCCAGATGTGCCACAAAAGTGGTAAGCACAATTGCGATGAAAATGGTTGCCACATTCTTTCCTGCCCGTTTAATCAGAAAATTGATGATCGGATCAAATAATCCCGCATCTGACATCATGGTGAAATAAGAAATCAAGAAAATGAATACTCCTTTACCTCGCGGACTACATCCATGATGCTGCCGTCACGTGCTTCAATGATACCAACTACCTTATCGCCAAACTGTACCGGATCCGGTGCACCTGTAATGGCATAAGCCTGATCTCGCAATTCCTCGATGGTGCAGATGGGCAGACCGCTGTCTTTCATGCAGTCGATGAGATCCTGTCTGCGCGGGTTGATTGCGATACCATAATCGGTGATGACAACATCTACGGTCTCACCCGGAGTCGTCACGGTAGTTACATTCGTGCAGATTGCCGGGATTCTTCCCTGCATAAGCGGCGCAATAACGATGGTACACTTTGCGCCTGCGGCGGTATCTGGATGTCCACCCTGGGCGCCGGTAATGATTCCGTCTGACCCTACTACAACATTGCAGTTGAAATTTACATCTACTTCCAGTGCGGCCAGAATAACAAAATCAAGCTTATTCACATACGCGCCCTTGTTAAACGGGTTTGCATACTCGGAAGCACTGATCTCAATGTGACGGTCTGGGTGCTTCTTAATAGACTCTACTGCCCCAAGATCAAAGTCCTGCGTGTCTACCAGAAGATCTGTCAGGTCACGGTCCAGCAGATCAGCCATAGGTTTGGTCAGTCCACCAACACCAAAGCTCATCCGGATACCACGCTTTTCCATCTCATCTGCAAGGGAGATCGTCGATGCAATAGAGGCACCTCCCACTCCGGTCTGATAAGAAAATCCATTTTTGAAATACGGGGTACGGATGACAAACTGCGTACAGTAATCTGCCATTCTCAGCTTTCTCATGTCGGAGGTCGGCTTTGCTGCGCCGGTTGCGATCCTGGCCGGATTACCGATCTCATTCACCACGCAGACAAAGTCTACCTGAGTCATGGAAATGCTTGCCGGGATGTTTGGGAACGGCACCAGACAATCGGTGATTGCTACCACACGGTCTGCGTACTCGGCATCGGCCATGGCATAGGACAATACGCCGCAGTCGCTCTTCCCGCCGTTTGCCCGCATGTTGCCGTATTCATCACAGGTCGGAGCGCCGATAAATGCGATATCGATGTGGACTTCGCCAGACTCGATAGCTCTGACACGTCCGCCGTGTGAGCACATCACTGCCAGATTTTTCAGTTTGCCCGCGGAGATGGCCTCTCCAATCCTGCCACGCACTCCTGAGGAACGAATTCCGGTCACCGTACCATCCTCAATCATCGGAACAATCGGATCGTGTGCTTTTCCCAGAGAACTTGCACAGATCGTAATATTCTTAACTCCCATCTTATGAATCTCTTCCATGACCATATTCACGATGTAGTCGCCCTCGCGGAAATGGTGATGGAAGGAAATGGTCATGCCATCTTTGATCTCACACTTCACCAGTGCCTCATGAATGTTCTCCACGATCTTGCTTCTATTCGGGTCCATCATGGCATGAGCCTTCGGAGCTGCTTTCTTATACTCGTGATTATCGTAAGCGTAAGCGCCCTTGAATGCTTCCTTACCGGTTGCCTTTAATACCTCTTCCGGGATTTCTCTTCCTACTGCATTGATCATCTTATAAATCCCCCTCATATACGCCTGATGCTTTTGCTAATGCAATGGTTCTCTTTGCGCCGTCGTAGAATGCGATATCGATCATCTTGCCGTCTACGGTAAATACGCCGATACCCAGTGCCTTCTTCTCATCGATCTCTTTTACGACCTTCTCTGCGAAAATGATCTCCTTCTGGGTCGGGGTGAAGATCTTATGGACAACATCGATCTGACGCGGGTTTACGAGGGATTTGCCATCGAAGCCCATCATCTTGATCATCTTGACCTCTTCCTCGAACACATCCATAGCATCCAGGTTGGTGAACACGGTATCCCAGCACTGCACACCGGCTGCTCTTGCGGCGATGATCATCTGCTGTCTTGCTCCCTGCAGCTCCACACCGGTTCCGGTGATCACGGTCTGCAGATCCTTGGTGTAGTCACCGCCGGAAAGAGCAATACCGATCAGACGGTCAGAAGACTTACAAACCTCAAGGGCATTTAAGACACCCTTGCAGGACTCCAGAGCTGCCATTAACAGAGTGGAGCCTTCCGGTCTTCCGAACTCTCTCTCAGCTGCCAGCACATGCTCCTCTACGGTATGTACGTCCTGTGCGGTATCGGTCTTTGCAATACGGATGGTATCCGCGCCGCCAGCCACGCAGACGCGGATATCTTCTTTCCAGTGCGGGGTATCCAGTCCGTTGATGCGGACAACACGCTCAACTCCGCGGTAATCAATCTCCTGCAGTGCATGATACAAGGAATATCTTGCTGCATCCTTCTGGTTCTCTGCAACCGCATCCTCCAGATCCAGCATGATGGAATCTGGCTTGTAGATGTACGGATCCTTGATCAGGCCCGGCTTCTGGCAGTTTAAGAACATCATGGAACGTCTCAGTCTTTTCTTATTTGGATGGCTCATGATTGAATTGCACCTCCCCATGGAAGATTTTTCGTGATATCGTTGGAGCGGTATACGGCACACTCAACGCGTGCCTTTAAGGTGCAGTCCAATGCTCCTTTGTCTACCACCGTTACCTTTGCATCGGTTACTTCCAGACGGTTTAAGGTTTCCAGAACCGTTGCCTTGATCTGCTTTCCAAACTGATGAATCACACTGCTCTCGATGGAAAGCTCTACCGTGCCATTTCCAGGCTCTACAGTAACCTGGGCATCACTGGACTCCAGGGTTCCTGCCATGGCAGCTTTCTTCACTAACATGCTTTTTCCTCCTTATATCACCGGAAGCCTTTCGCTTCCAGCAAGATTTAAAACTTTCTCTATAGTCTCCTGCTCATGTCCCGGACATACCACCGACAGAAATTCTTCTGCCTTGTTTCTGGCCTGCGCTCTGCTTAACGGACGTTCCACACTTCCTGACGGATCTTCCACCTCTGTCTCATAGCAGGTGTCGTCCTGCATGGTCAGTTTCATAAAACAGCCCCAATGTTTCGGGTACTGTTCCGTAAAATGGTCTGACGGCTGCACGATAACTTTTGCCAGCAGATCCTGAACTGCTTTCTTCTCCACGACTTCCGGTTCAAATTGTCCCATTGCCACGGTTCCGTAAAGAAATGCTGCTGCCACGGAATATGGCGTGGAAAATTTTGCATCCAGAATCGTCTTTGGATGCAGACAGCCATCGCTGACCGCACACTGTTTATAGCCCACCAGATAAGTATCGATCTCGATTTTCTGAATCTGTTCTGCCAGAATCTCTGCCTCGCCTTCCCTCTGGATCGTAAGGCCCATGTGCGCTTCCATCTGCCTGCGGATGTCGAGAACCGCATCGATCGCGCAGTGTGCGCTCCGGCAGCATGGATAAGGCTTCATATCCATATTTAAAATCTCATAAACTTCCCCCAGTCCCTGGCTGAGTTTCGAAACATCTCCGCCGTCCGACATGGCAAACAAAAGTCCGCCATCCTTCGCATCAAAAATATGCTCCGGGCCGGTCATGCCTGCCTTTGCCAGAAATGCTGCCTCGATTCCGTCTGCCGCAGCTCTCGCCGGATGCAGGATTTTGCAGTTACTTCCATCTCCCAGGAAAGCCCAGACACCACTCGACTGGGTTCCCGCCATGCCAAGCGCTGACACGATCTGGTCCACGCTCAGATCCAGAAGCTTCGCGCAGGCAGCAGCGCAGCCAAACACGCCGCAGGTTGCCGTGGCATGCCAGCCCCGGTTCCGATGCGCAGATACTCCGAATGCCATGCCTACCCGGTTCACAGTCTCATAGCCGCAGACCACTGCCAGAAGGAACTCTTTTCCGCTTTTCCCAAGATACTCCGCACAGGACCAGGCGGCCGGGATCAGGCTTGCGCTGCCGTGAGTTTTAGATGCCGTATGGACATCGTCCAGCTCCAGAGTGTGCGCCAGCATGGCATTTAACATCGCGGCTGTTGCCAGCGGATATTTCCGGCTATCGCCCCAGACAGAAACATTACCACAGCCGCTTACCGCGCCCAGTGCCTGTTTCGCTGCTGCCACCAGCGGATCTTTTGCCGCCCCGGCTGCCACACTGACCAGATCAAGCACGCGGAGCGCGGCAGTTTCCCGCACGCGCTCCGGCAGCTGGTCCCATGTGATGTCATGAATAAATTGTGCTAATTTCCGCAGATCCGACATACACACGCCCCCATTTCTATTCTGCTTTGTAAGAGTTGATCAGGCTGCCTGCCAGAAGTACTTTCTTCTCTGCTTCTGTCACACCGTTTAACTGAAGCTCCATGGTACGGGTGCTTCCGTCTTTTCCGATGATGGTTGCCTCAAACCGGGTTGCACCATCTTCTACCGCCTTGCGGATGCCCGGCAGGTATACATACTCGCCAACCTCCAGATTGATGTTGTCATCCGGGTAGGTGAACGGCAGCATGCCCCAGTTGACACAGTTACTGCGGTAACGCTTGGTTGCATACTCGATGCAGATGTTTGCCAGACCACCCAGTACCTTCTGGCAGCTTGCTGCGTACTCACGCGCAGAGCCATCGCCCGGACGCTTTGCATACAGAACAGAACCGATTCCAGTGGTCTTCATGAGTTCTTCCGTTGGTGCGTTGACGCCAACTGCCTTTAAAACTTCGTAAACTTCCGCAGTCTTTGCTGCCTCGCCTGCCACACGGGCTTTCTCATAGACCTGAACGGCTTTTGCCTTGCCGACGTACTCCGGGTCTTTCCGGATCAGGGTGAACTCAGAGATCTTGTACGGATTGGAACGGTAGGATGCCGTCTCACCAGATGGGATCAGCTCATCGGTGGTGGTTACTTCATCACGGATCACACTTGCCACCTGAAGGAGCAGATTGTCGGTCAGGGCAGACATCTGCGGCCAGTCTTTGATGGACGGGCCATAAACGATCTCGGTTTCCGGCTGTGCCTTGCCATAACCGTTATAAACGATGTTATCGTAAATGTTGATGTTAAACTCGTAAGCCGGAACCGTGAACTCAACCGGACAGCTCTCAGCAGAGGTTAAGTAGCCGCCGTTGAATGCGGTTGCCGCGATGGACTTGGAATCCATCAGCGCTACCGATGCAATCTGGCCGTTTGCCGGGCTAGAACCTTCGCGGTTCGGGAAGTTTCTGGTGCTGTGACGGATACAGAAATCGTTGTTGCCAGGAGCATCGGAAGCACCGAAGCACGGTCCGCAGAATGCAGTCTTCACGCGTGCACCATAGTTCATTAAGTCATTCAGCACACCAATCTTGTTTAACTCATACATGATCGGCTGGGATGCCGGGTAGATGTTTAACGGGAAAGTTCCAAGACCGTGGTTTAACCTCTTCGCGATCTGGTCTACCGCATAAATGTTCTCAAAGGAGCCTGCTGCGCAGCCTGCGATTGCTGCCTGGTCTACCTTGATCTTTCCGTTGTGGATCTTGGAGCGCAGATCTAAGTGGATGTCTTTGTTGTTCTCGAAGACACGCTCTGCCTCTTTCTCTACCATACCAAGGTATTTCTCCGGATCTGCGATCACATCTGCTAACGGGTAGGCATTGCTCGGATGGAACGGCAGTGCGATCATCGGAACGATGGTATCCAGATTGATTTCTACGATGCCGTCATACAGAGCTGCGTCACCCTGCTGCATACGCTTAAAGTCATTCGGACGCTTGTGGATCTCGAAGTACTCTTTGACCTTGTCATCGGTTGCCCATACAGAGGAAAGGCAGGCAGACTCGGTGGTCATGGTATCGATGCCGTTACGGAAATCCATGGACAGGCTGCTGACGCCAGGTCCGATGAATTCCAGCACTTTATTCTTTACGAAATTGTTTTTGAATACCTTGCCGATGATGCTCAATGCTACATCCATCGGTCCTACCCACGGCTTCGGAGCGCCGGTCATGAATACGCCGATAACCTCCGGGTAATCAATCTCATAATATTTGCCAAGCATTGCCTTTGCCAGCTCCGGACCGCCCTCACCAATAGATACGGAACCCTGGGTACCGTAACGGGTATGAGAATCGGATACGATGGACATATCGCCGGATTTGACGATCATCTCACGCATGTACTGGTGGATGACAGCCTCATGCGGCGGAACGAAGATACCGCCAGACTTCTTGCAGGCAGACTCTGCGTATTTATGTACATCGGTATTGATGGTTCCGCCTACCGCGCACAGGCAGTTATGGCAGTTGGTGAAGACACACGGCATCGGGAATTCTTTGAGTCCGCTTGCGTATGCCGTCTGTAAGATACCAACGTAAGTGTTATCGTAAACACCCATGGAATCAAATTTGATCTCCAGATGCTCCATGTTATCAGAGTGATTGTGCTTTTCCAGCACCTGATAGGTCAGGGTTTGTTTCCTGCCCTCTTCATCAGAAAGCTTTGCAGCCTCCTCTGCAGTTGCGATATGATCATTCTTTACAATGTAATGTTTTCCTTCATGTAAGGTTACCATGTGAATATTCTCCTTTCATTTTCCAAACGAATGCAGACTAGCATCAATCAGTCTCTGACATAAACCCAGCCGTCCATAATCCGTCTTGCGGTACGGGTCACACCGCCCTTGATGACACGCTCGCCGTCCATCTTGACGTCAACTTCCGTCACGCCGCTGGAATGACCAATCTTAATGATATCCTGATCCGGTGCCGGTTTCGCGATCTCGTTGACAATGGTTCCCGGGATTCTTGCTGCTGCCCCGGTTCCGACTGCAACGGTCATCGGATAAGCTTTGTGCAGGGATCCTACGGAAATTGCCCGGCAGCAGATATCCATGGACTCTGCTTTTACTTCGTTTTTGTCCATGTCGGTGTAATCCTGCGGCTCGGAAATGATGGAAACCTTCGGTGCGGAGGTAGACTTGGTTCTTGCGTCCTCCCAGTTCTCTACAAAGCCACATTTCTGTGCAGCGATGCAGCGGATTCGCTCAATGTGCTCCATCACATCTTTATTCTGGTTTAATTCCACCAGCTCGGTTCCCTTGATTCCCAGATCTTTTGCCCGGATAAATACCATCGGGTTAGAGCAGTCCAGTACGGTCACTTCAATCTCGCCATATCCCGGAACATCGAAGATATCACGCTTGTTTCCGGTCGGGAACAGCTTTCCGGTCTTGGAACCAGCCGGATCTTCAAAGTACATATCGATGCGGGATCCGGTTCCTGGAACACCCTTGATGACCTCATCGCCGTGTACCATGGCATGTCCGTCTTCCACGCGTACATGTTCTTCAATGATCTTGTTGGTGTTGGTGTTTAATACTCTCACGACTGTAATCGGTTCTACTGCCGGGACGAGTCCCTCATCAATCGCAAATGGTCCTACTGCAGAAGAAATATTGCCACAGTTTGCGCTTCCATCCACACGCGGGATCACGATATCAACCTGCTTGAAAGTATAGTTTACATCGACGTCCTCCCGGTCTGACGGGGAAATAATCGCGACTTTACTGGTGGAAGAGACGGTACCTCCCATTCCATCAATCTGCTTCACATCCGGCGTTCCCATCACTTTCAGAAAAATTTCATCCCAGAGACTTTTGTCCTCCGGAAGGTCTTTCTCATGGAAAAATACGGCTTTGCTGGTGCCGCCGCGCATATACACGCATGGATACTTTTTCATATACATAACTGACAACTCCTTTCCGATTTCATGCTCGTTTTTTTGTTATCTTTACTATACGTTATCCATATCATAAAGTAAAATGGTCTATTTTTATCGTTATCAATAACCATTTGGAATGTTTCTATAATATCCAATTCTAATTTGGGAAATGATTTCTATCGGTGAAAAAACTTGACCCTGGAACGATTCCAGGGTTTATAATAGAAACAAAAAAGATGTTACATAAATGGAGGATTTCAGAAATGAGAAAGAATCATAAGATAAAAACTGTACTTCTTGCCGGACTGGCAGGAACCATGGTGCTTGGAAGCTGCTTCAGTGCATACGCTGCAGGCGTAACCAAATCAAGTGGTAAACTTTATTACTACCAGGCAGACGGTTCTCTGGGTACTGGTCTGATTCATGATACTGCTTCCGACAAATACTACTATGCCCTCTCCGACGGCAGCCTGGTTACCGGCTGGCTTCACCTGGATCAGGATTACTACTATATGAATGATGACGGTGCACTCTGGACCGGCTGGAGAACCATAAGCGGTTCCCGCTACTATTTCTATCCGGAATCCGGAAAATGTGCGTTAAACGTTGCCATGGAAATCGGCGGCAGCTGGTACTTATTCGGAACCGACGGCAAGATGCAGACCGGTTTCCAGAACGTCAATGGAAACACCTATTACTTTGACCCGTCAAATGGTGTCATGTATGCCGGGACCACCCGCACCATAAGCGGTGTTTCTTATACCTTCAACGCAGATGGTACCTGCACCACCCATGTTGATACCGCAAACTCCTTTACCATCGGCGAGGAAGCAAACCAACAGAACAACAGCACCGCAAACAAGCAGACCACCCAGGAGACCAGAACCGAAAGCGGCTCCCGCGTGATCGTTGCCGGTTCCAGCCGGTCATAAACTTAAAAAAACGAGAACACGTCTTTGTGCGTATTCTCGTTTTTTTGTATTTTACTTTTACTTTTTTATTTTTACTTACACGTTCTTCCATTTTCCGCGATTTACGCGCTCTGCACATCCGTCTCCTGTTTCATCTTCCGGATAAGCTTTTCCAGGCCGTACAGATAATGATACTGAATGGCCTCCACAATCTCCTCCAGACTTCCATTTTTGCAGACAGACAACAGTTTTTCATGGATCCGGTGTTGGATTTCCGTGACATCCTGACGATCTACGAACATATTATAGCCGATCACGATATTCCCATAGTTTAAATCTTCCCAGGCCTTTTTCAGACGTTTAAATGGAACTAAATCCATGATCTGTGCATGAAAACGGTTATCCAGCTCAAAGACCTCCCGATAAGCCTTGCAGTCCAGCTGTGTCATCTGGTCTAAAATATGCTGCATCTGCTCTAATGTTTCTTTCGGAAATGCCTTTCCGTAAAGCTTTACCGCCATCATCTCATAATTTGCCCGCATATAATAAATCTCGTAAATATCCTCCGGGCCGATCTGACGCACAGAACAGCCGGCATTACGGGTATATTCTACCAGGCCCTCTTCCTCCAGCTGACGCAATGCTTCCCTTACGGGACCTCTGCTGACACCGAATTCCGATGCCAGGTCCTGCTCCACAATTCTTGCGCCGGGAGTAAGTTCCCCGCTTATGATCTTCATTCTGATCTCGTCTGCAACGTTTTCTCTTAATGTCCGATAATCCAGTCTGCCCATGTTACCTCTTGTTTTCTGCCAGAACTCACGCAATGCGTGTCCATAATGCTTTGATCTTGTCCTACAATTTGTGTTTTCGTGTATCAGTTTTTGCTATTGTACCATAGCACTTTAAACAAGTAAAGTGGAACTCAGAATGTTTTTCTGATATCCCACTTTACTTTTTATTTCGGCATTAAGCCTGCTTCTCTTTTTCTCTTTTTGCAATCTGCGGAAGGACCAGTCCCAGTGCTGTTAAAACGACCGGGGTGATCACATTCAATGCAAAGGTGAATGGATTCTTATCATACATACCTAAAAGACAGCTTGCTGCCGTCACAAAGAAACACCAGGCGCCGAAAAACTTTGCTACTGCCTGGTTTTTCACGAAGCGGTACTCGGCCGGAATCTTGTCAATGGCTCCGCGCAAAGCAATATAAGCAACAAACACCCATAAATAACGCATCGGCATGCAGACAGAATTTAATTTGGTCAGCTGACGCAGAACCGCTGCTGCTCCCGGTACAAAAGACTGTACCAGAATGATCGCGCCGGAAAGTACAACTACCATCTTAATACCATTGCTGTATACGCCGTACTGGTTCTTTTTCTTTAACGCAGAAGGGATAAACTGTGCGGTGCTTTCATTGTCTAACAGCATTCGCAGCGGTGCATCGATGCTGAGTACCAGAACCGCAAACTGACTGATCACGTTGCAAAGTGCATAAATGATCAGGAAGGTATCGCCAAGATGGTAATACTGGCCAAGCTTCTGGAATGCCCAGTAGGAACCATTTGCCGCATAGGCATTGAAGCTTTCCTCACTCGCATTGATCACAGCCGGATCAAACATACGGCTCATAGCCAAAGTACCAAGAATTGCACAGACAACCACCATACCGGCAAGTGCGATCATGCCTTTCGGGAATCCCTTGCTTGGGTTTTCTACCTTATTTACATACGGTGAAATCTTCTCACATCCACCCACGGCAAATACCAGAATAGAAATGGATGTCACATAGCCTAAATTGAACTGCGGAATCAAACCCTTTAATGAGAAATCCGCATGGGTGTACTCTGCTGCCGGGTTGATCGCTGGTGCTGCGAGCATCATCACGATGTAAAGCAGAGACATAATAAATGTCGTAGTTCCCGCAAGGGTAAGCATCTTTTTTAACGGATTTAAGCCCTTGCTGGCTACATAACAGCCGATTAAGAATACAATCAGGGTTGCAATCTGAATCATGTGTGTCGGAAGTGTGTCGTAGGTCTCGGCATTGCGGAACACTGCCCAGCTTAACGCCTTTAAGCCGCCGCTCGATTTACTTGCAATGTAGGTGATGTGGCATGCCCAATAGGTCCAGCCTGCATAATAAGCGATCTTCGCTCCGGTTGTCTCAAAGAGCCAGCCGCTCACGCCGCCGCTTGTGCTCTTAAATGCAGAACCCAGTTCACCTACCATGAGCGCATAAGGGATAAAATACAGCGCAAACATTAACAGCCAGCTGAAAATAACCTGGACTCCGTTGAAATACACGAAGCCGTTCACAATGTTTCCGAATCCCCATACCGTTGAAAATGCCATGAGAGCAAGCGCACTCCATGTGATCTTGTTTTTGTCTGACATAATTCCTCTCCTTTGTTTTTTATCATATAACCATCTGATATCTCGACAGTTACTAAGTACTCCTATTTTATCGTTAATTGGTTCGATTGTAAATAGTTTATTGTAGATTGTTGACAATTTTTGACGAATGAACATAACTTTCCAACTCCCTGTTTTAGCAAACAGCCGATGAATCCTTTTTGTTTCACAAGAAATTGCGGACTATGAAACAAAGGAAGGAATCCGACTTTTCTCCCCTCAGCCGGATTCCTTCCTTTCCTATTTATTGCAAAATACTCCCATTTACCGATTGGTAAAACCGTTCAAGTTCCCTTATACTTTTCCTGTCGTTTTTCTTCACGCAGACAACATTCTTTTCCAGTCCGTGCAAGCTCCTAGTCTTCCATATTCTTCTTCAAAAATCCAAGAATCACACATCCGATCACCGATCCGATCACAACCGCCGCCAGATACATAAGCGGATTGCCGATGGTAGGAAGCACAAACATGCCGCCATGCGGTGCCCGGAGCGTACATCCGAATGCCATGGAAAGTCCTCCTGCTGCCGCAGCACCGATCGCACAGGATGGAATCACGCGCAGCGGGTCCTGTGCTGCAAACGGGATGGCACCTTCTGTAATGAAGGAAAGTCCCATGACATAGTTCACCAAACCAGACTGGCGTTCCTTCTCCGTAAATTTCTTCGGGAAGAAAGTAGTGCACAGTGCGATTGCGATCGGCGGAACCATACCGCCTGCCATGACAGCTGCCATGACTTCAAAGTT
The DNA here is from genome assembly GCF_003481825.1 of Clostridium sp. OM02-18AC. Classification (GTDB taxonomy): domain Bacteria; phylum Bacillota; class Clostridia; order Lachnospirales; family Lachnospiraceae; genus Brotaphodocola. Next base: position 8,213 of record NZ_QULW01000018.1, on the reverse strand, counting down.
GCCTTCTGCAAGCTGAGCCGTTCCAAACACGTAAGCTGCCTTGTTGAATGGACCGCCCATATCAATGGACATCATACCGCCAAGGATCATGCCAAGCACGATACGGCTGGTGCCGCCCATGCCATGTAAGAAATTACTCAGTGCATTGTTGATCATACCCATGTACGGGTTGATAAAGGTTGTTACGACAGCTGCCAGGAAAATACCGATTACCGGATACAGAAGAACCGGTTTGATCCCCTCTAAGGATTTTGGCAGCTTCGAAAACAGCTTCTTCAATCCAAGAACCAGATAACCGCCTGCAAAACCGGCAAACAGCGCGCCTAAGAATCCGGCATTCACATCGCCGCCTGCCGGGTTCGCAAAGGTACAGCCCATCTTTGCGATCAGACCTGCAACCAGACCAACAGCCAGTCCCGGACGGTCTGCAATGCTCATGGCAATGAAACCGGCAAGGATCGGAAGCATCATGCCAAAGGCCTGCTCTCCGATGGTCTTTAAGTAAGCTGCGAGCGGTGTGTTTTTACCAAAGTTGGAAGGATCAATGGAATAATCATCCAGCAAAAATGCCAGTGCGATCAGGATGCCGCCGCCGATCACGAACGGAAGCATATGGGACACACCATTCATCAGATGCTTGTAAATGGTTCTTCCGATGCTGTCCTTTCCCTCTTCTGTTTTTTCTGCCTGTTCTCCATCCTCTGTGTGATGGTAAGCCGGAACATTGCCGCTCACGGCACGGGTTAAGAGTTCTTCTGCCTTGTGAATGCCATCCGCAACCGGAACCTGAATTACTGGTTTTCCGTGGAAGCGCGCCATACCAACATTCTTATCCGCTGCAACAATAATTGCCTCGGCTGCCTCAATTTCTTTTTTTGTCAGCACATTCTGGGCACCGCCGGAACCGTCTGTCTCAACCTTGATGGAAATACCAAGCTTTTTCGCCATGTTTTCCAGACTTTCCGCAGCCATATAGGTGTGGGCAATGCCGGTCGGGCAAGCTGTGACTGCCAGAACACGGTAACCTGACTTCTGACCTGACGCTTTTGACTTTTGGTCTCCAGACTTTTTATCTTCTACCCTATCTTTTGCAGAAACTGCCGCAGAATTTGTGTTTTCTTTCTTTGCAGATTCTGCAGCATTTTCAACGGTCTTCCCTTCCGCATCTTTTTCAGCATCTTTTTCTTCTGCTTCTTCCACTCCGAATCTTGCAGTCTCCGCATCATCAATGACCTTCAAAAATGCTTCTTTGGAATCCGCCTTCCATAATCCCTCCATAAAGTCCGGATTCATCAACAATGTGGACAGTCTGGATAATGCTTCCAGATGCACATCTGCCCCTTCTGCCGGTGCCGCGATCATAAACAGGATGTGTGCCAGGGAACCGTCAAACGCTTCATAATCCACACCGTCCGGCACGACCATGGCAGCCAGTCCCGGCTCCTTTACTGCTTCCACCTTCGCATGCGGAATCGCGATTCCGCCGCCGATTCCCGTGCTTCCAAGTGCTTCCCTTGCCAGAATTCCTTCCTTATACCCCTGTTTATCCCTTAATCTGCCGCCCGCATCCATCAGATTAACAAGCTTATCGATCGCTTCTTCTTTTGTAGATACGGATACTCCCAGTCCAATACTTTCCTTTTTCAGCAACTCTGTAATACGCATACGTTACTCCCCCTGTTTCTCAGTCAGCTGTTTCAACAGTTCTATAATTTTTTCCCGGCTGCCAATGCCATGTGAAAAAGCAGTCGCTCCGCCGCTGGCGGTTCCAAGCTTTAATGCGTAACCATAATCTCCTGTCTTAAAATACCCGGCAAGGAAGCCTGCCACCATGGAATCCCCAGCTCCCACAGAGTTGACCACTGTTCCGCGGCATACTCCTTCCTCGTAAACGTCTCCATCTTCTGTCAGAAGCAAAGCTCCATCCTTTGCCATCGACACCAGTACATTGCGTGCCCCCTGACCCTGCAGCCATTTCGCAGCCTCCAGAATTTCTTCTCTGGTGGAAAGTGTTTTTCCCGCCATCGTCTCCAGTTCCTGGTTGTTTGGCTTAATGAGGAATGGGTGAAGCGAAAGCACTTCCAAGACAAGCTGCTTTTCTGCATCGACTACAATCTGAATATCACGGTCAGAAAGCCGTTCCATAATTTCCTTGTAGATGCTGCTGCTTAAACTCGATGGAATGCTGCCGGAAAGCACTAAAACATCGCCCGCTTTCAGGAAATCAAGCTGTTCAAACAGAAGTTCCACATTTTTTTCCGTAATGCGTGGTCCCATTCCATTGATTTCGGTCTCTTCATCCGATTTCATCTTCACGTTGATGCGGGACAAGCCTTCTTTTACGCGGATAAAATCTGAGTGAAACCCTGCCTTCTGACACCGGCGTACAATTTCTTCCCCGGTAAAGCCAGCTACAAATCCAAGAGCCGTACTCTCAACCCCCAGATTAGCAAGTAAGGCGGATACATTGATGCCTTTTCCGCCGCAGACCATCGTTTCTTCCTTTGTACGGTTGATCTGACCCGGTACAAAATGATCCACAGCGATCACATAGTCCAGGGCCGGATTAAAGGTTACTGTGTAAATCATATGTCATCTCTCCTCGGTTTTAAGAAATTTTATTTCTTATCGTTGAATTCATCATAATATGATTTTTTGTTTTCGTCAACAGTGTTTTATATGAAAGTTTATTTCATATCGATTTTCGTCAAATGAAACAAAAAGACGGGGTCTCTATTCGAAAATCCCGCCTTTTTTTGTTGAAAATCCCGATATTATTCTTTCCTTTTTTCCTGCTGTTTATCCGCGGAAATGGCTTTTTCATGACGCCGGATATGTTCCGGGGCATCTTTCTTTCCCGCCATCAGAAGCAGATACAGCATCTCCATCACCGCTGTCGCCGCGACACGGGAGAACCAGAATTCTTCCGTGAAAAGTTTTTCCCTCGTTGCCGTAATGATACGGTAATCTGCCATCTGTGCGAGCGGCGATTCCGGGTTATTCGTGATCAGGATCACGGTTGCTCCGTTCTCCTTCGCGCCCTCCGCCAAAATCTGCAGGCGGTTGGAGGTACCGGAGTTCGAAATCATAAGGACCACGTCCTCCGGTCCCAGATTCAGGGCATATGCCGTCTGTGCCTCCCAGATGGTTCCTGCCACAGCCGGGATTCCAAGCTGATTCAATTTAAACGCGCCATCAAGTGCAACCGGCAAGGTATTTCCTACCGCCGCCAACTGTACCGTTTTTGCATGCTCCAGTTTTCTTAATATCTGCTCCAGATTTTCCGGATTCATCATACGAAACGTCTCCGTCAGCTCCGCCACCTTGTTTGCCAGGATATTTTTCAGGGACTGCGTCAGATCATTCCGGTCAATCTCATTCGTAACCTCCTGCTCCTGGTGCTCTTCCTCCAAAAGTTCCCTGGTCAGAGCCAGCTTTAAATCCTGAAAGCCCTTAAAGCCGCATCTGCGGCAAAAGCGTGACACCGTTGCATCACTGGTCTGGCTTGCTTTGGCCAGCTCCCCGACAGTCATACCTGCCGCCTCTGCCTTGTGTTCCATCAAAAAATCCGCGATCTTTTTCTCTGCCTCAAAAAAACTGTCATAGGCCGAACAGATCACCGACGTTGCATTCCGCGCTTCATTCATTCCGTCCACTTCCGATTTCATGTAAATTTATTTCCTGACACCACTATACCACAGCTCTTCAAAAAAAGAAATGGATAAAACGAGAAGGTCCATGCTAACTTGCATGTCGAAACACAGAAAAATCTGCCGCAGTTCCGGCATCTTGCCATTTCCGCAACAGATTTTTCATAGAAGGGGAAAATATCTCAACTATTTGATTTTGTCGATGGTCTCTAACAGGTAATCGGTAAACTCTGCTGCGCTTGCGCCATCCACATCGGTGGTAACCACTTTCTTGCGCTCGGTAATGGTGCAGATATCCAGAGCCTTGTCCAGGACTGCCTTGCGGTCAGCATAACCGATGTGAGCCATCAGCATGCCAGCAGCGCGGATCAGGGAACACGGATCTGCGTAATCGCCTCTGCCGTGATTGATCAGGAACGGAGCCGTTCCATGAATTGCCTCAAACATCGCATATTTGTTACCCAGATTGGAAGAAGATGCGGTTCCCAGTCCTCCCTGGTGTTCGGCAGCTACATCGGTTACGATATCGCCATACAGGTTCGGCAGAACTACAACCTCAATGCCCTTGTTGAATTCCGGATCCAGCATCTTTGCGCACATGGCATCAACCAGACGCTCCTGGATCTCAATCTCCGGATACTCCTCACCAACTTTGCGGACAGCCTTGATAAAATTGCCGTCAGCCAGCTTTACGATGTTTGCCTTGGTTACGATGGTCACGTTCTTCTTGCCGTTCTTTCTTGCAAACTCGAAAGCAGCTCTCGCGATACGCTCACTTCCCTGTTTGGTCTGAACCTTGAAGTCGACTGCCAGGTCATCATTCACCTGAATGCCCTTATTGCCCCAGATATACTCACCCTCAATGTTCTCACGGAAGAAGGTCCAGTCGATGTTCTTCTCCGGGATCTTGATCGGGCGGACCGCTGCGAACAGCTCCAGCCCACGGCGTAAGAGGCTGTTTGCGGATACCAGGTTCGGCCACGGCTCGCCGGCACGCGGGGTAACCATAGGTCCTTTGATGAGGACGTTGCATTTTTTGATTTCTTCGAATACATCATCCGGAAGGCTCTGCAGCTTTGCGGCACGGTTTTCAATGGTCATGCCCTCAATCTCGCGGATCTCAATACGGCCGCTTGCGATTTCCGGTGCCAGCAGATCATTTAATACGCGAAGTGCCTGCTTCATGATGATCGGACCAATGCCATCGCCCGGGAGTACACCAATCACGATCTTCTTAAGCTTATCGAAGTCGGTCACCTCGTTATCTGCTTTCATACGCTCAATGCGCTCAAACTCGGACTGGATCAGCTCCCCGAATTTTTCCTGTGCAGCTTTTACGTTCTCTACATTCTTCTCCATGATTTTCCCTCCATGAATGATTCGTCTGTTGCCGCTCATGATCCACATTGGATATGAACTGCAATCTCGTTGTTTGTTATGGCTTTATCTTAACATGGAGTTATTCATAGGTAAAATACATAAATCAGCATATCTCATATAGGATTTTTGCATGATGTGTGGTAAACTAAACTATAGAACTATACAAACTATAGCATGGCCATACACTGCTGTCGCACCATATGCCAGCCATATCATCCCAGAATATCCGGAGGTTTCTCCATGACACAGAACGAACTGCTCTATATGCTTACCATTGCAGAACATGGAACTATCACAAGAGCCGCGCAGGAGCTTTTTATCTCCCAGCCCTCCCTCAGCGAATCTTTAAACAAAGTCGAGCAGGAATTTGGCACCCTGATCTTTTCGCGTACCCAGGAAGGCCTGGTTCCTACAGCGTTCGGAGAGCGTTATCTGAAAACAGCCAGAAACATCCTGGAGCGCTATAAAAAGCTCGAAACCGATCTGGATGAATACCGCCAGATGCGTAAAGGAAGCCTGACCTTTGGCATTCCCTTCAATCTTGGCGCCTATCTTCTCCCGAGGATCCTTCCTGCTTTCCAGCAGATCTATCCGGATATTACCGTCCAGTTTAAGGAAAACAACTCCACGGAACTGGACAAACGGATGCTGTCCGGAAAACTTGATTTTTCTGTCATGCACTACGAAACACCCAATGAAGCCATCCACTATGATCTGTTAGCCGAAGATGACTTCTATCTGGTCATGCCGCTTACGCTTGCCCGTAAATACCAATTTCCAGACTACCGCACTTTAAGCATCTACGATCTGAAAGCGTTGGAACAAGAACCTTTCCTCATGGTAGCAAGCAGACAAAAACTGCGGCAGGTGGCAGACTCGATTCTGTCCCAGCTCTCCATCAAACCCAATATCCGTTATACCACAAAAAATATGGAAACAGCCAAACGCCTGGCTGCTGCCGGTATGGGGATCACCTTTCTCCCGCATTCTTATTTGAATCTTTTTTCCGGTGTCGAAAACCTCGCCTGCTATCCACTGGATCCGGCATTGAACGCATCCTGGAAGCTGGTCATCGGCTACCCGAACGGACGCCCGCTTTCCCGGTGCGCAAAAGAATTTATCCGTTTTCTGAAACAAAAAATCCAGCCAGACGAAGTGTAATACTTCGCCTGCTGGATTTTTTTTTACAGATATCTGCTTTTCAATCATTTGATGAACTGCTGCCACCATCTATTTTTCTATATCATCCTATTTTTCTTTTAACTCATCATACATGGAGAGAATCTCTCCCGCCGCCTGAAGGTACAATTCTCCCTCCTGCGTTGGCTGCAGCCCCTCTGGAGTCCGCTTAAAAAGGATAATATCCATATCCTCCTCCACCCGGTGTACCGCACGGCTTAAGGAAGAAGGATTCTTCTGAAGCAGAACCGCTGCTTTTTGGATACTTCCTGCCTCCGCGATGCATTTCATATAGCGAAGTTCTTTCTCATTCATACACTTCTCCCCATTTGATCTTGTACTCCAAACAAGTTTCTTTGCAGACTAGTTATCCGATCTGGAAAAGGCATTCTTCATCTGACTGCTCAGTTCAAACAGAACCTTATCCAGGGTGTCTGCCGTCTTTTCTTTTAACATCTGTGCAATCTCCCGGTTTGCATCTTCCCGCAGAATCCGCCGCTCTTCCATATCTTCTGTTTCTTTCAAAGACGCATCATATTTGTGCAGGATTGCATACGCATCCGACTGAACTGCCAGCTGGTAACGCTCCACATGGACAATGGATTTTCCGTAGGAAGCATCGGTCATGGCTGCGATCAGGCGGCTGTTCCAGTAAAAGTTATCGGTAGAAACTTCTTTGGTCGTATTGGCAAGATACTCCGGTGTCTCCGAAACACCTGCGTAAAACGGCACCAACACATTAAACGCATTCGAGGCAAATGCCAGCCACTGAATCACCGCCGCATCCTCCGGCTGATCCGGACGCATCTGGATCACAGACACAAAGTCATTCCGGTTAATCCCAACCGCACGATATTTTCCCCGCTCAGAAAGATTTCCACTGTGTGTATACGGATCGTATGGCGTTCCCTGGTAATGGGTGGAAAGCACATATTTCACATCTTCCACGGTCAGTTTCTTCTCCGGGACCAGACTCCACGGGATATCATCTGACTCCGGTCCATACTCAGCATCTGCCCCATCCCAGGTAAAGGTATGTGGATTCAGGCAGCGCTCAATGTACCATGCGCGCGGCGTGTTATAAACGTGATCGGAATCTGTATGACTGCCAAACGCATCGCGCGGACAAAAGACACTTTCCTCATCCAGCCTCAGATCCAGATGATTTTTTTCAATAAACTCTCTCAAATCCGCAGAGCAGAGATGTTCTTTTTTTGCACCAAACGCATCTTCCAGGTCAAATTCATCCATGCCAAACTGGTTCGGCATCACCACATACCGGTCATCCGGAACCTTTTTTGCGATCCAGTGATGCCCTCCGATCGTCTCCAGCCACCAGATTTCATCCCGGTCCTGGAAAGCGATACCGTTCTTTTCATATGTACCGTAAGTCTCCAAAAGGCTTCCCAGACGAAGTACACCTTCCCGGGCACTGTTTATGTAAGGAAGTACCAGATAAACGATATCCTCCTCACCAATGCCTCCCGGAACTTCGTCTTTTTCGTCCTCCGCCGGCTGATACGTTACAAGCGGATCTGCTCCCAGTACCCGTGGATTGGAGGTGATGGTCTCGGTCGCTGTCATGGCTACATTTTTCTCATTCACGCCGCTGGCTGCCCAGATTCCTTTTCCTTCCACTGCATTTGGAACCGCTGTAAACTGGTACGGATGCTCTGGAAGTTCCACTTCCACATGAGACAGCACAGAACGGTAAGTCCGCTTCTGCTCCTCCGGATGAATGACTACAAATTTTTTCGGGGTAAAATGACCGGATCCGGAATCATCGTTCCGGGCGATCATGGTAGAACCGTCGTAAGATGCATGTTTTCCTACAAGAATTGTTGTACAAGCCATGTTTGTATCCTCCTGATGTCAATTTTTCTATATAACAATCTTACCGCAGGATACAGAAAAAAACAATGAGAAAGACAGAACTTCTATTCCTTCCTAAAATGAAAATTTAAATTCCACTTCTCCAAAGGGCGGTGGAGTTTACTCTTGCAC
>NZ_QULW01000017.1 GCF_003481825.1 Clostridium sp. OM02-18AC | reverse complement strand
AAACTGGTAAGTCTATCTTACATCAATTTGAAGGTTTACACAAACTTTGGGATACTCCCAAAAAAACTGCTAAAAAGCTGTTAACCGAACTTCTTAGCAGTTTTTTTTACTAATCTACCAGATTGTTTTGTAACGTACTGATCAATTCCTCTATAACAATTGGCTTGGATAAAAAGCCATTCATACCACATTCCAGTGCTTTCTTTTTGTCTTCGTCAAAAGCATTGGCAGTCATAGCAAGGATGGTAATTCCCGCCAGCGCCGGATCAGTAAGGGCACGGATCTGCTTCGTGGCCTCATATCCGTTCATTACCGGCATCTGCACATCCATCAGCACCAGATCATAATTACATGACTTTGAATTCTTAACTTTCTCCACTGCCTCTGCCCCATTTTCTGCAGTATCAACCAGGAAGCCATATTCCTTAAGGATCTCCACCGCAATTTCACGGTTCAGTTCATTATCTTCCACAAGCAGTATGCTCTTGCCTCTGAAATCTAAGCTTGTCTCAGGAAGAACGGGATTCTCCTGCTCAGACTGACTCTGGCCGATAGCAGTCATCAGGGTATCTCTGATATCTGACATGAACAGAGGCTTCGCACAGAATGCAGTCACCCCTGCAGCCCTGGCTTCCACTTCGATGTCTGACCAGTCATAAGCAGTCATGATAATGATCGGCGTATCATCACCAAGGCTGCGGATCTGTCTGGTGACCTCAATACCATTCATATCCGGCAGACGCCAGTCAATAATATAAGCATGGAATGCATCCCCAAGCTCCATAGACTGCCTTGCACGCAGAACAGCCTCCTTACCGGAAAGTGTCCATTCCGAACGCATTCCAACCTTCACAAGCATCTTTGTCACACTGTCACAGGTATTAAAATCGTCATCTACAACCAGAGCCTTAAGACCTTCCAGATCTGCAATCTTCTCTATACGGTGATTCTCAGGCTGAGTCCGAAATGGCAGACGGACGATAAATTCGGTGCCTTTCCCCTGCTCTGTCCGGACCTCAATAGTGCCACCCATCATATCCACAATATTCTTGGTGATGGCCATGCCAAGTCCTGTGCCCTGGGTTCTGCTCACAGTGGAAGTCCGCTCCCGCTCAAAAGGAGAAAAGATCTTCTGTACAAATTCCTGACTCATACCGATTCCGTTATCCTTTACCCGGATCTCGTATAGTTCACTGCCTTTTACCGTCCCTGGATACTGTTTCAGCCGGACAGATACAGTTCCGCCTGCAGGAGTAAACTTGATTGCATTGGACAGAAGATTCAGCAGCACCTGATTCAAGCGCGTCTTGTCACAATAGACATCCTCATTGGTAACATCCATTGCATCCATATAAAGCTCCAGCTGTTTCGCATGGATCTGCCCGCTGATGATGGTCTTCAGATCATGAAGCACATCCGACAGACTGACCTCCGTTTCTTCCAGATGGATCTTTCCACTCTCAATCCGGCTCATATCCAGGATATCATTGATCAGTGAAAGCAGATGTTTACTGGAGGAAAGAATCTTGCCCAGATAATCCCGGACTTTTTCCTGATTATCAATATTACTTACAGCCAGTGTGGTAAAGCCGATGATCGCATTCATTGGCGTCCGGATATCGTGAGACATATTGGAAAGGAAAGTACTCTTTGCCCTGTTTGCTGTCTCCGCCGCATGGACTGCCTCAGAAAGTGCCTGATTCATTTTCCAGTCAGCAGTACGGTCTGACATAACCAGGATGTATTTCTTTTTCCCATTTACCTCACTGCCCATTGCAATATTATGGAACCCGCGTTTTTCTCCTGTTTTCTGATGAACATATTCAAAATCCCATTCTCTTTGTTCATTCACCTGGATTTCCTCAAGATAATTTTCCTCCGGATTTTCATGTTCCTCTGGATGCAGTTTTCCCAGAACACGAATATCTTTGCGGATCTGTTCTACCGTAATACCAAGCAGTTTCTCCGCATTTGGGCTTATATAGTCTGCCTGATATGTTTTTGCATCCAGCATCAGAAAAACGTCATCCACATTCATTGACAGCTTTTGAAAAAGTTCGTCTCTGTACCGGATCTGTGTGTCCTTTCTTCTAAGGCTTATCCTGTTTTTTTGAATAATAAGGCCGATAAAAAAGGCGGCAATACAGAACAAAACCGCAGCCACAAGAAGCATTGTACTACGCTGCAAACTGTTCATACTGGCATTGACAATATCCGCCTGTACAAGTCCCAGAAATACCCAGTCCTGAATATCTGATTTTTCATAGACCAGATAATAGTTTCTTTCATCCAGATTTACCAGCATCGCATCGGTGCGTCCCGCTTTAAACTTCTCCGAAAGCTCATTGACCTCTTTTTCAGACATATTGGAATGCTCTCTTAGAACACCAAAGAAATTGTACACATTCCCCCATGACTCAGAAGAATGATCGACCACAACACGGCCATCCGGATGAACAACAAAGCTCTGGGCATTTCCATTGAAAGCAGAAATGTCCAGCACATCTACAATATCAGAGTTTTCATAGGCAATGGCAATTGCATCATATTCAAATCCCTGATAGATTCCATGCGCCCTGGGAGTGGCAAAAACAAGCAGCTGGGATTTTCCGGGAACTGCTGCATTCGCTATCACATCATTTCCCTGCCGGATATCCTCTTCAATGTTTTCCTGTAATCCAAGGTACCCGGTTTCCCCTGTCGCTATCTTGTAGTCCCCGTCAGCTGACAGAAAAAAGAAATCTAAAAATCTGGCATCTTCCTGCGCTTTCTTTATATAATTACGAATTTCGTCTTCACTGGAGATATTCTGCAGATTCTCCCCCCACATATGAAGATAAGTCAGATTCTTATCTGTCAGTTCTCTCAGCATGTTATCAGACTGATGAAAAACTTCCGTCAGATGAGAAACACTTTCCTCATAAATGGTTTTCGATACAAATCCAAAATATTGAAAAACCATCAGAACAATTCCCAGTAAAACAGCTGTAAAGACAGCTATCTGGAATGGTTTTCCCATGACAAGTTTCTTTCTGCCTTTATTATGATTCTTAATATCCATTCTTCTCACCTCAGAGTCATGTAGTCTTCAGGCTCTGCAAGAATGGCATCACCATCTGAAATATATCCTGTCCAGGTATCTTTTACAGTGGTATCTTCTCCATCAAATACAATATTCTCATCTGCCGGATAAGCTTCCATGTGTTTAGATATCGCAAGGCAGGTTACCGTGAAAGTATCCTCGTCCTGAACTTTTTTTCCATCTTTTGTAACTTTGCTCAATATATAACCATCATCTGTTTCTTTGACTTCCACGGAAATGCCGCTGACCACAGGCAAAGAGCCTCGGTTAAACGGAGTAAATCCGCCCTCATAGCCTTCTACAAAATTTTTGACTGTCTCTTTCAGTTCGGCTCCGCTCATCTTGCTGCTGTAAGCCGAAAGACTATTTGGCATGATCATGTCTCTCGCCATTTTTTCTGTATATCCGGCTTTCAACACATTTCCTGTAAAGCTGTTTCCAGTTGCGATCAACACATCCGTCCCATAAATACCGCGCAGAGTGTTTGCCATAACAGAATAGGCTTCATTGCCTCCACTGGTATGGAAGCGATTGGAATACGTTTTCTTTGAATCCAGCACGATATTCTCTGAAGTGGATTTTTCCTCAAGAAGCTGGGTGTTAAATGACTGATAAGCCTGCTCTGCATCGTATTCTCCTGAGATCATCTTGGAAACCACATCCTTGGAAACAGAAAAAAAGTCATTTGACGCAATGCGGATATACATATGATTTTCTTCAATCACAGATTTCACATCCTTCAGATATTCCGTAAGCTTAAAATCCACATCCTGGCTGTAGCTTAACAGATCCTGTCCATCACTAATGACCCGATTCTGCGCATCCTCTGAAAGCATTGTGCTCAGTACCTTCATTGCTTTCTTTCGACGTGTCTCATCCTGTGTCAGATCGCGGTTTAAAGCCACCTGGAAATATGGTGTAGTCATCAGCCACTTTTCACCGTTCTCCTGAAAAAATGGAAGAAATGTTGTGTTTATGCCCTGATCCTGAAACATTTTCACACCAGCTGAGCTGCCAAAGTACATGGCAAGCTTGCCACTTTGATACATCTCAACTATATCATCATAATTCATATTCAGATCATTTTGACTCAGCCCTGTATCCTGTATGAACTGTTCCATACGTTCAAAAGCCTGCGGCCAGACGGTACTATCCAGACCTTCTCGATTTGTATTATCCGGGTCACTGTAGGTGGTGCGCCACTTGCGTCCTTCTACAGAAGACAGCTCTGATGCTGACAGCCCCTGCAATGTCTCCATACAGGTATAATCGTAATAACAGTCTGCAGTAAAGCCACGGATCCCCACTTCTTCAAATGCCTGACAGGCAGAGACAAAGCTTTCATAATCTGTTGGAAGAGGAATATCATACTTTTCAAAAAGATCCTTATTCACTACAAAACCATGGGCATCTGCACACACCGGAAGCCAGTTTACACTTCCATCCTCATTCATAAAATTGCTAAGGTAAGTATCATAGACAGCACCTGCCGCATTGGTTGTGGAAAGATCCATCAGACTGTCTTTCAGTGGACTTGCATCATGCAGGGAAAAGCGACAGCAGGTTATAATATCCGGCAATCCACCGTTTTCATCAAGAAACTTATAAAAATCCAGATCATTATTACCTACGACAAATTCAACATTGATATCCGGGAGCTGTTCCTGAATGTATGGTGCATATTTATCATACAGGTTTGTGCTCCATAAGTACACCGTGATTGTGTCTGCATCTTCTTTCTCTGCACTTTTACTGCCACATGCTGACAGAAGTGATACGGCTGTCACCATTGCCAAAAGTACAGCCAAAACTCTGTTCCATTTTATCTTTTTCATTACGAGTTCTCCTTAATTTGCCCTGTCAATATATCCAACAATTCCTATATAGCCATCTTTCTTTAATGAAGACTACAACGTATGCAATTTCAGATTATACAGCTGACGGTCATTTTAAATTTCGAATCATCTACAATCAGTATTTTTTGTCTTTTGTCCATATTTTTTATCACCCCACCAATCTATGAATTACTTTTATCAGTAATTCCACATCAACAGGCTTAGCAACATGTTCATCCATTCCTGCTTCTTTTGCTCTTATTCTGTCCTCCGTGAAGGCATTTGCTGTCATTGCAATGATCGGTATTTCCTTAGCATCCTCTCTGTCCATAGAACGAATCATTTTTGCTGCTTAAAATAACTGTATAAATCGGTATCATTGTTACCAATAATAAATTCAATATCCTGATCAGGAAACTGTTCATGGATATAGGGTGCAATATTTTTCATCAAACGATTTTCCCACAGATAAACGGTAAGATGATCATCGTTTTTAGATACTTCTTTTTTTGACTGTCCACATCCAGACAAGACAGCAGTTGCTACAAGTACACCTGACACCACTGCTATCAGACAACGTTTTGCCTTTTTCATACTTTTATTTTTTCCTTATTCTTTCCTGATAAAATCATTGTTGTTACGTCTATGAAATAACACCGCAAAAAAACACTGTCAGACAGACAGTGCACCTCATTTTATGCAACTGGCTGCCATTTTACAGGCCCTGTAGCTTTGCGTCCCAGACTTTCATCTGGTTTGCCGATTTCCTTATTATAGCCTTTAAACTTATGTAAAAAACTGGTTTTATTATACTATAGCGCTCTACTGTACACAAGAAAAACATTACCGTTTTAACGCCTGAAAACAAAAAAAGAACAGCCGATATATATACTCGAACTGTTCTTCTACTTCCGAAGTCCACGCAGCATTGACATTACTGTTTCCTGCTCATTTGTACTCAGATCGTTCCATATCCCCAGAACTTCTTTCTGTTTTTCTGTCAGATTCTCTGAATTACCTTCCTGAAAAAACTGCGATAATGTCACGCCCAAAGCTGTACATATTTTTTCAAGTGTGATCAGCGACGGCAGGTTTTCCTGCGCCATGATTCTTCCCAGTGACGACTGGGAAATTCCCGACAGCTGCGATAATCTGTATTTACTGATATCACGCTTTTCACATAAAGATGTTATTTTATCCGCAATATACTTCTCTATCTGCAAGTAACTATACCTCATTTCCGCTATTACATGTTCTTATTGTACCTGTAATAATGAAAAAATATTAGTTATCAACTTTGCAAGTATTCATTACCATTATGGGAAGTATACGGATAAAAAAATATAAAGATACTTTCGTTTCCGCAAAAATCATTTTCGCTTATATCGTTTTTATAATAGCACAGACAAGTTATGTTTGTCACATAAAAGTTTCCTTCACGGAGGCCAACACTCGCCTTGGCGTAGGATCTTTTGTATCATCTTTCAGCCGGCTGTTATCCTCAAGCTCCTTTGTCTGCTTTACTGCATACGGATTTACCTGAACTACACTGATCCCATTTGAGATCATCCAGGTCGCAAGGCAGAATCAGTAATGGCCGGTTGGTTCAAGACCAAGAACAATCTGTTTTTTATCGTATTCGGCTGCTATCTTTACTGCCCATTCCTTTGCTTTGCTTCTTCAGAAGCTCCTGCTGCTCGAAAATATTTACATTTGATACTCTCACTCAATGGGATCTGAGAACCATTGTAGATCATATCAACTCCACTCCCAGAGAAATCCTGGGTGCCCGCACTCCTTATGATGTTGCACTCGAAAACTACGGCATTGACATTTTAAAAGCACTTCAGCTTAGGCCGATTCCACCCGACGAGGTCAATCTGACACCTAAGCTGATTCGCTTTAACCGTTAACTTACCATAAAAATCTGCTGTCAGACTGGAATTTCGTAATTCACATTTTTAGGATGTGGCCTGTGGAATTTAGTCTCGCATACCAAATATTCAGAGGCCTCTTTCCTATGCCATAAACTCAGATTTTTTATGAGAAGTCAGCTTAACCTATATTATTCACGGCTATGCCGTGAATAATATAGGTTCAATTGTCTCTATAATCTTTTTCAAAGAATCTGCGGATTCCTTAAGCTTTAACGCTTCCTCTCCACTTAAATTAATAGGTATATCAGACTCAATGCCATCTGCACCTACAATAGCCGGCATACTTAACGATACTCCGTCAATGTCATATACTCCATGAATCATATGCGATACCGGGAGTATTGATTTTTCATCTCTCATAATCACTTCGCAGATTCTTTTTACAGACATTGCAATTCCATAATATGTAGCGTGCTTTTTGTTTATAATCTCATAAGCACTGTTCTTGACTGCTGCAGCTATTTCTGCCGTGTTTTCCTTGTGCTTGTAATGTCCACGCATTTCACACATTTCACTCAATGGAACACCGGATACATTGGCTGATGACCATGCTACAACTTCACTGTCTCCATGCTCACCTACTATAAATGCATGAACACTCCTGCTGTCCACAGATAAATGCTCACCAAGCTTATATCTTAATCGCGCACTGTCTAACACTGTTCCCGATCCAATAACCCTGTTTTCCGGGAGTCCTGATAACTTTATGGCTACCTGGGTCAAAATATCTACCGGATTCGCTACTACAAGCATGATACCTGCAAAATTTCTCTTTGCTATTTCAGGAATGATTGACTTAAATATTGCTACATTTTTATTTACTAGATCAAGCCTTGTCTCTCCCGGTTTTTGCCCCGCTCCAGCAGATATGACAACAATTGCAGCATCAGCTACATCATCATAATCTCCAGCATATATCTTCATCGGACTGGCAAACGGAATACCATGACTGATATCCATTGCTTCTCCCTCTGCCTTGTTCTTGTCTGCATCGATAAGGACAAGCTCTGTAAATAAGCCACTCTGCATCAGGGCAAATACCGATGCAGAACCAACAAAGCCGCAGCCTATCATTACTGCTTTTTTTGAATTAATCACTTTCTTCTTCGTAATAATCTCACCCCCTTAATAATTCTCTTCATGTACTTCAAAATAGCTCTGTGGATGATTACATACCGGACATATTTCAGGCGCCTTAGTTCCTACCACAATATGTCCGCAGTTGCGGCATTCCCATACTTTAACTTCACTCTTTTCAAAAACTTTAGCAGTTTCAATATTCTTAAGAAGTGCACGATATCTTTCCTCATGGTGCTTCTCAATCTCACCTACTGCCCTGAATTTTGCTGCAAGCTCAGGGAATCCTTCTTCCTCAGCTGTTTTAGCAAAGCCTTCATACATATCTGTCCACTCATAATTTTCGCCTTCTGCCGCTGCCGCCAGATTTTCCTTTGTATCACCAATTCCTGCTAATTCCTTGAACCACATCTTTGCATGTTCTTTCTCATTATCTGCGGTTTTTAAAAACAATGCTGACATCTGCTCGTAGCCTTCCTTTTTCGCTACAGAAGCAAAATAGGTATACTTATTTCTTGCCTGCGATTCCCCTGCAAATGCCTCCTGTAAATTTTTCTCAGTCTGTGTTCCTACGTATTTGTTTGCTACCATTTCTTTTTTCTCCGTTTTCTTTACTATTTTTTCAAAATCTGATGCTGGGTGCTTACATAAAGGACATATAAAATCATCCGGTAATTCTTCTCCTACATATTCATATCCACAAATTCTGCAACGCCATATTGTCTGCCCATCCTCGGTTTTTCCGACTGCCTGTGGCTTAGGTTTAATATTATTCTGGTAATAATCATATGTGACAGAAGGAACATTACTTAAAACTTCCATATCTGTTATCTCACCGATAAACATTGTATGTGATCCTAAGTCCTCCGTTTTATTAACTGTTACAGAAATGTATGCATTTGTACCTTCTGTAATATAATAAATACCATTTGTACCCCTAGCACACTTTTCAAATGCTTCAAATTTATTGGTATCCCTTCCTGATTGGAAGCCAAAATATTTGAACAATTCAAACTGTGCCTTCTGACTTAAGACTGATACTGTGAATTTTCCAGTTCTCTGAATCATGTCATGCGTGTAATTTGCTTTGTTGACGCAGATACTTAACTGGTTCGGTTCTGAAGCTGCCTGAATGGCTGTATTAATAATACATCCATTGTCTTTTTCATCTTCCCTGGCAGTCAGTACAAACAATCCATAACTCAACTTATACATTGCTTTCCTATCCATTTTTTTCCTCCCTGCATTTTAAGCAAATACCTTTAAATGAAATATCATAATCCAAAAATTCGATTCCATGAGTGTTATGAATTCTTTCCAGCAAATCCGGTATTTCATCCATATCCACATCTGAAACTTCACCGCATTTTGCACACCTGACATGGTAATGATTTTTCAATGAAAAATCGAACCTATTCGGTCCATCCGGAACTTCAACCTTCCTTAACGAGCCCTCATCTACCAATATATCAAGATTTCTATATACAGTTCCTTTTCCGATCGTAGGATATGCTGCTTTTATAAATTCATACACTTCATTTGCTGTAACATGTCTTCTCATTTCGTATACGGTATTTCTTACAAGATCTTTTTGAATGGTATTTCTCCTACTCGTCATCCGTCCTCCTTATTAGGATTTGTTCTTAATAAGGATTATATATCATCATTATTATATTGTCAATAACATAGTAATAATTCTCATTATTATTAAAAGATGCCCATGCTGAGCATCTTTTATCTAAATCATTGTTTTATTTTTCGTTCAAAAACATATTCCGTTTCTGATGATAAATCAGAACGGAATGAATAACCAAGTCTGTCGAATTTCTTAATATCCAGCGGATTCTCAATATTATTTTCTGCCATAAATCTGACCATTTCACCACGAGCCATCTTGGCATATGTACCTTTTGTTACCATTTTATCTCCAGAAGCTTCACAAAATGTAACCGAAATATATCTGTCCTGTTGTGTCAAATACTTTTCTATACATTTTGAGTATTCTTTTGATGCAAGATTAATGATAATCCTGCTGTCATCTAGTACTGAGCGGTATAACAAGTCACCCCAGTACTCATACAGATTTTTGGCATCTCCAATCCTGATCTTTGCCTGCATTTCCAAACGATAAGGTGTCACACCATCCATTGGTTTCAGAACACCATAAAATGCAGACAATATTCTCAAATGATTTTGCACATACTCAAGCTGCATATCTTCAAACACAGATGGTGCCATATATTGAAAAGCAATTCCTTCATATGATAAAACAGCCGGACTGAGCATCTGATAAAGATTCATATTTCCCAATCTATTGAAATTTTGTTCTGCAATCTTGTCATTACATTTCCAAATGCCTTTCAGTTCCTCTTTTGACTTACTTTTCAACCAACTTTGTATCTCTGTCGTCTTTTCAATAAATTCAGGCAATGCATCCGGTTCAATACTGTCAGTATCTGTAATCATCTTTTTAGCAGGGGATAATATTATCTTCATTAATCTAATTCCTTAAGCATATTTTCAGGATCATCTGCAGCCTTGACTTTGTCATTTGCCTTTATAATAACCCCCTGTTCATCAATAAGATATGTGGTTCTTACTACTCCCATAGATACTTTGCCATAATTTTTCTTTTCTTTCCATACATCATAAGCTTCAATAACTTTTCGCTCTGGATCTGCTAAAAGTGTAAATGCCAATCCATATTTTTCCTCAAATCTCTTGTGAGACGCTACAGAATCCTTACTGACTCCAAGAATAACTGCACCTTTTTCGGTAAACTGAGGGTATCTCTCGGAAAAACCACATGCCTGCTTCGTACATCCTGGTGTATTATCCCTTGGATAAAAATACAAAATTACTTTTTTTCCTGTATAATCCGATAATCTGTGTATTTTCCCATTTTGATCTGGCAACTCAAAATCAGGTGCCTTAATTCCTACCTCCAACATTATTTATTCCTCCCTATCTGTAACTTTCTCTTTTTTTGCCTTTTCTTTTCTATTCCCAGTAATCATTTTATGACCTGTATATATCGCCATTACCATACATAACATAGAACTTAAAGCAAAGTATTTATGACTTGATTTTAGCTTTTTATATCCAGTGTAATAAGTCCCAAACATTGTAATTAATGCTCCAACTGACCAATATTTATGTGCTTTCATGTAATTCCTCCATTTTTTCAGTGTATTCAATTGTAATTATACTCTACCACATTCCTGTGTCAATTTGATAATAGCGCATTCCTATAAATTTTTCAGAATATCATGGTTAAAACTATGTATTGTTATCCTATCATTTTTCTTTGAAAAATCTAACCCAAAGCTTACCTTCAGGAAATTACTATTTCATCTCTTTTCCATCTATTACAACTTTCCCAACCGATGAGACTATATATGATATTATAAGACTATATAAAAGGAGGGCCTGAAATGCCGATTCCACGTGAAATCCTGGACGTTGGACGTCCCGTAAATACAGTTGTCATTGCCTACGGCAGAGACAAACATCTATACAATAGAAAGCACGCTCCACATACTTTCTATTGCCAAGAATAATTAGAGCCATTTTAGAGCCAACCAACATAAAACAACGCCGGAAATGCCCATTTTATCAGCATCTCCGGCGTTCTGTCCGTTATTCAAACTCGCAGAATCTAGTTTGATTTTGGTTATTTTAATATAGTTATCTATACTGTTTTGTATTGATAATCCACACTTTTTCCACACGTCATTTTTCGTTTCACATATTTTTAGTACCAATCCAGTACCATTACATTCTTTCATTATTGTGTGTAGTTCCGGTGGCTTGCAGGTTTCTTTTACTATTCACAGAATAATTTTCTGCTGGCTTGCTTGTCCACCTATGGAAATTATAATCTCCAAGCGATATTTCTGCAATAAGAAATTTTGTGGTACTAATGGTTAGTACCATTCATAATTTGTATTCATACTTTTTCTTAAATAAGAGAATTATTTACTTTCCCTTTAATCCACTAGTTTTAGTTTATCAATTCAATTCCATATTTTCTGCCAAAAAGATTTCTTACCATTACATTTTTCATAATAAGTATGTGATTTCTCCAACAGCCTATTTTTTATCCATTCTACAGTATAATCAGCTTTCCATTTAACAACATTATCAAATCTATCCATACATCTCTCATTAGCCTTAAACCCTGGTTCCCAATATAAATCCAATTTATTATTCCATGTTTTATTAGGAATTACTGATATTGTAGCTAATATATCGCCTCGAATATTTCCGTTTACATTTGGTGACAGTATCAAACTATTTCTACTACAATTATTATTGAATATATTCCACTCTAATTCGCCATCTTCTTGGAACCAATCATGATTTCTCGCAAAAAATAATATTTCCTCCCATTCTATTATATCAATTGTCATAAGCAAGTATCTATTTCCCACCCTACTCAAACCATTAGTTCCAAGAATGCTGTCAATCTCACTTTTTGTTGCGAAATACTCTTCTTTAAGCTCCTCAAATAATTTATATATATGATATGCAGTATGTGCATTCAAATTAATACGCATATTTTGAATCTGCATACATATTTCTTCTTCATCCTCATATCTACCAACATGATGTTTATTTTCAAACTCCGTTTCCGATACAAAATAGTCCTCTAATAACATCTCTTGATCAAATGTAAGGTATACCCCTGACAAATTATGTTGCCTAATTTGAAGCATACAACTTAACTCACCTTTATAAGACAATGGAATAAATGCGGATAAATGTATATCTCCATATCCTTTTAGCCAAGATTTTGTCTCATCTAAATCATAAGTTGCTGTTCTCATCAATAATTCTGTTTCATTTACAATACTAAAATATTTTAATCGTCCCGAATCATATACCATACTAATGCAATCATATATGTCTACGATAAAATCATTTTCTATTTCATTTTTCTTTTCTATTTCATGTATAAGTTTTTTGAAATTCATTATATTTTCTTTGTAAGAAAATATTCTTCCGTTATTTAAACATTTTGTATCTTTACCATTATATCTATGTTCATCTGAACTCAATATGAGGAAGTGAACTTCATCAATATCCTTGTACATGCCCGAAGAATTAAATTTTTCAAGAGTCCTGTCAATTTTGTTACGAATATTTTGTGAAGTTACTTGGTATGCAATTCGCTTTTCATAATCAACTAAGTCCACAGCTATATAATTTCCAGAAACTTCTGCTGACATCGAAACCAACTTTATATCATATAGTTTATTTAATATTTGTCCAAAAATTTCTTCACATATAACATTTATGTCCGTTAAATTGTTTTTGTTATTAATTTTTATTTCTTCTGCAATTTCTGACAAACGCTTCTCAACTCTTGCCAAATCAATATCTGAATCTTTTATGCTTTTTCGTGTAACCCTATGCATTGTAACCTCTTCCTTTTTGCTAATAAATTACCTATTGTAGATTATAGCCAAACCCTTATCATTTGTCATAAAAATACTCTTACCTATAATCGTTCTATGTATAACTTAAAAGTTTACATACTCTTTGATGAAACATTCCATATATTTTTTTGCCAATCCGATATTTTTTTCTAAATAGTTTCCACTCTTTTTCACTTATGTCCATAATTTTAAACCTCCTCAATCTCTTGTTAGCCTCAAGAAATGCCTTCAAAAAATAAGACTACCTAAAAACTGATATTACAAGTCCACCACAAACGCAAATTTTATCGCATTGCAGCTATATCATGTAGTCTCACAAAATCTCAAAGCTCACGAGACTAACTACAAAGTAATGTACCTCCTGTTTCTTCGCCATCAGTAATTTTCTCTTTTAACAGTTTGAATAATATAGTGCACTTACTACTCTTTAATCTCCCAATGACCACTATATCCACTTCCGACATATACAATATTCGTCATTTGTTTTATTCTTCTCTTCACAGTCCTTACACCAACACCTAACCTTGTTGCAATTTCTGATGTGGAAATTTGAGGATTTTCTTCTATCATGTCAAAGATTTGTTTCTGCAATTTGTCTTGAGTGCCACCTTGAGTGCCACCTTGAGTGCCATCTTGAGTGCCATCTTGAATGCCATCTTGAATGCCTCCCTGAGTATCATTAACATTCATCACATAATCATGTCCATAATTCAGATTATACAAAGTCAATGTAAAATCATCATTATCAGCCTCAAATACCGGCATCTTAGTCTCATCAAATTCAACCTGACCCTCGTAGTCTGCCAATATTTTCTTAAACCCACTACCTCTACGCTCCATGTATTTCAAACGACTGAATATATCAGCTAATATCGGATTTCTTCGCTTTGATGGAATTTTTAATAGATCTTTTCCCTCTAGAGATATTCCGCTTATCATTCCACCCGGTGAATATATTTCGATTCTGTCATCAAACATATCTATATGGACTTCACTGCCTATCTCCATATAGTTTCTATGAATTAATGCATTTACTACACCTTCAAGCACTGCCCGATCCGGATAATCCGGCATTTCAATTCTGCCGTCCCCAACCTTACGCCATGCCTTCTTAGAGTTATTTCTCACAAAATCAGTTCCCGCCTGCAACAATGTGACAAGACTGCCAGTATATTCCTTATCATCAAGTGCATCTACAATTCCAGATGCCTTAGTAAGTCCATTCCATCTAGTGCAAAACAATCTGGAATGACGCACAGGTGATTCATCTGCCAGAAGTGCTCCAGCATTCGTCAGATTCCCTTTTTCTTCAATCAATCCAAATGATTCATAATCTGTATCTTCAAATGTATTTCCTGTTCTCTGCTTATATACTGATTTCAATTTTGTAAATGACATATTGTCAAAATCATATCTTGATTTCAGGCTATCATAGCTTTCACCGCTACCACGAAGAACCAGTTCTCTTAGTTGTGAAGGAGTCGCTGGAACACTTTCATTTCCTATACGCATAAATGCGACAAGTTGCCCGTTTCCCTCATAATAGTATGGTGTCTGCTGACCTTTCATAACTTCTACAATAACAAAAGTCTTGTCCCCATCTTTTTCAAACGAAAGCTTAAACTCTGGTATTGGATTCAAATGTATTTTTATTGCTTCACTAATTTTCTCCGCATCACTTTCTGCATCAGCAAGTCCCACTAATTCACTATTGTTAGATACACCAAATATCAACTTGCCACCAAAACAATTAGCAAACGCACTGATGCTCTTGCACCAACTTTTAGGTTTCTTCTCTTCAAGAGCAAGCTTTTTGTCATAATCTGTGGTTTCACCAATTAGCTGCTTTATGTCCATGAATTCACTCCTTCTTTATTTTATGATTGATAAAACTATCTCAATATATAATTAAACTTTTTCGTATTCAAAAACAGATTCTATCATTTATTGTTTTATGTTTACTATCAATTAAATTCACAAGCTCATTCAAAGTGATAAACTTATTCTTTAACTACATTATATATCCTTATTTATCAGATTTATTATTCTTTTTCATGCTTATGTCTTCATACATTTTATATAAATCATCATTATATCTTCTTGCTTCTGCAAGCAAATCCGAATTACAACGAAAAGATTACTTACCAATAGCTTTTCTTTTTCGCTTTAAAGTTCTAATATAAAAAATTTATTGGCAACCATCCTAAGTTGTAACATCTTTAATAGTCACATTTCTCTACCAAGCCAAAAACAAGAATCCGTACTTTTTTCATGTGCTGTGAACCACTCACTGGCTATAGAAAATAGCAAAATTATTTTTTATTTGTTTCATTGTATTTGAAAGTGCATATGTAATAACATAAAATGTAGCATTCTCATAATGGGTATTTTTATATCATACAAAAGGTGTCTAATTTTCTACTGTTGCTAATGCAATAATAGTTATTTTAATCTGAAATTATCCCAAGATTATTTTTCAGTTCCTTCTCACAATTTTTTCATAGCTAGTCTCCTTAAATTTCCATAATATCGCTAACATTTTCTTTAATTGTGTTTATCCGAAACTCCACCATATGTATCGCAAATAATGTTGCTCGAAATGCAAATCTAAGTCTGCCGCCAGATAAATAATCTCTACCATGAATACATTCATTTCTCACATTACAAGAATTTCCATTATACATAATATTATAAATAAAGATTAAATCTGGTACATTTTCAAAGCTATGTTGTTCATCAAAAATCATTGTCAATAATTCCCGTAACAATGAACTAGGGTCATTATATTGCATAAACTCATCTATATTTTTTTTAAAAGGGAAAATTCCAAATAATGTTACTAATTCGCGTATTTTAATCTCTAGTACTGGAAATAATTGTGTCACCATTGCTACTGATATCGTATTGGAATATGGTAGCAACTTTATTTTTGTCTCCGCCCTTACAGCATTATATAAATCTTCTTCTTTTATAAACATAGACAAGGCACTTTCTGTATTCATCTTATATCTTTCATGAAGACTGGACACAAACACCTCAGATTCAAGTTGATTTAATAATTTATACCCTTTTTTACACTTTAATTCATTTATATACTCTAAAAGCATTTTATCAATGTCATGACGTTCATAGACTATTTTATCTTTTTCTGTAGGAAATATAGGGCTTAATGTCATTCCACGAAACAAATGAGATAGTGGATGTTCCGAAGTATGTATCATTACATTCAATACTGCCTTTTCTGAAGAAGGGGTACAACTTTTAGCAAAGATGATTGGATTTAACAATGATAAATCACTAAATTTCACAAGTTTCTCTGTTTTAACTTCTTTCTCATATGAAAACACATGCATATTTTTACACTGCTTTTCATATATGGTTTCTTGCCAAATCTTTTGTATATGTATCATTTCTTTCTGCACATAACGTTTATCTACATTTTGATTGTTTTTTGTTATTTTAATCAAAAAAATCATGTAGGCATAGTATACTGAAGAAACAATAACACTTGTATTTTCCTCTGTATATTTCTTAAACTTTTCACTTACCCTTTGAAGATATTCTGTACTAATTTGCTTTGTTTTGATTTCATCTTCCAGATATCCAAGCAAGTCATTTATTGTGTACACATTGTCTATCTCCTTAAATTTGTTAGTAAGAAATTCTGTTACTATAGTTCTTTGTTCTTTAGAAATAGGATATCCATCTTCTTTAATGTTCATAATCTGCGATGGCTCTTTCCATTCCTGTATTATTCTTAAAAATTTAATGTAATCTTTTTCTTTGTTACAATCTCTCATTAATTTATCTTGATGTAAATAAGACAAAATACGATAAGAAGAACTAGAAAAAATTTTATAACTTCCTTCCCCTGATTCAATAGCTTTCATCAAAAGATTGCAATGAAGCATTTTTACCTCTTTTGCTGGTTCAATGCTAAATGCCATATATGCAATAGAATCTAAAATAAAATTCGCAATCACATGGTTAAAGTATTTCTTTAAAACATTTAAAATCTCCTTATTCCACATGGATATATCTGGAACAGATCCACTTGCTCCCGAAAACATGGGCTGTATACTTTTCTTTTCAAACGATACCCGCAGCATATCTAGCAAAAACACTTCTTGCCAGGTCTGACAATCTTTTTCATTAATATGCTGATAAGAAAAGGCATTATAACTTAAAATCTCTTTTTCATGTCGCAATAAAAAATCAACATTACATGTATATTCTACCTGATTCAGATTGTCTTGCAAATTCTTCAAAGGAGTGCCTAACCCCGATACAGAAATGGTATGCGTGTAACCTATCAGTTTCTTTTCTGCTTCCAATAGCGAATCGCACTTAATCAATTCAAAATAATTCTTTTGATTAAGTAATCGAATATCATACAAATAGTCAGAATTATTGTCTCCATTTTCCAATTTCGTTATCCACACGCAAAAAAAGAAAAGTTTACATTGATTATGCAATATTTTATCGACACAATTATTAGCATTAACACTTCCAATATAAAACTTTGCAATTTCCCATATTTCTTTAAATTCCTCTTTTGAATATATCCAGTCTTTATCACATACATTTAGTATTTTTACAAAATATCCAAACACATTTCTTATGGAAACACTTTCAGCAATATATTGTTCCCAAGAAGTAATTTCTTTAATTTCAAATCGTTCTTGTATTTCATCTATCAGCCACTGCCATTCTTGTGATTGTGCCAGCAAACCATCAACAAATTTTACTTGTGTCTTATGCTCCAAATAATTCATTCGAAAGTGTTCACCTCTTTAATTAGATTTTCTATTGTTCTTCATGGACTTAAAAGCATAGGGACAGTTACCTGCCCCTATGCTTTTCTTTCCTTTTCTGCTGTTTCAGTTCAAACTTCCGCTGTTTCTCTGCTTCCCGTTGTTCCCGGCTCACAGCTTTACGTTCGGTTTTAAACTGCTCCTGCTGTAATTTCAAAGCCTGTTGCGACTTCGTTCCTATCCCAGTGTTCTGTACCTGTTTCCGCACATCCCTCTGTACCCGTTTCGGATTGCGACTAGCTTCTTTTACATCAGTTGCCACAGCCGGACTAAATTTCAGTCGATAGTAATTTTTCAGAACAAAATCATATATCTCGTAATCTTTCGGTTCCGCACCAAATGTAACCTTGCATACAGACAATTTCTTCTCCGATATGTGTTCAAACACACCTATCCAGAATGGTTCTTCAAAAAATACTGTCAATCTACCTGATACTTTGTCCATGACAATTCCTCCTTAAATGATTGTATGAACAAAGAACGGACGACCCTAAGGAGGGAGGGTTACTTACACTAGATGGTGCGGCCGGGCTACCTACCGGCTCTGTAAGGAATTTTCTCTTACGTTGCGTTTTTATCTTTGCTCCTTGATTTTAGCATACCATTAGCAATTTTACCACAATAAATAAGGGACACAGCCGCCGCCATGCCCCAAATTCTTACCGTTCCAACGTTCTCTCGATTTTCTGTTTCTGCCCTTTCAAATCGTTCTGCTTCTCATACAAGCTGTCTCGTTCTTTACAGAGTGATTTCATGCGTTCCAACTGCGCCTTCACTCCCTCCCGGCAATCCGGTTCTATCCGTTTATATTCTCCGGTCAGACTGCGTATCTCATTATTATTTGATTTTATCTGCTCCGACACGCATATCCAGTCAATCAGATTGCGTACTTCCATATCCATATCATACCAATCCGTCTCCGAAAGAATTTTCGCACATAGCCGAACCATAACTTTTTTCTCCATATCTGTCACTCTATCAATCCCCCTATCTGTTCATTTCAAATGCACGTTTCAGGTGCTTATTTGCCTTTTCTGCCCGTCCCCGAGCCTTAGACCGTCCAACTATCGACTGCACCTGTTCTCTACCAAAATAACGCTCTAAACGCTCCAAATCTGCCGTTTGCTCCTGCAATCGGTCAATAATGTCACTCTGCTCCATGACCTTATCTGTCAGGTGTCTGATCTGCTGTTCCTGCCGGGTAACTTTATCTTTCAGTTTCTTTCCCTGTTCCGTAAGCTGAATGCATTTAATCGTCAGTGCTTTTATCGTCTCTTTCAATTTCTCCACAAGTGGAGAGGCTTTTTTATCCTTATAAGCCTTCGCAGACATCAATGCCGCCGGTTCAGGCAACTGCCACTTCTCGTCCTCGTCATAGGCGTGTATATTCCGTTCCATAACCGCCTTAGACTGAAGCATTTTCTCAATCTCCTGTTGCAATTTCTTCTGTTGCTTCTTTAATTTCTCATTATCAGACAGCAGCTTTTCCTTGTCCTCTGCCAGCGTTTCCGCCTGCTCCTTCAGCAAATTACTTGTTTCCGAAAGTTCCTGCCGGACTGCTTCGCCCTCTTGGCGTATCTGCTCTGTTTCCTGCTCCGCTTTCCTCTGCTGAATCTGAATATCTGATAATCGCTCTTTTCCGTCAGAAATAGATTGCTCCAATTTCGCAACTTCCTTTGCCCGCTCCTTTTTCTCAAAGTCCAAAACAGATAAATGCTTTTCATGTGTGCCTTTCTTCTCCCACTCAATCCCATGTTCCAGCATGACGGCGGCAAGCTGTTCTTTCTCATAAGCCACCCACTGATTTAATTCCGTTTCCCGCCTTGTACCGCCTTTAAATCCGAGAGCAGATAACGCCTGTTTCAAAGAAACTCTTGTATCAAGTCCCCGCTTGCTTCCTGTCGTATACGGTACAAAATCTATATGCAAGTGGGGCGTTGCTTCGTCGATATGAAGATAGGCACTAAATACTCTTAACGTAGGATTTCGCCGCTGGAAATCCCACATATATTTATCCAGCACCTTTGCCGCAAGCTGTCCGTTCTCTGTCTTTGCCCCCATGTTGTCCTTATCCCCGATTTGCAAAATAATTTCATGGAATGGCTTTTCCTGCTTGCCGGAACGGATTTTCTCATAATAATCGTCAATCCGGCGGTCACTTCTGGTCTGCTTCTCATTGTACCGGGCGAGTGCTTCATCAAATAATTCGTGATATACGTCCTTAACATTTTCATTGCAGTATTCCACGTTCAGACAGCTTCGCTCCGGGTCAGTATTCTTTGCATGGAATTTTCTGCTATTATGGTTGACAGAGCCTTTTCCTGTCATAAAACTGATAGTTCGCTTCAATCAATATCCTTTCTCCCTTTCCGGGCAATCAGCGCCGGATACGGCGCATAAGCTTTGTTACTTTCGTCGAAAGTAACGCAAAAGCACTTTTGACAGCCGTTCCATCCATCAAAAGCTGCCTTTGCGCCCTGCCGGGGGCTTTTCCGTCCTACGGACGGGGCGGCTGTTGCCGCCGCTTTACTTCCGCCGCTATAGCTTTTCGGATAGCCGAAAGTACATTTTCTATCGTATATTCATCCCATCCGGCAAGCCATATCAGCATCCGCATTTCTGCCTCAGTCAATTCTATATCTCCGAATATTTCATTGAGTTCGGCAATCCTCCGGGCTTCACTCTCGTAAAAATATTTGTTCACATTCCGGGTTCCCCATTCTGGCTGTCGTATCATATTCGTCCTCCTTTTCAAGACCGCAACAACGCAAGGTCTATATCTTTTGCAACCTTGCAGACACCAAGCCCGCAAATTCTATATACTCTGCATTGTTGCGCTGTTGCCTTATTCCGGCTTGATTTTATCCAGTTCCCAATACCACGAATTGTTTATCCGCTTTGCTCTGATACTCAATTCCTTTTTCGCATTTTCAAGCGTCCGTCTGGATATACCCTGTTCCTCTGCAAGATTGAAAATCTCATTGCTCTGCATGGCATTGTTTGTTTCTGCCACTTCCCGGAGCAGACGCTTCGCCTGTTCCAGCTTATTCGCTTTCGGAGCGATACCGCCCAACACTTCATCGACGGTAATCTCATAATCTCCGAGCCAGTGAAAACCGTTCTCCGACAACTCAAAGGCCTTCGGGTGCCCAAACGCCGCCAGATTGTTTTTTATCTGGACTACCGCCCTTATATTCGCTTCGCCCTCCACTCTGCCGACCAGCAGGACGCTCCTTGCCACCGCAAAGAAATCAATGGAACCCATGCCCCGATATGCTGCCTTATTTCCAGCCGCTTTGTTCATGTGCCCTACAAGTACAATGGCACATTGATATTTCTCCGCCAGAGTCGCCAGCTTCTTTGTCATATCCCTTGCTTCATTTGCCCGGTTCATATCCATACCGCCGCCGAGATACGCCTGTATCGGGTCTAAAATCAGTAGCTTCGCCTTTGTCCTTATGACTGCTTCTTCCAGACGTTCATCTATCATGGAAAGTGATTTTATGCTCTCGTCAATGACGGAAATATTTTCACAATTTGCTCCTGCCGCTTCCAAACGGGGCTTAACCGTATCTGCAAGCCCGTCCTCCGCACTCTGGTAAATCACATTCAGCGGCTCCGTCAGTTTCATTTTGCTGTCCAGACCCTCGCCTTTTGACAGCTTCGCCGCTATGTTCAGCACAAGCGTTGTCTTACCGTCCCCCGGATCGCCTTGTACAATCGTCAGCTTTCCATAAGGGATAAACGGAAACCACAGCCACGCCACCTCCTGCGACTGTATCTCCGACATTTTAATCATCTGTAATTCTGTTCTCGTTCCTGCCATAATGTCCTCCGTTTTTGAAAAATTCGTTGTCACCGGAAGAAACCTCTGCTATACTTGAATTGTAATTGTTGATAACAGAGGTTTTCCAGTTATCACAGCCCTAACAGTTGCCGCTGTCAGGGCTTTTTTCTTCGCCTTGCCACAGATACCTTGCACCGTCCAACATCCAAAGAATTGCTTTCAGCATATCTTCATAGGCTTCCCGCAAATCTCTGATTTCTTTGGAAGTAATCCCCGGATTTTTGCCATCAATTTGCTCCGCCAGTTCCACCAGCCGATTCTCCATTTCCTGCAACCGTTCCACAATCTGATAAACCGTTTCTTTCTTGCCTACCACGCACACCCGGTTATAAATGCAGGAACGGACAAAATAATCTTTTTTCTTCATGCCGCTTGTGAAAATCTTTGCTTCGATTTCTTCCCTCTCTCTGGGAGAGATACGGAAACTGATTGTCGGATATTTGTGTGTGCCGCTCATTCCTCTGCGCCCTCCTTAAATTCTTCATTCAGCAATTTTGCCATTTGTGTCTGTTCCGTCGGGAACATATGAGCATAGCGATAAGTAATATCCACGCTTTCATGCCCCACCCTGTTTCCGATTGATACCGCCGAAAATCCCATGCTGATAAGCAGTGATACATGAGAATGTCGCAAATCGTGGATTCTAATGCGTTTCACTCCCGCTTTTTCCGCCCCTCTTGTCATTTCATGGTGCAGAAAGCTTTTTGTCAGATGAAAGATACGGTCGGTGGGAAGAATCCCGTATAATCTGCCGATATAATCTTTTAGTTCTTCACATAAGAAATCCGGCATACTTACATTTCGTTTGCTTTTCGGAGTTTTCGGGTCTGTAATTACATCTTTACCCTCCAATCGCTGATAAGATTTTGTTATCCGAATGACTTTGTTATCAAAATCAATATCCTGCGACGTGAGAGCTAACAGTTCGCCCACTCGTAAACCGCACCAGTACAATATCTGAAACGCATGATAGGAATATGGTTTGTCCTTTACCGCTTCAATGAATTTCAGATATTCCTCTTTTGTCCAGAACAACATTTCCTCCGCTTTTCCCTTTCCCAACGGCCCCGCCTTTACAACAGGATTGCTTTTCAGTTCATAGAACCGTACCGCATGATTAAACAGTGCACTCAATTCTGATTGTAGAGTTTTCAAATAAGTCGGAGCATAGGGCTTTCCTTTTTCATCACGATAGGAAATCTGTTCATTCTGCCACTGGATAATATCTTTCGGACGAATATCACGCATTTTCTTATCCTTGAAATAGGGCAGTAGCTTTGTCCTCAAGATATGCTCTTTCGTCAGCCAGGTATTGTGTTTCAGTTTCGGCTTCATATCTCTTGTGTATGCCTGAACAAATTCCTCAAAAGTCATATCCAAGTCAGCCGCTTCTTTCATACGGAAATGCCGTTCCCACTCTGTTGCTTCCCGTTTGGTCTTAAATCCCCTCTTAACTTTCCGGCAATTCTTACCAGTCCAGTCATAATAGTGAAAGGACACATACCATGTTCCCCGCTGTTCGTCTTTGTACGCCGCCATAATCTCCTTTCCTAATTCGCCTGTGCCATGCCATAAAATTTTTCTTCATAGTATTTTCTGCTCACTCGTCCGGCGATTGTGATAAAACCTTTTGCTTCCAGTTCTTCGTTCATCTGCCGCACCAGCTTATAAGCAAATGGTTTGGAAATGCCTAAGTCCTGCGCCACTTCTCCGGCTGTTACAAATAAATCATTTTTCAAATACACGTCCTCCTTTTGGATTTTTAACTTTTTTGTTAAGTTCTGTATCTTCAGTATACTTAACATTTTTGCTATTGTCAATAGCTTTTTTGTTAAGTTTATCTTTTTTATTAAATTTAGCATTTCTGATAAGTTTTTGTTGCCGTATTATTTTAGGTATGCTACAATGTAGGAAACGGGATAACTATTTTCACAGGAGAGCTTTATGGAATACACGATACGAGAAATGACGGTAATGGAATATCCTCTATTGAATGAATTTCTATACGAAGCTATTTTTATTCCAGACGGTATAAAGCCGCCACCGAAAAATATTATCGCTTCTCCCGAATTACAAATTTATGTTGACCGCTTCGGGGCATCAAAAGCTGATTTCGCATTAATCGCAGAAGTTGAACAAAAAATCGTTGGTGCTGTCTGGGTACGCATTATACACGATTACGGACATATTGATGATGAAACGCCCTCTCTTGCCATCTCTCTATACAAAGAATACCGGGGACAGGGGATAGGAACCGATATGATGAAAGAAATGCTATCTTTGTTGAAAACACATGGTTATAAACGTGTTTCACTTTCTGTTCAAAAGGCTAATTATGCGGCTGAAATGTATCGAAAAATCGGTTTTGATATTGTACGGGAAAACGAAGAAGAATGGATTATGGTGTGTAATTTGTAAAGTTTAAGGAAAGGACACAAAATTATGATACTGGGAGAGCGAATTAAGAGAATCCGCACATTTCGGGGATTAACACAACGAGAACTAGGATTGAAGCTGGGATATGAGGAGCGCAACGCTGATGTTCGTGTGGCACAATATGAATCCGGCTATCGTGTTCCCAAAAAAGATACTCTCATGGAAATTGCCAGGATTTTGAATGTCAACTATATCAATTTTATTATAGAAGCCCCCGGCTGCGCTGAGGACATTATGCAGACTTTTTTCTGGCTTGACGAGGACAACCGCAATACCTTTCATCTGTTTCAGCTTGTCCGCAATCCCGGCAAGTGCAACGTTTCTGATGATAAGTCTGTTCGCTATAATGATAGTGACGAATGGCCTGCTCATGCTCCTGTCGGTATGTGGATTGATTATGGTCTGGTAAATGAATTTCTGCGTGAATGGGGTTTGCGGAAAGAACAGCTAAAAAGCGGAGAGATTTCAGAGGACGAATATTTTGAATGGAAAATCAACTGGCCAGCTTCCAGCAGTAGCGTTGATGAAAAGGGAAATGACAAGAAAAATAACAGTTATCAGTGGAGAAATCAATAATGGATAAATTACAATACGACAGTTTTTATAAATTTATCGTTTCAGTTGGTATTGTTTTAATTGTTGCGCCATTATTTTGCTTGCATTATTTAGTTTCTGGTTCATATGATATTATCATGACACAAGAAGAAGCAAACAATTTATCAGAAATTTCTTCTGACTTTTTAAGTATCAAAATACAATACGTTCAAAATATATTTAAATACTTACCCATCATTTGTATTGTGTTTATTATTATTGGTGTAATTTTTACTTTCTGGGGATGTTTAAAATGGCTTCAAATACAAAAAACTTTAGATCAAATAACTAAATTGGATTTAGAAGAAAAAGAATTGCATATTCAAAGTATGTCTGCTCAAGAAATTGCTGAAAAGGTCATAAATGAAGACATTGAGAACCATGAAAACTCAAACTCTGATTCTCAAATAACCCCTTCTAATTCAACAGCTTCCTTTC
Organism: Clostridium sp. OM02-18AC; assembly: GCF_003481825.1. Lineage (GTDB taxonomy): Bacteria > Bacillota > Clostridia > Lachnospirales > Lachnospiraceae > Brotaphodocola. The sequence continues at coordinate 71,248 of NZ_QULW01000017.1, read as the reverse complement.
GAATCAGAAAAGCTTTTGAAATAGAAGATGCCTGCTATAGTTATCTGAAGAATAAACTCAAACGCAAGTATAATGTCCATCAAAATGTCAAAGTTGGTAATTGCGATTATGATATTATTGCATCTTCAAAATATAATAACATTGATTTATTATATGAAATCAAATACTGGAATAATCCTGTTTCAAAGGCTACACTTGCCCGACTAGTTAATCAAATTGAAAAGCGTGGTATTTCATACGAAAATACTGCTCACAGAAATTTTCGTTTTATTATCTTAATTATATCTCAAGAAGATTGTTTTTCAGAGACTACGGATTATTTAAACAACCTAATTTCGCATAAAAATCTATCGTTTATCTCTATTGAGTCTATGAAAGAAGAACAACTATTCTCTGAATAGGTATCAAAAAGGTATCACAACACATACTAAGAGCCAGGAAGTCCGCTGTTTATGCGGCTTCCCGGCTCTCTGTTTACTATTCCCACTCTACAAAGACTAACGCTTTTTGTTTAGGAATTATTCTCTGTAATGTTTCTCGTTCTTTTGATTATTTGATATATCCATATTATCCTGCCTATACGAGCTAATGTTATCATTTTGTTATCGGCATTGATAACACCTACTCGATAACTGTGGATAATAACTATATGTAGCATGTCAAATTATAAGCTATTTTGCTTAGAGATTCAACACAAAACTGAAATTTTACTTTTCCTTATATTCATCTGGTATTGCTATTTGAAATGTTTCACACAACAGCATCACATCATGCACATCATTTTTATCGTGTTCATATCCCAAATGAAGCATTACCTGACTCAATGGTTCAATACAAGAAACAGTTATATCTCCAACTTTTCCAATACCGGAAAAAGTTTTTGATGGAAATATATCTCCCTCATAAACAATTCCGTCATCTGTAAATTCAAAACAATGTAAATCAATGATTCTTTGTTTATCATCTTTCCAGACAGTATGACCATCCGTTGTATAATCAGTATTTACTTCCTCAAATCCATGCTGCTTAATCACATAAATATAATCATGATAATGTTTCAGTTCAACAAACAAATCAATATCATTGTGTATTCTTGATTCTCTTTTAAGAAGTGCATCAACACCCCATCCGCCATCTAAATATACTTTAATTTCGTTTTGCAAAGCATATTTTATAATTTCACATGCATCTTCTGTACGTACCATAATCTATCCTCCAAATTCAAATCTTTGTATGCTTTCCAACTCACTAAAAGCCTGAAATTTGTCAGTCTTTCATCCTTTTTGTTATCAATCACCAATTAGCTGTAATCCATTAGGATTTAGCTGATATATTTTATCGCACACCTCTTCAATATACTTTCTATCGTGAGAAATGCTAATGACAGCCCCCGGAAATTCTCGGAGCATTTTTCTTATTACCGGACCGGACAATGGTGAAAAATTTCTTGTCGGTTCATCCAGAATAAGAACATTTGCACCACTTAAGCTCATCCTCAAGAGAAGCACTTTCGCCTTTTGTCCGCCTGATAACTCCCGAATCGGATGCTCCATTTCATCTGGTGTGTATTTAAGTGAACCAAGGTATGTTCTAATTCTTGTACGCTCTTCTTTATCTCCTGTTTTATCAAGGTAATCAACCGGTGTAACATCCAAATCCAGCAGGTCTTCATAAGTTTGAGGCATATATTCTGCTTTAATGTCATTCCGATTTAGGAGTTCTTCCGCTATCTTTTTTAGAAGAGTCGTTTTTCCTGCCCCGTTGGCTCCTATCATACAGATTTTTTCTGAACCTTTTATTTTTAAATGAATTCCTTCTGCTAAAATTCTTTTGCCATCCGGAGTCACAAGCTTTGAAAGTTCATATTCTATGACCGTTTTTCCTGCGGGAATGTGTGAGTTTTCATCCCCTAATTTGACAAAGATTGCTTCTTCCTGTTCCGGCATCTGAGTCATATTTTCATCTTCTTTTTCAAATCTTCGTTCCATTGCCTTAACCGTATGCATTTTGTCCTTTAAGTTTTTGGCAACAGACGGTGCTTGTCTGGTACAACTTCTTAATGCACCTTGTACACTCTGCATAACTCTTTGATATTTTTCATCGCGAATCTTTTTCTCCCTACGGTCACTCAGTGCCCGCTGTTTTTGGATTTCAAATTTATGAAGCCGTTCTTCCACATAGCGTCTATAGGGAAGCTTTGCCACGGTATATCTCGCCTTTGTTTTTCGTATAATCTGCTCGATATGTATCACCATGTTGGCAGTACGCTCTATCAGCGTTTCATCGTGTGAAATAAAAAGCACAATGTGCTTCCAGTCATTTATGATTTTTTCCAGTAATGTAAGCGTCGCAATGTCGATGTCATTGGAAGGTTCGTCCAACAACAGCACAGAAACATCGCGAATGAAAAGCCTCATAAGTTGTGTCTTGACTTTTTCGCCTCCTGAAAGACTACCCATTGTCTGGTTACTGTAGAAAAAATCATTTTTCATTCCAAATTTTCCCGCAATAACAGACAATTCTTTAGGCGTTTTCTCCCAGAATATTTCCTCTTCAGAAAAATATTCGTATATTGTTTTTTCCTTATCTTCATCGAGCATCTCCTGCGGAAGATAACCAAGACGTTCGTGTCCCATTATCCTTTCCCCATCTGCTTCTATATAGTTTTCTACAAGCGACGGATTGTATATCCACTTCATTAATGTCGATTTCCCATTTCCCTCTTCTCCAATAATAACTGCCTTATCTCCATCATTTAGCACAAGGTTGAAATCATTAAGAATTATTCTCAGGTCTTTTTTATGTGTTAAATTTAATTTTTTTATCTGCAACATTAAAGTTTCTCCTTTTCGAAGTCTGAGCCAATTATTATTTTGAACACACAAAAACGAGTCTTTTTTGCATACGCAAAAATAGACTCGCTAAATAGCCCCTTATTTCTTTTCCAAAAGGAAAACAAAGGAAATGCCTCTTGCGATAATCCAACTTAAGCGTACACAAAACAAACCTATTCTCTACAGGCTCAATAACTATATGTGTCTTACTTAAATCAAATTATCTATTAATCATTTCCTCACCTTACACAAAATGTGCCTTTCTTTCTTCTAATGGCAATACTATCATACTGTATTTTTTGTGTCAATACATTTCACCTTATGGAAGTGCAAATTAAAATTTTCACTTCCTAATTATACATCCAACCATTACGAAATTCAATCTTTCACAACCTCTTTACAACCACAACCACAGCACTCCAGCAAACGCAGGAGCACCATACCGTAAAACGCTTATGTGTAAATCAACTCCGTTCCTACAACTTCCCTCACACAAGCCTGAATATTATTCATTCTTCCAATCCATTCGTAGGGATTATCTTTCTTTAATTGTTCCGTCACATCTTGTCTGTCGGCATATTCCTTTACCAGTCGAAGAAACATATCCTCTGCTTGCTTATCGACTTCTGCAAGATAACTATGCAGCTTTCCGCTTGTCAGCAGGTTCATATATAACACTTTATAGTGTTCCTTTAAATGCCTTGCATGTCGTTTCCCCCATAAACCAATCGGCTCTATTTCTTCTTCGGCTGGTACTGTGATGTTCGGCAATAAATAATCACCCACCTGTCTATAAGTTCCGCCCATTTCTTCAAAAATTGTCTTTGTCATTTTCCTTTTCCTCCTGTGATTTTTGTCTATCGTGATCGTGTATTATCACGCTTGCGACCTTTAACTGTTCTTGCCTGCTCCAACAAATCATCTATCTGTTTGCGACCAAAAACCTTACGGAGCAGGCTGTAATCTTTATTTTCTGCTTTTAGGATTTTGTTTTCTTCGGTCAATCTTTCATTGACTTTCTCCAAACGCTGATTGGTGCGGTATAACTGTGCATTCGCTGTATTCAGCCTATGATAGTTGTCCCACCCCTCAAAGCAGCGGGCAAGCACCGTTTTGACAAGTTGCTTCAATTTCCTTACAACCGGCTCTGCCATTTTGGTTTTATATGCCTTTGCAGTCATAAATTTCTCTGGTTCTGGCAACTGATATTTCGGTGCAGTATCAAGCTCTATTTCAAGATTTGACAGCTCGTCTTTTGCCTTATCATAGTTCAATACTCGTTCCGACAACACATCAAATTCAATCTGTTTCTGCTCGATTTTCGCACCTAATGCCGCCACTTCTTTTTCTCTTTCCTGCTTTTTATAATCCAAAACAGAAAGATGTTTTTCGTGTGTGCCTAAATGTTCCCACTCAATCCCATAACGTTCCATCACCGCCGCAAGCTGTTCTTTTTCGGACTGTATCCATTGCGACCACTCCGTATCGCCACGACTGCCGCCCTTAAAACCTTGCGTTGCAAGAGCCTGCTTTAGTGACACTCTTGTATCAAGTCCACGCTTGCTGCCTGTGGTAAAAGGTACAAAATCTATGTGCAGATGTGGTGTAGCTTCATCCATATGCAGATGAGCCGAGAACACCCGAAGCTGTGGATTTCGCTCCTGAAAACCCTGATAGTATTCATCTAAAATCTGCTTTGCCAGTTCTCCGTTTTCCGTATCGGCGTTCATATTTCCCTTACCGCCCACCTGTAAAATGATTTCGTGGAACGGTTTTTCCTGCTTGGAACTTCGGATTTTTTCATAATAATCTTTTATCTTTCGGTCTGACCTTATCTGCTTGGCATTGTATCTTTCCAATGCTTCATCAAACAATTCGTGATAAACTGTCTTTATATTTTCATTGCAGTAGTCGATATTGAGATGAGTACGAGTTCCGTCTACATTTTCTGCTCGGAACTTTCGGCTATTGTGATTGACCGAGCCTTTACCGACCATTGCACTTATCGTTCTCTGCATTTTTTCATCTCCCATCTGTAAATTTCAACATTCTCAGGTTTTGTTACTTTTGTCAAAAGTAACGCAAAAGCACTTTTGACGGGTACACCCATCAAAAATGCGACCTGTAAACAGGTTTTGCGTTCTCCGAAGGCTCTCCGAGGGGTGAGCGTGTGCCGGTGGCACACACGCCTGCGAACCGACCGAGCCAGCAGGCGAGACCAAAGAGCCGCCTTTGAAAAGGCACTCTCTGCACACTCCCCTAAACTTTATCCGGTGTCAAAGTGTGACGATGGTGACAATGTTTTTCACAGCGTGCTGCTCTCAAAAACATTGACACCTTTGACACCGTTTGTCACGCCGTCTGCTCGGTTTCTTTCCAAAGTGAAACCTTTCTTCCGTCGTGTGTGCGGCTGTTCTGATAACGGATACCGTAATCACGAAACAGCCTGCTTGCGTTGATACTGAGCCTTAAAGAAAGTACATTCGGCTTTATATCCACCGCAAGCCTTTCGCAAAGTTCCGAAGCAGTTCCTTCCCATCTGTCACTTTCCGAAAAGAGCGTATCCGCTATCTTCTCAAGCAGAGGTTCGGGCGGTTCTTTCCACATCTCCGTTTCCGATTTTGCAAAGTTCCACACCAATCGCTCGCTGTCCCTTACAAGATGGATTTTCATATCCTGCTGGTCTCTGCCAGCAACATCAAGTGTGGCATTGTTGGAAGTACGCTTGTCCTTACTGAGAACAAATGCACCGTCTGCCGCACCCATCAGACCATTCGTGCCTGAAATCATATCGAATATATCTTCCGATTTTTGTTTGCGTGTATGATGAACAATAAGCATTGAAACCTTGTAACTGTCTGCCAACGCTTTCAGCCTTGCCACAACATCATAATCACTTGCGTAGCTGTAATCTGCTCCGCCTGCTTCACGCACACGCTTTAAGGTGTCTATGATAATCAAGCCTGTGTCTGGGTGTTCCCTCATAAACCCTCTTATCTGTTCTTCCAGTCCGCCATTGACCGTTTTACATTCCGTTGCGAAATACAGATTGCCTGTCTCCTTTGCACCGAACATCTGAAACAATCGCTTCTGCAAACGTGGGTAATCATCTTCAAGGGCAAAATAAAGCACCGTTGCCTTACGCACCTTATACTCCCAAAGCGGTGTGCCTGTGCTGATATGATAGGCAAGCTGTGCCATCATAAAGCTCTTTCCCACTTTCGGGGAACCTACGAAAAGGTAAGTTCCCCTTTGGAGCAGACCGTCGATAAGTGGTGTCTGAACCTCAAACACCGTATCATACAGCGTTGTCATTGATACTGTTTTCAGATAGGAAGGGTCTAACTGTCTGAGTATTTCCCTTTGCATTTCTTCAAAAGATTGCTCGTACCCCTTGAAATCCGTATCCTGATTGACTATACTATTGTCAGTACATTTGGAAAGTGACTGTTCCGCATCTGTTGCCGCAGATACATTTGGAATAGTCATTTCTTTTTTATTCTCCATTCGCATCCTCTCCTTTCAAACCGCCGAGAATAATGGAAATCAGTTCTATTACACTCAGCAGTTCATCATCCACACCTTTTCCTGCTTCAATCCTTTTCAGTTCCGCAAGGACTGTGGCAAATTCCGTTTTCAACGCCTTATACACTCTCGGATTGCCCTGTACCACCACATCCTGATTTAAGCAACGGCGGTAACAATACTCCTGTTTTGGCAATCCTGATAGAGCTACAGCTCTGTTAATGAGTTCGTTTTCTTCGGGCGATACTCGAAACCCTACTGTGATATTCCTCCAACGATTTTTGTTATCTCTGTTCTTAGCTGACATTTTCAAAATCTCCTTTCCCTAAATCATCTAATTTTTCTGCCATCTCAATCTGCTTTGACGGAAAGAGGTGTGCGTACTGATAAGTAATATCAATACTTTCGTGACCAACTCGGTCAGCAATCGCCACCGCAGAAAAGCCCATATCAATCAAGAGTGAAATGTGGCTGTGACGGAGATCGTGAATGCGGATACGCTTCACGCCTGCCGCCTTTGCCCCTCTGTCCATCTCGTGATGAAGATAGCTTTTCGTCACCGTAAAGATACGGTCTTTCTTCTTCAATCCGTAAAGCATACCGAGATATTCTTTCATTTCCTCACACAGAAACTTCGGCATTTTAATCGTGCGGTTGCTCTTTTTCGTTTTCGGAGAAGTAATCACATCCTGCCCTTTCAAACGCTGATAGGATTTATTGATTGTGACTGTTTCCTTATCAAAGTTGAAATCTGCCGGAGTCAAAGCTAACAGCTCGCCCTCTCGGATACCGCACCAGTAAAGCATTTCAAACGCATAAAAGGAAACAGGCTTGTCCATCATCTCAAAAGAGAATTTCTTGTATTCTTCCTTTGTCCAGAACAGCATTTCCTTGTGTTCCTCACGTCCCATATTTCCCACCTTTGCCGCAGGATTGGAACGCAGTTCATAGTAGCGGACAGCGTGATTGAAAATGGCGGACAACTGATTGTGCAGCGTTTTCAGATACGTCTGTGAATAAGGCTTTTTCTTCTCATCACGATAGGCAAGCATTTCATTCTGCCAAGTAATAATCTCCTTTGTGGAAATCTCGCTGATTTTCAGTTTCCCGAAATACGGAAGTATCTTTGTGCGTATGATATGCTCTTTGGTAAGCCACGTGTTTTCCTTCAAACGGTTCTTCACATCATTGATATAAAGCTCCGTAAAGGCTTCAAAACTCATATCAAGGTCTGAAGAAGTCTGCAATTTGAACATTCTTTCCCATTCCTGTGCTTCTCGTTTGGTAGCAAAGCCACGCTTGCATTTCTGCTTGCGTTCCCCTTTCCAGTTCACATACCTTGCCATCACATACCAAGTACCGTTATCTTCATTCTTAAATACCGGCATTTACATTTCCCCCTTTCCTGCTCCGTAGAGCCTTTCGTAAAAATACTGGCGATTTACACGCCCTGCAATCGTAATAAAGCCCTTTGCTTTCAATTCCTCATTTAATTGTCTGATGAGTTTATATGCATAAGGTTTTGATACGTTTAGTTCCTGAGCCACATCTTCGGCTCGGATAAATCTGTTTTCCATATCCTTTTTCTTCCTTTCTTAAAATAATTTTTTGCTTGCCGCTTTCTCCGTGTTAAAGTTCCAACAGGCACTCCTGCTTGTCGGCAGGCGCTGTGCTGTCCCAATGCACCGCAGTACATCAGGCGCTCGCTCGTATAGGGGTTCCCGAAAAGTCGGAGACTTTTGGGGAAGAGGAGGAGCAGTGCAGCGAATGAGCTTTTGTGCTTGCACACAAGCGAACGATACGGAACTTGCTCCGACGAGGTCTTGGCGGTTTGGCTTTTCGGACGGTCATTCAGTTGTCGCATTAAGCATATTTGTTTAATTCGTAATTTATTTTACTAAACATATTTGCTATTGTCAAGTGGTTGCAAAGAAAATATTAAACATTTTTGTTTCGGTTTTTCTTGACTTCCACTAAACATTTCTGCTATACTTATTTCACTAAATATAAAAGGAGCGTATCATTATGGCTATCAGCGAAAGAATACATTTTTTCAGACTAATGCGTGGTATGACACAAAAGTATCTCGGTACAGCAATCGGTTTTCCAGAAAAGAGTGCTGATGTGCGTTTGGCACAGTACGAAACTGGTACACGCAAACCGAAAGCAGACCTTACAAATGCATTGGCACAGGTGCTTGATGTTTCTCCACAGGCTCTTGATGTTCCTGACATAGACAGCTATATCGGTCTTATGCACACTCTGTTTACCCTTGAAGATATTTACGGTCTTACTGTCAGTGAAGCAGACGGAGAGGTATGCTTAAAGGTCAACAAGGACAAAGGCAGAGAAGCATATGAACTCCTCAAAATGCTGTATGCTTGGAAAGAACAGGCAGACAAGCTATCTTCCGAAGAAATCAACAGAGAAGAATACGATAACTGGCGTTACCATTATCCAGAGTTCGACACCACACAGCGTTGGGCAAAAGTTCCATCACAGGAATTAAGTGACGCTCTCGTGGAAGCATTCAAAGACCACTTGAAAGATAAATAAGCACCTACAGGACCTGCCACTGGCAGCTCCCTACAGATGCTTTGGCAACGACAAAAAAGCCCTTAACTATGGTTATTAACCACAGCTAAGGGCTTAGTTTATAATATGGAATTTGTTCAGAGCCAAGCTCCGAACTTTAGTCTGCAAGCCACCTGTTAATTGTTCCGTTACCCATAAACCACTGGATAACAAGAATAATGGCACTTGCTATGACTGTTATCAATTTGTTATCAAAAGACTAATCGAAATCGCTGAAACCCGCATAAACACTGGCTTTTTTAAGCAACTCGATTTATTCAAACTCCAGACAGACAGTATGCTATATAAGTGAAAATCATTGATTTTAAGGCATTTTCAGGAACTATCAACCACTAAAATCTATGTGAAAAAAAATAAAAAATGCAATAAAAATGCAATCGAAGTACATTCAGATTTTATAAGATAGACCAGCAAACCTCAATATCATCCAAAAATAGACGTTCAACAATGAGCGTCTATTTTTTGTTTCAAAATTAAATGGGGCTGAAAACAGCCCCGATGGGAATTGGAGATTTGACCCTCCCGGATTCTTCATGTCATGCCAGCCGTAATTTTTTCCATTGCCCCTGCACATTTTAGCAAAAATTCCCAGAAATTCCGTCGCCCACCATAATGCTTTTTACAGTTGTTATTATTGTCATAAGCGTACCTCCTGATATTATAAATCTCCACTGAAATCTACTTTTAAGTTGTTGGGAGTACATGACAGAGCTACATGAGAAAACACAAGCTAACAATCCTAACCATGACTATTTAATTTTTAACACCTAGATAATATCACAACCCTGTAATTTCTTCAATAGCCCCAGAAAGGATGTGATACCACGAAGAAATCACCACCGCCGGAGCGTTCCCCTCCGGCTTCCAGACCGGAACCCGAAACCTACCATCAAACACAACATTCAGAAAGGACAGGTACATCTATATGGAATTAAAATTTGTTATCCCCAACATGGAAAAAACATTCGGCAACTTGGAGTTTGCCGGAGAAGACAAAACAGAACAGAGAAGAATCAACGGACGCATAGCGGTACTCTCTCGCAGCTTCAACCTTTATTCAGACGTACAGAGGGCGGATGATATTGTGGTTATCCTCCCTGCCGAAGCCGGAGAGAAACATTTTGACTTTGAGGAACGTGTAAAGCTCGTCAATCCCCGTATTACCGCAGAGGGCTATAAAATCGGCACAAGGGGCTTTACCAACTACATTTTACACGCTGACGATATGGTAAAAGCATAAGGAAAAGGAGGACATCAGACTATGAGATTAGCAAACGGAATCGTGATTGACAAGGAAGCAACATTCGGGGCATTGAAATTTTCTGCCCTCCGCCGTGAGGTTCACCTCCAGAATGAAGACGGCTCGGTATCAGAAGAAATCAAGGAGCGTACCTATGACTTAAAATCCAGAGGACAGGGGCGTATGATTCAGGTTTCCGTCCCTGCCAGCGTGCCGTTAAAAGAGTTCGATTATAACGCAGAGGTAGAACTTATCAATCCTGTGGCAGATACCGTGGCAACAGCTACCTTTCAGGGGGCAGAGGTGGACTGGTACATCAAGGCAGAGGATATTGTCCTGAAAAAAGGGGCTGCCATGAATCCGCAGCCACCGAAGAAAGACGCTCCCCCTGTAAAATAACAGGAACATAAAAAAACGAAAGGAGGATTGTTCTCATGAAACAGCTTTTCCCCCGTGGAAAACGTATCCGCCCCACGGATAAAGACCTTGTGTTCCATACTGCCCTTGCCGCCCTGTTCCCTGTCTTCCTGCTGGTTGTCCTGCTGTTTCATATCCGGCAGATTGCCGGAACCAACTGGCAGGAAGTGTCCCTTTCCCAGATAATACAGGATGTAAATATCCCTTACCTGTTATACAGTATGGGCGTGGCAGGGCTGGTGTGTCTTGCAGCAGTTCTTCTGTTCTGGCGATACCGCAGGGACGAAGTAAAACAGCTCATCCACCGCCAAAAGCTGGCAAGGATGGTGTTGGAAAACAAGTGGTATGAATCGGAACAGAGAAAGGAAGACACTTTTTTCAAGGACTTGTCTTCCAGCCGTTCCAAAGAAGCCATCACTTACTTTCCAAAAATCTACTACCGGATGAAACAGGGCTTGCTCCATATCCGTGTGGAAATCACCTTGGGGAAATATCAGGAGCAGCTTTTAAACTTGGAGAAAAAGCTGGAAAGCGGCTTGTACTGTGAGCTGACGGATAAGGAATTAAAAGATTCCTATGTGGAATACACCCTGCTTTATGATACCATTGCCAACCGTATTTCCATTGAGGATGTACAGGCAAAGGACGGCAGGCTTCGGCTTATGGAAAATGTCTGGTGGGAGTATGATAAGCTCCCCCATATGCTCATTGCCGGAGGAACCGGCGGTGGAAAGACCTACTTTATCCTAACCCTTATTGAAGCCCTGCTCCGCACCAACGCCATCCTGTTCGTGTTAGACCCCAAAAACGCCGACCTTGCGGATTTACAGGCGGTTATGCCGGATGTGTACTACAAAAAGGAGGATATGCTTTCCTGCATTGACCGTTTCTATGAGGAAATGATGAAACGCAGCGAAGACATGAAGCTCATGGAGAATTACCGGACAGGGGAAAACTACGCTTACTTGGGGCTTCCGGCAAATTTCCTTATCTTTGATGAATATGTGGCATTTATGGAAATGCTCGGCACAAAAGAAAACGCCGCTGTCCTCAACAAGTTAAAACAAATCGTTATGCTTGGGCGGCAGGCTGGCTTCTTCCTGATTCTCGCCTGCCAGCGTCCGGACGCAAAGTATCTGGGGGACGGAATCCGTGACCAGTTCAATTTCCGTGTGGCTCTGGGGCGGATGTCGGAAATGGGCTATGGGATGATGTTCGGGGAAACCACAAAGGACTTCTTCCTAAAGCAGATAAAGGGGCGTGGCTATGTGGATGTGGGAACTAGCGTTATCTCGGAGTTTTACACGCCCCTTGTACAAAAAGGACACGATTTCCTCAAAGAAATAAAAAAACTGACAGACAGCAGGCAGGGAGTGCAGGCGGCGTGCGAAGCGAAAGCCGCAGAAGCGGACTGACCTGCTGTGGCTGGTGTGCCGCAAGGCACGCCAGCATAAACCCCTCGTATCTAACAGAGGGGTACAAATCGACAGGCAACAACCAAACAACAGGGCAGAATCCCATGGTACACAAGGGATTTTCCCATATCCGGCGTGTGTCAACAAGGCTCTGAAAGTTGACATACGCTTTTTTAGACAGGAGGGATTTTCACTGAATGAAGAAACATGGGTACGGGACATCAAAGAAAAACGGGAAAGTTACGGTATCTCACAACAGAAACTTGCCCTAGCTGCCGGAATCACCCGTCCGTACCTGAGCGACATTGAAACAGGCAAGGCTCACCCGTCCGAAGTATTACAGGAAGCCATCACGGAAGCTCTGGAACGATTCAACCCAGACGCTCCCCTTGAAATGCTCTTTGACTATGTGCGGATTCGCTTTCCCACTACGGATGTGAAGCATATCGTGGAAGACGTGCTGCGGCTAAAGCTCCCCTACTTTATCCATGAAGACTACGGTTTCTACTCTTACACAGAGCATTACTATCTGGGGGATATTTTCGTTCTGGTATCACCGGAACTGGAAAAAGGGGTGCTGCTGGAACTGAAAGGGCGTGGCTGCCGCCAGTTTGAAAGCTATCTGCTGGCACAGGAACGGAGCTGGTATGAGTTTTTCATGGATGTTCTCATGGAGGACGGCGTGATGAAGCGGCTTGACCTCGCCATCAATGACAAAACGGGAATCCTGAACATTCCCCATCTGACAGAGAAGTGCCGGAATGAGGAATGTATCTCGGTCTTCCGCAGCTTCAAAAGCTACCGCAGCGGCGAACTGGTACGGCGTGAGGAAAAAGAATGTATGGGGAACACCCTGTATATCGGCTCCCTCCAAAGTGAGGTGTACTTCTGCATTTACGAAAAGGACTATGAGCAGTACAAAAAGCATGATATTCCCATTGCGGACGCAGAGGTAAAGAACCGCTTTGAAATCCGGCTGAAAAATGAGCGTGCCTTTTACGCCATCCGTGACCTGTTAGAACATGACAATCCAGAACGGACAGCCTTTCAAATCATCAACCGCTATGTCCGGTTCGTGGACAAGGACGATACGAAACCCCGTTCTGACTGGCGTATCAGTGAGGAATGGGCGTGGTTCATTGGGGAACACAGGGGAAGCCTGAAACTGACAACCAAACCGGAACCCTATTCCTTTGAACGCACCCTGCACTGGCTCTCCCATCAGGTAGCACCCACATTAAAGCTGGCTCTCCGTCTGGATAAGATGAACCACACCCAGATTGTCCATGACATCATCACCCATGCAAAGCTGACGGAGAAGCACGAAAAAATCCTGAAGCAGCAAGCCGCCGCTGCAAAAGAGGTGGTGCTTTAACGGCGGCAATTTTGGAACCTAAGAACTCTTACAGGAAAGAAAGGAGCTTTTATGAATTTCGGACAGAATCTTTACAACTGGTTTTTATCCAACGCCCAGTCCCTTGTGCTGCTGGCAATCGTGGTAATTGGACTGTACCTCGGATTTAAGAGGGAATTTTCCAAACTTATCGGTTTTCTGGTAGTTTCCCTTGTAGCGGTTGGGCTGGTCTTCAATGCGGACGGTGTAAAGGACATCTTACTGGAACTGTTCAATAAGATTATCGGTGCATAGAAAAACCCATTTTACACTTCCGTTATGGAGCAAGCTCTGATTGCTTCATGGCGGAAGTCCACTAGGGGCTTGGGGAGCGTAACTCCCCAAAAGAAAGAAGATGTAATATGATAGTGTATGATAATTGAGATAAACTAAGAATGGTGGTATAATTTCTTTATATAGTAATTGAAAGCGGAGGAAATGTATGAAGGATTTTATTGATTTTTTGAAATTACCACCGAACATTTTAGGAGCTTTATCTATTGCCAGTGGTACATTATTATTATTGCCTCAAAAGTTAGCCCAAAAGTTTTATATTATAAATTTTCGAGAAAAATATGGTTTTACAATAGGCATTGTTTTTGTGATTTCCACAGCCTTACTAATAGTTTTATTACTATCTAAAATTTTTCATTTCTTTTATGACAAGTATGCTTCAAAGAGATTAGGAACTGCTCAGATTAAATATTTGAAAAATATGACACCAGAACAGGTGACAATCATTCGGGAGTTTTTACGTGAACCAACTCACACCCTGCCATTACCCATGAACAATGGATTAGTAATAGAACTTCAACATTTACAAATATTAACCCCTGCCGGACAAACTCATTTAGTAAGTATGTTAGACCCACAAATCAATTATTTTTTACAACCTTGGGTAATTAAAAAAATCAATAGTGATGAAGAATTAAAGCGAATATTTTATTAGAAAAATGGCAACTGACAAACAAAGTTAGTTGCCATTTTTGTTCTAAGAAAGGACGTGATACTAATTGAGAAAATGAGAATCTACATCCTGAACACCACACGGTTTTACCATGAGGATTTTGAGGAGTACCCTGGGGCATGGTTTTCCTGTCCCGTGGATTTTGAGGAAGTCAAGGAACGTCTTGGCGTTCAGAGTGAGGAAGAAATCGAAATTGAAGACTATGAGCTGCCGTTTCCGTTGGAGGGCAACACAAGGCTCTGGGAAATCAACGCCCTTTGCCGGATGGTACAGGAAATGCAGGGAACGCCCCTCTATTATGAAATGGATGTGGTACAAAAGCGGTGGTTTTCCAGCTTTACGGAATTTATCGACCACAAAGACCAGATACGCTGCTATCCGGTTCAGGACGGGGAATCCCTCGCCCGTTATCTGGTGCAGGAGGTACAGATATTTGGAGAAGTACATCCAGACCTGTTGAACCATATCGACTACGCTTCCATTGGTCGGGAGCTGGAAACCAGCGAAAACTATCTGTTTACGGACAATGGTATCTTTTATTACCGCTAAAAGGAGGTGGAGGAACTTGGAAGAAATGCGGATTTACATTGCCAACTTAGGAAAATACAATGAGGGCGAACTGGTAGGGGCATGGTTCACGCCGCCTGTGGATTTTGAGGAAGTCAAGGAACGTATCAGTTTGAATGATGAATATGAGGAATACGCCATCCATGACTATGAACTACCCTTTGAGATTGACGAATATACCCCCATTGAGGAAGTCAACCGCCTGTGTGAAATGGTGGAGGACTTACCGGAGTACATTCAGGAGGAACTATCAGAGCTGCAATCCTACTTTGGCAGTATCGAAGAACTCTGTGAGCATGAAGACGATATTATCTGCCATTCCGGCTGTGACGATATGGCGGATGTGGCTCGCTACTATCTGGAAGAAAGCGGACAGCTTGGAGAACTTCCGGCACACTTACAAAACTATATCGACTATGCAGCCTATGGGCGTGACATGGAATTGGAGGGAACCTTTGTTGTCACGAACCACGGCGTATATGAAATCTTACGGTAGACCCGTCTGTATCTCTTTCAGGAAATACAGGCGGATTTTTTATTCAGGGGCGGCTCTTTTGCTGTCCCCATCTTTTAGAAAGGACGGACAACATGAAGAAAATACGAAGCTATACCAGTATCTGGTCGGTGGAAAAGGTACTCTATTCCATCAATGATTTTAAGCTGCCATTCCCCATCACGTTCACACAGATGGCGTGGTTCGTGGTATCGGTGTTTGCAGTTATGCTCTTGGGGAACCTCCCTCCCCTTTCATTCATTGACGGGGCATTTTTAAAATATTTCGGCGTACCTTTTGCCCTCACTTGGTTCATGTGCCAGAAGACCTTTGACGGGAAGAAGCCTTACGGCTTCCTGAAATCCGTACTGGCATATCTGGTACGCCCGAAACTGACCTATGCAGGAAAGCCCGTGAAGCTGGAAAAGGAATATCCAGCACAGCCCATCACGGCAGTAAGGAGTGATATTTATGGCATATCCGATTAAATATATCGAAAATAACCTTGTGTTCAACCATGACGGGGAGTGCTTCGCTTACTATGAGCTGCTTCCCTACAACTATTCCTTTTTAAGCTCTGAACAGAAATATCAGGTACACGATTCGTTCCGGCAGCTTATCGCCCAGAACAGGGACGGGAAGATTCACGCCCTGCAAATCAGCACCGAATCCAGCATACGGGCAGCACAGGAACGCTCCAAACAGGAAGTAACAGGCAAGTTAAAAGATATTGCCTGTGCAAAGATTGACGCACAGACCGAAGCCCTGATTTCCATGATAGGGGAAAATCAGGTGGACTACCGCTTTTTTATCGGCTTCAAGCTGCTTGTCAATGAGCAGGAAGTCACCATGAAGCAGTTTCGCAGGGAAGCAAAGACCGCCGTTTCCGATTTTCTCCATGAAGTCAACCACAAACTCATGGGAGATTTTGTTTCCATGAGCAATGAAGAAATCTGGCGGTTTCAGAAGATGGAAAAGCTGCTGGAAAGTAAAATCTCACGCCGCTTCAAAGTCCGGCGGCTTAACAAGGACGATTTTGGCTATCTGATTGAGCATTTATACGGGCAGACCGGAACCGCCTACGAAGATTATGAGTATTATATTCCGAAGAAACGGTTTCAGGAGGAAACGCTGGTGAAATACTATGACCTCATCAAACCCACCCGTTGTCTGATAGAGGAAAACCAGCGGTATCTGAAAATCGAACAGGAAGACGGGACAGTTTATGCCGCCTACTTTACTATCAACAGCATTGTAGGGGAACTGGACTTCCCATCCTCGGAAATCTTTTACTATCAGCAGCAGCAATTTACTTTTCCCATTGATACCTCTATGAATGTGGAGATTGTGACAAACCGGAAAGCCCTCTCCACGGTGCGGAACAAGAAAAAAGAGCTGAAAGATTTGGACAACCACGCATGGCAGAATGACAGTGAAACCAGTACAAACGTGGTGGACGCTTTAGACAGCGTAAATGAGCTGGAATCCACCTTAGACCAGAGCAAGGAATCTATGTATAAGCTGTCCTATGTGGTGCGTGTGACGGCTCCCGACTTGGAAGAACTGAAACGCCGCTGCAATGAGGTGAAAGATTTTTATGACGATTTGAACGTGAAGCTGGTTCGCCCCTTTGGAGATATGCTGGGGCTGCATGGGGAATTTCTCCCTGCCAGCAAGCGGTATCTGAACGATTACATCCAGTATGTCACCAGCGACTTCCTCGCTGGTCTTGGCTTCGGGGCAACCCAGATGTTGGGGGAACCGGAGGGCATTTATATCGGGTACAGCCTTGATACGGGAAGAAACGTGTACTTAAAGCCTGCCCTTGCCAGTCAAGGAGTAAAAGGCTCCGTCACTAACGCCCTTGCTGCCGCTTTTGTCGGCTCCCTCGGCGGTGGAAAATCATTCAGCAACAACATGATTGTCTATTATTCCGTATTATTTGGGGCACAGGCTCTCATTGTTGACCCGAAAGCAGAACGGGGACGGTGGAAAGAAACCCTGCCGGAAATCGCCCATGAAATCAATATCGTAAACCTGACTTCGGAGGAACAGAACAGGGGCTTACTTGACCCGTATGTGATTATGGAGAACCCAAAGGATTCCGAATCACTGGCAATCGACATCCTGACTTTTTTAACAGGCATTTCCAGCCGTGACGGAGAGAAGTTCCCTGTTCTTCGGAAAGCCATCCGTGCGGTAACAAACAGTGAGGAACGGGGGCTTTTCAAGGTGATTGAAGAACTTCGGGCGGAGGGAACCACCATCAGCACCAGCATAGCCGACCATATCGAATCCTTTACGGACTATGACTTTGCACACCTGCTCTTTTCGGATGGGGATGTCACACAGTCCATCAGCCTTGAAAAGCAACTCAACATCATTCAAGTGGCGGATTTGGTGCTGCCGGATAAGGAAACCTCGTTTGAAGAATACACCACAATGGAGCTACTTTCCGTGGCAATGCTCATTGTAATCAGCACCTTTGCCCTCGACTTCATCCATACCGACCGCAGCGTGTTTAAGATTGTGGATTTGGATGAAGCATGGAGCTTCTTACAGGTGGCACAGGGCAAGACACTCTCCATGAAGCTGGTTCGTGCCGGACGTGCCATGAACGCAGGCGTTTACTTTGTCACCCAGAACACGGACGATTTGCTGGATGAAAAGCTGAAAAACAATCTGGGCTTGAAATTTGCGTTCCGTTCCACAGACATCAACGAAATCAAGAAGACCCTTGCCTTTTTCGGGGTGGATTCCGAAGATGAAAACAACCAGAAGCGGCTCCGTGACTTGGAAAACGGACAGTGCCTTATCAGTGATTTATACGGGCGTGTGGGAGTCATACAGTTCCATCCTATCTTTGAAGACCTGTTCCATGCCTTTGATACCAGACCGCCCGTAAGAAAAGAGGTGGAATGATGGTGATACATAGAACTTCCAACGGGCAGCAACTCCCTGTTCCCTATTCAGCCAAAAAGGGGTTATCTTGGAAAATAGCAGGAAAAGTGATTGGCAGGGTACTTCTGGCACTCCTGCTCATCCTCCTGCTGCTTGCAGTCTTCGGCACAGCCGCCCATGCTGCCGGACTGGTGGATGATACGGTGGACGCTGCCAACGAATACAGCAAATATCCTCTGGACAACTACCAGCTTGATTTTTATGTGGACAGCGGATGGGACTGGCTCCCGTGGAACTGGCTGGACGGTATCGGAAAACAGGTGATGTACGGGCTGTATGCCATCACAAATTTTATCTGGACAATCAGCCTGTACCTTTCCAACGCCACGGGGTATCTGATTCAGGAAGCCTACTCGCTGGACTTCATTTCCTCTACGGCGGATTCCATTGGGAAAAATATGCAGACCCTTGCAGGCGTTACCACAGGCGGCTTGTCCTCGGAGGGATTTTATATCGGGTTCCTGCTGATTCTCATTCTGGTGGTGGGGCTTTACGTTGCCTACACAGGGCTTATCAAACGGGAAACCACAAAAGCCATCCATGCCGTTGTCAATTTCGTGGTGGTGTTCGTGCTGTCCGCTGCCTTTATCGCCTATGCCCCTGATTATATCGGGAAAATCAATGAATTTTCCGCAGACATCAGCAATGCCAGCCTGACCCTTGGTACAAAGATTGTGCTGCCGAACTCGGAAAGTCAAGGAAAAGACAGCGTGGATTTGATACGGGACAGCCTGTTTTCCATTCAGGTCAAGCAGCCGTGGCTCCTGCTGCAATACGGCAACTCGGATATGGAAAGTATTGGGGCTGACCGTGTGGAACGCCTGCTCTCAACCAGCCCAAACGAAAACAACGGGCAGGACAGGGAAGAAATCGTGGTGGTGGAAATCGAAGACAGGGAAAATACCAACCTTACCATCACAAAGACCATCAACCGCTTGGGAACCGTCTTCTTCCTGTTTATGTTCAATATCGGTATCTCCGTTTTTGTATTCCTGCTCACGGGGATAATGATTTTTTCACAGGTGCTTTTTATCATCTATGCCATGTTCCTGCCTGTGAGCTTCCTCCTTAGCATGGTTCCCTCTTTTGAGGGAATGTCAAAGCGTGCCATTACGAAACTGTTCAACACCATCCTTACCAGAGCCGGAATCACTCTGATTATCACGGTAGCGTTCAGCATTTCCACCATGCTCTACAACCTGTCTGGGGAATATCCGTTCTTCCTGACGGCGTTCTTGCAGATAGTGACTTTTGCCGGAATCTATTTCAAGCTGGGAGATTTAATGGGGATGTTCTCCTTACAGAGCGGCGATTCTCAAAGTATGGGAAGCCGTATCATGCGAAGACCCCGTATGCTCATGTACGCCCATATGCACCGTTTACAGCATAAGTTAGGACGTTCCGTGGCGGCTCTTGGGGCTAGAACGGCTGCATACCACGCAGGAAAACAGGCTGGCTCAGACCAGAGAAATGCTTCCCACTCCGGCTCTTCCAAACGGACACAGACAGACCACAGCAGACCAGACGGACAGGCAGCACTGGAAAAGGAATCCGTATGGAAACGGGCTGGTTCTGCGGTAGGTGCGGCGGCAGATACCAAAGATAAGATAGCCGATACTGCCGGACAGCTTCGGGAACAGGCAAAGGATTTGCCCGTCAATGCAAAGTACGCCCTTTACCACGGGAAAACACAGGTATCAGAGGGAGTACGGGATTTTACTTCCAACGTGACCCAGACCCGAACTGCCAGAGCCGAACAGCGAAACGCACAGGCAGAAAGCCGCAGACAGACCATTGCAGAACGCAGGGCGGAACTGGAACAGGCAAAACAACCGCAACAAAGAGCTTCCGAAGCACCCAAAGGGGCAGCTCCTGTCCATGAACGCCCTGTTACTGCAAAACAGCCAGAGGATTTTCGACATCATGCAGATACCACTCATGCAGGAAAACCAGCCATACAGCCAGCTTCCCCATCCATCAGGGAACGGGGACAGGTTTCTTATGGGGGAACTGTGGCGGAACGGGCTTCGGTTCCGGTGGTAAAAGCAGCTTCCATCCACCATGAACAAACACCGCCTGTAAGGACAGAACGCCAGATACTCCCTCCGATTTCCCCAGACAAACCAGAGGAAAGACAAAAGACAACTCCAACCATCACCCTTGCTGCTCCCCGTCCGGCAAGACCTGTCCAAAACGATACGGCTCCTGTGATACCGGAAGTAAAACGGGCTGCCCCTGTGGTAAAAGAATCGAACTTTACCATCCGGCGTACCACAGCCAGAAAGGAGTGGACAAAAACGGTAAAAACGGCTGCCAAACAAAAGAAAGGGGAGAAACCATGAAGTTAAGACACCTTTTCTTTGCCTGTTCCGGCGTGTTCGTGATGATGTTCTCCCTGCTCCTTTTGGTGGTGATTGTCTTCTCGGATGAGGAAGACGGCGGAAGCGGCGGAAACCTTATCTATGGGGGCGTGAGCGTATCACAGGAAGTCCTCGCCCATAAACCTATGCTGGAAAAGTATGCAAAGGAATATGGCATAGAGGAATACTTAAATGTGCTGCTCGCCATCATTCAGGTGGAATCCGGCGGCACGCTGGAAGACGTTATGCAGTCCTCGGAATCTCTGGGGCTTCCCCCGAACTCCCTTAGTACAGAGGAATCCATCAAACAGGGCTGTAAATATTTCTCGGAACTGCTCGCAGCGGCAGAAACAAAGGGCTGTGACTTAAACAGCGTGATTCAATCCTATAATTACGGCGGCGGTTTCCTAGACTATGTGGCAGGACACGGAAAAAAATACACCTTTGAACTGGCAGAGAGCTTCGCAAGGGACAAATCCGGCGGAAAGAAAGTCACCTACACCAACCCTGTTGCGGTAGAGAAAAACGGAGGCTGGCGGTATTCCTACGGAAATATGTTCTATGTCCTCTTGGTATCGCAATACCTGACCGTGGCACAGTTTGATGATGAAACGGTGCAGGCTATCATGGAGGAAGCCTTAAAGTATGAGGGATGGACGTATGTGTACGGGGGTGATTCTCCCTCCACTTCCTTTGACTGTTCGGGACTGGTGCAGTGGTGCTATGGCAAGGCAGGAATCGCCCTGCCACGGACAGCACAGGAACAGTACAATGTAACGCAGCACATCCCCCTGTCCGAAGCAAAAGCAGGGGATTTGGTCTTTTTCCACTCCACCTACAACGCCGGAACCTACATCACCCATGTGGGACTGTATGTGGGAAATAACCGGATGTACCATGCCGGAAATCCCATTGGTTATGCAGACCTGACAGGTTCCTACTGGCAACAGCACTTTGCCGGAGCCGGACGAATCAAACAATAAGAAAGGATGAACCGATATGATTCAGATTAGAAAAGAGG
Organism: Clostridium sp. OM02-18AC; assembly: GCF_003481825.1. Classification (GTDB taxonomy): domain Bacteria; phylum Bacillota; class Clostridia; order Lachnospirales; family Lachnospiraceae; genus Brotaphodocola. The sequence goes on along the minus strand of NZ_QULW01000017.1, from coordinate 49,460 downwards.
ATAACCAGAAAAAGCAGAAAGAAAAGAAACTGAAAGTTTACAAAGTCAATACCCACAAAAAAACTGTGATTGCCCTGTGGGTGCTGCTGGCAGTGAGCTTCCTGTTTGCCGTCTATAAGAATTTCACGGCGATAGACATTCATACTGTCCATGAAACCAAAGTAATTGAAGAAACCATCCTCGACACCCACAAGATAGAAAACTTTGTGGAGAATTTCGCAGAAGTCTACTATTCATGGGAACAGTCTGCCGCTTCCATTGATAACCGGACAAATGCTTTAAAAGGGTATCTCACCGGAGAACTGCAAGCCCTGAATGTAGATACTGTCCGAAAGGACATCCCCGTATCGTCTGCCCTGACTGATTTTCAGATATGGGAAATCACAGAAGAAAAGGAGCAGCATTATCAAGTGACCTATACGGTGGAACAGCATATCACAGAGGGAGAATCCGTTAAAACTGTCCGTTCCGCTTATCAGGTGACCGTCTATGTGGACGGCTCTGGAAACCTGACGATTATCCAGAATCCAACCATTACCAGTGTTCCCGTAAAATCCGGTTACACTCCCAAAGCGGTACAAAGTGACGGTACGGTGGATTCCATCACCACAGAGGAAATCAACGAATTTCTCACTACCTTTTTCAAGCTGTACCCTACGGCAACCGCAAAGGAGCTGACCTATTATGTGAATGAGGGCGTGCTGAAACCTGTGGGGAAAGAATACATTTTCTCGGAACTGGTGAATCCAGTTTACAATCGAAACGGAAATCAGGTGACAGCTTCCCTTGCAGTGAAATATCTGGATAACCAGACCATGACAACACAGGTATCGCAGTTTGACCTTGTGCTGGAAAAGAACGGGGAAAACTGGAAGATTGTGAAATAGTTATAGAAAAACGTGCATTTCTCATTTGAGATTTGCACGTTTCTCTTATAAAGTATTTCTTTTTAAAATTTATCATTAGTCTTTATATTTTTGATTAGCTCCCAATAGTAGTGTGTCAATTGCTTCGGATAATTCTTTTCTTACTTTATCAGGATTAGAAAAAGCATATCTTAATTGTAAAGTTGTATAACCATGAAGCATACCTGTTACCATGTTCAAAATTTCAGTGGTCTTATCTGGATTAAAGCCACATGAGCAAATAAGTGTTTTAAGTAAAGATAGATAATCATTAAAAATGATTGCTGTTTCCTCTGTTCCATTCCAACTAGCCCATTGAATTATTTCATAAACACCGGGATGTTCAATCATATAATTAAGATATTCAACTGCCACTAATTTTAATGCTGAATCCCCTGTCTTACCGATTACTGCACGAATCATTTTTTCATTCATAGTACGCATACCACTATGTGCTATCTCCCTAAGAAGTTCATCCAAACTTCCTATATGATTATATAAGGAGGGGGTACGAATCCCTAAATTTTCAGCAATAGCTTTCAAAGAAACATTATGAAGTCCATTTCTATCAGCCATATCAGAAGCAGTTTTTATAACTTCGGCTTTTGTAACTCGCATATTCATTTTCCTCTTTCTACACATCATTTACTTCATTTTAAGTAATCAAATTAATGAAGTCAATAATTTGGTTAGAAAAAATGAACTCTTGTATTGACAAACAGTCTTATAATATTTAAAATTACTAATGTAATTAGTTTTTATGCTATTCAAATTAGTTTACGAAAGGAAATACAAATATGTGTACAAGATTTGTGTATAATGGAAAAGAAACCATTGTTGGGTTCAATTTTGATATTGACCTTTCTGAATGGGAACATACTGTAATTGCCGAAAAGGACCGTTTTTTTATAGGGATAAAAATGTCCGATAATAAGTACCACTCTTTTCATGGAATCAATAGAAATGGGAATGTTGGCACATTGTTGTATGTACATGGAAATGACAATGCACAATTTTGCGGTAATGAATCATGCTATACAATAGCTGATTTGACAGAAAACTTTATAAAAGGCAATCTCTCTTTTGACGATTCATTGGAAATAGTGAAAAAAAAGAAAATTACTTATGCTCCTGACACTACTATGCAGGCTATGTTTTCGGATAGAACTGGGCGTGTTCTCATTATTGAACCGGGGATTGGGTATCGTTTGGAAAAAGAAAAATATTCCTTAATAACAAATTACTCCATTCTAAAACCAGAATTGACTAATCCATATGTTTTATCTGGGGATAACAGATATGAAAAGGCAAAGGATTTACTGCAAGGATATGGAGAAAACTTCTCTATTTCCAACGCCTTTGATGTACTTAGGTCAGTACGTCAGGAAGGACTTTGGGCAACCAGAGTTTCTTTTGTATATTCCGTTGCTAAAAATAAGGTATATTATGTGTTGAACAATGATTTCAAAAATATTGCAGAGTATCAATTCTAATATCACTGCAATTATAAACAAAAGTGGAGGATTTACATTTCCCCCACTTCCTTAGATTTGACAATACCATCTGCGACGCTTTCCATAATAACAAGGTCAGCGTCTGTGAAATTGTCTATTTTGTTTTCTAACTGCCTGCGTTTGGTACTTTTCACCTGACTGCTGGCAGGCAAGAAAAACTCATCCACTGATACATTCAGCAGAGATACAAGGTCGTAAAGCACCTGTAAGCTGGGATGCTGCCCTTTGTTCTCAATATTGGTTAAATAACGTGGGTCAATCTCAATCATTGCTCCCACCTGTTCACGGGTCAAACCCTGTTTTTTACGGGCTTCTTTTATGGCAAGCCCCAAAGCCCTGAAATCATATTTATCTTCTTTTTTACGCATAATACACCACCTCTGTACATTTTACTGTTCCTGTTATAATAGTGACAGGTATAGAAAAACGTATTGTACAGTTGTACAGTTCCTATTATGTGTACCAAAGATAAAACTATGCTGCTGAAACGGAAATAAAAAAAACCGTTATTTGGCAGTACACTTTTCTTGCGTCAAAATCACATAAGCCTTTCCAGACGACGGTTTAATAAAAGCCGCCGTCTTTCTTTTTTCCAGAACACATGGAGGTTGTATTAAAGTCAGCTTTTTTTAGGCTCCGGCGGCTTACAGGAGGAAGCCGCTATGCAAAATATTTTCTTAAATATATCTACATTCGGTAAACCGTTAAAAAAAGCCATCCACCTACGCTAGAAAAGTCTGACCTGCAATATGGTTTTTCACAATACATAGTAAGAACTATCGAAGCACACAAGCAGAAATATCGTCTGTTTGCGTGCTTTTTTAGTTGGAAGAAAAAGTTTTTAAATTTTTCTTCTCAAAACGCAACTGCACCCCCTGTCCTGTCGGGACTAAGAGCGAAAAGGGGGAAAGAAGCAGAAATTCCTATCAACTCGCTCCCTTTCAAGGCTGGAAAGGGGGTGAGCAATGATGAAGCCATCTGAATTTCAGACAACCATAGAGAACCAGTTTGATTATATCTGTAAAGTCGCTATGGAGGATGAACGCAAAGACTATCTCAAAGCGTTGTCCAGACAGTGTAAACGGGAAACCCTGTTCTGTGATATGGACGATTACACCGTCAATCTGTTTTCTTCCGAAGACACCTATCCCTCCCATTTCCATACTTTTGAAATGGATGGATTTACTGTCCGCATTGAAAACAGCCTATTAGCAGAAGCATTAGAAAATCTGGATGGAAAGAAACGTGACGTTATCCTGAGATATTATTTCCTCGGATTTGACGATACGGAAATTTCAAAAATTCTGGAAGTCAACCGTTCTACCATCCAGAGAAGAAGACACGCCGGACTGGAATTTATCAAAAAATTTATGGAGGAAGAAGCATGACAGCAAAGCACCCTATGATTCCGTTTCCTGTAATTGTAAGGGCTGCGGACGGTGATATTGAAGCAGTCAACCAGATTGTACGCCATTACAGCGGTTTTATTGCCAGCCGTTCCATGCGTCCCATGAAAGACGAATATGGCAATACTCTCATGGTTGTAGATGAAACCCTACGCCGCCGGATGGAAACACGTCTGATTGCAAAGATTTTATCTTTTGAAATCAGGGAACCAAAGTAAAAATAACGCTCTCCTGTGGAAGCATGGACAAGCCCATGCTTCCCAGACAGAGCTTGCCAGCCTATTAAAGTGCATTATCACCAGTGCATTTTAACAGGCTGACAAAGCCGGATTGTTCCTTGAAAAAGAAAGCGTCTAATCAACGCAGCATAAAGCAGCCGAATACGTTTCGATAGAAAGAGAGCCGTTGGGCTGGCACGCCGTGACCCACCAAAGGAGGGATGAAACCGGATAGCGATTCCTGCCAGCGTTCCATAAGCAGCTTACCGCAGAGCTGCCGCCATGACCTTTCTATTGTGATAATGATACTTCCGTACAGCCTTAGTCCGTGTGATGATGTAGCACCGCTGGCAAAGGGTACGGCTGGATGAGAACCATGCAGGGGTGAGATTCCCATGAGCTTTAGCGAAAGCTGCTCGGCTTGCTTATATACTATTTTGAATTAGAATTTTTCATTCAAAATCAAATAACTATTCGCAGGAAATACAATCTTAATATTACTTTTGCCACAAAATCTGATATAATATAGACAGATATTGAGGGTTCCATATCTGGTCTATGGAAAGGAGGAATATGATTACAGTAACAAAAAAAGACTTAATAGAACTGGGTTATGGGACTTCATTCGCAGCAGACATCATAAGAGAAGCAAAAAAACTTATGATTTCAAAAGGGCATACCTACTATCAGTCACGCAAACTGGACAGGGTTCCCAGAGAAGCTGTGGAAGAATTGTTAGGGATTACTTTTACTGATAAATCAAACTGATTGTACTTCTTGCACATTTATGTAAGGAGTGAAATCATGGCAAAAGACCCTATTAAGAAAGCAGAAAACGGAACTTATTATTTTAGAGCAAACTTAGGTTTCCACCCGATTACCGGAAAACAGATTCAGAAATACAAAAGCGGATTCAAGACAAAAAAGGAAGCCAGAGAAGCATATTCAAAGCTTATGCTTACATCCACAGAGGAATTGACAGAAAAGAAACAGCAGCTATCCTTTCAGCAGTTCATTGAAGAGACTTACCTACCTTGGTATAAAACACAGGTAAAGGAAAGTACCTATCTGAACCGCCGTTCTACCATTCAGAAACATTTTTCATACTTTTACAAAATGACGGTGGATGAGATAGAACCCATTAACGTCCAAAACTGGCAGCTTGAACTCGCAAAAGAATTTAGTCCAAACTATATCCGTATTGTACAGGGTATGCTCTCCATTGCCTTTGACAGAGCAGTTGTTCTCGGTCTTGCAAAGAAAAATCCGTCACGAATGATAGGAAACATCAAGAGCAAGAAAACAAAAGTGGATTTTTGGACACTGGATGAATTTCAAAAGGTAATTTCCCTACTCTACAAGGGCGATTATTACGAACATTACCTTTTCATTTCATACTGGCTCCTGTTTATGACTGGAATGAGAATCGGAGAAGCCGCAGCCCTGCAATGGTCGGATATCAACTTTGAAACCGGACTTTTAAGTATAACGAAAACGCTGTACTATAAAACAATAGACGAATACAAATTTGTGGAACCAAAGACACAAGCCAGTATTCGCACTATCTATATTGACACAGATACCATTAAAGAATTAAAAGCATGGCAGGAAGTACAGCAAAAGGTTTTAAAGGACTGTGACCTTGTACTAAGCTATAATGGGATTCCCACCAGTAAGCACACCCTCCCACGGGCATTAGAAAAACTTGCTGGATTGGCAGGCGTACACCGTATCAAAATTCATGCACTCAGACATTCCCATGCTTCCCTGCTCATCAGTATGGGAGAAAATCCTTTATTGATTAAAGAACGTCTGGGGCATGAAAAGATACAGACCACGTTAGGAACCTATGGACATTTATATCCCAACACCAACGTGGAAGTTGCCAAAAAATTAACTGGCGTTCTCACTTATACTCCGGCAACAACCAGTGTTGCCGATTACACCAGCAATCAGCATACAGCAATCTATCACAGAGCAGTTGAATAAAAAAATGCAATCAAAATGCAATTCTAAAAGAAAAGAGCCTCAAAACCCTTGAAAATAAAGGCTTTGAAGCTCTGCTCCAACTATTCAAACTCAATTGTTGCCGGCGGTTTCCCCGTGCAGTCATAAAGTACTCTGTTCACATGCTTCACTTCATTTACGATTCTGCTGGCTACCTTTCCAAGTACCTCCCACGGAATCTCTGCTGCTTCTGCAGTCATGAAGTCGATGGTATTTACCGCTCTTAATGCGATCGCATAGTCATAGGTTCTCTCGTCGCCCATAACACCGACGGAACGCATGTTGGTCAGTGCTGCGAAGTACTGTCCGATGCTGCGGTCGAGGCCTGCGTTTGCGATTTCTTCGCGGTAGATGGCATCTGCCTCCTGTACCATTTTTACCTTCTCAGCGGTTACTTCTCCGATGATACGGATGCCAAGTCCCGGACCCGGGAATGGCTGACGGTATACCAGCTTCTCCGGGATACCGAGTTCCAGACCAGCTTTGCGGACCTCATCTTTGAACAGGTCACGCAGCGGCTCGATGATTTCTTTGAAATCAACGTAATCCGGGAGTCCTCCAACATTGTGGTGGGACTTGATGACAGCAGACTCGCCGCCCAGACCACTCTCTACTACGTCCGGGTAGATGGTTCCCTGTACCAGGAAGTCTACTGCACCGATCTTCTTTGCTTCTTCCTCAAATACACGGATGAATTCTTCGCCGATGATCTTTCGCTTGCGCTCCGGCTCTTCTACACCTTTCAGCTTTGCGTAGAAACGCTCCTGTGCGTTGACACGGATGAAGTTTAAGTTGTACGGGCCGTTCGGACCAAATACTTCCTCAACCTCGTCTCCCTCGTCCTTACGGAGCAGACCATGGTCTACAAATACACAGGTCAGCTGGTCACCAACTGCCTTTGCCAGCATAACAGCTGCTACGGAGGAGTCTACACCGCCGGATAACGCACAGAGCACTTTACCGTTTCCGACTTTCTCACGTACTGCTTTGATGGTGTTTTCTACAAAAGCATCCATCTTCCAGTCGCCTGCGCAGCCACACACTTCGTACACGAAGTTGGAGAGCATCTTGGTTCCCTCTACGGTATGCAGTACTTCCGGATGGAACTGGATCGCATAGAGATTCTTCTCTGCACACTCTGCTGCTGCCACCGGGCAGTCCGGGGTATGCGCAATGATCTTGAAGCCAGGAGCTTCCTTCTCAATGTAGTCGTTGTGGCTCATCCAGCAGATGGTCTTCTCGGATACATTGCCGAACAGCTTGCTGGACTTGTCCACGGTTACTTCGATTTTTCCATACTCACGGACAGGAGCCTTGCAGACATGACCGCCTAATACATGGCTCATTAACTGAGCGCCATAGCACAGTCCCAGTACCGGAACGCCAAGTTCAAACAGTTCTTTGCTGCAGGTTGCTGCGCCCTCTTCATAGACACTGTTTGGGCCTCCGGTTAAGATGATGCCCTTCGGATTCATTTCTTTGATCTTTTCAATATCGGTCTTGTAAGAATAGATCTCACAATAAACATTGCACTCACGTACACGGCGGGCAACCAGCTGATTGTACTGACCGCCAAAGTCGATTACAATAATCTTCTCTCTGTTCACGAGTATTCCTCCTAATTTTATTATGATGAAACAATAACGCATTGTTACTGGATACGCTTTTTGTAAGCAACAATGATAAGCTTGCCTCATCATGGTATATCTCACGTTATTATACCTAAAATCATTGTACTATACAAGTGGATTCCAAAAAATTATCCTTCCTTACAATTCACTTTCCAAGCACTTAAGATTCTCTGGAACGCCTTGTTTTATTTCCAGAATATGAGATAATGAAAGCAAAGAAAGGAGGACGTGATCATGAAAAAATATCCATTCAAAACAGGTGAGGCAAAACATAAACTTCTTACTGCTGTCCTTTTCCTTTCCCTGCTTTCCAGCAGTCTGACCGCCTGTGGTTCTGCATCGCGAAGTGCTTCCAATGCCTCATATCTTACAGAAACAGCCGCCGCATCCTACGACGTGGCAGCAAACAGCGGATTTTCCGGCGGAGCTGGCATGCCTGCAGCCTTTTCCAAATCTGAAGCCGCATCTTTCCGCTCCAATGATGCAGGTGATTCCGTGGAGGAAGCTGCGGTCGACGCAGGGGCATACGTGGCAGATTCAGACACTTTTTCAAATGGATCCGAAAGCACAGAGCTTCCGCAAAATGCAGCAGCAGCCCAGGATCCTACCGAACGCAAACTGATCCGCAACGTCAATCTGGATCTGGAAACACGCGAATTTGATACGCTCCTGCAGTCTGTATCCGATGCCGTTGCTTCTTTCTGCGGCTATATTGAGCAATCGGATGTTTCCGGCAACAGCTTAACCTGGTCCGGCAATCAGTCCCGGCGTTCTTCTAACATGACGATCCGGATTCCGGCAGACCAGCTCGATGCATTTCTTTCCGAAGTATCCACACAGGGAAATATCACCTATAAGAATGAAAATGTCCAGGATGTCACCCTGCAATACACCGACATAACAAGCCGGAAAAAGACTTTGCAGGTAGAACAGGACCGTCTTTGGGCTCTTTTAGAAAAAGCAGACTCCGTAGATGCCGTGATTGCATTGGAATCCCGCCTGTCCGAAGTACGCTATCAGCTTGAATCCCTGGAGTCCCAGCTGCGAACTCTCGACAACCAGGTTGTATACAGCACGGTTTACCTCTCCATACAGGAGGTTCAGGTACTCACCGCCACCGACCCGGACACCATTCCGGTCCGCATCCAGAAAGGATTTGCACACAGCCTGAACCAGTTACAGACCGCATCCGTAGACCTGCTCGTATGGTTTGTATCCAATCTCCCAATCCTGATCGTACTGGCCGCTCTGATTCTGGTCATCGTATGGATTCTGCGGAAAATATGGAAAAAACGGAGACTTCGCAAAAGCAAGTTAAAGACAAGCAACAAAGCAAACAGTAATATCAAATCAGACATCACCACAAAAGAAGACTCATCCTCATCCAACAACAATATTGCACAGTAACAATTTAACACAGTAAGTATCAAAGGGGCGAAAGTTCCCACAGCCGCCATGCATGGCGGCTGCGGGAACTTTCGCCCCTCATTCGTTATCGTGCAATATTGTTTATTTGCGCACTTTCCTCACTTCTTCTGCCAGTTCTTTCGCGCTTTCAATCATCCGGTCGAACGCACCATATTCATAGAGATTCATCAGAAAGATTCCGACCGGCACGGCGATGATCATGCCGGATATCCCGTGAAGTTTGAATCCCAGATACAGAAAAACCAGTGTCCACAGCGGCGAAAGTCCCATGGAATCGCCCACGATCTTGGGCTGGATCACCTGACGGATCACCTGAGTCAGTACATAGAGGAGCGCAAGTCCTGCTGCCAGCGCGTAATCCGCAGACAAAAGCTTAAACAGTGCCCACGGAATCAGAACCGTTCCGGTTCCAAAGAGCGGCAGAAAATCAAGGACTGCCACCAGTACACCAAGCAGAAATGTGTACTTAATCCCCAGGATCAGAAATCCCACGATGAGGATAGCACCTACGACAAACATAATACGAAACTGGGCAAGAAAATAGCCGCCAATCAGTTTTTTGACATCATTCTTTAAGTACCGGCCATAATCCTTCGCGCTTTCCGGCAGATATTTTTTCCAGAATTCGATGATCTTATCCTGTTCTGCAATGAAGAAATAGGACGATAGAATCGTTACCACAACATTGACCAGCGCATTCGGGATTCCCTTTGCTACATTTCCAGCCACTTCTACCGTCGGCGATGCAATCTTCTGTACCAGAAGACTGGCAGCATGACCAATGTTTCCAACCAGTTCCTGCCAGTTTGTCTGTACATCGGTCGGAAGTCTGGAAAACAGGCTGGAAAACCGGGCTGCAATTGCCTGCAGATCTTCTGATAATGTATCATATAACAGCGGCAGGTCTTTTGCCAGTTCGACTGCCTGCATAACCAGCCGTGATATCAGGAAATATCCCAGTCCGATGATCAGTGCCAATACTGCGATCACGATCAATGCAGAACTGTGTTTACGTACCAATTTTACCTTGCTCTCCAAAAAACGGACCAGCGGGTTGGCAATCATGGCAATGATCCAGCCGATCACAAATGGCATAAAAAATTTCAAGAGTTTTGGCCCCAGCAGACAGACCAGTAAAATCTCCACTGCCGGGATCACAATATTTAAAATCAAACGGGCATAACGTCTGTCCATACAATCACCTTCTTATCCTTATCTGCCTTTCATCAGATTATGTGGAATCAGTGAACTGTTTTCATACTTTTCCCCGATCGTTTTCCTTTTATTCTTTCAAAGCCCATTTTGTTGCTGTTAACAAAACAACCTACTCTGCCAAATATTTCTCCAGAAATGCAAACAATGCTTCCATCTCTTCCCGCGTACCGATGCTGATGCGCAGGTAATTAGAAAGGCGCGGCTGGTCAAAGTAACGCACATAGATCTGCTGCTGTTTCAATGCCTCAAACAATTCTTTTGCCGGAACACGGTTGTGAGACGCAAAAATAAAGTTGGACATGGAATCCGGGAAAGTAAAGCCAAGTTCCGTCAGCCGGGTTTTGGACCATTCCCTGGTGTCGATGATTTTCTGCACGGTTTCTTTGAAATAGACATCGTCTTTCACAGCTTCGGTTCCTAAAACCAGAGATGGCATATTCATGGTGTAGGAGTTGTAAGAATACTTCACATCATTCAGTGCCTTGATGAGATCCGGGTGTCCGATTGCAAATCCGATACGCATACCAGCCATGGAACGGGATTTACTGAAGGTCTGCACGACCAGCAGGTTCTCGTATTTCTGAATCAGCTCCAGAGCTGATTTTCCGCCAAAATCGATATAAGCTTCATCCACGATCACAACCACATCCTGATTGTGACGGATGATATCTTCTACCGCTTCTAAAGATAACAGAAGTCCGGTCGGCGCATTCGGGTTTGGGAAGATCACTCCTCCATTTTCGCGGTAATAATCCTCCGGGCGGATACAAAACTGTTCGTCCAGAGCCGGTGTCTCGTAAGGGACCTGGAACAGATCTGCCCATACTTTATAGAAGGAATAGCTCACATCCGGAAATAAAACCGGCTTTTTGGAGTTAAAGAACGTCAAAAAGCTCATGGCAATGACATCGTCCGAGCCAACACCTACAAACACCTGATCATCCCCTACGCCATAATACTCTGCCAGTACATGAACCAGATCGGATGCCGTCGGATCCGGATATTTGCGGAAACGGTCCATTTCCATATTCTTCAGCGCGTTTTCCACCCCTGGTGCTGGCGGATATGGATTTTCATTGGTATTTAACTTGATCAGCCGGTCCCCTTTCGGCTGCTCCCCCGGTACATAAGGAACTACTTTACGAATATTACTCTCCCATGCTCTCATCTTCGTGTCCTCCTGTTGTTTGTCTGTCCGAATAGCAGCTGCTGTGTCAGACAAATCTTTGCTGTCCGGCACAGGAACTGATGCAAAATCAGATTCTTTTTTCCGTGCAAGATCTCCCTGGAATTTAGCACAGTCCATATTCTTTTGCGACTGCCTCAAATGCCGGCAGGGAACGCTCAATCTGCTGATACGATACGCAGTAAGCAATCCGCACATAACCAGGACATGCAAAAGAGCTTCCCGGCACCAGTAACAGATTATGCTTCTGAGCCTGCGCACAGAATTCTTTATCGTCTGCGATCGGAGCCTTTACAAAAAGATAGAAAGCGCCCTCCGGTTTGATGCACTCAAATCCAAACTTCTTTAAACTGTTATAGAGCAGGTTCCGGTTTTTGTCATAAGCATCCAGATTCACTGCTGCGCCTTTTTCAATGCAGCGTTTGATGACTCTCTGGATCAGGGACGGGGCATTGACACAGCCGATCACGCGGTTTGCGATGGTTGCCGCTGTAAATACCTCTGCACTGTCAGTCAGCTCGTCCGGAATGACCAGATAGCCGATACGTTCTCCCGGCAGGGACAGAGATTTACTGTATGAATAACAAACTACCGTATTGGCATAATATTTTGTCACATATGGCACAACTGCTCCATCGTAAGCCAGCTCGCGGTACGGCTCATCGGAGATCAGCACGATCTCGGTTCCAAACTCTGCACTCTTTGCACGGAGAATATCGGCCAGACGGGTAAGTGTTTCATCGGAATAAATGACACCGGTCGGATTGTTTGGGGTGTTGATGATGACTGCCTTGGTACGCGCCGTGATCTTCTGGGCAAATTCTTCCAGATTTGGCTGGAAGTCTTTGGTATTCGGTGAAACGACGATCAGCTTCCCATCGTAGTTGCGCACATAGTTGCCATATTCTACAAAATAAGGAGCAAAGGTCAGAACTTCATCCTCCGGATCCAGGATGGTCTTTAAAATGATATTCAGGCCACTGGCTGCACCTACCGTCATCAGGATATTTCCCTGGTGGAAGTTCGTCCCGAAACGGCGGTTTAAATCCTGCGCGATGGTCTCCCGCACATCCTCATAACCAGAGTTGCTCATATAGCCGTGAACAAAGGTGGAATCTTCTTCCTTTAACGTTTCAAGAATGGAATCTTCTACTTCCTGCGGCGCCGGTACATTCGGATTTCCAAGACTGAAATCGTACACATTCTCTGCACCATAAATGGCTGCCAGCCGTTTTCCTTCTTCGAACATGACACGGATCACAGAATTATTCTGGACCAGCGGATTCATCTTTTTTGAAATCATTTTCATATCCTCCTCATCACAAAATATCATTGATATCCCATAACTGCTTCCTATTTTCACAGTTACGGTATATAGCAAAGCAGCTCTCACCAGATGACTCTGTAGCGAAAGCTGCATTGTACCCTTTTGCATTATTATACAGGATTCTTTATAAAATTACCAGCGGCTTGCCCTCAAATGGTAAAACAAAGCCATCGCTCCTGTCAGGATCAGATAAAACCAGGTCGTCGTATTGGAAAACCAGGTCGTAAAAAAGGACAGCATCAGATATGCGGCAAACTGTGCATACAGCAGATAGCCAAGCGGATTTCTCATCTCTCTGAGTTTCACCACCAGAATATAGGCAATGGCACCCAGAATGCAGGAAAAAAACAGCACACCGATCCAGCCAAAATCATAATAAGCATCGTAAAAAAGCGTGAGGGTTGTGAGCTCCGTTTTATCTACATAAATCGGAAAATGGATCAGCTGCGGGAAGAAAAATTTCAGTCCTGACAATGCCCACAATGGAAACAGTCCCTTCAGTCCAAAGCTGTGTCCTGGCAGTGCCTCCACCAGACAGTTAAAATTGTCGTAATTATTGGCAATGTAAATGTATGGCTGACTGATGAAGATCGGCATGGATGTGCGCTTCATTTCAAAAATTCCGTTTAAATATTCAATGTTGTGGCTTCGTGCTACCGTGAGGATCAGGTAAAACGGGAGCAACACCACAAACAGCGCAAAAAGCCAGCCAGGGTGAAACATTTTCTGCAGGGAAATATACGTAAACGCCGCCAAAAGCACGGCAAAAACAAGCTGGAATCTGGATACACATAAGATCGGGATCAGCATGGAAATGGTCGTCATGACCAGGGCTGCAATGAGAAGCTTCTCACTGCCCCGTCCGTTCCGCATATGAATATACAGCACCGTCAGCGACGGAACCAGCACACAGGATACGGTAAAATAATGTACTCCGGTCAGATGAAATTCCGAATAGGCATGCGGCACTCCCCGCAAAAACAGAGGAACATATCCAAGCACCACCGCCTCCGCAATAAAACATCCCAGTGATAATACCGTCAGTCCGCAGATCATGGTAAACACCGGTTTCGGATCCCCGGAAAAACTTCTCCACCGTCCATAACTGTCATAACCGGAACCATAGACACGGACCAGAATCTCAAATACCAGCCAGAAGCCTATGTATGCCAGGAACAGACAGAACCAGGTCATGCGGGACCAGTCGGTCTGCAGATTACTGAGTTTCATGCAGGCCAGCCCTTCGCCACCTACCCAGAATAAAGAAAACAGTCCACGCAAATGGATCAGGTTCTTATATTTCCGGTAATCCTCCATATAAAGCCATCCGGCTGCCACCAAAAGAAGCAGGCCGGATAACAGATAATGGTCAAACCGCGCCAGAATGTAAGATGCCAGATAACAGATCACGTAGACTGCCATATTTCTTTCTCCTCGTGTGAATGTATTTGTATAACCGTTTCATCGTTTTATAAATGGCTGCCTCCTGCAATGCAGGTGACAGCCCCAAAATCTGGATTTTTATTAAGCCTGTGCAGATGCAAACTCCCGCATATATGCTTCCACTTCCGCTGTAGTCGCAAAGCTCATGGCCTTGTCTGCCACTGCCTGAAGTTCCTCAATGCTGTAATTGGTGATCAGCTTTCTGGAATACAGGATCGCAGACGCACTCATACTGAACTCATTCAATCCAAATGCCAGAAGCAGCGGGATCATCAGTGGATCACTTGCCGCCTCGCCGCACATACCTACCATAATTCCCGCTTCTCGGCCGCAGGTGATGATGCGCTTAATGCTGCGCAGGACTGCCGGATTGAATGTGGAATACAGATAAGATACCTTATCGTTTCCGCGGTCTACGGACATGGTGTACTGGGTCAGGTCATTGGTTCCTATGCTGAAGAACGCTGCCTCTTTTGCGAAGACATCTGCCATCAGGGATGCAGCTGCCGTCTCCACCATGATACCGACTTCGATATCTTTCTTGTACGGGATATTCTTCTCATCTAATTCTTTCTTAATCTCTTCGATCAATGCTTTCGCCTCGCGAAGCTCCTCAATGCAGGTGACCATCGGTACCATGATCTTGATGTTGCCGTAAGCACTGGCACGAAGCAATGCACGAAGCTGTGGTCTGTATACATCGTCTTTACGGTCCAGACAGAAACGGATCGCACGGTAGCCCAAAAACGGGTTTTCATCTTTGGTCAGACCCATATACGGAATTTCTTTGTCGCCGCCGATGTCCAGGGTGCGGATGATGACCGGCTTGCCCTTTAAGCCCTCAGCAACAGCCTTGTAGGCCTCAAACTGCTCTTCCTCGGTTGGCATGGCAGTGCGGTCCATAAATAAGAACTCCGTACGGAACAGACCAACACCCTCGCCATCATACTGGAACACCTTTTCCAGATCTTCCGGTTTTCCGATGTTTGCAACCAGCTCAATGTGCACGCCGTCCTTTGTCACGGTTGGTTTGCCAATATACTGCTCCAGTTCCTGTTTCTCTTTCAGGAATTTTTCCCGCTTTTCAGAAAACGCATCGACCACTGTCTGGTCTGGATCCACATAAACCACACCTTCACTGCCATCCAGCACGATCACGTGACCGTTTTTCACCTGATTCATCAAATCCGGCACTGCTACCACAGCTGGAATTTCCAATGCGCGGGCAAGAATTGCACTGTGGGAAGTCTTGCCACCCAGTTCTGTTACAATGCCCGTCACATGCTCCGGGTTAATCCCTGCTGTCATGGACGGAGTCAGATCTTTCGCTACCAGAACGCTGCCCGCCGGAAGTGATGCAATGTCCACACTCTCCACGCCAAGCAGTTCCCGCTGCATGCGGGTCTTAATATCACGCATATCGGTTGCACGCTGCTGCATCAGCTCATCGTCCATTGCCGCAAACATATCTGCATAGGTCGTACATACCTGCTCAATCGCATATTCTGCACAGATGCCCTCGCCGGTTACAGTGCTTTCAATCTCCCCCGTCAGCATCGGATCCATAAGCAGCATCATATGCCCCTGCATGATCTCCGCTTCCTTCTCCCCTACTCTGGTTGCGAGATCTGCTGCAAGTTCTTCGGTTTTCTTGAGAGTTTTCTCGAGCGCCCCCTTAAAGCGTTCTACCTCAGCCGCTGCATCTGCAACTGCCGCTCTCTGGATCACCAATTCTTTTTCTTCTACGATCACGGCATTCCCAATGCCGATTCCGGAAGAAGCGTTTGTACCTTTTAACATGATACGTCCTCCTTATTAATTATTGATTTCTATTATGAAACTGCAGCCGATGCATCGTTGCTGTTCAAATATGCATGCTCGGCAATCCTGCATCTGCAGATATCATACATCTGGCGTTCTTACTCCCCAAGTCCGCTTTCGATGACTCCAATGACTCCGTCAAGTGCTTCCTGCTCATCTGGTCCCTCGCAGATAAACTCTACTTCGTCCCCACATTTGATGCATGCACCCAGCACGCTGAGTACACTTTTTGCATTGGATGTGGTATTGCCAAAATGAAATTTAATGGATGATTTATACTTGATGGCTTCATTGCAAAGCACCCCGGTAGGGCGAAGATGAAGTCCTGATACATTTTTGATAACAATTTTTCTGCTAACCATGTTATCCCTCTTTCTGTCAGCCGACGTTTGCGCCGCTCGTCTCTGTGTCTTGTAATTTTGTCGTGTCGTTTTCTGTACTTGTTTCTGATTCTGTTGTTTCTTCCTCTGCCTGTGTGGTCTGCTCCAGCTGTGCCGCCGGACCTCCTGCCGTCACTTCGATATTGAAAGCAGAAACAGAGATCAGTTTAAAGTTTTTGCCAAGACCTCCCATATTCAGGGTTCCTGTATGGATGCCAAGCTGCATACCGGACAGATTGATGACTGCTTTTAAATCTGCGGCCTTTAATGTGTCCAGATCTTCTTTCAGCCCCTGAAGCTTCACTTCCAGCCGCGCCGGCACCAAATGGTAATGATAATAATCTGCACCATTTTCCATGGAAATATCCGACTCACCCAAACTGATGGTTCTGGTGGTGAGCTGCTCTACCTTCAGGCGAATGGTAACATTTGCGTCATCAGCATTTGCCAGAGTCACATCTTCCGGAAGATAATCATTTAAATTCACGGTTACTACCTTATCCTGCGTAGCCCCGGAAATATTGAGTACCGAAGATGGAATCGTAATCTTGTTTACTGATGCAAGACTGTTTTTCAATCCCAGAACGGAAACATTTTTTGTGCTGCATTCCACGCCCGTATACTGGTAACCAAACGCAGCCGTGCCCGTCACGTCGAAATCCATTGGAAGTGTTTTTACCTTGCTGATCTCCAGACTGTACTGGATCTGGGCCGGACTCACACTCACACGGTCGCTGACCGAGATCTCGTTGCCGTTTGCATCATAAAATACAGGTTCTGTTGTTCCGTCGACGTTATTCTCCAGACCATTTACATTCAGTTCAATTCCCACATGGTTGATCAGTCCCACCTGGGAAGTCGGACCTTCCACCGTCACATGGTCCGGTGTCAGAATTGCTTTGTTGATCGCATATTCTTCTGCCAGACTTCCATAGGTATTCATGATCAGGGAAAACTGCTTGCTCTGAAGTTCTTCCGTCTGAATACGAACCACGCCAGGACGGCTTTCCGCATTGTAGATCAGTTCTTTGTTGTTCAGCACTTCGATCTTCACCTGCACGGATCCGGTCACATCGTAGAGCTCCGCCAGGTCTACATACGCACGGAAATCGGATGAACGGATCTTATAGGCATCCTTGGTCCGCACCTCAAAGTATACCGTTACGGTGTCTTTTCCGCCAAGTTCATAGGTTCTGCCTGCTTTGGTCAGTACCTGCTCGTTTACGATCTCTAATGGAACTTCCTTGCTCCCCGTCACCTCCGGATTTGAGACGTTCACAACGACCAGCCACATAAAAAAAGCCAGAAAGCAGGAAAGAATCTTTAGTCCAAGATTATTTATCAGCTTTTCTTTCATTTCTGCGCTTTCCCTTCCAAATTTTTAACAGCGTGCCATTGGTTTCCTCCTGCGTCTCCGCAACAGCCAGTGCTTTTCTTAAGTCTTCTGCTGTAGGGATTCTTCTCAAAGTTCCTTTTTCTACAACAGATACCCGGCCTGTCTCTTCTGATACCACAACGGTAAGGCTGTCTGTCACCTCGCTGATTCCAACTGCTGCACGGTGTCTGGTTCCCAGATCCTTACTGATCGTCATGTTGTCAGACAATGGCAGATAGCAGGTAGCTGCCGTAACACGGTTTCCGCGGATTACGACCGCGCCGTCATGAAGCGGCGTGTTATGTTCAAAAATATTGATCAGCAGCTGGCTGCTGACTACTCCGTTGATCTCGATACCGGTACGCTCGATTTCTTTCAGGGAAACGTTGCGTTCGATGACCATAAGAGCACCTGTTTTGACTTTTGCCATCTCAAAGGTTGCTTTTACGATCTCATTTACCGTACGCTCTGAAAAGCCCTGACTTTCTTTGTTATCATCAAAAGAAAAAAGTTCTGAGATCAGATTTCGGCTTCCCAGCTGTTCCAGGGCTTTTCGCAGTTCCGGCTGGAAAATGATCACCAGCGCCGTTACCGCGATACCGCCGGTTTTTCCAAGGATCCACAAAATCGTGTCCCAGTGAAAAATTGCCGCAGCCACGGCAAATGCAAGGATCATCGCGATTCCGCGCAGCAGATACCATGCCCTGGTGCTCTTGATCCACAACAATGCATAATATACCAGGATCGTCAGTATGATGATCTCGGTTAAATTGGAAAACGTAATTCTTGGCAAAAAGGAGATCCAGGAGCGCATGCCCTGAAAAATCATCTCCACATTCTGGAATATGCCAGTCATACCTGGTCCTCTCTTTCTCTTTCTATATTTTCATTCCAGAAAAATTCATTCCGAAACAGCAGCTATGATTCTCTGTACTTACGGTCATGTCTGCCCCGTGCCGGATTGTTAATGCGCTGCACTTTGACATCCGTCCGCGTTACTGCCACTTTCGGCACTGCCTTAACATAATAGACGTAATCATCGTCCTCATACTGTACATATTCTGTCCGTGTGTAATCTACCGTAAACACAAAGAAATGATACAGCAGCGCCACACACATAGAAACCAATGCACCGATCAGCAATTCCACGATCGGGATCGATACATGGAACAGGAAATCTCCGACAAAAACAGCTGCAAGCTGTGCGATCGTACCCGTCACGATTGCAATTTCCCATGCATAATCCAGGGACATATTGTGAAGCATGTATACACAGAGGATTCCAACCATGCACACCATGATCATGACTGCGATTGCCTGGTTTGACAAAAGTCCTCGGATGATCTGCACAAATTTCTGGGTGATATCGACCGATGCATCGTTAGATAAAACGCCTGCATTCTGTTTTACATAGGAAATAATGTAGTAAATCACAACACCACTTCCGATCGGGATCACGGAAAGCAGACTGCCAGACAAACCGGCCAGAAGCGGTACTGCTAACGGAATCTTCAGCAAAAATGCCATCGGTGTCAGCACCAGCCAATAGCTGTCTCCCGGCTGAAACCCATAATAAAGAAGGATAACGATAATCAGGATGACTGCCGTGATCAATGCCATCTCCATAGAAACCGCATAAATGTGGACCAGCATAACTGCCCCAAGCAGACAGCCAATCGCCCCATACGGAAGAAATGCACTAAACAATGCCAGGATCAGCATCGCCGCAAGTCCGGTAAGTTCTGTCCGGTATCCGATATTGCTGCTCAGCAGCGCTACTGCGGTCAGACTGTAAATAAATTTGACAACACCATGAACCAGTGTTGCATACTTTCCATAAAATGATTTCAGCCGTTCTTTAAGTACGAGAAATATCATCATAGCGGCTGCCCTCCTTCGTCAGTTCTCTGGTACGGCTTTGCACATCGTACCGTTTTTCCAGCCTTTTCAGCTTTGCGATGTAAACCCGCATACCGCGTCTTGCATATTCATAACGCTTGCTGCTGACAAGCCCGGTGATGATGAGATACAGGACAAGCCCGGCAACATAGAAGATCACGCCCATTCTGGCAGCACCCATCACTTCGTTTAACTCCATCACGTTAAGCAGGCGCTCCATACTGTAAAGGACCCAGATGAGTGCACATAAAATAAAGCAGACTGTGTAAGCAAAGAAAGACCTCATCATACGGCCGCTGATATAATCGCTGCGAAAAAAACGGTTTGCAGGAACAATGTGTTTTCCCTCCCGTTTTTCGAACATGGCAATGCTTGTCATCAGTTTTATTTTGTCTTCATTGAGCATAAAATGTTCTCCATCATCTATTCATTAAAGCATACTTTTTACTCGTGACTCTGTCACTCGTTTGCCTCGTCGTTCGCCAAAAACATGTAAACATGTTTCTGGCTCTCTTGCACTCGTTATATCTTACCATATTTATTCTGTCAATGCCACCGTTCCGGCATTTTTTTATCTTTTTTCAGTATAACACAAAAATACCGCCATGTAAAACACAGCGGTATCTTTCCAGAACAGTTTGTCTGTTTCATAACGTATTTTATTCGTCTACACTATAGTTTGGTGCTTCTTTGGTAATATGGATGTCGTGCGGATGGCTTTCTTTTAAGGAAGCTGCGGAAATCTTCACGAAACGTCCGGTCTCCTGCAGGGTCGGAATGTCTTTTGCTCCGCAGTAGCCCATACCGGAACGAAGTCCGCCGAGCATCTGGAACACGGTATCCTCTACCAGACCCTTGTAAGCTACACGACCCTCAACGCCTTCCGGAACCAGCTTCTTTGCGTCAGACTGGAAGTAACGATCCTTGCTTCCGTTCTCCATAGCTGCGATGGAACCCATACCACGGTAAACTTTGTATTTTCTGCCCTGATACAGTTCGAAAGTTCCCGGGCTCTCGTCGCATCCTGCAAACATGCTTCCCATCATGCAGACATTGCCGCCTGCTGCGATGGCCTTAGTGATATCTCCAGAGTACTTGATACCGCCATCTGCGATGATCGGGATACCATACTCTTTCGCAACTGCGTAGCAGTCCATAACTGCAGTGATCTGCGGAACACCGATGCCTGCAACCACACGGGTAGTACAGATAGAACCAGGTCCGATACCAACCTTAACTGCGTCTACACCAGCCTCGATCAGAGCCTTGGTTGCCTCGCCGGTTGCAACGTTTCCTGCGATAACCTGTACATCCGGATATGCTTCTTTGATCATTCTGACGCAACGCAGAACGTTCTCGGAATGTCCATGAGCGGAGTCTAAAACGATCACGTCAACATGTGCCTTTACCAGAGCTTCGACACGATCCAGTACGTTTGCAGTGATACCAACAGCTGCACCACAGAGCAGACGACCCTGTTCGTCCTTTGCGGAGAGCGGATATTTGATCTGCTTTTCAATATCCTTGATGGTGATAAGTCCTTTTAAGTTGAAGTCATCATCAACGATCGGAAGTTTCTCTACTCTTGCTTTTGCAAGGATGCGCTTTGCTTCCATAAGGGTGATGCCCTCTTTTGCGGTAACCAGATGCTCAGACGTCATGCACTCTTTGATCTTCTTGGTGAAATCTTCCTCAAATTTTAAGTCACGGTTGGTGATAATACCAACCAGCTTGCGGCCCTCTGTGATCGGAACACCGGAGATGCGGAACTTCGCCATAAGCTCATCAGCATCTTTTAAGGTATGCTCCGGGGAGAGGAAAAACGGATCAGTGATGACACCATTCTCCGAACGTTTCACCTTGTCTACTTCCTCTGCCTGCGCTTCAATTGACATATTCTTGTGGATGATACCAATACCGCCCTGACGCGCCATGGCAATCGCCATACGGTGTTCTGTAACGGTATCCATGCCCGCACTCATAAGCGGAATGTTCAGTTTGATTTTCTTGGTCAGATAAGTGGTTAAATCTACCTGATTCGGAATAACCTGGGAATAAGCCGGCACCAGGAGCACATCGTCAAACGTAATGCCCTCACCAATAATTGTACCCATTATTCGTTCCTCTCTTTCTTTTGTTTTTTGGTTCATAATATTTCAATGGCTAGCTCCGCTCTTTTATTAGCGTAGCTAATATTTCAGCGTCATTGAATCTATTGAACTTATTAATTGCATATTGTAGCAAATTTCTGTCCGCTTGTCAAATACTTCTGAAAGGAATTTGTCCGTGAAGAATTTTATTGAAAAAAGAAGAGGCGGAACTGCTCCGAAAGGGACAATTCCGCCTGTAAGGTTGTTGGGTATTATATTTTTCACCAAAGGTTCACTCGTGAACCCCGCGCTAACGCGCTCCATGTCTGCTGTCGCAGACGGTTCACTCGTTAAGACGCTGGGAAAACAAATGTCTGCTTCGCAGCCGCTTGTTTTCCCTGGTCGCGTCTTACATCATTCCGCCCATGCCGCCGCCGGCTGGCATTGCCGGAGTTTCTTCTTTGATGTTTGCTACTACAGACTCGGTGGTCAGAAGGGTAGATGCTACGCTGGTTGCGTTCTGCAGTGCGCTTCTGGTAACCTTAGCCGGATCCAGGATGCCAGCCTTGATCATATCAACATACTCTTCCTTGTATGCATCGAAGCCATAGCCTACCGGAGACTCTTTTACCTTATTGATAATAACAGAGCCTTCCAGACCTGCGTTTGCAGAAATGTGGAACAGCGGAGCCTCCAGAGCTTTCAGGATAATCTTACCACCGGTCTTCTCATCGCCCTCAAGGCTGTCTACTACAGACTTGATCTCCTGGGTTACATGAACATATGCAGAGCCGCCGCCTGCGATGATGCCCTCTTCTACTGCTGCTCTTGCTGCAGACAGTGCATCTTCCATACGAAGCTTTGCTTCTTTCATCTCGGTCTCGGTTGCAGCGCCGACACGGATGACTGCTACGCCGCCTGCCAGTTTTGCAAGACGCTCCTGCAGTTTCTCTTTATCAAACTCAGAAGTGGTCTCACCGATCTGTGCACGAATCTGTGCAACTCTTGCTGCGATCTCGTCCTTGTTGCCGCAGCCGTCAACGATGATGGTGTTCTCTTTCTGAACTTTTACGGATTTTGCACGACCAAGCTGCTCCATGGTGGTATCCTTCAGTTCAAGGCCAAGCTCCTCGGAGATAACGGTACCGCCGGTCAGGATAGCCAGATCCTTTAACATCTCTTTTCTTCTGTCGCCGTAGCCCGGTGCTTTCACACCAACAACAGTAAAGGTACCTCTTAACTTGTTGACAATCAGGGTGGTCAGTGCCTCACCCTCGATGTCCTCTGCTACGATCAGCAGTTTGGAACCGGACTGTACGATCTGCTCCAGAACCGGAAGAATCTCCTGGATATTGGAAATCTTCTTATCGGTAATGAGGATGTACGGATCGTCCAGGTTTGCTTCCATCTTGTCCATATCGGTGCACATGTAAGCGGAAACATAACCACGGTCGAACTGCATACCTTCTACCAGGTCAAGTTCGGTCTTCATGGTCTTGGACTCCTCGATGGTGATCACGCCGTCTTTGGAAACTTTCTCCATAGCGTCTGCTACCATCTCGCCGACCTCATCGTCTGCTGCGGAAATAGATGCAACACGTGCGATGCTGTCTCTGCCGGAGATCGGCTGGCTCATCTTTGCGATTGCCTCAACTGCAGCCTCGGTTGCTTTCTTCATGCCCTTTCTTAATACGATCGGGTTAGCGCCTGCTGCCAGGTTCTTCATACCTTCGTTGATCATGGCTTGTGCCAGAACAGTTGCGGTGGTGGTACCATCACCAGCTACGTCGTTGGTCTTGGTTGCTACTTCTTTTACCAGCTGTGCGCCCATGTTCTCAAACGGATCTTCCAGCTCGATCTCTTTTGCGATGGTCACACCATCGTTGGTGATGAGCGGAGCACCGAAAGACTTATCCAGAACAACGTTTCTTCCTTTCGGTCCAAGGGTTACACGAACGGTATCTGCTAACTGATTAACACCTGCCTCCAGGGCTTTTCTTGCTTCTACGCCATATTTAATCTGTTTTGCCATGACTAAATTCCTCCAGTTTCTATCAATAAATAATGTTTGATCTCTTATTCAATAACTGCCAGAATATCATTCTGTTTTACAACAACGTACTTCTCGTCCTCAACCTCTACTTCGGTTCCAGAGTACTTGGAGTAGATAACCTTATCACCCGGTTTTACCTGCATGGTGATCTCTTTGCCGTCAACCACACCGCCAGGACCTACTGCGATAACCTCTGCCTGCTGTGGTTTTTCTTTTGCCTGGCCCGGAAGTACGATACCAGATTTGGTAGTCTCCTCTGCCACAAGCTGTTTTAATACAACCCGATCAAATAACGGTACTAATTTCATGGATAACTCCTCCTTACATCGAATCTTTTTTTCGCTGCTGTTTCCATACCAGAAAACAACCGCTTTTCTTTTTTTCCGGGGGCTTTTCAATGCCCTCTCTGATGTACATTACCATTTATAGCACGAGTTGTTAGCACTGTCAATAGTTGAGTGCTAATTTTATCATTTTTTTATAAGTTAGCCCTTTTCTTTTTCACAGCTTCGTATTAAAATAAACGCAAGACAGATATTCAGGAAAGGGGTAGTGTATTATGGCAAAAAAATTTGGTAAACTGATGGCTCTTGCAACCATCGCCGGAGCTGCTGCTGCCGGTATTTCCTATCTTGCGAAATATCATTCTTTTCATAAAGAACTGGATGAAGATTTCCATGATTTCGAGGATGAGGACGATACCGAAGTGCCAGACAGCACCATGAGCCGCAACTATGTTTCACTCCATGCTGACAAAGATGAATTTCTCGTAGCTGCAGGTGACATGATGAATGCAGCAAAAGATGCTGCAAGCGCTGCAAAAAATATGGTTAAGGATGCTGCCGCTATCATGGCAGACAACACCCGCGAGGCAGTCAGTGTTGCCCGCGATGGCGCACAGAAAGCTGGCACTGCGGCGGAAGACGCAGCTGAAAAAGCTGAAACCGCTGTGGAAAATGTAGTAGAAAAAACAGAAAGCGCCGTAGAAGACGCTGTCATCAAGACAGAGGACGCTGTGGAAAATATCGCTGAGACCGTAGAGGATGCCATGGCTGAAACCGCAGAAAAGCTGGAAGACGCGGCCGATCAAGCCGAGGACATCACACCGGAAGATACTCCGGTCGCAGACACTTCCGTGGAAGATGCGGCGGAAGAACCGGCAAAATACGAGCAGGCGCCTGCCGAAAAACCGTCTGCGACCACAGTCAGTGACGACACAGAAGCATAACAAACAAAAAAGCATATGGAATTACAAAAACGGATCCGCGTTCTTTTTAAGGGACACGCGATCCGTTTCTTATTTTCTGGTTTGTTTCTATTTGTACATTCCCCTTTTCGGTCTTCGTTTTTCCGTTTTTCTGTATTTTATTCTTTCTTTTTTGTTTGCATATATCTGTATCACGTTTTACTTGCACAGTTTTCGTTCCAGCATCTGTTCAAAATTTCAATGCCCTCCCGAATCGCATCTTCACTCAGGCTTGCATAACCCAGCACGACTGTGGCAGGCCGGTGATTATGCTCCGGATGAATAAAATAACTGCTCAGTCCATAAACCTTCACGCCAGCTTCTGCCGCTTTCCGGATCAGTTCCGGTTCCGACTCTCCCGTTTTTGAAGTCAGCAGAATATGAATCCCGGCATGTTCGCCGCGGACCTCGAACTGCTCTTTCAGCGGCTCGATCTGGTCGATCAGAAGATCATGCTTTGTCTTGTAGATCGCACGCATACGGTTTAAATGCCGTTCAAAATATCCCTGGGATAAAAACTGATACAGAATGTTCTGGTCAATGCGCGATACCGTAGACGCATAGAATGATGTCTGGCTGCGATAACGCGCAAGGAGCGGCTTCGGCAGCACCAGATAGCTGACACGAATTGCCGGGGCAATGCACTTGGAAAACGTTCCAAGATAAATCACCTTTCCGCTGCGGTCCATGCCCTGAAGCGCCGGAATCGGCTTTCCACGGTAGCGGAATTCACTATCGTAATCATCTTCTATGATATAACGCCCCGCTTCTTCCACTGCCCACTTCAAAAGCTCCTGGCGCCGCCCGACCGGCATCACAACTCCGGTAGGGAACTGATGGGACGGCATCACATAAGCGACATTGGCACCGCTCTCTGACAGAATCGATGGCTCCATACCATTGGCATCCATCTCCACCGGGCAGACCTCATAACCCAGGCTGTGAAACACCCGGTACGCCTGCTTGTAAGTCGGGTTCTCCATGGCAATCACATGCTTTCCTTCTAGGATCTGCGATAACAGCATCAGCAGGTACTCACTTCCTGCACCCACAATGATCTGCTCTGTGCTGCAGTTGACCCCACGGGCAGAATGCAGGTAGCTGCGGATTGCCTCGCGAAGCCCCGGCTCCCCCTGATGGTCTCCAGAGTGAAACATCTCTTTGTTGTCATCAACCAGCGTATTGCGGCTCAGCTTGCGCCACACATGATAAGGGAAGCTGTCCAGGTCAATTCCCCGCGGGGAAAAATCCACACGCCACCCTGCATCCGGCTCTGCCGCAGTCTGCATCTCCTCCGTGCCGGACGACCCGGTCTCCACCAATTCCTCCAGATGACTGACAAAATAGCCGCGGCACGGCCGAGCTTCCATATATCCCTCGGCCAGCAGCTGGTCATAGGCCATCTGCGTTGTGCTGCGGCTAACTTTCAAATGCTCCGCCAGTACCCGCGTAGAGGGAAGACGGTCGCCTGCCTTTAAGGCACCGCTCCGGATCTCTGCGCAGATATGGGAGTAAATCTGTTCATACAGTGGTTTTTTCGACCGGGAATCCAGCGGAATCAAAAGTTCCATAATCTTATCCCCTAATCTGATTACTTCTGGATCTTGAAAGAGCTCTTTAAGGAAACGATACGGTTAAATACCGGCTCGCCCGGTTTGCTGTCCTTGCAGTCTGCGCAGAAGAAGCCATTGCGCACGAACTGGAAGCTGTCGTAAGCCTTTGCCTCTGCAAGAGCCGGCTCCACATAGCAGTTCTTTAAGATGGTAAGGGAATTCGGATTTAAGTTCAGACTTCCATCCTCATTTAACTTGCCCTTCTCTTCATCGACAATGTTCTCGTACAGGCGTACCTCAACCTGCTTTGCAGTCTCAGCTGCAACCCAGTGAATGGTACCCTTTACTTTACGCTCGCAGAAACCGGAACCGCTCTTGGTAGCCGGATCGTAAGTAGCGTGAACCACGGTAACATTGCCATTTTCATCTTTCTCGAAGCCGGTACAGGTTACAAAGTACGCACTCATGAGACGAACCTCATTGCCCGGGAACAGACGGAAGTATTTGCGCGGCGGCTCCTCCATGAAGTCCTCACGTTCAATGTAAAGCTCTCTGCCAAACGGAACCATACGGGAACCAAGTTCCGGATTTTCCAAGTTGTTCGGAACCTCCAGCATCTCGGTCTGTCCCTCCGGATAATTATCGATCACCAGTTTCACCGGATCCAGGATTGCCATCATACGGGACTTCTTCAGTTTTAAGTCCTCGCGGATGCAGTACTCCAACATCGCGTAATCGACAGAGCTGTTTGCCTTGGAAACACCAACCAGGTCTACGAACTTGCGGATAGACTCCGGAGTGTAGCCACGTCTGCGCAGGGCAGCGATGGAAACCAGACGCGGGTCATCCCAACCGTCTACAATGCCATCTTCCACCAGCTTCTTAATATAACGCTTACCGGTAATGACATTGGTCAGATACAGCTTTGCAAACTCAATCTGACGCGGCGGGTTCTCAAACTCGCACTCGCGTACCACCCAGTCGTACAGCGGACGATGGTCCTCAAACTCCAGGGTACAGATGGAATGGGTAACATGCTCAATCGCATCCTCGATCGGATGTGCAAAATCATACATCGGATAAATGCACCATGCATCCCCAGTGTTATGGTGCGTCATACGTGCCACACGGTAAATAACCGGATCTCTCATGTTGATGTTCGGAGATGCCATATCGATCTTCGCACGCAGAACCTTCTCACCGTCCTGGTACTTGCCCTCTTTCATCTCCTCAAAGAGTTTTAAGTTCTCTTCGATGCTGCGGTTGCGGTACGGGCTCTCCTTACCAGGAGTGGTAAAGTCACCGCGGTACTCACGGATCTGGTCTGCAGTCAGGTCGCAGACGAATGCTTTTCCTTTCTTAATTAAAAGAACGGCACACTCATACATCTGCTGGAAATAGTTGGATGCAAAGAACAGTCTGTCCTCGAAATCGGCACCCAGCCACTGTACATCAGCTTTAATGGATTCCACAAACTCGGTTTTCTCCTTGGTCGGGTTTGTATCGTCGAATCGTAAGTTAAACTTGCCGTGATACTTCTGGGCAAGACCATAGTTTAATAAAATGGACTTGGCATGTCCGATATGCAGGTAGCCATTCGGCTCCGGCGGGAAACGGGTCTGGACATGGTCGTAAATGCCATCCGCCAGATCTTTCTCGATCTCCTGCTCAATAAAGTTCTTGGAAACAACTTCTTTCTCTTCCGCTGTCTCTAAAACTTCTTTTTCTTTTTCCATCGTGAAGTCCTCCATACTGTTTGCGGACGGTTTCAGCTACACGCCGCATGATAATAACTTATCATAACACATTTCCTGGAAATGGGAAAGGGGTAAAGCACAAAAAAGGGCTGCCCTGTTTTTCAGGGCAACCCAATTTCTCGTTTCTGTTAAGAAAAATGTTCTTTACTGTTCCTCTTTCTTCTTACCTGCCACTGCAAATACACCAAGCATCAGGCTGGAAAGAAGCAGGAGCAACGCATTAGAAGAAGTCTGACCAGTCTTCGGTAACGCTGCTAACGGAACCTCTTCATCCAACAGGGTAAGCAGTTCATCCTGACTATCTTCCGGGAGTGATGCTAACGGAACCGCTTCATCCACGATCGTAGTTGCACCAGGACCGCCTGGGACAGAAGAACTGTCTCTGCGAGGTCCAGAACTGCTTCCGCCACCGCCACTGCTGCTACCACCGCCGTTGCCCGGGTTCGAAGTCTGCTGTTTCGTATAGTACACATTAAACACCAGATTCTTATCCAGAACACCATTTAGCGGTGCATCCTGCATGCTCATCCAACTGTCATAATTCCATCCATCAATAGAAACACCGGTTACTTCGCCATTCACATCATATGTGAATTTCGGCTCGATGTAGGTCTGCTGCCAGCTGTCGCGCAGTTTGTTAGTAGTACCTTTTTCGTAGTAGTTGATTACGATGGTAAACTGACCAGGAATCGGAGTTGGCGTATTCAGGAAGCTGATATCCGTGGTTTTATCTGTTTTTACTTCTGCATTCATCGGAGCTTCTGCCAGATCATAGCCGTCCGGTGCCTGAATCTCCTGAATGTAGTAGATGCCGATTGGCAGATCCTTCACTTCTGCAACACCATCTACCGTTGTAATGGTTGCTGCCTCCTGCTCAGAAGCGCTCCAGGTCGTTTCTCTAACATAGTACTCTTTCGTCTCACCGTTCATGCGGTAAATGTGGAAAGAAGCCGGTGAAGCAGTGATTGCATTACCAGTATTGCTGTCGGTTTTCTGAATTTTCAGATTGCCGGTAGCACGAACCAGTTTGAAGCCGAAGGCAATATTCGTTGCATAATTTTCAAATGTATTTTTTGTATCATGTAAATCAATCGACATTTTAAATTCCAGATTTTTCTGCTGCACGTTCTTACCTGGAATCATTGAAAATGCTGCAGATACCTTATCTTCAAGACTAGCCTTATTGCCATCAATCGCTGCATAATAATCAGCAATCGGTTTCCCATCTACTTTCAGACATTTCCGATAGAATAAATCGTTATAAAACTGTTTTAACGTTTTATTAGACTCTTCACATGCAGCTACAGAATCATCTGTAATAATGCTCAATGCATCCTCCAGCGAAACATCATCTAACGAGTAAGGGTACTCACTTCCTTTATCTTCAATCAGATTATGGTCTATAAAGTAATCGATGTAATACTGGTGGAGTTCATCAATTCCATTATATCCTTTTTTCTTCAGTACCTGTCCCAATGCAGCATCGTTAAGATCACCATCTTTCCCAACTAACGCAAGCAATGCCCTATCCATAATACGGTTTGGTCCTGATAAAGAACCATCCATCATAGTCTTATATGGATAATTGTCCGGGGTACGGAACGAAAAACTTCTTGTCTGATACTGATAATCATACTCTGACTTATTATTGATAAGTACATTACAGGTAATTTCAGACCCTGGAATATATTTTTCATATGCAGTTGCCTGATGGAAAACTTCATCTGCATCAATAATAACTTCATTTTCTTTATAGCCTTCTGGAATTGTGATAATCAGAGTTCCTGAGCCTTCGCCATGCCCATAAACTTTATTTTCCGAAATAAACTCAATATTAGCGGATGTCGTATTTTCTTCTGTCTTTTCTGGAGGTTCTGGAAGATTGTACTTTGATGCTTCCTTTACATCACGGTACTGTCTTTCCGGTCTTTCTGGTGCCTCATCAAACACTCCGTAAAGACCATATATAATAGTACTATAAGAACCCATAAATGTAGAAAGTACTTTTGAAAATGCCGCGTCACAACGATAGGCAACTTTTACTCCACTCACATCCAAAACTACGCCATTTTCTTCCAAGCTTACTTTCCCATCCGGGAATGCATAATCTACAGAACGTCTATTCGTTACATCATATTGTGCACAAGCATAAATCCGCTTAATTCCCTCCATCCTGGAACCAGATATCGTAATAGTCGGAGTACCCTCTGTAATCTTAGTAACATATTCTCCCGTTTTCTTATTCAAAATGCGGAATGTATAATGACCAAGATTTCTGTATTCTTCTCCTTCCTGCAAAGAAAGATTTTTATTTGCCATTGCCTTTGTCTTAACAAGCGTTTCAAATCGGTCTTTGTACCTAGAACTCGTAATCACATTATCACTCCAAGAACTATATACTTCCAATTCGCACTCATTGGTGGTGAAATAATCCGACGTCACCGTAAAAGTCAGTCCATCTTTCTCCAGGCTGATCTGATTATCTGCAAGTTCCTGCTGCACAGCCCGTCCATACCCATACATAGAGAAGTGGGTTGCTTCAAATGTCAACTCGCCGCTTTCTGCGTCCAGTTCGCCTTTTTTCGTCTCTGCAACATAAGGAGTTCCGTCTTCTGCTTCTTTGACGTGCATGACATCTACTTTTTCTTCTGCTTCTCCAGAAAGTTCATTTTCTTTCTGAAGTGCATTATCAACGAATGTCACTTTTACACTCTCATCCGGCTGGATTTTATTGCCCTCTGCATCTAAAAGGCTGATATCAAACAGGCGAAGTTCTTCATACTGAACGCCTTTCTTCTCTGCCTCTTTTTCCATTGCCGCATATGCTGCTTCATCGGTCACTGCAGTTGCTTCCACTGCTACAATGTTCTTATTCCAGCTTCCGCTGACTGGTTCTACCGTAATCAAAACACCGTCACACTCTGTAGAAACTTCTGATACTTCTTCAGCACCCTGCTCCATGGTAATTTTTACCTTGGTGTCCTCTGCAACATGTTCCAGAACATATTCTGTCTCTGCGGATGCGATTTCAGCATCTTCCAATTCAGAAAGTTCCTCTCCGTTTGCGGTTACTTTTCCAATGACATAACCATTCTTCGGTTCAATGGAAAATACCAAGTCATCGCCTGCTGTTAATGTAGTATCGCCAATTACTTCTGCCGCTGCCTCTGGCATAACCACATAGGTAATGGAAACTTCTTTCTTCACACTGGCTTCTGCAGTTCCTACACCTACGCCACTTTCATTTCCAGAAGCGCCCGTTCCGGCATTACCTGTATTTTCTGTGCTTTCCGGAGTTTCTGCAGGCTTTTCTGCGTCAGATGGTTTTTCTTCCGAATCAGTTTCATTCTCTGTACTTTCAGAAGTTTCATTCTGACCGCCTTTCTGCTCGTCCTTTTCTTCTGAATTCTCTTCGGAATCTGTTTCCTTTTCTTCTGAACCATCGTCCTTAGATTCATCTGAACCTGTCTCGGATTCATCTTTGGAATCATTTTCTGAATCGCTATCAGATTCATCTTTAGAATCTTCTTCGGAACTATTCCCAGTGTTATCTTCTGAATCTTTTTCTTCTGAACTATCGTCTTCTGATTCAGAATTTTCCTCACCGGATTCATTCTCTCCTGCTTCTTCCTCAGAACCAGCATCTTCTGTACTGTTGTCTGTGTCTTCGCTATTTTCTTCCTGTCCCTCATTCTCAGAAGCATTGTCTTCTGCTTCTTCAACAGTATCATTTTCTGTGTCAGAAATTTCTTCTGCGTAACTGGTAAGTACACCTCCTGCAGCAACGTTTCCTGCGGTCATTGTACAGCTGAGAAGAACCGCAAGAGCCCTTTTGGTTAAGTTGGTTTTTCTCATAATATCCCTCCTAGCATATAGCATTTCCTCTTTATGACTTGATTATAGCAGATGGGGTATCTCGCATAGTGTCTCGCGTCTTCTGTTTTTTTGACTTTTTATTCCTGAGCAATCAAAAATTCCAAACAGCCAGATAAGACGCTCTCATAAAAGGGTGAATAATTTGGTGAATAATTTTTTTACTTTTTTCAAAAATATTGTTGACAAACTGAAATGTCCATGCTATATTATACGAGGTTCGCTGCTGTGGCTCAGTCGGTAGAGCGTCGCATTGGTAGTGCGGAGGTCACGGGTCCGATTCCCGTCAGCAGCTTTAAAAACGGAATTTCATATTGGAGTTCCGTTTTTCTGTATATCCAAATATTTCACGACATGGCTTTTTCTATAAGGAGCGTATATGTGCGAACTCATCCCATTAAAACTCGCGGATGGAACCAGTATCAATGTGTCTGAATACAAAATCAGCAAACTAAAACGTTATCTTGAAATTTTCCCGTTAATCAAAAGCGTAGATAAGGTTATTTTATTTGGTTCTGCTTTAGAAAGCAGATGTCGTGAGGATTCCGACATTGATTTTCTTTTCTTTTATAATGATCGAAAGCAATTTCATCATGATATGTCTTATGTATTACCCAATTATTTCCCAGAATCCTGCTACGATGATAAACTGCGTTTTCCAACCGGTTCTACATCTATGTCAGGAGCTTTCGCTGATGCACAAACGAAAGGAGTCGTGATTTATAAGACGCCTATGAAGCCCTAACACGCTTTATCAACCTACTATTAGATACTTGCGCGAAAGAGCTCCTAGACAAGATCAAAGATTTATTACCTGAAGATTACGATAAAAATGTGCCCGCAGATATTCTTCTGCTCAATCACTTTCATCTTCTGAAAGAAAATCTCTGAATATCATGTTCATTACGATTCTATAATCCCATCCATCGTAAGAATTTCCATATCCGATTTTCCCTTTAATTTAATACTGGTTCCGAGAGACGTCACTTTAATGCGTCCTTCCAACTGGTCTGCTACCTCACGGGAAATAAAGATGGTCCGCGCCGGAGCATTTGCTTCCAGTCTTGCAGAGGTGTTGACCGTGTCACCGATGAATTTGTCCAGCGTTCCGCCATTGCGCATGATGCAGTCCGCAATCAGGGTCAGGTACTGGTTTAAGATTTCCACGACCTCCGATGGGGATAACTTTTCTGACATGGTTGTAAATCCGCGGATATCCACAAACAGCACTACAATGTTTACGACCCGTCCGCCGACCATAAGCGCTTCCGGATTGCCGTTGTCCAGGATTTCCTGCACGATCTGCAGTGCTACATATTTTTTAAAGGTACTGGTCACCCGGTGTTTTTCAAGAGCCGCCGTGATGTAGTTGATTGCAATTCCTGCAACATAGACAACGGTAGCCGCGAGTGGGATCCAGATCAATCGAAGCACCATGCCATGCTCATAAGCAAGTTTCGCAATCAATCTCCAGCCGCCACTTATGACGAGCCAGCCGATGGTTGCCGGAAGCATCTTCTGTTTCCAGATCCAGAGTCCAAACACGCCTGTAACCAGAAAAACTGCCAGATACTGCCAGATGTCCGATGCTTCTTTTTTGTAATTGCCCATAAGCAGCGCTTCCACTGCATTTGCCTGATACTCCACTCCATACATTGGCTCTGCATGATCGATGGCTGTGGAATAGCTGTCCTGAAGTCCTGCTGCATAGGTCCGATCAGCACAATGCGGTCTGCAAAATATTTTGGCGGTACGTCGCCGGAAAGGATGTCTGCCACGGAAATGGACTCGCTGTAATCCCCCGGAAGTCCGGCAAATGGCAGATACCAGAATGCATGTGCATCTACCGGCGGTTTGCTTACGTAGCGCTGCACCATTTCCATATCCTGCACCGTTTCCGCCCGCGCCAGTTCCACCTCCGCCGCCATTCCGGATCCGGTCACAAAGCGGCTGGTTCTTTTTCAGTTCTACTGCCACAAAGCCTTCGATCTCGTCTTCCCCATACTGCCGGACGATGATATCACATTTGTCGCCTTCTTTATTTCTGTCATAAACCCAGAATTCCGCATGCTGTCCGCCGCGCAGGGTGATGGTCTTTCTCTGTCCGCTGGCCGGGTCGGTGACATAAGCGGTGACTTCGCCTTCCAGCATATACAGGATGCTGTGGTACTGGTCGACCACTTTCACCCAGCCAGAGGTACCTCGAATACCGACTACCATAGAGGAAGTGCGGATATTGAGCACTTCATCCTCATTTCCTCCCATGTACGAAGAAAACTCATAACCATCCGGTTTCCAGACAGCTACAAGTTTTCTATTTTTGCAGGTTTCGTTCTGTATCCCTGCTTCTTTATTTATCTTACCATATACTACCAAAAGCTTCCAGTTATACGTTATTTTTTAAATAACGCAAACCTCGCCATTTCTGCATAATTTCTGCCATTTTCGCTATTTTTTGCTATTTGCCCTCTTTTTCACTGTTTTTCTGCTCTGCCTGCACTTTTTCCCAGCTTTTGCTCTCGATGAACAGACGGGTCAGTTCCGGATCGAGCTTGCCTTCCTTGTTTGCCATGGCATCGAGGATGTTCAATGCTTTTTCGATCGGCATGCCTGGTTTATACGGACGGTCATCTGCCACCAGGGCATCGAAAATATCCAGAATGGTGATGATGCGCACCTCCATCGGGATCTGCTCTGCAGTCAGATGTTTCGGATAACCGCTTCCATTTAACAGTTCATGATGGCTTGCTGCCCATTCCCGAACATGGGACAGTTCTTTTGAAAAACGAATCTCGGAAAGCAGTTTGTCCGTAATGACAACGTGGCTTTCCATCACCTCTCGCTCTGCCTCTGATAAGGTTCCTTTGCGGATCATAAGCATCTGGAATTCTTCCTCTTCCAGCCATGGATGCGTACTGCCGTCTTCTTCCGTATAGGTTTTCTCATGGATCTGGCAGACTGCATCCCGCAGATCATCCGGGCAGAACCCGGCTGTATTGGCGCGGAGAATGGTTTCCTGTACATTCTTTAACTCTTTCACACGGTTTTGCATGGTTTCTTCGGAAATCATGCCTTTCAGCTGTGCGATCTGGGTCAGAAGACGGATTTTTTCAAAACGATGTAAAATCGCGGTCTTTTGCTCTGGCAGGAATCTTGCATCTTTGTTCATGACCTCCAGCGGAATGACCAGTTTTCCGATATCGTGCAGCCAGATACTCATAAGCAGTTCATGCTTGTGGTCGGCATTGAACAGGATATCTTTTCCCGCTTCGTTTGCTTTCTCGTTCAGATAATCGATGAAATGTGTGCCGTATTCCACCATGTGCCGGGTGTGACTGGCATTGTACGGGGTTCTTTCGTCGACTGCGGAAGACATCACGCGTACAAAGGACTCGAACAGGTTTTTAATCTCTTCAATATAAAGAACATTCTGGATCGTAATCGCTGCCTGGGAAGCAATCGATTCGACCATCGGGATCATTTCCGGAGAGAAGGCACAGATTCTATGGGAAGCAATCGTCTCCACGACCGGCACAAGTTCCGGGGAAAAGGTGCCAATGCTGCCGTCATCGTTTAACGCATTGATCAGCTGGATGACACCAAGGCGGTCTCCCTGGCGGTTGTGCATCGGCACCACCAGCATCGACTGGGTATGATACCCTGTCATGGCATCGTAGCGGATTGGTCCGGAGAAGTCATATTCCTTGCAGGTCCGCACATTTTCAATACAGATCGTGCGGTTTTCGAGATAACACATGGAACATACATTTTCATGGCTCATCTTGACCGGCGGAAGGTTCGGCTCTTTGCCATCTCCGCCCTCGTAGGTCTTCAGGGTATTGTTGCGCATGATCTTAAAGCGCAGCAGATCGCCATCCGCCAGATAAAGCGTTCCGGCATCGCAGTGCGTCAGCTCCATGATGCGGTTTAAGATCATCTCCAGAAGCCGGTTGTAATCTTTT
The DNA here is from genome assembly GCF_003481825.1 of Clostridium sp. OM02-18AC. Lineage (GTDB taxonomy): Bacteria > Bacillota > Clostridia > Lachnospirales > Lachnospiraceae > Brotaphodocola. Next base: position 13,171 of record NZ_QULW01000017.1, on the reverse strand, counting down.
TCGGAGGAAAGGGCTGTGCCGATCTCCAGAATGCTTTGTATTTCTTTTTGCGTCATTTGTATTTTTTCTCCCTGTTTTCTCCCACGTTATTTGCTTTTTTCCAGGCATACGCCAATCCCAGATTTCTGCATTCATGATGCACTATGGATTAGAGCTCCACCGTCATTTTCTCCCGGGCAAATATGCAATTCGGATCCTGTGTCATGGACAGTTTCTCCTGTTCCTGCAGGAATGCATCCTGATAAGTGCGCTCATAATGCGTCAGAAGTGCCTGTTTTGCACCGCTCATTTGCCGGAGTTTCCGGCTGCGTTCTATGGAACCGTGCCCCCAGCCATGCCGGATTGCAAGTTCTGCTTCCGTATAGCAGGAATCGCAGATCAAAAGACTGCAATTTCTGGCAAATTCTGCCAGGCGCGGCAGCATGGTGTCGGTCAGTTCACAGTCAAGCCCATACACGACGCTGGCAGCTTCTTTTTCTACGACTTCATCGAGCCGGTAAAGAATGCTGTTTCCGGGATGCAGTCCTCTCATGGTCTTCACCTGGATTCCTTTTCCAAGTATAAATGTGTCGCCCTCTGTAATTTCATGAAACAGCACATGGGCAGGAATCTGATCCAGACTCACCGGCCAGTACGGCGGCGAAAAAATACTGCACAGCAGTTCTTTCAGACTTTTGTTTTCGGACCGTTCTCCATAAATATGAAACTCCATCTGCGGATCAAACAACATAGAACAGGCGTAAAGCCCCAAAAGATGATCCATATGGGGATGGCTCAACAGAAGATCCAGCCGTTTTCTTCCCGATCCCATCTGCCCTTTCATGCTCCGGTCAAACTGTCCCAGACCGGTTCCTGCATCCAGAATGACCGTCTGTTCTTTTGTATGAACTGTTATGCATGAGGTGTTGCCCCCATACTCCTGGTATTCCGGTCCTGTTTCCGGTCCGGAACCGCGTACGCCCCATATCCGTAGCTGCATCATGCCATTGTTCTCCAATCTGCCAGGCTCATGCGATACGACCTGTTATTCACTGCCATTTTCCGCAGTATCTCTTTCATTATAAGCCATGTGTTTGCGGAATGGAATCCGGAAGCTCATAAAATTTTCAGCAAAATATTTCCGACTTCGCCGATCCATACAGAAAGCCATGCACCGCCCAGTCCAACACTTCATAACCTAAAGTAAAAAACAATGAGGCGCATTATGGCTGAAAACGATACACATTACAACGGCACTCCGGATATGAATGAGAATGATGCAGTGACTCTGCTTCCGACTCCGGAAGAAGGTGGTGCAACCTATCCCGGAAACGAGGAAAACACACCGGTAATTCCATTTCCAAACCCGGAAGAAGGCGGTGCAGCTTATCCTGGAAATGATGCAAATACCCCCGTTGTTCCGCTCCCTGGATTTGAAGAGGGCGGACCGGTTTATCCGGGAAATAACACTACCGGAAATATTGGCGGCAGCTGGAACTGGGGAAATGGAAACTGGGGTAGCGGTTTCTTCCCGCTGACTCCAAGTACTCCGAATATTTCTCCGCGCTACTACGGGCAGGTACGTTTCTTAAATGCCTCGACCAACAGCTTTGCTGTGAATATCAGCATCGACGGCACTGCCTATGCCATCAATTCCAGATTCGGCACCATTTCCAATTATGACTGGATTTCCGATGGCTTCCATACCGTGACCGTGCGCCGTGCATCGGGCATGCGTTCCGTGCTGCTGCAGCAGAATTTCCCATTTACCGCAGGCGAAAAAGTTACTATGATCCTGACCGATTCAGCCTCCGGCGGACTGGAACTGGTCCAGGTTTCCGATACCGGCTGCAGCACCCGTGCCTACAACACCGGCTGCTACCGTTTTGCGAACATGACCTTTGCCGGTTCGCGCTACGACCTGCTGCTCTACGGCGGAGAAACGGTCTTCCGCAATGTGGCATTCCAGACGGTAACTCCTTATAAACAGGCCATGGCAGGCACCTACCAGTTCTATGTCACTAACTCCAACAGCTACTCTTTCCTGCGGGAAATCCCGATCATTGTCATTGGCGTGAAGGGATCCGGCGCGATTGCAGGAACCAGCGCCCCGCAGCCACTTCTTTCCGCACAGATTGAGATTGCTTCCGGGCAGAATTACACGTCTTATCTGATCGGGAATACCTGGTCGGATATGGGGCTGCGGCTTCTGACTGTGGAAGACTGACTAAATTCCTTGTAAAAAGTGTGACAGTGCTGCATTTTTTCGCTGCAAAAAGTGTGATAGCATTACACTTTTTCATGGCAAAAAATACAGCACACGATTCGTTTGATCAAACAACTGAAAAAAGGGCGCTCTCAGATTTCTCCGAGAACGCCCTCTCTGTTCCACCTTCATAATGAATTCCTAATTTCGATTCTATTTTACAGTCTCGCCAGCTTCTTCTCCATCAATTCCCCATTACTGCTGTAAATGATCGCATTTTCCTTGCTGATCTTTCCTTCCCTAAACAGCTTGATGATGCTGTTATCCATGGTGATCATGCCTTCTTCCTGGGAAGTGGCGATGATATTGTCAATCTGGTGGATCTTGGATTCGCGGATCAGGTTCCGGATCGCATTGTTGAAGAACATGACTTCAAATGCCGGAACGACACCTCCGTCTACTCCCGGGATCAGCTGCTGGGATACTACTGCCTGCATGACCATGGAGAGCTGTGCCCGCACCTGTTCCTGCTGTGCCGGCGGGAAACTGTCAATGATTCGGTCTATGGTGTTGGCCGCGCCGACTGTGTGCAGGGTAGAAATGACCAGATGACCGGTCTCTGCCGCAGTCAGTGCTGTCTTGATCGTTTCTTCATCGCGCATCTCACCAACCAGAATAACATCCGGTGCCTGACGGAGTGCTGCGCGAAGACCCGTCACGTAGCTTTCGGTATCCAGACCGATCTCTCGCTGGGTAACAACACTCTGATTATGCCGGTGCAGGTACTCGATCGGATCCTCAAGCGTGATCACATGCACGTTGCGTGTCTTATTGATCTGGTCAATGATACAGGCCAGCGTGGTACTCTTACCGCTTCCCGCAGGTCCCGTTACCAGAACAAAGCCCTTCGTCATACGGGAAATATCGATCACCACCTGAGGGATGTTCAGATTTCGAAAATCCGGCAGGTCAAATGTGATTACACGGATGATTGCAGCCAGAGAACCTCTCTGACGGAACACGTTTACACGGAAACGGGAAACGCCCGGAAGTGCCATGGCAAAGTCATCGTCACCATGCTCCATGACATGGTCCATACTGCGGTTGTTTGCAAGTGCGTAAATTTCCCGCACCATCTCTTCGATTTCTTTCGGAAAAATCTTTTCGTCACTCTGATACATGATCTTTCCGCCCACCTTCCAGGAAAGCGGCATGCCTGGGATCAGGAATATATCTGCCGCACCCTGTTCTACTGCATTGCGCAGTACATCTTCTGTAAACATAGGCACTCCCTCCTGCATTAATTGCCACTCCATACCGGAATGGACTGATCGATCTCATAGTCTTCCTGGTGATATACCTTCCAGGAAAGCACCTGATACGTTTTCTGTTCCCAGTCCAACGCCAGTTCTACCCGGAGCGCCTGACCTGCATTCATGGCCACATCGGTACAATAGGTGCCGGAAGCACTCTGCAGATATGGCATAAGACTGTCCTTGTCGCCCTTTAAGAGCGCCTGGTCTGCCAGCTGTAAAAATGCCTCTCCCGCCGCATCCGCGCGGTAGTATTCCTGCACGGAATCCGCACTTCTTTGAGAAAGCGCATCTTCCCGCTTTGCGTTGCCGAGCGACAGGACACTGAATGTCACCAGGCAAAGTACGATAAAGATCAGGATCAGGCTGGAGCTTCCGATATTTGCTTTTCTTCTGAGTTCCTGTTTTGCCATCTAATCTTGCCTCCGGATATATTTTTCCGCATCCAGCGTAAACAGTTCTTCGCCACGCTCTCCGTTTTCCCGGATCACAATCTGAAAGCTGTGCATTCCGTTTTCCTGATCTGTCTCTGTCAGGTTTCCGGTGTATGCTGCAGCGGACGGATCTGTTGTCTCTTCCCAGTCTGCATTCCAGTACACCAAGTCGGAATCTGCCTGTGTTTCCAGTCCGGCAGATTGTTTTTCTGCCTGCTGCGTTTCTCCAGAAACCGTTTGTGTTTTTCCGGACGGAAGCCCCTTCTGCAGATTGCCTGTTCCGTCCTCGCCAGACAACTTCCACACCTCAGCCACAGACTGCGCTGCACTGACTGCGTGGTCTCGTTCCCATGCCAGACGGCTCATCCGGTCTGATTTTGCAAATGCAAGAATGCAGGTAGATGCGCAGAGCATAAAGAAAAATACGACTACCATCATTTCCATCAGGAAAATGCCGGAGCCGGAACCACCTCGTTTATTCGTCACTCCGTCACCGCCCTTCCGCTGCGCAAAGATAACGTCAGACTGCCTCCGCCTGTTCCCATGGTTTTTACATGAAGCAACGCGCCATCCTGCTCTAATTCCAGACCGTCGCATTCCAGAATTTCCAGACCGTCTGCAAGCCCGAGTCCACTGTCTTCATAGGTAAATAACTCGCGGATGCTGCCCTCAAAATAGTAGATCCAGGTGACGTAGTCCCCGCCTTCGATGCTTTCCCGGATTTCCAGAACCTGCTGTCCGTCAATCGTTTTTACATCTACACAACCTTCCGTATCGCCCTGTCGTACCTTGTTCGCCACGTACTGGAGCGCGACACTTCCGGTATAAGTCTGGTCCATACGCCTGCTGATATTTTCATACACCTTGCTTCCTGCAAGTACCGTAAACAGGGCACACATGATGAAGACAAGGAACAGGAGCATGGTAAAGAGGACACTCATGGTCTGTCCGTCGTTGCGGTTATGGCTGCCAGTCATTGTCTTCACCTCCTTCTACAGGGATCACGGTGATGTCTGGCATGATATTGGAAGCGAAACCGCTGTAGAACACGTTGTAGCGTTCCCGGTCGATCTGGATTCCATAGTTTTCCTCCAGATACTCGACACTTGGCGGATAGCGCCCTTCAATCGCATAGCACTGGACCGATGCCTGACGGATCGCCTTGATAAGTGTATCGGAGCCTTCCGATTTTGCCTTTCCCAGAAAAGAGAATACGCCATTCATAAACAGCGCCATGATCACGCCAAATACTGCGACCGACACGATACAGCCAGCAACAAAGCGTTTGTCCCATTTCTTTTTCATGTTCATTCCTCCGTCCGTATCAGCCTACTCCGGCCAGAATTCCAGCCAGCGGAAGCATGACGGAAAGAAGGATCAGACCAACCGCAATCGCCAACACTGCAACCAGGGTCGGCTCCAGTCTTGCCACCATCGCATCGATGGAAGCATCTGCCTGCTGTTCGTAATCATCGGAAATGTTCTGCATGACTTCGTCCATCTTACCGCTGCGCACACCTACTTTGATGAGCTGGATGTGGAAGCTGCTGAACAGTCCGGACTCTTTCATGGCTTCATAGTAATTCTCGCCCTCCTGCAGTTTTTCGCTGCAGACATCAATCTTCTCCGCCACTTTGCTGTTGTCTACCAGCTCTCTGGCGAGTGCCATGCCTTTTTCCAGTTCCATACCGCTGCGGATTGTCAGTGCCAGAACTGCAGTAAACCGGCGTCCGGCTGCCGCGCGGGCAGTCTTACTGTTTCGTTTTAACCGCTCCATGAGTTTATGTGCGATTGTCAGTTTTTTTCCCGCGCCCGCCGCAATGGCTGCAACTGCAACAGCAACTGCCAGAAGTACAAATACCACCAGTGCAGCGCCGCTTAAGATACCGCCCAGTCTGGATGCTGCCTGGGAAAGCGGAGACATCTGCACGCCAAGCTGCGTATAGACCTGCTCAAAAACCGGCATAACCCGAGTGAACAGAACAAACAAAACAATCAACAGCATGCCGACCATCATCACCGGATAGGTGATGGCATTGCGGATGTTTTTCATCATGTAATATTCTTTTTCATAGTAGTCTGCCAGAGACTCCATCATCTGGTCCAGTGTACCGCTCTGCTGACCCAGCTTTGCCATACGCACCACATAGGGCGGAAATGCGCCCGTGCGTTCCAGAGATTCGAAGAACGGGTCACCCAGCTCCACATCCTCACCCATGGTGTGGAGAAGCTTCTTTTCCTCTTCGGTCGGGGCATCATCTGCCATGAGATACAGTCCCTCGTCCAACGGAACTGCCGCCTTTAACAGGATAGACACCTGAAGGCAGAATGCCGACAGTTCCCGTCCGGTGTAAACTTTCTCTGCCATAGTTCTCTCCCTTTATCCCTTAGTAAGTATACTTTGCCTGATAGTTGGAACCATTTCCGATATACTGCTTGATCGAGTCACTCTGTCCGCCTGAGGAAGCGAAGGTCGGATCCATCAGCGACCAGTTGTGTCCGTCAAAGTAGATGAAGTTGTCTACCCAGCCGACATTGTCGATGTAAACATTAACCCACGCATGATACAGGCCGCCGCTGTAGCCAATGACCAGCTTGGTCGGGATGTCCTGGGAACGGAGCATAGCCGTCATCAGGGCTGCGTAATCAAAGCAGATGCCTTTGTGCTCTGCAAGAACCTGGTCCACATTCGGCAGGTAACCGCTCTGCACGGATGCTGCCCTTGCCGTATCGTATGTAATGTTGTTGATCACGTAATTGTATACATTGGTAACAACACCGATCTCGTCTGCCGCAGATGCTGCCAGCTCCGCACCTTTGTTTACTGCTGCACTTCCGTTCCAGAAGTTTACATACTGGTTCGGGGTCAGGAATGGGGCAAACTCATCGCTCAAGCTGACCGATACATTCTGGCTCATAACCTGTGCGTACTGATTGCCACTGACATTCTCGAAAATCTTGATGCTGTAGGTTCCGCTTCCCTCGGTAAACGGGAATACCTCGTAGGCATCACGCGCGTTTAAGTCGTACGTATAAGTGGTTGACTTTGCAATCTGGATCTTGATGCGGCTCTGTCTGCCGGTATACTTGATCATGACATAGCCCTTGGATGTATTGGATGCATCGATGGTGGCACGACCATTTCCATAGGTCACACTGCCGCTTGCCACCGGGGTACGCACATCGCTGCCTGCCGGTTTCTGGTAGAGCGGAACAGCTTCGTCCTCGATGACAGCCAGAGTCTCTGCTGCTCCAGCGTCTGCCAGCCCCAGAGATTCCTGAGAATCTTCTGCAGTCTCCGTCACTGCTGCAGTTGCTTTACCTGCCCCTGCGGTTTCGGTCTTCTGTTCGTTTTCCACAGACTCTTTCCCATTTTCCGCAGATGCTGCGACGTTCGCAGAAGCCGCCGTTTCTGCCGGAACGCTGCTGCCCGCGCACCCGTACAGCATAACTGCCGTCATCACAGCTGCTGCACTGACACAGATATTTCTTTTTTTCATACGTTAACACCTCTTTTGCGAAAACGCCCCTGGATCCCAGGAGTGCCTTGCTGCTAAACAATTTCATACATCCGGTAACTGCCTGGCAAATCTGCTCTTTTTAGTTCAGCCGCTGTCTCACGATCTCGTAAGCCAGTACGCCCGCTGCCACGGAAGCATTCAGGGAGTCGATGTCGCCCTTCATCGGGATGGATGCGATCATATCGCACTTCTCACGGATAAGTTTGCCGACTCCGTTTCCTTCATTTCCGATCACCAGACCGATCGGTCCTTTTAAATTCAGACGATACATGACTTCACCGCCCATATCCGCGCAGACAAACCATAAGCCACGTTTTTTCAGGTCTTCGATCGTCTGCGCCAGGTTGGTAACCTTTGCCACCGGTGTGTAGTTTAATGCGCCTGCGGAGGTTTTTGCTACCGTTGCAGTAAGACCTGCCGCACGGTGCTTCGGAATGATAACCCCGTGTGCACCTGCCAGGTTTGCCGTACGGATGATCGCACCAAGGTTGTGCGGATCCTCAATTCCATCCAGGAGGAAGATAAACGGCGGCTCGCCCTTTTCTTCTGCTGCCTTTAAGATGTCTTCCACCTCTGCGTACTCGTAAGCCGCAGCGTAAGCGATGACACCCTGGTGCTTTCCAGTCTCAGACATCTGGTCCAGGCGCTCTCTCGGTACGAAATTGATGATGGTATCGCCCTTTCTTGCCTCTCTTACGATGGTCTGGACCGGTCCGTCCTTACAGCCATCCTGCACGAACAGCTTATCGATCGTTTTTCCGGAGCGGAATGCCTCTAACACGGCATTGCGTCCTTCAATGGTTAATTCTTCGTATCTCATGAAAGTTCTCCAATCTTTTCCAGTCCGTCCCGGATCAGTTCCAGGAGACGGTCGTGACGTGCCTGCAGGTACAGATACCCGACAAGTGCCTCAAAGCCGGTTGCCATGCGGTAATCGATCATGGTGGCGTGCTTGGCCGTGGTAGCTGACTTGGCATTGCGCCCGCGCTTATAAACTGCCAGCTCTTCCTCGGTTAAGTCCTCCTGAATGGCTTTGATGATATTCGCCTGTGTCTCTGCCTTTACCAGACTGGCACTCTTTTTATGCATCTTGTTGACCTGCATGCTGCCGTGGTTGATGACCTTCGTGCGGATGAGCAGCTCGTAAACGGCATCTCCGATATAGGCCAGCACCAGCGGCGAGTAGGTCCGCGGATCTACCGTTTCCAGCTTTAACGCTTTTGCGATAGCTTCCTCGATCTTTATGCTCTCTTCCATTTTACACCCTCTCTGGTATCTTCCAGGATAATGCCCATATCCAGAAGCTGCTGGCGGATCTCATCGGCACGGGCAAAGTTTTTCTCTTTTCTTGCCTGCTGTCTTGCCGCGATCAGCTCCTCGATCTCGCTGTCCAGAACCTCTGCCTTGCGCTCGGTAATGATACCAAGAACATCGCTCAGTTTGCTGATGGTTTCCTTAAGCAGATCTACATAGGCTTTGCTGCTTTCTTCGTTTGCGGTGCTGTTTGCCAGCTTCACTAGCTCGAAGATTGCAGAAACCGCATCTGCGGTGTTGAAATCGTCGTCCATAGCTGCCTCGAATTTCGCGATCAGCTCATCTACAGTCTTCTGGTTCTCCTGCTCTGCCTCAGTCAGTGCATCGCCGGATACCTTGCCCTGCAGCTCTTTTAACTTCTCAACGGAGGTGATGATACGCTCCAGTCCGTTCTTGGAAGCCTCCATGAGCTCCGCACTGAAGTTGATCGGGCTGCGGTAGTGGGCGCTCAGCATAAAGAAGCGCAGAACCTGAAGGTCATACTTTTCACCGATCTCGCGAACGGTAAAGAAATTTCCAAGAGACTTGGACATCTTCTTGTTGTCGATGTTTAAGAAGCCGTTGTGCATCCAGTAATTTGCAAAGGTCTTGTCGTTTGCTGCCTCAGACTGCGCAATCTCGTTCTCGTGGTGCGGGAAGATCAGGTCCTCGCCGCCTGCATGGATATCGATCTGCTCGCCCAGATACTTTTTGGACATCACAGAGCACTCAATGTGCCAGCCCGGACGGCCCTGGCACCACGGAGACTCCCAGTATGGCTCGCCTTCTTTTTTCGGCTTCCAGAGAACGAAATCGGACGGATCTTCCTTGTTCTCTTCGCCGGTCACCTTCAGTTCACGGAAACCGGACTGCATCTCGTCTAAGTTCTTGTGGGAAAGCTTACCGTAATCCTTAAAAGATTTGGTACGGAAATATACGGTACCGTCTGCTGCCACATAAGCATGTCCCTTGTCGATCAGGGTCTGGATCATCTCCAGCATACCTGCGATCTCCTGGGTTGCCTGCGGATGAGTCGTTGCCGGTTTTACATTCATGTCCGCCATGTCTTTCTTGCACTCTGCGATGTAGCGTTTGGAAATGGTCTCTGCATCGACACCTTCCTCGATGGCTTTCTTGATGATCTTGTCGTCTACATCGGTGAAGTTGGAAACGTAGTTCACCTCATAACCCTTGTACTCGAAATAACGGCGTACGGTATCGAAAATGATCATCGGACGTGCGTTTCCGATATGGATAAAGTTATATACGGTCGGTCCGCATACGTACATTTTTACCTTGCCAGGCTCCAATGGCACAAACTCTTCTTTTCTTCTGCTCAGTGTATTAAAAATTTTCATAATCGTTTTCTCCTTGTCTTCTCCCATATCGGGCTGTTTTCTTTTCCGCAGCAGTTTCTGCCGTCCTGTCCACATATGCGTGTCCGGCAGTTCCCTGCCAATGCTGCAATTTCAGAGTCTGCTTTTATTCTGCTTCTGTACTCTTGCTGCAACACCCCGGACAGCCGCCGCAGCCGCCGCTGTAGGCGTCATCGCGGTATACCATACGGTCATCTGCCGCAAAATCACGCATATGGGAAAGCAGGGTGATCGCCTGGGAGGAGATTCCCTCGCTGCTTCCGGTAAAGCCAAGCCCCTCTTCGGTCGTTGCCTTTACGCTCACCTGATTTACTTCCAGATGCAGCGCCTCTGCAATGTTTTTTGCCATCTGCGAACGGTAAGCTGCAAGCTTTGGCCGCTGCGCAATGATGGTTGCATCGATGTTTTCGATGATATACCCCTCTTTTTCCAACAGTGCACCTACCTCTTTTAACAGGGCAATGCTGGAGATTCCCTTATATTTCGGATCGGTATCCGGAAAATGCTGGCCAATATCTCCCAGTGCGGCAGCTCCCAAAAGAGCGTCCATGACTGCATGAACCAGCACATCTGCGTCGGAATGTCCGAGAAGACCTTTTTCATAAGGAACCGTAACGCCTCCCAGGATCAGATCCCGACCCTCTACCAGCTTGTGGACGTCGTATCCTTGTCCAATTCGCATATTTGTATCTCCTTTATTTCTTTCATTTCCAGTTACAGGATCATGCGGAGCTTCTGTTTTACGCAGCGCACCCGCAACTCATTTTGGCAGTAACAGTTTTCCCCGTCTGCGTGAACCGGCATCGGCTGTTCCACATGAATGACCGCTTCCTTACAGCGATAGAAATGAACACCGCGCCGCCGTCCCAGATGTCCACGGTAGGCGTCTAAAAGAACCGGGAGCAGTCTCAGTTTGGATGCTGTATGCGCAACACAAAGTTCCAGTTCTCCATCGTCAAAGACTGCCTTGGGCGCAAATAAGAAGCCACCGCCTTCACTGCCATGATTATGCACAGACACAAAATAAATATGGTTAAATTCAACCCGTCTGGCTCCGTCCAGGATCAGATAGCCCCTGGATGCCTTTGCCGTCAGCAGTTGTTTCAGACCAGCCAGAATATAGCGTCCTCTTCCGGGGATCTGCCTAAGTTCTCCGGGCTTTGACCGGTCTAACAGCCGGTGACAGACTGCTGCATCAAAGCCAATTCCGCTGCTGACCATAAAACGCCGGTAAACCGGCTCCTCATCTTCATAGGAAAGGATGCCATAATCCACCCTGCAGATTTCTTCTGGATTTAAAATCCGTTTCAGGCACTTTCCCGGATTTCTGGAGTTATTCAGGCCACGGGCCAGATCATTGCCGGAACCGGTCGGAATATACCCCACCGTAAGGAAATCCCCGATAGACAAACCGTTTAACACTTCGTTTACCGTTCCATCTCCGCCCACTGCCACAATGGTAATCTCCTCCTGCATGTCTGCAGTCAGCTGCGCGGCAATGCGTCTGGCATCGCCCGGACTTTCAGTCTGATAAGCCTCATAGCTGATACCGGATTTCCGGATCTGACGTTCCAGTTTTTTCCATATTTTTTCTCCACGACCGCCATGCGCGTTCGGGTTTACGATAAAATAGTACATGGGCACCTCCCGCATCTGTAACTGCAAAGCAGTTACCCACACATTATTACCTATCAGTATATCATAAAACTGCAAAATCTCCTAAGAATTTTTGTATAAAAATAGGTTCAATTCTGACAATCCTCAAAAATTTTCTCAAAAGCAGCCAGTGAATAGGAAAAAAAATATCTCAAAACAGATTTCCGTGTATCCAATATAATTTTGATTTTGATATCAAAAAGAGCCAGACCACAAAGACCTGACTCTTCCAAATTTTGTTTTAACCATGTTCCATTCCGGCAGCCTCTGCCGTATGAACGTCAGCCAGTTACCTTCTGTCTTGCTGTTCTGCGGCTTTCCACGTAAACACTTCCGTATACAAACAGATACATCACGTATGCTAAAACCATGGCTCCCGTCACATCGGCTACGGAATGCTGCTTTAAAAATACGGTAGACAAACAGATCGCCACCATGATCACGAACGAGCTCCGGCGTACCCACTTCCGGTTTTTCAGGCGTTCACTGTTCATGACACTGATGTGCACACCCAGGGAATTGTATACATGAATGCTTGGGAATACATTCGCCGGAGTATCGCTGTCATGAATCTTCTGCACAAGGTAACAGAAAATGCTCTTGTTCGGATCCACTTCTACCCGGAGGTCAGTTCCATTCGGATATACCGTGCAGATCAGCATGCTGATCGTCATGCCTATAAATAAGAAAGCACATAACCGGTAATAGTCCTGCTTATCCGTAAAAAAGAAATACAGTACCGCCCCGGATACGTAGAAAAACCAGATGATATAAGGGATGATAAAGTATTCGCAAAACGGAATCATATCGTCCAGTGCCACATGCATGATCTTGTAATTGTCCGTGATCACGCTTTCCAGCCAGAAGAAATACGGCAGGTAGAAAAGGATGTAACCACACACCCAGATGTGTCCATATTTTTTTAACAGGTTCTTCACTTGACTTTTCCTTTCCAAAGAATTCTCTCGACTTTTTCGGATTATATCACACCGGTTTTCAGGTTACAAGGGATTTTATAAAAAATTTAAAATCAAAAAAATACGAAAAAAGAAGTTCTGGAAAACCAGAACTTCTAGGAAGTAGCGGAAGGGAGATTTGAACTCTCGACACCACGGGTATGAACCGTGTGCTCTAGCCAACTGAGCTATTCCGCCATATTCGGTTTTGGTATGGGGCCTATAGGGCTCGAACCTATGACCCTCTGCTTGTAAGGCAGATGCTCTCCCAGCTGAGCTAAGACCCCATATCGCTGTCACTAAGCGTTTCGCTTGCGACTCAGATAGTTTACCTTGTTTTGGCAAATATGTCAAGCGTTATTTTTATTTTTCACAATATCCTAAAATGAAAATTTAAATTCCACTTCTCCAAAGGGCGGTGGAGTTTACTCTTGCAC